>NZ_JBYUNQ010000001.1:0-1109201 GCF_058133665.1 Devosia sp. Z11_6
TCCTGGGCATCTGCGTATCCTTTCAAAATGGGAGCTTCCCATACTTCAAAAAGGACCACTTCTGTGGGGGCAGACCAGTGTGGGGGCTGAGCTCGGATCGGCACCCCCTCACGGAAATGCCAGCGCCTGATTACGCTCGATAACGCCATGTCGATCACTCCTGTGTCCCCCGACCAACAGCCGGGGAAACGATCAAAACATGGGTCAATTCTCAGCGAAACTTCTGCCCTTGGAGGGTCAGATCTTGGTGGCAATCAACAGAACGGGGTTTCCCCGCAGGTGATGGCAAGCCCAGAGCTTGATCTGTGGACAAATGACCATCATATGGGTATGCGTTGCTTATCATATGAGGGAGATAACGGTGTTGCAGATCGATATTCCAATGCCGACAATGCCCAGCCGGCAGGACTTCTCGGCCGAGAGTGACCGCGTACGGCTCTCGAAGGTCGCCCTGAAAGCCTACAAGCGTCTCGTCCAAGAGTGGGGTCTCAAGGGTGAACAGGCGGCGGCGCTGCTCGATGTGTCCACGAGCACCTGGGAGCGCATGAAGCAGGAGGGAAAGGACAAGACCCTCAGCCAGGATCAACTCACGCGCATCTCCGCCCTGGTCGGCATCTACAAGGGGCTCCATCTGCTGTTCGCCGATGATATGGCCGACCGCTGGCCCTGGTTGGTCAACAAGGCACCGCTGTTTGCCGGGATGAGCCCAATCGACTCCATGCTCAAGGGCGGCATTCCGCAAATGCTCGAGGTGCGCCGCTATGTGGACGCCGTCCGCGGGGGCCTGTGATTGTCGATCGACGGTGTGCCGGTTGTCACCGAAGCCTTTCCGAGGACGGTTCGACTGGTAACGACGGCGCGACTGCGTGCGGCGGTGTTGACGCCTCTGGTCGATAACGAGGATGATCTCGCCGCGCTGGCCGAGATTGAGGGCGCCACGAGCAGCCGGTTGATGGCGCAGGATCGTGGCATTGCGGGGCTCGCCGCCAACGAGCTCGTCTATGACGTGCCGCACGCGCATTTCATCAACGCTTCGTTCGCCTATGCCAAGCCACAGCAGCCGAACCGGTTCAACGGTGCCGATCGTGGTGCCTGGTATGCCGCTCTGGATGTCGCCACCTGCATCAGCGAGGTCGGATATCACCTGACCAACATGCTGGCAGATGCGGGGGAGTACCACGCCACCGTGGAATACGCGGAAATGTTCTGTAGCCTTGCCGGCGAGTTCCTCGACCTCAGGCAGGTACCCAACCATCTATCGCTCGGCCCGGACACGGTTCAAGCCTACCCGGTCGGCAATGCCGTAGCTGACCGCGCCCGGGCCACTGGCCTCAACGGCATCATCTACCCATCCGTACGGCACCCGGGTGGTACCTGCATTGTCGCCCTGCGGCCGGCCGCCGTTCAGTCCGTTCACCAGGGCGCTGTCTACCGCATGATTTGGAAAGGCGATCCAGCACCGCTGATCGAAGGGCCGATGTGATCGCTTCGACCCTGATCAGATGGATGGTTGGACGGAGGCAGGGCAGGGCAGGGGCGCGTTGCCGCCCGGCAGCAATCGACCCCTTATCGGCCGTGAGCGTCAGCGCCTCCATTTCCCGGAAGCCGCCGTTCCTTCACGCCGCGGCAGCCGTCGCAGTGGCAGGCAGGAAGCAGCTCATGATGCAAATGACCTTGATGACGCGATGCGGAAGGCGGTTTTCGCATGGCCAGCATTCGGTCGACGCATCGGGTCACCCGAACGGCTTGGCGCCTGGCGTGTACAATCAGCGAGCTGTCGCGAGCCGGCTCATAGGGCGTAGGCTGTCAGGCCCTCGACCAGGGCGTCGAAGACGAGACGCACCCGCCGCACCTGCTGCAGGTCCTCATGCGTGACCACCCATGTCTCAAACTCCATCCTGAACGCGTCCGGCAACACCCGGACCAGCTCGGGGTCGCGTTCGCCCAGCCCGAGGTGACAGACGCCGATCCCAACGCCCGCACGGATCGCCGCTAGTTGGGCAAGGTCGCTGTCGGTGCGGAAGATGAAATCCTCGGGCCCGAATGAAAGGCCGCGCTGACGCAAGGTGCGGATGCCAGCCGTCTCGCTTTCAAAGCCGATCAGTCCGGCGGATCTGACCTCTTCAAACGAGGTGGGCGTGCCATGGGCGGCCAGATAGCTCCGGCAGGCGTAAAGACCGAGCCGTATAGCGCCGATGCGCTTGACCACCAGCGCGTCCTGCACCGGACGCACCATGCGAATGGCTATATCGGCCTCGCGATCGAGCAGATTCTCGGTGCGATTGTTGAGCCCCAATTCGATCACCAGTCCCGGATGGCGCGCCCGCAGCGCCGCCAGCATTGGCGGCAGAACTTCGACCCCCACGACCTCGCTGGCGGTGATCCGCACCGCACCGGCGAGCGATCCGGCCTCGGCAGAGGCGGCACGCGCAAAGGACCGGGCAGCGCTCGACATGGCCTCGACATGCGCGGTCAGCTCATGGGCAATGGCGGTCGGCAGCAGTCCAGTGGGCGACCGGGTGAACAGCACGATGCCGTGCTCGCGCTCCAGATCCTCGATGCGACGCCGAACGGTGGGTTGGGCGACATTGAGGACCCGGGCCGCAGCCGACAGACTGCCCTCGCGCATCACGGCCATGAAGGCCCGCTGCCGCTCCCAGTCGATGCTCGCATTCGGGGCACTTGCCATCATACATTTTATACTAACCGCCTGAATGCTCTTGTCAATTTGCTTTATAGCAGTCCGCATTCATATTGGTGGGACACAACAGGAGCTCACGATGATCCTTCTTACAGGTGCCACCGGGCAGGTCGGCCTTGAACTGGCGAAACAGCTTGCCGCCCGGGGTCTATCGGCCAGGGCCATGACACGCTCCGCCGCCGCCGCCGACAAGCTCAATGGCCTTGCGGGCATCACGCCGGTCACTGGTGACTTCGACGACCTGGCCTCGCTTGGGGCGGCTTTGCAGGGCGTTGAGCGGGCCTTCCTGCTCACCAATTCCACCGAGCGGGCCGAGCAGCAGCAACTAGCCTTTGTCGCTGCGGCCCAGCGGGCGGGGGTCAGGCATATCACCAAGCTGTCGCAACTGCATGCCGCAGCCAGTTCCCCGGTGCGCTTCCTGCGCTATCACGCGGCGGTGGAGCAGGCGATCCGCGTCAGCGGCATGACCTTTACCTTCCTGCGGCCCAATCTGTTCATGCAGGGATTTGTGGGTTTCGGCGGCGCCATCGCGGCCACGGGCAAGCTGTTTGCGCCCATCGGCAACGCCAGGGTCAGCCTGATCGATAGCCGTGACATTGCCGCCGTCGCCCTCGCCGTGCTGACCACCTCCGGTCACGAGGGCCAAGTCTATGATCTCACCGGTCCGCAGGCGCTGACCCATGAGGATATGGCAAGGCAGATCGGCATGGCCATCGGCCAAGCCGTCACCTTTGTCGAGATCTCGCCCGATGTCATGCGCGATGCCGCGCTCACGGCGGGATTTCCCCAATGGCGAGCCGATGGCCTGATCGAGGATTACGCCCACTACGCCCGCCACGAGGCCGACGGGGTTGGCCCGGCAGTGTCAGCGGTGACGGGGCGTGAGCCCCGCTCATTCGCGGCGTTCCTCGCCGACTACAAGACTGCGTTCACCATCAAGCCGGGAGCTGAACAATGAAACGACGTACGATGATGACTGCCAGCCTTGCGGCAGTGCCGCTGCTGGGAATGACATCAATGAGCCTGGCACAGTCCGGTGAAAGCGAACTGATGGCGATCTGGGACAAGTGGATTGCCATGTGGAATGGCGATCTTGCAATGGCCGAGCAGATCATGGCCGAAGACTACAAGCTCAACATGTACCCCATCGGTGGCGGGGACCTATCCGTTTATGCCGGCGCGGCCGGCATGGCGGGCTGGATCGGCCAGCTTCATGCGGCGATTAAACCTTTCGTCTTCGATGTCCAGGTTCCGCCACTCTTCGGCGATGGCATGATTGCCGGGCGGTGGTTGGCGAGCGGTGTCTACCAAGGCGGTTTTCCCGGTGCCCAGGCCGAGCCCGGCACAGCGGTGCGATTTGCCGGCGCCGACTTCCTGCGCATCGAAAACGGCAAGGTGGCGGAGTACTGGCTCAGTTCGGATCAGCTGGAGCTGATGACCCAACTCAAGATGCTGGGTTGACCTTGGACGGGCGCGGCCTCTTCGAAGCGCGCCCGTTGCCGAAAAGCTGCCGCTGTACCGCCCTGCCATTCGCATCGGTCAAGGGTGAAACGACCGACGCGTCCGACCTGCCGTTCGCCGCCCATACTTCGACGTCGTCATTGCCATGCATATGCTGTACCATGTGCCCGACCATGGCCGGGCCATCGCGGAGATGCACCGGGTGGCTTTATCTCGTCGCTAACCGGGTTGCTTTACCGGGTGGACTTCGGGCGGAGGCCCGAATGGGGCAAGTATTGCATGAGCTCCCGGCGAGATCCCGCTTCCGTTCGGCAAGCGTAGTCGCCAAGCAACCCTGTACTGAACAGGATGCCCCGATATGCACGCAGTCCCTGGTCCTCCGTGTACCCCGTCATCACCCTGGCCTTCTCGGCCAACGCACGGACTTCCTCCAATGCCTCTCGCGTCACCTCGATCTCGCAGGCCTCGAGCAGGGCCTCCAGGCTGAGGTAGCGAACCATGATGCCGTGCCAGAATTCCTTGCCGGCGGGAACCGGAGGCAGGAAGGGCTCGCCCTCCGGCAGGGGCGGCAGTACCCGATGCGGCCTCGGGGGAAAGTTCAGCGGGGGGAAGTAATCGAGTGGCGGGGAGGCCGGGACATGGCTCCCCAGCTTGCCAAGATAGTCGTGCACGGGCGTACACGCTATCGTGACGCGGGAAGGCCCTAACGTGCGTCCCAGTGAGGGACCGATGGGTAACGAGAGGAAATCCTGGGCGCGGTACGACCAATTGTAGGCCTTGTTCCCCTCCGCGGTCCTGACCACGAGAACGGCGTGAAAGACCGCCCGTATATAGTCGTCGCTGGTGACGCCGCCCCTGACCGTCTCCGGGGTGGTCATGCGCAACCCGGACAAGTCGGCCCAAGCGTTCACCACCTTGTAGGGGTCACCATGGACCTGAAGGCAGTAGGGGTCCGTACCCGCGGTGGACTTGGCCTTCCAGGCAACCAGGCCGATGTTCGCCGCCGACCACACGAACAGCAAGGCGACCATACCCGGAACGGCCACCGCCAGACACGTCAGCCGGACCCATCCCGGGCCATGCCTCCCGGCACGCCGTTCAATCCACAGCAGGAGGAGTATCGGCAGGTCCAACAGGGTGTAGAACGCGAGAAGGAAGCCGTAGGACCTGATGTCCTCCAAGCTCCCCGGTTTTGGGTTACCGCCGAACGTGAACAGCAAGACACTGCCCACTATCATCACCGCGCAATGGAGATGCATTGCCTTTCGGGTGAAATGACGCGATTCCAGCCGCCGCCACCACTCGTATGCGGTTGCAATGAACAACACGGCGAACGGCGAAACGACGAACCCTGCCGTGAACAAGACGAGGCCGTGGGGAGCGGGGATGGTCCACCAGACGAGATGCCAAGTCCAATACGCGCACCAGGCACAGGCAAGCAGCCAGAGTAAGGAAGGGATGCCTCGGAAGGCGGAGACGGGGCGGAAGTCGCGGCTCACGTGGTTGGACATCGCTCGACCCACTTCGGGGACCGTACACTAAACTAACCATTCGGACCGCGTATCCTCCGAGCCCGAGTGGCCGGGCAACTACGCGGGGAATCGGATTTGGTGTTCTCAGGTTGTCACCTTTTATATAGGACGGAGCAGTATTGTCTGGTGGTATATAGGCAGGTAACCTTTTGATATTTTAAGTTGTGACGACAATCACGCCGCCTAAGAACAGCCCACCGGGAACATACGATGCCGAAATTGCGCCTGTAGTTGCTCGGCATGTCGGTCCTCGTGGGCATGGGCAGTACGGTCGCCCGAGCCTCCATGGACCTGCAGTGCCCGGCGGCTACCAGGCAGGAGTTCGAACGCGTTCTGGTGGATGATGCAGAGATGGTCCCGCAATCCGGAGGCGCTTACCGCGGGCCGGACGGGACGGTCTTGACCACGCAAGATTACGAGCGGTTCTGCCTGAACGAGAGTGATGCCGGGGTGACCCTCCTCATGGTCGAGACCGACGGCGACTTCGTGGTCATCGGCGTGCGGTTCGGTGCCGATCGCGCGGACGCCGAGCGGCTGCTCGAGGAAGAGGTGCAGTCCAATGCCAGGTTAAGGGGCGTCAAGACTCTTGCCTATCTCACTCCCACCTACAAGGTCGTCAACCTCACGTCTGTGGGCGAATAGTGCCGGAAACCAACCCTGGGGCCACTGTCGCTCGCCCGGGCCTCTGATGAGTGCCTGGCTGCTAGCGCAACAAGACGAGGAAAGCTCCGCGCATAGTTACCTCAAAGTTTGGCATCGCTTCAGCACTTTGACCATCTTAAAGGAGGCATAAGACTGGCTTCGCAACGGTCACCTATAGCATAACTCCCCCGAAAGCCGACTGTCCGCAACCCACCCCAGAACAGACTTTTGGTGATGACAGGAAAATAACCCGCAATCTCTCCTTGAAAACTGGAATGTGCCTGATACACATTGGTTTTCGAGCTATTTCGCTGTAAGCCTTGCGGTTCCGGAACTCCCGGAGAGTCCCTTCCTCTCCGCCACTACGCCTAAGCGCTTGTTCTTTCAGCGTGTGTGCCGCGATGCCCCCGTTGTAACCCCAGCAAGTACACCGAAAAACACTGCTCCCTTACCTCCGCAGCAGGAATGCCGGCTGGCAGTCCAGATTCGTTTGCCCCGTCACCCTTGATCCGCGCTCTTGTCTTTCCCGCAGGCGCCTGACCATGCCTGCGAGCAAGGCCAGAGGGAAAGCCGTTGTTCGCGTCTCGGCCGTGCAGACCGCAATTGCCGAGGTCCAGCTTTTGAACGAGCACTCTCCATGACGCCTCGGGTGTCCCCTGACGCCACGATGGAATGGATCCATCGCGTCCTGCCCACGCCCCGGGGACTTGACGCGCTTGACGCGCCGACCGCGACGACATACAGCGGCCGACCGACAGGACCTTCGATGTCGTGGCACGTTTGCTTCGGGCTCCGGACCTAACCGCCTGGGTGGCTTTCCGAGAACCGCTTTGCGGCTGCCAGCACCGGGATCAAACCGCGGCCGGCATCGCTGAGGCTGTACTCGACGCGCGGTGGTTGCTCGCCAAAATCCTGTCGGATCAACAACCCGTCATGCTCCAACTCCCGCAGATGCTGCGTCAGCATCTTCTGGGAAACCTCCGGCATGTCCCGTCTGAGTTCTGAGTTTCGCAGTCTCGGTCGCTCGAAAAGACGGAACAGGATCGGAAGTTTCCAGCGACCGCTGACCATGGCCAACACTCTCGTGACATGGGCCGCCGATCCCTCTGGCCCCAGGCAAACAGACCGATCCGGATTGGGTACAGGCCCTATTAAGTGCGTAATTGTCTGGGTCATGGACCGATCTATCTATGCGAAACGAACTTCACGATAGGCGCTATGGCATGGATTTGAAACTGGACGGCAAAGTCGCACTCGTTACCGGGAGCAGCAAAGGGATGGGCGAGGCGATTGCGCGTGGGCTCGCTCGCGAGAAGGCGACCGTCATTGTCCATGGTCGCGATCGTGGCAAAACCGAGCAGGTTGCAAAAGAGATCGTCGCCGATGGCGGGCGTGCCCATGCGGTGGTCGGGGACTTGACACTTGATGGGGACGTGCAGCGCCTCGTTACCGAAGCACGGGACCTTGCTTGCCCGATCAACATCGTGGTCAATAATGCGGGTGGCTCCGGCGGCACCGAGGACTGGACCAATACGCGGGCGGCCACCTGGGCTTCCGCTTTTGATCGCAACGTGGTGGCCGCGGTCAGGGTAACGGCTTTGTTGCTGCCGCATATGCGGGCGGCCAAGTGGGGGCGGGTATCAACATCGCGAGCCTGGCTGGTATGATGCCGCCCGCGACGCGGCCGGACTATTCGGCGGCGAAAGCCGCGATGATCGCGATGACGGCATCATTGGCAAAGGCGGTGGCGCTCGACGGCGTCACGGTGAACACCGTGTCGCCTGGCACTATTCGCAGCACCAGCCTCGAGACCGGTTTCCGAGCTGTCGGCATTGCCAACGGTATTCCCGCGGGCGCGGCTTGGGAGCAGGTTGAACAGACCGTGTTGCCCATGTTTGCGCAAGTCCCACTCGGCCGCGTTGGAACATTGGAGGAAATTGCGGACGACATCGCCTTCCTGGTCAGCCCTAGAGCCGGCTATATCACTGGGTCGAACCTGCGATTGGATGGCGGCATGCTGCCGACTACTTAAGTGATGCGGAACGATCAATGAGCATTTTCGACCACGTCAGCATTCATGTCGGTGACTTGACCGGTTAGGCGCATCCTAGTTGCAGGCGGGCAGCCGGCGAATGGCGGTCGCCTGGCGTCCTTGGGCCAAGCGAGCGGGTGGACGTTGTCCCCCGCAGAGTGCTTACCCCCGGGTAGTTTCGACAACGGGCTCCAGTACGGCCGCGCCATGGCGCAAATTATCGCGCCGCTTTCGAAGCGAGGTCTGGCGAGCGCCTTTAGATCGCGCCGAATTCCGACACGTCCACCGCCATTTTGTTGGAAAGGCGGCCAAGGTCATCCGCGATGGCGACGGCTGCTGACTGGAGGATTGGAACAAAGCGCTCGCAGGCCTCCAGTTCAGATGTGAAGGCGGATTTGAAATAGGTCAGCCCCAGGCTCGCCAGCACGCGTCCCTCAAGGCTAATGATCGGCACGGCAATGGTGTTCGAATTGCGCGGCTCGACAAATGAGGCCCGCGTCGCGTAGCCCGCCTTGCGCACCTGTGCCAGCAAACGGTGGACCTCCTGTGGATGATGGCTGAGGCCATCCTCGGGATCTTCCGACTTGGTCAGCGCGTCAAGGATAAGCGCAAACTCTTCGCTCTCGATAAACGCGACATAGGCCAAGCCCAAGCCTCGTGTCAGCATCTGCAGGCGTCGGTTGACCGTGCTATGGAATGGCGACACCGGGCTGTCGGGCACCGTGCTGAAGCGCACAACCATGCTGGTATAGTCTGGCAGGGCGATGGCTATGGGCCACTTGTGCTTGCGGGTAATGGCCAGCGCCCAGGCACGGCCCGCTTCAACTACGAGCGGGCTCTTGTGGTAGCCCGAACTAAGCGAGGTCACCAGCCCGCTCACCTGATAGCCGCCCTGTCGCGTATCGTTCTCCACATAGCCCGCCTCTTCCAGGGTCTTGAGGATGCGAACGAGCGTGGGCTTGGGCAGTCCTGTGCGGGCATGCAATTGCGCGATCGTGTTTATAGGTTGCCGGTTGAGTTCCAGCAGCACACTTAGACACCGTTCGATCGACCGTATGCCCACCGTTTGCCCCTTATTCCATCGCGCATTGTTGTTCCGCAGCACGAAACAGGGGGGACTATAGGTTGAGCCGCGCCGGCGTCAACCTCTATGCCGACTGGGTATCAGGCGGGAGAGTTTTATGGGCACGAGTGCACAAAATCGGGAACAGGCGCGGCAGCTTATGGCCGGTGTCGATGAAGACGTCGCGGCGGGTCTGCTGCGGGGTGCATTGGACCTGCATGTGCATTCCGGCCCCTCGACCATGCCGCGCCAGCTTGACCATATGCAGGCCGCCGAAGAGGCCATAGCCGCTGGCATGCGTGCCGTGCTGTTCAAGGATCATCACTATTCTTCCGCCCCGTTCATCCCGCTGATGGAGCGGCTGATCGATAACGACGAATTCTCCATGTTCAGCGGGCTCGTGCTCAATAACTCCACGGGCGGCCTGAACCCCTATGTGGTCGACGCCCAACTCAAGATGGGCGCCAAGCTGATCTGGATGCCCACAGCGCAGTCCGCCAACCACATCCGCAGTTCGCACCGCAAGTCGCGGCTCGTCTCCAATGTGCAACTGATGAATTCGCCGGCCTTGACGGTCGTCGATGAGCTGGGCAATGTCCTAGACGTTGTTAAGCAAATCCTTGATCAGATTGCCGAGTTCGACGTTATCCTGTCGTCGGGCCACCTGCATGTTTGGGAAATTTGGAAGCTGTTCGACGAGGCACGCAGCCGTGGCGTCAAGCGCCTGTTGATCAACCACCCGATGTACGGATTGCACTTCACCCCTGAAGACGTGCGCGACTTCGCCAATCTTGGCGTGATCGTAGAGCAGTCCGCCGCCATGTATGTCGACTCGCGCTTCAATGTTTATTCGCCCCAGGAACTCAAGGACCACATTGATGCGGCGGGTGTCGCCAATTCGTCGATCGGATCTGACCTTGGCCAGGTGGACAATCCCACCCCGGTCGAAGGCATGCGACAGGCAATCAAGCTCTGCCTAGCGCTGGGCTACAGCGAGGCCGATGTTCGCACCATGGTGACCCACAATCCTGCGCGCCTCGTGGGCCTGGCGACCTGAGGCGGGAGCCAATACCTGATAGAAAAAGCCGGGGTGCTCATGCCCCGGCTTTTTCGTGTCTACGGCTCGGCCCTCGCTATCCGTTGGGCAGCGGGTAGTCGTCTGCATTTAGCACCCAGCCGGGCTTGAGCGAGAAATCCAGCCGCGGCGGCGCGAAAATGTCCACAAGTTGGTTCACCTCCGGCCCTTCGGCTGTCGTGGTATGGATCGAAGGCGGCGGGATCACGCAGATCGAGGGGGACTCGCAATAAAGGTGCTCGTCCTCACGCCATACATTCATGTTCGTGGTCCACGGCCAGCGCAGATGGTGTGTAAAGGCGCCACTGAGCGCCAGCGAGCACTGCTCGAAATCGTCGTGGTGGTGCGGCGAGACGTTGTCGCGCGCCCGCGGACCAACGCGGGGGGTGAGGAAGTTCACCATGAAGGTGGTGCAGCGGAAGATGCGGCCAAAGCGCGACGGATCCTCGGGCACGTCCAGCGTGTACCACCGCAGTTTCAGCCCATCAGCAGGCTCGGGCCAAGCCTGGAACGGCGGCACATTGGGGTGCGGGTCAGCGAAGGCGTCGGCATTTGAAGCGGCATTGGCCATATCCGCCGATTTCGGCGTCAGCAGCCGCACGATTGTACCCGGCGTCAGCATCCGAATAGTGCTCTTGCCGGGGGGCACGAATACCACCGAATATCCTGGTACCAGCTCGGTGCCAGCTTCGGTTGTGATCTCGACCCGCGTTTCTGCATCGGGGATGACAACAGCGTATTCGTCGGCCTGCGCGGTACGCTCGAACGCGCCGCCTTCCAAGGCCTTGCTGTAGGCTACGACGAAGTTCTGCCCCCGGCTGATCCAGGTCTCGCCACTGGCGTCCTTGATCTGGGGCGGGGTGCCATAGAACAGCGCTAGTTGCGAGCCGAAGAACGAGTTGTGCACCCAGCTCGCTTCGGGCTTCGGCTTATCGCCGGACAGGGTGGATCGCGGATCGCTGGAATTATACATGTCAGTTGTCCCTAAGATTATTGTGCAGGCACTATTCGGAAAGCGGCGCCTGCTTCTTGAGTCCGAGGATTTCCCGCGCCTCGCCAGGCGTAGCCACTTGGCCGCCCAACTCCCGCACGAGCCGAACCGCTTTCTCAACCAGTTGCGTGTTGCTTTGGGCTAGCACGCCCTTTTCAAGGAAAATGTTGTCCTCGAGCCCGACCCGGATGTGGCCGCCCAGCAGCCAGGCTTGGGCCAGCATGGGATATTCAAAGCGGCCAATCCCGCACCCACCCCAGTTCGAGCCCGCCGGCAGCAGGCTCTTGAGATAAGCCATCGTTTCTGGCGTGGCGACGGCGCCGTAGCGTACCCCCAGCACGATCTGACAGAATACCGGCGCCTCCAGCTTGCCCTGACGCACCATATCGTTGAGCAGTTGAATGTCGCCGCTGTCGAACACCTCGACTTCCGGGCGAACGCCTGCCGCCTGAATGCGCTCAGCCATGATGGACAGGTTTGTCGGCGTATTGATAACCACCGACGTGCCCGAATACATCGTATTAAAATCGAGGCTGCACAGCTCCGGTCGAAGCACTTCCACATGCGACACGCGCGGTTCAGGCCGCATCAGCGTTGTGCCGGGTGAGGCAATGCTGGGATTTTCCTCGCTTGGAATGAACCGCTGCCCCGGCCCGGTAGTCAGGTTGATGACCACATCTTCGTCGGCCGCGCGAAGGCGCTCGACCACTTCGTGGTAATGTTTGAGTTCCATGCTAGGACGCCCATCGTCATGGCGCACATGCACATGGATGATTGCAGCGCCTGCTCGGAGAGCCTCAAGCCCGGCATTGGCGATCTGCTCGGGCGTTACGGGCAGATAAGGCGTTTGCGCCAAGGTCGTGATATTGCCCGTCACCGCGCAGGTGAGGATGGTGGGATCGGCCACGGTCAGGTCCTTCGAACGGCCGCATAGGCGGCTTGGTGAGGGCTAAGTCCCACTTGCTGTCTGCCACCAGCAACCGGATTCCGGCACCGTTTCGCTCAAGGAAACGCCGTGTCGGCGCCATTTCGCACAGGGAAATGGCACTGGTTCAACGTCTCGCGCTGCTGCCGTCTACGTATAGAAGGTGCGCAAAAGGGAACGATCCATGTCTGAGCAGCGCCCCCACTTCTCCACCTTTCGTGCCCGCCTTTTGGCGCGCGAGCGTCTCTTTGGCACCTTCGTTAAGCTGCCAACTACCCAAGTCATCGAAATGCTGGGGCAGATTGGCTATGACTTCATCATCATCGATCAGGAGCATGCGCCGCTGGATCGCTCCATCACGGACCTGATGATTTTCGCTGCCCGCGCCGCAAACCTCGCGCCGATCGTTCGAATTCCTGAATTTACCGAAGCCAATGTTCTGTCTTGTCTCGACTGTGGGGCGATGGGCATCATGGTCCCCCATGTTGCTTCCGTTGAAAAAGCTCGGGCAATCGCGCGCGCTGCCCACTACACTCCCGGCGGCCGAGGTTTTGTCGGCTTGTCGCGGGCGAGCAACTGGGGCAGCGTGGGTTCAGTCCAGCATATGGCATTGCAGGATAGTCAGATCGCCGTGATCCCCATGATCGAGGATCAGGACGCCATTGATCAGGCCGGCGACATCGCTAAACTTGAGGGCATCGACGCCCTCTTTGTGGGGCGGGGCGATCTGACGGCCTCGTTCCGTGACAACCCGGACGCCGCGCGCAATGTCGCGGACATTGCCCGCCGTGTGGCTGATGCCGCCAAGGAGGCCAATACCCCCCTCATGATGCTGCCGACGACCAAGCCGGATATGGAGTTCGTCACCGCCCTGGGCGCCACAGCCATCGTGCTCTCAAGCGATCACGGCTTCATCCGCAACGCCGCCACGGCGGCGCTCAAGGATTTCTCGGCGTAACAATCGGAGATCTGGCATGGATTTGATTGATGTTCCGCCGCTCGCCGCCCCACGCACCGTTTTGGTGACTGGCGGCAGCAGTGGCATCGGCCGGGCGACCGCCGCGCGACTTGCCGCCTTAGGGTCAACCGTCATCGTTGGCTACAACAGCCAAGCTGAAACTGCCAATAAAGTTGTTGCTGGTTTAAAGGGCAGCGGCCACCTTGCCATGCGGATCTCCATGGAGGATGGCGGGACCATCGCCGAGGCGGCCGCTGCCATCGACCAACGCTTCGGCAGCCTCGACGCGTTGGTCAACTCCGGCGGATCCACGACACCTGTGCCAGTGGCCGACCTCGCCGCTCTGAGCGACGACATTTTTGATCAAACGGTTCTGATCAATCTGCGGGGGCCATTTGCAGTCATGCGAGCCTTTCGCCCCCTGCTGGAGCGCGGCACCGGCGCAGCGATCGTCAATGTCTCGTCAATTGCCGCAAGAACCGGAATCGGCAGCAGCCTGGCCTATGTAGCGGCCAAGGCGGGTGTCGATGCGCTCACCATCGCTCTGGCCAAGGTGTTAGCACCCAAGGTCCGGGTGTTTTCGGTCTCGCCCGCTGGCGTGGATACTGGCTTTGTGCCGGGACGCTCGCGCGAGCAACTGGAAAAGACGGCCGAACGGCTGCCGCTTGGCCATGTCACCACACCTGACGATGTGGCTCGCGCCGTAGTGGCCTGTATCGTCAATTTGACCAGCTCCACCGGCATCGTCGTGCCGGTGGATGAGGGACGGCACCTCTGAGACAGTTCGCCTCGCCAGGCGGAACGCCTGCTGCCGGTGCCTTGCGACCAGAGGATGATGCACTAGTGATGAAAGCGATCGGCCTTACGGGCTTAGGTGGCAGGCATGGATAAGCTGAACTTCTATATCAATGGCCGGTGGGTCGAGCCCGTCGGTGCCCCGACTTTGGGCGTAGTCAGTCCGGCAACGGAGGAAACCATCGGCCGGATCAGCCTGGGCTCGTCTGCCGATGTGGATCGCGCCGTGAGCGCAGCCCGTCGCGCTTTCGCATCCTATTCCGAGACCAGCGTCGAGCAGCGCTTGATCTGGCTTGGCGGCATTATTTCGGGCTTCCGCGCGCGGCTGCCCGAACTGGCGCGGACCATGACATTGGAAATGGGTTCGCCGATCACCTTTTCCACCGAACGCCAGGCCACCGTCGCGCTGTTCCACTTCGAGGAAGCCGCTCGTGTGCTCGCCGACTTTGCTTTCGAGGAACGCATGGGCCCTGGCATCGTGCGCCACGAGCCCATCGGCGTGTGTGGGCTGATAACGCCATGGAACTGGCCGCTCAACCAGGTGGCCTCCAAGGTTGCGCCGGCCATTGCGACCGGCTGCACCGTGGTGCTGAAGCCGAGCGAAATCGCTCCGCTCAGCGCCATGATCCTTGCCGAGATCATCCATGATTCAGGTCTGCCGCCCGGCGTGTTCAATCTGGTCAATGGCGACGGCCCCACGGTGGGGGAGGCGCTTGCCTCACACCCCGAGATCGACCTCGTTTCTTTCACCGGCTCGACCAATGCCGGCATTCGCGTGGCCATGCTGGCGGCCCCAACTGTTAAGCGGGTGGCGCAGGAATTGGGTGGCAAGTCCGCCAACATCATCCTGCGTGATGCTGATATTCGCGCCTCTGTGATCGCGGGCGTCCACGCTTGCTACACTAATGCTGGCCAGAACTGCCAGTCTCCAACCCGCATGCTTGTCCACGTCTCGCAGCGGGACGCCGCCTTTGATGCGGCAAGAACCGCCGTAGCCTCGATCCGCCTCGGCGACCCGCTCCTGCCGGAGACCACTCTGGGACCGCTGGTCAGCCAGAGCCAGTTCGACAAGGTGCAAAAGCTTATCCAGAGCGGCATCGACGAGGGCGCCACCCTGGTCGCCGGCGGGACTGGCCGTCCAGCCGAGATGAACCGGGGCTACTACGTTTGCCCGACGGTGTTCGGCGATGTCACCAGGCAGATGACCATAGCCCGCGAAGAGATCTTCGGCCCGGTTCTTTCAATCCTCAATTACGAAACCGAAGAGGAGGCGATCGAGATCGCCAATGACACGCCCTTTGGTCTGGCAGGCTTCATCCAGTCCAGCGACCCTGAGCGCGCGCTCAAACTGGCCAAGCGCATCAGGGCAGGGCGCATTTATCTAAATGGCGCACCATTCGATCGCAGTCTGCCGTTCGGCGGCTACAAACAGTCCGGAAATGGCCGCGAGTTCGGGGTCTACGGCTTCCGTGAGTATCTCGAAGTCAAGGCTGTGCTGGGCTATCCAGGCTAGCGCCCGAACACCAGCATCAGCTTCAGGAGTGTGCACGTGAAGATTACGCAAGATGTTGTTCAGGGCGGACTTTTCACCGCCATCGGCATCATCGCCCTGCTAATGGCGCTCGGTTATCCGCTGGGCACGCCGGGCCGAATGGGCCCAGGTTTTTTCCCGGTCGTCATCTCAGCTCTGCTGACTCTAACCGGATTTGCCATCCTGGCGCGAGCCCGCCTTGGTACCTCCGAGGCAATCGGACTGACGCGCTGGTTGCCTATTGCCATTGTCTCGGGTGCGATCTGCGTGTTCGGCTTCCTGCTCGACAAGTTGGGATTGCCTCTTGCGGTGCTCCTGCTGTGCCTTGGAGCTGGCATGGCCAGCATTCGGTTCGAACTGAACTGGAAGGCCGTTGGTGGAGCCGCAGCCTTTTCGGTTGTCTGCGGCGTCCTGTTCGTTTCGCTGTTGGGTCTGCCCATCCCGCTGGTCGGGACTTGGCTGCAGGCTCTGGGCGCTCCCAGTATCTAAGAGGTCGACATGGACATCTTCAGCGGGCTGCTGCTCGGCCTACAAACTGCCAGCACGTTTACAAATTTCGCATATTGCTTTGCGGGCGTGCTGCTGGGCACCGCCGTCGGCGTGTTGCCGGGCCTCGGTCCTATTGCCACCATTTCCATGCTCCTGCCCTTCACCTTTGGGCTACCGGTCGACACCGCCCTGATCATGCTGGCGGGCATCTTTTACGGCTCACAATATGGTGGCTCCACCACCGCGATCCTGATGAACCTGCCCGGCGAGGCCTCCTCGGTGGTGACCACGCTCGATGGCCACGAGATGGCCAAGCAGGGCAAGGCGGGTCGGGCGCTCGCCGCAGCCGCCATCGGAAGTTTTTTTGCCGGGACGGTCGGCACCCTTTTCATCGTCATCGCCGCACCCATTCTTGCCGGCATGGCTCTCAGCTTTGGTCCCACCGAATATTTCTCGCTGATCGTACTCGGTCTCGTTACCTCAATGGTACTGACATCCGGCTCTTTGCTCACTGGCTTTGGCATGGTGCTGCTGGGCATGCTGCTGGGCCTCATCGGCACCGACGTTAATTCAGGGGCCGCGCGCTATACCTTCGGCTCACCGGACCTGATGGACGGGCTGAACTTCGTCATCATTGCCACTGGCATCTTCGGTCTGGGCGACGTCCTGGCTAATCTGGAAAATGAGGATACGCGGGCTGCAACCATCGCAAAGGTGAGCTCGCTGTTTCCCACCCGGGACGACTGGAAGCGCATGACAATGCCCATCATGCGCGGTACCGGCATCGGCGTGCTGCTGGGGGTCCTCCCGGGCGCTGGCCTGCTGTTATCTTCATTCTCAGCTTATGCGCTGGAAAAGAAAATCTCCAAGCATCCGCAAGAGTTTGGCAAAGGTGCCATTGAGGGCGTGGCTGCGCCCGAAGCTGCCAACAATGCTGCCGCCCAAACCGCCTTTATCCCCATGCTGACGCTGGGCCTGCCAGGCACCGCAACCATGGCTCTGATGATAGGAGCGCTGGTGGTCCAGGGCGTGCAGCCGGGCCCCAATATCCTGACCGAGCAACCCGCCCTTTTCTGGGGACTGGTCGTGTCGATGTGGATCGGCAATCTGCTGCTGCTTATCCTCAACCTGCCGCTTGTCGGCATGTGGGCCAAGCTGATCTCGGTGCCCTACAAATATCTGTTTCCGCTGATTTGCGTATTCACCGCCATTGGCGTCTACAGCATCCGCAACAGCGCTTTCGATGTCTACCTCATGGCCCTGTTCGGCGTGCTTGGATATGTCTTCCGGAAGGCCGGCGCCGAGCCAGCCCCTCTGATCCTGGCATTGATCCTGGGTCCCATGGCGGAAGAATATCTGCGCCGTGCGCTGCTGATCTCGCACGGAGACGCGACGGTTTTCGTCACGAGCCCTGTCAGTGTCGCAACCCTGCTGATCGCAGCGGTCCTCCTGGTCTCGATCCTCCTGCCTGCCTTCCGAAAGGTGCGGCAGGATGGGCTCCAGGAGTTAGACTGACCTCAACCCGCCCGTTCACTAAACACGAGGACCAGTCATGCAAATCAACGTCGGCCAAGGTGAGGGCGACTATCTCAATCGCGCGGTGCTGTTCGACCTGGTACGCCGCGAACGCTTTGCGCGCGACCAGCGCCGGTTCGATGTGATGGCTGCGTGCTTTCATCGTGACGCCTATGTCCGCACTAGCTGGTATGACGGCAGAGGGGGCGACGCCTATGTCGCGGCAACGCGCAAGTGGATGAGCAACACCGGCAACAGCAAGCATTGGGTGTTTCCCGCTTTTGCTCAGATCATTGGGAACCGCGCCACAATCGAAAGCCCGGCCATGATCTTCAACCGGGCCAAGCTCGAAGGGGTGGAAGTCGACTTCCAGGTATTCTGCCGGTTCTTCTCCCGCGCTATATGCGAGGGTGGCGGCTGGAAGTTGGCTAGCTTCCACGTCTTTTTCGAGCGTGACGTGATGGCGCCCACGCTCACGTCTGACCCGCTGCCGATCGACCGCGCCTTGCTCGACACCATGCGGCCCTCCTACAAGTTTCTCACCTATATCCAGCGCAGCCGTGGCGTGATGGTCAACCAGGACCTGCTTGGTGATGACCGACCGGAGGAACTCGCGGACTTTCAC
Organism: Devosia sp. Z11_6; assembly: GCF_058133665.1. NCBI lineage: Bacteria > Pseudomonadati > Pseudomonadota > Alphaproteobacteria > Hyphomicrobiales > Devosiaceae > Devosia > Devosia sp. Z11_6. Next base: position 18,336 of record NZ_JBYUNQ010000001.1, read on the forward strand.
GCCAACGAAGAGCAGTGGTTGGCAGGCGAGGGACCTGTTTCGTGAGGTGGAATGGGCGGCTTGTTGAATACCTGCTGCTGTAGCTATTGCGCTAAGTATCGCTCCAGCCAAGCCCAAGCAATCGAAGAGGGCGTGCAGGAGGGAAACATGAAAAGACGCGAATTTATCGTCCTTGGCGGTACCGCAGGACTATTGGCCTCAACAGGAATTTCGTTCGCGCAAGATAGCTGGCCCAGCAAGCCGGTTACAGTTCTTTCAGCTTATCCGCCGGGCGGCACCAGCGACATCCTTGCGCGCCTCGTTGCCGATATCCTGACCAAAGAATACGGCCAGCAATTCGTGCTTGAGAATATTGCTGGTGCCGCTGGCGCGCTGGCCGGTGGCAAGCTCGCGCGGTCCGCGCCGGATGGTTACACTATCCTGGTAAGCGGCAGCGCACCTCTGGCGGCGAACAAGGTGGTGCAAACCAACCTTGCCTATGACCCGGAAGCTGATTTTGAGCCCATTACGGTTTTTGCCGAAAGCCCGGCGCTGCTGACTGCCAGCATGAACGCCCCAGCCAAGACGCTGCCGGAGTTGATCGCCTATGCCAAAGCCAATCCGGGGCAGGTCAATATCGGCAATCCCGGCGCCGGCACCAAGGGTCACATTTGTGCTGCCATCATTGGCCAACAGGCGGGAGTGGAAATCAACCACGTCCCCTACAAGGGCTCGCCGCCTTTGGCCGCCGACCTGCTTGGCGGGCACATAGATTTTTCCGCCGACGCCCCGGCCAACTACCTTGCGCATATCAAGGCCGGCAAGCTGCAGGCCCTTGCGGTCACCTCGGCCCAGCGCATGGGCGAGCTGCCGGATGTGCCAACCGTTGCCGAGCAGGGGTTTGACGGTTATCAGCAAACCCTATGGTTTGGTATTGTTGGCCCCAAGGGCATGCCGGCCGAGATCATCAGCAAGATCAACGATACGCTCAAGACCTGGAGCAAATTGGCGGAATCGCAGGCGCTGCTGGTTTCGCTCGGCGTGGCGCCTGTCCTGAACACACCGGACGAAATGCGCGAAACCGTTGCCCGCGAGATCGAGGCGATCCGGCCGCTCGTCGACGCCGGGCTCGTGCAGCCGACCTAAGGACACGTTCTAAACGCATGTTTATTACCGCCCCTCGCTCAGGGGCGGTAATACCCGCCACGAGTATCGCCCCGCTGACCATGTCGGCGGGCTCTCGAATGTAGGGGCGATTTCTGCACTTCAGCAATTTCGTTGCTCTATACCTTGAGCTCCCAAGGTCCGCCCTCCTCAAGCACCAGCCACCATTGCCAGCGCTCGCTTCTGCGCGGCGATACGGAAGGGGGCGTTGAGAGCGCCGTAGCCGGCATAGCCTGCCCGGCGTTGCACAATCTCAAAAAAGAAGCCTTCCCCAGTATTGCGCGAATACACCTGGAAGAACTCCCCATCGGCATCCCGGTCATAAAGAACATTGCCGGCGCGCAGCCGATCGAGCATGGCTTCGTCAATCCCCAGCCTTGCCTGCAGATCCTCGTAATAATTGGGCGAGATTTCGAGCGTCGCCATGCCATTGGCGCGCAGTGCGTTGGCAGCGGCAAAGATGTCGGGGGTAGCGAAAGCCAGGTGCTGGATGCTGGAGCCAAAAGTTTCGGCGATGAAGCGGCCGGCTAGCGTTCGCTGACTTTCCGCGCCGTTCAGCGTCAGCCGCAGTGAGCCCGACGCATTTTCGATGACCTGGCTGCGCACCAGCCCTGACGGGTCCACCACATCCACCATCGGGCTCTTGTCGGTGACAAAAATGGATCGATAGAAGAGGATCCAGGTCAGCATTTCCTCGTAGTTCATGGTTTGCGCCACGTGGTCGAAATGCCCAAGCCCGGCTGTCTGCAGCGCTTCGGGGTCGCTCACGGATTCAAATTCGATATCCCAGACCCGGCCCAGCGGGCTTCTCGTGTCGAGGAAATAGATCACGCCGCCCCCGACGCCGCGGATGGCGGGGATGCTGAGCTGGTCCGGGCCGACGCGTTGATTGAACATTTGCGCGTCCAGCGCCCGGGCGCGTTCGACCGTCGCGGCAGCGTCATCGACGAGGAGGCCAATGGCATAGGCCGAGGTGCCGTGGGTCTGGTAGGCGGAGTGGGCAAGGCCCTCGCGTTCGGTGTTGATGATGATGTTGATCTCGCCCTGGGTGAAGCGCTCGACGGCCTTGGCCCGGTGCCGGCCAGTGAGGCGGAAGCCAAGTTGGCGCAGATAACCGGCCAGCACGCCCGCTTCGGTTTCGTCGGCGGCAAACTCCACGAAAGCGACGCCCTTGACGTCGACGCGCGGCGGCAGTGTGGGCACGGCGATGGCGATATCGGGCTCGGCCTGGCGGACCTGATCCATCAGGTAAACCAGCGAGCGATGGCCATCGAGCGCGATGGTGCGCGGCGAGCCGGAGCGGAACTGGTCGTTGAAGATCTCGAGGGAAATGGGGCCGTCATAGCCCGTGGCGGCGACGGCGCGCATGAACTCGGTGACCGGCAGATCGCCTTCGCCGGGCATGTTGCGGAAGTGGCGGCTCCAATACAGCAGGTCCATGTCGATCAGAGGGGCATCAGCCAGTTGCACGATGAAGATCTTGTCGCCGGGAATGGAGCGGATGGAATTGGGGTCGAGCTTGCGCGAGAGCGTGTGGAAGCTATCGAGGATGATGCCCAGATTGGGGTGATCGGCGCGGCGCACGATTTCCCAGGCATCGCGATGATCGTTGACATGGCGGCCCCAGGCTAGTGCCTCGTAGCCGATGCGCAAGCCCCGGCGCCCGGCCCGCTCGCCCAATTCCCGCAGATCGGCGGCAGCGCGGTCGATGCCGCCCAGCGAAAGGGGGGAAACGCTGGAGCAGACGAGGATCAGGTCGGTTCCGAGCTGCTCCATGAGGTCGAACTTGCGCTCGGCCCGGTCAAAGGCTTGGCTGCGCTGCGGCTCGGGCAAGCCTTCAAAGTCTCGGAACGGCTGGAAGAGGGTGATGCTGAGGCCAAGATCGGCCACCATCGCCGCCACATCGCGCGGGGAATGGGCATAAGCGAGGAAATCGTTCTCGAAAATCTCGACCCCGGCGAAGCCGGCGGCGGCAACCGCCTCGAGTTTTTCGCGCAGATCGCCGCTGATCGACACGGTTGCAATCGAGGTCTTCATGGCCGTTCTCCCCATTTTGAGAGGAGAGTACGAACTAGTTAGTACATTTGCAATGCAGGTTCGAATGGTGGCCGAAGCGGTGGCGATGCTGATGGCTCAGGGGAGCTTGTCGGGCCTCGTGACGAAGCGCAGCACCATCTCAACGGCCTGCTGGCGCAGCGAGGCCTGGGCGGCGGGGCTGCCCACATCCTTGCCGAAGATCTTGGAGAACGTGGCGCGGTTGGACACGTTGAAAAAGCACAAGGCGCTGATCTGCCAGTGGACTTCGAGCGGGTCGAGCCCGGGACGGAACACGCCGTCCGCCAGGCCCTTGGCATAGATGGCTTCGATATTGCCGATGGCGGTGACGTTGAGTTCGCGGATCACGCCGGAGCGCTCGAGGAACTCGCCATGATGAATGTTCTCGATCATCACCATGCGGATAAATTCCTCATGCTGATGGTGATGGTCAAAGGTGAATTCCACCAGGCGCTTGAGCGCATCGAGCGGGGGCAGGCCCGCCACGTCGAGTTGGGCTTCGCCCTCGCGCACCTGGCGATAGGCGTTCTCGAGGGCGCTGAGATAGAGCCCTTCCTTGCTGCCGAAATAATAATAGATCATGCGCTTGGAGGAGCGCGTCTTGGCGGCGATCTCGTCGATGCGGGCGCCGGAAAGTCCGTTGAGGGCAAATTCCTGCGCCGCCACTTCAATGATGTTCTGCCGGGTGCCCTCGGGATCCTGCGCGCGGGTTGGCGCGGCCCGGGCGCGGGTCTTGGTGGTTTCGAGCCGGGTACTCATATCAGCAACACCTTCCTCCGGCGCGGCAATTGACTAAACTAACCGGTTCGTACATTCTGCCGCAAATCGCTCAACAGCATTTATCGGCTGGCCGGCGTGAAACACAAGGCCACTCCCAGTTGCAACGGCAAGTGGCGGGCGGGGAGACGGGTTTTGCACATCGCCATTAGTCCGGCACAGCCGTTGGCCCACCTGGTGCTGAACGGGGAACTCCCCGCGCGCGACGGGATCACCATCGGCCTGGTGGGTCGCGGCATTGGCGGGTCCCTGTCGCCGCTGATGCATGAGCGTGAAGGGCAAAGGCTGGGGCTCGATTACCGCTACCACCTGATCGATTTTGACCAGCTTGGCCTGAGTGACGCGCAATTGCCGGAAATCCTCGCCGAAGCGCGGGAGTTGGGCTTTGCCGGCCTCAACGTCACTTATCCCTTCAAGCAGGCCGTGCTGCCGCTGCTTGATGACCTGGCGCCCGATGCCGCCGCAATCGGCGCGGTTAACACCGTGGTGCTGGGTGATCGTATGGTCGGGCACAACACCGATTGCTGGGGTTTTGCCGAAAGCTTCCGGCGCAATCTGCCGTCGGCCGCACGCCAGCGGGTGCTTCAGCTCGGCTCCGGCGGGGCGGGGGCCGCGGTGTCGCAGGCGCTGCTGCAATGCGGGGTCGGGCGGCTCGATATCTACGACACCGATGCCGCGCGGGCGCAGGCGACGGTGAGCCGCTTGCGTGAGCGGCTCGATGCCGATGTCCATGCCATCAGCGATGTGGCAGAGGTCGCGGGGCGGGTGGATGGGATTGTCAACGCCACCCCGGTGGGCATGACCAAGCTGCCAGGCATGCCGATCGATCCGGCCTTGATTTCGTCGCGGCATTGGATTGCCGATGTGGTGTATTTCCCGCTGCAAACCGAGTTGATCCGGCATGCCTATTCGCAGGGTTGCGCGGTGATGCCGGGCGGCGGCATGGCGGTTTACCAGGCGGTGCGCGCTTTTGCGCTGTTTAGCGGATGCCAGCCCGACCCGCGGGCCATGGCGGACAGCTTCAACGCTGCCATTACCGGCTAGATCCGGCCGGTCGAGAGCACATAATCGACGCCGCTCCGGATATGGGTCGCGAGCTTGGCGACAATGGCGTCGGCATTGCGCTCCATCGCCAGCTCGAACAGCGCCTTGTGGTCGCTCATCACATCAGCGCCGCGAAAGCTTGCCGCCAGCATATGATAGCGAATGAAGCGGTCAAACACGGAGGCATGCAGCGCCAGCAGCGTCTGGGAGCCGCAGGCCGAGATCAGCGCATTGTGGAAGGTGAAGTCATAGCGCACCCATTGGGCGGTTCGCTCGATCTCCCCGCGCAGCAACTGCGCCTCGACCACCGAAAGCTTGTGATGAGCAGCGACGACGCGGCCCTCCCAATCGAGATCGCCGCTGGCCAGCGACAGGCGGATGGCGTGGCTCTCGAGCAGGAGGCGCAGGTCGGCCACCTCAAGCAAATTTTCGGCTGAAGCGGGCGCCACCTCAAAGCCGCGCTGCCCCTCGGCGACGACGAGACTTTCGCTCGCAAGCCGGTTGAGGATTTCGCGTAGCGTGCTGACGCTGGCCCCATATTGTGCCTTGAGGGTGTCGAGCTTGAGCTTGCGGCCAGGGGGGAGCGTGCCGGCGATGATGTCGCCGCGAATTCGACGGAAGGTGAGGTCCGCTACGCCTTCATCCAATTGCTGCCCTTCGCCTGCCACGTCGTCTCCTGCGTTGTTCTGACCTCATGATCATCATACGAAAGGAAAAATCAATGACAAAGACGATTTAGCCGGTTAGCTTCGAATGCATCAGAAGCCGCATTGACATGAACGAACTGTTTCGTACATTGTGCAGCGAGGACGAACAAACGACGGTGGCAAGCCGTGCGTCCGTTACGCCTGATAGCGGGCGACCACATGGGAGGATGACTATGCGTTTTGGATTTACGCGTCGCGCAGTGGTGCTCGGCGGCCTGTTGTTGGCAGCGGCCATGCCGGTGGCAGCCCAGGAGAGCAAGCCTGTGCTCCGGTTTTCGGCAGTGTTCACTGAACAGGACATTCGCGCCGAAATGATGAGCCGCTTGAGCGAGGGTATCGCCGAGATCGCGACCATCGAGCCCTATTTCGGGGGCAATCTGTTCAAGCAGGGCACCGAACTGGTGGCCTTGCAGCGCGGCAATCTGGAAATGGGCAATATCGCGCCCCAGGATATCTCCAACCAGATCCCGGCCTGGTCGGTGCTGACCTCGGCCTATCTGTTCCGCGACGCCGATCACCTGCGCACCTTCTTTGACAGCGATGTCGGTGCCGAGTTCAAGCAGATGGCGGAAGACCAGCTTGGCATCCGCATCCTTGGGCCGACCTATTTCGGTGCCCGCCAGGTTGGTTTGATCACCGACAAGAAGATCAATACGCCAGAGGACATGGCCGGCGTGAAGCTGCGCATGCCCGGTGGCGATGCCTGGCAGTTCCTCGGCACCTCCATCGGCGCCAATCCAACGCCCATGGCCTATGCCGAAGTTTATACCGGCCTGCAGACCGGGGCCATCGACGGCCAGGACAATCCGCTGCCCAATGTGGAGAACATGAAGTTCTACGAAGTCATGAAGCAGATCGTGCTGACCTCGCATCTGGTGGGCTTTGACCTGCTGGTGATCAGCAAGGCGAGCTGGGACGCGATGACGCCCGAGCAGCAGGCTGCCTTTGACGCCGCCGCCAAGGACGCCATCGACTTCAGCCAAAAGGAGCATCTGGCGCGCGAAGCCGAGCTCGTCGAGCGCTTCAAGACGGCCGGACTTGACGTCTATGAGCCAGACCTCGAGGCCTTCCGCACCTTTGCCCAGCAGAAATACCTGGAATCGGAGTTGGCCAAGGATTGGCCCGAAGGCGTGGTCGACCGCATCAACGCGCTCTAGCCGCACACTTCACGACGGCGGCACTCCCAAGGGGTGCCGCCCCAGCATCCATGTCTGGCCAGCCGCTGCGGCTGCGCACCGGGAGTTGCGCCATGCCTTCTTCTTTCTCCAGCATCGGCCGGTGGCTGCATGCGCGCGCCGAAAACCTGCTGGCGGCCATGCTGGCCATCATGTTCGTGGTCTTCATCATCCAGATCGTCTTTCGCTACCTGCTTAACCTGCCCATCGGGTGGACGCATGAAATCAGCGTCGTGATGTGGCTGTGGATGGTGCTGTTCGGCACCGCCTTCGTGGTGCGCGACGACGAGGATATCCGCTTCGACATCTTTTACGGCGCGGCGCGTGGCAAGGTGAAGAGGGCGATGGTGCTGGTGTCCTCGCTCACCCTCGTTGTGCTGTTCACCCTCTCGCTGCCGGCGGTGGTCGATTACATCGCCTTCATGAAGGTCGAGAAGACGGCCTATCTCAAGATCCGCTTCGATTATCTCTATTCCATCTATGGCATTTTTGCCGTGGCGATGATCGTGCGCCAGCTCCACCTCGCCTGGCAGGCGGCCTGGGGCCAGAGCGCGGACGATTTCGACTACACCAAGGTGAGTTCGGGCATATGACCATTTCCCTGGCATTCGGCTTGTCGCTGGGGCTGTTGACGGTTCTGGCCTTTCTCGGCCTGCCCATGGGGCTGGCGATGATCTGCGGCTCGATCCTTTATCTGCTGATGAAAGGGCAGGACCCCGGCATCGTCGCCGAGCAGTTTCTCAACGGCATGTACTCCAACTACATCATGCTTGCGGTGCCGCTGTTCATCCTGGCGGCCGAGATCATGAATTCAGGCACCTTGTCCGAGCGGCTGCTGAAATGGTGCGACGCGCTGGTCGGCCGGTTCCGTGGCGGCCTGGCGCAGGTCAATGTGCTGCAATCCATCGTGTTTGCCGGCATGTCCGGCTCGGCCGTGGCGGACGCTGCCGGCTCGGGCAAGATGATGCAGTACATGATGACCAAGGACAACAAATACACCCCGTCCTATGCCGCGGCGCTCACCGCCGTCACTGCCGTGATCGGCCCCATCATCCCGCCCTCCATTCCGATGGTGCTGTACGCGCTGGTGGCCGATACCTCGATTGGCTACCTGTTTCTGGGCGGCGTGGTCCCTGGCCTTCTCATGGCCGGTTTCATGATGGTGCTGATTGCCGTCACGGCACGGGTCAAGAATTTCCCCATCGAGCCGCCGGTGCCGGTGCGCCAGCTGCCGCGCATGACCTGGCAGGCTTTGCCCGTCCTCTTCATGCCGGTCGTGCTGATGTATGGCATCTATGGGGGCATCACGACGCCAACCGAAGCGGCCGCTGTTGCCGCAGCCTATGCGCTGCTGGTGTCGGTGCTGATCTACCGGGCGGTGAAGTCCAAGGACCTTTACCAATCGGTGCTGGTTAGCGCCAAGACCACGGCCTCGATCGGCATGCTGATCGCGGGGGCGCTGGTGTTCAATTATGTGGTCACCATCGAAAACATCCCGCGCACGATCAGCACCATCCTGCTGTCGTGGGATCTGAACGCGGTGACCTTCCTCATCATCGTCAACCTGATCCTGCTGGTGCTGGGCTGCGTGCTGGAAGGCACGACGATCCTCCTCGTCATCGTGCCGGTGCTGATCCCGACGGCGCAAGCGCTGGGCATCGACATGGTGCATTTCGGCGTCGTTGCCGTGGTCAACATCATGCTCGGGCTCATCACCCCGCCTTACGGGATGCTGTTGTTCATCATGACGCGCATTTCGGGCTCACCGATGCGGGCGATCATCGGCGATGTCATGCCGTTTTTGTGGACGCTGATCGGCGCCCTGATCCTCTTTACCTTCGTGCCCGACACCGTGCTCTGGCTGCCCAGGATGTTTGGCTATGGAGCCGTGCAATGAAGCCCATCTATGTTCTAAACGGCCCCAATCTGAACCGGCTGGGCAAGCGCGAACCGGCGATTTATGGCACGACGACCCTCGCGGAAGTGGAGCAGATCTGCCGCAGCGCCGCGGGCGAGCGTCCGGTCGTCTTTGGGCAAACCAACAGCGAAGAGCAGCTGATCGACTGGGTGCACGAGGCGATCGACGAGGGGGCGGGGATCCTCATCAATCCTGCGGCCTTCACCTTCACCTCCATTGCCCTGCTCGATGCGCTCAAGATGTTCGAGGGGCCGGTGATCGAGTTCCACATCTCCAATGTGCACCGGCGCGAGCCGATTTATCACCGCTCCTATGTGTCCATGCGCGCCGACGCCGTGCTGGCCGGCCTGGGGGCCTCCGGCTACGCCACGGGCGTCGCGGCGCTGCTCAAGATGATTGAAAGCCGGAGCTAGCGGCGAGCGGCGCCAGCCCTGGCGCCGGGTGGGAGGGAAAGCATGGGATTTGTGCGCAACGGCGAGGTGGTGCTGCGGTATTCGGTGCAGGGGCGCGCCGATGCGCCAGTCCTCGCCCTGGTCAATTCGCTCGGCACCGATGCGCGGATCTGGGACGGCGTGATCGAGAGGCTCGTGCCGCACTATCGCCTCCTGAGCTATGACAAGCGCGGCCATGGCCTCAGCGATGCGCCCCCGGGTCCCTACGCCCTTGCCGATCACCTGTCCGACCTTGCGGCGGTGCTCGATCATTTGGGGGTGGAGCGGCTCGCCTTGGCGGGGGTTTCGGTGGGCGGTTTGATCGCGCAGGGCTTTGCGCTTGCGCAACCCCAGCGGCTCAGCGCCCTGATCCTGTGCGACACCGCGGGGCGGATTGGCAATGACGGGCTGTGGAGCGAGCGCATCGCCGCCGTTGAGAATGGTGGCATGGCGGCGCTGGCAGACCTGCTGGTGGAGCGCTGGTTTTCACCGGGCTATCGGGCCGCTGAGGCGGACGCCGTCACCGGTTGGCGCAACATGCTGCTGCGCACCCCCGCCATTGGTTATGCCGGCACCTGCGCCACGCTGCGCGACACCGATCTGACCGAAGCCATTGCCGCTATCGGGCTGCCCACGCTGGTAGTGGCCGGCGATGCCGATCTCGCCACGCCGCCGGAGCTGGTGCAGGCGACCGCGCAGCGCATCCCCGGTGCGCAGTTCAAGATCATGCCCGGGGTCGGGCATATCCCATCCATCGAGCAGCCCGGACTCTTGGCCGGGTTGATCGCCACTTTCCTCAGCGAGGCCGGTTATGGCAACAAGCCCAAGCTTTGAACGCGGCATGGCGACCCGTCGCGCCGTGCTCGGCGACAACCATGTCGACAAGGCGAACGCGCGCAAAACCGTGTTCGACGACGATTTCCAGACCTTTATCACCGAAGGCGCCTGGGGCTCGGTATGGTCGCGGCCGGGATTGAGCAAGCGCGAGCGCTCCATGCTGACCATCGCGCTCTTGGCGGCGCTGGGCCACGACGAGGAAGTGGCGATGCATGTGCGCGCCAGCGTCAACACGGGCACCTCGCCCGACGACATCAAGGAGGCCCTGTTGCATGTTGCCGTTTATGCGGGCGTTCCGGCCGCCAACCGGGCCTTCCGGATTGCCAAGGAAGAGCTGGCCAAACGCGATGAGGTGAGCCAATGAGCGCGATCATGCTGCCCGGCGCCGATGGCGCCCTCTATCAGCGCGACCACAGCTGGCACCCGCCGGCCAACACCCCCGGCTACAAGAGCACGACCTTTCGCGCGCCGCGCCAGCCCCTGCTGGCGCTGGGCGCGACGGCCAGCGAGCTGACCGGCCCCACCTTTGGTCATTCGATGCTGGGCCAGCTCGATAATGATCTGATCCGCAACTACAGCCAGGATGGGACCGAGGCAATCGGCCAGCGCATGATCGTTTATGGCCAGGTGCTGGATGAAAACGCCCGCGCCGTGCCCAATACGCTGGTGGAATTTTGGCAGGCCAATGCCGGCGGGCGCTATCGCCACAAAAGGGAAGGATATCTGGCCGCTATCGACCCCAATTTCGGCGGCTGCGGGCGGACCATCACCGACGAAAACGGGTTTTATTCCTTCCGCACGGTCAAGCCGGGAGCCTATCCCTGGCCCAATGGCGCCAATGACTGGCGCCCTGCCCATATCCATTTTTCCGTGTTCGGGCACGCCTTTGCCCAGCGGCTGATTACCCAGATGTATTTCGAAGGAGATCCGATGATCTGGCAATGCCCGATTGTGGGCACCGTGCCCGACAAGGCTGGCATTGAGCAGCTGATCGCCCGGCTGGATCGCCACAACACCACGCCCATGGACGCGCTCGCCTATCGCTTTGACATCGTGCTGCGCGGACGCCGCTCGACCATGTTCGAAAACAAACTGGAGGGGAACTGATGTTGCACCCCGTTCCAACCCTGCGCGAAACGCCCTCGCAAACGGCCGGGCCCTATGTGCATATCGGCATGACGCCGAACTTTGCCGAAATCCGGGGCATCTATGACGCCGATCCGGGCCTGGCCATGCTGACGCCCCAGACTGTGGGCGAGCGCATCGAGATCGTGGGCCGCATCGTCGATGGCGCGGGCTCACCGGTTGGCGATGCCGTGGTCGAAATCTGGCAGGCCGATGCGAGCGGCGCCTTTGCAGCGCCCATGGGGCCCAACAGCAATTCGGCCCCCCCTTTTACCGGCTGGGGCCGCCAGCCGGTAAATGCCGAGGGTGTTTTTACCTTCGAGACGATCAAGCCCGGTCCCGTAGCAGGACCGGACGGCAAGCCGATGGCGCCGCATGTGAGCCTTTGGATCGTGGCGCGCGGCATCAATATCGGGCTGCAGACGCGGCTTTATTTCGCCGATGAAGCGGAAGCCAATGCGGCCGATTTCGTGCTCAACAAGATCTTGGATCCGCGCCGCCGGCAGACGCTGATTGCCCGGCGCGAGGAGGGCATGGTGCCGCGCTATGTGCTCGACATTTACCTTCAGGGTGACAAAGAAACAGTGTTCTTCGACATCTGAGCGGGGGAGAGTGACGGCTATGAACACCTTGCTCAGGGCTCTCGCCGGCGACGCCGAAGTCGCGTGCCTACTCTCCGATGACGCCCAGATCACGGCCATGCTGGCGGTGGAAACGGCGCTGGCCGAGGCGAGCGCCGAGTGCGGCTGGATCAGCGAAGATGCGGCGGCCGCAGTGGCTGCCGGCATCAACGACTTTGTCCCCGATTGGCAAGCTCTGGCGGCCGGAATGGCGCAGGATGGCGTTGTGGTGCCCGCGCTGGTGCGGCAATTGCGGGGGCTGGTTGCTGAGCCTCATCGCGCGGCCGTGCACAAGGGCGCGACCAGCCAGGACATCATCGATACCGCCCTGATGCTGCAGCTCGCCGAGGTGTTTGATCTTTATGAGGAGCGGCTGAGCGCCCTGCTGGGGCAGCTCGACCGGCTGGCGGAAACGGCTGGCGAGCGGGAGCTGATGGCCCATACCCGCATGCAGGTGGCACTGCCGACCAGTTGGGGCGCCAAGCTCGCGAGTTGGCGCGAGCCCCTGCAGCGCTATTTGCGCCTGCTGCTGTCCATGCGCCGTACCCTGCTCGTGGTGCAACTGGGCGGGCCGGTGGGGGATCGCGGCAGTTTTGCCGGGCAAGGCGACGCCATTGCTGCAGCCCTCGCGCGGCGGCTTGATCTGGGACTCGCTGCCCCTTGGCAGGCCACGCGCGACCCCATCGTGGCGCTTGGCAATCTTCTGGCGATGATCAGCGGCAGTCTGGGCAAGATCGGAGCGGATATCGCCTTGTTGGCGCAAAATGAGGTGGCAGCCGTGCAGCTGCACGGCGGGGGCGGCTCGTCGGCCATGGCGCACAAGTCCAACCCGGTCAATGCCGAGGTGCTGGTGGCGCTGGCCCGCGCCAATGCGGGCCTGGCCGGCACGCTGCAACAGGCCATGGTGCATGAATATGAGCGCTCGGGCGCGGCATGGACGCTGGAGTGGCTGACCTTGCCGCCCATGCTGATCAACACCGGCGCGAGCCTGCGGCTAGGCCTGGCGCTGCTGGACCAACTGGAACTGCTCTAACGCGGCGATCGAGCGTCAACTGGCGCCATAGGCAGTGCGTGGCAGCGGAAGGATGGCAAGCCACTGTTCCATGGGTGAAACTGTTCGTCCAAATCCGCGATCTGCCGCTCGCAAGTGCAGCGGCATATCTTGTTCATGTTCTTAGGAGAAACGACATGAGCAACAGCCAAATGAGCGAACAATCCACCCAGCTTCCACCCGATGATCCCAGCCGCACCGCGACCATCATCCACCCAGAGGATGCAGGACTTACTCATTTGGGTATCGGAGCTGGCACCTACACCATCCTGATCTCGGGCGAGCAGACCGGCGGTCGCTATACAATGATCGACATGCTGGTGCCGGCCGGTGGTCCACCGCCCCATCGGCATGATTTCGAGGAGGTTTTCCACATCCTCGAAGGCGAGTTGGAAATTGCCTTTCGTGACGAGGTCCACCACGTCGGCCCCGGCCAATCCATCAACATCCCGGCCAATGCGCCGCATGGCTTTCGCGTGGTGTCGGCGGCTCCGGCCCGCTTCCTCTGCATCTGCCTGCCGGCGGGGCAGGAAGAATTCTTCAAACTCGTCGGTGAAGTGCTCCCGAGCCGCACCACGCCACCGACCCCGCCAACTCCCGAAATCCTGGCGGAGCGCCGGGATATCCTGATGGCCAATGCCGCCCGCTTTCACAGTGAGTTTCTGCCTCCTCGTGGATGAACCATCCTTTCGTCACCATGCGACATAGGCCGCCAACTCGTCCGGCGTGCCTTTGGGAAAGGCCAGCCGCAAATGCTCGAGAAAGGCCGATACGCGCGCACTTAGCAGGCGCCGAGAGGGATAAAGCGCCCAAAGAGTGGTGTCGGGAGCATCGATGTCGCCCCAATGCACCAGCCGGCCGGCGGCCAGGTCATGGCTGACCAACGAGATCGGCAGTTGCCCGGCGCCGACCCCTGTAAGGACAGCATCGCGGATCATGGGCAGCGATGAGAGTTTAAGAATTGGATCAATGGCTATGCTCTTGGGTCCGTTCTGCGAGCGCAGGCTCCAGGTCACGGCGCGCTCGCCTGACACCTGGACAACCGCTGGAACCGGCTCGCCCTTATCCGGACGCGCCAAGGCGGGGCTCCCAACCACAACGAGCCGATCGTGCAGGAAGGCGCGTCCGACCAGACTTTCATCGGGCTTTGGGTTGACCCGGATCACCAGATCATAGGCCTCCTCAACCATGTCGACATTGCGGTCCTCACCCGTCACCTCGAGCCGGACCTGCGGGTATTTCATCGCAAACTCGGCGGCGAGTTTTCCCATCGCCATCTGGGAGAACAACAATGGCGCGCTGATCCGCAGCGTGCCGCGTGGATTCTCGCCACCGGATGCAATAGCTGCCGCAGCCTCCTCGAGTTCAGTGAGCAGAACGCCAGTTCGCTCGAACAAAGCGCGGCCTTCCTGCGTGAGCTTCAGGGCGCGCCCGCCCCGCTCAAACAAGCGCAGTTGCAGGCTCGCTTCCAGTTCGCTCACCCGGCGGGACAATGTTGCCATGGGGCGCCCAGCTTCTCTTGCCGCCCTGCCGAACCCGCCATGGCGGGCAACCAGATTGAAGTCAGCGAGAGCGAGCAAATCCATGTATTTCACCTCTAAGACATTGGGCCCAGACATATCGCCTATTGGGTGACCAAGCGAAAAGGGAGCCTTGGCTCCCCTTGTGTCTTGAACGATGATGACACGGCTATTGCCGTGAACCCGGTTGAGCTGTCACTCGCTGGCCCAGTGGCCATACATGATGGGCATAAGCCCGACCATGGAGGCGAAGCGCTCCCAGCTTTTATGCTCGGGCAGGGTCCAGCCCGCTTCGGCGATGGCAGAAAGGCGGGGGAAAACCAGGCGATCAAAGATGGCGCGGTCAGTCATTGATTCCGACCAGATGCAGCTCTGGATACCCAACAGGTGCTTGAGCGCCTCTGGCGAAAAACCCTCCCGTGCCTCGAACTCATAGGTTTCGCGCGGGCCGGACCATCCCGCCCAGCCGGCACCCGGCTCGGCCCAGGAGACGCCATTGGCCATGTCGAGATAATAGCGCTGGCCCGGGGAAACCACGATGTCGAACCCGCGCTCGGCCAGCTCGGCATTGACCTCCACATTACGCCAGCCGATCACATAGGAATGCTCCTTGGTCACGGCATCGCCATGCGCCGCCTCCTCCCAGCCGCCGGTCAGGGCGCCTTTTTTGGTGATATAGGCGTGGACGCGCTTGATGAACTCGGCCTGCAGGATCGCGGTGGGGGAGCCTTCGATCTCGTCGGCGCCATGATGGTTGCCCAGCTGGTTGAACTGTGCCTCGTGCTTTTGACGCATCTCGGACCCTGCGAGCTGTTCCAGCATGTCCAGCGCCAGCGGCGAGCCTGACCAGGCCGCCAGCGGCACCTCGTCGGCGCCGATATGGAAGATGCCGGCCGGAAACAGCTCCAGCACTTCATCCACCACGGCCTCGACGAACCGGTAGACCGGCTCATGGGCCGGGTTGAGGCTGTTGTTGGGAAAGCCTTGCACGCTTTGGTATTGGCCGGTCTCACTGGGATCGCGCAATTCGGGCAGCGCTTGCAGCGCGGCATAGAAGTGCCCTGGCATGTCCACTTCGGGGATCACCGCGATCCCTAGACTATCGGCCAAGGCCACGATCTGGCGGATAACCGGTTTGGAGTAATACCCCCCTGTGGGCTGCGGCCCCGAGCCCAACAGCGGCGGCATCGCAAGACCATGGCCACGCCAGGCCGCAACCTCGGTGAGCGCGGGATAAGCATCGATCTCGATGCGCCAGGCTTCGTCCTCGGTCAGGTGCCAGTGGAACTTGTTCATCTTGTTCCAGGCCAGGATCTTGAGAAACTGGCTGACCTCGGCGCCGGTGTAGAACTGGCGCGCGACATCGAGGTGACTGCCCCGAAACGCAAATCCGGGCTCGTCGGTAATGGTGCCCCCCGTCGGGAAGCTGAACGTGCCTGGATGGAGCCGCGCTCCCCGCAGCATCTGCCCCAAGGTCACAACCCCATAAAACAGCCCCTGCCGCGTGGTCGCCGCCACGATGGCGCCAGCCTCGGCAAACTCGATCCGGTAGGCTTCCGCCGCCATACCCGGCTGCTCCACCAGCCTCACCGGTAAGCCCGCTTCGGACGCCGGGCGCACAATGGCCTCCACGGGGAACAGATCATGCACCAGCCCGGTAAAGGCTGCCGCCGCGCGGTTCGCCGCTTCGCCCTGCGGTTTAAGGTCAAAACCCGCGGGCGCAATGCGGCTGCCCGTGGTCGCCACCTGGCGCGGCCAGGGAATGATCGCATGGCGCGCGGGTGATCGGGCCGGCACCGCAAACCGGGCTGCGCCTTTCAGGAGTGGGGAATTGTGCCCCTTGCCGTGGGTGGGCGCGGTCGTTACCGCCACCGCCGTCCCGTCCTCCAGCACCACATAAGCCGCATTGGCCCCGTCGCTCCAGTGCCGCAGGCCATAAGACAGGCCGCGGGCGGTCGCCACCCAGGTTTCGCCAGGCTGCAGCACCAGCCCCTCGGGCGGCCCGATCAGCGTGTGGTTGGAAAGGCGCTTGAGCAGCGTGCCATTTTCCAGCGTTGCCGTCGGATCGATCCGTGCCGGCCCTGAAAAGCCAAGCTGGAAGTTGGCAACCGGGCTGGTGCCGGTATTGGTCAGCTCCAGACCATAGCCGAGCGGCTCCCCGTCAGCGGCAGGGGACCAGGAGGTTCGGAGGGCAAAGGCGATGGTCATGGGCAAAATTCACTCTACAGGCTGGAAGAAGGGACGGCGTGGCAGCACCCGCCCTGGGACGAGTGAAATGGACGGGGAAACAAGGCGTCGGTGGGGACAACCGAAGAAAGCACCACGCAAAGCCCTAGTCCCCCAGCGGCTGGGCGTCGTCACCGTCGCGGTTGACGACCAGTTGGTGCTTGATGCGGCGCATGCTGCCAATGGCACGGGAGCCCAGGCGCACGGCCACGGTCTGGGCGAGGATGTCGAGCGTGGCCAGAAAGGCGTAGCGCCCGGGA
Source organism: Devosia sp. Z11_6 (assembly GCF_058133665.1). Classification (NCBI taxonomy): domain Bacteria; kingdom Pseudomonadati; phylum Pseudomonadota; class Alphaproteobacteria; order Hyphomicrobiales; family Devosiaceae; genus Devosia; species Devosia sp. Z11_6. The sequence continues at coordinate 35,225 of NZ_JBYUNQ010000001.1, forward strand.
GTGGGGCGAACAATGTCCTGGTTTTCGCGCCAAAAGACGGGCACCAGCACATCGGCCTGCTCAGCCATGGCCGAACCCGCGCGCGAGACCACCAGTCGCGTCGTGCCATATTCCCCTGCCGCTGCCAGCGCCCGCGCCAGCGGCAGGTTATTGCCCGAAAGCGAAAACGCGAGCACGACACTCCCTACTGGCGCGGAAGCGGCGCGCATCAGCTGCACCTGATGGTCGGTGGATGAGGTCACCTTGAGCCCCAGACGAAACAAACGGGCCTCCGCTTCGCTCGCGACCATGGAGGAGGAACCCCCCGAGCCAAAGCACAGCACAAAGCTCGAAGCCGCCAGCGCCTCGGCCGCGCGCTCGATGGCGTCAAAATCCAGCGCCTCGAAGCTGTCGTAAAGCGTGGACTGGATGCCGTTCACCACCTCCTGGGCGATGTCATGCACGCTCGTTGGCCCCGAACTTGGGGCGATATAGCGCTGGCCCACAAAGCGCGACTGCGCCAGCCTCACCTTGAAATCGGCATAGGAGTCGCAGCCCAGCCGGCGGCAAAACCGTGTCACCGTGGGCGGTGACACCTCGGCCTGGGCGGCAAGATCGACAATGCTCATCTTGAGCACGCCTTCCACATCGGCCAGCACGATTCCGGTAAGGGCCTGCTCCGAGCGGGTAAAAACCGTCTTCTCGCTCTGCAGCAGCCCGACAATGTCCAGCATGGGCCCTCCCCGAACGCGCGCCCGCCTAGTAGATGGCGAGCCCCCGGCTATCAAACACATGCACCTGGTCGGGCTCGAAGCTAACCTCGATCGGAGCGCCTTCGGTGATCCTGGGATCCCCTTCAAAGAGCCCGATGAAGTTCTCGCCGCCCGGCAGCCCGGAATAAATCACTGTGTGGATGCCCAGATGCTCGACAATGCGCGGCATGATGGTGAGCGTGAAGGCGCCGGGCCCGAGATTGAGATGCTCGGGACGAACGCCCAGCGTCACGGGCTCACCGATAGCGGGCGCCGACCGACGGGGCAGGGAAAGAGTCCCAAGCACGCCCAGATCAAGGCTCACCATCGCGCCATCGAAGGCGGCCACCGTGCCGTTGATGAAGTTCATCTTGGGCGAGCCGATAAAGCCCGCCACGAACAGATTATCGGGCCTGTGGTACAGATCGAGCGGGGAGCCGACCTGCGAGATCTGGCCGGCGTCGAGCACCACGATCTTGTCGGCCATGGTCATGGCCTCCACCTGGTCGTGGGTCACATAGATCATGGTCGAGCCCAGCCGCTTATGGAGCTCCATCAACTCGATGCGCATCTCCGAGCGTAGCGCCGCATCCAGATTGGAAAGCGGCTCGTCAAAGAGAAAGATCTTGGGCTGACGCACGATCGCCCGCCCGATGGCCACGCGTTGCCGCTGCCCGCCCGAAAGCTGGCCCGGCCGATGCTGCAGGCGCGGCTCCAGCTGCAGTACCTTGGCCGCGGCATGGACGCGCTTGTCCACCTCGGCCTGGGGCAGCCTTTCCACCCGCAGGGGAAAAGCGATGTTCTCGAACACGGTCATATGCGGATAAAGCGCATAGGATTGGAACACCATGGCAATGCCGCGTTGCACCGGCGGCAGCTCATTGACGGTCTTGCCCGAGATGACGATCTCGCCGGCGCTCACATCCTCGAGCCCCGCGATCATGCGCAAGAGGGTGGACTTGCCGCAGCCCGAAGGCCCCACAAACACCACGAACTCGCCATCGGCCACGTTCAGATCGATTCCCTTGATGACGCGGGCTTCATTGAAGCTCTTTTCAACGCTTTTGAGGCTGAGCTGCGACATGGATCTGCTGTCTCCGATGGGGAAAACCGCCGCCCGTGGGCGGCGGCGAGATCGCTGTAGTTTCTTACTTGTACTGCTCGATTTCGGCGGCGGCGTTTTCCAGCGCAGCCTGCGGCTCGGCCTGGCCAGTCACCACGGACTGGACCATCTCGATCATCACGTTCTGGAAGCCGACATAGTCAGTGAGGAGCGGTTCGGGACCGCCAAACTCGATGCCATCAACGAAGGGCTTCCAGTGCGGTTTTTCGGCGATCATGGCGTCCACTTCAGGAGAAGGCCGCAGCGGAGTAAGACCGCCTTCGGACAGCTCGTAGGCCAGCTGGTTTGCCGGCGACGTCAGGAACTTGCCAAATTCGATAACCTTGTCTTCTTGGCCGGTGCCCTTGAACACGGCCAGGGAGTCGGTGATCAGCAGCGTGCCCGGACCCTGTGCGTCAGGACCAACTGGTAGGGGAGCAACGCCCCAATTGATGCCGGCTTCCGTGCCGCGATTGGCGCAGCTGACCGAGCAGTGCATCATGGCAAGGCCACCGTCGAGCCAGATGGCGCGCACTTCGTTCTGCTCATAGGCCGTGGGGCCTTCTTCGGAATAGGGAACGATGTCCTTGAAGGCCGTCAGGGCCGCAAGGTTCTGCGGGCTGTTGAGGACGATATTTCCATCGGCATCGATGACCTGCCCGTTGTTGGTGTAGATCCAGTGCAAGAACCAGTGCACGGTGCCATCAAAGGTCTTGGCGATCATGCCAAAGCCCGCGGCGTCAGTGTTCTCGGTGATCTGCTTGGCAAAAGCCTGCTGCTCTTCCCAGGTCTTGGGCGGAGTTTCGGGATCGAGCCCAGCCTGTTCGAACAAATCCTTGTTCCAGAAAAACGCCTTGGTGGAGAACGCCACCGGGATGCCCCACTGCGCGCCTTCGAAGGTCACGGTCTCGGGCACGAAATTGTAGTAGGCGGCCTTCTCCTCGTCCGACATCGGGACGGGAACGATCAAGTCGTTCTGGGCGAATTGCTTGAGGGTGCGCGAGCCGACATAGGCGATGTCGACGGGGGTGCCGGCGACGGCGAGGGTCGTCACCTTGTCCTGGCACTGACCCCAGCCGACGAGTTCGGGCGCAACGGGGTAATCGGGATTGGCGGCGTTCCATTCTTCGAAGAGTTTGGTGTAGACCGGGGTCACCACATCACCGCACAAGATGATGTTGATCTCCTCGGCGGCGGCCATTCCCGCCAGTCCGGTGGAGCCGGACAGGGCGGCAAGCGAGGCCAGGACGAAGCGCTTGGATATTTTCATGCGTTAGTCTCCCTTTGTGATGCGCGGTCCCTTCCAGAGCCGCTTCTTTCCTTGGCCGGGAGCAGGGTCCCGGCGTCCGAAACCCTTGGTTGCTTTATTGCTTGACTGCCCCGGCGGTGAGGCCGGCTACGAGATAGCGTTGCAGAAAAACGATCACGATCATGACGGGCAGGATGCCCACGAAGGAGGCCGCCATCAGCTCGTTCCAGAGCACCTCCTGCTTGCCGAAAAAGGCATAAAGCCCGATCGGCAGCGGCATGAACTCCGTCTTGGAATTAAAGGTCAGCGCAAAGATGAATTGCTGCGCATACGCCCCGATAAAGGTCATGATGGCCACGACAACGATGCCGGGCATGGCCAGCGGCAGGATCACCCGGCGCAGGGTATAAAGGCGTGAGGCACCATCGACCCAGGCGGCCTCGTCCAGTTCGCGCGGAATGCGCAGCATATAGGTGCGCAACAGCCAGATAGACGAGGGGATCAGGAACGCCGCACCCGGCACGATCATGGCGAAATAGCTGTTGAGCAGGCCCATGGCCCGCATCAGCCGGAACAGCGGGATCAAGAGCACAGCACCCGAAAACATGTTCACGGCCAGGAACATGCCCAGCAGCATGCCGGCCCCGGCGAAGCGGAAGCGGGCAAAGGCATAGGCCGCCGGCACCACCACGACGAGGACGATCAGCGTCACCACGCTGGAGATGAAAAACGAGTTGAAGATGTGCAGGCCCAGCATGGGGACGCTGGACCACATATCGATATAGGCGTTGAAGGAGCCGTTTTTCGGAATGAAGCTGTAGGGCGTCGAGAACAACTGGGCGAGCGGCTTCAGCGAGACCATGAAGCCCTCGATAAAGGGCGCCAGCACGAAGAACAGGAATAGCGCGATCCCCGAATAGATCGCGACCACTTCGTACCACTGGTAGCGGTCGATCATCGCCCTTGTGGAGCGTGCCCTGGCCTTGCGCCCCCGGCGGACCAGCGCCGCATCATTGAGGGCCGCAACTTCTTGGGAATGGGGCACATCGGTCACTTGGCTTCTCCTTGCCCGAGGCGGCGCACGGCGCGGAAATAAACGAGGCAGAATATCGACACGAAGATGCAGATCACCACGGCCCGCGCGGCGCCTTCGCCATATTTGCGGCTGCCCATAGCGGTCTTGTAGGTGTCGATAATCATCGTCGTGGTGGAGCCCGAGGGGCCCCCTTGAGTCAGGATCCAGATGATGTCGAACGAATTGAATGTGGCGATAAGCGAGAGCAGGCTCATGGTGACGATGGCCGGCACCATCAGCGGCAGGGTGATGCGGCGCCAGCGATAAAAGCGCCCGGCACCATCGGTCCAGGCGGCCTCGTAGAGATCCTTGGGGATCGACTGCATGGCCGCGAGGAAATAGATCGTGACCATGGGCACGCCGATCCACACATCGGTTACGATGGTGGCCCAGAAGGCGGTGTGGCCATAGGCGAGCCAGGCGACGGGACCGTTGATCAGACCGAAATTCTGCAGCAGGCCCGAGATCATCCCGAATTGGCCATTATACATCCAGCCCCACATGAAGATGCCGATCGCGATAGGCACGATCCAGGGCGGCATGGTGAGGATGCGAAACAGCGTCTGGCCGGGGACAGCCGCATTGAGCAGCACGGCCCCGCACATGCCGATGATCATCTTTATGGAGACCGAAAAGAAGGTCCAGATGATGGTGCGGATGATGATTTCGGTGAAATTGCCGGCGCCAAAGATGCGCTCGTAATTGGCCCAGCCCACGAAATCATAGCCAGGGCGCAGGGCGGCATTGGTGAAGGAGAGAATGATGGTGTCGACCAGCGGATAGGCGACAATGGTCAGGATGTAGATCAGGGCCGGAGCCAGCAGGGCGAGAGCGAAAACTGTTGCGCTTCTGGTGCTGGTCATCGGCGGTCCCCCTTACTGGCTTCGGCCGAGTGCATTGTCGAAGCGCTGCCAGATCGGGGTCATGTGGACCACCGATCGCGTTTTCATCGCTTGGTCCATGGCCAGCGCCAGCAAGCCTGCCTCAAGCGCGTCGGTGACCGACACCGGCAGGGGCACCCCCTCGGTTAGGTGCCGCAAAATGTCCTCGGCCATCTGCTCATCGGCCCCGTAATGTACCGAGAGGTCGCTTGCCTTGTAGGTCTTGTCTTCAAACCGCTCGGAGGTGCGACTATCGGTGACCTTGAAGTAATTGCGCACGAAGTCCCCTTCGGCCATGCCCTTGGCGCCAATCACCGCAAAGCGCCGGTAATCGTCGGGCACGTTAAGATTGGTGTGGAAGGTGAGCGCAGCGCCAGTTTCGTACTGCACGATCGCAGTCTGGAAATCGATGATGTCGCCATCGCTATCAAAGACCTTGTCGGAGCCTTCCCAGCCCGAGGGCTTGCGATGATAAACTTCGAGATCGTTGGCGCCGGCGCCCTGTGGTGAATTGGCTGGCGTGAAGCTGCGGCGACCGCCGAAGCTCGCCACATGCAGCGGCCGGCACCCCATTACCCCATTATAAAGATCAAGGTCGTGGCAGCATTTTTCGAGCATGAAGCTGCCGGCATAGCGCTCATAACGGCGCCAATCACGCATGAAAAAGGCGCCGTGATAGGGCGGGATGGTCTCGGAAGCCTCGATGGCCACGATGTCGCCCAGCTGGCCTTCCGCCTGCGCCTGGCGCAAATCCTGGTATAGCGGCGCATAGCGCAGCACGAGGCCGACCATAACCCGATCCGTGCCGTATCGCCCGAGCAGTTCGGCCAGTGCCATGGTGTCATCGACCGAGGTAACGACGGGCTTTTCGGCAAAGATCTTCATGCCGCGCTCAAGCCCGATGCGGATGTGCTCGAGATGCAGGTGATTGGGTGAGCCGACCATCAGCAGATCGAGTTGGCCCTCTTCGATCAGCGCCTCAAGGCTTTGGAAGGCATAACCGACGGAAACACCGTGTTCCTGCGCATAGGACAGGCCGGCGGGAGCAGGATCCACATAGCCCACAATCTCGAAGTCGTCCCTGGCTGCGGAAAACACCCGCGCTAGATAGCCCAAACGAAATCCGAGACCGATTACGCCGACCCGCATGAATTCGCTACCCCCGCGTTCTTCTTGTGCCGGCCCCGGGTGGGGTCAGTACTTTCTTGTAAAGTATTTTCAAGCTAGGCGGCTTTCAAAGCGCGTGTCAACATTGATTGTGTGGCTCGCACAACAGCAAACAGCAGAGCGATTATTCTGCTCAAAGCGGCAGCAAGTTGCCGTATGTTCAGGCAAAAACTCGGTTCACGCTCCGGCGATGTAAGCGCTCCATCTTGGTGCAGCAAGGCACAGCCTGCCTGCTGGAAGCACTTGTGCAAGCTGTGGGGAAAGGGCAGCGTTCAACGCTGACCCTGAAAATCCCCAACAAGGCTGCGGATGGCGCAGCCGCGTCTGTCGCCGCTCTTATGTTAACCTTGGTTGATCCCTGGGCAGCGGTTGATTTTCTTGCTTGCACCGGCCATGTGCCTTTGGAACCGTATTGGAGCGCGCCGTTGAAGGTCGTGTTGACACAGCCCAAGGTCCGAATGCTCGATGGAGACGATATCGGCAGGATCGCAAAGAGCATTAAAAGACGCGCCTTCAAGGGTGATCAGGATGACGTCATTCTCTTGCCCGAGCTGGTTGGGAGGGCTACTCACCAGCGGACTACCACACGGCCGTTGCCGAGATGGCGCGAGAGTTCGGCTGCCATGTTGTTGGTGGCAGCCAGTTCGACAACCTCAGCGCGCTCCCCGTGAACCAAGGCATTGTTGTCGACCCCGGCGGCGCCGTCGTTGCACGGTACCAGAAGGCTAATCCCTACGGCCGGGAGCGGAACATCTCCCAAGCGGGGGAACGCGCGGGAGCCAGCTTCAACATTGGTGGGGTGCAGTGTTTCGTCCTGGTTTGTGCCGATTTCTTTCATGTCGAGACTTACCGCCATCTTGAGACCCCGCCGGAAATCATCTTTGTTCCAGCCCTCTCGGTTAGCCGAAAAAGCACTCCCCACATGGCCCGGGCGCGCTGGAGACATGCCATGATTGCGCGCGCCTTCGAACAGGCCGCATATATCGCCGTCAGCGACTGGGCCTATCCGGTGCGCGGCGGTGGGGGCGAGCACCCAAGTTCGGGCGTGGCCGGCCTCGCCCATCCCGCCCCCCAAACCACCGCAGACCTCCTGAGCTTGCTTGGCCGCAGTCAGGTGCGCGTTTTCGACATCGATCTCGAAGCTGGCCGCTTGTTGCGAGCCGACCAAAGGTCCCGGGGCTTTGAGATCGCCGGGCTGCGACAGGAGCAACCATGAGCATTAGCGACAAGCAGATCCTGGTTATCGTTTCGGGCGGCATTGCCGCCTACAAGGCACCCGATCTTGTGCGCCGACTGAGAGAACAGGGCGCCAAGGTGCGCTGTGTGATGACGGAGGGCGCGCACAACTTCATCTCCCCGACTACCCTTGCGGCGGTAAGCGGCCAGCCGGTTGCTTCCGACCTCTTCGAGCCGGTCGCCGGAGCCGATGTCGGCCATATCCGAATTGCACGCGAGGCCGATCTCATTGTTGTCGCGCCCGCCACCGCCGATTTCATGGCCCGGATGGCGCTTGGCCTCGCGGACGATCTTGCAACGGCAATTTTGTTGGCGCGCGACAGTCCGGTCCTCGTTGCCCCAGCCATGAACCCAAAGATGTGGGACAACCCCGCCACCCGGCGCAATGTCGCGACACTCACGGCCGACGGCGTGTTGTTTGTTGGGCCGGAGAGCGGGGAAATGGCGGAGTCCGGGGAAGCCGGGCTTGGCCGAATGGCAGAACCAATGAAAATACTCGAGGCTGCCCGACAAGCCCTCGCGCCAAAACAGCAAAGGCTCGCCGGACTTTCCTTTCTCGTGACCTCGGGCCCGACCGAAGAACCGATCGATCCAGTGCGCTTTATCTCCAACCGGTCCTCGGGCAAGCAGGGCCATGCCATCGCGGCCGCCCTGGCGCGCGAAGGCGCTGCCGTCATGCTGGTTTCCGGCCCGACCACCATGCAGGACCCCAAGGGCGTGACGGTTATCAACGTCAAGACGGCAGCGGAAATGCTGGAGGCCGCCACCGGCGCTCTGCCGGTAGACGGCGCAATCTTTGTCGCCGCGGTGGCCGACTGGCGGGCGGCAACAATTGCTTCCAGCAAGCTCAAGAAGCAGGGGGGCGACGACGAACAACTCTCTATTCAGCTCGTGCGCAACCCTGACATCCTCGCGACCATCGGCCACCATCACCAGAGGCCACAATTGGTCGTTGGGTTCGCTGCTGAAACCGATGACCTTATCAGCAATGCCCAGGCAAAGCTGGGCTCCAAGGGCGCCAACTGGATCCTCGCCAATGACGTGTCATCCGCCGCTGGTGTGTTTGGCGGCGAGCTAAATCACATTCATCTTGTTGCCGCCGACGGGGTCACCGATCTTGGCGCCGGAACCAAACAGGAGCTGGCGGATCGCATAATCGAGCGTGTCGCCCGATTCTTTGGTCGCGCTTGACCGTCCACTCGCCGGGATGGGCAGACGTCGTTCGCGACGCCTTTACTCCGTAACCAGGCGGTTACTTATCGGTTGACAGAGGCTGCGGAGGAACAGCAATCTGGCGAGGTGATCACGGAAATATCCGGATCACGTGCACCTTGGGAGGAAATTCGATGAACAGACGAATGCTGTTTGTCTTGGCGAGCGGCGCGTCAGCGCTGATGCTGGGCACGTCCTTGACGGCCGCGCAGGAGTGGAAGCCCGATCGTCCAATCAATCTGATCGTGCCTTGGGGGGCTGGCGGCTCCACTGATCAGGTTACCCGGGTCACAGCTCCCATCTTGGCTGAGGCCTTGGGCGTTGAAGTTGTGGTCGTCAATCAGCCGGGCGCTTCTGGTGCGATCGGTACCCAGGAGGTGCTGAACGCCCCCCATGATGGCTATACCTGGACGGCAAACGCGATTGCCAACAACGCGACCTACTCGGTTTCGGGACTGCTCGAAGATACCGACATCGACGACTGGCATATCTACCTTTCCGTCGCCAATGTGCCGGTGGTTAGCGTTCCTGCTGATAGCGAGTTCACCGATTTCGGCCAGTTGCTCGAAGCGCTCAAGACCCGGGGCCCGGAGATTACGGTTGCCACTGCCGGCATAACCTCCTCGGGCGGAACGGCTGTTGCCGCGCTCAGCGACGCTGCCGATTTTGAATACAACATGATCACCTATGATGGCGGTGGCCCCGCCGCCATTGCGACAGCATCGGGCGAAGCCATGGTGACCACGCAATTGGCCGTGGAGCAGACCGAGTTGATCCGCGGAGGTCGCCTCAAGGCTCTGGCCGTGTTGTCCGACCAGCCGCTGGTGCTGGAGGGTGTTGAGCCCATTCCGCCGATCACCAACTGGCTGCCGGAAATGGAACTGGCACCCGATTACTTCGGCATCTTCCTTCCTGCCGATTCGCCACCCGAAGTGCTGGCGACGCTGGACCGGATTTGGGAGGAGAAGGTGATGACTTCGCCCGAACTGAAGGCCTATGCGGAAACCTTCGGCGCCGTGTTCGCCCCTTCTTACGGCCCCAAGGCGCGTGAACTGGCCATGCCTGTTGTTATTCTTGAGGCTTGTTCTTCAGTGGACCGGGGGGAGGCCGTCAACGATCCTTCGACCATCGGCATTGATTGCGCAACCCGCGCCGAAGTTGGCACGCCCTAGAGCATCGTGGCGGGTGGGAGCCCGCCACCTCCTCCCTCTTCGTCAGGCCGTCTCAAGAGTACCGCGATGGACACTACGAACACCCCCGGGGACGAAGCAATTCGCTCTCGCGCCGATCTCCTGACGGCCCTTGTGCTGCTCGCACTGGGGTTGGCCGTGATCTACCTATCCTGGACCATGCCGCGGCTCGAAGTGCGCCGGATCAATCCTGCGACGATCCCGGGACTGGTTCCCCTTGTCTTGGGCGTCTTGCTCACACTGTGCAGCGCTCTGCTCGCGGTGCGCTCCTGGCGCATCAAGGCGCCTGGTGCGTGGCGGGGACTTGCGGCACTACTGGTGACCCCCGAAGCGCGGCGCGTACTCGCGGTGATGGCCCTCGCCCTGTTTTACACCCTTATCCTCGTGGGTTGGTTGCCGTTCTGGGCGGCGTCCATGCTCTTCATCTTCAGCTTTATCGTGCTGTTCGAGGTCGTTCTGACCGATGCGCCAATGCCCCCACTGCAAAGTGCGGTCTGGGCGCTCGGCATCGCGGTTGCGGGCGGCACCGGAATCTACCTCGTCTTTGCCCGCGTTTTTCTGGTGCGCTTGCCCTAGGATCTGTTCATGTTCGATGGATTGCTGCTGCTGGGGCAGGGGATTGGTCACTTCCTCAATCCCCAGTCCTTGTTCAATGTCGTGTGGGCTACGCTCCTCGGCCTCGTGATTGGCATCCTGCCGGGTCTGACCGCCACCATGGGCGTTGCCCTCCTTGTCACGCTCACCTACAAAATGGCACCCGATCAGGCGATCCTGACGCTGATGTGCGTTTATCTGGGTGCCATCTATGGCGGCAGCCGCACCGCCATCCTGCTCAATATTCCGGGTACGCCCGCCAATGCTGCCGCAGCGCTGGATGGTCACCCATTGGCTCTGCAAGGGAAGGCGGGGCTGGCGATGGGGCTCGCGACAACCTCCTCGACACTAGGCACCTTGGTCGGCATCTTCTTTCTCGCCATCATCGCCCCCCTCCTGTCCGAGGCCGCGCTGAAGTTTGGCTCCTATGAGTATTTCTGGCTGGCGCTCTTCGGGGTGGTGATTTCGGGCCAAATGTCGGGTAGCGACACGCCGCTCAAGGGCTATATCGCCGGCATATTGGGCTTGCTCATTGCCATGATCGGCATGGAAACCCTGCATGCCCATCAGCGCTTTACCTTCGGTATCCAGGCGCTCGGTGGCGGCATCGACCTTATCCCCGCCATGGTCGGTGCCTTCGGCTTTGCCGAAATTCTTTCAGCGATGAAGCGGCGCGCGGTGGCCCAGATTGCCGCGGTCAATGACCGCGTCGTTCCTACCCTCGGGGAAGTCTTTCGCTATTGGCGCACGATCATTCGCTCGGGCTTGATCGGCACCTTTGTCGGCATCATCCCAGGCGTTGGCGAAGACGTTGGCTCCTGGACCTCCTATGCCGCCGCCAAGCGCGCCTCCAAGCATCCAGAGGAATTCGGTAAAGGCAGTCAGGAGGGCCTGATCGCCGCCGAAACCGGGGACAATGCCGTGGTTTCGGCTGCCATGATCCCGACCCTGACCCTGGCATTGCCCGGCTCTGCCGCGGCAGCGGTGCTGATCGCGGCCATGTATATCCACGACATCAGACCCGGCCCGATGCTGATGGTGGAGAACCCGGCTTTCCTTTACCAGGTGGTCGCCATGCTGCTGTTGGCCACCTTGGCCAATTTCATCTTCGGGCTATCGCTCACCAAGCTGTTCATCAAGGTCCTGATGGTGCCGCGGGAACGGCTGATGGCAGTGATCTATGTTCTGTGCGTGGTTGGCTCGTTCGCCATCACGCAACGCATGTTCGACGTCTATGTGATGCTGTGCTTTGGCATTGTCGGGTTCGTTTTGCGAGAGATGAAATACCCCATGGCCCCGCTGGTGCTCGGCATCATCCTGGGTGACTTGCTTGACCTCAATTTGCGCCGCGGCCTGCAATTGACCAATGGCGATCCTTCGCCATTTTTCACCCGCCCCATCAGTGTCGTCCTTTGCCTCGTGATCGTGATCACGATCATCATGTCGGTGCCGGCTGTGTCGAGGCGGGCGCGAGCGGTGTTGAAACGGCAAACGTCCTGATGGTCAGGCTACGGACCGGCCTTGTGCATCGAAGCGGTGCAGGTAAAGCGGGTTGGGGGTAACAAATACCGTCGTCTCGGGCGTGAAGGCTTGTTCGCCAAACAAGCGGACGGTGATCAGTCCCGCCGCCTCGCTTTCGAGGTAAAGATTGGTGTCGGCGCCCAGATGCTCCACGTGCATCACGCGGGTTGCAAGCTGCCCCTCGGTGGTGCTGACCGTCAGGTGCTCGGGCCGGATACCGATGGTGGCAGCGTCGGCAACACCCAGCCTTTCAGCCGGAATGAAGTTCATCTGCGGCGAACCGATAAAGCCGGCGACAAAGATGCTGGCAGGCTTGTTGTAAAGCTCCATGGGCGAGCCGACCTGCTCGATCCTGCCGGCGTTGAGCACGACGATCCGGTCGGCCAGCGTCATCGCTTCGACCTGGTCATGGGTGACATAGATCATGGTCGCCTTGAGCTGCCGGTGCAGCCGGGCGATCTCGAGCCGCGTATTGACCCGCAGCGCGGCATCGAGATTGGAGAGCGGCTCGTCGAACAAAAAGAGCTTGGGCTTGCGCGTCAGGGCGCGCCCAATGGCGACACGCTGGCGCTGGCCACCCGAAAGCTCGGCGGGCCGCCGCTCGAGATAGGGCTCGAGCGACAGCATGCGGCTGGCTTCGGCCACCCGTGCTTCGATGTCGGCCGCCGGCTCGCCCGCCTGCTTCATCGCCAGCGCCATGTTGTTGCGCACCGTCAGGTGCGGATAGAGGGCATAGGTCTGGAACACCATGGCGATGCCGCGCTTGGCCGGCGGCAGGTTGTTGACCACTTTGCCGTCGATCTCGATCGCGCCCGAGCTGGCGTCCTCGAGCCCGGCGATCATGCGCAACAGGGTGGACTTGCCGCAGCCAGAGGGGCCGACAAAAACCACGAATTCCCCATCGCCCACTTCGAGATCGACGCCGCGGATAACCTCGGTCGAGCCAAAGCTCTTGGTCACGGCATTGAGGCGCAGGCGGGTAGCAATGTCAGCCATGTCTGGTCCTAAAGGTCGATGGCGCGCATTTCGCGCGCGCTCTGGTCGGCGGCGAGGACGATCTCGAGCGAGCGCACCGCGTCTTCGTTATGCTTGGAGAGATCGATGTCCTCGCGGATGGCCCGCAGCATGAAGCGCTGCTCGCGTGCACAGAGCTCATCATGGCCGGGCTCATCTTCGGTGGACAGCCATTCATCGGCGTGCGCAAAGCTGCCATCGGCCTGCAGTTCGGCATGGTGGGTGCGGATGCGTGCCGTCTTGGTGTGGGTCGAATGGTCCGAGGAACGTGCGCCTTCGTCCATGACAATCGACACCGCTCCCTTGGCCGAAATCACGTCTTTGACGAAAAACGCGGTTTCGCTGATCATCGGACCCCAGCCCGCTTCGTACCAGCCCACCGAGCCGTCATCGAACGCGACCTGCAGATGGCCGTAGTTGAACTGGGCGGGCGCAATCTCGTCGGTCAGCCGCACTCCCAATCCGCGCACCTGCACCGGCTTGGCATCGGTGATCTGGCACATGACGTCGACATAATGCACGCCGCAGTCAACGATAGGCGAAGTGGATTCCATCAAGGTCTTGTGCACCTTCCAGAACGAGCCGGCCGATTGCTGGTTGAGGTTGAGGCGGAACACATAGGGCGGGCCAAGCTCGCGCGCCTTGGCGATGAAGTCGATCCACGAGGGGTGGTGGCGCAGTATGTAGCCAATGACGAGCTTGCGATCGTGCTGGCGCGCCGCTTCAACGACACGCCGGGCATCCTCCACAGTGGCGGCAATTGGCTTTTCCAGGAACACATGCGCGCCCGCCTCCATTGCCGCGATGGCGTAGGGGGCGTGGGTGTCGGTATAGGTGTTGATGGAAGCGAGCTCTGGCTTGGTCGCCGCCAGCGCTTCGTAGAAATCGGCGAAATGCGCATAGGCCTTGAGCTCTTCGGGCACCCTGCCGCTGCGGGTCACCACGCCCACGATCTCGAAACCGGGTTCATTGTGATAAGCCAGCGCATGGCTGCGCCCCATGGTTCCCAAGCCGGCAACAAGCACGCGAACAGGTTGATCGGTCATTTCACAGCACCCGAGGTAATCCCGCGGATCAGCTGGCGCGAGAAGATGAGATAAAGAACCAGAACCGGCAGGATCGCCAGCGACAGCGCCGCCAGCACTGCATTCCAGTTGGTGACATATTGCCCGATAAAGATCTGCGAGCCCAAGGTGATGGTCTTGGTCGCCTCGCCCGGCGCCAGGATCAGCGGGAACCACAGATCGTTCCAGATCGGGATCATGGTGAAGACGGCAACGGTCGCCATAGCCGGGCGCACCAGTGGCAGCACCAGGCGAAAGAAGATCTTGTATTCTGACAGCCCGTCGATGCGGCCGGCATTCTTGAGGTCGTCGGACACCTGCCGCATGAATTCGGAGAGAATGAAGATCGCCAGCGGCAGACCCTGGGCGGTGTAAACGAGGATCAGCGCCCAGTGCGTGTTGACCAGCCCGCCCGCCACCATCAGCTGCAGGATGGCGACGGTACCAAGGCGGATTGGGATCATGATGCCGAGCGCGAGGTATAGCCCCATCAGCGTGTTGCCACGGAAGCGGTATTCCGAGAGCGCAAAAGCGGCCATGGCGCCGAACAGCAGCACGAAAAACAGCGACGCGACCGTCACCAGCAAGCTGTTGGAGAAGTAGAGCAGGAAATTGCCCTGCCCAAGCGCGGTCTCGTAGCCGATCAGGGTGAAGGTTTCGGGCGTCGGCACTTCGAGGGGCGAGTTGAAGATCGCGCGCTTGGACTTGAACGAGTTGACGATGATCAGGAACACGGGGAACAGCGCGATCACCGTATAGGTGATGAGGATTGCATGCGCCGCGATCTGGCTGCGGAGGGACGTGCGGGTCTGGGCCATCAGAATTGGTACCGGCGCATGCGGCGCTGGATGCCGAAGAGATAAACGGCAACGCCTGCGAGGATGATGAAGAACATCAGCGTTGCGATGGTCGCGCCAAGATGCCGGTCGCCCAGTTGGGTCTGAAAGCCAAAGAAGGTGCGATACAGCAGCGTGCCCAGGATGTCGGTCGATCCATCCGGCCCGGCAATGGCGCCCTGGACGGCATAGATCAGGTCGAAGGCGTTGAAATTGCCGACGAAGGTGAGGATCGAGATGATGCCGATGGTCGGCAGGATCAGCGGCAGCTGGATCTTGAAGAACTGGGAAAAGCCGGTGACGCCATCGATCTCGGCCGCCTCGATCACATCATCGGGGATCGACAACAGCGCGGCATAGATCAGCATCATGGGAATGCCGACATATTGCCAAACCGAGATCAGCGACACGGTGATCAGCGCCGAATGCGCCTCGCCCAGCCAGGGCGCGAACAGGTGCTTGAGCCCGACCAGATCGAGCAGATAGGGCGAAACGCCCCAAAGCGGCGACAGGATCAGCTTCCAGATAAAGCCGATGATCACGAAGGACAGGATGGTCGGCACGAAAATGGCGGTGCGGTAGAAGCCACGCAGCTTCAGGCCAGGCATGGACAGCAGCGCCGCCAGCAGGATGCCGATAGGGTTTTGCACCAGCATATGGATAGCAAAAAAGATGAAGTTGTTGGAAAGCGCGTTCCAGAAGCTCGCGGCCAGCCGCGGATCGCCTAGCAGGCGGGCAAAATTGTCGAGTCCTACGAAACGCTGCCCCTCGGGCCCGGCGACAAACAGCGACAGGCGCAGGGTCTCGACCAGCGGATAGATCATCACCACCGTGTAAACCAGCAGGGCCGGCGCCAGAAACACCAGGATGTGCCAGCGCCGTGGCTTGGACGCGGCGGCAATGGGCGGGGAGGGGGCGTCGACGGTCATGCTGTTCCAGTGCGGCCGGGGGCGGCAAGCAAAAAGGGCTGCAAAGGATCAAGCCTTCGCAGCCCCATGGTCATAGGCGCTTAGTTGGACTGCTGCGGCTCATACCAGGAGGCGAGGCCATCCTGGGTGATCTTGGCAGCATCTTCCGGAGTGGTGGTGCCGTTGATCACATTGGCCGATTCACGCCAGGTCTCGATGTCGAGATTGGGCTCGCCGCGGCCCAAAATGGCGGCTGGGTGGCGAATGGTGGTCTCGCAATCCTCGCGCCAGGAGACGAATTCCTGGGCCAGTTCGTTCTCGAGCGGCACGGCCGCCGAGTTCAGGCTGAAAAAGCCGGGCGAAGCATTGGCATAGATTTCGGCGAACTCGGTCGAGGCGACCCAGGACAGGAAGGTGCGCGCCGCTTCCGCATTGGGCGACGCGGCATTGAGCCCCAGGCCAATATCGTTGTGATCCGAGATGTAGCAGGTGTCGCCGGCATTCTTGACCGGCGGCTTGAAGGCGCCCATCTCGAAATCGACCTGCGGCTCGAAGACCGAGATCTCCCAGGAGCCCGCGGGGAAGATCGCAGCGCGGCCGAGGGTGAAGAGGTTCTGGCTATCGGGATAGGTCTGGGCTTCAAAGCCGTCCCCCAGATAAGCACTCCAGCGCGCCAACGTCGTATAGGGCTCTACCCATTGCGGGTCGGTCAGCTTCTGCTCGCCCGAGATCAAGGCGAGACGGCCTTCCTCGCCTTTGTAGGCATTGGGGGCGATGTTGTAGTAGCCCATGGTGGCCGCTTCCCACTGGTCCTTGGTGCCCATGGCCAGGGGAGTATAGGTGCCATCTTCCTTGATGGCGTCGAGCACGGCAAAGAACTCGTCTTCCGTCGCTGGCACTTCAAGGCCCAGCTCGGCAAAGATGTCCTTGTTGTAGATAAAGCCATGGATCACCGAAGCCATGGGCACGCAAAAGGTCGTGGCGCCATCATCGGTGGTCCAGGCAGACTTGGCGACATCGGAGAAATTCTCGATGCCGGGCAGGTCATTAAGCGGGGCCAGATAGCCCTGGGTGAACTGGGCGAGCGCCAGATCGAAGGGGCGGCAGGTGATGAGATCGCCGGCAGTGCCTGCTTCGAGCTTGGCGCCAACAGCCGAATTGTATTCGGTCGGGCCCAGCGGCGCGAACTCGACATTGATCTCGGGATGAGCGGACTCAAAGGCTGGGATGATCTTCTCGTTCCAGATGGGCAGATCGTCGTTGCGCCAGCTTTCGATGGTCAGCGTGGTTTGCTGGGCGAAAGCCAGCCCCGACGAGCCCAGGAAAGTGGATGCCAGCAGCAGTCCCGTTACAATTCGCTTCATCTTGGTGGTCTCCCGGTCGCGCCCATATTGGGCAGCTTATTATTGCGGTGTGGGCGGCAGAGCGCAGCTAAGCTGCCCCGCTGCCTGTAAGTTTTACTTCATCAGGCCCAATCGGCGCGGTCAATCCAATCTCTCGAGCCCGCCACTATTTGCCCAGCTTGACGCGAGTTTACGCTCTAACCCCGATGGCGCTCCACCAGCGTGGCAAGCCGCTGGACGGCAGCGACCGACGCGGCATGATCCTGGGAGAAGTTCAGCCGGATGCTGGCACCCGAATGGGGGCTGAACTCGGTGCCGGGTGTCACGGTCACACCGGCCAGCACGCGCAGCACGGTCACGAACTGCGCCGGCTCGATGCTCAGTTCGGGCAATTGCGGGAAGAGGTAACTGCCCGCTTCGGGCGTGCGGACAAAGCAGCCCTCGATGGAGCGGAACTGCTCCACCAGATCGTCGCGGATAGCCTGGTGTTGGGCGATGCGGTCGTCCATCCAGCCGGCGGGCTCATCGAACCAGCTGCGCAGCACGGCCTGGTTGTAGCCGGCGGCGCGCAGGGACACGATCGCCTGCAGCTTTTCCATGCGCTCGATGATTTCGCTCGAGCCAAAGGCGACGCCCAAGCGATAGCCGCTGAGGGATTCGGTCTTGGATGGCCCCATGATGGTCACGACGTTTTCGGCGTCGACCGCGCCTGCGCGCAGATGGGTATAGGCGACGCCCTTATAAAGCAGCCGCGAATAAAGCTGATCCACGATCACGCTGGCACCATAGCGCGTGGCGAGAGCGGCGATGCTGGCGATCTCGTCGCTCGAATACACGACGCCGGTGGGGTTGTTGGGGTTGGAGAAGAGAAAAAGCTTGGCGCCGGCCTGGAAGGCGGCTTCCAGCTGGTCGAGATCCAGTCCTGCCTGTCCGGCTGGCGCTTGCCGATAGCCCAGTTGCACGGGCACCATTTCGCCCTCGAAGAATTCAACGAGTTTGCGGTTGGCGAAATAATCGGGCTGGACGATCGCGACTTTGTCGCCGCGCACCATGGTGGCGGCGACCGCGAGGAACAGCGCCCCCTGGGTGCCGGGGGTAATGATCAGCCCGTCGCGGGCATCAACCGGCGCGCCCGTAAAGGCGGCGAGGCGGGCAGCCACTGCGTCGCGGATCTCGCCAGAGCCGCGATATTCCGTATAGGCCTGCGCTCCGCCCTTGGGGACGCCGGCGTTGAAGAGATCGAGAGCACCGGGCGTGGGCTCATGGGCGTCCACATCGCCATGGGAGAAATCGACGGGCGTGCCCGCGAGCGTTTCGCCGCTCAGAAAGCTCTCGGTGCCGGCAATAGCCTGCCGGGTTTCCTGGCCCGGGGCATTCTGGGTGCCCAGTTTGCTGAACTTGCTGTGGATCGACATTCAACGTCCTTTATTCTCAACCGAACGGCGTTTGATGGGGCAATCCTGGAAGGGGGAAGACCAAGCTCCAGGGGCTCGGGAGTGCAATTAAATCCGAGTTGGTCCTTGCTCGCCAGCCACTAGACCAAGGCCACGCCTGTGCCGCCGAGGATACGCCGAAGCGAGCCGACCGCGGAGAGCGGCGTGTAGGATCCCGTCACCCCACCCAGCGAGCGCGAGGATACGCCAATATCCCAGTCAAAGCCCTCGCCCGTGACTTCGATACGATGCTGATTGGTGGCGAGGCCCGGTTCCGCAACAATCCGGCTGGTTGTCTGGTCAAAACCGATCCCCGCCAGGGCAATGGCGGCGTGAACATTGACGTTGCGCGGAAACAACCGGCACGCCTCGCGCACAGATCCCTCGAACACCACGCCCCCTATTTGCGGATCAAGCCCAAGGCTCTTACCGCTTTTGGTCGTGGTGATGGTAACGCTTTCAATGAGGTCGCGCCCATCGGCAATGCCGTCCAGCCCCAGAACGGCGCCATGGGGCACAAAGAACCGGCGCCCCGATCGTGCCGCCGCGGCGCGGACAGCCCGGTCGGTCTCGGCATCTGCCAGCGCCGAGCAGCTGAAGGCGCAAAAATCGGCTCGATCGAGCCAGCCTGGCGCCAGCGCAGCAACCAAGGCTGGCGTTGCCGCCTCGAGCACCAGGTCAGCATCCCGCTCAACTGCCGCGGCGGGATCGGTCACAACCAAGCTGGGGTCCACATCGAGGCCCTGCAGCTTGCCCGCATCCCGCACCAAGATGAATGCCACTTCAACCTCGAGCATGGCGGCGATGGCACGCAACAGCGACTGCCCGATTGCCCCGGCCCCGATCAGGCCGATTTTCTTGTGCTGGTAGATTTGGTGACCTCGGTTCCTGCTTGTTCCTGCGGGCATACTATTGCGGGCGCGTGCTTGGCAATCGAGTGCGTGGCTTCTTCTTGTCGATCTTGCGCCTTTCACTGAGGGCAGGGCGCGAATGGCACAAATTGGTCTATGTCCCTAGCTTTTGCGCGGAGCCGGATCAGCCGATTGGCGTTATTACGGTAACCACGAGGTTTACCATGAGCATTACGCAGGAAAAATTCACTGGCCGATGGCTGCATCACGGCGACTGGCACGGCAGGGAGTTCAGCCACGAACTGGCCGAATACGACCATGACGAAAGCCCGGGCGCTACGGGCGCGACGCCGATGCGGCACGCCCAGATCGAGCGCGAAGGCAAGCAGATTGGGGTCTGGGTGCCCGCCAGCTGGAGTGACGATCAGGCTCGCGAAGCGCTGGAAAGCAACTGGTAGGGCTCGGGCATATCGAGCGGGGATGCCCGGCCACGCGAGGGGGGCCGGGCATGGGACGTGTTTAGCGGGCCTCTGAGCCAGAGCCCAGGGTAGCGTCTTGAGGGCGAGCAGAACTGTTGCCCAGCATCAAATCGGCTTGCTCGAGACAAGCCTGCAATTCGCTGCTGCCGTTCGCGACTAGATGCGCGCCCGCTTCGCGCAGCACTTCGGCCCGCTTGCCGCGGGGATCGCGCAGATCCACAAAGCCGATGGCGATCATGCCGGCGGCAAGGGCGCCCTCGACCCCGTGGGGGCTGTCATCCACCATAATGCAGCGGCGGGGATCGGCCCCCATTTCAGCGGCGCAGTGCAGCATCAGGTCCGGTGCTGGCTTGGGGTGGGCAACGTGGTCGGCGCTGAACACATGACCATGAAAGGCCTTCCAGAGCCCGACGCGCCCAAGGCTGCGAGTCAGCCGGTAGAGCGAGCTGTTGGAGGCCACGCAGATCGGGCGGTTGAGGCGTGTCACCACATCGGCAATGCCCTCGATCTCTTCGACGGCTTCAAAGCCCTTGTAAAGGCGCTTGCCCCAGGCGGTGAAGAGGGCGTCGAGATCTGTAACCCCGAGCTTTTCGGTCAGATAAGCCTTGGTGTCCCGCTCGGAATTGCCGGTGAAAGTCACATGGGCTTCGGTTTGCGTCATGGGAAAGCCCGCATCGGTGAGGGCTTCGGCCATGGTGCGGCTGGCAATGATCTCGCTGTCGATCAACACTCCATCGCAATCGAAGATTACGAGGTCGGTGTTGTGCAAGATGATGGGGTCGGCCGCGGCCCCATCCGTATCGAGTATTGAATCAGCCACGAAGCTTTTCCTTTACGGAAACGGCGAGATCGGGAACATCGGAGGTGATGGAGAACACGGGCTGCTGCAGCCAGTATCCGATGCTTTCGGCATCGTTGCACATCCATACCGCCCACCGGTTCATCGGCACGATGGACTTCACCAGATCAAGATTTTCGAGGAGGACGCTGCGTTCCACCGCGACGATCTCGACGAGTTCGCCGAGCATAGTGAGCGCGGCCGGCAGTCCGCCGAGGCGCTCGGCCGAGTGCCGGTCAATCGAAGCGAGGCGCCGCCCATTGGGCACCGCTGTGCGGATGTCGCGCAGGACATCGGGATCAAAGCTCGTGAGCACCGCCCGATCCCCAAAGTTGAAGCGCTCCATCTCGGCGAGCACGGCGGGCACAATGCCCGGATAGGGCTTGTGGTCGTGATCGGATTTGAGCTCGATGTGGAGTTCGAGCGTGCTGTCGGCGAACAGTTCGAGCACTTCGCGGAAAGTCGGGATGTGCTCGCTGTCGCTGTCGCGCAAGATCACGTTCTTGCGCCCATCCACTGGCAGATCGGCCACGAGGCCCGTGCCCAGGGTCGTGCGCTCGAGCGTAGCGTCATGGATGCACAGGAGCTCGCCCGCCTTGGTCAGGTGGATATCGAACTCCACGGCATCGACGCCGAGCGCGCGCACCTTCTCGAAACCGCCCAGGCTGTTTTCTGGCCACACGTTGCGACCGCCGCGGTGACCGACGATTTGAACCACTTCAGATACCCTCTTGGTTGAAGCTTACTTGCCGGAATCGACAAGTCCTTTGGTGAACAGGCCCTGCATTGCCAGGATGATGACGGCTGGGGGCAGCATGACGAAGAACGCCGCAGCCATGGCCAGATTCCAGGCCGGTTCGGCATCGGCAACGGGCACCAATTGCTTGAGGCCCAGCACGGCAGTGGCCATGCTCTTGTCGGTCGTAAAGAGGAGGGGCCAGAGATACTGGTTCCACCCGAAGATGAAGAGGATGATCGCCAGCGCGCCGATATTGGCCTTGGAGAGCGGCAGCAGGATATCCCAGAAGAACCGCATCGGCCCCGCCTTGTCGAGGCGCGCTGCCTCGCAGAGCTCCTCGGGCACGGTGAGGAAGAACTGGCGGAACAGGAACACTGCCGAAGCCGAGGCAATCAGGGGTAGGATCAGGCCCTGATAGGTGTTGACGAGGCTCCAGTTGAGCGCGGTCTCAACCCGGTAACCGGTCAGGGAGGCGATCAACCCGGACAGGCCCGAAATATCGACCACCCAGCGCAGGGGCCCCGCCACGTCGGCAACGGCCTCATAGGTGGGGATGATGCGCACTTCGACCGGCAGCATCAGGGACACAAAGATCAGCCAGAACGCCGTCATCCGAAAGGGGAAGCGGAAGTAGACGATGGCAAAGGCCGCCAACAGCGAGATGGCGAGCTTGCCGATCACGATGCCGCAGGTGACAATGATCGAGTTGAGGAACAGCCGGCCGAAATTGCCCTCGTTCCAGGCCTGCGCGACATTGTCAAAGAAGTGCAGCCCCGGTAGCACCGGGAAGGGGGATTGCTGCACTTCCTGAAGCGTGTGCGAGCTGGCCACAAAGGCGAAGTACAGCGGCAAGCAGACCAGCAGGGCACCAAAGATCAGGATGCCATGGCAGACAATGGTGAGGGTCCGGTTCTGGATCATGCTCAGACCCCGTAATTGACTTTGCGCTCAAGGGCGCGGAACTGCAGGACGGTGAAGGCAATCGCCACGATCATCAGCACCACCGACTGGGCGGCCGATGAACCCAGGTTCAGCTGCACAAAGCCTTCCTGGTAAACCTTGTAGACGAGGATATTGGTGGCTGCTGCCGGGCCGCCGCGCGTGACCGCATCGACAATGCCGAAGGTCTCCTGCTTGGCACCGTCGCATCCGCGCTTTGCCTCACCATCGCCGCCGCTTCGGCCGGCGAAATCGCGGTGATTGTCAAGACCACCAACTCGGACTTCTGGCAGAACGTCAACAAGGGCGCTGCCGCCGCACTCGAAGGCAATTCCGAGCACACGCTGAGCTTTGACGGCCCCGCTTCGGAAGCCGCCGTGGCCGACCAGGTTAACCTGGTGGAAAACGCGGTCAATCGCGGGGTCGCGGGCATCGTCCTAGCCCCTTCCGACCCCGAAGCACTGGTGCCGGTCGTGCGCCGCGCCAACGAAGCGGGCATTCCCGTCGCCATCATCGACTCCGCCTTGGGCGAAAGCGGCGCAGGCCTCTACCAGACGTTCCTTTCCACCGATAACTGCAAGGCCGGCGAGATGGCCGCTCAGGCCGTGATCGATGGCGCCGGCACCACCGGCAAGGTTGCCGTCATGTCTTATGTCGCCGGTGTTGGCTCGGAAATCGGCCGCGTCGGCTGCTTCACCGAATATCTCAAGGGCAATAGCGAGCTCGAAATCGTCGGCCCCTATTACTCCCAGTCCCAGATGGCCACCGCGCTCAACCAGACCACCGACGTGCTGGCCGCCAATCCCGACTTGGTGGCGATCTTTGGCGCCAATGAGCCCACCGCCATCGGCATGGGCCGCGCCATCGTGCAGGCCGGCAAGGCCGGCCAGCTCACAGCCATCGGCTTTGACGGCAACGAGGACCTCCAGGCCTTTGTCAAGGACGGCACGCTCTCGGGCATTCTCGTCCAGGGCTCCTATCAGATGGGCGAGCTGGGCGTGCAGGCCGTGCTCGATCTTCTGGGCGGCAAAACCCTCGAGGAGCAGATCGATACCGGCGTCGTCCTTGTCACCAAGGACAATATCGACCAGCCCGAAGCGCAGAACGTTCTCTATTAAGCAACTCACCCGGGCAGGCACCGCGTCTGCCCGGAACTTTCGATCCGAAGATTATCAGCCGCGCAAGCTGTAGCGCGCTTCTGCCGCGGAACTCACGCCCGCACCCGTCGTTGGTCATGGCATCCCACTTCGAGAGAGAGCCATGACCGATCGCCTCACCATGCAGGACCCGCGCAGCCAATATCCCCAGCCCCCGTTCCCACGCCAGCCGCAACCCATCCCTGGTCTGGCCGCCAAAATGGATCCGGTGCCCGATCATGGCGAAAGCTCCTATCAGGGCTCGGGCAAGCTCAAGGGCCGCAAGGCGCTGATCACTGGCGGCGATTCCGGCATTGGCCGGGCCGCGGCCATCGCGTATGCCCGCGAAGGCGCGGATGTCGCCATCTCCTTTCTTGAGGCCGAGTCAAGCGACGCGCAGGAGGTGATCAAGCTGATCGAAGCCGAAGGGCGCAAGGCCATCGCGCTTCCCGGCGACATCACCGATGAAAACTGGTGCCAGCAGCTGGTGAGCCAGGCCGTCGAGGGGCTGGGCGGACTCGATATCCTCGTCATCAATGCCGGCCGGCAGCAGAACCGCGAGTCGATTGACAAGGTCACCTCGGCCGATTTCGACAAGACGATGAAGACCAATCTCTACGCCATGCACTGGATCGCCCAGGCAGCCGTGCCGCATCTCAAGCCGGGCGCTGCCGTGATCACCACGGCCTCCATCCAAGCCTATGAGCCCTCGGCCATCCTGCTTGATTACGCCACCACCAAGGCCGGCATCGTCGCCTATACCAAGGCCCTCTCCAAGCAGCTGATCGAGAACGGCGTGCGGGTCAATTCCGTGGCCCCCGGCCCGTTCTGGACGCCCCTGCAGTCGAGCGGCGGCCAGCCCGAAGAAAAGGTCATGCAGATGGGCTCGGACAGCGCCTTTGGCCGCCCGGGCCAACCCGTCGAGCTGGCCCCGATCTATGTGCTGCTCGCGTCCCAGGAAGCCAGCTACATCACCGGCGAAGTGTTTGGCGTCACCGGCGGCGCCGGCATCGCCTGACGCCAGCATGGGCCGGGCCCCTGTGCCCGGCTCCTTTTCTCAGCAACGGAGTTCATCATGGACGAGGAGGCTGCCGGCAAGCTCGTGCCGGTTCGGGCAACACCCAATGCGCCGGCGCGGGCCCGCGTCCGTTGGGCCTGGGGCCGGGCAAGCCTTGAGGTCGATGCCGAGATTACCCCCGCCGGGTTCCTGGCGATCGGGGGCATGGTCGGCATGATCCTGCTTGCGGTAGTGCCCATTGTTTCGGCTGGTAGCCGCGCCCGCCGGCGGCTGTTCTGATTTAGCCGCCGGCTCACAGTCGGCGCGCTACTTCTTGTTGCGCATCGCAGCGCTCAGCATGTCGCCCAGCGAGCCGGTGCTGCGCTTGGCCTCCTGCGGCGGGCGCTGGCTGGGGCGCATTGGCTGCTCGCGACCACGTTCGCGCGGCGCGGCGGCCTCGCCATCCCTGCGCATGGTCAGTCCGATGCGCTTGCGCGGCAGGTCCACTTCCACCACCCGCACCTTCACAACGTCCCCCGCCTTGACCACCTCATGGGGGTCCTTGACGAATTTGTCGGCCAGCTGGGAAACATGCACCAGCCCGTCCTGGTGCACGCCGATATCCACGAAGGCGCCGAAGGCGGCGACATTCGTCACCGTGCCTTCCAGCATCATGCCCGGCTTGAGATGCTTGATGTCATCCACGCCTTCGGCAAAGGTCGCGGTCTTGAACGCCGGGCGCGGGTCGCGGCCGGGCTTTTCCAGTTCCGCCAGGATATCGCGCACCGTTGGTAGCCCGAACCGCTCATCGACAAAGCTCCTGGGATCGAGCCCCGCTAGCGCCGCCTTGTCCCCCATCAGCGTGCGCAAATCCCGCCCGCAGGCCGCAACGATCCGGCGCGCCACGCCATAAGCCTCAGGGTGAACGGAGGACGCATCGAGCGGCTCGGTGCCGTCGGTGATGCGCAAGAACCCCGCGCTTTGCTCGAAAGTGCGCTGGCCCAGCCGCGGCACCTTGAGCAGCGCCTTGCGCGATTGGAACGGCCCATTGGCATCGCGATAGGTGACAATGGCTTCGGCAACCGAGGCACCAAGGCCCGAAATCCGCGCAAGGAGGGGCGCCGAAGCGGTGTTGAGATCGACCCCCACCGCGTTCACCGCGTCTTCCACCACCGCATCGAGCGAGCGCCCGAGCCGGTTCTGGTCGACATCGTGCTGATATTGTCCGACCCCGATCGCCTTGGGCTCGATCTTGACCAGTTCGGCCAGCGGATCCTGCAGGCGCCGCGCAATGGACACCGCCCCGCGCAGTGACACATCGAGATTGGGGAACTCGGTCGCTGCAAGCTGGGAGGCCGAATAAACCGAAGCCCCCGCTTCCGAAACGATCACCTTGGTGGGTTTGGGCGCCGGCAGGCGTTCGATGAGGTCGGCCACGAGCTTTTCGGTTTCTCGGCTGCCGGTGCCATTGCCGATAGCGACCAGTTCGACCCGGTGCTTCTGGATCAGCGCCTGGATGGCCGCTTGCGCCCCCACCACGTCGTTGCGCGGCTGGAACGGGTAGATCGTTGCGGTATCGAGCACCTTTCCGGTCGGGTCGATCACCGCGACCTTGACCCCGGTGCGGATGCCGGGATCGAGCCCCATCGTGGCCCGAGCGCCAGCGGGTGCCGCGAGCAGCAGGTCCTTGAGGTTGCGGGCAAACACGGAAATGGCCTCGGCTTCAGCCCGCTCGCGCAGTTCCACCATCAGGTCCACCGACAAGGACGCACGCAGCCGCGTCCGCCAGGCCCAGCCCGCAACCTCGCGCAGCCAGTGGTCGCCGGCGCCATTGCCCTGCGCCTTGAGCGCGCCCGCCACCAGTCGCTCGGCGGGCTTGACTGGGTCGGGCAGGTCCGCGTCCACCTCGATGTCGAGGCTCAAAAATTCTTCGTCGCGACCCCGCATCATCGCCAGCGCGCGGTGGCCGGCGACCTTGTTCCAGCGTTCCGAATGGGCAAAATAGTCCGAGAACTTGGCCCCGGCCTCTTCCTTGCCCTTGAGCACCTTGGCGCTCAGCATCGCCTTCTCGCGCATATAGCTGCGCAATTGCCCGAGCAGGCCGGCGTTCTCGGTCAGTCCCTCGACCACGATATCGCGCGCGCCGTCCAGCGCTTCCTTGGTGCCGGGTACGTGTTCGTTGAGGTAAGCTTGTGCCAGCGCTGCCGGGTCGGCGTTGCGATTGGCGAGAATGGCCTCTGCCAATGGCCCCAGCCCGCGCTCGCGCGCAATCTCCGCCTTGGTGCGCCGCTTGGGCTTGAAGGGCAGGTAGAAGTCTTCCAGTTCCGCCTTGGTCGCCGCGCCCGTGATGGAGGCGGTGAGCTGGGGGGTGAGCTTGCCCTGCTCGTTGATCGATTTGAGGATCGCCGCCCGCCGCGCTTCGAGTTCGCGCAGATAGGTCAGCCGCTCGGCGAGGAGCCGCAACTGCGTGTCATCAAGCCCGCCCGTCACTTCCTTGCGGTAGCGCGCGATGAAGGGCACCGTGGCGCCACTATCGAGCAGTTCCACCGCCGCACCAACCTGGGCCGGGCGAGCCCCCACTTCGGTGGCGATCTGGGCCGCAATGCGGGTGTCGAGTTCGGCCATGGCTCTTCTTCTTGGGTTCGGCTGGCGCGACCATAGTCGCCTCGCGCGGCAGGTCACACCCGATCGGGCGGGTTTTTCCCCGGTTGTGCGTTCCCATGAGGATAAACCATGTCCGCAATATGCCGGTGTCGGGAACCCGCGCCTGGCAAATGAACCTCCCGGCCGCCTCGGTATTGTTCTTTGAATGTTCTCATGCATGATAGCAACCAGAACCGCAGGGGAGGTTGGGAATGAAGGTCAGTGGAACATTCGCCGTCTCGGGATTCCAGCAGGCAGAGCTGGCCGTGCCAGACGCGGTGGTCACCGGCTTGCCCGTGGGGGTCAGCACGATGGAAAAGCTCTACACTGGCGAGGTCAGCGGTCGCTCGACCACGATCTTCACCTTCGCCTTTGATCGCGTCTCGGGCGTGGGGTCGTACCTCGCCATGGAGAGTTTTGAAGGTGCCTTGGGCGACAAGCGGGGCAGCTTCAACTTCCTTCATTCGGCGGCCACCCAGGGGAGCGATCGAGCCAACGAGTTCTTCGCCATTGTCGAGGGCAGTGGCACCGGGGAGCTGGCGGGCATCACCGGCTCGGGCGGCATCAGCATTGATGCGGAGCTGCATCACATCTGGTTCGATTACACGCTCGGCTAGCGCGACAGGCCGGCGCTTCCGCGACATCTTGGCGACGGCTCTTGCGAACAAAACAGGAATACGGTTCGGTGCCCGCCTAGCTGGAGCCTTGCGATTCGTGGCGTTCGATACCTCATATCTGGAGACCCTGAACCCCGAGCAACGCCGGGCGGTGGAGCATGGGGTTGGGGCTGATCGCTCCTCGCCGCTGCTGGTGATTGCCGGCGCTGGCTCAGGCAAAACCAATACGCTGGCCCATCGGGTCGCCCATCTTGTCGTCAATGGTGCCGATCCCCGGCGTATCCTCCTCCTCACCTTTTCACGGCGTGGCGCCGGCGAGATGACCCGCCGAGTCGAACGGATCTTGGCGCGCGTCCTCGGTACCAATACGGGTGGGGCCGGGGATGCTCTCGCCTGGGCCGGCACCTTTCATGGCATCGGCGCGCGTCTCCTGCGCGAACACGCCGTCCAGATCGGGCTTGACCCTGCCTTCACCATCCATGATCGCGATGACTCCGCCGATCTCATGAACCTCGCGCGCCACGATCTGGGCTTGAGCGGCGCCAAGAGCCGGTTCCCCACCAAGGGCACGTGCCTCGCTATCTATTCGCGTGTGGTCAACGCGCAGGGTGATCTGGCCGAGGTGCTCAAAACCGTTTTCCCCTGGTGCGCCATGTGGGAAAGCGAGCTGCGTGCCCTGTTTGCCGCCTATGTCTCGGCCAAGCAGGGGCAGAACGTGCTCGATTACGATGACCTGCTGCTGTATTGGGCCGGGATGATGGAGGAGCCGGCCATCGCAGCCAATCTCGCCAGCCGGTTCGATCATGTGCTGGTGGATGAATATCAGGACACCAACCAGCTACAGGCCTCGATCCTCCTCGCCCTCAAGCCGCAGGGGCAGGGGCTGACCGTCGTCGGCGACGATGCCCAGTCGATCTATTCCTTCCGCGCCGCGACCGTCCGCAACATCCTCGATTTCCCAACGGCCTTTTCGCCCGCGGCCGACATCGTCACCCTTGATCGCAACTACCGCTCCACCCAGCCGATCCTTGCCGCAGCCAATGCGGTGATCGAGCAGGCCAGCGAGCGCTTCACCAAAAATCTCTGGACCGAGCGGCAGTCCGAGGCCAAGCCGCTGCTCGTCACCGTGCGCGACGAGGCTGACCAGGCGCGCTACGTCGTGGAAAAGGTGCTCGAAGCGCGCGAAGGCGGCGTGTTGCTCAAGCAGCAGGCGGTGCTGTTTCGCACCTCGAGCCATTCCGGCCCGCTCGAGATCGAGCTCACGCGCCGCAACATCCCCTTTGTCAAATTCGGTGGCCTCAAATTTCTCGACGCCGCCCATATCAAGGACCTGCTGGCGCTGCTGCGCTGGGTGGAAAATCCGCGTGACCGGGTGGCCGGGTTCCGCGTGCTCCAGCTGCTGCCGGGCATTGGCCCTGCGGCCGCCGGCAAGGTGCTCGATGCGTTGGCGACCGGGCCCGATCCCGTTTGGGCTCTGGGAGAAATCCCCCAACCTCCGCGCTCGGGTCAGGGCTGGAAGGAGCTCGTGGAACTCGTCACTCGCCTCTCCCGGCGTGATGCCGGCTGGCCGGCCGAGCTGGGCTATGCCCGGCTCTGGTACGAGCCCCTCATGGAGCACACCTATGAGGATGCCAGCATCCGGCAGGCCGATATCGTTCAACTCGAGCAGATCGGGGCAGGCTATCCCAGCCGCGAGCGGTTCCTGACCGATCTGACGCTGGATCCGCCCGAGGCGACGAGCGATCAGGCGGGGGTGCCGCTGCTCGATGAAGACTACCTCATCTTGTCCACCATTCATTCGGCCAAGGGGCAGGAATGGAAGGCGGTGCATGTGCTCAATGTGGTGGATGGCTGCATTCCCTCCGATCTGGGCACCGGCAGCACCCATGAACTGGAAGAAGAGCGGCGCCTGCTTTACGTGGCAATGACCCGGGCCCGCGACGAGCTGCATCTGCTGGTGCCACAACGGTTTTACGTCACCCAGCAGTCGCGCCATGGCGACCGGCATCTGTACGCCCAACGCACCCGCTTCATTCCCCGCGCGACGCTAGGCAGTTTCGAAGATATTTTATGGCCCCCGGTAAAGCCCTATCAGCCTGATGGGTTTACCCCCACGCCGGTGCAGGCCGATCTTGGCGCGCGCATGCGCAACATGTGGGCAAAATAGCCATGGTCAGTCTGCTGACACCGGCTGACCGCTCCGCCCCTATGCTCGGCAGGTGAAACAAGGCCGTCCTCGTGAGCATCCGCAAGATCATTCATATCGATATGGACGCCTTCTACGCCTCCGTCGAGCAGCGCGATAATCCCGAGCTGCGCGGCAAGCCGGTCGCGGTGGGTCATGGCGCCGCGCGGGGTGTGGTGGCGGCCGCCAGCTATGAAGCGCGGGCCTTCGGGGTTTATTCGGCGCTGGCTTCCGTCACGGCGATGCGCAAATGCCCCGAGCTCATCTTCGTGCCCCCGCGCTTTGACGTTTATCGCGCGGTCTCCGCCCAGATCCACGAGATCTTTCGCGCGCATACCGATCTGATCGAGCCGCTGTCGCTGGACGAGGCCTATCTCGATGTCACCCACAACAAGCAGGGCATTACCCTCGCGCGGGATGTCGCCAATACGATCCGCAGCCGGATCAAGGAAGTCACCGGCCTCAATGCCTCGGCGGGGATCAGCTACAACAAGTTCCTCGCCAAGATTGCTTCGGGTTACCGCAAGCCCAACAATTATTTCGTTATCCCCCCCGAGCGCGGTGCCCAGTTCGTGGCCGCCCTGCCGATCGAAAAATTCCATGGCGTCGGGCCCGCGACCGCGGCGCGCATGCACCGGCTCGGCATCATGACCGGGGCCGATCTTGCCGCCTTGAGCATGGACGAGATGGTCGCCCATTTCGGGCGCTCGGCCCAATATTGGTTCGACCTCGCCCAGGGAGTCGACCACCGCGAGGTCAAACCCAATCGCGAGCGCAAGTCCATTGGCGCTGAGGACACGTTCGGGCAGGACATCACCACCCTTGATGAAGCGCGTACCCTGACGCGCCCGCTGATCAACAAGGTCTGGGCGGGCGGCGAAAAGCGCGGGCTTTATGGCCGCACCGTCACCTTGAAGGTCAAGTTCGCCGATTTCGAGCAAATTACCCGTGCCAGAAGCCGGCCCGAGCCGGTCAGCAGCGCTGCCGAACTGGCCCAAGCGGTGGACGAATTGCTGGCGCAGACCTTTCCGCCCAGAAAACCCGTGCGCCTTCTGGGCGTCACCATCTCCGCCTTCACGCCTCCCAGCAACACCGCCACACCCAAGCAGATGGTCCTGCCCATCCCGGACTGAGCCTGCCTAGAGCCGCGCCCGCGATTTGAGCCAGCGATCAAACGCCACGGCTAGGATCAGGATCAGCCCGATCACGATGCTCTGGGTGTAGGACGAGACATTGTTGAACTGCAGCCCGTTCTGCAGCACCCCGATCAGCGCCGCCCCGATCACGGTGCCGCCCACGCTGCCGATGCCGCCAAATAGCGACGTGCCCCCGATCACCACGGCCGAGATCACGGTCAGCTCATAGCCGGCCCCCGCCACCGCCTCGGCCGAATTGAGCCTTGCCGCCAGCACGAAGGCGGCAAGGCCCGAGAAGAACCCCACGATCACGTAAACCGAAACAAGGATGCGATCGACCCGCAACCCCGACAGCCGCGCTGCCTCCGCATTACCGCCTACCGCATATACCGAGCGGCCATAGCGGGTATAGCGCAGCACCAGATGGCACAGCACCGCCGCCACCGCAAAGATGATCACCGGCACGGGGACGGGGCCCACAAGGCCGGTGCCGAACCAGCGCATGGCCGGATCAAACCCCGATATGGGCCCGCCATTGGACACGGTGAGCGTCAGCCCGCGAAAGATCGTGAGGCCCCCCAGCGTCACGACGAAGGGCGGCACTTTGAGCCGGGTGATGGTCAGCCCTTGCACCGCGCCGCACAGGGCGCCAACCACAAGCGCGGCAAGCAGCGCCGCAAACCAGCCGAACCCCGAAGATCCGGAAGCGGACAGCGACATCGAATTGGCCGTGCCCCCTTTGGCCACCACGGCGGCGATCATGCCGCAGAACGCCAGCAGCGAGCCGACACTGAGATCGATCCCCGCGGTCAGGATGACGAAGGTCATGCCCAGCGCGATCAGCCCGGTGATCGAGATTTGCCGCATGATGTTGAAGACATTGATGGGGTCGATGAAGCTGGGCTTCATGGCGGTGAACACCACGATCAGCGCCACGAGAAAGATCAGGGGACCAAAGCGCTTGGCAATGGCAAAGCCATTAGGGCCGCTGCGCCGAACTGGCTGGGTCGTGCTGCTCATTGGTGTTCTCCCCCTGGCTGGTCGAGCGCCATCAGCGCCATCAGCTTTTCTTCGCTCGCCTCGCTGGCGAGCATCGTGCCGCTCACGCGCCCCTGCCGCATGGTGACGATGCGGTCGCTGACCGCGAGGATCTCGGGGAGCTCGGATGAAATTACCATCACCGCGATCCCGCGCGCCGCGAGTTGCACGAGGATCTGGTGCACCTCGGCCTTGGCGCCCACATCCACCCCCCTTGTGGGCTCATCGACGATCAGCACCTTGGGGTCTCGCGCCAGCCAGCGCGCCAGGATCACCTTTTGCTGGTTGCCGCCCGAAAGTCCGGCAATGGGCTGGTCGGGAGAGGCCATGCGGATCGAGAGCATTTTCTTGAACTCGCCCAAGGCCTGACGTTCGCGCCGCTCGGTCATGATCCCCAGGCGATTGGAATAAGCCTCAAGCGTGGCGATGGAAAAATTCTGCAGGATCGAGAGAATGGGAAAGATGGCCTGGTGCTTGCGGTCTTCGGGCACGAGCCCGATCCCCAGCGCGATGGCGTGGGCAGGTGAGGCGGGGGCAATGGTTTGCCCGTCCAGAGTCATCGTTCCCGCCGCAATGCGATCAGCCCCGAACACGGCCCGCGCCAGCTCGGTCCGGCCCGAGCCCACCAGCCCCGCCACCCCCAGGATCTCGCCGGCCTTGAGATCAAGATCGATGCCTGCCAGCACGATGGCATGGGGCGCTTCGGGATCGCGGATGGTCTGCAAGCCGCGCACGCTGAGGCGCACCTGGCCCGCGGCATGCCGCTGCGCCGGCCGCGTATAAAGCTCGGAGGCCGCGCGCCCCACCATTTTCTCGATGATCCGGGGCAGGGGGATCGGACCGCCTTCCCTCAGCAAGTGGCCCGCCAGTCGCCCATCGCGCAGCACGGTCATGCGATCGCAAATGGCCGAGGCTTCCTCGAGCCGGTGGGTGACGAACATGATGGCGACGCCTTCCTCGCGCAGGCGGGCCATGATGGCGAGCAGCTGGCTGACCTCGGTCTCGGTCAGGGCCGAGGTCGGCTCATCCATGATGATCAGTCGGCTTTCGAGCGACAGCGCCCGGGCGATCTCGACCAATTGCTGCTCGGCTACCGACAGCGCCGAAACCGGCGTATCGGGGTCGATGCTGAGCCCCACCCGCGCGATGATGCTGCGGGTTTCCTGGCGCATGCGGCGCCAGTCGATGATCCGCAGGGGGCCTACCGGCGCGCGACCGATAAAGATGTTCTCGGCCACCGACAGCGTCGGGATGAGGCTCAGTTCCTGGTAGATCGTCACAATCCCGGCGCGCTTAGCCGCCTGGGGCGTTGCGGGCCGATAATCCTGTCCGGCAAAAACGATGCGCCCGCTCGAGGGCGGCTGCGCGCCCGAGAGGATCTTGAGCAGGGTCGATTTGCCAGCGCCGTTTTCTCCCAAAAGCCCCAGGATTTCGCCCGGGCGCACATCTAGCGACACATCACTGAGCGCTGCGACACCGGCAAAATGCTTTGATACCCCCATCACTTCGAGCAGGGGCGGCGTCGACGGCTGTGACGTGGCAAGAGCTGCCATCGGCCTGTCCTCCTGGGTCTGGCGCAAGCAACCGGCCGGGCGCCTCCTCGCCCCCGGCCGGCGGGATGCGGCTTAGCCGGCTTCGCCGATACGCTCGGCCTGGTCCAGATTGGCCTGGGTGATGACCACGGGGGTCAGCAGCACCAGCGTTTCGGCCGGCTCGGTTCCGTCCTTGGCATAGGCCACCGCGATCTTGACCGCCTCGCGTGATTGCTCGCCGGGGAACTGCTCGACCGTGCCGGCCATGCCCCCGTCGCGCACCGAAGCCAGCGCTTCGGGTAGCGCGTCAAAGCCATAGATCTTGACGTCGGTGAAGCCGCGAGCGGCGCAGGCTTCGAGCGCCCCCAGCGCCATGTCGTCATTGGCACAGATGATCGCATCGGGCTTGCCATTGGCCGCGAGCCCGGCTTCCGTCACGGCCAATCCTTGGTCGCGGGCAAAATTGGCGGTTTGCTCGAAGACGATCTTGTACTTGTCGGCCATGCCATCAAGCACGTTGTGCACGCCCTTGTTGCGGTCGATGGCGGGACCGGCGCCCGGCTGGCCCTGCAGGTGGAAGATGGTCGCGCCATCGGGGAAGGCGTCCACGACGGCCTGCGCTTCGGCTTCGCCGCCCTTGACATTGTCGGCCCCCACATGGGCCAGAATGCCTTCCACCCCGTCGACTCGCCGGTCGATGGTCACCACCGGCACATTGGCGGCAATGGCCTGCTCGATGGCGGGCGCCAGCGCATTGACGTCCAGCGGCGAAATGACAATTGCATCCACCTGCTGCACGATGGCCGATTCAATGTCGGCGGTCTGCTTGGGCGCAGAATTTTGCCCGTCGCTCTCGATCACCGCGACACCCTGGTTGCCGGCCTCGGCCTTGATCTGGTTGAGCATATGCACAAAGAACGGAAAGCCCAGGTTGGGCACCGATCCAAGAATGGTCAATTGGTCCTGCGCCAAGACAGGACTGGCAACGGCCAGCGCGCCGAGCGCCACCGAAGACATCAGAAAACTGCGTCTATCCATGGGTTCCTCCCGTTACGGGTCGCCGGCGACATCTTGTGTGTTCGTCCGGCAAGGGGAGCCTATGTGGTGCTTCTGCTCCCCGCAAGCAGCAAACCGATGGAGTTCGCCACACCCCATCCGCTAAACACCAAGCCATTCAACTCACGGGGCACTAAGGACTGCCGCCGAAATGGGCTGGGCGCCCGCCCGGCAGTGCGTTTGCCTTTCCTTTGGTGCAACGCGGGTCGGGGCGGCGACGTTCGCCCCTGTCAGGGAAAGGCCAAGGCTGTGCAAGACGTCACCCTAGTCCTTGTTCTATTGCTAGCCGTGGTGCTGAGCGGGGCCATCTCGCGTGCGCTGCCCTGGCCCATTCCCGTGCCCCTGGTGCAGATTGCCTTTGGCGCGGTGCTCAGCATCGGCACGCGGCAGGGGATCACGATCAATCCGGACGTGTTCTTCCTCCTCTTCCTGCCGCCATTGCTGTTTCTCGATGGTTGGCGCATTCCCAAGGAAGATCTGCTCAAGGACGCCTCCACCGTGCTGGAACTGGCCCTCGGGCTGGTGGTCTTTACTGTGGTGGGCATGGGCTTTTTCATCCATTGGCTGATCCCCGCCATGCCGCTGGCGGTGGCCTTTGCTCTGGCCGCCGTGCTGTCGCCCACCGACCCTATCGCCGTGTCCGCCATTGCCCAGCGCGTGCCGATCCCCAAGCGCCTGATGCACATCCTGGATGGCGAATCCCTCCTCAATGATGCATCGGGCCTGGTTTGCCTGCGCTTTGCCATTGCCGCGGCCCTCACTGGCACCTTCTCGCTTTATGATGCCGGGCTGACCTTCCTGTGGCTGGCGCTCGGGGGCATCGCCATCGGCGTGGGCGTGACCTGGCTCATCACCCGGCTCCAGGATCGGGTCTCGGGGCGCTGGGGTGAGGACACCGGCTCGAAGGTCTTGGTGAGCCTCCTCATCCCCTTTGCCGCCTATCTCGCCGCCGAACATATGCAGTGCTCGGGCATCCTTGCGGCGGTAGCGGCGGGGCTGACCATGAGCCTGCTCGAGGCGTCGGGGCGCACCCGCGCGACCACCCGCATTCGACGAAATGCCGTGTGGGACATGATCCAGTTCGCCGCCAATGGCGTGATTTTCGTGCTGCTGGGCGAGCAACTGCCCGGCATCGCCCGCGCGGCGCATGAAACCGTGGCTCTGACTGGTCATG
Source organism: Devosia sp. Z11_6 (assembly GCF_058133665.1). Lineage (NCBI taxonomy): Bacteria > Pseudomonadati > Pseudomonadota > Alphaproteobacteria > Hyphomicrobiales > Devosiaceae > Devosia > Devosia sp. Z11_6. The sequence continues at coordinate 71,141 of NZ_JBYUNQ010000001.1, forward strand.
CGGAAGTCTGGTGGCTCGCCATTTACATCGTGGCGATCAATGCCGGCCTCGCCGCCTTGCGCTTCGCCTGGGTCTGGGTATCGTTCCGGCTGACACTTTTTCGCGGGCCCGGGCCGCGCAAATCGCCCAACTGGCGTGTGGTCGCCGCCATGTCCTTCGCCGGCGTGCGCGGCGCCATTACCCTGGCGGGTATTCTGACCCTGCCGCTCACGACGCTGGATGGGGCGGCCTTTCCCGCCCGCGATCTGGCGATCTTGCTCGCCATGGGCGTCATCATCACCTCCCTGATCGTGGCCAGCATCGGCTTGCCCATCCTGTTGCGCGATCTGGATGTCCCGGCCGAATCGGGTGCGCGGGCCCAGGAAGACGATGCGCGCAGTGCCGCGGCGGACGCCGCCCTGGCGGCCCTAAGCAAGGCATTGGACCAGGTGCCCGAGGAGCGCAGCGACGCCCCGGTTTATGCGGCGGTCGGCAACCGGCTCGCCGAGCTCTACCAGCGCCGGCTCGATGGCCACTCGCAGCTGGAAGCGCTCGATATTTCGCGCAGCGAATACGAGCGGGTGGAAAAAGAGCTGGTTCTTGTCGCCTTGCGGGCCGAGCGCGCCGAAATCCGCCAGCGCCTGCGCACCGGCAAGCTCAAAAGCGAAGTCGCGCGGCAACTCATTCGTGACCTCGACTTGGCCGAGATGCGTTACTCCCGCTAGGCTCCATCCATGAGCGCCGGCGGGTTTCCGGCATCTAGCTCAAATTGTCGTGCGGAAACGAACAAATCGGCTACCCCTCACGTTGAGGCTCGACAACGAACCCAAGGGAGACGGCGAATGGCGAAGCGGCGGGAAGTGATGGCGGGAATGGCGGCGTTGCCGCTGGTGGCATGGGCGGCAGGGGCGTTGGCTCCGGCTTTCGCTCAGGAAGCAGGCACGCTTGATGGCGATCGCATGGCGACTTCGGGCGGCGATGTGATCATCCATCCCGTGAGCCATGCGAGCCTCGTGCTCGGCTATGACGACCAGGTGATCTATGTGGATCCCGTGGGCGGTGCCGAGCTTTACGCCGAGCTGCCCGCACCAACCGCGGTGTTGATCACCCATGGCCATGGTGACCATTTCGACGTGCCCACCCTCGAAGCCATTGCAGGCGGCGGCATTCCGATCCTGACCACCCAGGAAGTGTTCGACAAGTTGCCCGAGGCGCTCAAGGCTAATGCCACGGCGCTGGCCAATGGCGACGAGGGCTCGCTCAACGGTCTGCCCGTCGCGGCCATCCCGGCCTACAACACCTCGCCCGACCGGCTGCAGTACCACCCGCAAGGCGTCGGCAACGGCTACCTTATCAAGTTTGGGGACGACATCGTGTATGTCGCCGGCGACACCGAGCCCACGCCCGAAATGCTGGCGCTCGAAAACATCGCCGTCGCCTTCCTGCCGATGAACCTGCCCTATACGATGACGCCCGAGCAGGCCGCCGAGGCCGTTAACACCTTCAAGCCGGGCATTGTGTATCCCTATCACCACCGCGGCAGCGATCTGGATGCCTTTGAAGCGGCGGTCGAGGAAGGCGTCGAAGTGCGCCGGGCCAATTGGTATCCCGAAGGGGAAGAGGCGGCGTGAGGCCGCCCCGCAAGCCTTGACTCTGCCGTTATTTGCCATGATAAGCACAACCCGATGCGCGCCGGCTCAAACCGGTGCGCTGCTTTGGTTTGAAAACGCTGCTTAAGGCTTCCCCGCCGGTTTGATCGCCGGCATGCATGAAGACCGCGACACCGGGTGTAACGCCCAGGGGAATAGTCGCGGCGCCGCAAAGCGCGACAACAGGGACCGGGATGTTTGACGCACCCGGTTGATGAATGACGTTCGCAGTGATCAAAACCGGTGGCAAGCAGTACAAAGTTGCCGCCAATGACGTATTGAAGATCGAAAAGCTCGATGCCGAAGCCGGCACCATCGTGACCTTTGACCAGGTGCTGATGGTTGATGGCGAAGTTGGCGCTCCGCTGGTGGAAGGCGCAATTGTTGCTGCCGAACTGCTGGAAACGCGCAAGCAGAAGACGGTCATCATCTTCAAGAAGAACCGTCGCCACAATTACCGTCGCCGCAACGGCCACCGCCAGCTGCTCTCGACCGTGCGCATCACCGAGATCCTGACCGGTGGCGCCCAGCCGAACCTGACAGCTCCGGCCCGTACCGAAACGGCAACACCCAGCGTGAGCGAAGCCGCACCGGCTGGCGAGCAGAACCAGGCGGGCATCCCGGCTGTCGAGACCTTTGAGGCCGAGGCCGCCGCGCCCGCCAAGAAGAGCTCGCGCAAGGCCGCCGCAGCCCCTGCTGCCGACGACGCCGCTGGCGAAACCGCAAAGCCGGCCCGCAAGACTGCGGCCAAAAAGGCCGCTCCCAAGGCCGATCAGGAATAAGGACCAAGCACCATGGCACACAAGAAAGCAGGCGGTTCATCCCGCAATGGTCGTGATACCGCCGGACGCCGTCTTGGCGTCAAGAAGTTTGGCGGCGAAGAAGTGATCGCCGGCAACATCATTATCCGCCAGCGCGGCACCAAGTGGCACCCCGGCACTGGTGTTGGCTTGGGCAAGGACCACACGATCTATGCTCTGGTTGACGGCAAGGTGGCCTTCCGCACCCGCGCCAAGTCGCAGGTGTTCGTGTCGGTCGAGCCGGCGTTGGCCGCCGAGTAAGAACCGGCCGTTTGCACGCAAGCTGCCGGGGGACAGGTCCCTCGGCGCTGCCGCAACAGCTAAGCACAGGGGAACCGGTCCGCCGGTTCCCCTTTTTGCTTTTTCGGAGCCCAACATGGACAGCCCACGTCAGCGTCTTCCGGCGACCCTCACCACCACCCGGCTGGTGCTGACCACGCCTGCGCTCGCGCATGTGCCCGCCATTGCAGAACTGGCCAATAACCCTCGCCTTCTTGCTGTGTTGACCCGCCTTCCCAATCCGTACGGGGAAAGCGACGCGGTCTTTTTTGTCGAGGAGCTTGCCCGTAGTGCTGAAGAATGGGCTTGGGCGATCGAGCTCGAGGGGCGGTTCATCGGCACGATCGGGCTGCATCTGCTGGACGGACAACCCCCCGCACTGGGGTATTGGTTGGGCGAGCCCTTCTGGGGACAAGGCTATGGCACGGAAGCGGCGCGGGCAGTGGTGCAGACCGCACAGCAGGCCGGCTTTACCGCGCTCCGCTCCCGGGCTCTCGTCAGCAACAGCGCCTCACTCGCGGTGTTGCGCAAGGTCGGCTTTGTTGAACTGGGGCAGGCGTTCGAAGAAACGGGCACGCTGGTGGGTCAACCCGTCGTGCTCCTCGGCCAGGACTTGCCGCAATGATGCACGATCATTTTTCGAGCATGGCCCAATGACCCTTACCCTGCAAACCGCGCGCTTTACGCTGCGCCAGCCAGTGCCTGAAGATGCCGAGTTGATTGCGCGCTATCTCAACGATTTCGCGGTGTCGGGTAATCTCGCGCGGGTGCCATACCCGTATCGCGTCAGCGATGCCAAGGCGTGGCTGCGCACGCGCCGTCCGGTGATGCCGCTGGAGGACACCAATTTCTCCATCGACCTGCCCGGATTTGGTTTGGCGGGGCATGTGGGCTTTCATCTTGGCCCCAAAGGCCCCATTATAGGGTACTGGCTCGGTCGCCCCTTTTGGGGGCAGGGCATCATGACCGAGGCAGTGCGGGCGAGCCTTGACTGGTTCTTCCCCGCAACCAACGCCCCGGTCGTGTATTCGGGCGTGTTTCATTTCAACGCGGCCTCGCTGGCGATCCAGCGCAAGCTCGGCTTTACCGAGATTGGCCGTTCCCGCCTCCTATGCCTTGCACGCAAGGCCGAGGTGGAGCATATCGACACTCAATTGACGCAGGGCGTCTGGAAGGCGCACAAGCCATGAAGTTTCTTGATCAAGCCAAGGTTTATGTTCGCTCGGGCGATGGCGGCGCGGGCGCCGTATCGTTTCTGCGCGAGAAATTCGTCGAATTCGGCGGCCCCAATGGTGGCAATGGCGGGCGCGGCGGCGATGTGATCATCGAATGCGTGGATGGACTCAACACCCTGATCGATTACCGCTACCAGCAGCATTTCAAGGCCAAGACCGGCACCCATGGCATGGGCAAGCAGCGCACCGGCGCCGATGGCGAGGATACGATCCTGCGCGTTCCCGTGGGCACGCAGATCTTTGAAGACGACAACGAAACCCTCATCGCTGACATGACCGAGGTCGGCCAGCGCGTCGTGCTGCTGTCGGGCGGCAATGGCGGCTTTGGCAATGCCCATTTCAAGACCTCGTCCAACCAGGCGCCCCGCCGCGCCAATCCGGGCCAGGAAGGCACGGAAAAGTGGATCTGGCTGCGCCTCAAGCTGATCGCCGATGCCGGTCTCGTCGGCCTTCCCAATGCCGGCAAGTCCACCTTCCTTGCGGCCGTGTCCGCCGCCAAGCCCAAGATTGCCGATTACCCCTTCACCACGCTCCATCCTAATCTCGGCGTGGTCTCGATCGGCGAGCGCGATTTCGTCCTGGCCGATATTCCCGGCCTAATCGAAGGGGCCAGCGAAGGGGCGGGGATCGGTGACCGCTTCCTGGGCCATATCGAGCGCTGTGGCGTTCTGATCCATCTCATCGATGGCACCCAGGACGACATCAAGACCGCCTATACGACCATTCGCACCGAACTGGCCGCTTATGACGAACTGCTGGGGGACAAGCCCGAAATCGTCGTGCTCAACAAGGTCGATGCGATCGAGCCCGACGACCTCAAGGAAAAGGTCAAGCTCCTGAAAAAGCTGAGCCAAGCCGAGGTGCTCCAGGTCTCGGGGGTGACGGGGCAGGGCGTCGACACCGTGCTTTATCGCGTCATCGGCGTGCTAGACGAAGAAAAGGCCGCCAAGGCGGAAGCCGCCCGGCGCAAGGCAGAACCCCATTGGGCCCCCTAAAATGACGGTGAGGAGGGCGCTGGTGTTTGCGAGTTGCTCCGGTAGCCCTCATGGTGAGGTGCGAGCCCCATGGCGAGCCTCGAACCACGAGGGCGTCGCACGATGAACCCCCTTGCCCCCTTCAAGCGCCTCACCGTCAAGATCGGCTCAGCCCTCTTGGTCGACAAATCCGGCCAACTACGCTCGGAGTGGCTGGCGAGCCTCGCCGATGATCTCGCCGAGCTTAAATCTGCCGGCACCGAGATCGTCATCGTGTCCTCGGGCGCTATTGCCTTGGGGCGGGGGTTGTTGGGTCTCGATGCGCCGGTGCTCACCCTCGAGCAATCCCAGGCTGCCGCCAGCGCCGGCCAGATCGCGCTCTCCCAGGCCTGGGCTGAGGCGCTCGGCCGGCACAGCATCGTCACCGGCCAGATCCTCATCACCCCCAACATTACCGAAGAGCGGCGCTATTATCTCAATGCCCGCACCACGGTTACGACCCTGCTGACCCTCGGGGCCGTGCCGATCATCAACGAAAACGACAGCGTCGCCACCGCCGAAATCCGCTATGGCGACAATGATCGCCTGTCGGCGCGCGTTGCCACCATGATCGAGGCCGAGTGCCTGGTGCTCCTATCGGATGTCGACGGGCTATACACCGCCCCGCCCGCCAAGGACCCGAGTGCTACCCATCTGCCGATCGTTCCCAGCATCACGCCGGCCATCGAAACCATGGCAGGGGGCGCCGCCAGTCACCTTTCGCGTGGCGGCATGACCACCAAGGTGGAAGCCGGCAAGATCGCGACTCAGGCGGGCACCGCTATGATCATCGCCAAGGGCACCGAGCCCCATCCGCTGCGCGCCCTGGCGCAAGGCGCGCGCCACACGCTCTTCGCTCCCGCCCAAAGCCGCGGGCAGGCGCGCAAGCGCTGGATCATGGGCACCTTGCATGTCGCGGGCACGCTAAAGGTGGATGCCGGTGCCGTGCGCGCGCTGCGCACCGGCCGCTCGCTCCTGCCTATCGGGGTCACCAAGATCAGCGGCAGCTTTGAGCGCGGCGATGCCATTGCCGTCACCGATCCCGACGGCCTTGAGATCGCGCGCGGCCTTGCGGGGCTCGACAGCGACGAAGCCAGGCTGGTGATGGGCAAACGCAGCGACACCGTGGTGGAACTGCTGGGCATCGGCCACCGCGCCGAGCTGGTGCATCGCGACAATCTCGTGCTGGTGGGCGCCAAGGAGGAAGCCGTCAATGAGCCTGGCTGAAGTTAAGGGCGACACCGCCGCCGTCATGGCCGAGCTCGGCCGCAATGCCCGCGCCGCCGCCCGGGTGCTGGCCAGCGCCACGCCTGCGCAAAAGCGCACCGCGCTCCTCACCGCTGCCGGCGCCATCAACGCCCATCGCGCCAAGATCCTCAAGGCCAATGCCCGCGACATGGAAGCCGCCACGGCCAAGGGCATTTCCAAGGCCTTTCTCGATCGTCTGCTGCTGACCGATACGCGCATCGACGCGATGATCGAGGCCGTTCGCACCATTGCCGAGCTACCCGATCCCGTCGGCAGCGTCATCGCCGAATGGGACCGGCCCAATGGCCTGCATATCCAGCGTGTACGCACCCCTTTGGGCGTGATTGGCGTCATCTTTGAATCGCGCCCCAATGTCACCGCCGATGCGGGCGCGCTCTGCCTCAAGGCTGGCAATGCCGTCATCCTGCGCGGCGGCTCGGACAGCTTTTATTCCTCCCAGGCAATCGTTGATTGCCTGCTAGACGGGCTCCATCTCGCCGGCCTGCCCGTGGAGGCGATCCAGCTGGTGCCCACCACCGACCGCGCTGCGGTGGGCGAGATGCTTGCGGGCCTTGATGGCAATATCGATGTGATCGTGCCCCGCGGCGGCAAGACCCTCGTTGCCCGCGTGCAGGCGGAAGCCCGGGTGCCGGTATTTGCCCATCTCGAAGGGCTGGTGCACGTCTATATCGATCGCTCCGCCGATCTCGACAAGGCCGTTGCAATTACCCTCAACGCCAAGATGCGCCGCACCGGCATTTGCGGCGCCGCCGAAACGCTGCTCGTTCATCGCGACGTGGTTGACACCCATCTGCGCCCGATCATCGCTGAGCTGCAGGGCGCCGGCTGCGAAATCCGGGGCGACGCAACGGTTTGCGCCCTGATACCCGAGGCCAAGCCTGCTACCGAGAGCGATTGGCGCACCGAATACGAGGACGCCATCATCTCGGTTAAAGTGGTGGACAGCATCGAGGCGGCCATCGCCCATATCGAGCATTATTCCAGCCACCACACCGAGGCGATCATCGCCGAAGACCCAGAGGCGGTGGAGCTGTTCTTCAACAGCATCGATTCCGCCATCCTCATGCACAATGCCTCTACCCAGTTCGCCGATGGCGGCGAGTTCGGCTTTGGCGGCGAAATCGGCATCGCCACCGGCAAGATGCATGCCCGCGGCCCCGTCGGCGTCGAGCAACTCACGAGCTTTCAATACCGCGTCCGCGGCAACGGCCAGCTGCGGCCGTGAACTTTCTGGTCTTGGCACCATCCTCGGAGCTTGTTGCTCCCCTCCCCCTTGAGGGGAGGGGCCGGGGGAGGGGGTCCATCAGTGATCCACTGCACCACCCCCTCCCCAACCCTCCCCTCAAGGGGGAGGGAGCCCCAGGCCGATGGTGCGGTGTCGATTGACCCACCGTCCACCCCTCCGCATTGCCGGCGTCACCGAAATTCCGCCGTCCGCGCGCGGCATGCGCATTGGTTTGTTCGGCGGCAGCTTCAATCCCGTGCATGCCGGCCACCGTCTCGTGATGCAGCAGATGCTGGTGCGGCTGCGGCTCGATGCGCTTTGGGTGCTGGTCACCCCCGGCAACCCGCTCAAGAACCACGCTGAACTCGCGCCCCTCCGCGACCGGGTTGAGGCAGCCCGCCAGGTGCTGGCGCATCCACGCGTCAGGGTCACCGGCTTTGAGGCGGCGCTCGGCTTTGCTTATTCCTGGCAGACCGTGCGCTTTTTATCCCAAATCCTGCCGGATCGGCACTTCGTCTGGATCATGGGTGCCGACAATCTCGCCCAGTTCCATCGCTGGGAGCGCTGGACGGAAATTGCCGCCACCATGCCCATTGCCGTTTATGTGCGCCCCGGCGCCGATCGGGTGGCGCCAGCTTCGCGCGCTGCCCTTGCGCTGCAGCCCTTCCGCATTCCCGAAAGCCAGGCGGGCACCTTGGCCCTGCGCCCGCCACCGGCCTGGGTTTATTTGCATGGCAAGCAATCCACGCTTTCTTCCTCGCAATTGCGCGCGCGAGGGCGTGAAACGCCAAAATAAACACCCCACCTTGCACCCAGGGCTGCAAAAGCGCATATTAGACCGGTGTGATATAGATCACCCGAGAACAGGAACGATTGCTTGTCGTTTGCAAAGACGCGTGCACATTCCGATCAACAACCAAGGATGCTGACCCAACGCATGACCCATGCCCTGCGAGCATGGGCGGGAGGCCATTGCTGATGGCCACGCTGCCCAACACCTTTTCCCCGTCCCAGACCACGCCGCCAACCGCGCCAACGCGCGCGTTGATCGATGTCGTGCTGGAATGCCTTGACGATGCCAAGGCCGAGGAAACCATCGCCGTCGATATCACCGGCAAGTCATCCCTGGCCGACCATATGGTGGTCACCTCTGGTCGCTCCCAGCGCCATGTGGGCGCCGTGGCCGATCAGCTGGTTACCGCCTTGCGCGAAGCTGGCTATGGCAAGCCGCGCATCGAAGGCCTGCCCCATTGCGATTGGGTGCTGGTGGATGCTGGGGATGTGATCGTTCATATCTTCCGTCCCGAAGTGCGCGAGTTCTACAACATCGAAAAGATGTGGCAGGCCGATTTCGCGGCCGACGCTCACTAAGCCGGACCAATCCCGCTCATGCTGGCCGAGATCGCTCGGCCAGCCCAGTTCGGCTTGCCCGAGCGGTGCGTGGCTTTGCCGCGCAGCCGCCAGCGCTGGCCGAGCGAAACTCCTTCATGCTGCCATTACCCCGCCTTGGTACTGGTCCATTGACCGCCCCAATGCCTCAATGGACTTCTCTATGCCTCGGCCACTTCCCCCCCTCGCTCCTTCGCATCTGCCCGCCTTGCCCGGCGGAATGGCCCCATGCGCATGAGCATCGCCGCCGTGGGGCGGATGAAGGCGGGGCCTGAGCGCGAAATGGTCAGCCGTTATCTTGATCGCGCCACCGGTAGCGGCAAGCCCCTGGCGCTGACGGGCTTTGACGTGACCGAGCTGACAGAGTCCCGCGCATCGGCCGCCGCCACCCGCAAAAGCGAAGAAGCCCGCGCCCTCCGCGCCGCCATTCCCGCTGGCGTCGTGGTTGCGCTGGACGAGCGCGGCAAATCCATTGGCTCGGAAGCCTTTGCCGCCCTGGTCGGGCGCTGGCGCGATGAGGGGCGCCCCGCCGTCAGCTTTGTGGTGGGCGGCGCCGATGGCCTGGATCCCGATTTCGTCAAATCTGCCAATCTGGTGCTGAGCTTTTCCCCCCTGACCTGGCCGCACCAATTGGTGCGCATCATGCTGGCCGAGCAGCTCTACCGGGTGACCACGATCCTGTCGGGCCACCCCTATCACCGCGGCGACTGAGACCCGCATTCCTTAAGCAGTGTTAACCTGCGTTTTTTGTCGGGCTTGCTATGGTGCAGCCAAGTGATTCGCCCCAGGGGCAAGCGAGCTAGGAGAGTCAATGTCGGTTTCCTCCGGCGCGAGATGGGGTGTGGTGCTGGCAGTTGTCGCCGCAGCACTGGCCCCGGCCCCGTCGCTGCTGGCGCAGGGCCCGGCGCCCCAGGGCGAGCTTGCCCCGGCGCTGCCCACCGATGCCCCTCCGGCTGCCCCCACCGATATTGCGCCCGGCGCAGCCCCGCCAGTCCCCCCAGCTGCGCCCGACGCGGCGCTTCCTGCCGCGCCAACTACGCCGAAACTGGGTGTTGATCCCGCCGCCGTGCCCCCACCGCCTGCCGAGCTGCCCCCTGATCCGGTGACCACTCAGGCCGAACTCGCCAAGCTCGAAGCCTCGATCACCATGAGCAAGGAGCGCGCCGACGAGTTGCGCGCCGAAATCGCCGCCATGCAGGGGGATCGCACCCAGCAAAATGCCGCGCTGATCGCCGCAGCCCAGCGCGTCAAGCTGGCCGAAATCGAAGTGGCCGATATCGAGGAGCGCCTGTCGGGCCTGATTGTGCAGGAGCTCGAAGTGCGCGGCCGGCTCGATGGTGCCGATGCCGAAATGGCCAATGTGCTGGCGGCGCTCGAGCGTATCTCGCTCAATCCCCCACCCGCGCTCATTGTTGATCCCGCCGATGCGCTGGGCTCCGCCCGCTCCGCCATTTTGATCGCCGCGATCGTGCCCCAGCTGCGCGCCAAAGCCGACGCGGTGACCGCTGATCTGCAGGAACTCACCAAGATCAAGGAAGCAGCCCTCGCCGAAGAAGCGGCGCTGCGCGCCAATTATTCCGTGCTCGAGGAAGAGCAATTGCGCATCGCCACGCTTATTGCCGCGCGCAGCCAGGGCATTGCTGCTGTGTCGGCCGATCTTGAGGCGACCGAACAGGAAGCCATGGCGCTGGCCGCGCGCGCGACAACGCTACGCGAACTGATCGACCAGCTTTCGGCCCGCATCGAGGAAGGCCCGACACCACCCCAGGTCGAGGGAGAGGATGCGGTGCTGACTCCCGAAGCGGTCCAGACCGCGCTTGCCAACACGGCCCGCACCGAGCCGGCGGTGCCTTTTGCCAGTGCCAAGGGGTTCCTGACCTTGCCCGCCAACGGGGTCAAGGTCGTCGATTACGGGGCGGGCGACGGGTTTGGCGGCATCTCGCAGGGCGTGTCGCTGATGACGCGGGCCGAAGCGCAGGTCGTGGCGCCGGCCGATGGCTGGGTGCTCTATACCGGCCCCTACCTCAATTACGGCCAAATCGTCATTCTCAATAGCGGGCAGGGCTATACGATCCTCTTGGCAGGTTTGGAAACGGTGACCGTTTCCATTGGCCAGTTCGTCCTGATGGGCGAGCCGGTGGGCACAATGGGATCACGCACAATTGGACGAACGGTGACCACGAGTGCTGGCAACGCCCAGCCGACGCTTTATATTGAACTGCGACACAACAGCGAACCTCTCGATCCCACCGGCTGGTGGGCAAACCCGACACAAAGTGGATGAAACCCCCATGCGCCTTTCGACCTATCGCGCCGCTGCCCTGACGCTGGCGCTGCTGCTGCCTGCTTCGACGCTTCAGGCGCAGGAAACACCGGTGCCGCCCCCCGCCGAGCAAACGCCCGCGGCCCCGGCTGAAGAGGCTCCCGCTGTTCCCGCTCCCGATCAGTCGCCTGAGCAGGCGCCAGACGCCGAGCCTGCCCCCAGCGGGGAAGAGCCCGAGCCCACGCCGGAAGAGCAAAAGGCCGCGCCGCGCGATCCGCTCGAGGTTTATGCCGATCTCAATCTCTTCGGGGAGATCTTTGATCGCATCCGCTCTGAATATGTCGATGCCCCCGATGAGCAGGAGCTGATCCGCGCCGCCATTCAGGGCATGCTGACATCGCTTGATCCCCATTCGGGCTATCTGCCCCCAGCCGATTATGACGAGATGCGCGAGGATACCTCGGGCGAGTTCGGGGGTCTGGGCATCGAAGTCACCATGGAAGAAGACGTGATCAAGGTGGTATCCCCCATCGATGACACGCCCGCCGCCGAGGCCGGCATCATGGCCAATGACCTTATTGTCCGCATTGATGGCACCGATGTTCAGGGCCTAAGCCTTGACGAAGCCGTGGGCAAGATGCGCGGCCCGATCGGCACCGCAACCAAGATCACCGTTGTGCGTGAGGGCATCGACGAGCCGCTCGAGTTCGAGTTGACCCGCGCCGTGATCGCCATGCGCGCCGTGCGCTGGTCGCTGGAAGGCGATATCGGCGTGGTACGCCTGTCGCGGTTCTCCGAGCAGGCCTTTGTCGGCATCGAAAATGCCATCAAGGACATCTATGCCGAACGCGATGGCGTGGCGCCCAAGGGCATCATCCTTGACCTGCGCAACAACCCAGGTGGCCTCGTCGATCAGTCGGTTTATGTCGCGGACGCCTTCCTCAAGCAGGGTGCAGTGGTGATGACCCGTGGTCGCCTGCCACAGGAAAGCGCGCGCTACGACGCCAAGCCCGATCCGCTGGATGCCCAGATCGCCGATGTGCCGCTTGTGGTGCTGATCAATGGCGGCTCGGCCTCGGCTTCCGAGATCGTGGCCGGTGCGCTGCAGGACCATAAGCGTGCAACCCTCGTGGGGACGCGCTCCTTCGGCAAGGGCTCGGTGCAGTCGATCATTTCGCTCGGGCCCGATGGCGCGATGCGGCTGACCACGGCTCGCTACTACACGCCCAATAACCGCTCCATCCAGGCGCTGGGCATCACCCCCGATATCGAAGTGCGCCAGGTGGTTCCCGAAGAACTGCAGGGCCGCGACGAGATCATTGGTGAAGCCGGCCTTGCTGGTCACATCACCGTCGAAGGCCAGGAAGAAACCACGGTCGGCTCCTCGGTCTATGTGCCCCAGGACAAGGCCGAGGATGCGCAACTGCAATTCGCGCTGCGCCTGATCAATGGCGAGGAAACCAACGAAGCCTATCCGCCGCGTGCCCAATAAACTTCAACTCGGGTGAATGGCGGGGCATCTGGCCCCGCCGCTTGCCGCCACCCCTTCCATCCGGACCCTCCTAATGGCCAATGATCTCAGCACGCCGCTGACCGGCCGCAAGCGCCGCGCAGGAGCCGCAAGGCCCGGTTTTCCCGTAGCACGGGTGCTGTTTGGCGTGCTGCTGCTAGCGGCGGGAGGCATTGGCGCCCGGCTTTTGCTGGTTGATGATCCTGAGGGCGGCCGCCCCAGCCGCGAAGTGGCGATCACCAATACCCGCGCCGGCAACGACATCGCGAGTTCGGTCTCCCAGGGTCCAGTGACCATCACCGCCGATCCCGAACAATTCGCCGCCGGCGCTGCGCCCCCCGCCAGTCCAACACCCGCCACCGCCGCCGCGCCTGCTGCAGCCGGCGTGCTGCCCGATCTCAGCGAAGAAACCGCCGAAGGTCCGATCCCGCGCATTTCGGCGACCGGCCAAACCCCGTTCCAGGCCTATGCCCGCCCCGTCGACCATGCCCTAGTGGGCGGCAAGCCCAGGATTGCGCTCGTGGTCACGGGCCTTGGCATCAACGAGCAGGGCTCGCTCCAGGCCATCGAGCAATTGCCCGACGAGGTCACCCTCGGTTTTGCTCCTTATGGCAAGACGCTGCAAAGCACCGTCGCCGCCGCCCGCGCCGCGGGCCATGAAGTACTCCTTGAAATCCCGCTCGAGCCCTTTGACTTCCCCCAGAACGATCCGGGCCCCCACACCCTTCTCACCGGCGAAACCACCCAGTCCAACCTTGATCGCCTGTTCTGGCTGATGGCGCGCTTTGGCGGTTATGCCGGGGTGCTCAACAATATGGGCGCGCGCTTTACCGCCTCGGGCGCCGACTTCGCCCCCGTTGTCGAGGAACTGGGCGCCCGTGGCCTGGGCTATCTGGATGACGGCTCCTCCAATCGCTCACTCGCCCCCCAGTTGGCGGGCAGCAACAAGGTACCCTTTGCCCGCGCCGATCTCCTGGTCGACGCCAATCCCGCCCAGGCAGCCATTCTGTCAGCGCTGGGGAGCCTTGAAGCCAAAGCGGTAGAGAATGGTTCGGCAATTGGTATTGTAAGCGCCTTGCCGATCTCGGTTTCCACCATTGCCCAATGGGCCAGCGAACTGGAAAGCCGCGGTGTTGTGCTGGTGCCGGCCACGGCCCTGATGAAGTAGAGTTGTTCCATGTCCGAGCGTCCCACGCGCGAAAGCCTGCCCTATCGTGATTGCGTCGGCATCACCGTCTTCAATGCGGAGGGCAATGTCTTTATCGGCCGCCGCAAGTTCGAGAACGACCCGGAAAAGTCGGCCGAACACGGCTCGCCCTGGCAAATGCCGCAGGGCGGGATCGATGCGGGCGAGGATCCGCTGCGCGCAGCGCTGCGCGAGTTGCATGAGGAAACCAATATCACGACGGTCAGCCTGCTCGCCGAAGCGCCCGAGTGGATCTATTACGATTTGCCCGATGAAGAACTCGGCGTCGCGCTCAAGGGCCGGTTCCGCGGCCAGCGCCAGCGCTGGTTCGCCTTTGCCTTCACCGGCAATGACAGCGAGATCGATGTGCTGACCCCTGGCGGTGGCAAGCATCCGGCCGAGTTCGACGAATGGCGCTGGGAGCAGTTGTCGCGTCTGCCATCCCTGATCGTGCCGTTCAAGAAGGACGCCTATGACAAGGTCGTCGAGGCCTTTGCCGATATCCCGCAGCGCTTCACCCACAGCTAAACGGCAATGAAAACCATCGGCCTCATCGGCGGCATGAGCTGGGAATCCACCGCCCATTACTATGGGGCTCTCAACCGCGAAACGGCCCGGCTACGAGGTGGGCTGCATTCAGCGCCCATTCTCCTGCATTCCCTTGATTTTGCCCCCATTGCCCAATTGCAGGCCGCAGGGGAGTGGGGCCGCGCCGGCGAGCGGTTGGCGCAAAGCGCCCGCGCGCTCGAAGGAGCAGGGGCCGAGCTGATTGTGCTGGCGACCAACACCATGCACCATGTCGCCGACGCCATCACCGCGGCCATCACCGTGCCCTTTATCCATATCGCCGATCCCACCGCCGATGCGCTGCAGGCGGACGGCATGGAGCGAGTAGGGCTCCTTGGCACCCGCTTCACCATGGAAATGCCGTTCTACCGCGAGCGGCTGGTAGCGCGGGGCCTTGAGGTGCTGGTGCCCGAAGTCGGGCGCACCAATCTGCACGGCATTATCTATGAAGAGCTGTGCCGGGGCATCGTGCGCGAGGAATCGCGCCGTGTTTACGTCTCGGCCATCGAGCTCTTGGCGGCGCGCGGCGCCGATGCGGTGATCCTGGGCTGCACCGAGATCAACATGCTGATCGATGACAGCACCAGCCCCTTGCCGGTCTATGACACGACCGAACTGCACGCCAAGGCGCTTGTTGCTGCGGCCTTGGCCGACTGAAGCGAAAAACGGACCCCAGGAAACAAAAAAGCCCGGCAGTGCCGGGCTTTGGTTTAGTTGGCGTGGGCGCCGTTGAGATAAGACGCTTCCTGCGCCAGGTTCAGCAAACCGCTGACCACTTCCTGGGCGAAGCTGCGCTCCTCGGGAGTGTTGGCGGCAGCCAGGGTCTGCTCGGCGGTGCGGATGCGGGCCTGCAGGTCTTCCTGGCCCAGTTCGGCAAACGGCACCGATTCTTCGGCAAGGATGGTCAGTCCTTCGGGTGACACATCGGCAAAGCCGCCGCGCACGAAAAACACGGCCTGGGCGCCCGCGTCACCGGTAACGGTGATGAAGCCGGTGCGCAGGGTGGTCATGAACGGGGCATGGCCCGCCATTACCGTGAAATAGCCTTCGGTCCCGGGAACAGAAACGGCGGTCGCTTGCTGCGACAGCACCAGGCGTTCGGGCGAAACGATCTCGAGCTTGAGGCCTTCAGCCATGCCGGCAATCCTTTGGGCGGTCCGCGCCCGACTGGTCGGGCAGGAGGAGAAAGAATGGTCCGGGCAGGGCGCCCGGACCGTTTAGCTTTAGGCGGCCTGGGCAGCCAGCTTCTGGGCCTTGGCCACAGCCATTTCGATGGTGCCGACCATGTAGAAGGCGGCTTCGGGCAGGTGGTCGTATTCGCCGTTCACCAGGCCCTTGAAGCCCTTGATGGTGTCTTCGAGCTGCACGAACACGCCAGGCGAGCCGGTGAACACTTCGGCCACGTCGAAAGGCTGGCTCATGAAGCGCTCGATCTTGCGGGCGCGCGCCACGGTGAGCTTGTCCTCTTCGGAAAGCTCGTCCATGCCAAGGATGGCGATGATGTCCTGCAGCGCCTTGTACTTCTGCAGGATTTCCTGCACGCGGCGGGCGGTCTGGTAGTGCTCGTCACCAACCACATTGGGGTCAAGGATGCGCGAGTTGGATGCCAGCGGATCCACGGCCGGGTAGATACCCTTTTCCGAGATCGCGCGGTTCAGCACGGTCACGGCGTCGAAGTGGGCGAACGAGGTCGCGGGTGCCGGGTCGGTCAAGTCGTCGGCGGGCACATACACGGCCTGCACCGAGGTGATCGAGCCCTTGTTGGTCGTGGTGATGCGCTCCTGCATGGCGCCCATATCGGTCGCCAGCGTCGGCTGATAACCCACCGCCGAAGGAATGCGGCCCAAGAGAGCCGACATTTCCGAGCCAGCCTGGGTGAAGCGGAAGATGTTGTCCACGAAGAACAGCACGTCCTGACCCTGGTCGCGGAAGTTCTCGGCGACGGTAAGGCCGGTCAGGGCGACGCGGGCACGGGCACCGGGGGGCTCGTTCATCTGGCCGAACACGAGGGCGCACTTGGAGCCGGCAGCGGTGCCACCGTTCTCGTGCGGGTCCTTGTTCACGCCCGATTCGATCATTTCGTGGTATAGGTCGTTGCCTTCGCGGGTGCGTTCACCAACGCCCGCAAACACCGAATAACCACCGTGTGCCTTGGCGACGTTGTTGATCAACTCCTGGATCAGCACGGTCTTGCCAACGCCGGCGCCGCCCATCAGGCCGATCTTGCCGCCGCGAGCATAAGGAGCCAGCAGATCCACGACCTTGATGCCGGTGACCAGCACCTGTGATTCCGGGCTCTGCTCGGCAAAGCTCGGGGCTTCCTGGTGGATGCCGCGACGCTCGACTTCGCCGATCGGGCCGGCTTCATCGATGGGCTCGCCGATCACGTTCATGATGCGGCCAAGGGTGGCTTCGCCAACGGGAACCGAGATCGCGCTGCCGGTATCGATCACCTGGGCGCCGCGCACGAGGCCTTCGGTGGTGTCCATGGCAATGGTGCGCACGGTGTTCTCGCCCAGGTGCTGGGCAACTTCGAGCACCAGGCGCGCGCCGTTGTTGGTGGTTTCCAGGGAATTCAGGATGGCGGGCAGATGCTCATCGAACGTGACGTCAACAACGGCACCGATGATTTGCGATACGCGACCGACCTTGGTGTCTGCCATTTGTTCGTCCTCGCTTGAAGGTTAGAGCGCTTCCGCGCCCGAAATGATTTCGATGAGTTCTTTGGTGATTTGCGCCTGGCGCTGGCGGTTGTAGCTCAGCTGCAGGGCGTTGATCATTTCACCGGCATTGCGGGTGGCATTGTCCATGGCGCTCATCTGCGCGCCGTAGAACGAGGCGCCGTTTTCCAGCAGCGCCCGGAAGATCTGCACCGAGATATTGCGCGGCAGCAGGTCCTCGACAATCGCCTCTTCGTTGGGCTCGTATTCATAGATCACGCCGGGAGCGGCCAGCTGGCCTTCGGCGCCGGCCGGCGTTTCGAGCCGGGCGGGAATGATCTGGGTTGCGGTCGGCACCTGGCTGACCACCGAACCGAACTTGGCGTAGAACAGCGTTGCCACGTCGAACTCGCCGGCGGCAAACAGCGCCAGCACGTTCTGCGCGATCTGGTTGGCCTGGGCGAACCCGACCTGCTTGACCTCGCGGAAGCTGACCGTATCGATGATGTGGTCAGGGAACTGGCGGCGCAGGATGTCGTGGCCCTTGCGGCCCACGGTCAGGATCTTGACGGTCTTTCCCTCGCTCAGCAGCCGGTTGGCATGGTCGCGGGCAAGGCGGGCGATGGAGGAGTTGAACCCGCCTGCGAGGCCACGTTCGCCCGTGGCCACGATCAGCAGATGAGTCTGGTCCCGGCCAGTGCCGGCCAGCAGCGGCGGGGCATTGGTCTGGCCCTCATAGACTGCGCCAAGGCTCGCTAGCACCCGGCCCATGCGCTCGGCATAGGGGCGGGCGGCTTCGGCGGCGTCTTGGGCGCGGCGCAGCTTGGCCGCCGCCACCATCTGCATGGCCTTGGTGATCTTCTGGGTCGATTTGACCGAGTCGATCCGGTTCTTGAGGTCCTTTAACGACGGCATGGGCCAGTCAACTCCTTGCAGGCTTTAGGCCGCGTAGGTCTTCTTGATGTCATCGAGTGCCGACTTGAGCTTGGCGCGCGTGTCGTCGCTGAGCTGCTTTTCGGACGCGATGGTCGAGAGGATCCCCGAATACTTGCCGCGCATGGCGCCAAGCACGGTCTGCTCGAAATGGCCGACCTTGGAAACGGGGATGGAGTCGAGATAGCCATTGGCGCCGGCGAAGATCACCGCCACCTGCTCTTCGGTCTTGAGCGGGCTGAACTGGGGCTGCTTGAGCAACTCGGTCAGGCGCGCACCGCGGTTCAGCAAACGCTGGGTCGAGGCATCGAGGTCCGAACCGAACTGGGCGAACGCCGCCATTTCGCGGTACTGCGACAGTTCACCCTTGAGCGAGCCGGCAACCTGCTTCATCGCCTTGATCTGGGCCGAACCACCCACGCGGCTCACCGACAGACCAACGTTCACGGCCGGGCGGATACCCTGGAAGAACAAATTGGTCTCAAGGAAGATCTGGCCGTCCGTGATCGAGATCACGTTGGTCGGGATATAGGCCGACACGTCGTTGGCCTGGGTTTCGATCACGGGCAGTGCCGTCAGCGAGCCCGAACCATGCGATTCGTTCATCTTGGCGGCGCGCTCGAGCAGGCGGCTATGCAGGTAGAACACGTCGCCGGGGTAAGCTTCGCGCCCGGGCGGGCGACGCAGCAGCAGCGACATCTGGCGGTAGGCAACGGCCTGCTTGGTCAGATCGTCATAGGCGATCACGGCATGCATGCCATTGTCGCGGAAGAACTCGCCGATCGCGCAGCCGGTGAAGGGCGCGATATACTGGAGCGGAGCCGGATCGGAAGCGGTTGCCGCGATCACGATGGAATAGGGCAGGGCGCCCGATTCTTCGAGCTGGCGCACGAACTGGGCCACGGTGGAGCGCTTCTGGCCCACGGCGACATAGATGCAGTACAGCTTCTCGCTCTCGGAAGCGCCGGCATCGTGCGCGGGCTTCTGGTTGAGGAAGGTGTCGAGGATGATGGCCGACTTGCCGGTCTGGCGGTCGCCAATGATCAGCTCGCGCTGGCCACGGCCGACGGGGATCAGCGCGTCGATGGCCTTGAGGCCGGTCGACATCGGCTCATGCACCGACTTGCGCGGCAGGATGCCGGGAGCCTTGACGTCGACGCGGCGGCGTTCGGTGTATTCGATCGGGCCCTTGCCGTCGATCGGATTGCCCAGGCCGTCGACAACGCGACCCAGCAGGCCCTTGCCCACGGGGGTGTCCACGATGGCGCCGGTACGCTTGACGACGTCGCCTTCCTTGATCGAGCGGTCGTTGCCGAAGATCACGACGCCGACATTGTCAGCTTCGAGGTTGAGCGCCATGCCCTTGATGCCGCCCGGGAACTCGACGAGCTCACCGGCCTGCACCTTGTCGAGGCCGTAAACACGGGCAATACCGTCACCGACGGAAAGCACCTGTCCGACTTCGGAAACCTGGGCTTCCTGGCCGAAATTCTTGATCTGGTCCTTGAGGATCGCAGAAATTTCCGCGGCTTTGATGTCCATTTACCCGACCTCTTTCATGGCGATCTTCATCGCGGTCAATTTTGTCTTGAGCGAAGAATCGATCATCTGCGATCCGACCTTCACCTGAAGGCCGCCGATCAACGAGGGATCGACCGATTGATGGAGCGTGACGGTCTTGCCGATCCGGGCGCGCAACGTCTCGCTCAGGGCATTGGCCTGCTCATAGCTGAGCGGGGTTGCCGAAACCACATCCGCGGTGACTTCCCCGCGTGCAGCGGCGGCCAGTTCCCGGAAGATGGTGATGATGCCGTCCAACGCGAACAAGCGGCCATTCTTGGCGACCAGCCGCAGGAAATTGGCGACCAGCGGATTGACGGTGGCCCGGGTCAGCAGGGCGTCGAGCGCGACTGACTTGGCTTCTGCAGTGATCACGGGGGAACGCAGGAAGCGGGAAAAGTCCTCGCTTTCGTTCATCAGCCGGGAAACGTCGGATAGTCCTGTCTCGACCGAAGCGAGCTGGTTCTCGCTCTGCGCCAGATCAAACAAAGCCGACGCGTATGGCCGGGCGATCTGGGTAAGCACTCCACTCTGCGCTGCCAATGCCGCATCACCCTCTTGGTTTACCCGTTCGCTCCGCCGCCTGTCCCGAAGGGGAAAGCCGGACGGTGCCAAGGCTTGTTCTTGCTTGAAAAAGGAGCAATCTGCCTGCTCCCTGGAAGTCAGGCCCGCTCTAACATAAGCGGCGCGCGCCTTGCAAGGCTCCCCCTGGGGATTCCACGACGGCGAAAGTGTCGCAGGTATGGCAAACCCGTCGGTGTGTCGCTTGGTCGCGGTTCTTTGTCTGGCCTATCATTGTGACGGTTACATGAAGCTGACGGGATCGATATCCACCTGCACACGCAGATTGCCGGTGGGGCGTTCCGCGCTTTGCAGCCAGAATCGCACATAGCCCGACAGGTCGAACTCCTTGCTGCTTTGCACCAGCAGCCGCACGCGGTGGCGGCCGCGCACCATGGCAACCGGCGCATCTGCCGGTCCGAACAAGCGCACCCGCTCGGTCATGGGAGCCGCCGAGAGCAGGCGCTTGGCGAAGTTCATCGCAATGTCATGCTCGTTGGCTGAAACGATCAGGGCCGCCAGCCGCCCGAACGGGGGCAGGATGCCCGCTTCGCGCGCCGCCAGTTCATGAGCATAAAAGGCCTCGCGGTCGCCCGTCACCATAGCGCGCATCACCGCATGATCGGGGTGGTAGGTCTGAAGGAACGCCTTGCCGATTTGCGAGGCCCGTCCGGCGCGGCCCGCTACCTGCGTCAGAATCTGGAAGGTGCGCTCGGCCGCGCGCGGATCACCATGGGCAAGGCCCAGATCGGCATCGAGCACCCCCACCACCGATAGTTTGGGGAAGTGATGCCCCTTGGACACCAGCTGGGTGCCGATGATGAGGTCATATTCGCCGCGGGTGATCTCGCTGAACCGCTCGCGCAACTGGGCATTGGTGCCCATGTCCGACGAGAGGATCACCCGGCGCGCATCGGGAAAGCGGGCGGCGGCTTCCTCGGCAATGCGCTCGATGCCGGGCCCCACCGGCACTAGCGCATCCACATCGCCGCAGGCGGCACAGTTTTTTGGCGCCCGAATCTCATGGCCACAATGGTGGCACATCAACACGCCGCGGAACCGGTGTTCCACCAGCCAGGCCGAGCAATCGGGGCATTGATACTGGTGCCCGCAGGAGCGGCAAAGGGTCAGCGGCGCATAGCCGCGCCGGTTGAGGAACAACAGCGCCTGTTCGCCCCGGTCGAGCGCCGCAAACACTTCACGCGCCAGGGTCGGGGCGATCCATTGCCCTTTTTCGGGCCCGTCGAGCCGCATGTCGATGGCGGTAATATTGGGCAGGCTCGCCGCGGCATAGCGGGCCGTCAGCAGCACATGGGCATAGCGGCCGGCATTGGCGTTGTTGCGCGTTTCGACCGAGGGCGTGGCCGAAGACAGGATCACCCGCGCCTTGGCGAAGCGGGCGCGCACAATGGCCATGTCGCGCGCATGGTAGTTGACGCCGTCCGATTGTTTGTAGGCGCCGTCATGTTCTTCATCGAGCACCAGCATGCCGAGTTCCCGGAACGGCAGGAAGAGCGCCGAGCGCGCCCCCACCACGGCGCGCACCGTGCCATCGAGCACGCCGCGCCAGACCCGGGCGCGCTGTAGCGGCGTCATTTCCGAATGCCACTCGGCCGGGCGGGTGCCAAAGCGCTTGGTGAAACGATCAAGGAAGGTGTGGGTCAGCGCGATCTCGGGCAAGAGGATCAGTGCCTGCCGGCCGGCGCGCAGCGTATCGGCCACCGCTTCGAAAAACACTTCCGTCTTGCCACCCCCGGTGACGCCATCGAGCAGCGCCACGCCGAACTCATGGGGATCAAGCGCCGTGACCTGCTCGAGCGCGGCTTGCTGCTCGGGATTGAGGCGCGCCACGCCCTCATCCGGATCGGGCGGCAGGGCCACGGGCGGGGGCGGGATTTCGAGCTTTTCCAGGGCACCGGCGCGTTCCAGCCCATCCAGCACCGATTGCGACACCCCGGCTGCACCCAGCAGAGCGGCCCGGGGCAGGGGCATATCATCGGTCAGCGTATCGAGCACGCGCAGGCGGGCCGGGGTCAGTTTTTCCGGCTCACAGCCGGTGCGGCGATAAGCGATCACCGGGCGGGGCGGATCGAGCGCTTCGCTCGAGCGCAGGACCGCTCGCAGCACCTGTCCCGGCGGCGCCAGCGTATAGCGCGCCACCCAATCGACGAGCTTGAGCAGTTCTTCTGACAGCGGGGGCACGTCATAGCTTTGGGCAATCGCGCGCAGCCGATTATGGGCAATCGTATCCTTGGGCGGACCCCAGACGACGCCCAGCGTCAGGCGCGGGCCCAGCGGCACCGCCACGATCGAGCCACGCTCAACCCGCATGCTTGGAGGCACGCTATAGGAATAGGGGCCCTCAACGGCTACCCCCACCATCACCGCTACGATATCTGGATGCTCGGTCATTTGTGCTTGTTCTGTTCGCATCCGCTACATAGGAAGCGCAAGTGATTCTGCCAAAGCCGCTACCCTTTGCTAACGCCCGCAGGCTAGCTTGAAGCCATGACCGACACCGCTTTTGCCACCGATGAATTCGTGCGCCTGCAGCTCTCGCTCTGGCAGCGCGAGCTTGGCGCGGTGCGGCGGCTCGCCGGAAACACGCTTGAGGCCTATGGCCGCGATCTCGATCAGTTCCTGAGTTTTCTGGCCGGTCACACCGGCGGTCCGGTGACCCTCCTCACCCTCAAGGAGTTGCGGGCCGCCGATATCCGCGCCTTCATGGCGCAGCGCCGATCGGAAAGCCTGGGCTCGCGCTCGCTCGCCCGGGTGCTCTCGGCCCTTAAATCCTTCTTTCGCTTCCTTGAGCGCGAGGGCGTGCTCACGACCGAGGCGCTCAACGTCATTCGCACGCCCAAGCAGCCGCGCGGCCTGCCCAAGGCCCTGACCGTGCCCGAAGCGCGCGACGCCATTGCCACCACGGGGCAAATGGAAGAGCGACCATGGGTCGCGGCGCGCGACATGGCCGTGCTTTCGCTCTGTTACGGGGCAGGTTTGCGTATCTCCGAGGCCCTGGCGATCAAGTCCGGCGACCTTGAGGGGGAAACGCTGCGCGTCACCGGAAAGGGCGGCAAGGTGCGCATGGTGCCGCTGATCGGACCGGTGCACAAAGCCATCGCGCTTTACCGCGAGCTTTGCCCGTTCAAGCTCTGGCCCGAGGATCAGCTGTTCCGGGGCGTCAAAGGCGGCGTGCTGTCACCCCGTTTGATCCAGCTGCGGGTGGAACAACTGCGCGGCGCTCTTGGCTTGCCGCAATCGGCAACGCCCCACGCGCTACGCCATTCCTTTGCCACCCATCTCCTCAGCCGGGGCGGGGATCTGCGCGCCATCCAGGAGCTGCTGGGGCATGCCTCGCTTTCAACCACCCAGATCTATACGGCAGTCGATACCGATCGACTGCTGGAAAGCTATCGCAAGGCCCATCCACGCGGGTGATCCGCCTGTCGCTAGCCCGTTTATCGGCCCCGCGAATGCTGTGCGCCGGGCTCAACTCGCGCTAAGTTGCCGCGAGCACAAAGGAGAGATCAGTGAAAGCGATCAACAAGCCATTGCCGGCCATGGCCTGCGTCCTGGTGCTGATGGGCAGCACGCTCGGATCGGCCTTTGGCGACAAGCTCTCCAATTCCCTTGAGCCCGCGCCCACTGCCGGCACCGCCGCTGATACGGGCGCTATCGACTGGGGGGACGATGCCGGCGAATGGGCCAATGATGGCGAGTGCGATGATCCGCGTTTCGAGGGCCAAGGCGTAGCCGTCGAACTGCTCGAGGCTGACCGGCTGCATGACGCCACCGATTGTCGTACGGCATTCGAAGGGGGGCGGATCACCTTGCGGCAGGGGAATGCGGCCAATCCACCCGCGGCGCCCGATTTTGGCGATAACACCAGCCAATGGGCCAATGACCACGAATGCGATGATCCGCGCTTTGAGGGTGCCGGTGTCGCTGACGAATTGCTCGAGGTTGACCGCATGCATGACGCGGCCGATTGCCGCGCCGCCTTTGAGGCAGGCACCATAACCCTGCGCGATCCCAATGCGCCCCCGCCCGTCGCCCAGTTCGATTATGGCAGCGATACCAGCCGCTGGGCCAATGACGGGGAATGCGATGATCCGCGCTTCCGCGGCGAAGGCACGAGCAAGAAGCTGCTGCCTGAGGATATACAGGCCGACGCCACTGATTGCCGGACGCTGGAAAGCGAGGGCAAGGTTTCCATCCGCGCCGTGTACCAGCCGAGTTACCAGGCCGGAGCACCCTATCCCACCAATGGCATCGATTTTGGCGACAACACTTCCGAATACGCCAATGACGATGAATGCGACGACCCACGTTTCGAAGGGCCGGGGTCGGCGCTGAACCGGTTCGAGGAGCATGCCATGCATGACAGCGCCGATTGCAAGGCCGCCTTTGAAGCCGGCTCCGTGGCGCTGGTGGAGCCGAACTAGGTTCTTTCAAATGCAAAACGGCGGGTCCATGACCCGCCGTTTTCTCATTCCAGTGCCATGCGTCACGCCGCGCGGCGCTCGACCATCATCTTCTTGATTTCGGCGATGGCCTTGGCGGGGTTCAGCCCCTTGGGGCAGACCTTGGCGCAGTTCATGATGGTGTGGCAGCGATACAGCTTGAACGGATCCTCGAGGTCGTCGAGCCGCTCCTGCGTGGTTTCGTCGCGCGAATCGATCAGCCAGCGATAAGCCTGCAGCAGGGCGGCCGGTCCCAGATACTTTTCCCCGTTCCACCAGTAGCTCGGGCACGAGGTCGAGCAGCAGGCGCACAGGATGCACTCATAAAGCCCGTCGAGCTTGGCGCGCTCGGGAACCGACTGCGTCCATTCCTTGGTCGGAGTTGGTGAAGTGGTTTTGAGCCACGGCTCGATGGCGCGGTGCTGAGCATAGAAATTGGAAAGGTCCGGCACCAGGTCCTTGACCACCGGCATATGGGGCAGGGGGTAAACCTTGATAGGCCCCGCCGAGTCATCCATGCCCTTGGTGCAGGCGAGCGTATTGAGCCCGTTGATGTTCATCGAGCACGACCCGCAAATACCTTCGCGGCAGGAGCGGCGCAGGGTCAGGGTGGGGTCGACCTTGTTCTTGATATAGAGCAGCCCATCGAGCACCATGGGCCCGCAATCATCGAGATCGACGAAATAGGTATCGATGCGCGGATTGTCGCCCAAATCGGGATCATAGCGATAGATCTGGTATTCCCGCAGGCGCTTGGCGCTCTGCGGCTTGGGCCAGGTCTTGCCCTTGAGCGGGCGATCGGCCTTTCGGAGCGTCAGCTCGGCCATGATGCGTATTCCTCTCTTAAGCGCCGCTGCGGCGGCACTGAGCTTGGTCTCGATCCAATATGCTGCACGAGGCTACCCGTCGCCCGCCTAGTATACGCGTGCCTTGGGCGCGATCTTCTTCAAATCAATGCCATCGGTCAGCGGGTCCACATGGACGGGGCGATAGCCCAGCCGCACGGCGCCGGTATCGGTGTCGATCCAGCTCAGCGTGTGCTTGCGCCAGTTGACGTCGTCGCGCGAAGGGAAATCCTCGCGGGCATGGGCGCCGCGCGATTCGTGCCGCGCTTCGGCCGACACCACGGTGACCATGGCATTGGCCATCAGGTTTTCGAGCTCGAGCGTTTCCACCAGATCCGAATTCCAGATCAGCGAGCGATCCGACACGCGCACATCGGCCATCTGGTTATAGATGGCGCTCATGCGCTGCACGCCCGATTGCAGGGTTTCGCCGGTGCGGAACACGGCGGCATCTTCCTGCATGGTGCGCTGCATGGCTTCGCGTAGGTCGGCCGTCGGCTGGCCGCCATTGGCGTTCCGCAACCGATCAAAGCGCGCCATGATCTTGTCGTCCTGGCTCTTGTTGATCGCCGGGACGGGTGCGGTGCGATCGAGCACCTTGCCGGCGCGCAGCGCGGCGGCACGGCCGAACACCACGAGGTCGGTCAGCGAATTGGAGCCGAGCCGGTTGGCGCCATGCACCGAAGCGCAGGCCGCTTCGCCCACGGCCATCAGGCCGGGCACGACGCGGTCGGGCTCGCTTTCGGTCGGGTTCAGCACTTCGCCATGATAGTTCGCGGGAATGCCGCCCATATTGTAGTGCACGGTCGGCAGCACCGGGATCGGCTCGCGCGTCAGGTCGACGCCGGCAAAGATCTTTGCTGACTCGGTGATGCCCGGCAGGCGCTCATGGAGCACCTTAGGGTCGAGGTGATCGAGATGAAGGAAGATGTGGTCCTTCTTGGGACCCACGCCCCGCCCTTCACGGATTTCGAGCGTCATGCAGCGGCT
This sequence comes from Devosia sp. Z11_6, assembly GCF_058133665.1. Classification (NCBI taxonomy): domain Bacteria; kingdom Pseudomonadati; phylum Pseudomonadota; class Alphaproteobacteria; order Hyphomicrobiales; family Devosiaceae; genus Devosia; species Devosia sp. Z11_6. Next base: position 97,517 of record NZ_JBYUNQ010000001.1, read on the forward strand.
GACGACGTCGCGCGAGGCGAGGTCCTTGGCATTGGGGGCATAGCGCTCCATGAAGCGCTCGCCTTCCGAATTGGTCAGGTACCCGCCTTCGCCACGCGCCCCTTCGGTGATCAGCACGCCCGCGCCATAGATGCCGGTCGGGTGGAACTGCACGAATTCCATGTCCTGGAGCGGCAGGCCGGCGCGCGCCACCATGCCATTGCCGTCGCCGGTGCAGGTATGGGCTGATGTCGCCGAGAAATAGGAGCGGCCATAGCCACCGGTCGCCAGGACGACGAGCTTGGCGCGGAAGCGGTGCATGGTGCCGTCATCGAGCTTCCAGGCCATCACGCCCTGGCAAGAGCCATCCTCGCCCATGATCAGGTCGAGCGCGAAATACTCGATGAAGAACTGCGCGTCGTTGCGCAGCGACTGGCCATAAAGCGTGTGCAAAATGGCGTGGCCGGTGCGGTCGGCGGCGGCGCAGGTGCGCTGCACCGGCGGGCCTTCGCCATATTCGGTCATGTGCCCGCCAAAGGGGCGCTGGTAGATCTTGCCGGCTTCGGTGCGCGAAAACGGCACGCCATAATGCTCGAGCTCATAGATCGCCGCGGGCGCTTCACGCGCGAGATATTCCATGGCGTCGTTGTCGCCCAGCCAGTCCGACCCCTTGACGGTGTCGTACATATGCCACTGCCAGCTATCGGGGCCCATATTGGAGAGCGAAGCGGCAATGCCGCCCTGCGCGGCCACGGTGTGGCTGCGGGTGGGGAAGACCTTGGTGATGCAGGCGGTGTTGAAGCCCTGTTCGGCCATGCCCAGGGTCGCGCGGAGGCCGGCGCCACCGGCCCCTACCACCACCACGTCGAATTCGTGGTCGATGATCTCATAGGTGGAAGCCATCAGCCACTAACCCCAGAATACAAGCTTGAGAATGGAGAAGACGCCGATCACGGCAATCGCCAGCGTCCACATGGTGTTGAGCATCATGTAAAGGCTATAGGTGCGGCCGGCGAAATAGTCTTCGAGGATGTCGCGCATGCCATTGTGCATGTGCAGCGTCACAATGACGAGCAGCACGGCAAAGGGCAGGCCGATCCAGGCATTGCCGATCACCTCGACCATCTCGGCGCGGTCCTGGCCGGCGAGGCGCACCACGATGAAGATCAAAAAGCCCAGGAACACGATATTGCTGACGCCCGAGAGGCGCTGCAGGATGAAGTGGCTCGTCGAGGAGCGCGCATCCCCATATTTGCTTTTGGGATTGGCGATGGTGGCCTTGGAAATGATCTGTTCGCGCATCAGCGGCCAACCCACACGAAAATGGTCCAGACAACGAGGGTGAGGACAACCGAGGCCACGAGATTGGCCCAGCTCAGCGCCTCGCGCTGGCCAGCCTCATGGCCATAGATCAGGTCCCACACATAATGGCGCAAACCGCCCAGCATGTGGTGGATCAACGACCAGGTATAGCCAAACAGCACCAGCTGCCCGAGCCATGAGCCGTAGATGGCATTGACGACATTGAGGGGCTCCTCGCCCCAGGCGGCGGCTGCCAGCCACAGCACCAGCAGGGAAGAGCCGGCATAATTGGCGATGCCGGTCGCACGATGAACGATCGACATCGTCATCGTGATGGTCCAGCGATAGATTTGCAGATGGGGGGAGATCGGACGGGGTCTAACCGGCAATGCAGCCTCGCTGGCGCGGCAGAGCCGCTGCAGTTTGGAATAGTTCAAGACTTCTAGCGTCGAGCTGTCGCAAGGTCAAAGCCCGAAAACGTCTTGCAGGGATAAACTTTCGCCGCAATTGACCAATGTTGCCTCCTCGGCCGATCCCGCGCGGTTTGCGATGCCCAGGGCCATGGGCTAGAACGCCGGGGCAGAATCAAAGGGGCCGGCGTGAGCAAGCGGATCAAGGACGTTACTGTTGAAACCCTGGCCAATAACTGGGGCACGCTCACCAAGGCCAGCTTTGACTACCAGCGCAGCGATGGTTCCTGGCAGCATCAGGTGCGAGAATGCTATGACCATGGTCACGGCGCGGCCATTCTCCTGTTCGAGCCGGATGCGCGGACGGTCATCCTGATCCGCCAGTTCCGCTACCCCGTGTTTGCCGCCGGTGATCCAGCCTTCCTCGTCGAGGTTTGTGCCGGGCTTGTCGACAACGATCCGCCCCAAACCGCGGTGATGCGCGAGGCGCTGGAAGAAACCGGCTACGAGCCCTTCGGGGTCGAGCATATGTTCGACGCCTATATGAGCCCTGGCTCGGTGCAGGAAAAAGTCAGTTGCTATCTTGGGCTTTACCATGCCGGTTCGGCTGCCGCGGGCGGGGGGCTCGCCGATGAGGGCGAGGATATCGAGGTGCTCGAGCTGCCGCTCGCGGAAGCGCTCGCCATGATCGATCGGGGCGAGATCATCGATGGCAAGACCATCATGATGCTGCAATGGCTGGCGCTTAAGCGGCGCTAGTAGTCCACCAGCTTCTTGTCGGGATCATAGGGCTGGTCCGGGGCGACCCTGGTCACCGCCTGCCCGCAGCGCATCTTCTTGCTGAAGGCATCATAGGCATAGGTGGGCGAGCCATGCAGGCTCCAGCCTTCCGAAAGCGCCTTGGTGACCTTATGACAAAAACTCGCGTCGTCCTCACCCGACAAAAACCGGTAGATAATCATGCATGCCACCGATGCGCTGGCGCTGTTGCGCTGGAGTTGATCTCTTTGGCTCTTACAGCTAATTGAAAGCCCATGCACCGCTTTCCTGAACACCTTTTGAAGGGTCACGCCAATTTTATGGCGGGGCGCTATTCCCGGGAGCGCGATCGGATTCGCGACCTTGCCGCTTTTGGGCAAAATCCCACCACCATGATTATCGCCTGCTGCGACAGCCGCGCTGCGCCCGAGATGATCTTCGATGCGGGACCGGGCGAATTGTTCGTCCTGCGCAATGTCGCCAATCTCGTCCCCACCTACCAGCCCGATGGCGGCCAGCACGGCACCTCGGCGGGCATCGAGTTTGCCGTCAAGGCGCTGGGCATCGCCAATATCGTGATCATGGGTCACGGCCGCTGCGGCGGCATTCGCGCCGCGCTCGATCCCACGGCCGAGCCGCTCGATCATGGCGACTTCATCGGCAAGTGGATCGGCATGCTGGGCGAGTTGCCTAACCAGCTGGGCGCCAACAAGCTGCTGACCTCGGCCGAGCGGCAAACGGCGCTGGAGCGGATTTCCATCCGCAACTCCATCAATAATCTGCGCACCTTCCCCTATGTGGCCGAGCTCGAAAGCGCGGGCAAGCTGGCGGTACATGGCGCCTGGTTCGATATTTCAACCGGCGAGCTCTGGGTGATGGACAGCGAAACCGGCGACTTTATCCGCCCGGAGCTCTGATCGCGGCGTAAGCCGCCGGTTCGCGCCGGCGGATCACCGCCAAGCCAAGGCCGACGAGGATCAGCGCGCCCCCGGCGATCTCTGCCGGCCCGATAGTTTCCCCAAGAAACACGACGCCTGAGGCGATGCCCGCCACGGGCACGAGCAGGGTGAAGGGCGCCACGCTCGCGGTGGGGTAGCGCTTGAGCAGATTGCTCCACACCGCAAAACCGAACAGCGTATTGGGATAGGCGAGGAACGCCACCATGGCCGCGACCTGCCAGGTGGGGTGCGTCAGTGCATGAACGACCACGCCCGGACCATCAAGCGCCACCGACAACAAGAGCAGGGGCAGGGGCGCCACCAGGTTCCCCCAAACGGTGAAGCTCAGCATATCGATATTGCCGGCTTTCTTGGACACGATATTGGCGACGCCCCAGGCCATGGCCGCCGCAATGATGAGGGCGAAGGGCAAAAAGCCCATCCCCTCGAGCCCAACGCTGCCGATCAGGGCAATGCCGCCAAACGCCACCGCCACGCCCAGCAATTGCTGTGGCCGCGGGCGCTCGCGCAACACCACAAAGCCCAAAAGGATCGTGAACATGGCCTGCACTTGGAGCACGAGCGACGCCAGGCTCGCGGGCATGCCGAGGTAAATGGAGAGATTGAGCAGCGCATACAGCGCCACGCCCATGAACAGTCCATAGGCGATCACAAGGGGCCAGGGTGCATCGGGCCGGCGCACGAAGAACACGGCCGGCACGGCAGCAAAGAAAAACCGCAGCGCCGCGACCAGCACCGGCGGCAGTTCGGCAACGCTGAGCTTGATGACGGTGAAGTTGACGCCCCAGACGGTCACAACCAGAAGGGCGAGCAAAATATCGCGCGGAGACATGGAGGACCCTGCAGGCTGCGGGCTTGGCGGATCCCCGTCGGCCGCGTGAACAATGCCGGCCCCGCCTAGGGGCCGGCGAAAAGTCTTGAGGCTAGGCGGCCTTCTTGGCCATGAGGCCGCGCTCGATCAGGGTTTCGGCGATCTGGATGGTGTTGAGCGCCGCGCCCTTGCGCAGATTGTCGGACACAACCCACATGGCGAGGCCATTTTCCACCGTATCGTCTTCGCGGATGCGGGACACGAAGGTGTCGTATTCGCCCACGCATTCCACCGGCGTGGCATAGCCGCCGGGCTCACGCTTATCGAGCACCGAAATGCCCGGCGCTTCGCGCAGGATGTCGCGCGCTTCATCGGCGGTGATGGGGTTTTCGAACTCGATATTGACCGCTTCCGAATGGCCAACAAACACCGGCACGCGCACGGCCGTGCAGGTTACGCGGATCTTTGGATCGAGGATCTTCTTGGTTTCGGCCAGCACCTTCCATTCTTCCTTGGTGTAGCCGTCTTCCATGAACACATCGATCTGGGGAATGACGTTGAAGGCGATCTGCTTGGGGAACTTGTTGCCCTGGCCGGGGCTGTCATTGACGAAAATGCCCTTGGTCTGGTTCCAGAGCTCGTCAACGCCTTCCTTGCCTGCGCCCGAAACCGACTGATAGGTCGACACGACAATGCGCTTGATCTTGGCAAAGTCATGCAGAGGCTTGAGTGCCACCACCAGCTGGGCGGTGGAGCAATTGGGATTGGCGATGATGTTGGTGCGGCGCGGATTGGCCATGAAGGCGTCCAGCACATGGGCGTTCACTTCGGGCACCACCAGCGGCACGTCGCTGTTATAGCGCCAGTAGCTGGAATTATCGATGACGATGCAGCCCTTGGCCGCAATGCGCTGCGCCCATTCCTTGGAAATGGCGCCGCCGGCCGACATGATGGCAAAATCCACGCCGGTGAAGTCGAAATCGTCAAGGTTCTTGGCCTTGAGGATCTTGTCGCCAAAGCTCAGCTCGCGCCCGATCGAGCGCGATGACGCCAAGGCGATCACCTCGTCGGCCGGAAACTTGCGCTCAGCCAGGATGGCGAGAACTTCGCGGCCCACATTGCCCGTGGCCCCTACAACTGCGACGCGATAACCCATGAATGGAACTCCAGTCCCTGTACCAATTTTCCGCCCCGCACGATCCCGGTGGGACCATGGTCATCCGGTTTCGGCCTCTCCCCGGCGGGAGCGCGACCCGGGGAAAAGCTTCAGGCGGTTTTGGTGGTTTTAGTCATAAGCGCAGCAACGCCGCCGGCGAACAGCCGTGCGGTGGATGAGGTCACTGATGTGCTGATGCTGCGCATGGTTTGACTGCTTAAATGGAAAGCAGGCGAAGTCATACTCCCAAATAGGATTTAGTCAACGGCTGCTGTGCGGCTTTCCTTTGCTGCGCTTCCCGGCTGCTAGGGCGGGGCCAGACGCCTGCGGCCCGTTGCCCCTTGCCACTGCGTCACCCCTCGCAAGCCTTGCGCCGGATTGGTTGATCGCGGTAACTGCCGTCAACCAAAAAGGACAAAGCATGATCCACTACGACGTCGTGGTGCTGGGCGCCGGGGCTGCCGGCATGATGGCGGCCATTGAAGCGGGCAAGCGCGGTCGCACCGTGCTGGTGGTCGATCATGCCAAATATGCCGGCGAAAAGATCCGCATTTCGGGCGGTGGGCGCTGCAACTTCACCAATATCCACGCGACGACCGACAAGGGCCGGGATCGCTTTTTGAGCAACAATCCCCGCTTCGCGCTGTCGGCGCTGAGCCGCTATACGCCCGAAATGTTCATTGCCATGGTCCAGCGCTATGGCATCACTTATCACGAGAAAACTCTCGGCCAGCTGTTCTGCGACGGTCCTGCCACCCAGATCAACAGCATGCTCCTGAGCGAAATGCGCCAGGCCGGCGTGACCTTGGTGCTGGAAACCGCGATCGAAGCGGTCAGCAAGGCGGACAACGGCTTTGCCCTGCAGCTCTCGACCAGCTCGGTAACCTGCGACAGCCTCATCGTCGCCACCGGCGGCAAGTCCATTCCCAAGATGGGCGCCACCGGCTTTGGCTATCAGCTCGCGGCCCAGTTCGGCCTGCGCGTTACCGACACCCGCCCCGCGCTGGTGCCGCTGACCTTTGAAACCGGCGCGCTTGAGCGCCTTAAGGAGCTTGCCGGTATCGCTACGGACGCCGTGGTGCGCCACGGCAAAACCCGGTTCGCCGAAGCGCTGCTGTTCACCCATCGCGGCCTTTCCGGCCCGGCGATCCTGCAAATTTCGAGCTATTGGCGCGAGGGCGAGCCGATCGGGGTGGATCTGATGCCTGGGCGCAATCCGGGGGAGCTGTTGCGCCAGGCGCGGCAAACCACGCCCAAGCTGCAGATCCAGACCGTCTTGGGCAATTTCCTGCCTAAAAAGCTCGCCCAACTCCTCGGTGATGAGCTCAACCTGCCCGGGATCGTCGGCGACTTTTCCGACAAGAAGCTCGACCAGGCCGCCGCGATCCTGTCGGACTGGACGCTCAAGCCCGTCGGCACCGAAGGCTATCGCACCGCCGAAGTGACGCTGGGCGGCATCGACACCCGCGATCTCGACGCCAAGACCATGGCTGCCCGCGAAGTGCCCGGCCTTTATTTCGTGGGCGAAGTGGTCGATGTCACCGGCTGGCTCGGGGGCTACAACTTCCAATGGGCCTGGGCCTCGGGCTGGGCCGCCGGCCAGGTCGCCTGAGCCTAGAAGCGCAGCGCCGCCCGCACGCCCACATTGGTGACGCCCTCGTCGGGGCCGCCACAGGCGCCGCCATCGGTCAGGTGCTCGGCCGTCAGCATTACCGCCGCGCCGGGCAAGACATTGACCCCGACGCTGGCGGAGGCGCGCAGCAGCGCGGTGCAGCCCCAGCGCTGGGTCACGTCATCGTCGAGCCACTCGCCATTGTGCAATGCGGCACCCAGGCTCGCCTCGCCCCAGACCGGCAGCACCGGCACATGTACCGTCCAGCTGGCGCCGGCATAAACGAGGCTTTCATGTCCCGCCGTGTTGAGCGTCGCCCCGATATGCGGCCGGATTTCGCCCAGGAGCCCCAGCTGGCCCCAATCGGGTGCAAACAGCAACTCCACATTGGCATCCTCGATGCGTCCGCCATCGAAGAGGTCAGCCCCGGCAGCGCGCGCAAAAACACCGGCGCGGATTTCGGGCAGCAGATCCACCTGCGCCCAGGCGGGTGCAGTGGTGGCCAGCAGGGCAAGGACGGGAATGCAGAAACGGAGCATGGCGGGCCTACGCAAAACAAAAAGGCCGGGGATCGCCGGCCTTCCCATCATTGCGTTCCTATGCCTAAGCGCAGCTTAACCGGCTAGAACTTCCAGCCGAATTTGAGGGAGAGGTTGGAGATCCCGGCATTGTAGTCGCAGAGCTCGGCATTGGAGGAGTGCTCATAGGCCAAGGTGGCGGTGGCGTTTTCCGTCAGGTCGACGCCCAGCCCGATGCGCTCGTAGAAATTGACGCGGCAGCCGAACTTGCGCCGGCCGTCCGGCGCGTCGTCGCCCAGATAACCATTGTGGATCGCCGCGCCAAAGGTGCCTTCCACGAACACCGGGCTATCAAAGAGATGCGCCTGCCAGGTCAGGCCCGCATGCACGAGGCTGTCCTCGCCCTCGAGATTGATGGTGGCGCCGATTTCTGGCCGCGGCGCGCCGATCCAGCGGAAGGCATCGAGATCAGGGGAGGTGAAGAGAACGTCGAAGGTCACGTCCTCGAGCCGGCTGTAATCCCAATCGCCGAAATCCTGCGGGATCAGCGTGTAATAAACGCCGTGGAACGCCAGGCCCACGCGCACTTCATCGACAATGTCCAGCACGCCGGCAGAGGGCAGGGCGGCGACATCGGTCTGCGCCACTGCGGGAGCGGCAGTGCCGAGCAGCAAAGCCGCCACGAGGCAAGCTGGAAGGGATTTGGTCATGGCCGCACTCGGAAGGTATTGATCGGCGCCAGTAACCGGCAAGAGCCTCACCGAGTCAACCACTGCCGCCCGATTACCCCCGCTCTGTGCTGCCCGCGCCACGCCTCGGCAGCCCCTCACGCCGCCACGCTGTCTCGCTTTCATCGTAATTTACCGATATGAGGACGCAAAGACTAGCTGCGAAAGCCCAAAGCCCATGACCGCCCCCTTCGCCCTTTCCATCCAGGATCTCGCGCCCATCGCTGATGGCACCAGCACGCCTCAGGCCATGGCTGAGACCATCAAGCTGGCGCAGCTGGGCGACCAGCTGGGTTACACCAGGCTCTGGTATGCCGAGCATCATGGCATGCCCTCGATCGCGTCATCCGTGCCCGAAATCCTGATTGGGAGCGCTGCCGCTCACACCAAATCCATCCGCGTGGGGTCGGGCGGGGTGATGCTGCTCAATCACGCGCCGCTGCGGATCGTCGAGGCCTATCGCACGCTTGAAGCCCTGCATCCCGGCCGCATCGATCTGGGCCTGGGGCGCGCGCCGGGTGGCGACGGCTATGCCATGCGCGCCCTGCGCACCGGCGGCGGCGAGGAATTCGCGCAATATTTGAGCGAAATGCTGGCCTTTGAGGAAGAAGGCTTTCCCCCCGAACACCCGTTCTCCCATGTCGCCGTCGCGCCCGGTGGCATCAGCCTGCCGCCCCTTTGGCTCCTGGGCTCATCGGGCTCGAGCGCAACCGCGGCCGGGCAGCTTGGCATCGGCTATGCCTTTGCCGCCCATTTCAGCCAAACGCCCGCGGCGCCTGCTTTTGCGGCTTATCGCGAAGCCTTCACCCCGACTGCGGCGTTCCCCGAGCCACGCACCCTGTTGTGCCTGTCGGTGATCTGCGCGCCAACCGACGAGGAAGCGCGGTTCCTGTCGAGCTCGCAGGAGGTGAACTGGGCCCTGTTCCATTCGGGCGAACAGCGCCGCTTGTTTGCGCCCGAACAGGCAATCGCCCATCCGCTCACCGCCCAGCAGCGCGCGGTGATCGAGCATCAATCGAGCCTTTGGATCGTGGGGTCGCCCGAAACGGTCAAGGCCGCCATCAGCCAGAAAGCCGAGGCGGCCGGGGCCGATGAGGTGATGATCACCACGACCATGCATTCCTACGAACTGCGTCGGCGCTCCTATAGCCTGATCGCCGACGCTCTTGGGCTTGAACCGCGCTCCTAGGGCTCAGTTCTGCGCGTTGCGATCCACCAGCTCGAACGCGCCGGCAGCCGGGTCGATGCGCAGCGCCAGGCGCTGGCGATCGAGCTCGGCCAGCCACGCCGCCCAGGAACAGGGGCTGACCCCGTCATCAAGGGCCGCCGGGTCGCGTTTGTCGCTCACCGGGCTGCCAAAGCTCAGGCGCAGCTGCGCCCGCTGCTGGCCATCCGGATTGCGTATCCGGGCGATCGCCGGCCGCCCGCGTCGCCCCGTCACCCAGACCTGGATGTCGCGATGACGCGTCAATGTTTGGTTTGTAGACATGCTCGCCTCCCCTTGTTGCCGGTTCCCGGCTTATCTGGCACGTAACGGCTCCGTTTCTCCTCCGGTTCCATCGGCCAAATCTTCGTTATCGAGCCGAGTAGCCAACCTCAGGGCCAGCATCTCCTCGGGCGTGAAATAGTATAAAAGCTGCGGTGGCGTTTCGAGCGCATGCAGCCACAGCGCGGGATCAACCCCGGTTTGTTCCAGATGCCGGGTGATCTGGGCGGTGGTGGTTTGCGCGTCGCTCATCGCGGTGCCGGCGACCCGAAGCGCGTCCTGGGCATTGCCGCCCAGCGCCGCTGCATAGATCTGGTGCACGCCTATAGCCGCTTCGGGGCTGGCGATCCGCTCGGCGCCCGAGGCGAATATGATGGGGCAGGAGGAGGCGCAAAGCGAGCCCGCGGCGACCTTGGTGGCAAGGCCCCTTTGGTGGATCAGACTGCCAATCGCCAGTGCATCCACGACCGATCCTCCAGGGGAGTCGAGAACCACAGTTTGCACATATTCGCCCCGCTCGGCAATCTCGGCGGCAAACCGCTCGGCCGAGCCGACATCGAGCGTTCCCGTCAGGCTCAACTCGCCCCCGGGCCGCAGCGCGATGACGAGGGCCCCTTCCAGCACTTCGGGGCTGGTGGTGATCGCCGGGCGGGTGCCGGCGCCCGGCGATGCCTCGGGGTTTGTGGCGGGGGCGGGCGGCAGGATGGGCTGCGTCGGCACGGGCAGGGGCGCGGCCTGGTTTTGCGTCAATTCGCGAAAGTCGACGAACAGCACCGAAACCGTGCCCAGCAGCAGCGCCCAGAACGCGGTGCGCATCACTGCGCCATCGTCCACCGCCGCGGCCCGCTGGACCAGGCGCCGGCCCCAGGAGGCGCGCTGCGGCTCTTCGGACGCTTCGGCGCTCGTGCTCATACGCGGGCGGGGCCGTCGCCCCGCTTGCGCTGGGCGCTGTCGATTGGCGTCACTGTCGCATCCGCCCCGTCGGCTGGATCGGTGTGGCTGGCCGCAGCGGGCGCCAATGGCTCCATCGGTGCTTCGGGCACAGTCTCGGGTTCGGTCTCGGGCCGCTCCGCCGGCGGTGCCTGAGGAACAACCACGCCCGCCGCTTCCATCTGGCGATACAGCGCCATGGCGCGCAGCATTTCGGCGGCAGTGATGTTTTCCGCTTCTTCGAGGGATTCAGATTCCCGCCGCATGGCGTCGTTGACGATCATCAGCACCAATACCAGCACCACCGGCAACAGATCGATGGAGATGGCGCCGGCCCAGGAAGGAATGAAGTCCTGCCAATAGCGCAGCACCGCTTCGGCGCTGGACAGGGGCACAAAGCGGCGTTGCTCAACGGCTGGTGTCGCCAGGATCTCGTCGGCCGCGGTGGTCAGCGCCGCCGATTGGGTCGCCACCGAAGTGCGCACGGTTTCCATCACCTGGTTCTGCCGATTGGCCAGGTCGCCAATCTGCCCATCGGCGACCGGAGCAATAAAGCCGGCGGAAAGATCGGCCGAAGCGCGCTTGACCGAAGCGGCGACGCCGGTCTGCTGCAGCGCCGCGATCACGGCGGTCAGTTGCACGGCCTCGGCCTGGAAGCCGTCCAGCCGTGGCTCGATGCTGCCCGGCGTTGATACCAGCTCGCGCATGGTGGCGAGGCGCGCCGAGCCTTGTTCGAACTGCAGGGCGACTTCATCGCGCGAACTGGTGATGGTGGCCGCCAACTGGTTCATCTGCGTGCCCATCTGGGTGAGCAATTGCACGACGCTGCCCGAGCCGGTGGTGCCGGTCAGGGCGCCTGACTCCCGCTCGTCCGCGGCCAGTCCGGAGAACCGTTCCGCGGCGCGCTGCACATCGGGCAGCAGCGACTGGGCGGCCAGCGCATTGGCATGGGCCTGGTCGAGGTCCTCGGCATAGCCTTGGAGCGTCACCGCCATATGCTGCTCCGTGGCCGCCGATCCCGCCAATGCCGCGGCATTGAGCCATGAACTCATGGCCATGATCATCAGGCACCCCACGGCCATGGTGGCGAACAGGCCCGCCCGTTGCACCCCCGATGTCACCAGCGGCACGAAACGGAGCATGAAGCTCCAAAAGGCGTAAATGGCGACCGAGACGGCGGCCGAATAAATGATGGCAGCGAAAAACACGAATGTGGCCGAGCCATCCAGCAGCCCGCGCACCCCGAGATAGGTGTAAACGCCCGATGCCAGGGCCAAAACGGCCAGGGCAAAGCGGGTCATGGTTTCAACGCCCTTGACGGTTTCGTTGAGCCTATATGCGTTGGGCTTGAGCTGCATGAATCAGGACCCCGGGGCTCGACGGAGCCGCTGCGGACATAATCAATAGCCCTAACCCGGCAAGATCAGGGCGAATAGGTCAAGAATTCAGGCGAAACAGCGTCAGGGTTCAATGAACGCCTTCAGCTTGCAGCAATGCGCCCCATTCGGGTTTCCATAGGCTCGGATCATCAATGGCGATGACCACCCGGGCAAGCCCGCAATGGGCGCGGACTTCCTCGGCGCGTTCCAACGCCAGCGGCACCGGTCGGGGGAAGTCGGGGACGATGTAATCACTTGCATTGGGGTAATGGGCGCAGCCCACATCGCCAACCACCCGGCCCAGTGCATGCCAGATATTGACCACAACCGCGTCGGCGGGTGCCGCATGGGGTGGGCAGGTTTGAAAACGGGGCATGGGACCTCTCCGACCTTTGTTGCCATTGATACAAAGGCGCAGAACTGCAGCAGAGTTCCAGATTGTGATCGAAGCGGACGGAAACAATCGCGAGAGCTGAGCATTGCTTGGTGCGAGCAGGAATTAAGTGCATGCCCCGATTTTACTTTGACATGATGGCCAATGGTGATCTCAGCCTCGATCACACCGGCGTCGAGTTGCAGGACCTTCCGGCTGCGCGCGAGGAAGCCTTGCGCACGGCCATGGAGGTGGCCGCCGAACTCATCCCCGAGCAGGGGCCCTTGCGGCTGGTGTTCGCCGTGTCCAATGAAGCCTATCGCCTGATGTTGCGGGTGATCGTCGAGTTCGAGGCTGCGCCCGCCAATTTTCTTGGGGACCACATGCAATGGCGCGCCCTGCTCGCCGATGGTGGCGGCGCGCTTTCCCGACCCTATTAACGCGTGTTTGGCTCAAGGCTCGACGCGGCCAGGCGGGGAGGCGGGATGATTTTCTTTACAAGCGACAGCCATTTTGGCGATCCGCGCGTGTTGCGCATCGACCGGCGCCCCTTCAGCACGGTTGCCGAACATGACACGGCGCTGGTTGCCGCCTGGGCGCAGACGGTTTCCCCCGAGGATGAAGTCTGGCATCTCGGCGATTTTTCCCGCGGCGACAGCGCCACCGTTGCGGCCCTGCTAGCTGCGCTCCCCGGCCGCAAGCACCTGATCATTGGCAATAATGACGGGCCGGCCACCTTGGCCGCCGACGGCTGGGCCAGCGTGCAACATTATGCCGAACTGCATCTGGAGGGCCATATGCTGGTGCTTTGCCACTATCCGTTCCGCACCTGGAACGCGCAGGGCAAGAAGTCCATCAACCTGCATGGCCACTCCCATGGACGGCTAAGCCCGGTCACGCGCCAATACGACGTGGGCGTCGATCCGCAGGGCTGGGCGCCGGTGTCGCTGCAAACCGTGCTGGCCAGCCGCAAGGCGCGCCGGGCGGCCAAGCTTCCCGCTTAGCTCCCGTTATTGTCGGCACCAATTGGGGAACATGCTGGGGGCTTGCACGTTTTCCCTTACGCAAAAGGAGATCAACGATGAGCAAACATCTGCCTCCCGTGCCACCCGCCAACCGGAGCACCAAAGGCCCCGGCGGCGAGGCCACCCTGGATCCAAATACCAGCAACGCCGCCGCCAATGGCGCCGAACGCAACTATGATCAGCAGGGTCGCCAAGGCAACATCAAGCAGAACACGACCAATCAGGGTCTGCAGCACGATCGGTGAGCGCCATGTCTACATCTCAGAAAATCCCGGAAGCCAATCGCCACCATGGCGGTCCCGGCAGCAGCCACCAACGTGAGGACCTTCCCGACCCCACTGAGGGTCGCGGTCCAGCGCCAGGGGAGCCGACCAATGGGCGGCAGTCCGACGTTTCAGGCGGGGGCGGGGTGCGCGACAGCCATCACACCCACAACAACCGCGACAAGGGTTAGGCGCCGCTTACACCCCCTTTGACAACCGCCCGAGAAGGCAATCCGATGGACCAGGACGAGCATAAAGAAGGCAAGACCCGGGACCGCGCTTACCAGCTCTGGGAGCAGGAAGGCCGCCCCGAAGGGCGCCACGAGGATCACTGGCGCCAGGCCAGCGATGAGTTCTCCGCCCAGGGCGAGCAGGATGACGAGGGCGGCGGCGGGATCGAGGACATGGTTCCCAATCCAATTGGCGTTCCGCCTGCAGAGGCCTTGCCGCCTGGCAGTCAGCCCACCGGGATTGACGGACCGGTCGGTGGCACCATCGGCGAACAGCAAGCCGGCGCCCGGCAGTCAGGGGGCGCAGGCTCCTCGGCCGGTCAGGCCGGAGCCCGAGGAAACTCCGCCAAATAACAAACCGATGCCGGCGTTCGCGCCGGCATCTTTTTGCGCGCTTGCAGCGGACTTCCCGAAGCCTCGCTTGCTAGCTTGAACTGTGCTGGTTGAGCGGCGCCGGATCGTCACCACCTTCGGATAGCGCTCCCAGCCGATCGAGATGGCCGCGGATATGGGCCGCTTCGGCGGGGGATCCGGCCAGTGCAATCGCCCGGTTGAACGCTTCGCGCGCTGCGGCGTGTTCGCCCAGCTGCAGCAGCAAGCCGCCCCGTACCCCATGGAAATGAAAATAGCCATCAAGGCGCTCGGCAAGGGGCTCCACCAGCGCCAGCGCCGCGGCGGGCCCACGCGCCTTGCTCACGGCGACGGCGCGATTGAGCGTCACCACCGGGGAGGGCTGGAGCACTTCGAGCAGGCCATATAGCTGCTCGATACTGGCCCAGTCGGTTTCAGCGGCGCTTTGGGCCACGGCGTGCCGGGCGGCGATGGCAGCCTGCACCTGATAGGCGCCGGGCTCCCCGTGCCGCAGCGCTTTTTGCACCAAGGCCAGCCCCTCGGCCGCCATCTGGCCGTTCCACAAGCTGCGATCCTGGTCTTCCAGCAGGACCAGATTGCCAGCGGCGTCGGCGCGCGCGGGGTTGCGGGCATGCTGCAGCAGCATCAGCGCCAGCAGGCCCATGATCTCGGGTTCGGTGGGGAAGAGGCGCAACAGCAAGCGCCCCAGCCGGATCGCCTCGTCGCAAAGCCGCGCCGCCGCTTCGTCGGAGTGGCCGCGCGAATAGCCTTCATTGAAAATGAGGTAGATCATCAGTGCCACCGCCCCCAGCCGCTCGGCCCGGGCCACCGCATCGGGTGGGTCGAACGGCACGGCATTGGCGGCGACGCGCGCCTTGGCGCGGGTGATACGTTGCTCCATCGCCGCTTCCCCCACGAGAAAAGCGCGCGCGATCTGCTTGGTGGGCACCCCCGCCACGATGCGCAGCGCCAGGGCGATCTGCTGGGTGGCCGGCAATTCGGGATGGCAGCAGATGAACAGCAGCCGCAGGATGTCGTCGCGATAATGCTCGTTGTCGAGCCGCTCGGCCATGTCGGCTTCGGCATCGTCGAGATCGGAGAGGATGTCGTCGGCGGGCAGGGGCACATTGCGCCGGGTCTTGCGCACCTGGTCGATGCCGCTGTTGCGGCCCACGAAAACCAGCCACGCCACCGGTTCGCGCGGCGGGCCTTTTTCGGGCCAGGTCTTGATCGCGCGCAGGCTCGCCTCCTGAAAGGCTTCCTCGGCGCGATCAAGGTCGCGGAAATAGCGCAACAAGGCGCTCAGCGCCTGGGGGCGAGCTGCCGCAAGGGCTGCCGCGATCCAGGCGCTGTCGGTCATGGCTTGAGCCCACTGGGTTTGTAGATGGAAAGCGGCCGGATTTCATAGGATCCCTGCACCGGATTGGCTTTGGCGAGGTCCTTGGCGAAGTCGATGGCTTCATCGAGCGTGTCGCAATCGGCGACGTAAAAGCCCAAAAACTGTTCCTTGGTTTCGGCAAAGGGGCCGTCGATCACCAGCGGCTCGCCCGAGCCCGATTTGCGCAGCGTGGTCGCGGCGGTGGTGGGGAGCAGGCGCACCACGGGACCGAGCTTGCCCTTTTGGTCCAGCCGGTCCTGCACCTGGGCCAGGCGGGCAAGGCAGGCATCGTCTTCTTCCTTGGTCCAGGAGCCGACGACATTTTCGTCACTATAGCACAACACGGCGTAGAGCATGGCGCGTCCCTTCTGATTGATGACGCGGGACTATGCCAAAAGCCGACAGGCCTTGCAGCCGATTTCGTGGGGTTCAGGCCAGCGGCGGCGGGCTGCGCTGGGCTGTGGCGGTGCTGCCCAGCGACGCCAGCATCACCGCGCCAATGCCGGCCCATTGCCACGCGCTCAATTGCTCGCCCAGGAGCACCAGCCCCATCAACGCGGCCAGCGCCGGCTGTGCGCTCATCAGGATGCCAAAAGTGCGCGCCGGCAGGTGGGGCAACGCCAGCATGTCGAGCGAATAAGGAATGGCGCTGGACAGGAGCGCCATGGCCAGCGCCAGTGGCAGGATGGCCGGGTCAAACATGGCGGCGCCCGCACTCCACAGCCCAAAGGGCAGCACCAGCGCTGCCCCGAGCCCCACGCCCAGCGCCACCGTATGGGGCCCGCCACCGGTCCCCGCGCGCTGCCCGAAAACAATATAGCCCGCCCAGAACGCCCCGGCGGCCAGTGCCAGAACGACCCCCATTGGGTCCAGCGGCTCAGACAAGCCAAATAGCGGCAAAAGGAACAGCAGCCCCAGCACCGCCAGCGCCACCCAGCCAAAATCAATGCCGCGGCGCGAGCCCGCCAGCGCGACGGCGAGGGGGCCGGTGAATTCCAGCGCCACCGCGACGCCAAGGGGAATGGTGGCGAGCGCGCTATAAAACAGCAGGTTCATGGCGCCCATCGCCGCGCCATAAAAACCCACGGCGCGCCACTGCGCCCGATCGAGCCGGAACCGCCAGGGCCGGAACAGGATGGCCAGCACCAGCGCCGAAAGCAGCAGGCGCAGCGCGGTGGTGCCGCTTGCCCCGATCAGGAGGAACAGCCCCTTGGCGAGCGAAGCGCCGATCTGCGTGGCCACCATGCCCAGCGTCACCAGCGAAACAGATACAAATGGATTGGCGGGCCGCAACAACAAGGCTTCCAGTGGAGGCCAGACTCGTAGCAGTTTTGGGGTGCCCGCGCATAGCGCGCATTGACCCGACCGCGTTTGCGCACTAGCCCTAACGACCCAGCACAACAGGAGCTCCGCCATGGAGTATCGTTATCTCGGCCGTTCGGGACTTCGCGTATCAAGCCTGACCATGGGCACCATGACCTTTGGTGGCTCCGAGCGGGTGGGCAACACGCCCCAGGACGAAGCCACCCGCCAGATCGATCTCTGCCTCGATCACGGCATCAACCTGCTCGACACCGCCAATATCTACAACAAGGGCGTGTCCGAGGAGATGATCGGGGTGGCGCTGAGCGAAAACGGGCGCCGCGAGCGCACCCTGCTTGCCACCAAGGTGCGCTTCCGCACCGGCGATGGTCCCAATGATGCGGGTCTGTCGCGCCATCACATCATCGAGCAGTGCAAGGCCAGCCTCAAGCGCCTCAAGACCGACCATATCGATCTTTACCAGGTCCATGAATGGGACGGGATGACCCCGGTCGAAGAAACCATGGAAGCGCTCGACATCTTGGTCAAGCACGGCCATGTCCGCTATATCGGCTGCTCCAATTACTCTGGCTGGCACATCATGAAGGCGCTCCAGGCTGCCGGCGAGCGCCACAATGAACGCTTCATTTCCCAGCAGATCCATTACACCCTCCATTCGCGCGAAGCCGAATATGAGCTGGTGCCGATCAGCCAGGATCAGGGGCTGGGCATTCTCGTTTGGTCTCCGCTTGCCGGCGGACTCCTGTCGGGCAAATACCGGCGCGAAGGCGGCCCCGATGCCGGCCGCCATGTGGGGGGCTGGCGCGAGCCGCCGGTGCCTGATTGGAACCGGCTCTATGACATCATCGATGTGATCGTCGCCATTGCCGAAGAGCGCAATGTGTCGGGGGCGCAGGTGTCGCTGGCCTGGCTGCTGGGCCGGCCGGGCGTCACTTCGGTGATCATCGGCGGGCGCAGCGAAGAGCAGTTCCGCGACAATCTCGCTGCCGCCGAGCTCAAGCTCTCCAATGAGGAGCGGGCGCGGCTCGACGCCGTCAGCCGGCCGCCGCTGCTTTATCCCTATTGGCACCAGACTTTTACCGCCAACGACCGGCTTGGGCCCATCGACCAGGATTTGCTGGGCTCTTATGTAGAGGAATTCAAGCGTGACTGAGTTTGTGTTTTCGCCACCGGCACCCATTGGCCTTCCTGTGGATGACGGACGGATGTTTCCGGTGCGACGCATTTTCTGCGTTGGACGCAACTATGCCGAACACGCCCGTGAAATGGGCAATGACGCGCGCGAAGCTCCGTTCTTTTTCTGCAAGCCCGCCGATGCCGTGGTGACGGATAGCAGCGCGGTGCCTTATCCCCCCCAAACCAGTGACCTGCACCACGAGATCGAACTGGTGGTGGCCATCGGCACCGGCGGCGTCGACATCCCGGAAAGCCAGGCCCTCGATCACGTGTTCGGCTATGCCGCCGGCCTCGACATGACGCGGCGCGACCTGCAGGCCGTCGCCAAGAAGGCCGGCCGCCCCTGGGATATGGCCAAGGGCTTTGACCAGTCCGCCCCCATCGGCACCATCGTGCCGGCCGAGCGGATCGGCCATCCCGGCACGGGTGCCATTACTCTGAGCGTCAATGGCGTCGAGCGGCAGCGTGGCGATCTGGGTGACCAGCTTTGGGGCGTGGCTGAAACAGTCGCTTATCTCTCGGGCCTGGTTCGTCTCGAGCCGGGCGATCTGATCATGACCGGCACGCCGGCCGGCGTCGGCGCGGTTCAGCGCGGCGACCAGCTGGTTGGCACAATTGAAGGCGTGGGCACCATCGCGACCACGATCAGCTGATGACGCAATGGTCGGCACAACAGGACGCGGCCCTCAAGGCCGTGTCCAGCTGGCTCAAGGATCGGGACGGGCCGCAGGTGTTCCGCCTGTTCGGCTGGGCGGGCACCGGCAAGTCGACGCTTGCCGTGCATCTGGGCAGTGACGTCAAGAACGTTAAATATGCCGCCTTCACCGGCAAGGCCGCGCTGGTGATGCGTCGGCGTGGCTGCAAGGGTGCCCAGACCATCCATTCGCTGATCTATTCGCTGGTGAGCGAAAAGGAAGGCGAGCCCCGTTTCGTGCTCGATCCGGAATCACCCGCAGCGGATGCCGATCTCATCGTCATCGATGAAGTCTCGATGGTGGACGAGCAGCTGGGGCAGGACCTCCTGTCCTTTGGGGTCAAGGTGCTGGTGCTGGGCGATCCGTTCCAGTTGCCCCCCGTGCAGGGCGCCGGGTTCTTCACTGCCGAAGAGCCCGATATCATGCTCACCGAAATCCATCGCCAGGCTGCCGACAATCCGATCATCCGGCTGTCCATGGATGTGCGCGAAGGCGGCTATCTCGAACATGGCCGCTATGGCGAGTCACTGGTGGTCGGGCGTGAGTCGGTGGATCGCGATGCTGTGCTTCAGGCCGACCAGGTGCTGGTGGGACGCAACAAGACGCGGCTGCAATACAATGACCGCCTGCGCGAGTTGCGCGGCCTGCCATTTCACGAGCCGGTGGTGGGCGATCGCATGGTGTGCCTGCGCAACAATCCGCGCAAGCGCCTCCTCAATGGCCAGATCTGGATCGTCACCGAAGTGGCGCGCAAGGCGAATGGCAAATATTCGCTGCTGCTGGGCGCTGACGAGGGCAAGGGCGAAGCCAAGGTAATGACCCACAAGGCGTTCTTTTCGGGCGAAGAAGACGCCATGAGCTGGCCCGAGCGGCGGCAATTCGATGAATTCACCTTTGGCTATTGCCTGACCGTGCATAAGGCGCAGGGTAGCCAATGGGACAATGTCTACTTGTTCGACGAAAGCTTCGTGTTCCGTGAGGAACGCGCGCGCTGGCTTTACACCGCCATCACCCGGGCAGCCGAAAAAATCACGGTGGTCTCATGACCCTGCTGCAGGTCAGGCACGAGACGGTCTACCGCTATGCCGGTCCTGTCCACTTCGGGGAGCACCGCCTTCTGGTGCGCCCGCGTGACAGCATGGAACAAACGCTGGAATCCTTTGCCCTTCGCATCTCGCCTGAACCGGTCGGTGTGCGCTGGATCCATGATGTGTTTGGCAATTGCATCGCCCTCGCGCGCTTCGAGAAGCCCGCTGACGAGCTGCGCATCGTCGCCAGCATGGTGCTCGATCATGCGCCCGAAAGCTCGCCCGATTTCGAGATCGATCCGCGCGCCAAGCTGTATCCCTTTGACTATGGCGGCACCGACGCGGTGGATCTGGGGCCCACCAGCCAGCGCCAGTTTCCCGAGGAAACGGAAGTCGACAGCTGGGCCCGGCGCTTCCTTGATCCGCGGGGCAGCACCAATACCGGTCACCTGCTGATGACCATGACCTATGCCATCAAGGAAAGCTTTGCCTATATCCGGCGCACCCAGCCAGGGACGCAGCGTCCGTCCGTCACCCTGTCAAGCCGGCGCGGCACCTGCCGGGATTTCGCGCTGCTGATGATGGAGGCCGTCCGCTCGCTCGGCCTCGCCGCCCGGTTTGTGTCGGGTTATCTTTACTCCCCAGACCGCGATGGCAGTCATCGCGGCGGCGGCGCAACCCATGCCTGGTGCCAGGTCTTCCTGCCGGGAGCCGGGTGGGTGGAATTTGATCCAACCAATGGCATCATTGGCACCCGCGACCTGATCCGGGTCGGGGTGGCGCGCGAGCCCGGGCAGGCCATTCCCATTGCCGGCACCTATACCGGCGCTGCGGGGGATTACCTGGGCATGGATGTTGAAGTCAGGGTCGAGCGCGTGACCTCGCTGCAGGATTCTATGGGCTGAAGGCTCGGCCCTGGGCGCCGTCTCGTTCAGCTGAGTTCGGCGACGCTGACCGCATCCACTGTCCAGGGTTCATCCGTATCCGCATCGAGCGCATCGGCCCAAACGCGCACTCCGCGCGACTGCACATTGCCAAAAAGCGTAGCAAAGGCCGTGTCGGCTGCGTCGCGTCCCGAGCCGATCCGCACCAGCCCGTCAAGCGCCGCCATGCGCGTGGGGTCGAACAAGTACCAGCGGTCACCGAGATAGGCCTCAAACACCGCATGGAAATCCTGCGGCTGCAGCTGCCAGGCATAACAGGACACAAAGCGGGCAGGGATGCCGAGCGCCCGGCAAAAGGTCACGCCCAGATGCGCAAAGTCGCGGCACACGCCAGCGCGCGTGGCAAAGGTATCGGCCGCCGTTGTTGAGGTGTCGCTGGAGCCGGCGAGGTAATCGACCTCCTCATGGATCCAGTTGCAGATCTCGGTCACCCGGACAAAGCCAGGCTCCACATCGCCGAATTGGCGCGACGCAAAGCGGGCCAGGAGGTCCGATGGACAATATCGCGAGGGATTGAGAAACCCGAGGGTTTCGGGCGGCAGCTGCGCCACCGGAACTTCGCCGATATCGGCCGGGTTCGCCAGCACTGGATCAAGCACGATCTGGGCGTCATAGCGGAGCTTGAGCGCTCCACCCGATGCCGTCAGGCGCCGGAACCGGTTGCCAGTGTCGTTGGCGGTAAACTGCTCGGTCACGAATGGCGGGGTGACCACAATGCGCTCGTTCAATATTCGCTGGCGCCCGCCATGCATCGCCTCGACATTGAAGATCAAGGTGGCGTTGTCGAAAACCTCGTAATCGATCTCACAGCCAATGGATAACCGCATCGCCACTCCGTGTCTGCCCAGGGTGCGAAACCCGGCGGCAATCGGTGGGATCGCGCGGTTCGCTGGCGCTTGAACCTCGCCACCGCCGCAACCCTTGCGAGCCCCCTGCGCTTTAGTCAAGCTCGCCATCACGCTGACAAACTTGATCAACAAAGAGAGGGCTGCAGCAAAACTGACCAAACCGATTTAATTGCTGCACTTTTCCCGATCGCGGGCGCTTGCGGATCACGCAGTGATGCCCCAATTTGCTGCAGGGTCATTCCTGCACTTGTCCTTGTTGTTAGCCCGGAGTTCTTTCATGCACCATGATACCCCCCTGATCTCGACGATCGTCGCGGGTCTGGTGCTGGCCTTTATCTTCGGGATGATTGCCAATCGCTTCCGGCTCCCGCCGCTGGTGGGTTATCTGTTTGCCGGTATTCTGGTGGGCCCCAATACGCCTGGCTTTGTCGCCGACCAGGCGTTGGGGGCAGAACTGGCCGAGCTGGGCGTGATCCTCCTCATGTTCGGGGTGGGCCTGCATTTCTCCCTTAAGGACCTGATGAGCGTACGCGCGCTCGCCATTCCCGGCGCGCTGGTGCAAATCGGCTTTGCCACACTGTTGGGACTGGGTTTGGGGATCGTTCTGGGCTGGGGCATCGGCGCGGGCCTGCTGTTTGGCCTCGCGCTTTCGGTGGCCTCCACCGTCGTGCTGCTCAAGGCCCTGCAGGACCGCCGCTTGATTGAAACCGAGCGGGGCCGCATCGCCGTTGGCTGGCTGATCGTCGAGGATCTGGCCATGGTGCTGGCGCTGGTGCTGATCCCCGCCATTGCCAGCCTTTATGGCACCGATAGCGGCATCCACGATCCCTTCGTGTCGTTTGTCGAGCGCGTGCTGCGCACCGAAGTGGGGATCTGGGGCGTGCTGTTCCTGACCCTCGTCAAGGTCGCGGCCTTTGTGGGCTTCATGCTGATCGTTGGCCGGAGGCTCATCCCCTGGGCCCTGCACGTCACCGCCCATACCGGCTCGCGCGAACTGTTCCGGCTGGCCGTGCTCGCCATTGCACTGGGCGTGGCGCTGGGTTCAGCGGTGCTGTTCGGTGTGTCGCTGGCGCTGGGTGCATTTTTTGCCGGCATGATCCTGTCGGAAAGCGAGCTCAGCCACCGCGCCGCCCAGGAAACCCTGCCGCTGCGCGACGCCTTTGCCGTCCTGTTCTTTGTGTCGGTCGGCATGCTGTTCGACCCTTCCATCATCATCACCGATCCCCTGCCGGTGCTGGCCACCGTGTTCATCATCCTGATCGGCAAATCGGCGGCCGCCTTTGGCATCGTGCTGTTGTTCCGCCGCCCGGTGGGCACGGCGCTGACCATCTCGGCGTCGCTGGCGCAGATCGGCGAGTTCTCGTTCATCCTTGCTTCGCTCGGCGTGTCGCTGGCGATCCTTCCGCCCGAAGGGCAGGACCTGATCCTGGCGGGCGCACTGATCTCCATCGTGCTCAACCCGCTGGTGTTCTGGGGCGCTGACCTGCTCAAGCCAACCTTCGAAGCCCAGTTCGGCCGCCGCTCGGCACGCGACGACGACATCCGCATCGAGCCGGGCGAGGGGCCAGTCGTTTCCGATGGCCCGCTGACCACCGACCGGCCCAATGCGGTTGGCGTTGAAAGCGACACCCAGGACCTCGACGACGCCCCCGAGCCCGTTACTCTGACCGGCCACACGGTGCTGGTGGGCTATGGCCGGGTTGGCCGCGTCGCCGCCGACGCCCTGCAGCCTACCGGCAAGCTGGTGCTGATCGAGGACACCGACCATGCCGTGGCCGCTGCCCGCGCCAAGGACATTGCGGTCGTGGTGGGCAATGCTGCGAGCCTTGATGTGCTCAAGCTTGCCAATCTGGGTGCCGCCGAAGCGCTGATGATCGCAATTCCCAATGGCTTCGAGGCCGGCACGGTGGTGGAGCAGGGCCGCAAGCTCAATCCCGCCATCCGCATCATCGCCCGCGCCCATTCGGACGAGGAAGTCGAGCACCTCACGCGCCACGGCGCCGATACGGTGATCATGGGCGAGCGCGAAATTGCCGCCGGCATGCTCGCCTGGCTCAGTGGCGCGCGCGCCGATGATGGGCTCGTTGCCCAGGAATACGCGGCCCAGGCGCGCGCGGCCGAAGCGCGGCTCGCCCCCACCGAAAACATCCTGCACAAGGTCGCGGGCGCCCCGCTCGCAGCGGGGACCGAGCCGGTGCTGGGCGATTTCGAGGCTGCGAGCCTCCAGTCGGACCCCGCCGCCGAAGCCACGGAAATCGAGCCGCTGGCCACGACCCTTGCCGGGGAAACCCTCGAACCCGATTTCATGGAAACCGAGCCTGAGCTGCTCAACGACAGCCTCACCGATGTCGACGCGCCCGATGCTTTCGCCGAGGCACTCGGTCCTGTCGAGCCGCTTGCCGCCCATCCTGTTGGCGCCCCGAGCGCCACTGCCGAGACGCAGGAGACGGCTCAGGTGCCGCCGGTGCTGGTTGATGGTGGCGGTTCCGCAACTGCGCCCGCTGTGCCGCCCGCCGCCAACCCGTCCGCAGCCGAAGCGGCTGTTGTTCGCGAAGAGCCTCTGGTGGAGGTTGGTGAGCCGGCTTCGCTCGCCGAGCCGCTTGATCTGTTGGTGCCGCCCGTCGACGATGCTGCGGCCGAGACTCACGAGCACGGTGCGATGCTGTCCACCCCCCAGGCTCCCGAGCCGCTGTTGCCTGCCGGTGGGCCCGCGATGCCTGCTGAGCCGACCGCACCGGCTGAGCCGGCGCTGCCCGCTGAGCCGGCCGCGCCCATCGAGCCGCCCGAGGTTACCCCCGAGCCCCGCGATAGCCTGCCGTCACTGGACGAACTGCCGCCGGAACCCGAGGACGGGGAAGCCGACCGTCCATCGGTTGCGCCGCCTGTGACTCCCGAGCCGAGAGGCTAAGCGCCAAGCCCGATGATCTCGCAAAAGGCCAAATATGCGCTGCGCGCCCTGCTTGCCCTAAGCCGGGCGGCGCGCGGTGAATCGCGCATGATTGGCGAGATTTCGCGGGAACAGGGCATTCCCAAGAAATTCCTCGAGCAGATCCTGCTTGAGCTCAAGCGGGCCGGGCTCGTCACTAGCCGTCGCGGCCGGCTTGGCGGCTATGTGCTGGCGCGTTCCCCCGAAGAGGTGATGTTTGGCGAAGTGCTGCGCCTAATCGATGGGCCGCTCGCGCCCTTGCCCTGCCTGTCGCTGACGGCGTACCGGCGTTGCGAGGATTGTCGCGATGAGGCGTCATGCGAAATCCGCCACGTGTTCGAGCGGGTCACCCTTGCTACCCGGGCAGTGCTCGATCGCACGAGCCTTGCCGATTCATTGCAGCTGGAAGATCTGCGGGTCTAGCGGGCAACAAAAAAGGGCCGCCTTGCGGCAGCCCTTCTTGAGTTTAACGGCCTCAAAGCCGGAGGAGGTGTTGTTAGCCGAGGCGTACCTCGCCTGCCAGACCACCAAATCCAAGGCTCTCGTTGAGCGCCGTAATCTCAATAGACATTGGATCACCTCCTTCACATTTGTTGAACATATGAGAAAGATGGGGTGCCCGGGTCGGTTTGTCCAATCACGGCTTGCTGAACGAGAACTTAACGGCTTGACGCATGTGGGCGTGAGCGTAGCTGGAACAGCGTTGCGCCCAGCACACCCAGCGCCACGATGCCGATGATGATGGTCGCGAGCGCATTGACATCGGGCGACACGCCCAGTCGCACCTTGGAAAAGATCACCATGGGCAGGGTGGACGAGCCCGGGCCGGACACGAAGCTCGCGATCACCAGATCATCGAGCGACAGGGTAAAGCCCAGCAGCCAGCCCGAAACCAGGGCAGGGGCGATGATGGGCAGGGTGATGTCGAAAAACACCCGCACCGGCGTCGCGCCCAGATCCATCGCCGCTTCCTCGAGGCTGAGATCGAGGTCGGACAGGCGCGATTGCACCACCACCGTCACATAGGCCATGCAGAACACGGAATGGGCGATGATGATGGTGAGCATGCCCCGGCCCGCCGGCCAGCCGAGCGTGCCTTCCATGGCTACGAACAAGAGCAGCAATGCGAGGCCCGTGATTACGTCGGGCATCACCAGCGGCGCCGAAACCGTGCCCGCGAGCACGGTGCGGCCCCTGAAGCGTCGGAACCGCACCAGCGCAACGGCGCAGAGCGTGCCGAGGAACAAGGCAATGGTGGCGCTGACGGCGGCGATCTGCAGGCTCAGCCACGCGGCACCCAGCATCTGCGGATCGCGGAACAGCTCGCCATACCATTTGAAGGAAAAGCCCGACCAGACCGTCACCAGCCGGGATTCGTTGAACGAGAACACCACCAGCGAAATGATGGGCGCGTAGAGAAATACGAAACCCAGCGCCGCTGCGATGGGCAAAAACCAGCCGCGCCGCATCTTACTTCTCCACCACGGCGTCTTGCGCCTTTTGCAGCAGCATGATCGGGATCACCACAACCACCAGCATCGCAACAGCCACCGCCGCGGCCCGGGGCCAGTTGGTGTTGGCAAAGAACTCGTCCCACAACACGCGCCCGATCATCAGGGTCGAGGGTCCGCCCAGCAGCGAGGGGATCACGAACTCGCCGATGGCGGGAATGAACACCAGCATGGACCCGGCAATGATGCCGGGCATGGAAAGCGGCATGGTCACCGACAGGAAAGTGCGCCAGGGCCGCGCGCCGAGGTCGGCCGAAGCCTCCAGCAAGGCGCCGTCCAGCTTCACCAGATTGGTGTAGAGCGGCAGGATCATGAAGGGCAGGTAGGTATAGACAATGCCGACATAAACGGCGAAATCGGTCTGCATCATCACCAGCGGCTCGATGCCGAACAGCCCGAGGAACTGGTTGATCACACCATTGCCACGCATGAAGCCGGTCAGCGCATAAACGCGCAGCAGGAACGAGGTCCAGAACGGCAGGATCACCAGCATCAAGAGGATATTGCGCCAGCGATCAGGCGCCCGGGCAATGGCATAGGCCATGGGGTAGCCGATCAGGAGCGTGATGATCGTCGAGATAAAGGCAATGCGGATCGAGCTGAGATACGCGGCGACATAAAGATTGTCGGTGAACAGGCGCAGGTAATTGGTCAGGTGCAGCGTCAGCTGCACCGTGCCTTCCTCATCAAAGGTGATGAGGTCGGAATAGGGCGGGCGGCCGAACTGCTTGATCGACAGCGAAATGCCGAAGACCACAACCAGCGGCACAAGGAAGAAAACGGTCAGCCAGATCGCGGGTGCCGCGATCACCAGCATCTTGCCCGAAATCCCAACTGCGGCGAGCCCCCGCTCCACCATGGTCCAGGTCCGCCGGCGCGGCGCGGGATTGTCGATGTCAAAACTGGACATGGATAACTCCGCCCTCGACCGTTCCGGGCCTCGATGCAGTTGCTTTGCCCTCCCTCCCCCTTGAGGGGAGGGCCGAAGAGGGGGTGGACTTGTGTGTCACTGATGACCGGAGGCCCCGATCCACACCCTCCCCCTTGAGGGGAGGGACGGGGTGGGGGTTCCGGCCTAACAACAGGCTCAACTGCCTGAGTTCGCGCCGTTCAAACGCCCGAACCCCCACCCTAGCCCTCCCCTCAAGGGGGAGGGGACCGATCGCGCCAATGGCAGCAAACTCCATCATACCGTCAGCACCGAGCCGGCATTGCCACCCCAGGCGCAATACACTTCCTCGTCCCAGGTGATCGCGTCGGGATTGCCGCGCACCGTATTGGTTTGCGTCACCCGCAGGCGCTTGCCGCTGGCGAGCAGGATCTGGTAGACCGTCATGTCGCCGAGATAGCCGATTTCCTCGACCATGCCCTTGGTGACATTGGCGTCGTGCTCATCCTCGGGCTTTTCGCGCGACAGGCTGATCTTTTCGGGGCGCACCGCCCACCACAGGATCTGGTCGGGCGCGCAATCAACGCCATGGCTGACATAGATGTCGCAACCGAGCTCGGCCGAGCGAATGCGCACATGGTCGGGTTCGTCGTCGATCACCACGCCTTCGGCCATGTTGACCGAGCCAATAAAGCCCGCGACAAAGCGCGAATTGGGGAATTCATAGATATCGGTGGGCTCGCCGATCATGGCGATTTCGCCATAGTTCATCACCCCGATCCGGGTGGCCAGCGTCATGGCTTCTTCCTGGTCGTGCGTGACGACGATGAAGGTGACGCCCAGCGATTCCTGGATTTTGACCAGCTCGAACTGGGTTTCCTCGCGCAGCTTCTTGTCGAGTGCGCCCAGCGGCTCGTCGAGCAGCAGCAGCTTTGGTCGCTTGGCCAGCGAACGGGCGAGAGCCACGCGCTGGCGCTGCCCGCCTGAAAGCTGGTGCGGCCGGCGCTTGCCGTAATCCTGGAGCTTGACGAGGCTGAGCAGTTCCTCGACCCGGTCGGCGATCTCGTTCTTGGGCAGGTGGTCGCGCTTGAGGCCATAGGCGATGTTCTGTTCCACGCTCATATGGGGGAACAGGGCATAGCTCTGGAACATCATGTTGACGGGGCGGTTATAGGGGGCCACCTCGGTCATGTCCTGCCCATCGATCTCGATCGTGCCGCTGGTGGGTTGCTCGAAACCGGCCAGCATGCGCAAAAGGGTCGACTTGCCCGAACCCGATCCACCCAGAAGGCAGAACAGCTCTCCCTGGAAAATATCGAGCGAAACTTCATTGACGGCATAAACATCGCCGAAGCGCTTGGTCACGTCCTTGATGCGCACAAAAGGTTTGGCTGCCGGGTCGCGCCAGGGTCGGGTATCGGCGGCGATCTGGGGTTTCTTGGCCATGGCGCACTCGAAAAGTCAGAAGGGCGGCACTGCGGCCGCCCCCCGATGGGTGGGAATTGTTACTGGCCGGTTTTGATGCGGGTCCAGGTGCGGGTCAAGAGCTCTTCGAACTCGGGGCTATGCGCGGTCAGGGCAAAGGCCTTGGCGACGGTTTCGGCTGGCGGGTAGATGCCAGGATTGTTCTTGACCTCGTCAGATACGAACTCGGTCGCGGGCAGGTTGGGGTTGGCATAGAACACGTAATCGGTGATCGCGGCCACGACCTCGGGCTCAAGGATGTAGTTGATGAACTTGTGGGCGTTTTCGGGATGGGGCGCATCCACGGGAATGGCCATGAAGTCGATCAGCGTGCCCGCGCCTTCCTTGGGAATGAGATAGCCCACGTCCACGCCCTGGCCGGCTTCTTCTGCCGCATCGGCAGCAATGAATACGTCGCCCGAATAACCCAGCGCCAGGCAGATTTCGCCATTGCCCAGGTCATCGATATACTGGGACGAGTTGAAGTAGCGGATCGAAGGCTTGATTGCGGTCAGCAGTTCCTCGGCCTTGGCCAGGTCTTCCTCGCTTTCCGAATTGGGATCGAGCCCGAGATAATGAAGGGCAATTCCCACCACTTCCGATGGGCTGTCGAGCACGGCAATGCCGCAGCTCGCGAGCTTTTCCGCGTTCTCCGGCTTGAACAACAGGTCCCAGCTGTCGATCGGCGTATCGGCGCCCAGCGCCTCGGCGACCTTGGCGGTGTTGTAGCCCAGCCCGATCGTGTTGATCATATAGGGCACGGCATGGGCATTGTCCGGGTCGAAGTCGGCAGCGGTCGCCATCACTGCGGGATCAAGATTGCCCAGATTGGTCAGCTGCGACTTGTCGAGTTCGCGCAGCAGGCCGGCCTGGATCTGGCGCTGCAGGAAATTGCCGCTCGGCACCACGATGTCATAGCCCGACGAGCCGGCCAAAAGCTTGGCATCGACGATCTCGTTGGTGTCGTAAACGTCGTAATTGACCTTGATCCCCGTTTCTGCCTCGAAATTGGCGATGGTGTCCTCGGCGATATAGTCCGACCAGTTATAAACATTGAGCACGGGCTCTTCCTGGGCGAGGACCGGCGCCGCGACCATGAGCGTGCCGAGGGCAAGTGCGAGCGACTTGTTCATGTGATGGAGCTCCTGTGAGATGGAAATAGGGGTAGAAAAGGGAGGCGAACTGGCCGCCTGAACAAATGTTCAGAGGGCGTTCATCTTTGTGGCGCCAGAGAGGCAAAAGCCCCTGCCGGCATGGCGAACAAGCGCGCTGGAACGCTGAAGGAAACTGCTGCCGTGAGCCCGAAGCCGGGAGCATATCGGTCCGCGCAGACGGCGCGATCAACCCAAACCGTGTACAGCGAAGTGCCCTTTCAACGCTGGAATTGCTGCCAAACTAGAGCCAAATGCCGGGGGCGACAAGGGAAAATGGCACCACACGCAGACCCACTTGACGCCCTGCGTCGACAAGGCGCACAAGCCGCCGCGCACACTGGCGCAAAAGTGCCTTTATTCTGGCAGCGGAACGATTTCCCATGGACGGCAGAGCCTATCTTTCAGTCAGCAGCGGCATCAAAAAAGCCCTCGCAGCCGGCCAACCCGTGGTGGCGTTGGAGTCCACCATCATCACCCATGGCATGCCCTATCCACAGAACCTGGCCATGGCCCATCAGGTGGAAGCCGTAGTGCGCGAACACGGCGCCACCCCGGCCACCATCGCCATCATGGATGGCCGGTTCTGCGTCGGCGTAAGCGGGGAGGACCTAGAGCGCCTCGCCCAGGAAGGTGCCACTGCCGCCAAGGCCTCCCGGCGCGACGTTTCCTCGCTCCTCGTCAAGGGCGTGATGGCCGGCACCACGGTTGCCACCACGATGCAGATCGCGGCGCTTGCTGGCATTTCCGTGTTTGCCACCGGCGGCATCGGTGGGGTGCATAGGGGCGCTGGGGAGACCTTTGATATTTCAGCCGATTTGGAAGAGTTGAGCCGCACGCCAGTCGCCGTTGTTTGCGCCGGCGCCAAGTCGATCCTCGATATCGGCAAGACCCTTGAAGTGCTGGAAACCAATGGCGTGCCGGTGCTGGGGTATCGCACCGATGACTTTCCTGCCTTCTGGGCCCGCCAAAGCGGCCACAAGGTCGATCATCGCTTCGACGACGTTGCCGAACTAGCCCGGGTGATCGCCATGCAGGCCGATCTGGGGCTCGGGGGAGTGCTGATCGCCAATCCCATCCCGGAAGCTGCAGCGCTTGATCCTGTAGCGATTGAAGCCCGCATCGCCGAAGCCATCGCCGATGCCGAGCGGGAAGGCGTCAGCCGCAAGGCCCTCACTCCGTTCCTCCTGAAGCGGGTGTTCGAGCTTACCGGAGGCAAGTCACTCGAGGCCAATATCGAGCTGGTGAAAAACAACGCCGCCGTTGCCGCCCAGATTGCCGTGGCTCTGGCCGAGCGCGCATCGCCCAAGCCGACGCTGCATCGCGCATGAGCCGGGTCTTGGTGATCGGGGACGTGATGACGGACGTCATCGTCCAGCCTGAAGGCCCTGTTGTGCAAGGCTCGGACCGCCGCGCCACTATTCGCAGCCGCCCCGGCGGTTCGGGCGCCAACCAGGCCGTGTGGCTGGGTTCCATGGGGACAGAAGTGCTGTTTGCTGCCCGGGTGGGGGTTGCGGACCAGCCGATGTATGAGAACTACTTCCGCGGTCTGGGAGTGATCCCGGCGCTTGGTGCCGACAAATCCCTGCCCTCAGGGGTCTTGGTGACCTTGCTCGACCCAGACGGCGAGCGCAGCTTCCTGACCGACCGCGGGGCAAACCTGCATCTGTGTGCTGAAGACTTGCCCGCAAGCCTGCTTGAGGGTGTCGGAATGGTAATGGTATCGGGCTACAGCTTTTTTGCTGCAACACCGCGCCATGCCGTGCAGGCGCTGCTCGCCACCGCTCGCTCGCGTGGCATCGAGGTAGCTATCGATCCCGCGTCCATCGGCTTTCTCGATGAGGTTGGGCCGGCCGAGTTCCTGCGCTGGACCAGTGGCGCCGACTGGCTATTTGCCAACGACACCGAGGCGGAAACCCTTTGCGGAGTGGTTGGCTTTGAGCCGCAGATGCGGCTGCTGGGGGATCACTTCAGCAATGTGGTGATCAAGCGCGGCCGCTATGGCGCCGCCCTGGGCGGCAAGGACGGCCTGCGGCTGGCGCTACCCGCGCCCGTGGTTCCGGTCGTCGACTCCACGGGGGCCGGCGATGCTTTTGCCGCGGGCTTTGTGGCGGCCCATCTGGGGGGCGCCGAGCCGGCTGATGCCCTGGCGCGCGCCATTGTGGCCGGTGCCGAGGCGGTGCAGTTCCTGGGCGGACAGCCGGCGGCCTGACCTGCCGGCTGTCCAATACACGTCAGGCCTTGGCGGAATCGGCAAAGGCGGCGAGCACCCGCACCCAGGCGCGAATGCCGCGATGGAAGCTCTCGAGGTCATATTTTTCGTTGGGTGAGTGGATGGCATCATCCACATGCGCAAAGCCGATCAGCAGCGTGTCGAGCCCAAGAATGGACTTGAATTCTCCGGCCACGGGGATCGAGCCACCCGATCCCGTGATCACGGCCGGCTTGTTCCACTCGTCCGTCAGCGCCTTGAGCGCCTGACGCAGATAGATGCCCTCGCTGGGCACGGTAACTGCCGGCGAGCCGCCATGCTCCTTGAAGGTCACGGTGCAATCGGCCGGAATGCGCGCTTCCACATGCCGGCGGAAGGCCGCGCGGATCTTGTCCGGATCCATATTGCCAACGAGCCGGAACGAGATCTTGGCGCTTGCTTGCGAGGGGATAACCGTCTTGAAGCCATCGCCGGTATAACCGCCCCAGATGCCATTGATCTCGCAGGTCGGGCGCGACCAGATCGTTTCCAGCACCGAGCGACCCGCTTCCCCGGCCGGGATCGACAGGCCGACACTGCCCAGGAACGCGGCATCGTCAAAACCAAGACCTTCCCACTGCGCGCGCAACTCCGGGGTGATTTCGGGGACGTCGTCGTAAAAGCCCTCAAGCGTCACGCTCCCATCGGGAGCGCGCAAGGAGGCGACGATATCAGCGACGACCTGGTTGGGATTGCGCGCGGCATTGCCGAACATGCCGGAATGCAAATCCTTGTTGGCGCAGGTGACGGTGATCTCCTCACCCACAAGGCCGCGCAGCATGGAGGTGATGGACGGCGTCTGGCGGTCCCACATATCGGTGTCGCACACCAGCGCCACGTCGGCGCGCAGCTCTTGGGCATTGGCTTGCATGAAGCCGGGCAGGTTCTTGCCACCGCTTTCTTCCTCGCCTTCCAGCATTACGGAGACGCGCACGGGCAAGCTGCCGGTAGCCGCCTTCCAGGCGCGGCAGGCTTCAAGGAAGGTCATTAGCTGAGCCTTGTCGTCCGAGGCGCCGCGCCCAACAATGATGGTGCGGCCTTCGGGACCCTCCTTGATCACGGGCTCAAAGGGGTCGGTGTGCCAGAGCGCGAGGGGATCGACCGGCTGCACGTCATAGTGACCATAGAACAACACATGCGGCCCGGGTGTTTGTGGACCATGGGCGACAACGATCGGGTGGCCAGGCGTGGGACGGGCGGCGGCCTCAAAGCCGAGGCCTTGCAGGTCCGCGACCAGCCAATCGGCGGCGCGTTGGCAATCCTGCGCAAAGGCTGGATCGGTCGAGATGGATGGGATGCGCAGCAGGGCTTTGAGCCGTTCAAGGCTGGCGTCGAGGCCCTGGTCAACCTGGGCGAGGACGGCGTCGAGCGCACTGGTGTTCATCATAGGTAATCCTTTCGCGGCAATTAGCCGGACCATGCCGCTTGCGGGAACCAAGGGCAAGGGAGTCCGCTTGAAGAAGCGGAGTATCCCCCATGCCCAAAGTGCACAAGATCGCGACACCTTCCCCACCCCCGCCTGCCGACTTCATCGAGCCCATGGAGGCAAAGCTCGTCGAGGACTTGCCGCAAGGCGAGGGCTGGCAGTTCGAGCCGAAATGGGATGGCTTTCGCTGCATTGCGGTCAAGGCCGGAGGTGAGGTTGCGCTCTTCGCCAAATCCGGCAAGCCTTTGGGCCGGTACTTCCCGGAAATGCTCGCTGCGCTCGCGGAGGTTCCTGCCGAGCAGTTCGTGTTGGACGGTGAACTTGTGATCCCAACTGGGGAAAGCCTGTCCTTTGATGCCCTGCAGATGCGACTGCATCCCGCAGAAAGCCGCGTGCGTAAGCTCGCCGCTGAGACGCCAGCCCTGCTCGTCGCGTTTGATCTCCTGGCCGATGCCAGTGGCGCAAGCCTTATTAACTCGCCTCTAGAAGAACGCCGCGAGAAGCTTGAGGCCCTTTTGACCAATGCACCGGAAGCCGCGCGACTGCGCCTTTCCCCCCGCACCGAGGACAGGGCGCTGGCCGAGGGTTGGCTAGGCGAGACGGGGGCGACAATCGACGGGGTTATCGCCAAGCGCCTCGATACTCCCTATCAGAGTGGCGTGAGGGCGATGCTCAAGATCAAGCGCATACGAACAGCCGATTGCGTCGTGGGCGGCTTTCGCTATAGCAGCAATAACCACGAGGTCGGCTCCCTGCTGCTCGGGCTCTATAACGCGCAAGGCTTGCTCGATCATGTGGGCTTCACCTCGGGCATCGCGTCGCGAGACCGGGCCGAAATCACCGCGCGAGTAGAAGCACTTGCCGGCGGCGAAGGCTTCACCGGCGACGCCCCGGGCGGCCCTAGCCGCTGGAGCACCGAACGTTCTGCGGAATGGGTGCCACTCAAACCTGAACTCGTGGTTGAGGTTTTCTATGACCATGTCACTGCTGGCCGGTTCCGGCATGGGACGCGGCTGCATCGTTGGCGGCCTGACAAGGCGCCGCGCCAGTGCACTTTCGAGCAGATCACGCCGGCTGCATCGGCCGATGCCCGGGCAGCTCTGAACCTTTAGGATCATGATGAACGGCTTGCTTACCGTATCCGGTTAGGCTCTGGTTGCCAGCTTTGCCTGCTACTCGCAGGAGCAAGCTAGCGTTGGAAATATCGCCCTTGTCCACCAAGACTTCGACGCTGGAGGGCCGGGCGAGCCATTGCCTTCCCATTCCCCCTCGTGTTCTTAAGGCCTCGTTCTTTATTGCTTCGGATAGTGTCTCGCATGGTTGCACCGCAAAGGCTCGGCGTTCTCACCTTTCATCAGTGCATCAATTACGGCTCGTATTGGCAAGCGCGGCAACTGGTGGACGGCCTGCGGGCGCGGGGGCTGGACGCCGTGTTGCTTGAACATGACTCCGCTCGGGTGAATCGCCTGGAATGGCGCTGCGCACTGCAGCCCCTCCTGCCGATCAAGACTTCCGCCGAAGATTATCCGCGCTATCGCGAGAAGATGGGCAAGTTCTTTGCCGCCTTTGACCAATTGCCGCTGTCGCAGCGCTTTGCCCTTCATGCGCCCGAAGCTATGGAGCCCTTCGACCTGATCCTCGTCGGCAGCGATGAAGTTTGGAACCTGCGTCACCCCTGGTACGGCGCGGTGCCCCTCTTTTATGGCGATGGGCTGCGCGCTGGAAAACTGGCTTCTTACGCCGCGAGTTTTGGCAATTACCCCGCCGCCGATGGCCTCGATCCGGCTTGGGCGGACAAACTTCGGCAGTTCGATGCGATTGCAGTGCGCGACGCCAATTCTCATCGCCTCGTCAGCGACGCGCTGGGGTTCGAGCCGACCCTGGTGCTCGATCCTTGCCTGCAATTCCCCCCAGCGGCGGAGCCGCTTGTGGCCGAGACGCCTTATCTGGCGCTTTATGGGCATGGATTGCCGGGATGGTTCCGGGACGGCGTGCGCCGGTTTGCGGAGGAAAAAGGGCTGCGGCTCGTCAGCATCGGTTATCGCAATGACTGGGCCGACGAGAGCTGGATCGAAGCGGGTCCCGAAGAGTTCGCGTGCTTCATGGCTGGGGCGAGTGCGGTCGCCACCAATTTCTTCCATGGCTGCGTATTTGCGCTCCTGAACAACAAGCCATTTGCGGCCGCCCTGTCCGATTACCGCTCCAACAAGGTCCGGGATCTCATGGCGACGGTGGGGGCCGAACGGCACCTTGCCAGTGCCGAGACATCGGGCGAGCAATATGCTGCCATCTTGGGAGAAGCTCTCGACCCCATGTTGGCAGCGCGGATCGAAGCCTTGCGTGTTCATTCCAACGGCTATCTCGACCATGTCCTTGCTTGATCCGGCGCCCAAGCGGGCGGAGCCCAAACTGGTCAGTCCTGACGCCATCGTGCGCTCGGGACTGTGCATCGGCTGCGGCAGTTGCGTCGCGCAGGCGAATAACGGTGCGGCGGCGATGGATTGGGACGCCTACGGGCAGAAAAAGCCCATCGGCCCGGCCAGTTTCATGGGCGAGGCGACTGAGGCGTTTTCGCGCACCTGTCCGTTTTCGCCGTTGGCGCGCAACGAGGATCAATTGGCGCTGGAGCGTTTCCCCGAGGCCCCGATAAGCGATCCGCGCGTAGGGCGCTATGAGGCTGCCTATGTGGGCGCCGTGGCCGAGCCCGATTTCCGGGCCGAAGGCAGTTCGGGCGGAATGGTCAGCTGGGTCGCGGCGGAGTTGCTGCGCAAGGGGTTGGTGGAAGGCGTCGCCCATGTCGCGCCCGAGCTGCCCGAAACCGGCAACGGCTTTTTCCGCTATCGCATCTCGCGCGATCTTGACGAACTGCGGGGCGGCGCCAAGTCGCGCTATTACCCCGTGGATATGGCCGGGGTCATCGCGCAAATCCGCGCCGTGCCCGGACGCTACGCGGTGGTGGGCATCCCCTGTTTCATCAAAGCGGTAAATCTCCTCCGCGAGGAAGATCCTGTCCTCAAGGAGCGCATCGTTTTCGTGCTGGGGTTGTTTTGCGGCCACATGAAAAGCGCCCGGATGATCGAAAGCTTTGCCTGGCAGATGGGCGCGGAGTGGAGCGAGGTGCAAAAAGTCGAGTACCGGCTCAAGAACCCTGACCGGCCCGCCAATTGGTACACGGCACAGCTGACGCAGCGCGATGGCAGCGCCCGCACGCAGGACTGGTGGCACCTCGTGGATGGCGATTGGGGCTCGGGGTTCTTCATGAACTCGGCCTGCAATTATTGCGACGACGTGGTGGCGGAAACCGCCGACATCGCCTTTGGCGATGCCTGGGTGGAGCCCTATTCATCGGACGGGCGCGGCACCAATGTGGTGATCGTGCGTTCGCCGCTGGTGCATGGTCTGGTGCAGAACGCCATCGGCGAAGGGGGGCTGGATCTGCAGCCGGTCGACCACGAGTTCGTGGTGCAAACCCAGGCAGCGGGGTTCCGCCAGCGGCGCGAGGGGCTCGCATATCGTCTGAGCTGGCCCAAACTGGGCGTTCGGCCCCAAAAGCGAGTTGCTCCCACGCGGCAGGGCATCGCTCCGCGGCGCAAGCTCATCTACATCATGCGTTTCGGGATCAGTACCTGGAGCCACCGCATGGCCTGGCTCGCCAAGAAGACCGGGCAGCCTCGGCTCTATGTTGGCTGGGGTCGCGCGGCGCTGGCGCTCTACCACGGCGTGGCCTATGGGCGGGGGCGCATCGGCAAGCTGGTGGACAAGCTCAAGATCAAGGGGGAGGGCGGCTGACGGCCGCCCCCAACGGATCAAACCCGCAGCGGTGCGACGGTTGAGCCGCTCACCATGGTCGCGCCGGCGGGCGCATAGCGCTCGATCATCTGGCGGCAGAACTCGGCAAACTCCTCGGGCATCTGTGGAGCGCTGGTGTGATGAGGCGCGATACCGCGGTGTTCTGGCGTGAAGCAGAAGGTCACCGTGACGTTGAAGTCTTCGAGCGCCTTCATCTGGCGGTCAAACCAGTCCAGGGCATCAGGACGGAAGCTGTCAGCCCAGGACAGACCCGTGCGCATATAGGTGACGCCCAGATCCTTCATGTGCCGTACGGCATCATCGAGCCGGTGATCGTGGTAATGAAACCACTGCACCACGCCCATATCGGGCGTGTGCTTGCGGAACTCCTCGTAGGCTGGCTTGGGCGTGCCGTCTTCGCGCAGCAGTCCCATGTAGAAGTGCCGGTAGTAGGATGAGCCCTCGGCCTCACGGTGACGGGTAGTGGCTTCCCATTCGCGGGGCAGATCGTAAAGGCTGTACCACTGCATGCGCTCGACCTTGCCCTTGAGCAACTCGGCGGTACGCTGCAGGCCCCAGAGTTGGACCTCCTCGGCACCGAAAGTGGAAATGCCCACTTCGCTGATCCAGATCTGCAAGTCGGTGACGGCGCGGATTTCGTCGACCTTGGCCGGCCATTCCCCGATCTGCCACAGGTTCCAATCGAGCGGGAAACCATGCAGCGCGACCGCGTCGAGCCGGTCGAGCACGCCATAGCCCTTCATGCGGTTGATGAAGCCGGGATCGATGGGCGAAATGCCACCGAGCACACGCTTGATCGCGGGGTTCTGTGCCTTGATGGCATCGGCCGCCAAATTGACCATCTGGCCGAAACGGCTCCAATCGGGGTCGATCTCGGGGTCCCAATGCGACTTGTTGTTGGGCTCGTTCCAGATCATCGCGGCTTCAATCATGCAGTGGCTCCTGTGGCCGGGTAGACCGGCTTGGCGTAGGGGGATTGTGCCGCAGCGCGGCAGATATAGACCTCTTGCTCGGGATGGCTGACGATCTCAAAACCCGCGCTGCGCAGCAGAGCTTCGGCGGCCGCGGCATTGGGCACAAACCAGTTGGTTGGGTCGTTGCTGTAGCGCTGCTCGATAAAGTGGAGCTTGGGATAGCCGGGCCGATCGAAGATCGCCGTTTCCGAGAAGGGGTAATCCCCCTCAAGTGGCAGGATCTCGGTCGAGCCGCGCTGCATGGATTGAAACACAAGGAGGTCCTTGGCGACGTGCTCGCGGATCAGGTCCAGGGCAAGAAGCGGATGGCGCAGATGGTAGAGGACGCCCATGAAGATGACGACGTCGAATTTTTCGGCCAGCGCGCCGACATCATAGACCGAGAGCTTGCGAAATTCGATATCGGCTCCGGCGGTCTGGGCGACAAAGCGCGCTTGGTCGAGATAATGGTCATCAAAATCGACCGCCAGCACCCGATCGGCGCCGCGTTTTTTCATCTCGAGGGAGTAAAAGCCGGCATTGCAGCCGATATCGAGCACGCTCTTGCCCGTTAGGTCAGCGGGGATCGCGTCAGCAAATCTGCGGTACTTGCGGCCGGGATAATCGCCCAGGAAGTGGTTGGGCGCAGTCCAAACGCCGCCCAGATCGATATTGTGGAACCACGGCCCCAAGGTTTCAATCTTTTGTTTCAACTCATCGGCCGACAAAGCCATGACTGTTCCTTGTTGCTGCGCTTGGATGCTGATGGATACGGGCACGCTGGCTAGGAGATAACTTCGTTCAGCGTCCAGAGCTTGGCGCCCCAGTCACCAACGACAATTGTCGTGATGGATGCCGGGCCGATATCGAAACGGGGCCAGGCGTCAATGGGAAGGCCCAGAACATAGCTGACCAGTGTCTTGATGATATCGGCGTGGCTGACAAGCACGAGGCGCCTGTTCTCATGCTCTGCGACAAGGCGCTCCAGCAATGTGAGTGCCCGGCGTTGCACGTCCAGCATGGATTCTCCACCGGCCGTGCGGCTGAGGCTGCGGATCGTGTTCCATTGCCGCCAGCTTGGGTCGGTATTGAGCACGTCGAAAGTCTTGCCTGACCAGGCGCCGAAGTCCACTTCATCGAGTTCGGGCGCAGTATGGACCGGCAAGTCGCGCTCAGCTGCTATCGCCGCCGCGGTTTCCTGAGTCCGTTCACGCGGACTGGCATAAATGGCATCGAACTGCTCGCTCCCCATGCGCTGGCCAAGCCGTGCAGCCTGAGCGCGGCCTGCTTCACCCAGCCGGATGCCTGGCGTCCGTCCGGCCAGAAACCCTCCGACATTGTCATGGGCCGCGTGGCGGACCAGATAAAAAGTGGTGGTCACTCGGCCGCTCCGAGCAGCCCGTCCTCCGTGCCGGCGATAAAGGCCATCGTGCGCTGGCGCGCTTCGTCATCGGTAAACTGGGTCGGCGGCGACTTCATGAAATAACTGGAAGGGCCAACCAACGCGCCGCCAATACCCCGATCAAGCGCGAGCTTGGCGCAGCGGACGGCATCAATCACCACACCAGCCGAATTGGGCGAGTCCCAGACTTCAAGCTTGAGTTCTGCATTGAGCGGGACACCACCAAAAGTTGTGCCTTCTAACCGAATATAGGCCCATTTCCGATCGGTCAGCCACGGCACATGGTCGCTGGGGCCGACATGGATGTCGTTGGCGGGAAGGGGAACGTCGATCTGGCTCGTGACCGCTTGGGTTTTGGAAATCTTCTTGGATTCCAGCCGCTCGCGCTCGAGCATGTTGAGGAAATCGGTGTTGCCGCCAAAATTGAGTTGATAGGTGCGGTCCAGCTTGACGCCGCGCTCGCGGAACAGGTTCGCGAGCATGCGATGCACGATGGTGGCGCCAACCTGGCTCTTGATATCATCACCAATGATTGGCAGGCCCTTGTCAGCGAACTTCTGTTCCCATTCTGCGCGCGAGGCGATGAAAACGGGAATGCAGTTAATAAAGCCGCAGCCGGCAGCCAAGGCCTGCTCGGCATAGAACTTCGTCGCCTCTTCCGAGCCCACCGGTAGGTAGGAGATGAGCACGTCCACTTGCGCGTCCCGCAGAATAGCGGCCACGTCGGCGACCGGCGCATCAGACTCGGTTACTGCGTCAGCGAGGTATTTGCCAATACCATCCAGAGTGGGGCCGCGCTCAACGGTTACCCCCGTGGGAGCAACCTGAGCAAAGCGATGGGTATTGTTGGGCTCGGCGCCGATGGCTTCGGCGACATCGCGCCCGACCTTGCCCTCGGCCACGTCGAAAGCCGCCGCAACTTCGATGTCACGGATATGATAGCCGCCCAGGTCCACATGCATGAGCCCCGGCACGGGTTCATTGCCGTCGGCGTCGCGATAATAGGTGAGTCCCTGAACCAATGAAGATGCGCAGTTGCCCACCCCTACGAGCCCGATGCGAATCTTCTTTGAAGCCATGCCCTATATTCCTCGCTAAGCATCTACAATGCTGGTGCAAAACGGCGCCCCGGGGCTTGGTTCCCGTTGCGCGGGAACGCCTCCTGGCGCCTAACACAGAGCTGCATTGTGCGTTGCCGAGCGCCGTGAGTAAAGGGAGTCTGGGGAAATGCTGGTTTATGGCGACGCCGAGCGGCTCGAAAATGCCCGGGATCTGGGGGCGGAAATTACCCAGAAGCTGCTGGGTTTGCAGGGGATGCCGCCTGGAATTGCCCGGCATGCGGCGCTGGTAAGTGCCTTCATCCGTGCCGGCGAGTTGGCGCAAGGATTGCTCGATATCGCCTGGAAGATGGATGAAGCTGACGACTGGAGCGCTGATGCACTAGCAAGCAGCACCCTGCTGATCGGGCTGGCCGGGATGGTGGGACGGTCCTGGGCCGGTTGCGAACTTCAATGCGGCGAAGTTCCCGTCGAACAGCTGAACCAACTCAGCCGTTCGGTTTCGATCCGCACCAAACAAGCCGAGGGCTATGCGTTCTACGCCCTTTTTCCCGAAAGCTATCTCCTGGCAGCGCAACGATCGGGGTTGGGTCCCCATACCGTGGTGCTCGGCATACGGAGCATTGGCACGGGTCTCGCCGCCATGGTTGCGGCAGGCCTGGGCGCCGATTCCATGTTCACGCTGCGCCCTCATGGACACCCCTATCATCGGCAGATCACCGTCGCACCAAGGCTTGCCGCCAGAATCCTCGCGGACCCGCAAGCCCAGTTCGCCATAGTAGACGAAGGCCCCGGGCTATCGGGCAGTTCCTTCGGCAGCGTTGCCGATTGGCTGGAGGCTGCCGGCATTTCGCCCGAGCAGATCCACTTCTTCCCCAGCCATACAGGAGATCTCGGACCTCAGGCCGAGTCCCGCCATCGCGAACGCTGGGCCCGAGCACAACGCCACAGCATCGGTTTCGACAGTGTCGTGCTGAACAGAACTGGTTTCATGGGCGGCCTTGCGGGTTGGGTCGAGACCTTGATCGGGCCGCTCCAGGAGCCATTGCGGGATATCTCGGGAGGCGACTGGCGGCAGCTTGGATCACCTGATGCGGCCAATTGGCCGCCTGTTG
The DNA here is from genome assembly GCF_058133665.1 of Devosia sp. Z11_6. Taxonomy (NCBI): domain Bacteria; kingdom Pseudomonadati; phylum Pseudomonadota; class Alphaproteobacteria; order Hyphomicrobiales; family Devosiaceae; genus Devosia; species Devosia sp. Z11_6. The sequence continues at coordinate 139,136 of NZ_JBYUNQ010000001.1, forward strand.
ACACGGGGCTGGAAAAACGCAAGCTGCTGGCGGTTTCGGCAACCGGCACTTGGCTGCTGAAATGGGCTGGGCTGGGCCGCATGGCGGACGACAGGCTGCGGCGCGGGCACCAGTTGGTGGAAGCGGGATGGACCCCGGAAATCGCGGGTATGTGCCACGGCTTCCTCGTGCAGCGCTGGGCCGACGGCAGCAGTCTGCGCCAAGCACAGCCAGAACGGGGCTGGCTGCTGGAGCAGGTCGGCGAGTACCTCAGCTTTCGCGCGCGGGCCTTTCCCGCCGACGCTGCGGGGGCATCGCTTACCGAGCTGTACGAGATGGCGCGATACAATATCGGCGTGGTGCTGGGGGAGGATGCGTCCAAGCGGGTCAGCATGGAACTGGGCGCTCCGGAGGCGCTCGCTGACCGAGTGCAACCGGCTCATACCGACAATCGCCTGCACTGGTGGGAGTGGCTGGTCAGCCCGCAGGGGCGATTGTTGAAGACCGATGCACTGGATCACGACTCGGCCCACGACCTGGTGGGCTGTCAGGACATTGCCTGGGATCTCGCCGGGGCGGCAGTCGAGCTGGAACTCACGGCGTCCGAACGCGCCAGCCTCGCCCAGAAGGTGGCAGCAGCCGCGGGCCGGCCTGCCGATCCGGAGCTGCTCGACGCCATGGAGCTGTGCTATCTGGGGTTTCAGATCGGCCTCTGGAGCTTTGCTGCCGGCAGTAATGGTGGTGCCGATGCCGAGGCCGCCCGCGCAATGGTGCAACGCTATTCCCAATTGGCGGCCGCGTGCTTATCTGGTCATTCACCTCCCAGGCCGATCCAACTTGCTGGGTCAGGGTGATTGCCATAGGGCTGCCGAAATGTGTCGTAAACCAAATCACTCGCCGTGGCGGGAAGGTGGACGGTCTCCAACCTGAATGACAACCGAAGGGGTGGCCAGAGGCAGTAGCCCGGTGGGCCGAAACTCGAAAGCGTGAACGAGGGCTGCACTCTCGGGCGGTGCTGGTTGGCGGGCTCAAGCATTGATGGGGGACAAGGACGCCGCGTTGCGTCTGAGATAGGCTGACATTTGCTTTGGCCGCCGACCGGTTCAAAGGGGCGCGAGAACCGGGCTCTTGCGGAAGATATCGGGGCCAACCCCATCAATACGGGAACACACCATGACTGGGCACACACCCAAGCCAGAATGGGCGCAAAGTAAACGTGAGCGCGACAATGCCGCCCGGGAAGCCGCAGGGCTAAAACCGCGTCGGCGGCTCGGACCCTGGATCGTGCTGGCCCTGCTTGTGCTGGGCGGGGTGGGCTATTTCCTCTGGATGCGAGCCCAACCGGCTCCCGTTGAGCCGGCACCGGTCGCTGAGGCGGCCGAGCCGGTGATGCAGCTCAATCCTCTCGAGATCACCCAGGTGGAGCCTCAGACGCTGCAGCAATTGGTCAAGGTGACGGGCTCCCTTGCGCCACAGCGCCAGACCCAGTTGGGTTCGCAGGTGGCGGGCCGGGTTGTGGCCGTGCTGGCCCGGCCGGGCGACACGGTGAATGAGGGCGATGTGCTCATGCAGCTCGACACCGAGAGCCTGCAAATTCAGCTCGACCAGCAGACCAACACCGCCGAAGCCACTCGTGCCCAGTTGCAGCTCGCTGAAAGTCAGCTGGCGCGCACCACTGATCTGATCCAGCGCGGACTGTCCGCTTCATCGGGCCTTGAAGAGGCGCAGTCGAGTGTGGACGCGCTACGCGCCAATCTTGCTGCCTTGGAAGGTCAGGTGGAGGCGGCGCGCATTGCGGTGCAAAACGCCACCCTGCGCGCGAGCATGAGCGGTATCATTTCAGAGCGCGCGGTGGAGCCGGGTCAGACCGTGCAACCCGGAACGCCCCTCTTCACCATTGTCGATCTCAGCCAGATGGAAATGGATGCGGCCGCCCCGGTGGGCGCGAGCAGCCTCGTTGCCGCCGGGCAGCCGGTGTTGATCAACGTGGAAGGGTTTGGAGACCGGACCTTTGACGGCACGGTTGATCGGGTCAACCCCGTAGCCGTAGCAGGCACTCGGACCATCCCGGTTTACATTGGCCTCGATAATCCCGATGGCCTGTTACGCGGCGGTATGTTCGCCACCGGCCAGATCGTGGTTGCCGAAGCGGTCGACGCCTTGGCGGTACCTACCGGTGCGGTGCGCGAGGATGCCGAAGGGTTCTTCCTGCTCAAGGTCGAAGGCGATCACGTCGTGCGTCAAGCCATCGAGCAAGGGTCCACCTGGAACGGGGGCCGTTTGGTGCAGATCACAGCGGGTCTGCAGCCTGGCGACATGATCGTTACCGCTCCGCTGAGCCAGTTGCAGCCCGGTAATCGCGTCGAGATGGTGGAGGGCTAGATGTTTCTTACCCGAATCAGCGTTAATCAGCCCGTCTTTACCACCATGATCATGGTGGCGATGCTGGTGTTCGGCATCTACTCCTATCAACGACTGCCCATCGAGCAGTTGCCCGATATCGACCTGCCAGTGGTTGCCGTGGTGGTGAGTTATCCCGGCGCTTCCCCTGAGGCCGTGGAAAACGACATTGTCGAGCCCATCGAAGAGGCAGTGAACACGATCAGTGGGCTCGACACCATCCAGTCGACCTCGCAGGCCGGGCAGGCCCTCGTGATCATCATCTTTGACATGAACGTCAACTCGCAGACGGCGGCGCAGGATGTTCGCGACCGGTTGGCCACGGTTGAAGCGAACTTTCCCGACAACGCCGGGGATGCGCAGGTGCTTCGCTTCGATCCTTCCGAGTTGCCGGTGATCTCGCTGGCAGTCAGCTCGGAAACAATGTCGCCGCGCGATCTGACGGCGCTCACTGAGGACGAGATTGTCACGCGGCTATCCAATATTCCCGGCGTAGGACGCGCGACTGTGGTCGGGGGCGTGCCGCGCCAACTCAACGTGCTGGTCGATCCTGATCGCCTGAACGCGTTCAATATTGGGGTCGACCAGGTGCTGCAGGCGCTGCGCCAGGAGAACCAGAACCTACCGGCAGGTTCCATTACCGAAGGTGCGCAGGTGCAATCGATCCAGGTCGAGGGCCGCATCGGCGAGGAAGCCGATTTCCTCGACATCGTCGTGGGGCGCCAGGGTGGTCAGCCAGTTTATCTGCGCGACGTCGCCGTCGTCGAGAATGGGCAGGCGGAGGTGGAAAGCCTCGCGCTGCTGAACGGGCGGCCGGCGCTGGCGATTGACGTTGTCAAGACGCAGGGCGCCAACACGGTGCAGGTCGCCGAGCAGGTGCGCGCCACTTTGGCCGATCTGCAGGCGAACGAACTGCCGGAGAGCGTGCGCATCGACATCGTCAGGGACAACGCCATTCCGGTCGAGCAGTCTTTCCATGCGGTGCAGAACATGCTGATCGAGGGCGCGGTTCTCGCCGTCGTTATCGTGTTCCTGTTCCTCAATTCCTGGCGCTCAACGGTGATCACGGGGTTGACGCTGCCCATATCGATCATCGGCACGATGATCGTGCTGTATTTTCTGGGTTTTACCCTCAACATGATGACGCTGATGGCCCTGTCTTTGGCCGTCGGCATCTTGATCGATGACGCCATTGTCGTGCGCGAAAACATCATGCGGCACTTGCATATGGGCAAGTCGCACCGGCAGGCAGCGCTGGATGGCACCAACGAGATCGGCCTGGCGGTGCTCGCCACCACGCTATCCATTGTTGCCGTGTTCATGCCGGTCGCCTTCATGGAAGGCATTTTAGGCCGGTTCTTCCTGCAGTTCGGGGTCACCGTGTCCGTTGCCGTGCTGATCTCACTGTTTGTGGCCTTCACGCTTGATCCGATGATGTCGAGCGTCTGGTATGATCCGGCCGCCCATCCGGGCGCCAAGCGCGGGCCGGTGGGGCGCGCAGTGGCGCAGTTCGACCGGTTTTTTGAGTGGATCGCACAGGGATACCGTGGCCTGTTGCGCTGGTGCCTCAAATTCCGCAAGATCACGCTTGGGATTGCATTGCTGTCCTTTGTCGGCACCTTCTTCTTGTTCCCACTTGTGGGCGTGGAGTTTGTTCCGGCGACTGATACGGGTGAATTCCAGGTCGAGATCGAGACGCCTCCGGGTTCCTCCATCGAATACACGGCCAGCAAGGTGCTGCAGGTGGATTCAACGCTCAAGCGCTTCCCCGAGGTCGAAAGCACCTATGCGACAATCAATGCGGGTACGACCACAGGTGACAACCGCGCGACGATTGTGGTGTCCATGGTGGATCAGGGACTGCGTGAGCGCACGCCAACAGAAATGACCATCCCGGTGCGCGAGGCCCTGGCGCAAATTCCGGGAGCGACGTTCATGGTGGGTGCTGCGGGGGGACTTGGGGGGCTGAGTGCGCCCATCTCGGTGACAATTTATGGCGACAACTTCGCTGTGCTGGAGCGGCTAGCCAACCAGTTGCAGGCGCGCATGGAGGAAATCCCGGGCCTAGTGGATGTGCAATCGAGCCTCGATGCCGCCCAGCCCGTTCTGGGCGTGCGAATTGATCGGGATCGCGCCAGTGATCTTGGCGTCAGCTTGCAGCAGATCGGCAATACGCTTGGCCCCATGCTGGGTGGTCAGGATGTGACTGATTGGACCGCGCCTGATGGCGACAGCTACACGGTTTCCGTCCGGCTGCCGGAGTGGGCGCGCGATGACGTTACCGCGTTGGGGTCGCTGCCGATTACCCAGAGCGGGGCCACAGGCTCCAACGGTATGGTGCGGCTGGATCAAGTCGCCGAGATCGTCCAGTCCACCGGGCCGGGCGAGATTTTGCGGCAGGATTTGTCGCGCCAGGTCAGTGTTGAGGCCGGCCTGGCTGGTGTTGAACTCGGCAACGTCATGCCAGCGGTTCAGGCCGCGACGGAAAGCTTAGTTCTCCCAGCAGGATATAGTGTTTCATTGGGCGGGGATGTGGAACAGCTCAACGAAACCGCGAGTTCGGCCGGTTCGGCGCTGCTGCTGGCGGTGATTGCCATTTATCTTGTGTTGGCCAGCCAGTTTGGCAGTTTCTTGCAACCGCTGGCGATCATGGTGTCGTTGCCGCTGGCGCTGATTGGCGTGATGGTGGGGCTGCTGATCGGCGGTTCTACGCTCAACATGTTCTCGGTGATTGGCTTCATCATGCTGATGGGCCTTGTCGTCAAGAACGCTATCTTGTTGGTAGACAACGCAAATCAGCATGTCAGGGAAGGCTGGAACCTTTACGAGGCGCTGGTGGAAGCGGGCGGCACCCGGTTCCGCCCCATCATCATGACGACACTCGCGATGATCTTTGGCATGCTGCCATTGGCGTTAAGTTTGCATGAGGGGAGTGGGCAGAATGCGCCGATGGCGCAGGCGGTGATCGGGGGGCTGGTGAGTTCCACGGCGCTGACGCTGGTGGTGGTGCCGGTGATGCTGACCTATCTCGACAGCTTCGCGCGGTTCAGCCGGCGCTTCCTGCCCAAGGCGCCATCCGATGAACCTGAGCAAATTGTTGCGTAAATATAAAGGGTTAGTAGGGAACCATTCGTCCTGCTGCCCGTTGTTAGGGTAAGCCGGCCCAAGGCGTGGCAGCGACAATTCCAGCCAATGGGTGTGCGCTTCCGCTTCTGCCGCCGCGTTCCTTTTCAGACTGATGGAGGGGCCGAGGCGAGGCAAAACCGCTGTTTGTTCATCTAGATGAACCCATTCTGAACGGGTTCTGAACGCGCGGGAGCCAGCCCATTCGCCCCGTGGCGGAGGCTTGGAGCGGGCTGCCAAGAGACCGGGAAGTTGCCACCCGGCCGAGCTCATAATGCGCTCGATTTATGACTGATGTTGGTGTTGGCGGCACCGCATCCAAAAGCCGGCGCCGTTCGTTTCGCTTTACATAGCCGCTTGGCGGCAGCTTTGGCATAGGAGACTCAATGTCAGCCCCCCTCGCGCAGTCCAAGGCCTATCCGTCCCGGTTCGAAGCGGATGAAAACCCGCTGATCTGTTTCTCCCATCTGCGATGGGACTTCGTGCTGCAGCGCCCACAGCACCTGATGCAACGATTTTCGGCCAAGCGGCGGGTGTTCTTCTTCGAAGAATACATCCCGACCGATCACAACCTGCCTTATCTGGAATATCACCCCTTTGCGGGCACGGAAGTGATTGCCGTCCGGCCAAGGCTGCCGCGGTCCTGGAGCGAAGCGGAGCGGGAGCAGGGCCTTGCGGCGCTGCTCGATCTGATGCTCAAGGTCAATCGCATAAGCAAGCCGGTGCTGTGGTTCTATACGCCCATGATGTTTGGCTTTGCCCGGCATGTGGACGCCGCCGCCGTGATCTATGATTGCATGGACGAGCTGGCCAATTTCCGCTTTGCCCCGCCCCGGCTGCGGGTACTGGAGGCCGACCTGCTGAAGCGGGCCGATGCGGTGTTTACCGGCGGCTACAGCCTTTACGAAGCCAAGCGGCACGCCCACGCCAATATCCACCCCTTTCCATCCAGCGTTGATACCACCCACTTCGCCAAAGCTCGCCGTCCTCGGCAGCTGGGCAAGATTTTTGGCTTCTATGGGGTGATCGACGAGCGGATGGATCTGGACCTGCTGGCTGAGGTTGCAGCCTTGCGCCCAGAGTGGTCGTTCGAGATTGTCGGGCCGGTGGTCAAGATCAGCGCGGCCGATCTGCCCCAGGCATCAAATATCAGCTTTGTGGGCCAGCGCGACTATGCCGATCTGCCGGGCATCGTGGCGAAGTGGGACGTGGCGCTGATGCCGTTTGCGGTCAATGAAGCCACCAAGTTCATCAGTCCCACCAAGACGCCGGAATATCTGGCGGCGGGCAAGCCGGTGGTGTCAACACCGGTGCCCGATGTGGTGCGCCAATATGGCAAGGTGCGGGGCGTCAGCATTGCGGCAGGTGCCGCGGAATTCGTGGCGGCCTGCGAAGAAGCGCTTGAGCTTGCAGCTGCTCCCGCCGGATGGCTGCCTGGCGTAGACAGGATCCTGGCGGAGATGAGCTGGGACAAGACCGCCATGAATATGGATGCATTGGTGCAGGAGGCAATCGAAGCTGCCAGCGTGCCATTGCGGCTGATGAATGGGCGGACAACGCTCGGGGTGAGCTCGGTATCGGCTTGACTGCCGGAGATCTGGCGCAGGCCAGGACCTGCCGGGCGATCTTAACCTTCGAGCCTGCCTGCGGATTCAGCGCCGACAGGCCACGTGCCGGGCTGTCGGGCTGGCCCCCTATTGCAAAGGAGGCCCCCGGCTGGCGGGGAGAACAAGCCATGCTCGGACAAGACCTTGATGCCGCTGGAGCGGTCCCGTGAGCGCCCCAGCGCCGGCGCCGGCGCCGAAGCTGTTCCAGTCCTTTATGCAGGGCGGGTTCGAATGCTCGACACATAAGCGCAAAAGCGGTTTGCGGCTCGACATCATTGCATCCAGCGAACATGACCAATTTGCCGCTGAGGATTACCGGCAGTTGCAGGACTTCGGCATTCGCACTGTGCGAGATGGCGTGCGCTGGTACCGGATCGAGACCAGCCCGGGCCAGTATGATTGGTCGAGCTGGGTGGGAATGCTGCAAGCGGCCAAAGCGACTGGAACCCAGGTCGTCTGGGACCTGCTGCATTATGGCTGGCCCGACGATATCGATATCTGGAAACCGGTCTTTGTGGACCGGTTCGCCCAGTTCGCGAGGGCGGCGGCGCAACTGGTGCGTGAGCAAAGCGATGCGGTGCCGTTTTATGCCCCGGTCAACGAAATCTCGTTCTTTGCCTGGGCGGGCGGGGATGCGCGCTATCTGAACCCCTTTGCCAGTAAGCGCGCATACGAGCTCAAGGTACAACTGGCGCGCGCGTCGGTGGCGGCGATGCGCGCCATTCGCGAGGTGGACGCGCGAGCCCGGTTTGTGCATTGCGACCCCATCATCAACATTGTGGCCTATCCGAGCCGGCCGGAGCAGGCCAAGATAGCGCAAGGGCATACACAGGCGCAGTTCCAGGGATGGGACATGTTGTCGGGGCGCCTGCTGCCGGAGCTTGGGGGTGCGCCTGACCTGCTCGACATTGTCGGGGTCAATTACTACCACAACAATCAGTGGTTCCATAAGGGGCGGACCATCAAGATGGACTCGCCGTCTTATCGTCCATTACGACAGATGCTCGCGGACACGCATGCCCGCTATAAGAGGCCGTTGCTGGTGGCCGAAACTGGCATTGAAGACGAGCGCCGGCCGGCCTGGTTTGCCTATATCGCCGAAGAAGTCGCGGCAGCGCGCGAGCAGGGCGTGCCCATGGAGGGCATCTGCCTTTATCCCGTGCTCAATCATTTCGGCTGGGACGATGACCGGCCGTGCCACAATGGCTTGCTGGAGCATCATCGCGAGGGCGACGGGCGGCGGGTGTATCAGCCGCTCGCCGACGAAATCATGCGCCAACGCGCGGCGCATCCCGATTGGCACTAGTAAGGGGAGCCCGGGGGGCTCCCCTCAGTTGCAGGAGGTCCTAGCCTTCGAGCCAGCGGACCTGTTCGGGCGTCAGCTTGATGTCGAAGGCCGACATGCTGTCATCGAGTTCGGCCAGGGTGCGCGGCCCGATCAGCGGCACGACGGGGAAGGGCTGGTGCAGCACATAGGCCAGGGCCACATGGATGGGGCTCTTGCCGAGTTCCCGCGCGAGTTGCACGGCGCGGTCCCGGCGGCCGAAGTTCTTCTCGTTGTACCAGACGCGGACCAGTTCCTCGTTGTCGAGCTTGTCGCGACCGGCACGGTCGGTAAAGAAGCCGCGCCCCTGGCTCGACCAGGCGAAGTTGGGGATCTGCCGGTCACGGAACCAGGCTTTCCACGCATCGTCCGACGAGGACACGCAGCCGGGCCAGATGACGTCCTGCATTTCGGCGAGGGCGAAGTTGTTGGAGAGGGCGCCGGGCTTCTGCTTGCCGGTCTTTTCGGCATAGGCGATGGCCTCGTCCATGCGCTCGCGCGTCCAGTTGGAGCCGCCAAAGATGCCGCGGATGCGGCCGGCCTGGACTTCGCGGTCCATGGCATCGACAAATTCACCCACCGGGACATCGGTGTTGTCGCGGTGCATGAAATAGATGTCGACGTAATCGGTTTGCAGCCGGTCGAGCGACTGGGTCAACTGCTTGCCGATCTGGTCGGGATAGCACAGGGGCGAATGGGCGCCCTTGCCGATCAGCACCGCCTGTTCGCGGGTGCCGCGGCTGGTGTGCCACTGACCAAACAGGGTTTCGGTATAGCCGGCGCCGTAGACAAAGGCGGTATCGAAGAGATTGCCGCCCTTTTCCCAATAGGCATCCATCAGCACTGAGCCCGAGGCAAAGGTGCGGAAGTCTTCAAAGCCGAGCGCCACGGCGGAAAGAGCCTTGGGGAGGCCCGGCAGGTTGCGGCGCGGGATGGTGGTGCCGCCCGCGCGCAGAGATTCGCCAGAAACGGTCGAGGTGGCGCGGGTCGATTGCTCGATGGCGAACTCGACGCCGGCTTCCTTGCGCCAGAGATCGAGGACCCGCGCATTGCCCAAAGAATCGGCCCAGGACATGCCGGGCGCATCGAGTTGGGTCTTGCCGGCAAGGATCGCCTGACTCGCCGCTTCCGCTTCGAACGAGAACAGATGGGCGTCGATGCCGAGGTCGATGGTTTCGCGGCTGCCATCGGGCTTGACGATATCGATCCGGCCGGGACCACCGGCATTGTTGGGGCCGCCGGCAAACCAGAAGCGAGGCACTTCGATGCGGCCTTCCGAGCCCATGATGCGCAGGGTGTTATCGAGATTGACGAGCACGGCGCAGGAGACCTGGGCGATGATGCCATTGGGGAAGGTGAGGGTCGCGGCGGCCCAGTCATCGGTGCCCTCGGCATTGAGGCGCGCGGTGCCGGTGACCTCGATGGGATCGAGGAAAGGCTGGTTCTGGGTAGCGCCGGCGATGAAGCGGGCGATGGAAACAGGATAACAGCCCACATCCATGATGCCGCCGCCGGCCAGATCATTGCTGAAAAGGCGATGCTCGGGCATGAAGCGGGGCATCTGGAAGCCAAAGCTCGATTCAATCATCCGAACTTCGCCGATGGCGCCCGAAGCGATGAGCTCGCCGAGTTTGCGGGTCACGGGATGCAGGCGATACATGAAGGCTTCGGCAGCAAAAGTGCCAGCCTGGCGGTGGGCATGGAACACCGCGTCGGTCGCAGCGGCCGACAGCGTCATGGGCTTTTCCACCAGCACATGCTTGCCGGCGCGAGCGGCCTTGATGGCCCATTGCGCATGGAAGGGGTGGGGCGTCGAGATATAGACGGCATCCACTTCGGGATCATCCAAGAGGGCCTGATAACCATCGACGATCCGCGCGCCCGGGAAGTTCTCGGCGAGGTCGGGCTTGCCCGGATTGCGCGCGCCAATGGCAGTGAGCGTGCCGCTCTTGGCTTGGGCGAGGCCGAGCGCGAAGGCCTTGGCGATGCCGCCTGGCCCCAGAATGCCCCAGCGGACGGGATTGGTTGTAGTCATGGTCGGGTCCCTTTGCAGAAAGTGGATCAGCGCAGCCGTTGACCGGCAGCGTCGAAGAGGAAGGCTTTGGCTGAATTGATGGACACCAGCAGCTGGTCGCGGCGGGTTTCATGGCGCGATTCCTCGCGCTCGATCACCAGCGGTTCGCCCGATTTGGTGTTGGCATAGAGGTATGAGGTGGAGCCGAGATGCTCGGCCACATCAACGGCCAGGGGGAGGTCGAGGTCGCCCGCGCCCGCTTCGCCCCAGTGTTCGGGGCGCACGCCCAGGGTGACGCGATCGCCCGCGCGCAGGCCGGGCGAAATGACGGGCATGGGCAGGCGGGCGTTGTTCTGGTTGGTGAGCTCGATCACGGTGCCATTGGCGCGGTTCTGTACCACTTCGCCGGCCAAGAAGTTCATCTTGGGCGAGCCGATGAAGCCGGCCACGAACTGGTTGGCGGGATCGTCATACAGTTCAAGGGGGGCGCCCATCTGCTCGATGCGGCCTTCGCGCAGCACGACGATCTTGTCGGCGAGGGTCATGGCCTCAGTCTGGTCGTGGGTGACATAGATCATGGTGGTGCCCAGCTCCTTGTGGAGGCGGGCGATCTCGACGCGCATCTGCACGCGCAGCTCGGCATCGAGATTGGAAAGGGGCTCATCGAAGAGGAAGGCCTGGGGCTCGCGCACAATGGCGCGGCCAATGGCGACGCGTTGGCGCTGGCCGCCCGAGAGCTGCTTGGGTCGGCGGGCGAGCAGGGGCTCGATCTGGAGGATCGCGGCGGCGCGCTTGACGCGGCGCTCGGTATCGGCGCGATCATTGCCGTTCATGCGCAGCCCAAAGCTCAGGTTCTGCTCGACGGTCATGTGGGGGTACAGCGCATAGGTCTGGAACACCATGGCGATGCCGCGCTCGGCGGGCTCGACATCGTTGACGGTGCGCCCGCCAATGCCGATCTCGCCGGTGCTGATGTCCTCAAGGCCGGCGATCATGCGCAGGAGGGTGGACTTGCCGCAGCCGGAGGGGCCGACAAAGACCACGAACTCGCCATCGGCCACATCGAGGCTGACGCCGTGGATGATGGGAACGGCGCCAAAGCGCTTGGTGACATTGCGCAGGGAAACTTCGGCCATGGCGGCGCTCCTATTTGATGGCGCCAGCGGCGATGCCGGCAATGAAGTGGCGCTGCAAGAGGAGGAAGACGACGAGCATGGGCGCTGTCAGCAGCACGGCGCCGGCCATGATGCCGCCCCAAGAGACTTTGGTCAGCCCGATCAGCGAACCGAGGGCCACGGGGGCGGTCATCATCTCTGGCTGGCTGTTAATCAGCAGCGGCCACAGGTAATTGTTCCAGGAGGCGAGGAAGAGGATGATGCAGAGCGCCGCCAGCGTCGGCCGGGCGAGGGGGAGGGCAACGAAAAGGAAAATCTTCCATTCCTTGACCCCTTCGACGCGGGCAGCATCGAACAGGTCATTGGGCATCATGGAAAAGGCCTGGCGCATGAACAGCACGCCCAGCGAATTGAAGAGGGGCGGCACGATGAGGGCAATATAGGTGTTTGCCAGCTTGAAGTCGCGGGCGACCATGATGAACTGGGGAATGACGACCACGAAATAGGGCAGGGTCAGGGTGCCCAGGATGATGCCCAGCACGACGCGCTTGCCGATGAACTCGTAGCGGGCCAGCGCCCAGCCGGCCATGGAGGTCAGGCTCACCGACAGGATGGTGTAGATCACCGCTACGCCGACCGAGATAGCCAGCGCGCGCAGGAAATTGGTGTCGGCCTGCAGATTGGCGAAGTTGGTGGCGAACTGGTCGGCCGGGATCAGATTGATGCCGGGCCCGAAGATGCGGTTCTCGGGCAGAGTCGAGAACACCAACATCATCCACAAGGGAAACATCCAAAGGAGCGCCAGCGGCACCATGAAGGCATGAAGGGCAAAGGTTCGAGCGGTCTTGTTGCCGGATCTGGTGTTCATTTCGGCTCCCGCCCCAACCAGAGATTGATCATCGAAATGGCGACGGCCAGTGCCATTAGCGTATAGGCGACCGCCGAGGCATAACCGAAATTGAGGACGGTGAAGCCTTGGCGGTAAAGGAACAGGCCCAGGGTTTCGGTCGCGCCGCCGGGGCCGCCGCGATTGGTGATCAGGAAGGGTTCGGCAAAGAGCTGCATCGTGCCAATGATCGAGAGCACCACGCAAAACAGGATAATGGGCTTGAGCAGCGGCAGGGTGATGAAAAAGAACTGCCGGAGCTTGCTGACCCGGTCCAGCGTGGCGGCTTCATAAACGTCGTCGGGGATGCCTTGGAGCCCCGATAGAATGATGATGGCGTTGTAGCCCACCCACCGCCAAGTCACGGCCATGATGATGAGCGCCATGGCCCAGGAGGGCTGGCTGAACCAGTCGATCTTGCGGATGCCGATCAGCCCCAGCACCTTGTTGACGACGCCGAAATCGAGACTGAACATCAGCCGGAACACGGCGGCATAAGCCACTTCCCCAACCACGACGGGCGCGAAAAATGCAAAGCGGAAAAGGCCGCGCGCCTTGAGCGCAGGTGAATTGAGCAGCACGGCCAGCACGGTCGCCAATGCGATCATCACCGGCACCTGGATCACGAGAATAAGCAGGGTATTGCGCAGCGCGTTGAAAAAGGCGGGATCCTTGATCAGTCGCCCCCAGTTGAAGCCGGGATTGAACACCCAAGGATTGGTGCGGGTCGCCAGGAAGCTCAGCCAGAACGAGTTGATGATCGGCCAAATCCAGAAGGCAAGAAAGATCAGCAAATAGGGCAGCAAGAAGCCGTAGGCGGTTCGCGTACGCAGCCGCATGAAGTGGAGCCTCCCGTTCCGCTTTGGGCGCTTGGTTCGGGCGGCTCGCAAGTGAGCCGCCCGAACTTGACTGGTTATTGGGCGACCGGCAGACCGGTGACGTCCGCAATCTGACCGGCGGCGTCCGCCATGGCTTCTTGGGCGGAGGGGTAATTTCCCGCGAGGTAGCTGGTCTGCACCTGACGGAAGATGGCGTCCGCATCGGCAAAAAATGCGGTGCCGCGGATCGGCTTGATCTTGGGCAGGGTCGCCAGAATATCGGCCCAGATCGGCTGGCCACCCCAATAAGGCAGGGGCTCATTGACAAACGGGTCGTCGAGTGCGGCGTTGAGGGAGGGCACAATGCCGTGCTCGCGCAGCATGGTGATCTGGCCTTCCACCGTGCCCAGAGCATAAGTGAGATAGGCGAAAGCAGCCTCGGGCGCGTCGCCGGCCGAGGTGATGGCGAGCGAGGAGCCGCCCAGATTGGCGGCACGGGCGCCGTCAGCCGTCATGCTGGGGAGGAAGTAAACGCCCCATTGGCCGGCGCTATCGGGCGCGCTGTTGCGCAAGGTGCCTTCATACCAGCCGCCAAAGATCTGGGTGGCGACAGTGCCGGCCCCGTTGGACTGGATCTTGCCACCCCAATCAGCCGCTGTGATGATGCCAGCATCGTTCATTTCCTTGAGTTTGCCCAAGGCTGCAACACAACCGGGTTGGGCGATGGTGATCTCGGTGCCGTCCGGGCTGAAATAGCCGCAGTTCTGCTCATTGGCCATCATCTGGAACACTTCAGAGCCGCCGTTGAAGTCAGCCTGGGTCATGACGACGTTCGGATTGGCCCCCATGATCTTTTGCCCGGCGGCGATGAAATCGTCCCAAGTTTGGATGGTGGCCGGATCAACGCCAGCTTTTTCATAGTAGTCACGGCGATAAAATACCGCGACCGGGCCTGAATCCCATGGCATGGCGTAAACGGCGTCACCAACCTTAAGCTCGGTGAGCTTGAAGTCGGGGAACATGGCAGCAGTCTCGGCGGTGTATCCCAGGGTGGTCTGGTCCACAAAGCAGTCCGGGAACTGGTTCCAGAAGATCTCCGCTTCACCGTTTTCGACGGTGACGATGTCGGGTAGGCCGGCGCCGCCGGCAGCACAGCCGGCCAGCAGCTTGTCAAAGACCTGCTGGTTGCCAAGGTCTTCGACCGTAACTGTGATGTCGGGGTGTTGGGCATTAAAGCCTGCAATGGTGGACTGCAGCGCGAGTGCGGCCGAATCCCAGCTCCAGATGGTGATTTCGCCCGACTGAGCCGAGGCCGAGCCAGTCGCCATGGCGGTGGCGAGCGCCAGCGTGGCGCAGGCAAGATGAATGCGCATGGTAGTCCTCCCTTTTTATTTGCTCTTCCCTTGAGCGCTTTCTAAGCTACTCATGTGGTGCCCGGCGTCCCTCCGAAAGGGAATGCCAAGTTGCCGGAAAGTAAGAAGTTGGAAAAACGCTTCTGGGAGCCTGCAAAAAGCGCGGTGGAGCGCGTGCCCAATACTCTGGTGGTCAGCCACGAGCAGCCAGGCATCATGAACACGCCCCATTGGCACGCTCAGGTGGAGATCAATTACATCTTCAGCGGTACGGTGGAGTACCGGATGCATGGGCATAATGTAGCCCTCAAAGCCAACGACCTCTGCATGTTCTGGGGCGGGTTGCCGCACCAGGTGATCGACACCTCGGAAGACGCGTTCTTTGTGGCGATCCACCTGCCGCTGGTGCATTTCTTCCGGCTAAGGCTGCCGGCCGACATGTCGGAAAAGCTGATGCGGGGCGCGACGCTCGTGACCAGCACACCCGACGGCACGGATGCCGGCAATTTCAACCGCTGGTCGCGCTATATGCAGCCGGGCGATGAGAAGCGCGCCGATCACGCCATCAACGAGTTACTGCTGCGCATCGAGCGCGTGCAGTTCGAGCCCTCGTATCTTGTGGAGCCGGATGGCACACCAAAGGGGACGCTCGAGGCGCTGGACCAGCAGTCGTTCAGTAATGTCAAAAGCATCTGCGACTTCATCGCCGGCAATTTCCGGCACGATATCTGTTCGGCCGATATCGCTTCGTCGGCCGATATCCATCCTAAATACGCTATGTCGGTGTTCAAGAAATCCACCGGCATGACGCTCAATGAATATGTGAACCTCCTGCGCCTCTCCTATGCGCAGGCGCTGCTGATGCAGGAAGATGCCAATGTGCTCCATGTGGCAATGGAAAGCGGCTTTGGTTCGCTCAGCGCCTTCAACAAATCCTTCCGCAAGATCGCCGGCATGGCACCCAGTGATTTTCGCCGCGATGCCCGGGCTCGGCCGGGTGGAGTGGGCCTGCGCCGGAACTGATTCAAGACGGATCCAGGTCGCGAGGGCAGCCGCGCCGACCCGAGGGGGCCGGCGCGACGAGAAGCCTGCTTATTCGATGAAGGTGACGGGAACGCCTGGCTCAACCATGGCGGCGAGTTCCCGGGCATCCCAATTGGTCAGGCGCACGCAGCCATGCGAGCCGGTTTTGTCGATCTTGGAGGGCTCGGGAGTGCCATGGATGCCGTAGGTGGGCTCGGACAGGTCGATCCAGACCGTACCGACCGGGCCATTGGGGCCGGGCGGCAAGGTCAGCACCTCGGTGTTGTCGCCCTGCTGGAAATTGACCTCAGGATTGTAGGTATAATCGGGATCCAGCACGACGACCTCGACCATGTGCGTACCCGAGGGTGAAGGATTGTCCTCGCTGCCGATGGTCGCGGGATAGGCGACAAGAAGGCGACCGGTGGCATCATAGGCGCGCAGCATGCCCATGCGCTTGTCGGCGTCGATGGTGGCGACCATGCCCTGCAGGTCAGCGCCTGGGGCGGCCACGGCAATTTCTTCGCCTTCGACAAAGCTTGCGCCGGGATTCAGCGCCTCGATGAAATTCACATCCATGTGGAATTTTTCGGCAAGCGCTTCGGCGACGCTCGTATAGCCGAGGGATTCGCGCTCGGCCAATTCGGCGTAGTCGCTGGGGAGCGGCTCAACGATATCGGCAACGTCCTCGGCCGTGATGGTGTAGGCCATTACGGCCGGGTCAGGGGTTTCGAGGCGCGCCAGCACTGCAGGATCAAGTGCGCCATTGCCGGGCAGGCCATTAATTGCAGCAAAAGCCATCACCGCCTTGCGGACATTGGCGCCGTCATAGCCATCGATGACGCCAGGAGAAACGCCGGCACGGTCGAGAAGGATCTGGAGGCGCGCGATTGCTGGGTCGGGCAGCTTGGATCCCTCAGCCTCGGCTGACAGCTCGGTGGCGCCCTCGTTCTGCGGGGGCGGTGGCAAGGGCTCGGCACTTTCGTCCGGCAAGGGGACGGCAAAGAGCGGCAGCAGCGGCTCAAGGCTCGCAGCGTTGATCGCCTCGGGCGTCAGGGGAGGCGGTGAAGCGGCAGGGAGCTGTTGGGCGGTGGTTGGAAGGGAGAAGGCGACGAGAAGCAGGGGGAGGGAGAGCCGGGCGGCAAAGTTCATAATTGATCTCAGGACAAGCAGTTGCCACCTCAACGCCCCATGTCAGCCCAAGTTGCCCCGATTAAACCCTATTCACAGAGGCGGGCCTGACAGGCCGCGCCATGGCAGCCCATATCCACATGGAAATGGTCGTGGTGTTCGGCATTGGCTTCGGGCCCGAGCGTGGTGGAAAAGCTCGAACAGGCCGCATCATGGGCAAAGCGCAGGAACTTGCCCTCGGGCGCGTCGGCGGCGGGCCAATCGCCTTCGACCGTGACGGTGCGGCCATCGGCAAAGGTAAAGCCGACCACATCGAGCGCATTGGCCATGCCGTGCTCGGAAAGGCGATCGGAACTGCCGCCAACCCGGGCACGGCAATTATAGTTGGTGCCGACATCAAGGCTGGCCAGTTCGGTGTTTTCGCGCGCCTGCAGATAGCCATCGATCGCCTCGCCCCAATGCGGCAGCGTCGTGGCTACTTCGCAGGTGAGGGTGGCTTCGCCCGACAGCGGCACCATGCGGCCATTGACCAGGATCCCGGTTACCGCCAAGGGGGACTGGGTGCCGCATTCGCCTTCATCGATCGGGGGAAGCAGCTTGGCCTCGATCTGGCCGCCGATCACAGCGGGGCACTGGGTCTGATAGGGGCGAGGCGGCTCGGCGGGTTCGGCGACCTTGGCGGGCGCGGGGGGTTCTTGCGCGGCGGGTGCGGCATCCGCGGGCGGTTGCTCGGCTTCGGGTGCGTCCGGGTCGGCCTTAGGTCGCTCGGCGCCGGCCTCGGGCGCGTTTGCGTCAGCGTCGGGGGCTTCCGCCTCGGCGTCGGCGGGCGCTGTTGCATCCGCTGGGGGCGCGTCGGTCAGGCTTTCGGGCCGGTCCCGCGGCATGGGCGGAACCGCCTCGGGCGCTTCCTGGGCGAGCGCCAGCGAGGACAAAAGCAGCATGACGGTAAGCAGTGAGGTGCGCAACATGGTGGCAGAACGCGGCTGAAGGCCGCGCGTTGCCAATGCGATTCAACTTTGCCTCAAGAACGAGCGCAGCCGGTCGACGCCGGTATCGATGCGTTCCGGCGCCGCGGCAAAGCACCAGCGCAGCCAGCCTTCGCCTTCATCGCCAAACGCACTCCCCGGCGCAAGCCCCAGCCCCGCTTCGGCCACGAGGCGCTTGGCAAGGGCCAGCGAGTCGGCATGGCCGTCGATGCGGAAAAAGGCGTACATAGCGCCATCAGCTTCCGGCAGGGTGACGCCGGGCAGCTGGCGCAGGGCTGTCAGCAGGGTGGCGCGGGCCTCCCCCAGTTCACGGTGGATCTGCGTGACGGTGGCGGCGCTGGCCGGATCGGTGAGGGCGGCGAGACCCCCGGACTGGACGAATTCGGGCACGCAGGAGGTGTTGTATTCGATGAGCTTTTCGAGCTGGGGCACGAGGTTGGTGGGCAGCACCAGCCAGCCCAGCCGCCAGCCGGTCATGCGCCAGGTTTTGGAAAAGCTGTTGACGACGATGAGGCGATCTTCGGGATCGGCGACCGAGAGCATGGAGGGGGCGGCGGTTTGGCCTGGGGTGAACACCAGCCGGTCATAAACTTCGTCCGACAAGATCCAGATGCCGCGCTGGCGGCAATGGGCGAGGATGGCGGCCTGCTGCTCGGGGCTGATGGTCCAGCCGGTGGGGTTGTTGGGCGAGTTGATGACGAGCATGCGCACGTCGTCGGTAAGGGTGGCGAGCAGGCGGTCGAGGTCAAGCTGCCAGCGGTTGTTGATGACGCTGAGGGGGAACCGGGTGACCTCGGCGCCGAGGATCTTGGGGATCTCGGCGATGTTGGGCCAGATGGGGGTGACGACAACTACCCGATCGCCCGGGGATAGGACGAGCTGGCTGCCCAACATCAGGGCCGATACGCCAGAGCTGGTAACGCCGACGCGGTCGGGGCCGAGGGTGATGTTGCGCAATTGGGAAATGTAGCTCGCGATCGCGGTGCGTAGGGCGGGGCGGCCCAAATTTTGGGTATAAAAGGTGTTGTTGCGCTCCAGCGATTCCACCGCAGCGGCGCGGATAAAGGCGGGGGTGGGCTGATCGCTTTCACCAAACCAGAACGGAACCACATCGCTGCGATCCATGCCGGCATTGGCAACCTCGCGGATGCGGGAAGGGGCCAAATCAAGCACCGCCTGGCGGGCCTGGGGTGGTGAAGCGAGATGTTGGTGCATGAGATCAATCCGCGGTGGGTGGGGCGATGGGTTGCCCCGCAAATCAAGGCGCAGCTATGCCGATTGGCGCGGCCAAGGCAATCGCTTCCAGCACGGAGCAGGCGCTTGACTTCGCGGGTGTGCTGCCGCTAAATCGTATCGGATAGGATATAGTTATGATCAATATTGCCGCGGAAGATGCTCGGCGGGTGAGTGAAGCGGCGCTGAGGCGAGCTGGGGTTCCCCCGGAGGCAGCGGCGCTGCAGGTGGATCTGCTGCTGGAGGCAGAGCTGCGGGGGCGCCCGTCGCACGGCTTGCTGCGGTTGCCGCGCTTGACCGACCGCATGGCCAATGGCGTGACCAGCCCCACCGCGACCGGCAACATGACCTGGCGGAGCGAGAATTTCCTGCAGGTCAACGGTCAGGATGGGCTGGGGCCGGTGGTGGCGATGGCGGCGCTGGAGGCTGCGGCCGAACGGGCGCGGCAAAGCGGGGTCGTGGTGGTGGCGATTGCGCACAGCAATCACCTGGGCATGCTGGCCTGGTATGCCGAAAAGCTGGCGCGGGACGGGCTGGTGACGCTCGGGTTCACCACGAGCGAAGCGCTGGTGCATGCCTGGGGCGGGCGCCAGCCGGTGCTGGGCACCAATCCGGTGGCGATCGGGGTGCCGCAGCCCGGGCAGCCCTTTGTGCTCGATATGGCGACCAGTTTGGTGTCCATGGGCCAGATCTATGATTACGCGCAGCGCGGGCAGGAATTGCCCGAAGGCTGGGCGCTGGATGCCGAGGGGGAGCCGACTACCGACCCGGAGGCCGCTAAAAAGGGCTCAATTGCGCCATTTGGGGAGGCGAAGGGCTATGCGCTGGGGCTGGCGCTTGAACTGCTGGTGGTGGCGCTGACCGATTCTGCGATCGGGCGCGACGTCACTGGCACGCTCGATTCGACCCGGCCCGCCACCAAGGGCGATGTGTTCATCCTGATTGATCCGGATTTGCAGCCGGGCACGTCGGCGCGGATAGCCGCTTATCTCGACCTGGTGCGCGCTTCGGGCGATGCCGAGGGGGCGCGCAAGGTAGCGGTGCCGGGCGACCGGGCGATGCGCGTGCGGGCGGAGCGGCTCCAAACGGGTATTGCCTTGCCCGAGCCGCTTTGGGCCAAATTATGCGAATTGGCCGGTGATCCGGCTTCCACAACGATAGAGCTGACATGAGCATCTATGGCGCCATCCGCAGTCCGCGGGCGATCTATTTTGGCGCCGGCCAACGGCATGCGCTGCCCGCCATCGTGGCGGGGCTGGGTCAGCGCGTGCTCCTGTGCTCCGACGAGCGGTTCAACCAGGACCCCAAGCTCAGCGCGATCCGCGCGGCGCTGGAGGGGGCGGGGCTGCGCACCGAGCTTTATGACGGCACCATCGCCGAATTGCCGCTGGCCTGTATCGCGGAGGCGACGGCCAAGGCGCGCGAGTTCGGTCCCGATGTGATCGTGGGGATCGGCGGGGGCAGTTGCCTCGACCTTGCCAAGCTCGTGGCGCTGACGCTGACGCATGGGGATGAGCTGGCCAATTTTTATGGTGAGTTCAAAGTGCCCGGCCCGGTACTGCCGGTGGTGGCGGTGCCCACCACCGCGGGCACGGGCTCGGAGGTGACGCCCGTGGCGGTGCTGGCTGATCCCGTGCGGATCTCCAAGGTGGGGATTTCGAGCCCCTATCTGATCCCGGAAGTGGCGGTGTGCGACCCCGAGCTGACCGCGACCTGCCCACGCGGTTTGACGGCGGTGGCGGGGGCAGATGCGCTGACCCATGCGATCGAGGCGTTTACCGCAATCAAGCATCCGATGGACCCGGGGCGCGCCCTCCAGCAGGTGTTTATCGGCAAGAACACCCAGAGCGACGCGCAGGCGCGGATCGCCATTGCCGCGCTGGCCGGCAATCTGGCGGCGGCGGTGGCGGATGGGGGCAATGCCGCGGCGCGCGAGCAGGTGATGTATGGGGCGCTTTGCGCCGGCCAGGCCTTTGGCGTTGCCGGTACGGCGGCGGCCCATGCCATTCAATATCCCGTGGGGGCGCTGACCAAGACCGCCCATGGGCTTGGGGTGGCGGTGCTGATGCCCTATGTGATGGACTTCAACCGATCAGCCTGCGGGCCGGAATTCGCCGAGATCGCCCGCCTGTTCGGCATCACGCAAGGCGAGGAGGCCGAGTTGGCTGATGCGGCGATCGAGGCTGTAGCCGAACTCTTTGCCACCTTGGGTATTCCGCGCACCCTGGCCGAGCTGGGCGTTCCCGTCGAGCGGCTCGACTGGGTCGCCGAGCAGTCGCTGCTGTCGGCCCGGCTCGTCAACAACAATCCACGACCTCTCGATCTGGCTGCCATGCAGCAGATTGTCCAAGCAGCTCATGCCGGCGATCGCGATCGCCTGCGCCGCCATTGAACCAAAGGCAGTTCCCATGTCCCAGTCATCAGCAATCCGCGCTCAGGGCGATTACGACAATCTCGCCACCGATCTGTTTATTGGGGGCCGTTGGCGTCCCGCCTCAAGCGGGGAGCGGATTGATGTGTTCGATCCCTCCACCGAAGAGGTGATCACCACCGTTGCCAATGCCAGCATCGAGGATGGCATTGCGGCGGTGGATGCTGCCGCTGCCGCTGCGGCAGGCTGGGCCGCAACTGCACCGCGCAAGCGCAGCGACATCCTGATGAAGGCCTATGGCCTGATGACCGAACGCGCCGAATGGCTGGCTGAGTTGATCTCGCGCGAGAATGGCAAGGCGCTGCCCGATGCGCGGGGCGAGGTGGCCTATGCGGCCGAGTTCTTCCGCTGGTATGCCGAGGAAGGCGTGCGGCTCAACGGCGAAATCTCGATGGCGCCGAGCGGCAACAACCGCATCATCGTGCAGTACCAGCCGGTGGGCATTGCCGTGCTGGTGACGCCGTGGAATTTCCCCGCGGCAATGGCGACGCGCAAGATCGGGCCGGCGCTGGCGGCAGGCTGCACCTGCATCCTCAAGCCCGCGACCGAAACGCCGCTGACCGCCTATGCCATGGCCGAAATCCTCGCCGAAGCGGGGGTGCCCGATGGCGTGGTCAATGTGGTCACGACCGGCAAGTCGGGCCCGGTGATCAGCGCCATGCTGCATGATCCGCGGGTGCGCAAGCTGTCCTTTACCGGCTCGACTGAAGTCGGGCGCGTGCTGCTCAAGGAAGCGGCCGACCAGGTGATCAATTGCTCCATGGAACTGGGCGGCAATGCCCCGTTCGTGGTGTTCGACGACGCCGATATCGATGCGGCGGTGGACGGCGCGATGATCGCCAAGATGCGCAATGGCGGGGAGGCCTGCACGGCCGCCAACCGCTTTTATGTGCAGCGCGGCGTGCTGGAAGCCTTTGCCGACAAGTTCGCGGCGCGCATGAAGGCGCTGCAGGTTGGGCCGGGCTATCATCCCACAACGCAGCTGGGACCGCTGGTCAATGCCAAGAGCCGCGACAAGGTGGCTTCGCTGGTGAGCGATGCGGTGTCGCGCGGTGCGCGCGTGGTGACGGGCGGCTCGGCCCCCGAGCGCAAGGGGTTCTATTACGAAGCCACCATTCTGGCCGATGTGAGCCCCGAGGCTGCGCTGGTGCATGAAGAGATCTTTGGGCCGGTGGCGCCAATCGTTGCCTTCGACAGCGAAGAGGAAGCCATCCGGCTGGCCAATGACACCGAATATGGGCTTGTGGCCTATGTCTATACCGGCGATCTGGCCCGCGGCCTGCGGGTCTCGGAGCGGATCGAGAGCGGCATGATCGCGCTCAACCGGGGTTTGGTGTCTGACCCGGCGGCGCCCTTTGGCGGGGTCAAGCAGAGCGGGCTTGGGCGTGAAGGCGCCCATCATGGCCTGCTGGAATTCACCGAAGCCAAATATATCGCTACGTCCTGGTAAGTCCTGAGCGGCGGGCACGGCCCGCCGCTAGTTACCCACTTGCTGGTTGCGAGCCCCCGACCGCGACAAACGGGGCCAGAAAAGACCGGCTCGGGCCCGATAGGCCTCGTAGTCGCTGGACATGGACGTGCCGGCAAAATGCCGCTCCTCGCCCCGTGCAGCCAGGATGTACATGACGACGATGGCAACCAGGGTCGGAATGGCCAGGGGCGACCAGGCCGCTATCGCCCACCCCGCCCAGAACAGAATATAGGACGTGTAGAAGGGGTGCCGCACATAGCGGTAGGGGCCGCTCTGCAACAGCGTCCTGGGTTGATTTGCATCAAAGGCAAAGCGCAGCTGCGCGTCGCGCGAGGCGCGAATGGCCGACCAGAACAAAGCCATGGCCGCCAGCTCCAGAAGTAAGCCGACCGACTTTGCCAGTATAGGCTGTTCATCACTCCAAATAATGACGGTGTAGATGATCGCGGTCAGCAGGACAAGCGCCGCGAGCAAAGCTGCGGGCCACTGCATCTTGTCCGAAACAAAGTGTCCTCTTGTTGCCCAAATGTGCTGGGCCACAACGCTCCAACTGATGACAGTGACGATAAGATCAAGCGCGGAGTTCAATTCGACCTCTCGGGTTGGAGACTGTCATTTGCCGACAAGGCCGGGGAAGTGTCAACTTGTGATCGGCTGCGGACCGAATAATTCGGTTAAGGATGCCGCTTAAGGCTTCCGCAAACTTAGAGGGGCATTGGTGGTCCGAAGGGAGCCTCTGCTATGCGGGCCAGAAGCAAAGTCATCAGGACACGCTATTCTGATATCGCCTTGCGCGACAGCGGCGGCGCCGGATACCCGCTCCTGTTGCTGCATGGTTCCGGCGCTTCGACCGATGCCTTCCGCCGGCAGTTCGACAGCCCGATGCTGCAGCCGCTCCGCCTCCTCGCGGT
This sequence comes from Devosia sp. Z11_6, assembly GCF_058133665.1. Classification (NCBI taxonomy): domain Bacteria; kingdom Pseudomonadati; phylum Pseudomonadota; class Alphaproteobacteria; order Hyphomicrobiales; family Devosiaceae; genus Devosia; species Devosia sp. Z11_6. The sequence goes on from NZ_JBYUNQ010000001.1 coordinate 162,940, forward strand.
GGACCTGCCCGGGCATGGGCATTCCACCGATGCAGTGGATCTGGACGGCTATAGCCTCACGCATCTGGCCGAGGCGGTTCTTGAGGTGCTGGGCCAGCTCAATCTCAACCAGGTCGCGGTGTGCGGCTGGTCGCTGGGCGGCCATATCGCCATCGAAATGATGGCGCGCAGTGCTTGGATCAGCGGCGCCATGCTGGTCGGCACGCCGCCAGTGGCCAAGGGCCCGATTGGCATGCTGCGTGGGTTCCGACCAAGCTGGGATATGCTGCTGGCCAGCAAGCCTGAGTTTACCCCACGCGACGCAAGGCGCTTTCTTGCCATGTGCTATGGCGAGGGCGAGCCAGATGAGCTCAACAGGCAGGCGCTGGCCCGCGCTGACGGGCGGCTGCGGCAGAATTTTTTCAGGAGCATGATGCGAGGCGATGGCGCCGACCAGAAGCGGGTCGTGGAATCGGCTGAGATCCCGATCGCCCTGGTTAATGGCAGCGATGATCCGGTGGTGCGCCTGCATTACCTCGAAACCCTGGCCGTTCCCCAGCTCTGGACCGGAAAATGCCTGACCATTCCAGCGGCGGGCCATTCGCCGTTCTGGAGCCAGGCCGAACTCTTCAACGGGCTGCTGGCGCGGTTCGTGCGGGATGTGGAAGCGCATCAGTTTTCCGCCGGTCTGCGCAAGGCGAGGCGCGCCTGAGGGGCGCCAGCTTTCAGCCGTTGCCAACCACGAAGCGGCGGAGCGGCAACGTGCCATGGCCGGGGTGGCTTTCGGGACGCGCCAATCTGCTGTAATCGGTGCCAAAGATTTTTCACCGCCGCCATTCATGGCGGCGGATTAGTTTGGACACCACACCGCATGATCCGCCTCGACAATATCGGCAAGCAGAATGGCAAGCAGATCGTCTTTATCGATGCCTCGGCCAGCTTGTTGAAGGGCGAAAAAGTGGGACTGGTTGGCCCCAATGGCGCCGGCAAGACCACGCTGTTCCGCCTGATCACGGGCGAGGAGCAGCCCGACGAGGGCCAGGTTTCGGCGGATCGCGGCATCACCATTGGTTATTTCAGCCAGGATGTGGGCGAGATGAGCGGGCGCAGCGTCGTGTCCGAAGTGATGGACGGCGCTGGGCCGGTCAGTGCGCTGATCAGCGAAATGCGGGCGCTCGAAGCCGATATGGGCGACCCCGACAAGGCTGACGAGATGGACGCCATTATCGAGCGCTATGGCGAAGTGCAGCATCAGTTCGAGGAGCTGGACGGCTATTCGCTCGATGGCCGGGCGCGCGAAGTGCTCGATGGCCTGGGATTTTCCCAGGAGATGATGGATGGCGATGTCGGCAAGCTGTCGGGCGGCTGGAAGATGCGCGTGGCACTGGCGCGTATCCTGTTGATGCGCCCCGATGCGCTGCTGCTCGACGAGCCCAGCAACCATCTCGACCTGGAATCGCTGATCTGGCTGGAAGCGTTTTTGCAGAACTACCAGGGCGCCCTGTTCATGACCTCGCACGACCGCGAATTCATGAACCGGATCTGCACCAAGATCGTCGAGATCGATGCGGGCGGGCTTACCACCTATTCGGGTAATTACGAGTTTTATCAGCAGCAGCGCGCCATTGCCGAAAAGAACCAGCAGGCGCAATTCGAGCGCCAGCAGGCGATGCTGGCCAAGGAGCTCGATTTCATCGCCCGTTTCAAGGCGCGCGCCAGCCACGCGGCGCAGGTGCAGAGCCGGGTGAAAAAGCTCGACAAGATCGACCGGGTCGAGCCGCCCAAGCGGCGCCAGACGGTGGATTTCGAGTTCCGCCCCGCGCCCCGCTCGGGCGAGGACGTGGCGCTGCTCAAAGGCGTGAGCAAGAGCTATGGCAGCCGCTCGATCTATGACGGGCTCGACTTTCATGTGCGGCGCAAGGAGCGCTGGTGCATCATGGGGGTCAATGGCGCGGGTAAATCGACCCTCCTCAAGCTCGTGACCGGCACGACCGAGCCGGACGCCGGCACGGTGTCGCGCGGGCCATCGGTCAAGATGGCCTATTTTGCCCAGCACGCCATGGATGTACTCGATGGCGATCTGACCGTGTTCCAGCAGCTGGAAAGCTCGTTTCCGCAGGCGGGTCAGGCGCCCCTTCGCGCGCTGGCGGGGGCGTTCGGGTTTTCGGGCGACGAGATCGACAAGAAGTGCCGGGTGCTGTCGGGCGGGGAAAAGGCGCGGCTCGTCATGGGGATGATGCTGTTCGATCCCCCGAACTTCCTCGTGCTCGACGAACCGACCAACCACCTTGATATCGCCACCAAGGAAATGCTGATCACCGCGCTCAGCCAATATGAAGGCACGATGCTGTTCGTGTCGCACGACCGGCATTTCCTCGCGGCGCTGTCCAACCGGGTGTTGGAACTGACGCCCGAGGGCGTGCATGCCTATGGCGGGGGCTATACCGAATATGTGCAAAGCACCGGGCAGGAGGCGCCAGGGCTGCGCAGCTGACCGATGGCCTGATCTGGGTTATGGTTGGCCCCCAGGAAGAGCAGCTCGGGGAGGGCAGCCATGCCGGGGCATCGGATCTATGGGATGAGCTTCGCCAGCGTTTATCCGGCCTATGTCGCCAAGGCGGAGCGCAAGGGGCGCAGCAAGGCGGAGGTGGACCGCATCATCTGCTGGTTAACCGGGCATGATGAAGCGAGCCTCGAGGGTGTGCTGGCGGCGGGCACCAATTTCGAGGATTTCTTCGCCCACGCGCCGCGGATGAACCCGGATCGGGCGCTGATCCGGGGCGTTGTTTGCGGTGTGCGGGTGGAGGAGATCGAGGAGCCCACGATGCGCGAAATCCGCTATCTCGACAAACTGGTCGATGAACTGGCCAAGGGCCGGCCGATGGAGAAGATCCTGCGCAGCTGACGGTTGCCCGACGGGGCGGGGACAGCTATGCCCTGCATTAGGCAGCAGGCGGAGTTGGGTGTTTGGGGGCAGATCGGCAGAGGATTGCGGTGATCGGACTGGGGGCGATGGCCCGCAGCCTGATCGGGGCGCTGGAGGCGCGTGGCGAGGGGCTGGCGGTAGGGGCGGCACTGATGCGCAGTCCGGCGAGCGCGGGCAATTTGGAGGTGTTCAGCACGGTCGAGCAGCTGATCGGCTGGGGGCCGTCGCTGGTGGTGGAATGTGCCGGGCACGAGGCGGTGGCGCGACACGTGCCGGCTTTGCTCGCGGCGGGGGTGCCGGTGGTGGTGGCGTCCGTGGGAGCGCTGGCGGACCCGGAGCTGCGGGCGCGGGTGGCGGGGAGCGTCACGGCTGCCGGACGACTGACGCTGGTGCCGGGGGCGATCGGCGGGCTCGATGTGCTGCGGGCGGCGCGACTGGCGGGGCTCGACGCGGTGGTTTATTGCGGCACCAAGCCACCGCAGGCCTGGGCGGGCAGCCATGCCGAGACGCTGGTGGCGCTCGGCTCGATTACGGAAGCGGCGGAGTTCTTCAGCGGCACGGCGGCGGAGGCAGCGCGGCTGTTTCCCAAGAACGCCAATGTGTGTGCGGCGGTAGCGCTGAGCGGGCTGGGGTTCGAGGCAACGCAGGTGCGGCTGGTGGCGGACCCGGCGGCCGGGGGTAACCGGCATCAGGTGCTGGCGCGGGGGGCGTTCGGGCAGTTCGAGATCGCGCTCGAGAATGCGGCGCTGCCGGATAATCCGCGCACCTCGTGGCTGGCGGCGCTGAGCGTGGAAGCGGCGGTGCGGGAGTTTTTTGCGGCTTCGCCGATCGGATAAAGAAAAGCCCCGGGTTTGCCGGGGCTTTTTGTTGTGATCAGCTGGCGGTCATGTCGGCGATGGGGGGCAGGGCGCCATCGGGGATCGCCGTCTTGTAGCGGGCACGGCCGGCGACCTGGTTGAGCGTGTTGGCAGCGGCCTCGCGCAGGGAGGCGTCTTCCAGCGCCTTGACGGCGGTGTCGGCCATGACCTTGGCGGCATGGATCATGCCATTGTGGGCCGCAGCGCTCTTGCCCTGGGCGACCAGCTGCCAGGAGTGGAACGGGGTGCCGATGGCAAAATTGGCGCCGTCCAGCTGGACCGTTGGGACGACCCAGCTCACATCGGCCAGATCGGTCGAGGCGACGCCCGCGGTGGGGACGGCGATATCGGCGGGGATCAGGAAATCGGCCAGCGCCTTGTCCTCGCGCGGGGGCATGGCATAGCGCTCGTAATCATGGCGGATATGCTCGGGCGACAGGGTCGCCTGGATGGTGCGGGCGAAGCTTTCGTCCTCGGCACTGAACTGGGGCGAGCCCAGTTCGGCGAGAGCGGCGGACATGGCGCCCTGGAGAGGGGCGTTGTTGATGAGATTGGCCACCGAGCTGATGATCTTGATCTCAACACTGGTGCCGGTCATCAGCGCGGCGCCGCGAGCGACATCCTGAACGCGCGCGAGCACATCGAGCATGCTGTCGACGGTCGAGGAGCGCACGGAATAGCGCACCTTGGCGCGGGCCTGCACCACATTGGGGGCAATGCCACCGGCATCGAGAATGGCATAGTGCATGCGCGTGTCGGTCGGGACATGCTCGCGCAGATAGTTGCAGCCCACATTGGTCAGCTCCACCGCATCAAGGGCGCTGCGCCCGAGGTGCGGGGCGGAAGAGGCGTGCGCGGCGCGGCCGGTGAAGGTGAAATCAATGCGCGTGTTGGCCAGGCTCGAGCGGCGGGTCACTTCGGCGAAAATGCCGGGATGCCACGTGATGGCGATGTCGACATCATCAAAGAGGCCGGCGCGGACCATGAAGGCCTTGGCGCCACCGCCTTCTTCGGCGGGGCAGCCGTAGTAACGGACGCGGCCGGGCAGGTTGTTGGCTTCCAGATAATCCTTGAGGGCGCGGGCGGCGAGCAGGCTGCCGGCTCCGAGTAGATTGTGGCCGCAGCCATGGCCATTGCCACCGGCCTGGAGGGGCGTGTGGGTGGCGTTGCCTGCTTCCTGGCTGAGGCCTGGGAGCGCATCGAATTCGCCGAGGAAAGCGATCACCGGGCCGCCGCTGCCGGCTTCACCGACAACAGAGGTCGGGATGTCCGCGAGGCCCGTGCGAACCGAAAAGCCGTGCTCGCGCAGCGCCGCTTCATGGGCCGCGGCGGAGCGCGTTTCCATGTAGCAGGTTTCGGGCGTTGCCCAGACGGTGTCGGCCAACGTGACAAAGGAAGCGCGGTGCTGGTCGACCAGGTCCCAGATGGCTTGGGTGTTTTTCATTTTGTGGTTCCTCAGGCCGAGTGTTGGGAAAGAATGGCGCGCATGCGCTCCACAAGCACTGGGTCGGTTTCGCCTTCGTCGGCGGGCTGGAAGCCGAACTGGACGGGCAGCGATTGCGGATCGAGCCCGAGCGGGCTGCGGCAGGAGGCGTGGATCTCGTTGATGCCAGGCACGGCCAGCATCTGCTCGACATTGGCCGGCTTGATGCCACCGCCGGGCATGACGGTGATGCGGCCGCTGGCCTGCGCCAGCAACTGGGCAATGGTGGGGGCCGCATCGAGCACCGAGCGCTGGCCGCCCGAGGTCAGTACCCGATCAAAGCCCAGCTCGATTGCCGTTTCCAGCGCCGCCGGTTGATCCGGCGTCAGGTCAAAGGCGCGGTGCAGCGTCGTGCCCATGCCCTGCGCGCGGGCGATGAGACGCGCCAGCAGGTCGACATCGAGCGTGCCATCGGGGCGATTGGCGCCGAGCACAACGCCGGCAATGCCGTGGGCGCGCAGCTGGTGGATCTCGGCCAGCATGGCGGCTTCGTCCGCGGCATCGAAGATGAAATCGCCGGGGCGGGGGCGCACCATGGCGTAGACCGGGACCGCCGCCTTGCTCGCGAGCGCAACCAAACCCGGATTTGGCGAGAGGCCGCCGAGCGCCAGGGCCGAGCAGAGTTCGATGCGATCGGCACCCGCCTCGACCGCGCTATGCAGACCGCGGGGACTATCGACGCAAACTTCGAGGATCATGGATTCAAGCCCTTGGGGTTTGTTGGACCAGCACCGACATGCCGATGAGACCGCCATTGTCGAGGAACTGACCCGGACGGACCAGCGGTTCGGCAAAGCTGTTGAGGGTGCGGGTGCGCACCTGTGCGTCGAGCGCCGCGATCAGCGCGGTGCGGGCGGCAAGGCCCCCGCCAACGGGCACCACCGAAGCGCCGGTGATGTTGACGGCAAAGGCCAGAGGTTCGCTCAGCAGCGCCAGGTAGACCTCGACAGTGCGGGCGGCAGTCGCGTCGCCGGCTTCCCAACCGTCGAGGATTTCGTGGCTGGTCTGTTCTTGCCCGTGCAAATGGGAATGCAGCCGTTCGATGCCGCGCGCGCCCCCGATCGTATCGGTGCAGCCGATCTGGCCGCAACCGCAGGCAAAGCGGGGGATGGTCAGGGTTTCGCCCGAAGCCAAGGTCAGCTGGGTCTGGGTGATGGGGCCGTGGCCCCATTCGCCCGTGACGCCGCGATGCCCACGCACGGTGCGGCCATCGACCACGAGGGCGCCGCCGACGCCGGTGCCGAGAATGGCGCAAAACACCACGTCATGGCCGCGGCCGATGCCGAGATTGGCTTCGGCCAGCGCAAAGGTATCGGCGTCGTTGGCGATCACGACCGGACGGTCGAGGGCTGCGGCAAGCTCGCCCGCTACGTCATGGCCCTTAAAGGCCGGGATATTGGCGGCGTTGACGGTGCCGTTGCGGTGATCAAAGAGGCCGGTGGTTGATATGGCCAGCGGCACCGCGGCGCCGGCGCCGTTCCAGCGCGTGGAGAGCCCGGTGAGGGCTTCGACGAGAGCCGGCCAGTTGTCGGCCGGCGTTGGCACTTCGTCGACCCGCTGCACTTGGCCGGGCCCGAAGGCCTGGCCGAACTTGATGAAGGAGCCACCGATATCGGCGCAAAGCGCGGTGGCTGGCGCAGCCGGATCGCGCAGGAAGACGCTTGTTGGTGTGCTCATTTGCGCGGATCCAGCAGGTCGCGCAGGCCATCGCCGAGGATGTTGAAGCCCAGAACGGTCAGCATGATCGCGAGGCCCGGGAACAGCGACATGTAGATGTTGACGCCGAGATAGTTGCGGCCAACGCTCATCATCGCGCCCCATTCAGGCGTTGGCGGCTGGGCGCCAAGCCCGAGAAAGGACAGACTCGCCGCGGACAGGATCACGGTGCCGGCGGTGAGCGTCGACTGCACGATGATGGGGCCGATGGCATTACGCAGAATGTAGTGCACCAGAATGCGGTGCTGCGGGATGCCGAGGGCCTGGGCCGCCTCGATGAACTCCATGCGCTTGAGGCCAAGGGTCAGATTGCGGCTGAGGCGGGCGTAAACCGGCACGGAAAAGATGGCGATGGCGATCAACAGGTTGATGAGGCTGGGCCCGAGCACACTGACGATGAGGATTGCGAGCACGATGCCGGGAAAGGCAAAGAGCACGTCCATGATCCACATGATGGTCTGATCGAGCACGCGACCGCCCATGCCGGCAATGATGCCGAGGGGGACGCCGGTGCAAACGGCAAGAGCGACGGCGAGCACCACTTCAAGCAGGGTGATGCGGGCGCCATAGATGACGCGCGCAAAGATATCGCGGCCATTGTCATCGGTGCCGAAGGGATGCTCCCAGGAGGGAGGCAGGAGGGTCGAGAGCAGGTTCTGTGCATAAGGATCGGCCGGGGCGATCCACGGGGCGAAGATGGCGGCGATGACGATGAGGCCGACGAGGACCCCGCCGATCACGAGGTTGGCGTTGCCGGCAATCCAGCTCAAGGCCCGCGCCGTCCCGTTGGGGCGACGAGCCGGTGATGTCATGGGAGCGGACATCTATTCGAACCTTATTCTGGGATTGAGAACAGCGATCAGCATTTCGGCGAGGAAATTGACGATCACGACGCCGAAAACGGCAACGAGCGCCACGCCCTGGATCACGGGGTAATCGCGGTAGCGCACGGAATCGACCATCAGGCGCCCAAGGCCAGGCCAGTTGAACACGGACTCGGTGACCACGGCGCCGCCGATGAGGCTGCCGAAATTGAGCCCCACAATGGTGACGATGGGAATGAGCGCATTGCGCAGGGCATGGCTCCAATAGACCTGGCGGGCGGGCAGGCCCTTGGCGCGGGCGGTACGGACATAATCCTGGCCCAGCACCTCGATCATGCTCGAGCGCGTCATGCGGGCGATCACGGCGGTGGGCAAAACGGCAAGGGTGACGGCGGGCAGGATATAGCTTTGCCAGGAGGTGGCGCCGAGCAGGGGCAGCCAGCCGAGCTCGACGGAAAAATAGTTCATCGCCATCAGCGCCAGCCAGAAATTGGCAATGGAGGCGCCGCCAATAGCCAGGATCATCACGAGGTAATCGGGCCAGCGGTTGCGGTTCATGGCGCCGGCCATGCCGGCGGGAACGCCCACGGCTACCGCCAGAAGATAGGCGAGCGCGGCAAGGGACAGCGTATAGGGCAGGCGGTCGGCGATTTCCTGCACCACGGGGAGATTGGAGCGGATGGAATTGCCGAAATTGCCCTGCAGCGCATTGGTGGCAAACAGCAGATATTGCTCGGGGATGGAGCGATCGAGCCCCAGCCTGACGGTCATGGCGTCCACCGCTTCCTGGGTGGCTTCAGGCCCGGCCAGCACACGGGCGGGCTCGCCCGGCAGGGCGCGGATGGCGATAAACACCAGCAGCGACACGCCGATCAGGATCAGCGGCAAGGATGCCAGCTTGCGCAGGAAATAGGATTGCATTGGGCTCTCGAGGCAAGGGCCGGGCGAGTGAAATGCTCGCCCGGCCGGAGACGGTTGTTAGTCCTTGGTCGCGGTTTCGACGCGCACGAAACCACCCGGCACCATCCAGGCGCCCGACACGCCGTCGCGGGTCGCATAGAGGTCCTGGTTCACATAGAGGAGGACGTGAGGCGCCTCGTCATTGATGAGCTTTTGGGCTTCCACATAGACTTCGTTGCGGGCCGCTTCGTCGGTGGTGGCAGCAGCCTTGTCGAGCAGGGCGTCGAAGTCGTCGTTCTTGAAGAAGCCGAGATTGGCGCCGCCGGGCGAGAAGCTCGAGGAGTGGTAGAGCGGGCGCAGCTGCAGGTCAGCGCCGTTGACGCCCGAAGACCATGACGCGATCACGGCGTCGACATTCTGGTCGGCCTTCTGGGCGACATCGCCAAAGGCGGCCTGGGACCAGACGCCGCTTTCCATGCGCTGCACGTTGAGCTTGACGCCCAGCGGCGCCCACATGGCCTGGAGCACTTCGCCGATGCGCGCTTCGGGTTCCTGGACCACGACATCGATCTCGAAGCCGTCGGCAACGCCGGCTTCGGCAAGGAGCCCCTTGGCGCGCTCGAGGTCGAGCGGATAGGGGTTGAGCGAGGGATCAAAGCCGGGTGTGATAGTGGCCAGGGGCGACGTCGCCGGAATAGCGTAGCCGGCCATGATCGCCTGGACGAGACCGTTCTTATCGGTGGCGAAGTTCAGCGCCTGGCGGACGCGCACGTCGCTGAGGGGCTCGGACTCGGTGTTGAGCGCGACCCAGAACACGGCCGAGCCGTCCGAGACATTGAGCGCGAGCTCGGGATTGCCCTCGATCTGGCGGGCAAAGGCGGCCGGAACGGGGTTGATGATGTCGGCGTCGCCGGTCTGGAGCGCCATGTTGAGCACGGAGGTTTCGCTCGACCAGGTCCAGCGGATCTGGTCTTCCCCGGCTTCCTTGTCGCCCCAATAGTCAGCGAACTTTTCCTGCAGGACATAATCGCCCGAGCGGTATTCGGCGAGGCGATAGGGGCCGGTGCCTACCGAGGAGGACCCGAGATTGCCGGCTTCGTCGGCAGCCGGGCTGACCTGCCAGCCGGCCTGGGTGGTCAGGAGGGCCAGAAAGGCCGGGTAGGGCGACTTGAGGGTGATTTCGAGGGTGTATTCATCAACGGCGCGCACGCCTGCCATGAAGGTGCGCAGACGGCCGCTGGCGGCAAGACCGCGCTCGGTGTCGAGGTGGCGGTTGAAGTTGTAGGCGGCAGCTTCGGCATTGAATGGGGTGCCGTCATGAAAGACAACGCCTTCACGCAGCTTGAAGGTCCAGACCAGGCCCGCTTCGTCCGAAGTCCATTCGGTGGCGAGCTTGGGCACGATCTGCTGGTTGGCGTCGCGATCGGTCAGCCCTTCGAACATCGGGCGGAGCAGCGCATTGGTGAAGGTCGCGCTTTGATCGCCCGGATCCATGGAGCGGGGGGCTTCGCTCTGCATAACGTTGAGAACGTCAGCCATGGCGAGGCTGGGGGTAAAGGCAAGCACGCCGGCAAGGGCAATGCGAGCCATGAGGCTGCGGGTAGTAGGCACAAACTTCATCCAACGCGCTCCGGGGTCGACCTGTGAAAGTTTTGTTAGTGAGTGAACTAACCTGGCTTGAGTAGTTCACTCATAGGACTTAGTGTCAAGGGATAGAGGTTCATTTGCTCACACCCACCCACCATCGCATTCTGCGCAGCCTGAATTCCTCGGGTCCGCTCACCCGGGCGGAGCTGGGCAGTCAACTCGCGCTCAGCAAGGCGGCGATGAGCGGGCTAACGCGCGAGCTGATCGAGGGCGCGCTGGTGGAGGAAACCACGAGCGTGCAGCGCCAGGGGCGGCCGGCCGTGTTGCTCGACCTGCGGGCGGACGGGGCTTATTTCATCGGCATTTCGCTGTTGAGCCGGCCCGCGCAGATCGCGCTGACCGACCTCAAGGGCAATATCTTTGCTCGGGCGGCGCTGCAGTTCGATCCCGACCCCGAGCGATTCGCCGATAATGTTGCGGCCGCGTTGCCGGGGTTGATCGATGGCATCGCGCGCGAGCGGCTGGCCGGGATCGGGGTGGCGCTGTCGGGCCTCGTGGATGAAGAGCAGGCGCGCTGCATCAAGTCGACGCTCCTGGGCTGGCAGGATGTGCCGCTGGCGCAGCTGATCGGCAAGCGCGTCGGGGTGCCCACATTTGTCGAGAACGACGCCAAAGCGCTGGCGATCAGCGAAAAGCATTTCGGGGAAGCGCGCGAGTTCAACAATTTCAGCGTCATCTCGCTGGGTGGCGGGATCGGCTCAGCCCATTTTATCCATGGGCGGCTGTATCGCGGGGCGCATGGCGGGGCGGGGGAAATTGCCCATTGCACTATCGAGCTGCAGGGGCGGCCGTGCCGGTGCGGCAAGGTGGGGTGCCTCGACACCGTGGCCTCGCTCAATGCGCTGGCCGAACTGGCGCGCGAGGACGGGCTGCAGATTTCCTCGCTGAGCGAGCTTGAGCACGAGGCGACCAATGGGTCATCGGCCGCCATCCGGATCCTGCATCGCGCGGGCTCGGCGCTGGGGCTGGCGATCGCCACTGTGATCCAGATCAACGATCCGCAGATGATCCTGATCGCGCATCAGGAAAAGAGCTTTTCGGGGCTGTTTGCCACGGTGATGCAGCAGGCGATCGAGGCCAATGTGCTGCCGCGCCTGTCGGGCCGTACCCCCATCCGCACCGAGCGGGTGGACAATGATGTGTGGAGCCGGGGTGCCGCGAGCGTGGTGGCCGAAAGCTTCTTGAATGGTCTTATTTAATGGAAGGAAGATGCATGCGCATTGCCGTTGCCGGTCTGCATGTCGAATGTAGCACATATAATCCCGTTCTGGCGCGCGAGGCCGATTTCCGCGTGCTGCGCGGGCCTTCGATGATCAAGGACGGCTATTTCGAGTTCCTGACCCATTTCCCGGCCGAGTTCATCACCGTGCTGCATGCCCGCGCTATCGCGGGCGGCCCGGTGGAAGGGGCGATCTATGCGACCTGGAAGGCTGAGATCCTCGAGGGCATTCGCGCGGCGCTGCCGCTCGATGGCGTTTATCTCGCCATGCATGGCGCGATGTTTGTCGAGGGTCTGCAGGATGCCGAGGGCGACCTGATCAGCGCGGTGCGCGAACTGGTGGGGCCCGATGTGCTGATTTCGGCGAGCTATGACCTGCATGGCAATGTCAGCCAGCGCATCATCGACAGCCTCGACATGTTCTCGACCTATCGCACTGCCCCACATATCGATGTGGCCGACACGATGCGCCGGGCGGTGACCATGCTGGTGCGCGCGCTGTCGAGCGGCGAGCGGCCGCACCTCGTCTGGTCGCCGGTGCCGGTGCTGCTGCCCGGCGAGCGGACCAGCACGCAGGACGAGCCCGCCAAGACCTTTTATGCACAGATGCAGGCGGTGGAAGACCCCACGGGCATCTGGGATGCGTCGTTCCAGGTGGGCTATGTCTGGGCCGACGAGCCGCGCGCTACGGCCTGCGCGGTGGTGACGGGCGTCAATCGTCCCGCAATGGAAGAAGCGGCCAAGCATCTGGCGCAGGACTATTGGGATGTCCGCGAAGAGTTCCGCTTCGGCCCCAAGACCGGCAGCATCGATGAATGCGTCGACTGGGCGGTGAGTTCGCCCACGGCGCCGGTGGTGCTGGCCGAGGCGGGGGACAACCCCACCGGCGGCGGCGTCGGCGATCGCGCCGAAGTGCTGGCGGCGCTGATCGGGCGCAACGCCCAAGGCGTAGTGTTTGCCGGGATCACCGACAAGGCGGCGACCGATGCCGCCTATGCGGCGGGGATCGGCGCCAAGCTGCATCTTCGCATCGGGGCGAGCCTTGATGTGTCGAGCACGCCGGTCGAGGCCGAGGTCGAGGTGGTCAATCTGCTGGAAGTCGAGCAGGAGCGGCTGCGGGAAGCGGTGGTGCGGATCGGTGGGATCGAGCTGGTGCTGACCGCGCGCCGGCGGCCCTTTCACTATATCGCTGACTTCACCAAGCTCGGGCTTAATCCCGTGGCGGCCAAGATCGTGGTGGTCAAATCGGGCTATCTCTCGCCCGAGTTGAGCCCGATCGCCAATCCCAATTTGATGGCCCTGTCGCCGGGGGTGGTGGACCAGTTCGTGGAGCGCCTCGAGCGCAACCACAAGCCGCACCCCACCTATCCGTTCGACAAGGATTTCTCGTTCGTGCCGGAAGCCGTGCCTTCCGCCCGCGCCGAGCGCGCCAAGCGCTAAGCAATTCGGAGCTATTTGCCCATGACTACGCCCGCGCCCGTCCTGTCCGTTCGCAACCTCTCCACCTCCTTCCGCACTGGCGGGGAGTGGAACAGCGTTGTGCGCAATGTATCCTTTGACGTCATGCCCGGGGAAACCGTGGCCATTGTCGGGGAGTCGGGGTCGGGCAAGAGCGTGACCTCGCTGTCGGTGATGCGGTTGCTGCCCCCGGGCAGCAGCCGGATCGAGGGCGAAATCCTGCTCAATGGCCGCTCGCTGCTGGCATTGAGCGAAGAAGACATGCGGCGGGTGCGCGGCAACGAGATCTCGATGATCTTCCAGGAGCCGATGACGTCGCTCAACCCGGTGTTCACGGTGGGGCGGCAGATCGCCGAAGCCCTGACTTGCCACAATCCGATGAGCGCGGCCGAAGCGCGGGCGGAAACCATTCGCCTGCTCGAGCGGGTGCGCATTCCCAATGCCGCGGGGCGCCTCAAGGAATATCCGCACCAGTTTTCGGGGGGGATGCGGCAGCGCGTGATGATCGCCATGGCGCTCGCAAGCCGCCCCAAACTGCTGATCGCGGACGAGCCGACCACGGCGCTCGACGTGACCATCCAGGGGCAGATCCTCGACCTGATCAAGGCGCTGCAGGAAGAAGAAGGGATGTCGGTCCTCTTCATCACGCACGATATGGGCGTGGTGGCCGAGATCGCCGACCGCACCGTCGTGATGTATCGGGGCGATGCGGTGGAAACCGGCGCCACGGCCGACCTGTTCCGAGGCGCGCAGCATCCCTATACGCGCGCGCTGCTGGCGGCCGTTCCACAATTGGGCGCGATGAAGGATGAGCCCAAGCCGCGCCGCTTCGCCATTATCGACCCGCAAACGGGCGCAGCCAGCGAGCCGGCTCCGACCACGCGGGAAGTGGACCGCACGGCCCCAATCCTCAAGGTCAAGAATCTCGTCACCCGCTATGATCTCAGCGGCCGGTTCCTGCGCGGACCTGGGGGCGCGGTGCATGCGGTGGAGGATGTGAGCTTTGAGCTTTATCCCGGCGAAACCCTCTCGCTGGTGGGGGAATCGGGCTGCGGCAAGTCAACGATCGGCCGCTCCATCACCCGCCTCACCACACCCCGCAGCGGGGAAGTGGATGTGGAAGGGCGCGATATCCTCAGCCTCTCCGGCAGCAATCTGCGCGAGCTGCGCCAGACCGTGCAGATGATTTTCCAGGACCCGTTTGCCAGCCTCAATCCGCGCATGCGGATCGGGGAAGCGCTGATGGAGCCCTTCCTCGCCCATAAGCTGGGCACCCGGGCCGAGGCGCGCGACAAGGCGTTGCACCTGCTCGAGGAAGTGGGGCTATCGCCCGAAATGGCCAAGCGCTTTCCCCACGAGTTTTCCGGCGGGCAGCGCCAGCGGCTCTGCATTGCTCGGGCACTGACGCTCGATCCCAAGGTGATCGTGGCCGATGAAGCGGTGTCGGCGCTCGATGTGTCGATCAAGGCGCAGGTGATCAACCTGATGCTCGACCTGCAGGAGCGGCTGAACCTTTCCTATCTCTTCATTTCGCATGATATGGCGGTAGTGGAGCGGGTGAGCCACCGCGTGGCGGTGATGTATCTGGGCGAGATCGTCGAGATCGGGCCGCGGCAGGCGATCTTTGCCAATCCCCAGCACGCCTATACCCGCAAGCTGATGGCGGCGGTGCCGGTGCCCGACCCGGCGCGCCGGCAGGTGCGGCGGCCCGTTTCCAATGACGAATTGCCCAGCCCGGTTCGTCCGGCCGGCTTTGTGCCGCCCAAGCGGCGCTACGAGGAAGTGGCGCCGGGTCATGTGGTGCAGGTCGCCTAGGGACGGCGAATAATTTGTTGGGTCTGCCTCTCCGGCTGGCCTAACCAGCTTGATTTGCCGCGCGAAAGGCTTTCCAAGCGCGGGACGACCAGATTTTGGAGACAATGCAGTGAGCAGTTCGACCCCGATGCCGGAAATTCGTGTGTTCCCGACAGCGGAGGAAGCCGAGATCAGTGTTGCAGCGGAGCTCGGGGCGCAGCTGCGGGCGGCTCCGGCGAGCGTTTTGGGCCTCGCCACGGGCAATTCCATGATCGGGGTTTATCGTGAGCTCGTGCGGCTGCACCGCGACGAAGGTTTGTCCTTTGCGGGGATGACGAGCTTCAATCTCGATGAATATTGCGGGCTGGCAGCGGACGATCCGTCGAGCTTTGCCGCCTATATGCACCGGCACCTGTTCGACCTGGTTGATGCCGATGCGAGCAAGCTGCACCTGCCCGATGGCAACTCGGCCGATGCCGGGGCGGCCTATGAGGTCTCCATCACGGCGGCCGGCGGGATCGAGTTGCAGCTGCTGGGCATTGGTCGCAATGGTCATATCGGGTTCAACGAGCCCGGCTCGCCGCAGAATTCGCGCACGCGGATCGTTGAGCTGGCGCAGCGCACCCGCGAGGTCAATGCGGCCGATTTCCCGCCCGGCGCCGAGGTGCCCCACCACGCGGTGACCATGGGTATCGCCACCATTCTCGACTCGCGCCGCATCATCCTGTTGGCAACGGGCGCGGCCAAGGCGGAAGCACTGGCCGATGCGATGACGGGAGCTGTGCGGGCCGAAAACCCAGCCTCGTTCCTGCAGACCCATCCGCGCGTCACCCTGGTCTGTGACGAGGCGGCAGCGGCGCTGTTGCCGGCCCAGTTGCGCGGCTAGCCTCAACCGGGGCCAGCCGGTGCAGGAAGCCCGTGACAGGGCGCCACAATATCGCTAGCCAATAGCCTCTTACCGGAGGAGGCTTAGGCATGCGGGTATTGGTGATTGGCGCGGCGGGGATGGTCGGTCGCAAGCTGACGGAGCAATTGGTGCGCTCCGGCAAGGTGGGCGAGCAGGCGATCGAGCAGCTGACCCTGGTGGATGTGATCGAGCCGGCGCGTCCCGAGGGGCTGGCGGTGGAGTTGCGTGCAGCGGACCTGTCGGACCCCGGGGTGGCCGAAGAGCTGATTGCTGGCCGGCCGGACCTGATCTTTCACCTCGCCGCCATTGTTTCGGGGGAAGCGGAAGCGGATTTCGAGAAGGGCTATCGCATCAATCTCGATGGCACGCGGGCGCTGCTGGAGGCGATCCGGCTAGCGGGCGCGGGTGGCGGTTACTGCCCGCGGGTGGTGTTCACCTCCTCGATTGCCGTATTTGGCATGCCATTCCCCGATGTGATCGGGGACGAGCAGATGCTGACCCCGCTCACGAGCTATGGCGTGCAAAAGGCCATCTGCGAATTGCTGCTGGCCGACTATTCGCGGCGCGGTTTTCTCGATGGGGTCGGCATTCGCCTGCCCACGATCGTGGTACGGCCGGGCAAGCCCAACAAGGCGGCGTCCGGGTTCTTTTCGGGGATTTTGCGCGAGCCGCTCAATGGGCAGGAAGCCGTGTTGCCGGTGGATGAAAGCGTGCGCCACTGGTTCGCGAGCCCGCGTTCGGCAGTGGGGTTCCTGCTGCATGCCGCGACCATGGATACGGCGCCCTTGGGCAATCGGCGCTCGCTCAACATGCCGGGCGTGAGTGCCACGGTAGCCGAGGAAATCGCGGCGCTGCAACGGGTGGCGGGGGATGAGGCGGTCGCGCTGATCCGCCGCGAGCCCGATCCGACTGTAGCCGGCATGGTCAGCGGCTGGGCGCGCAATTTCGATCCGCAGCGGGCAAAGGCGTTGGGGTTCCGGGCCGAAAGCTCGTTCGACGAGATCGTTCAGGTGTTCATCGAGGACGAGATGGGCGGCAAGCCGAAGCTCGGCTAACCGCCTGTTACGTCAGGGTTCTTCGCCAAAGGTGGTCTTGGTGTCGTCCAGCACATGGGCGGCCGGGACCGCCGCTTCGTTGGTCTCGACGGTTTCGCCGGGCTCCTGAGGGATGGGCATATAGCCCTGGGCCATGAGCCAATCCTGGACCACGACATTGACCGCTTCCTCGCGGGACAAGCGCGGGGTGGGGGGCTCGTCGGACTTGTCGATGAAGCGATCAAGGGCGGCGAGAGTCTCGGCGTCGAGGAAGGCGAGGTCGTTGGTCATGGGTGTAGGTTCTCGGGGGCAATGCGCTAGCATAGCGGCCTCCTAGGCGGCGGCAAAGCGGGGATGGGTGATGACAATGGATGTGCGGGGCGGTGCGGTGTTGGGGACTTTCCTGCATGCGCCGGGGCCGGAGCGGCTCGACGTGCTGGCCGATACGATGATTTGCGTGGACGAGGCGGGGGTGATCAGCGCCGTTCTGCCCCAATCCAGCCATGAAGGTGAACGGGTTCTGAACGAATTGGGCGAGCGCGTCATTCGGCTGCCGGACGGGCATTATGGTTTGCCCGGTCTGGTCGACCTGCATGTGCATGCGCCGCAATATCCGCAGCTGGGATTGGCGCTCGACGAGCCGCTCGAAGTGTGGCTGCAAAAATATACCTTCCCGCTCGAGGCGCAGTATCGCGACCTCGATTTTGCTCGCGAGCGCTATAGCGTGCTGGTGGATGATCTCCTGGCGGGTGGGACGACCACGGCGCTGTATTTCGCCACGCAGGATCGGGCGGCGACGGAAGTGCTGGCCGATCTTTGCATCGAAGCGGGGCAGCGGGCGCTGATCGGCAAGGTGGCAATGGACGATCCGGCGGCGTGCCCGCCCGATTACCGCGACGAGAGTGCGGAAGCGGCGGTGCGCGATACCCGCGCGGTGATCGACTATATCCGCGGGCATGCCGAGAATGGCGAGGGGCGGGTGCTGCCGGTGGTGACGCCGCGCTTTGTGCCCTCCTGCACCGATGCGGCGCTCGAGGGGCTGGGGCAGCTGGCGCGCGATTGCGATTGCCATGTGCAGACCCATTGCTCGGAAAGCGACTGGGCGCACCAATATGCCTTTGAGCGGTTCGGCATCAGCGATGCGGCTGTCTTGGACCGGTTCGGGTTGCTGGGGCGGCGATCCGTGGTGGCGCATGCGCCTTTCCTATCGGAAGCGGATATGGACCTGCTGGTCGAGCGGGGATCGGCGGTGGCCCATTGCGCGCTCTCCAATATCTATTTCGCCAACAGCGTCTTTCCGCTGCGCCAGGCGCTGGAAAAGCAGCTGCATGTGGGGCTGGGGACCGATATTTCGGGTGGGCCCAGTGCCTCGATGTGGGAGGCGTGCCGCACAACGGTGCAGGTGTCGCGCATGCTCGAAGAAGGGGTGGACCCGGCGCTGCCGGCGGCCGAGCGCGGGCGTGGCACGGGACGGGTGGATCTCGTCACCGCCTTTCACCTGGCAACGGCCGGGGGCGGGGTGGCGCTCGACTTGCCGATCGGGGTGTTTGCGGAGGGCTACCGGTTCGATGCACTCGCCATCGACACCGGGGCGGTGGATGGCGGAATACGCCTCTTCGGGCAAACCGAGCCCGCGGCAGTGTTCGAAAAGATCGTTTATGGCGCCAATCGCAGCAATGTTGCTGGCGTCTGGGTGGACGGGATTTGCCGCCTTAACCGGGGCCAGCGGGAGGGTGCCGGGAGCGGCGGCAATCACGCCTAAACCATTGGGCGCAGATTCATTTTTGGAGGCGGAACGAATCACCGGGCGCGGGATTGAGTCGGCCTGTTAGTGATTCGAGAGTACCCGCCATGCCTGCTTCGCGCCCGGCCTGGAGGGGCCAGATCCGCCTCTCCCTGGTCTCGATTGCCGTCGAGCTTTATCCGGCCCAAACCGAAGCACGCACCCGATTCCGAATGATCCACCAGCCGACGATGCAGCCGGTCCACTATGAAAAAGTGGTGGACGGGATCGGCGCGGTCGAGCCCGAAACCATCATCAAGGGTTTTGAATATGAAAAGGGCGAGCATGTGCTGCTGAGCGAAGACGAGCTCGACGCGGTCAAGCTCGAAACCAAGCGCACGCTCGAGTTGTCGCAGTTCGTTGAACTGAGCGAAATCGATCCGGTGTATTTCAGCAAGGCCTATTACGTGCAGCCGGCGGACGATCTGGCCGAGGATGCCTATGTGGTGATCCGGGACGCGTTGCAGCAAGGGCAGAAAGTTGGGATCGGGCAGATCACCATGAATGGCAAGGAGCATCTGGCAGCGTTGCAGGCTTCGGGCGAGGGGCTGGTGCTCAATACGCTGCACTATAAGGAAGAGCTCAAGGATGAGCGCGAGTTCTTTGGCCGCATCGACGCGGCGCCCGCCGACGAGGCGGCCGTCAAGATGGCGATGGCGCTGATGGAACGGCAAACCGAAAAATTCGATATCGCCGCCTTCCACAATCATTACGAGGACAGCGTCAAGGAGCTGATCACGGCCAAGCTCAAGACGCATACCAAGCGCAGCAAGCCCAAGGCGGAGCCGGCCGAACCCATCAAGGGCAGCAGCAATGTGATCGATTTGATGGCTTCACTCAAACGCTCGATCGAGCAGGCGCCGGCCGCTGAAGCCAAGCCGAGCGCACCGCGGCGGGCGGCGGCGGCGAAGGCACCCAAGGCGCCTTCCACATCGAGCGAGGCGCCCGCCAAGCGCGCCCCTGCCAAACGCGCGCCGGCCAAAAAGGCGGGCTAGCGTTCAGCGGGTCAGCAGTGCCCGGCTGGCACAGAAACTGGCTCAGCCAAAGCGGATCAGCGCCTTGAGGAAGCCATCGGGACGATCCCGAGTGGTGTCGAGGGCGGTGTCGAGCTCTTCGAGCGCAAAATCATGGGTGTAAAGGCTCGAGGGATCGAGCTTGCCAGCCATGATGGCGTCGGCGGCGTCGCGGATGCCCTGAATATAGATCCTGGGGTCGCGCTCATGGGCGTTGATCACGTCGAGCCCGCGCCAGTTCCAGAGCTGCATGTTGATCTGGCGGGGGCCGTCCTGGTGATAGCCGGCAACGATCAGCTTGCCGCGCTCGCGAGTCAGCTCGGCCGCCAGATCAAGCGGCCATTGCTTGCCCACCGCTTCAATGACGCGATCGCAGAACTGGCCATCGGTCAGCGCCTTGACCTGCTCGATGATCTGCCAGTGATCGTTCATCGGGATCACTTCGGCGGCGCCCATGGACTTGGCGATATCGAGGGAATAGGGGCGGCGCGAAATGGCGATGACCCGGGCGCCGGCGCGGGACGCGAGTTGGGTGAGGAGCGCGCCCAGAAAACCGATACCAACAATGGCAACGGTCTGGCCGGGCTGGATGTCGCTGCGCTTGAAGATGTTCATGGCGCAGCCCAGCGGCTCGCCGGGGAACGGCTGGTTGTCGAGAGCGGCGGGCAGCTTGACCACGGCATCGGCCTCGGCCACGTCGTGGGTAGCATAGCTATGATAGGAAAGCGCGGCCACGCGGTCGCCGACCGCCAGGCCAGTCACGCCTTGGCCCAGCGCATCGATGCGCCCCCAGCCTTCATGGCCAAGCCCGCCGGGCTCGGTGGGGAACTGCATCCATTCGGGGCCCGCCCAAGGGGTGAGATTGGACGCACAAACGCCGCAGCCTTCGAGCGCCACGCGGACCTGGCCGGGGCCGGGCTGGGGCGCTGACTGGCGATCAATGCGAATGGTGCCGGGGCCGGTAACCACTGCGGCCGCCATCTCGGGTGCTGCTGCCTCGATCTCGCTCATGACCTGCCTTTCGGTTGAGTTTCAGGGCGCCCAAAGGGGCGCAATCAGGGGTGTCTTGGTAGCGCAAGGCGGGGCGGTTGTCCGCAAGTTTTGCTGCGGGGGAGCTGCGTCAGATGGGGCCAGGGGAGGAGGGCCGCTCTTGGGTGGGTGGTTGGCGGAGGGACCCCCTCCCTAGCCCTCCCCTCAAGGGGGAGGGGACGATAGTGCCGGGCTTCGGGGCGAACTGAGGTGGATGGGGATGAAGTGGCTAATTATGGACCATGCGGGCTTAGCGTCTTGACCTTCTTGCTTCAAAGCGCTCCACCGGAGCGGTTTGCCCTGCGGTGGGCTCAAAGCCCCACAAGGGGACGAGCCGCGTGTCTGCTGTGGGGGCCGGGTGTATTGAAGGGCCTGAACCCCACCCTAGCCCTCCCCTCAAGGGGGAGGGGACTGGATCCGGGCTGACGACAATTCAGCTTAACGGCAGGACAATGTGAAGAAAGAATCAGGGGAGCGGAGGAGAGGTCGCGCCGGGGCCAAAGAGCATAAATGCGCGTCGGTATTATTTGGTTCCACCACGCGGTAAACAAAATAGGTTATAAGTAACTTGGGTTAATTGGACTGCCTCAAGGGGTGCGGAGCGGGCTGGTGTGCTTGACCTGAAAGCATCATCTAAGTACATGAAGCTGAGGCAGCTTTGCTGCTGCGCTGGTTTCCTTGGTGGCGATTTTCCGGTTCATGCAGCCCCTAGGGTTGCCCGGTTGCCGCAATCGGGGGAAACTGGCTTTGGTTGTTCTTTTCTGCCGAAATCTCGGCAGATCTTCAAGCGTCAGGTGCACATGACTCACGTTCTTATCACTGGTGGTTGCGGCTTTATCGGCCGGTATGTGGCGCAGGAATTGCTGGCCAATAATTACCAGGTGCGCGTTCTGGACGCGATGATCGACCAGGTGCACGGGGATGCCGCAGCGCCAACCCCCGCCGGGGTCGAGGTGATCCGCGCCGATGTGCGCGACAAGGATGCGGTGAACGCGGCGCTCGAGGGTATCGACAGCGTCATCCACCTGGCCGCCGAAGTGGGCGTGGGCCAATCCATGTATGAAATCGCCCGCTATGTCGGGGGCAATGACCTCGGCACCGCGGTGCTGCTGGAAGCCATGATCGATCGCCCGATCAAGCGCATCGTCGTGGCCTCCTCGATGAGTGTTTATGGCGAAGGCGTTTATGTCGGCCCCGAGGGGCAGCGCTTCGAAAGCATTCGCCGCCGCGCCGCCAGCGTCAAGACCGGCGCCTGGAACCCCACGGGCCCTAATGGCGAAACCCTGACGCCCGCGCCCACCGACGAGCAAAAGCCGGTGGACCTGGCCTCGATCTACGCGCTGACCAAATACTCCCAGGAACGGCAGGTGCTGATCTTTGGCGAGGCCTATGGGGTCGACGCCGTGGCGCTGCGCTTGTTCAACGTGTTTGGCCCGGGCCAGGCGCTGTCCAATCCTTATACCGGCGTTCTGGCCAATTTCGCGTCGCGCCTGACCAATGGGCAGCCGCCCATGATCTTTGAGGATGGCGAGCAGCGCCGCGACTTCGTGCATGTGCGCGACGTGGCCCGCGCGTTCCGCCTGGCGCTGGAAGGGGCGGAAGCCCCCGGCCATGTGATCAATGTGGGCAGCGGCAATGCCTATACGATCACCCAGGTCGCAACGCTCCTCGCCGAAGCGATGGGCGTGCCCCAGATCGCCCCAGACATCATGGGCAAGGCGCGCTCGGGCGATATCCGCAACTGCTTTGCCGATATCTCCAAGGCACGCGAGCTGCTCGGCTTTGAGCCGCAGCATCGCCTCGAGGATTCGCTGGGCGAGCTGGCGGACTGGGTGCGCGAGGCGCAGGCGATCGATCGGGGCGCCGAGATGAAGCGCCAGTTGGAGGAGCGGGGTTTGGTTTCGTGACAGCGGGCAAACCACTCAGCGCCAACCCAATGAGCAAGGCCCCCGCTGCCGGCACCATTGTGGTGGTGGGCGGGAGCGGCTTTGTTGGCTCCAATCTCGCCGACAGCTTTTTGCGCGATGGCGAACAGGTGGTGGTGCTCGACAATCTCAGCCGCCCCGGCGTCGAGCAGAACCTGGCCTGGCTCAAGCAGAACCATGGCGAGCGCGTGCAGCTGGCACGCGCCGATATCCGCGACCTGGCGGCCATCAAGCCGGTGTTTGCCGAGGCCAAGGCGGTGTTTCACCTGGCCGCGCAAACTGCGGTGACGACGAGTCTCCTCGATCCGCTCGATGACTTCGAGGTCAATGCGCGCGGCACGATCAATGTGCTCGAGGCCGTGCGTGCGGCCGGGCGCAATGCCCCGGTGGTGTTTTCGAGCACCAACAAGGTTTATGGCGGTCTCGAGGACATGGCCATGGCCGAAAGCGATGGGCGCTATCTGCCTGTCGACGAGGTGATGCGGGCCCGCGGCGTGTCGGAAGACCGCAAGCTCGATTTCTGCACGCCCTATGGCTGCTCCAAGGGCGTGGCGGACCAATATGTGCTCGATTATGCCAAGAGCTTTGGCTTGCCCACGGCGGTGCTGCGCATGAGCTGCATCTATGGGCCGCGCCAGTTCGGCACCGAGGACCAGGGGTGGGTCGCCCATTTCCTGATCCGGGCGCTCAAGGGCGAGCCGATTACGCTTTATGGCGACGGCAAGCAGGTGCGCGATGTGCTCCATGTCAGCGATGCCGTGGCCGCTTATCGCAGCGTGCTGAGTAATATCGGCAAGGTTTCGGGCCGGGCCTTCAACCTGGGCGGGGGGCCGCGCAATGCGGTCAGCCTCAACATGGTGCTGGCCGAGATCGAGCAGCTGGTCGGGCGCAAGGTCGAGATCGGCTTTGGCGACTGGCGGGCGGGCGACCAGCTGTATTTCGTCGCCGATACCGGCCGGCTCGAAGCGGAACTGGGCTGGAGCGCGCGGATGGGCTGGCGCGACGGGATAGTGGATCTGTGCAATTGGCTCGCGCCACAGCACGCCATTGCGGTGCCCAAGGCCAGCCAGCAGCGGGTGCGGGCATAATGGCCGAGGCAATCGGGGCCGCCAATGGCAACAGCGCCGGGCCGCAGCCGCGGCGGGTGCTGATGTCGCTGGATGCCGTGGGCGGGGTGTGGCGCTATGCCATGGACCTGGCTTCGGCACTGCGCGAGCAGGGCTTCAGCTTTGTGTTTGCCGGGTTTGGGCCGGGGCCTTCGGTGGCTCAGGTCGAGGAAGCCCAGCGGCTGGGCACGCTGGTGTGGCTCGAAGCGCCGCTGGACTGGACCGCCCAAAACGAGGCGGCGCTGGATGGCGTGCCCGGGCTGATCGCTGCGTTGGCCGAAGAGCATCAGGTGGATCTGGTGCATCTCAACCTGCCCTCGCAAGCCTATGGACTCAAGCTGGATGTGCCGGTGCTGGTGGTGAGCCATTCCTGCGTCGTCACCTGGTTTGCGGCAGTGCGCAATGGGCCGGTGCCGCTGGACTGGCACTGGCAGCAGCGGCTCAACCGGGGCGGGTTCGACCATGCCGATGCGGTGGTGGCGCCCAGCGAAACCCATGCCGACATGCTGCGCCGCAGCTATGGCCCGATCAAGGGGCTGCAGGTGATCTATAATGGCGCCCATCCGAGGCCGTCCGAGATCGACAAGGCCGAACTGGTGTTTGCCGCCGGGCGCTGGTGGGATGATGGCAAGAATGGCCGGGTGCTGGACCAGGCGGCTGAGCACACGGTGTGGCCAGTGGTGATGGCGGGGGCCAATAGCGGGCCCAATGGGCAGTTCCTGGCCATCGAGCATGCCGATCATCGCGGCGAGCTGACCCATGGCGGGGTCAAGGCGCTGATGGCGGAAGCCGCCATTGTCGCGTCGCCCTCGCTTTATGAGCCATTCGGGCTGGCGCCGCTGGAAGCGGCGGGGGCCCGGGCGGCGCTGGTGCTGGCCGATATCCCGACCTATCGCGAACTCTGGGATGGGGTGGCGCTGTTTGCCGGCCCGCATGACCCCAAAGCCTTTGCCGACCGCATCAACCAGTTGGCGGGCGATCCCGCGCTGCGGGCGGAACTGGCGGCCAAGGGGCAGGAGCGCGCCCAACGCTTCAGCGTTGCCGCGCAAGCGGGCGCGATGGGCGAGCTGTATCGCCAGCTGTTGTCGGCCGGTGCCGTTGCGGGCCGTGCCTAAGGATTTCTGATGCGTTTTGTTTTTTATACCCACTCGCTGGTTTCCGATTGGAACCACGGCAATGCCCACTTCCTGCGCGGGGTGATGCGCGACCTGGTCCGGCGCGGCCATGAGGCGCTAGCGCTCGAACCCGAGGGTGCCTGGAGCCGGCAGAACCTGCTGGCCCAACAAGGGCCGGGGGCGGTCGAGCGCTTTGCCAGCGATTTCCCGATGCTGCGCTCCGAGCAATATGGGGCCGGGTTCGACCACGAAGCGGCGCTGGCCGAGGCCGATGTGGTGGTGGTGCATGAATGGACCGAGCCGGCGCTGGTGGCGCGGATCGGGGAGTTGCGGCGCGATGGTGCGCCCTGGACGCTGTTGTTCCATGACACCCATCACCGCGCGGTTTCCGCCGAAGGCGATATTGCCGGGCTCGAGCTCGAGCATTACGACGCGATCCTCGCCTTTGGCGAAACGCTGCGCGAGCGCTATTTGCGGGCGGGCTGGGGCAAGCAGGTGTTCACCTGGCACGAAGCGGCGGACGATGCGCTGTTCCACCCCATGCCCGAGATCGAGCGGACGCGCGACCTGATCTGGATCGGCAATTGGGGCGACGATGAGCGCACTGCCGAGATCGCCAGTTTCCTTGTCGAGCCAGCGCGGCAGCTCAAGTTGACGGGCACGGTGCGCGGCGTGCGCTATCCGGAATCGGCGCTCGCGGCGCTCAAGGCGGCCGGGCTCGATTATGGCGGCTGGATCGCCAATGCCGATGCACCGCGCGCTTTTGCGCAGCACCGCGTCACCGTCCATATTCCGCGCCGCCCTTATGTGCAGAACCTGCCGGGCATCCCGACCATTCGCATGTTCGAGGCGCTGGCCTGCGGCATTCCGCTGATCTCGGCGCCCTGGAGCGATGCTGAAGGGTTGTTCCGGGCAGGCACGGATTTCCTGTTTGCCCGCGATGGCGCGGACATGCAGCGCCTGCTGGCGCAAGTGCTGGCCGATCCCGACCGGGCGGCGGCGCTGGCCGCGGCGGGCCTCGAAACCATTCAGGCGCGCCATACCTGCCGGCACCGGGTCGACGAATTGCTGGCCATCCTGGGCCAGCACGGCACGGCCCGCGTTTCCAACCAACTTGCCCCCGGGGAGGCCGCCTCTTGAAGATCGCATTTTATGGCTCGAGCCTGCTGTCCGCCTACTGGAACGGCGCCGCCACCTATTATCGCGGCCTGCTACGGGCGCTGGCGGCGCGCGGCTATGACATCACGTTCTACGAACCCGATGTGTATGACCGCCAGAAGAACCGCGACATCGATCCACCGGAATGGTGCAAGGTCGTCGTTTATGACGGCACGATCGAGGCGCTGAAAAAAGCGGCCGCCCATGCGGTGGAAGCCGATATCGTGGTCAAGGCCAGCGGCGTTGGCTACGAGGACGATCTGCTGCTCGATGAAGTGCTCAAGGCCTCGCGGCCGGGCGCGCTCAAGATTTTCTGGGATGTGGATGCGCCGGCGACCCTCGCCGAGTTGCGCGCCGCGCCCGAACACCCGCTGCGCCGGGCGCTGGAGCAGATCGATCTGGTGCTGACTTATGGCGGCGGCGACCCGGTGGTTGCGGCCTATAAGGCGGTGGGCGCCAAGGAGTGCATCCCGGTTTATAATGCGCTCGATCCGCAGACCCATCATCCGGTGGCGCCCAATCCGCGCTTCACCGCCGATCTGGGATTTCTGGGCAATCGCCTGCCGGACCGCGAAGCCCGGGTGGAACACTTCTTCCTTGAGCCGGCGGCCCGCACGCCCGGCCAGCGCTTCATGCTGGGTGGCTCGGGCTGGCACGACAAGCCGATGGCCGGCAATATCAACTATATCGGCCATGTGCCGACGGGCGAGCACAATGCGTTCAATGTGACGCCCAAGGCCGTGCTCAATATTTCGCGCGAAAGCATGGCCAGCAATGGCTTTTCGCCGGCAACGCGCGTGTTCGAGGCGGCAGGCGCCGGAGCGTGCCTGATCACTGACTTCTGGGAAGGAATCGAGTTGTTCCTCGAACCCGAGACCGAGGTGCTGGTGGCGCGCGACGGGCAGGACGTGGCCGAGATCATGGCAGCCCTATCTCCCGAGCGGGCGCAGGCGATCGGGCAGGCGGCGCTGGCGCGGGTGCTGCGCGAGCACACCTATGATCATCGGGCGGTGGAAGCGGACCGGATCTTCCGGGAGTATAGCGAGCGGGTCGGAGAGGCCGCCCAATGACCGAGCATTTCGATCTGGTCGTTGTCGGGCTGTCTCTGAGCTCGTCGTGGGGCAATGGGCATGCGACGACCTTTCGGGCACTGTTGCGCGGCGTTGCCGCAGAGGGCAAGCGCGTGCTGTTCCTGGAGCGCGACGTGCCCTGGTACGCCAATAACCGCGACCTGCCGGACCCCGACTTTTGCGAACTGGCTTATTACAGCAGCGTCGATGACCTGCTCGCGCGCTTTGGCGCGACGCTGCAGGCAGCCGATGCGGTGCTGGTGGGCTCTTATGTGCCTGAGGGCGTTGCCGCCATCGATGCGCTGTCGAGCCTGGGGCTGACGCGGTTCTGTTTTTACGACATCGACACGCCCGTGACCCTGGCCAAGCTCGACCGGGGCGACGAGGAATATCTGGCGCGCCGGCAGATCCCGCTGTTTGACATCTATTTCTCGTTTTCGGGCGGGCCGGTGCTGACGCGCCTTGAAACCGAATATGGCGCGAAGCGCGCCGAGGCGCTGTATTGCTCGGTGGACAGCAAGCGCTATGGGCCCACTGGCTCGGCGATCCGCTGGGACCTGGGTTATCTCGGCACCTATAGCCCGGATCGGCAGCCGACGCTGGAGCGGCTGCTGATGGAGCCGGCGCGGCAATTGCCGGAGCGGCGCTTTGTGGTGGCAGGGCCGCAATACCCGGCCGAGATCGACTGGCCGGCCAATGTGGAGCGGATCGAGCATTTGCCACCGGCCGAACATGCCGCATTTTACAGCGCGCAACGCTTTACCCTCAATGTGACGCGCGCCGACATGATTGCGGCGGGTTGGTCGCCCAGCGTGCGCTTGTTCGAGGCGGCGGCGTGCCGCACGCCGATCATCAGCGATATCTGGCCGGGCCTGACCGAATTGTTGCCGGAAGGGGAAGCCATCGTGCTCGCCCGCACGAGCGACGATGTGATCGATGCGCTGGAATCGCTGAGTGAAGCGCAGCGCGAAGCCATGGCGGCGAAGGCCCAGAGCCTAGTGCTGGCGGGTCATACCGGAGAAGCGCGGGCGCGCGAATTGCTGGCGGCGCTGGCCTCACTCTAGCGGGCAGGGCAGCGCTTGGCTCACGAACCTGTGTCCTTCTTGCCACAGATTGGGGCTTGCAAACGGGTGTGACGGGTCCGCCCAAGTTATGCCGATGTTGCATATCATCCATGCGTCAACTTTTACGGCTATGCGCCATTCGGAATTTGCCGAAAGAGCATAGAGCCAAACCTATTGGGTACTGAGTTGACGCGTTCACGCCTTGAGCTGCCGAATCGACGCCATTTTCTGCACATCATGGGCGCCGGCCTGGCGCTCCTGTCGACGACTTCGCTTTCGAGCACGGCTTATGCCGCACTCGAGGAGCGGCAGGAATTTGCCTTTGATTTCGACGCGTTCAGCGCGCGCATGAAGGATATCGGCGCAGCCCCTTACCAGAAGCCGGTGTTCAACCTGCCGGAAAGCTTTACCGGGCTGGATTACGACGCCTATCGGCGCATCCAATATCGTGGCGAGCGCGCCAAGTGGGCCGGCGATGACCACGGCTACCAGGTGCATGGCTTCCATCTGGGCTGGTTGTTTGCCGAGCCGATCCGCATTTACGAGATTGAAGGCGGGGTGGCGCACCCCATGGAATTCAGCGCCGACGATTTTGAGTATCACGATACCGAAGTGGATGCCGCCGCCCACGCCCAGCCATTTCCCGGCATTGCGGGCTTTCGCCTCAACTATCCACTCAACCGCCCCGAAGCATGGGACGAGCTGATTTCGTTTCTGGGCGCGAGCTATTTCCGCGCGCTGGGGCGGGACAATGTGTATGGGCTGAGCGCACGCGGTGTGGTGCTTAATTCCTGGGTCGAGGGGCCAGAGGAGTTTCCGCGCTTTTCTGAATTCTACCTGCAAAAGCCACAAGGCGACGAGCCGCTGGTGGTTTATGCCGCGCTCGAGGGCCCGAGCCTTGCCGGCGCTTACCGCTTTGTGTTCACCCCGGGCAGCGACACCAACCAGGCCACGGCCATGGATGTGACGGCGCGGCTTTATTTCCGCGAGGACGTCAAGGAACTCGGTATAGCGCCGCTGACCTCGATGTTCCTTTATGCCGAAGCCAATCGCGCCGGCTTTGACGATTACCGGCCGCAAGTGCATGACAGCAATGGCTTGCTGATTGAGCGCGAGAACGGCGAAGTGCTGTGGCGCGCGCTCAGCAATACCGATGCGCTGGGCAATTCCTATCTTTGGGAAAACAATCCACGTGCGTTCGGTCTTTATCAGCGCGGCCGCGATTTCGAGACTTACCAGGATGCCGGCGCCCATTACGAGCGCCGCCCTTCGGTGCGCATCGAGCCAATTGGCAATTGGGGCGAAGGGACGGTCAGGTTGATCGAAATTCCTTCGACACTCGAGGTGGACGACAACATCGTTTCGTTCTGGATCCCCACCGAGCCCGTTGTGGCGGGGTCGGAACGCGAATTCAGCTACAAGCTGATCTGGGGCGATCTTGATCCGAGCGAAGACGCGCCAATTGCCTATGTCGCCGAAACCCGGGCCGGGCAGGGCGGGGTCTCGGGCGTCGCCAATGCCGCAAATCTGCGCAAATTCGTCGTCGACTTCAAAGGCGGTGAACTCGCCGGCATGCCCGAGGACGCCCGCATCGATGTGCTGGCGACAGTCTCGAGCGGCGTGGTGCGCCATTCAGCGCTTTCCAAAGTGCCGGCCAATGGCACATGGCGGCTGGTGCTCGATATCGAGGCGGACGCTTTGAACCCGATGGAAATCATGGCCTATCTTGTGGGCTCCGGCCGCAAGCTGACCGAAACCTGGCTGTATCAGTGGAGGCCAACCCATGAAGTATGATGGCGACCTCTTCTTTGCCAGTGCCTTGCCTGACGCTCCCCTCCCCATGCCCAAGCAGCAGCTGGAGCGGCGCCGCTCCTTGTTCCAGGCTCTCCGCAATGCCATAACTGCCTTCTCGTGGCTCTGAGGGGAACTGGCGCCAACCATGCGGTTCATGGCTTACCTGCGATGATGAGGCCAGTCCTGGTGCGGGGTCTGGCGCTCCTGGTTGCTGCCGGCTCCAGCTTGTGGGGCGGCTATCTTTTTCTCCAGTATACGGGCGCGGACGGCATTTCGGTGCTCGATCTGGTGCGCGTGGCGCTGGTGGGGCTGAGCGGGTTCTGGCTGGTCTGGGGCGCGACGGCGGCGGTGCTGGGCGTGTTCACGCCGGCGCGGCGGCCCGCATTTGATGCGCGCGCCAAGCCCAAGGGGCTGACCGCAATCCTGGTGCCGATCTATAACGAGGACCCCGTGGCGGTGTTCGCGCGCATTGCCGCGATGAACCGCAGCCTTGTGGCGCTGGGCATCGCGGACCGCTTCCATATCGCCGTGCTCAGCGACAGCAATTCGCTGGAAGCTGCGACGCAAGAAGCGGTGTGGTTCGAGCAGTTGATCCGCGAGCCTGGGGCGGCTGGGCGGATTTTCTATCGGCGGCGCCAAAACAATGTCGGCAAGAAAGCCGGCAATATCGAGGACTTCATTTCCCGCTCGGGCGCGGCCTATGACTATGCGCTGATCCTGGATGCCGATAGCCTGATGGAAGGGGAAACCATTGGCGAGCTGGCGCGGCGCATGGATGCGGACGCGAGCCTAGGGCTGCTGCAGACCGTGCCGCGCGTCATCAATGCCAGGACCCTGTTCGGGCGTTGCATGCAGTTTTCGGCCGGCTATCTGTCGCCCGCTTTTGCGCGTGGCGCGGCTCTGATGCAGGGCCGCGAAGGGCCCTATTGGGGGCACAATGCCATTGTGCGGGTGAGCGCCTTTGCCGCCAATTGCGGGCTGCCGGTGCTGTCGGGCAAGCCGCCGCTGGGCGGGCACATCCTGAGCCACGATTATGTGGAAGCCGCGCTGCTGTCGCGCGGCGGCTGGACCGTGATGGTCGATCCTGCGCTCGAGGGCTCCTATGAAGAGGGGCCGGAAAACCTCATCGAATATGCCAAGCGCGACCGTCGCTGGTGCCAGGGCAATCTGCAGCATTGGCGGCTGCTGGCGGCGCCAGGGCTGAAATGGTGGAGCCGGTTCACCTTTGTGCAGGGGGTCATGGCTTACATGGCTTCCCCGTTCTGGCTGCTGCTGCTGGCGGCAAGCATTATTGCAGCGGTGTTTCCGCGCCAGCCGATCGTGTTGCCGGCGCTGCCGCAGGCGACGGGCGGCATCTGGGGGCTGGGGCTTGCCGTGGCGCTGGTGCTGGTGTTGCCCAAGCTGCTGATCCTGTTGCGCGGGATGGTCGACGGGCAGAACCGGCGCGTTGGCGGCACGGGCGCGGCCCTGCTGTCGGTGCTGGGCGAGATCGTCTTTTCCACGGTGCTGGCGCCGGTGATGCTGCTGTTGCAGAGCCGGGCAGTGGTGCAGGTGCTGCTGGGGATCGATGGCGGCTGGCCCGCCACGCACCGGGCGCAAACCGGGTTGACGCTGCGGCAGGCCTGGTCCGCAAGCTGGTGGATCGTGCTGACGGGCGTGGTGACGCTGGGGCTGACCCTCGCCCTCGCGCCCGGGGCGGCGCTCTGGCTGGCGCCGGCGATGCTGCCCGCGATCCTTGCGCCGGTGTTGATTGCCGCGAGTTCGCATGCCTCGAGGAAATCGAAACTGCCAAGGCTGTTCCGCACGCCGACCGAGCAGTGCATCACCCCTGTGATGAAGGAGCATGTGGCCATCATGGAGCAATGGCAGGGCAAGCCGGAAACGGACCTGACAGCGAGCAAGATCGGCCAGCATGTCCACGCTTGAGCCGGCGGTCAGCCGGAGCCAGGCAGGGCACACCTTAAGGACCAGGGGCACTGCGAGCGGAGCGCCGGCGCGGGAGGCGAGTGCCCCCGCCAGCCGGCGCGATCCCCGGCTCGACATGTTCCGCGGCCTGGCGCTGGTGATGATCTTCATCAACCATGTGCCGGGCACGATCTACGAGAATTTCACCAGCCGCAATTTCGGCTTTTCCGACGCGGCGGAAGCCTTTGTGTTCATGTCGGGTTTGGCGGCGGGGCTGGCCTATTCCAATAGTTTTCGCACCGGCTCGTTCTGGGCGGGGCTGGCCAAGGTTTGGGCGCGGGCGCGCCAGCTTTATCTCGTGCACCTGACCATGACGGTGGTGACGCTCGCGATCTTTGCCGCCGGCGCCTTGTGCTTCGGGCTGCCCAATATGTTGCTCACCAACAATGTGGCGGCATTGTTCAAGCAGCCGCTCGGGGTGATGATCGGCATTCCGCTGCTGAGCCACCAGTTGGGCTATCTCAATATCTTGCCCCTATATTTTGTGCTGCTCCTGGCGACGCCGGCGCTGCTTTGGGCCGGGCTGCGCAAGCCGCTCTGGGTGATGGCGGGCTCGGTGCTGGTCTGGATAGTGGCGGGGCAGTTCCGGCTCAATTTCCCCAGCTATCCCGCCCCAGGCGGCTGGTTCCTGGGACCGCTGTCCTGGCAGATCCTTTTTGTTGTCGGCTTGCTTTCGGGCGCGGCAATGAAAGCGGGGGAAAGCTTGGTGCCGGCCAACAAGACCTTGTTCCGGGTGGCGCTTGGCTTTGTGCTGTTCGTGCTGCTGTGGGCGCGCATTCCGGCGCTGGCGGAAGCGGGGCGGGGGGTATTGGGGGCGCTGAGCCGGGCCGGGCTGCCGTTCTACATCACCTGGTTCGACAAGACCTATCTGGCGCTGCCACGGCTGCTGCATGCCCTGGCGCTGTTTTATGTCTTTGCCTGCCTGCCCTGGACCCGACAGATCGCGGGGTCACCCTATGCCGCGCCCTTGCGCTGGATGGGCCAGCAGGGTCTTGCGGTTTTTGCCACCGGCACATTGATCAGCATGGCGCTGCAAACGATCAAGACCGGGGTTTCGCCCGATCCGCTGCTGGATGGGGCCATGTTGCTGGCGGGCCTGGCCATGCAATTGCTGCTGGCCTGGACGCTGGTGCAAACAGCCAAGCTGCGGCGTCGGGCATCACCTGCTCCCGCCTGAGTTCTTGGCGAAAGCCGCCGCCGCAGCCTGAGCTCTTGCGCAGCGAATTTCTCGCGGCGGGTGCAAAAGACGCTTTCACGCTCCCTGATCGGCCGTATATCACCGCGCGTGCAGAACGTTGATTGCACCGGCACCTATGGCCGCCGGTTTCGCGCAGACCAGATGGAGATGGCAGGGATGACGCAGGCTTTCTTGGGGCTTGGGGGCAAGACGGTGCTGATTTCGGGCGCTGGCGGCGGCATTGGCCGGGTACTGGTGGAAAAATTCGCTGCAGCGGGCGCGCAGGTGGTTGGCGCCGATCGCGACCTGGGCATGCTGGAAGGCCTGCCGCTCGCCGCTCGCATCCTCTTTGACCAGACCGATTCCGCGGGCACGCGCCAAGCCGTCCAGGCGCACCTGGCGACCAATGGCGTGCCCGATGCGGTGATCGCCAATGCCGGCTACACCCGCGCCGAGCATTTCGGCCAGCTCGATGATGCGGTTTGGGCCAGCGAAATGGCCATCAACCTCAATGGCGCTTATGCACTGGTTGACCCCATCGCTGCTGGCATGGCCGAGCGGGGCGCGGGCAATGTGGTGTTGATTTCCTCGGTCAACGGGCTGCAGCATTTCGGCAACCCGGCCTATGCCGCGGCCAAGGCCGGGCTAATCGCCTATGGCAAGGCCATCGCAGTGGAACTGGGTGCGCGCGGTGTGCGCGCCAATGTGGTGGCGCCGGGCTCGGTGCGAACGGCTGCCTGGGACCATCGCCTCCAAGCCAACCCGCATCTGCTCGACAAGGTGCTGCCGCATTACCCGATGGGCCGCATGGTGGTGCCCGAAGAAGTGGCCAATGCCGTGCTGTTCTTGGCTTCGGACGCCGCGTCAGGCATCACCGGCGTCACCATCCCCGTGGATGGGGGCCTGACTGCCGGCCACTATCGCTTCATCAAGGACGTGCTCAATACGCCATAAAGCCAGGGGCCGGTGCCCGCCCTGACTAGCTCTTTTGACGCAGGTTCAGCGCTTCCACCGCGGCATTGAGAGGGGGCTGCGTCCTATTTAAGCCCAGGTGTGTGCCGCATACACTTCTCCTGGACGCCCCGTCGGGGTAACTAATGGCCAGGTGGTGCGTCGGCGGCTTGGCGTATGCATGGGAATTTGAGTTGATCTTGGCGCTTTTGGAACGGTTCAGAACGGCCCTAGGTGCCATGCCTCGTCCGGCAAAGCGGGTCCTGCTGATCGGCTTTGACGCCGTGGTTCTGGCCGGCGCGGTTTGGGTGAGCTATTCGCTGCGCTACAGCGCCCCCTTTGTGCCCACGCCCGCGCAATGGCTGCTGATTGCGGCTGCGCCACTGGTGGCCATTCCCATCTTTATCCGGCACGGCCTTTATCGCGCCGTGATCCGCTACCTGCCCGAGCGGGCAATCTGGACCATGCTGCAGGCCATGACCCTGGCGGCCCTGGCTTGGGTGGCGGTGGTGTTCGTAACCGAAATGGCCGGCAATGGCATTGTGCCGCGCTCGGTGCCGTTTTTTTACTGGATGATCGGGCTGCTGTTCATCGCTGGCAGCCGCTTTGCCGCCAAGCAGTTCATCTGGGCGCCGCGCGACGACCAGCTGAAATCGGGGCAGATCCTGATCTATGGCGCGGGGGAAGCCGGCTCGCAGCTGGCCATGGCATTGCGCTCGCAAGGGCGGCGCTTGATCGCCGGGTTTCTGGACGATAGCCGCGCGCTGCAGGGACGTGACGTAGCGGGGCTGCGGGTTTATTCGCCGGACTATCTGCCCCAGCTGATCGCCAATTTCGGCATTCGGGAAGTGATCCTGTCCATGCCTTCGGTGACTTCGGCCGAGCGGCAGCGCATCGTGGCCGATCTGACGCGCCACCCCATCAAGATCCGCACGCTGCCCCATATCGCCGATCTGCTGGCGGGCAAATATCTGGTCAACCAGATCCGCGAGATCGACATCGATGAGCTGCTGGGGCGCTCCTCGGTGCCGGCCGATGCAGAGCTTTTGGGGGAGATGATCCGTGGGCGCTCCATTCTTGTCACCGGGGCGGGCGGCTCGATCGGCTCGGAATTGTGCCGGCTGGTGGCGCGCTGGTCACCGCAAAGGCTGGTGCTGCTGGAGCAGAACGAATTTGCGCTTTACAACATCCACCGCGAACTGATCGAGCAGACCGATGCCGAGATCGTGCCGGTGCTGGCTTCGGTCACTGACGAAGCCGCGGTGCGCCGCGCGCTGAACTGCGCCCGGATCGATGTGCTGTTCCATGCCGCCGCGCACAAGCATGTGCCGCTGGTGGAAGCCAATGCGCTCGAAGGCATGCGCAACAATGTGTTCGGCTCGCTTTGCATCACCCGCGCCGCCTTTGAGGCGGGGGTGCAGCAATTCGTGCTGATTTCCTCGGACAAGGCGGTGCGGCCCACCAATGTGATGGGCGCCACCAAGCGCTGGGCCGAGCTGATCATGCGCCATTATGCGGGGCTGGCGGAAGCTGCCGGCACCGGGCAGCGCTTTTGTGCGGTGCGCTTTGGCAATGTGCTGGGCTCCAACGGCTCGGTAGTGCCGCTGTTTCGCGAGCAGATCGCCAAGGGCGGGCCGGTGACGCTGACCGATCCGGCGATGACGCGCTATTTCATGTCCATCCACGAGGCGGCCGAGCTGATCGTGCAGGCCGGGGCGCTTTCCGACGGCGGCGACGTGTTCTTGCTGGAAATGGGGGCGCCGGTCAAAATCTCGGACCTGGCGCGCAACATGATCCAGCTCGCCGGTCAAACGGTGCGCGACGGCGACAATCCGGGGGGCAGCATCGAGATCGTCACTGTCGGCAGCCGGCCGGGCGAAAAGATGTTCGAAGAACTGTTCTACGACGCCAGCAGCGCCCACCCGACGCGCCACCCCAAGATCCTGCGCGCCACGCTGCGCAACGGCGCCCATGAAGTGCCCGACGCCCTCGAAGCGCTGCAAGCCGCCATCAAACGCGGCGACGAGGCCGCGGCGCGCACAGAGCTGTTTGGGCGGATCACGGAGACTGCGCCCATCCGGATGATCGCCTAGGCCACCCGGAGCGACGTTTCTGCGGCGCTACCGGCACCGGCTGCGGTGGCAACTACGATCAGGGGAGCATAAGCCAGCAGCGCCAGTGGCCATTGCCATGCGGGGAGCATAGCCGCCGCTGCCGCAAGGGGGACGGTCCATAACGCGGTCAGAGCGGCAAACAGGAGCGTCACCGTTTGGTGGCCCCAGCGCCGGGCCAGTTGTTGGTAAGCGTGGCGGCGGTGTGCCTGCCACGGCTTTTCCCCGCGCGCCAGCCGGCGCAACAGGGTAACGGTCGCATCTGTTACCGTGGCTGCGGGCAGGATCAGCCAGCTGGCATAGGGCAGGGCTCCGTCCGCAATGGTGAGCAGGGCAATGGCGAACACGAGGAAGGCCAGCCCGTAGGAGCCGGCATCGCCCATGAAAATGCGGGCCGGTGGCCAGTTGCGCTGCAAAAACCCGGCCGCCGCCGCCGCGATTGCGAGAGACACCCAGAACACCGCGGATGGCGCCGTCGCGTCGGCCGTCAGGCACCAGATGCAAGCTGCCCCCAGCAGCACCAGAATGGCCTGGCTTGCCGCTATTCCGTCAATGCCATCGATGAAGTTGAAGAGATTGAGCCACCAGACGCCCATCAGGACGACCAGAATGGCCAGCAGAGCGCCGGCAAGGATCCAATGGGGGCCGAGGGCCAGTGCGGGTAAGGGTGAAACAAGGACGTATAACAGGGCAAATAGCGCGATCTGCAGCGGAAAGCGCAGGGCAGGCGAAAGATCCAACAGATCGTCGGCAAAACCCAGCGCCGCCGCCGCGGCAGCTAGAGCTGCTACAGGCACTAGCAGCGGGGTGCCGCCAAGGCCAAAGGTCAACCCGGCAACAACCGCCGCGACGGCTATGGCAATACCCCCGCCGCGTGGCGTCGGCAGGGCATGGGACGAGCGGACATTTGGGGCCTGGACAAGGCCCCAGCGGCTGGCATGGCGTTCCACCAAGCGGGTGCCAAGCCATGAAGCGATGCCAGAGGCTAAAACGACAAGGAAGGAGAGAATCGTGTGCAATGGCGGGTTTTCTGCTGCGGGGAAGCCGTCTCTTTAGCCCATCCGTCAAAACGGCTCAAATCTGGTCCTCCATAACCGTAGGGTTCCTATTGTCGCACGGGCCAGCCACACGACGGGGCAGTGGCTATTTGTGGATGGCGGCTATACGCACCTCGACTGGGCCTTGATGTATCAAGGACTTAGCTGGAATACGAAGGGGGGCGGCTCCGAGTGGCCCGCCCCCTTTGTTCGGTCAGTCCAGATAGCCTCTGGCTTGCAGATGGGCGACGACTTCTTCGGCGAGGTCGCTGGGGTCGCGCGTGCCGCCGGCGAGCACCAGTTCGGGGTTCTCCGGCGCCTCATAGGGGCTGTCGATGCCGGTGAAGTTCTTGATCAGGCCGGCGCGGGCGCGGCCGTAAAGGCCTTTGGGGTCACGCTTTTCTGCCACTTCCAGCGGGGTGTCGACAAAGATTTCGATGAACTCGCCCGGCTCGAGCGCCTCGCGGGCCATGTTGCGCTCGGCGCGGAAGGGGGAGATGAAGGAGGCGAGGACGACGAGGCCGGCGTCGACCATGAGTTTGGCGGTTTCGGCGACGCGGCGGATGTTTTCCACCCGGTCGGCTTCGGTGAAGCCGAGATCGCGGTTGAGGCCGTGGCGGACATTGTCGCCGTCGAGCAGGTAGGTGTGCTTGCCCAGGGAGGCGAGGCGCTTTTCGACGAGGTTGGCGATGGTGGATTTGCCAGCACCGGAGAGGCCGGTGAACCACAGCACCACCGGCTTTTGGCCCTTGGCGGAAGCGCGAAGTTCCTTCGACACATCAAGGGCTTGCCAATGGATATTGGTGGCGCGGCGCAGGCCGAATTCGATCATCCCCGCGCCGACCGTCAGGTTGGATAGCCGGTCGATGACGATGAAGCCGCCCATGGTTTTGTTGAGGGCGTAGGGCTCGAAGGCGATGGGCTCCTGAGTCGAGAGATTGACGAGGCCGACTTCATTGAGCTCAAGGGTTTTGGCGGCTAACTTGCTGAAATTGTTGACGCCTATCTTGTGCTTGATTTCGGTGAAGCTGGCGGCAACCGTCTTGGTGCCGATTTTGATCCAGTAGGAGCGGCCGGGATTGAGTTGCTCGTCACTCATCCAGATGACGTGGGCGGCAAATTGATCAGAGATTTCAGGGCGTTGGGTGGCATCTGCCAGCACGTCGCCGCGGGAGATATCGACCTCGTCTTCAAGGGTCAGGGTGACGGCGGAGCCCGCAGAGGCACTGGGCAACTCGCCATTGGCAGTGACGATCGAGCGGATGCGGGAGGTGCGACCACTGCCACAAACCACAATCTCGCCATTTTGATGAACGGTACCTGAACAGATCGTGCCGGCAAAACCGCGGAAGTTGAGATTGGGCCGATTGACCCACTGCACCGGCATGCGGAAGGGCGCGTCTGCGGCGGCCGTACTCACCGGTACACTTTCCAGATGCTCCACCAGTGTAGGGCCGGTGTACCAGCCAAGATTGGCGCTGCGCGTCAGGACATTGTCGCCAAAGCGGGCGGAGAGCGGGATCGGGACAATGGAGGCGAAGTTGAGCCCGGCCGCGAAGCTCTGATAGTCGGCGACGATGCGGTTGAAGACGTCCTGTGAGTAATCGACCAGATCGATCTTGTTGACGGCCAGGACGATGTTGCGGATGCCGAGCAGAGACGCGATGAAGGAATGGCGGCGGGTTTGGGTGAGAACGCCCTTGCGCGCATCGATCAGGATCACGGCCAGATCGGCGGTGGACGCGCCCGTTGCCATGTTGCGGGTATATTGCTCGTGGCCGGGGGTGTCGGCGACAATGAACTTGCGCTTGTCGGTGGCAAAGAACCGGTAGGCCACATCGATGGTGATGCCTTGTTCGCGCTCGGCTTCGAGCCCATCGACGAGGAGGGCGAAGTCTATGTCCTCGCCGACGGTGCCATGCTTGCGCGAGTCGCGCTCGAGAGTGGCAAGCTGGTCTTCCATCAGGAGCTTGGTGTCAAAGAGCAGGCGGCCGATCAGGGTCGACTTGCCGTCATCAACGCTGCCGCAGGTCAAAAAGCGCAGCAGGTCCTTTTCCTCGTGGCGGGTGAGGTATTGCGCGAAATCGCTGCCGGGGGCTGCAAGCTCGTTCATCAGAAATAGCCCTCGCGCTTCTTTTTTTCCATCGAGCCGGATTCGTCATGGTCGATCAGCCGGCCGGAGCGCTCCGAGGTGCGCGCGACCAGCATTTCCTCGACGATTTCGGGGAGGGTGGTGGCGTCGGATTCCATGGCGGCGGTCAGGGGGTAGCAGCCAAGGGTGCGGAAGCGGACGCGCTTGAGCTGGGGCTGTTCGCCGGCGCCGAGCGGCAGGCGCTCGTCATCGACCATGATCCATTGGCCGCCCCGCTCCACCACCGGGCGCTCGGCCGCGAAATAAAGCGGCACGATGGGGATGGCTTCCTTGAGGATGTATTGCCAGATGTCGAGCTCGGTCCAGTTCGAGAGCGGGAACACCCGGATCGATTCACCAGGCTTGATCTGGGCATTGAAGAGGTTCCAGAGCTCGGGGCGCTGGTTCTTGGGATCCCAGCCGTGGTTTTCGGTGCGGAAGGAAAAGATGCGCTCCTTGGCGCGGCTTTTCTCTTCGTCGCGGCGGGCGCCGCCAAAGGCCGCGTCGAATTTGTGCAGCGTCAGTGCCTGCTTGAGCGCGTCAGTCTTCATCACCCCGGTATATTGCGAGGAGCCGTGAGTGAACGGGGTAATCCCCTGGGCGAGGCCATCCTGATTGGTGTGGACGATAAGCTTCATGCCGGCGCGGGCGGCCGCTTCGTCGCGGAAGCGGATCATTTCGCGGAACTTCCAGGTCGTATCGACATGGAGCAGAGGAAATGGGGGCGGGGAAGGAAAGAAGGCCTTCTGCGCCAGATGCAGCATGACCGAGGAGTCCTTGCCGATCGAATACAGCATCACCGGGTTGGCGAACTCGGCCGCCACCTCGCGCATGATGTGGATGGACTCGTCTTCGAGCCGCTTGAGATGGGTCACTTTGGGGTCGGACACGTAAAAGCTCCGGGGCGGGTGGCGCCGATCACTGACCCAAAGGGGCCAGGGCCGATCGGGCAACAAGTTTGGGATCGCCAAAGGCGATGAAAGGGCAATTGGCGAAATCGACGTCATCGGCCTGATTGCGCTTGTTGTACAAAAAAGGGCTGCCATCGGGGCGGGTGACGATGCCGCCCGCGGCGCGCAGCACGGCGTCACCCGCTGCAGTGTCCCATTCCATGGTGCGCCCGAAGCGCGGATAGATGTCGGCTTCGCCGGCGGCCAGCATGCAGAATTTGAGCGAGGAGCCGCGGGTGACATAGGAGGCCACATCATGGCCGGCCAGCCATCGGTCGGTTTCGGGTGTCGCATGCGAGCGACTGGCCACGGCAATGGCGGGACCACTGGCCGGGCGCACCCGGATGGGGTGGCGCTCGGCGATGGTGAAATCAACCACCGTTCCGGCGATCGCCTCGGCATGGGCGCCGCCGTAAATGAGCCCGAGCGCCGGTGCGAACACCACGCCCAGGACGGGTATGCCCCGTTCGATCAGGGCGATATTGACGGTGAACTCGCCATTTCGGGCGATGAACTCCCTGGTGCCATCCAGCGGATCGACCAGAAAGAACTTTTCGCCCGTGGGTGGGATGCGACCGGCAGAGGCTTCTTCCTCCGCGACTACGGGAATGGAAGGCGCCAGACGCTTGAGCCCGGCAAGGATCACGGCTTCGGCGCGCTTGTCCGCTTCGGTGACGGGCGTGCCATCGGGCTTGCCGGCAACCGCAATCGGGCCGTCGCCATAAACGGCCATGATCTCGCGCCCGGCGGCCAGGGCAAGATCGAGCAGGGCATCAAGGCTGGGTTTAGTCATGGCGCAATCGTTGATCCCTCAAGGGGGCAGGAGTGGGGCGGCAGCTGGTGGTCGCAAGGCAGGTTCGTGACCGCATCAAGACCTGCCCCGCGGGGCTGTCAAGTTGACGGAGCAGCGCCAAGCCCTGGTTTG
This sequence comes from Devosia sp. Z11_6, assembly GCF_058133665.1. Classification (NCBI taxonomy): domain Bacteria; kingdom Pseudomonadati; phylum Pseudomonadota; class Alphaproteobacteria; order Hyphomicrobiales; family Devosiaceae; genus Devosia; species Devosia sp. Z11_6. The sequence continues at coordinate 203,988 of NZ_JBYUNQ010000001.1, forward strand.
CCACTCCGGCGCGGCATGGAATTTCGGCGACCGGGCGAGCGGCGCACTGGGCCTGAACAATGGGTGCGCGGCCGAGGCCGGTTGTGCCTCTCCCCGGCGCCAGCTGTAGAAACTTGTCCCCATTTGGTGCGGAGCGCGGATTGGGGTCGCGGTGGCGCCGCGCTGCAACAATGGCGGGATGAGCAGGAATGGTTCAGGCACGAAGGAGCCGCTCAACGGTGTGCTGGGTGGATTGCTGCCAGGGGGGCATGACAACGCCGTGCGTCGCGCGCAGCTTGCTGCAATCGAGACGCGAATTGGCGGGACGGGGCGCCGGGGTCGGATAGGCGCTGGTTGGGATCGGGTGGATGGTGGCGGCGGGGCCGCCCAGGCCTTCCGAGATGGCCATGATTTCAGTCGCGAAATCGGCCCAGCTGGCATCGCCCGTGCCGGCGCAATGAAAAATCCCGCGCAGTGCCTCATCAGGGCTGGCGACGAGATTGCCCGCGACCCGGAGAATGGCATCAGCCAGATCGAGCGCGGCGGTAGGATTGCCCAACTGGTCGGCGACAACATTGATTTCGGGGCGCTCGGCGGCGAGCCGGAGCATGGTCTTGAGGAAATTGGCGCCAAAAGGGGAATAAACCCAGGCCGTGCGCAAGATGGCGTGATTTGGGGTCGCGGCGGCCACGGCGTGTTCGCCGGCCAGCTTGGAAGCACCATAAATGCCGAGCGGCGCCGTGGCGTCAGTTTCGCGATAGGGACGGGGCGAGGCGCCGTTGAAGACGTAGTCGGTGGAGATGTGGATCACGGGGACGTCCAGCTGCGCGGCGGCCGCGGCGACCGCCCCGGCACCGGTGGCATTAACGGCAAAGGCCAGCTCGCGCTCGCTTTGCGCCTTGTCAACCGCGGTATAGGCCGCGGCCGAGATGATGGCATCGGGTTTTGCCGCGGCGATCGCGGGCGCGATGGTGGTGGGGTCGGCGAGGTCGAGCTGAGGACGCCCGACGGGGATAATCTCGACCCCGGCGGCGGCGCCGCGCTCGAGCAGGGCCGTGACCAGCTGGCCTTTGCTTCCGGTGACAAGGAGGCGCATGGCTCAGGCCTTGCCGCCGGCGATGACGCCCAGGCGTTGGCCGGCATAGCGGTTTCCGAGGGGCTGCCACCACCAGCTGTTGTCGAGATACCAGCGCACGGTTTTTTCTATCCCGCTGTCGAAGGTCTCCTCTGCCCGCCAACCCAGTTCGGTTTCGAGCTTGCTGGCATCAATGGCATAGCGCTGGTCGTGGCCGGGGCGATCCACGACGAACTGAATCAACTCGGCATGGGGTGCGGTTTCGGGGCGCAGCGTGTCGAGCACCGCGCAGATGCGCGTGACGACATCGATATTGCGCCGCTCATTGCGCCCGCCGACATTATAGGTCTGGCCCGGCCGGCCGCGCTCGGCAATGAGATCGAGGGCGCGGGCATGGTCCTCCACGTAAAGCCAGTCGCGCACATTCTCGCCCTTGCCATAGACCGGCAGGGGCTCGCCGCGCAGCGCCTTGAGGATGGTCAGGGGAATGAGTTTTTCGGGGAAGTGGAAGGGGCCGTAATTGTTGGAGCAGTTGGAAACGACGACTGGCAAGCCATAGGTGCTATGCCAGGCATGGGCCAGATGATCGGAAGCAGCTTTCGACGCCGAATATGGGGAGGAGGGATCATAGGGCGTGGTTTCGCTGAACAGGCCCTCGGGTCCGAGCGAGCCATAAACCTCGTCGGTCGAGACATGGAGGAAGCGGAATTTTTCTCTGTCTTCGCCCTCAAGGCCTGACCAGTATGCCCGCGCCGCTTCGAGCAGCGCAAAGGTGCCCATGACATTGGTGTGCATGAAATCGGCGGCCCCGGTGATGGAGCGATCGACATGGGTTTCGGCGGCCAGGTGCATGACGCGGTTGGGCGCAAAGCTCGTGAAGGCGTCAGCCATGGCGGCGTGGTCGGCAATATCGGCGCGCAACAGGCGATAGCCGGGGTGGTCCTCGACGGCGCGGAGGGAGCTCAGATTGCCGGCATAGGTGAGCTTGTCGACATTGAGCACCTCATATCCGCGATCGAGCACCAGATGGCGCACCACGGCCGAGCCGATAAAGCCCGCTCCTCCCGTTACCAGAACCCGCATGGTCTTGCCTCCTTCGCGCCCGCGGCGCCCTAGAACGGATTGCCGATTTGCGTCAGGGTCGGTTGCGCCCGATCCTTGGCCGACAGCACCGCCGCCTCGGGCGCGACGGGCCAGGCGATGCCCAGCGCCGCATCGTTCCACAACAAGCCCTTGTCATGCTCGCGCGAATAGGGCGCGCTGACCTTGTAGAGGATTTCGGTATCGGGCTCGAGCGTGGCAAAGCCATGGGCAAAGCCGATGGGCACAAGGATCTGGTTGCCCTCGGCAGCGGTGAGAACAGCGCTCACATGCTGGCCGAAAGTGGGGGAGGCACGCCGCAGATCCACCGCCACATCGATGATGGCGCCGCGCAGCACCCGGACGAGCTTGGCCTGGGCAAAGGGGGCGGTCTGGAAATGCAGGCCCCGCACCGTGCCCTGGGGGACTGAGAGGGACTGGTTGTCCTGCACAAACGGGATATCGATGCCGTGGGCGAGGAGCGCGGCCCTGTTATAAACTTCCGAGAAGAAGCCGCGCTCATCGGCATGGCGCACGGGCGTGATGATCTTGACGTCTGGGATGGCGAGGCTCTGGATCTGCATGGGATGCGGCCTCAGCTGTCTTCGGCCAGGATCTTGAACAGGTAGCGGCCGTAGTCGCTTTTCCCCAGCGCTTGGGCGCGCCGTTCAAGGCCGCAGCGATCGATATAGCCCATGCGAAAGGCCACTTCCTCAGGGCAGGAAATCTTGACGCCCTGGCGCTTTTCCAGCGTGCCGACGAATTGGGAGGCATCGAGGAGGCTATCGGGGGTGCCGGTATCGAGCCAGGCATAGCCGCGGCCCATCAGCTCGACGGCGAGCTGGCCGCGCTCGAGATAGGCGCGGTTGACATCGGTGATCTCGAGCTCGCCCCGGGGCGAGGGCTGGAGATTGGCGGCAATGTCGACCACCTGGCTGTCGTAGAAGTAGAGCCCGGTCACGGCCCAGTTGGATTTGGGCAGGCGCGGCTTTTCCTCGATGGAAAGGGCCTGCATGGCGCCATCGAATTCCACCACACCGTAACGCTCGGGATCGGCCACATGATAGGCAAAGACGGTAGCGCCAGTTGGCCGCGACACGGCGGAGCGCAGCAATTCGGGCAGGCCGTGGCCGTAGAACACGTTGTCGCCCAACACGAGGGCCGAAGGGCCGCCGGCCAGGAACTGGGCGCCAATCACAAAGGCTTCGGCCAGGCCATTGGGCTGCGGCTGGACGGCATAGTGCAGAGAGAGGCCCCATTGCGCGCCATCGCCGAGGAGGCGCTGGAAGCTGACCTGGTCATCGGGCGTGGTGATGAGGAGGATCTCGCGGATTCCCGCCAGCATCAGGGTGGCCAGCGGATAATAGATCATCGGCTTGTCGTAGACTGGCATCAGCTGCTTGGAAACGGCCTGGGTCACCGGATAAAGCCGCGTGCCGCTGCCGCCAGCCAGAATAATGCCCTTCATCGCCTTCTCCTCGGCGGTCCCCGCCTTCCACAAAGCTGATACGGCGCAGGGGTTGGATGGTCAAGGCAAGCAGACCGGCTACGAGGATGCCGCCGCATATTACCCCCACACAATTGTTCCTTTAGGAGGCGGGGCGTTGGCGTGGATCGCCGACGGGAACTGCAGATCGTCAAACGTTCCGATGTGGCCAGGGGCTTCGAACTCTTGCCGCGCCGCTGGATGGTCGACCGCATGCCTGGCTCGGACGCTGCCAGCCCTTGGCAAAGGATCGGGAAAAATCCGTGGCCAGCGCCCAAGCATGGATACTATAGCCCACATCTCGGACCTAACGCTGGATAAGATGGTGCCGGCAGAGGCTGCCCGGGGAAACTACTAAGCCCCGCTCGCCACTACAATAAGATGCGGCTCCAATTTTTCGATCGGGTATAAGCCGCTGCACCAGAGGCCATAACCGGCCGGGCGAAAAGATGTTCGAGGACTTGTTCTACGACGCCAGTAGTGCCCAAGCGACGCGGCACCCCAAGAACCTGCGGGCTATCGGGTCGGCGATCAATCCGAGAGCTGCCCGAAGCGCTGTTGGCGCTGGAAGCCGCCATCAAGCGGCAGGATGAGCGGGGCGCCGGGGTCGAGCGGTTCGGGCTGATAACTGAAATGGCGCCGGTGCCGGTGCTGGCCTAGACGGTTAGGGAAGGGATTTCGTCGGCGCGGCACCCCCGCCAGCCAGCACCAGGCCGATGAGCGGAGCATAAGCCAGCAGCACCAGCATCCATTGCCAGGCCAGCAGGACCGCGGCAGCCCCGGCCAGGGGAATGGCCCACAAAGTTGTAAGTCCGGCAAACAGCAGCGTGGTCGTGCGGTGGCCCCAGAGGCGGGCCAATTGCTGACAAGCGTTGCGGCGATGCGCCTGCCAGGGACGCTCCCCGCGCAACAGCCGCGGCAGCAGGGTAACGGTTGGGTCGCTGACGGTTGCTGCGGGCAGGATGAGCCAGCTGGAATAGGTCGGGACGCCGCTGCCCAAGGTCAGCAGGGCAAAGCCGAACACCAGGAACGCCAGCCCGTTGGAGCCTGCATCACCCATGAAGATGCGCGCCGGCGGCCAGTTGCGCAGGAGGAAGCCGGCAGCGGCGGCGCCGACGGCGACGCCGAGCCAGAGCATGTCAGATTGAGGGGCGTCGGGGCGGGTCAACCACCAGATCCCGATGGCGCCCAGCAGCACGAGGATGGCCTGGCTGGCGGCAATGCCGTCAATGCCATCGATGAAGTTGAACAGGTTCAGCCACCAAACGCCGACCAGCACAACCAACACGGCGAGTGTTGGGCCAGCAAGGCTCCACCCGCTCCAGAGCGGCAGCGCAGGCAGGGGTGAAACGATCCAGCAGAGCAGCGCAAAAAGGCCGATCTGCACGGCAAAACGCAGCGCGGGCGAAAGATCATGCAGATCATCGGCAAACCCCAGCGCCGCGGCGCCAGCACCCAGCGCTGCGAACGGCAACAGCAGCGGCGAGCCCCCAAAACCCAGCAACAGGGTTGCAGAGAGGGCGGCGAGGGCAATCGCTATCCCACCGCCGCGTGGCGTTGGCCGGGTGTGAGAGGAGCGGCCATTGGGCGCCTGCACCAGGCCAGCCGGCTGGCATGGCGTTCCACTATTTGGGTGCCCAGCCAAGCGGCGATGCTAGTGGCGAGAACAAGGAGCGTGGCAAGAATCGGGTGCAAGGTCTGGTTTCTGTTGGTGCGGTGTTTGCTGGGCTTAGCCGATCCGGCAGGCGGGCTCAAATCCTGCCTTATTTTGTTCAAGAACGAGGTTTGGCTTGCTGAATACTACACCGCCCGTTATCTGGAGCCAACGAAACTGCACGCCCCTGCAGCTTTCAGTCGGTGCCCAAGGCGTATCATGGCAATCTCCACTTCTCCGGCTGTTACCACTGCTGTGGCACCGGGCTCAAAGCTGATGCGGTTCGTCGCCGTTTCCGGCCTGGGTTGGCTGCTGGATACCGGCGTTTATACGCTGCTCGCCATTGCGGGCGCGCGCATCTTCTGGGCCGGTCTGGCCGGCGGCTTGTGCGGGGCGAGTTTTTCGTTCCTGGTGTCGAGCCGCTTTGTGTTCGTCCATAAGGGCGGCGGACTGTCGAGCAAGCTGGTGGTTTACCTGGTTTATTCGATTGCCATGATCCTGGCCGGTGCGGCGGCAGCCGAAGCGGTGACGGGGCTGCTGGTGCGCTTGGCCGAGAACCAGAACCTCGCTTTGGGTGTGCCCCTGCTGGCCTTTGTGGCCAAATGCGCGATCACCCCCTTTCTGCTGGCGACAAATTTCTTTGTCGCCCGCTTCATTTTGCAGCGCGGATGACGCATGGACTGCAACATCCCGATTCTGCGCCCGTGCAGAGCGAGCAATGGAGAGACCCGTGGCCAACCTTCTTGACCAAGCGCCTCGAGCAACAGGGACGGCAAGCCAGCGCCGCATCCTTGTCGCCATTCCTGCGTATAATTGCCGCAATCAGATCGGCCGGGTGCTCCGGCAGTTCAACGCCGCTGCCGCCCCGTTGTTTGCCGAAGTAGTGGTGATCGACAACCGCTCCAAGGACGATACCGCTGAGGTGGCATTGGCTGAGATCGGCGAAGTTCGAGCACTGCCCATGGCGGTGCTGCGCAACCGAGACAATTACAACCTGGGTGGTACCCACAAGGTCGCCTTTGCGCGCTGTGTTGAGAAGAACTATGATGGCGTGGTTATCCTGCACGGGGATGACCAAGGCCAGATCGCCGACTTTTCCGATCTTCATGCCCAGATCGAGCGCACCGGCGCCAGCTGCATTCTGGGCGCCCGCTTTGAAAAGGGCTCGCGCATCACCGGCTATTCGGCGTTCCGATTGTTCGGCAACCATGTGTTCAACACGATCTACTCGCTGTGCGTCGGCAAGCGGGTGTCGGATATGGGCTCGGGGCTCAACTATTACAGCCGGGCGCTGATCGATGCGGGCATTCACATCAAGATGCCCGACGATCTCACCTTCAACAACTGCATGCTGCTGGCAACTTATGCCGCTGGGCAGAAGGTGGCCTTCCACCCCATCAGCTGGCGTGAGGAGGACCAGGTATCCAATGCCAAGCTGGTCAGCCAGTCGCGCCGACTGCTGAGCTATCTCTTTCTTTATCTGTTTGAACGGAAAAAGCTGCTGACTAAGGATTTCCGAGCCATCCCGCGCGATGCTTACCTATCGGACGAACTGGCCAGCAACCGGCATCTTCTGGAGTTCCACTCGTGAGCCAGCGTATTTTGATTACCGGCGGCGCCGGCTTTGTTGGCTCGCAGTTGGGCTATCATCTGAGCCAGGAAGGGCACGAGGTGATCCTGCTCGACAATATGTCCGATGGGCATGAGGACAACCTGAAGGTCGAGGGGCGTAGCTTTGGGCGATTCGTACAGTTCGATGCCCGTTCGTCCGAGGTCGCTGGAGTGCTCGAAGGCGTTGATGTGGTGTTCCATTTCGCCGGAACCTCGTCGCTGCCCAAATGCCAGATCGATCCAGCTGCGGCGTACGACAACAATGTTACAGCCGTCGCCAACATGCTTGAGCTCAGCCGCCGGGCCGGCGTGCGGCGCTTTGTGTTTTCCTCGACCTCAGCTGTGTACGAGAACACCAAGACACTGCCTTTTGCCGAAGCCGACGACGCAGCGCCGGACCTCGTATATGCCTCCACCAAGCTGGCAGCTGAGCGGGTCTGCGCAGGGATGGCGGCCACTTATGGCATGGATGTGATTGTTGCCCGGTTCTTCAATATCTTTGGCGAGCATCAGGACATTCACCGCACCATGCCGCCATTCATCTCCTATCTGGCGCGCGAAGTGTTCTATGGGCGTCAGCCGGTGTTGTTCAACAACACGCCGGTGGAGCGCGATTATGTTTATGTCGGGGATGTGGTGGCGTGCCTTTCTAGCATGATGAACTCGCCGCAGCGTTTTGCGGGCGACGTGTTCAATGTCTGTTCGGGCGTCGGTTATTCGGTGCCGCAGATCGTTGAGCTCTATGCCAGCATCTCGGGCAAGCCCGTCACGCCGGAATATCGGGATCCTTCCGCCTTTTGGGACAAGTTCCCGAGCCTATTCGAGGGCACCTATCCCCTCAACCGCGAGCGGATCCGCGCCGAGGTTTACAAGCGTTCGATCGGCGATCCTTCCAAGACACGGGAGACGTTCGGCTTTGAGGTTGGCACCACGTTGGAGGCGGGGCTGCGGCGCTTTTATGATTATTCCGTTGCCTCGCTTTCCTGATGCAGCAACTCTTATCCACGAACTGGACGGAGTGATCGCGTGACCCCATTGTCGCTCGTGATGCCGATGGCGGGGCGGGGTTCGCGGTTTTCGCGGGCGGGGCAGTTGCAGCCCAAGCCGTTGATCGATCTTGATGGCATGCCATTTTTCTGGTGGGCCACCGAGAGCGTGCGCCGCGCCGCGCCGGTGGGCGAGATGGTGTTCGTTGTGCTCGAAGAGCATTGTCGTGATTTCGCCATCGATCAGCGGATCGCAGCTTTCTATCCTGACGCCAGGCTAGTGCGGCTCCCCGAGGTTACGGCGGGCGCCGCTGAAACTGCGATGGTGGGAATTGAAGAACTTGCAGGTACTGGACCCCTCGCCGTCAATGATTGCGATCACGCTTTCCTGTGCTCGGGCCTGCCTGACGCGGTAGCAGCTTTGAGCAGCAACGCTGCGGCCGGGTTAGTGTGCTTCCGCTCCGATAGTCCGGCCTATTCCTATGCGCGAATGGATGACGAAGGCTTTGTCGCCGACACGGTGGAAAAGCAGGTGGTTAGTCCCTTTGCGATCGCCGGGTGCTATTTGTTTGGGAGCCCGCAGACGGCAAGTGGCGCGATGGAAGCTTATCGCGCATCCTGCCCTTATGATGAGCTCTTTATCAGCGGCTTGATGAACACAATTCTGCAGAGCGGGGACAGCATCACCAAGACTGATCTTGATCTGCACCTCAGTTTTGGCACGCCCGAGGAACTCGAGGGGGTGGATATTGCGGTGCTGCGTCGCCACATGGCCTGGCGATCATTGTCTTGATGAGCGGGGTTGATGCGCTTTTGCTGGTTGCAGCCAGCGTTTTGCTGCTGTTGGGGCATTTTGCCCGCGCACTGCGCTGGGGACTGTTGTTTCCACGCGATCACGTCAAGCGTTTCAACCTGTTGGTTGGGTTGGGGCTCGGCTACGCCGTCAATGCACTTATTCCGTTTCGCCTCGGGGAATTGCTGCGAGCATATTATGTCAGCCTGCGCGAGCAGGTGCGGCTGGGCTATATCGGCGGCACCGTGCTGGCCGAGCGGGTCAGCGATTTGTTCGCAGTTGGCATCGTGGCTGCGGTGCTCGGGCTCGCCGGAATGCAGCCGAGCGTTCCGATCGTCACCGTCGCGTTCAGCATGCTGGCTTTCGGCTCGCTGGCGGTGGCCTTTGCGTTTCTGTTGCGGGCTTCGCGCGATGTGCGTCGCCTCGTCTGGTGGGTTGCCTCCGCCTTCAACGATCGCGTGCGCTTCGCCCTTGTGGATTTCGTGTGGAGCTTTAGTGAGTTGATTGCCGCCGGGACGCTGCTCAAGCCGCGCTTCCTGCTGGCAACCCTTGGCATGTGGATTCTTTATGGGGCCGCCTATCTCGTTTTTGGCGCGGTGGCCGGAGAAAACATTGGCAGTACGCTTTATGCGGTGTTTGGAACCCCGCTACGTTCGCTGGCCGATTATCTTTTGAACGGCAGCCTCGATCGGCGCGAACTGGCCATGTTCCTGTTTACCGTGCTGCCGCTGCTCGGCATTCTGGGCTACGGCATGGTGCGGCAGGGGTCGGTGATCCGCCGTCTGGTCCTGGCGCTACGCTTTTATGGTGGCACACCCGCTGACCGCTCGCCGCCGCAAAGCCGCAACCGCTTCAAGCGGGAAGCGGAATACGAATACTTCTTGGCCTCCCTGTTCAGCGGCGATGATCACGTGGTCACCGGCTTTGGTCTGCGCGCGGTGGAAGACGGGCTGGTGCACAAGCTGTTCAATGGCGGCTCCGACGCCATCACCGCCCTGGTCGAGGTGGATGATCGCTTACTTATCCGCAAGTTCGCGTTGGGAGCGCCGGGTCGTAAGCTTAAGGTGCAGGCCGACTGGCTCAAAGCGCATCGGCACGACCAGTTCTCATTGGTGGATGTGGTTGGTGAACGCGATGGGGAAAGCTTTTACCGCTACGACATGCCCTTGGTCGTGCCCACGGCAGATCTTTACGACGCCATTCACACCACCCCCCTCGCGAATAGCAAGGCCTTGCTCGAGCAAGTCACGGCTCGGGTTGCAGCCTTTCATGAACTCAACAGCGGGCCTGATGCTGATCCCAAGCTGATTGCCGCCTATCTTGAGCAGAAGGGAAGCGAGAACGCGCGCAAAATCCTGGATTTTGTCCGCACTATGCTCCCCGGTGAGCGGTTTGAGATCAACGGCACACCTTACGATCTGGGGGAGTGGGAGTGCCTGCTCGATCCCGGATGGCTGGCCCAACAGGTTACCGACCGGCGCACCAGCACCATTCATGGTGATCTTACGATCGAGAACATAATTGTTTCGCCCGACCGCCCGGAAGGCTGGTTCATTATCGATCCTAATCCGGAAAACGTCTTTGACTCTCCGTTGATCGACTGGGCCAAGCTGATGCAGTCGCTGCACCTGGGCTATGAGACCCTCAATCGGGGCGTGCTGTGCACGGTGAACGGAGCCAGCATCAGCCTGGGTCAGACTAAGTCGCATGCTTATAGTGCGCTCCACAGCCATTACGAGGCCATCCTCGAGCGGGCGGGTGGGCCGGAGCGGCTGCGCGAAGTGTATTTTCATGAATTGATGCATTATCTGCGGTTGACCCCCTACAAGATCCGCCAGGACGCGGCCAAGGGGCTGACCTTTTTCGCCTGCACCTGCCTGCTGCTGCGTCGCTACCGTGAGATGGCGCTGTGACGCCAATCCGCGCCATTCTGGTGGATCTCGACGGCACGCTCGCCGATACCGCTGCGGCTAATCACGCCGCCTATGCCGCTGCGTTGGCCGAGCATGGCGTTGTAGTTGAACAGGAGCGCTTTCACGCACTCAGCTTTGGCCGTAACTGGCGCCAGTTTCTTCCGGTCATGCTGGAGGAAGCGGGCGTAGGCTCCGATCCGGCGGTGATCGCAGCGCGCAAGGCACAGCTTTATGCAGGTATGATGGGCATGGTAGCCATCAACACCCCGCTCGTGCGGCTGTTACAACTCAATCGCGCACTCTGCCGCACGGCGTTGGTGACCACAGCCTCCGCCGCTAACGCTGGCGCAATTCTGGCTCATCATGGCCTCGTTGATCTGTTCGATACCATTGTCACGGGCAGCGACGTGCAGCGCCACAAGCCTGACCCGCAAGCCTATCAACTTGCCGCCGAACGCCTTGGGGTCCTGCCCGAGGAGTGCCTGATCTTTGAGGACTCCGATATTGGCATGGCCAGCGCCAAGGCATTTGGGGCGCAGGCCATACGGGTGGTGCTGGAGTGATCGATCGCAGCGAGATGTTCCATTTAAGGAGCTAGGCAATGCCAAACAAATTATGGACCAAGTCATTTAGCTGGTTCTTAGGCGCGGTTGTGTTGGCCCGCATCGTCTTGGTCTCCAACACAGAGATGGTGGGCCCTCCGTTTGACGCGGACGGGCTGGCTTGGCTGGCCCTCAATGGCTTTTGGGAGCGGCCAAGCGACTCCATGCGTCCACCTATTCTGCCGCTGTTGGCAGAGTTGGTGATGCACTCAGGCCTCCCCTGGCGCATGTTCCTCGAGGCTGCGTTCCTCGGTTCGGTCGTATTGCTAATCTCGCGGTTGCGCCCTTACCTCGGGGTGGCCACAAGCGTGATCTCCGCTACTGCTGTCCTCTTTCACCCCTATACCTTGCGCAGCTTTACCGAGTTCCAACGCGAGCCACTGCTGCTAGTGCTTTATCTCGGCTGGTTCTGGTCCATACTAGTGGTGCTGGAGAGCAGCACCTTTCCGACCCGACAGCGACTCTGGAGGGCCGTTCCTTTTGCCTTTTTAGGTGCTGCCATTATCCTGACGCGCGAAGGCGAAGAAGTTTTTGTGGCAGTTGGTTTGGCCCTGACTCTTCTGGCGCTGTGCTATCTAGCGCGGAAGAATGGCAGCCGCATGCGCTCTGCACTACTGCAAGGCGCAGGCGTGCCAATCGTTATCATTGGCCTTTGCTTGATGCTGATCGCCCAGATCAACCACGACACTTTCGGTATTTGGAACTATCGGGGTATCCTGCCAAGCTACCAAGCTTTGCTCACGCAGATGCACCGAATAGAGGTGGACGACTCGGTGCGTTACGCGCCTGCCACTCGGAAGAGCTTCGAGGTTGCTCTTAAACTCAGCCCAACCTTCGCCGAATTCGGGCGGCCCGCAGTCGCTGACGATGCAGTCGCTCATGGCGGGATCAACACTTGGCGGGCGCATTCCAGCGTCTTTGTTGGTCGGCGCGAAATCGACCCGACTAGAACCATTTGGCTGATGTCGTTACTGCTCAACAGCGTCTACCCGCCCGATGATCGGCTACAATCTGAAAAACTGCTGACCGCCGCCGCTGAAATCAAAACAGCTTTGGATAAAGGTGATTGGCCCAGCCATTCTCCAGGCCTGCCCTACCCGCTGGACCCAAATTTTCGCAATTGGGTGCCGTATGTTCCCTCGGGCTTGGCGTCGAGCCTCCTCATGCTCTTGGCTCCCACTCCTTCTCAAGCGGGCTTTCGGGACTCTCAGGATCACCACGCCGAGTTGTTCAACGAGAGCCTGAACCGCCGGGTCAGCCTTATTCAGGATCAATATGGCGGGCTGCGCGATTACTGGCGCGAAGCCATAGTCGCGCACTACTGGATCTTGTTGACGGGGTTGGGGATTGCGGCGACGCTTGCTGGTGTTTTCGGCAAAGCTGTTTTTTCACGACCAGTGGTAGTGGCCTTCGCCATTTATGGGGGCGTCTTTCTCGTTCGCTACGCGGTTTATAGCGCCATGTATGTATCGGTTGCACCGGTGGACCGCTACCAGGTGTTCTTCTCGCCGATCGCGGCGTTCCTCGTGCTGATCCTGGTGTGGACGCTGGCGTCGGCAGGCACGGGGAAATGGCGACGTACCGCTTAGGCCTTTGTTGTATCGGCAAGGGGTTGCGAGCCGGTAGCGCTGGCCAGGAGGCGGCGGTGGGCCAGCATGCCGGTGAGCACTAGGATCAAACCCAAGGCGATGCCGATAAGCCCGGCTGTAAGGTGTGGCGGTACGTAGAACAGTTTCAACTCACCTTTCGTCATAGGTGGAATGTCGACCGCCGTGAAGATTCCCGAAATGGCTCGGGACTCAATGGGTTGCCCGTTCAATTCCGCTCGGTAGCCCGGCCACCAAACTCGTGCGAATACCAGTGTGCTTGGCTCGATTCCTGTGTTCTCGACCATCAAGTCAGCGTGCGTGAAGGTAGCAGGTCCGGTCTCCTCAGCCGTCATGCCAGTCGACATCCAGGCCAGCGACCCCGGCATCCCCGGCAGTTCGCGAGCAAAACGCTGAGTGTATGCACCATCAAAGACCAACTGCCACTCGGTACCAAGCTGTGGAAGCAGGGCCTCGAGGTGCTCGCCCTTGTGCGCGATAATGCTGTTGATCCGGAACAGATCAACATAGCGTTGCCCGGTTTCCGGTTCGGCGGCAAAAAGGCGCGCTGCCGCATCGGGGCAGGTGGAGCCGTTCCAGGGCATGCAGAGCAGGTCCGCCAGAGGCTGGTGGCCGATGGCGCTGTAGCCATTGATCCGGTTCTTGCCTTGCTCAAAGAAGATATAACCGCTGACGAATTCGGCGGCGCGTTCAGGGTTGGTGCCGTAGCCTGCCGGGCCGAGCAGGATTTCATAAGCTGGCGGTGCCGCCGTGGTCAGCGCATTGGCGGCACCAGAGGAGTAGCGCGGAAAGTTCACATCCTCAAAAGCGCTGTTCTCTCGTATTACCCCGTGCGTCACGATGAAAAGCAGCAAGGTCACGGCCGCTGCCCAGCCCAGCATGGCGACTTTTCGGTGGCGAAGCACTGCCAACACACCGAAGCCCACGACACAGACCACGAGCGAAAACACAATGGCTCGTCCGCGCCCGGGCGTCATCTGCCAGGAGGTCAGGTGCATCAGGGCGAGCAGGGCACCAGCGACCATGAACCGGTGCCGCGACCAGAGGAAGCCGACCTGGCTCGCAAAGAGCGAGAAGAGCAGCAGCACTGCCAGATGCAGAAACGGAATCCAGCGCACTAAGAAATGCAGCAGCGAAAATTCCTCCGGGCCCTGCAGGGCCACCAGTACCAGGCCTGTAAGCATCAAGAGCGAGAGCACAGCCGGCTGCTTCCAGTTCACCGCCTTCCAGTCCAGGAACACCGCCAAAGGCGCCAAGAACCAAGCCAGATAGAAGATCGGTGTCTGGGCTGGCTGGTAACCGTGCCAGAGCTTCAGAAATCCAAAATGCAGGGGTGCACTGACCTGCAGCACATCGGCCAAATTAGGCATCATGAAGCCGTTGTTGAACACGGCTGTTGTACGGGTGGAGACGCTGCCTGCACCCACCAGCGCCAGTAAAGGTATGGCAGCCAGCAGCAATGCCGCGGCGAGCGGCAAGATCGACAGAAAGGCCCGGATCCAGGATCGGTCGCGCCGGTATTGCTCAAGCAGATGCAGGGCGGCGACGAAGCCCAGCAGCAGGATGGCATAGGGAAAGCCCATGGTGACGGTCAGAAAGCAAAACAGCACTGCCCCCAACCAGTAACGGCGCCCATGCAGCGACAAACGCAGGAATGCCCAGGCCCAAACAAACCAGGCGAAGGACGAGAACATGGGGAACCAGTTGGAAGCGCCCCAGTAGCTCAGAAAATTGCTGGTGGTGACGCACAAGGCGAGCAGGGATGCCCAGCCGCGGTCGATCCCAAAGCTGCGTGCCAGCACAAAGCAGCCTGGGGCCAGGATAACGTAGTAGGCGCAAGCCAGGAACGCCGCCCCGGCTTCATAATCGGAAAAGGAGGGCAACACGGCATTTAGGGCGAGGCTTACGGGATTGAACAGGGCGAACTGAAATTCGCTGACAATGTTGCTGCCGAACCAGCTCGACAGCGTGAGGATCGGAAACTCACCCAGGCGCAGCAATCGGCCCACATGGTAGAACATGGGCAGGAACTGGTGCTCCATGTCGTCCTTGAGGTAGAATCGATGGTTGAACAGCAGGGGGATCAAGCCAACCAGGAGGCCTATGGCGGCATGCGCGGCGAGGAGGGTGATAGACCGAAGGCCGGAGGTGTTCTTAACTGGCAAAGTGGTGATCGTCATTGTACCGCCTCCGAGCACCAAGCATCGCCCGCTTGATTGTCTCAGGGGCTCACCAGTTTAGTCGCCTTCAGTCCCGGCTGGGAGCATGAAGAATCACCGCGCCAATTCGGCAGCGGCCGGGGCGCAGGACGACTACAAGCGCTACACGAACGCAAGCTCAAGATGAAGGGGTGGGGCGTTCTGGCCGGGCCATGCGCCAGGGGCGCTCCGGATCCGTTGTTCCGTGAAGAGCCTGTTATCGAGGTACTCGGGAGGCGCAAATTTCCCCGTCAGTGTACGGAGCAGTAGCCTTGCTGGCCATACGCTTACTGCAAGATCACAGTTGAACTATCGAGGCGGAGCGCTGCACTGCAACGGCTGACGCCGGGTGTGCCGGTGGGCTGCCGGACAAGTTTTCAGCGGTGGGAGCCAGGTTCGGCTCTTAGCCTCGGCTAAGGGCGACCATAGTTCGGAATGGCAGCGGTACACAGCCGCTACCCAAGCCGTCATCGGCAGCGGATGGTGGATGTCCATCTTCATGCTGGCGAGTTCGTCGGCAATTTTGTCTCCGAGGCTGCAATTTTTTGGCGATCCAGGGAGAAATCCAGGGCAAATCCTCGAGCGCGAACATGTCGATCGGGGATCGGGGATGCGGGGAATTCTAGTTCCATGGTGAACTTCTGTCAGGCAAACACAACGGCGCCTTCCGGCCGATGTTCCGCGGCTAGCGAAAGCGTGAATATGAACAAGTGGATCAAGCTAACCTGCGCCTGCTCACGCACCTACTCAGCGGATAAACGGCCGTTCGCGAATTGTCGTTGGCTTCTGAGCACGCTCTGGTTGCCCTAACTCTACTGCCAGAGGCCACCCGCGGCGGCACAGACGCAGACCAGCGTTGCCGGCTTTTCGAGCCAGACTAATGGGCTGGTTCACGGGTAGCCCACAATGGCAGGTTTTCGTAGATCCAGCGGGAGTTCATCCTGTTCTGGAAGGCGGTCGTGGTCCGTTCCCGCGGTAACAGCCTCATGGTACGAATCCAGAGAAACCGCGAACCAGTTCTATGCATGCATTGGTCGCGCTGATGCTTGTTCATTCGGGCACTACAGCGGCGGTCTTGAGCCTTTCCTTGGAGACGAACTAGTTCGCGTGAAGCGCCTTAGTCGCGGTTCGACATGCGGTGCCACCTCTTCGCTTTCTTGCTGTAAAAGATATTGTTGGAGGGTGGAACCTTTTTAAATAGACTTTAAGCTGGCCCTATACGGCAAGGCAACGGGGTCTCCACCCGCGGCCGCGCCGGTGCAGATGTGGTCTCGGCAATGACGAGGTCAATGGCGGGCGTGGCAATGACGAACTGACCGGTGGCGAAGGCGCCGACCTGTTCGTGTTCAACGCTGATCAGGGTGACGACGTCATCACCGATTTCGATTTCGACGCTGGCGACCGGCTGACCTCGATGGGCAAAGCTACTTCGTGGCTTCGCCGACGGCGAAAACACGATCCTAGACCTGACCGGCGGTGGCTCGATTGTTTTGGCCGGCATTTCACTCGATGAATTCAGCAACCACGTCATCGTTTGAACTCACAAGCTCATAGATTGATTGCAGCGCCCGCCGTTTCCACGGCGCGCGCTTTTTATTTCAAGCAATTGGCTCATTGCTTAGCCAAATCCGCCTACTCACAGCCGAGGGCAACAGCACGCTTAACCCTTAAGCGGGGCGTAGGTGCCATCGATCTACTGAAGGGGCTCGTTGCTGGCGCCTGGCTGGCTTGGCAGTTCGTTTGATGCCTTAGCGGCCGATCTGCTGCGTATGGGGCTCCGAACCGCTCGGGAGATCCGCTGCAGTCAGCGCAAACCCGCGCGGCCTGAACCCCAAGTCTCGCGCCGCCTCATCATGGGGAAATACCATGTCGGCGTTCATGCGGCGCGCCATCTCGAGGGACAGCCTTTCAAACCCGGCGTGACGGCGCATGATAGCAAAGGCGGCACGGTAGAGAAGGGGCGGGATGCTCACCACCTTGGGCTGGCGGCCCATGGCGGCGAAGATGCGCTCCACCATGGCGCGGTAGCTCAGGGTTTCTCCGCCCGAAAGCACGTAGCCGCGCTCGGTGAGCCTTGGCGCCATGAGAGCGGCGAGCGCCGCGTCGGCTACGTCGCGGGCATGCACCGGCTGGCGCAAGCCCGAGCCGGCGCCGTAAAGCGGGAAAAAGCCATGCTCGCCGATCCAGCGAGCAATCTGGGAGACATTCTTGTCCCGGCCATTGCCGTAAACCAGCGTCGGCCAGAGCACATGGGTGTCGATGCCTTCGCTTTCGCCCCAGGCATGCAAGCGCTCTTCGGCAACAGCGAGCGATTGAGCCACGTGGCGTTCTGTGGGGTCGCCCGAATTGACCTTGGTGAAACGCGTCGTGGAGGACAGCATGATCACGCGCTCGGCCTTGGCGGCGCTGAGCGCATCAAGGTGGTTGGTGAGGATGTAAGCCGGCGCAAAGCTCAACCACAGTGGAATGGGCGGGCGTTCGGGCGGCGGATAGATCTCGTCCATGGTGCGCCAGCGCAGCGTTTTCTCGATGGTTTCGTGAGGCTGGCGCGAAAAGGCGATCACGGCGGCGCCCCAGGCATTAAGCTGGGGGATCAGCAACTGGGCGACCGGGCTCGTGGCGCCCAGAATGCCCACTCGCGCGCCGTTAAAGAAGATGCTGGGATCGGGCAGGGATGGGGTGCTCATGAGGTTGCCCGCGGTTTCTTGGAAAACTCCACCGCTTCGGCGATGGGGCCGTCGAATAGCACTTCGCCCCCGCCCATGACGAGGCCCCGATTGCAGTTGCTCTTGAGCACCTGGTTGTCGTGGCTGGCCATGACCAGAAGGTCGGCCTGGCTCATCAGTCCATGCATGCGTACTCGCGCCCGCCGCTGGAACGCCGCGTCGCCTACGCCGATCACTTCGTCGATCAGCAAGATATCGGCGGGGCGGGCCGTTGCCACCGCAAAGGCGAGGCGCAACTGCATGCCCGAGGAATAGGTGCGCACCGGACGGGCAAGCGCGTCGCCCAGATCGGCGAAGGCGACGATGTCGGGCGTGAAAGCCGCGATTTCGGCTCGCGACAACCCTGCGGCAACGCCGAGCAGCACCAGATTCTCAATGCCGGTGGCCTCGGTGTCCATGCCGGCCTGCACGTTGAAGAGGCTGGCCTTGCTGCCCCGCGAGTGGACGACCCCGGTTGTGGGCGGATAAACCCCCGCCAGGACTCGCAGCAGCGTGGATTTGCCCGAACCATTATGGCCGATCAGGCCAACCCGGTCGCCCGGATGGAATTGAAGGCTCAAATCGCGGATGGCGTGGACATGAGCCGGCCCCGCCGAGCGGCCGCTGCCCAGACGCAGGGCAGTTTGGCGCACCGACCGGCTTTGATAATCAAAGACCGGAAAGGTGATCGAGACCTTGTCGAGCGACAGGCTTGCGGGGGAAGTCGAAGAGAAGGTGTTCACAGCCAGTAAGCCAGCTTCTTGCTGGTCATCCGCATGGCCAGCAGGCCCAGTGCGGTGACAACAGCGGCGATCATCAGCACCACGAGCCAGGTCGCCGGATCAAAGGGGCGGCCCAGGAGGGGATCGCGGATGATGGCGATCAAATAAGCAAAAGGATTGAGATGGAGGATCAACTCGGAATTGTCGCCCAGCCGGTCGCCCGTCCATAATACCGGGGTGACAAAAAACAGGACGCTCACCAGCGATTGGACAATGGGGGGGACATCGCGATAGCGGGCGCTGACAATGCCAAAGATCATGCAGAGCCAGAACGAAACATAAGCCAGCAGTAACAGCCCCGGAATGACCCAGAGTGCCTCAGGTCCGAGGCCGATGCCGAACGCCAGCCAGACCGCCACGACCACAAGGGCGTTGTGCATGAGGATCAGCAGCTCGCGCGCGACCAGCCGATAAGCGTGCACGCTAAACGGAAACACCCGCTGCTGCATGATCGCGGAGGCATCGATGAAGGTGCGACAGCCGCCAATGATCACGGTGGAAATAAAGGTCCACACCACATAGGCCACCGCGACCCGCGGCATGTATTCGGCCATCGGGATGCCGAAGATGCCGCTATAAACGAGGCCTACTCCCAGCACGAACAAGCCCACGCTGATGGTGATCCAGAACTGGCCAATGCGCGAACGCCGATAGCGCGCCTTGACGTCGTTCCACGCAAAGGTCGTCCAGAATTCCCGCTGGCGCAGGCCTTGCCAAACATCTTGCAGCGGCGAAACCGCCATGAATGCTCCACTTCCAACATGCGCTAGCCAGCAGGGGCTAGCCGCGCCGGCCGTCAATGGACAAGAGGCGGATAACTGTCAACAGCGGAGGAATAAAGGCCCGGAGGTCGGATGAGGTTCTTGTCACCTTAGAGCCACAATGGTTTGAAATGTCGAGATTGAAGCTCAAACTTGTGCTAGATGCTTAGCCAACACGCACCACGGTCCTTATACGACCTCCACTTCCCCTTCGAGTTCTTTGCTGATGGCTGACGTTCACAACAGTATTCGCGCTCAGCGCCTCAAGCCGCTCCATACGGCTGTAGCGGCATATAAGCCTGTCTTGATCGCCGCAGTTGTTTTTAGCTTGGCGATCAATCTGCTGTTGTTCGTCTCGCCGATCTACATGATGCAGATCTACGACCGCGTGCTGTCGAGCCGCAGCGAACCCACCCTGCTTATGATTTCGATCATCGCCGTGATGGCGATGGTCATCTATGGCCTGCTGGAATATGTACGTTCACGCATGCTGGTTCGCGTCGGGATGGACTTCGATACCGTGTTAAGCGGACCGTTGTTCGATGCAGCGGTAACCAGTGAGCTGACCAATCCGCAGGGGCAGGCAGGTCAGGCTGTGCGGGACATGGACACTGTACGCGAGTTCCTGACGGGTTCGGGCCTGATCGTATTGTGCGACGTACCTTGGGCGCCGCTGTTTATCGCGCTGGGCTTTTTCCTGCACCCACTGCTCGGTACCGTTTCGCTCGTTGGTGCCATAGTGATCTTTGGCCTCGCCATTCTCAACGAGGTGATGACCCGTAAACAATTGAGGAAGGCCGGAGAGGCCTCGAATGGCGCCGCGCAATATGTTTCGACGACTTTGCGCAACAAGGAAGTTATTCATGCCATGGGCATGCGGGGCGCTATCCGCAACCGGTGGATGAGCCAGCACCGGGATGTGATGGGTTGGCAGGCCTCCGCCAGTGACCGGGCTGGTGTCACCCTTACCGCGACCAAGTTTACCCGCATGGTGCTGCAGACGGCAATTCTGGGCGTGGGGGCATGGCTTGCAATTCGGCAGGACATCTCCCCTGGCGCCATGATTGCGGCATCCCTCCTGATGGGCCGCGCACTCCAGCCCGTGGAGCAAGCTGTTTCCCAGTGGAAGGGATTTGTCGCGGCGCGCGATTCCTATGCACGCCTCAAGGACATGTTCCTGAGTTCGGGCCACCAACACGAAACCATGGCATTGCCAGCGCCCAAGGGCGCGGTATCGGCGGAGGGGGCGTTTGTTGCTCCCCCAGGCGCCAACAAGCCCACTTTGCGCAATGTCAGTTTTGCCATAAGCCCGGGCGAAGTCCTGGCGATCATCGGGCCGTCGGGCTCGGGCAAGACGACCTTGCTGCGCGCTCTTGTGGGCGTTTGGCCGGTTGTCGCCGGTGCGATTCGGATTGATGGCTCGGCGCTGCAGCACTGGAATTCCGAGCAGTTGGGCAAGCATCTGGGCTATCTTCCCCAGGATGTGGAGTTGTTTGCCGGCACAGTGGCCGAAAACATTGCCCGCTTCACCGATGCCGATCCCGTCAAGGTCGTACAAGCGGCCGAACTGGCCGGCGTGCATCAGCTGATCCAGTCCCTGCCGCAGGGCTATGATACCCGCCTCGGCGCCGGGGGCGGTACGCTCTCGGGCGGCCAGCGCCAGCGGGTGGGCCTTGCCCGGGCGCTTTATGACATGCCGGCGGTGATCATCCTGGACGAGCCCAATTCGAACCTTGATTCGAGCGGCGAAGATGCCTTGGCCGCGGCCATCCGCGCGATCAAGCAGGCCGGCTCAACCGTGATCGTTTCCACCCACAAGCGCAATCTGCTGGCCGCCGCCGACAAGGTCCTCCTGCTGCAGGATGGCGGGGTGCAGGCCTTTGGCCCGCGCGACCAGGTGCTGCAGCAGTTCACTGGCCCGCGCGTCGTGCCGGCGCCGGCGGCACAGATTCCGCAGCCCGGTGCGCCCAAGCCGCCCACCCAAACCGCTTCTGCCTGACCTTTGTCTGAGAACCCCTTGCCATGACCGTAGCGCTTCCCTCGCCCGCCGATGCCAAGCCCCAGATCAAGGGCAGCCCCAAGTCGTTTGCGCGCGCCGGCTATGCCATTATCCTTGTCGGCATGGTGTTCACCGGCACCTTTGCGGCTTATGCCAATATTTCATCGGCCGTGTTCGCGCCGGGCGTGGTGGCGGCCGAATCGGGGCGCAAGGTGGTGCAGCACCTTGAAGGCGGGCTGGTGCGCGAGATCCTGGTCAAGGATGCCGATCCGGTGGAAGCCGGGCAGGTGCTGATCCGGCTCGATCCGATTCGCGCCAAGGCCACGGCCGATCTTTACCGCAACCAGCTGTTTGCCCTCCTTGCCGCGCAGGGCCGGCTCGAGGCCGAGCAGATCCAGTCCCCCCAGATGAGCTTTCCCCAGTTCCTGGCCGCCTCGGCCAACAACAAGGAAGCGGCCCGCATCATGGCCGAGGAAGAAAAGGTCTTCGTGCAGGGCCGCGATTCGCTCGCCAACCAGATCGCCATCCTCAACAACCGTATTGTCCAGCTCGATCAGCAGGTGATCGGCTATCAAAGCCAGGTCTCCTCGCTCGAAACCCAGATCGCCTCGCTGTCCGAGCAAAACACCAATCTGACGGGGCTGAGCGATTCGGGCCTGGTTGCCGGCAATGATCTGCGCCAGTCGCAGCGGCAGCTGGCGGCGCTCGAGGGCCAGCTTGGCGCCGCCACCGCCCAGCTCGCCACTGCCCGCGGCAATATCGAGGAAGCGCGCCTGCAGATCGATCAGCTCCAGCAGGATTATCGCCGCGACGCCGCCAACACCCTTGCCACGATTCGCCCGCAGATCACCGATCTGCGCGAGCGGCTGACCGTGGCCGATGATGCCCTGGCCCGGCTCGACATTCGCGCGCCCCAAACCGGCATTGTGCAAAATCTCTCCATCCGCACCGTGGGCGGCGTAATCGCGGCCGGCGCGCCGCTGATGGAAATCGTGCCGACCGGCGATGATCTGGTGATCAATGCCCAGGTCGCGCCCACCGCCATTGATTCGGTGCATGCCAATATGGAAGCCGAGGTGAAATTCACCGCCTTCCATTCCCGCACCATTCCCATTCTTCTGGGCACCGTCGTTTCAGTTTCGGCCGATGCCATCACCGATGAGCGTACCGGCAATTCCTATTTCCAGGCCCGGGTCGAAGTCGACCCGTCAACGATTCCTGACGATCTCCGCGACAAGCTCCAGCCCGGCATGCCCGCTGAAGTTGTGATCGGCACCGGCGAGCGGACCGTGATGGATTACTTCACCCGCCCGCTGACCGACTCGCTGGGGCGCGGCATGCGCCAGGAATAACGTTACTCTGCCAAGGCAATTTCCAGTCGTACGCCGAATACGGTTGCTTAACTAGCAGCGCTTGTGGTCGCCTCCGTGCATAGTTGGCACACCGAAGCGCCTTCCATTATGAAGTATTTGGAGCCTGTTGTGACATTTGTTGACGCGGCCCCGACCTGCCGTTGCCTCAAAGACACAAGAAGCCTTATGCGGTTGGTTCTTTAAGTGGTGTCATCGACTTGGGGATTGTCTCGTCAGTCAAAAAGTGCTTTACGTGCCGAACGGCTGGGTCTGCGCTGCGCAGTTGCAATCCAGCATGCGCGACCCCTTAGGAGGCAAAATGGCTACTACTGTTTTTACCGGCTCGGAAGATCTCTCGATCACCGATTTCGACCCTGCAAATGATACCGTCGTCATCGACGGCGTGACGAGCGAAGACGTTGCATCTTTCACCGAAAACGAGTCTGGCGTTACGCTTACCCTGCGGAGCGGCGTCGTGCTGTTTCTGGGTGGTGTTGCTCTCACCGATCTGACGGATGACAGCCTGTTCGTTTCGCCCACCTCTGAAGGCCTTGTGCTCGACTTTGGTACTGACGCGGTTGATACAGAAGCTGGCAACATCCTCGTTGGTAACTCTGGCAACGACATTCTGACCGCTATTGCTGCTGATGCGATCATCTACGGCAACGAGGGTGACGACGTGATCAACGGCGGCGGCCTCGCAGAGCTGCAGCTGTATGGTGGTCAGGGTGCCGACTCCATCACTGGTTTCGGAACTGGCTCAGTCGTTTATGGCGGTGACGGTGTCGACACTATCACTGCTGCTGCCGATGCTGATGGCGTGACCATCTATGGCGGCGCGGAGGGTGTTGACACCGACGATGAAGGTGACACCATCACCGGCAGCACCGGCGCTGACGTAATCTACGGCAATGCCGGCGATGACAGCATTGCCGGGAACGGCGGCGCGGACACCATCTATGGTGGCCTTGGCGATGACACAGTCACCGGTTTTGGTGCTGCTTCCGTTGTCTTTGGCGGTCTTGGTGCCGACGAGATCACTGCTGGTGCTGTTGCCGATGGTGAAGCCGGCGTGACCATTTATGGCGGTAACGGCGACGTTTCCGCTGAGGATGGTGCCGATAGCATCACCGGCAGCGAAGGCGCTGACGTAATCTACGGCAATGGCGGCGATGACTCGATCAACGGCGCTGGTGGCGAGGACACCATCTATGGCGGTCAAGGTGATGACGCCGTCTCTAACTTCGGCACCGGCTCCCTTGTTTACGGTGGTCTGGGCGAAGACGAGATCACCGCTGGTGCTCTTGCCGATGGTGAAGCCGGTGTGACCATCTATGGCGGCAACGGCGACGTTTCTGCTGAAGACGGTGCCGACATCATCACCGGCAGCGCAGGCGCTGACGTAATCTACGGCAATGGCGGCGATGACTCGATCAACGGCGCTGGTGGCGAGGACACCATCTATGGTGGTTCCGGCAACGACACGATCACGCTCAACGCGATTGGTGCCGCTAGCGAGGCTGTTGTTTACGGGGGCCTTGGTTCCGACAGCATCGTAGCCGGAGCTGATGTCGCTGCACTTGATGCTGCCGCCGACGCGGCGGAAGCCGCTGACGTAGCGGCGACGGAAGCTGCAACTGCTGCAACTGCTGCCGACGAAGCCGCCGATGCGGCCGAAGCCGATGAGGCGGAGGACGCCGAGGCGCTACGTGCAGCCGCCGTGGCAGCTGCCACGGCTGCGGCAGCCGCTCAGGCGACGGCTAACGCGACCGATGCCGATGCTCTGCGCACGGCGGCTAACGCCGCTGCGGCTGGGGAGTTCGGTTCCGTTACCATCTATGGTGGCAATGGCGACAATGACTCGGCTGATCTTGCTGACACCATCATCGGCGGTGGCGGCGATGATGTGATCTACGGCAATGGTGGTGACGACGTGATCACCAGCGGTCTTGGTGCCGATGTTGTCTATGGCGGGCAGGGTGATGACAGCATCACTGCGGCTGGTGCTGACAGCGTGGTTTATGGCGGCCTCGGTGAGGACACCATTACCAGCACAGCCACCGAGTCGGTCACCATCTACGGCGGCAGCTCCGATGCTTCCGCTAACGACGATGCTGACGAGATCACCGGCGGTGCCGGCGATGACCTGATCTACGGCAATGGCGGCGATGACATCATCATCACTGGTGACGGTGCCAACGTGGCATATGGCGGCCAGGGCAACGACAGCATCACTGGCGGTGCCGACAATGACGTGTTGTATGGCAATCTGGGCAACGACACCATCAGCGGCGGTGCCGGCAACGACACCATCATTGGCGGTCAGGGCGTAGATAGCCTCACCGGCGGTGCAGGCGATGACGTGTTCGTCTTCAACTCGGCTTCTGCTTCCAGCGCGGCCGACGGCGTTGACGTGATCACTGATTTTGTCACTGCTGACGACAGCATCGACTTCGTTGGTACCGTAACTAACGTTCTCACCATCAACGGTGGTAGCGCTGCTACCCTCGCAGAGGTTGAAGCCTTCGCGTCGGACGTCGATGGTGCCGCTTCGGTGATCACCGTCACTGGCGCAGAAGCAGGTACTTATATCGCCTTCGAAGGCAACCTGATCGAAGTCACCGGTGTTACCGGCGCCTTCACCACCGAAAACTTCATCTAATAGTCTGAACTCAGGCGGTTTAAGGGGGGGGCAATTGCCCCCCCTTTTTCTTTGTGGCAGGCACACAAATGCAGAACGTCATTTTCATCTCCCTGGATTCCTGTCGGTTCGACAGCTTTGCTGCCGCTCATGTCCCCCGAATAGCTGCGGTTGGTTCGCTGCACCGCGCCCAGGCACCGAGCTACTTCACCTACGCATCGCATTCGGCAATGTTTGTCGGCTTCACGCCCGGCATTGCGGGCTCTGCCCAACCCTTCTTCGACCCAAAATTTGGTAAGCTGTTCAAGCTGACCACCGGCGGTCACCCTGGTAAGGGCACCGAGGGTTACACCCTCCAGGGCCGCAACATCGTCGAGGGCTTTCGCAATCTCGGCTATACCACTATCGGCGCTGGCGCCATGGGCTGGTTCGACCCGAACACCCCCACCGGAAAGCATCTGAGCGAAAGCTTCGAGCACTTCTTCTTGCCCGGTCCCTATCATCTGCGCCAGCAGCTGGAATGGATCACCGAACGCCTCGACGAGGCGACCGGCCCCACCTTCACCTTCCTGAATGTCGGTGAGACCCATGTGCCCTATTGGCACGAAGGCGCGCCCTGGTCGCCCGACGATAATCCTTGCATCCCCTACCAGACCGTGGATCGCTCCGAGGATTGCCGCATCCGCCAGCGCGCCTGCTTGGAATATGCCGATCGTCTCCTCGGGCCGCTGCTGGAGCGCCATATGGATGGCACCATCATCATCTGCGGCGATCATGGTGATTGCTGGGGTGAAGATGGCCTGTGGGAGCATGGCATCGCCCACCCCATGACCCTGACCGTGCCGCTGCTGATCCGCTACAAGGGCAAGCCAATGGAATTCATTCCCCCCAAACCCCGCTCACCCTGGCAGCGCCTGCGCAACCTGTTGCGCGCATAAGCTTACCGGGCCGGGCGGTGAGCGAAGTGCTCAGCTCGGACCGTGCCGAGCAATCGTCTGCTCACACGCGCTGAGAATCAGTTCCAGCCCCGTCGGGCCCTTGCGCTTGGCGATTTCCCGCGCCAGTGCCTGCACTTTCTCGCGCAGCGTGAGCGAGGTCGCTACATGCCGCGCCGCCGCCGTGGCGTGATGCAGCTCGAACGGCGCCGCTAGGCGCACCCCAATGCCTTGTTCGCCCAGCCGCTTGGCATTGAGCGTTTGTTCCAGATGCCGGGGCAGGAGCAATTGCGGCCGGCCGGCCGCCAGCGCCGCTTCCATCGTGCCGATGCCGCCATGATGCATAATCGCCACGGCGCCTTCCAGCTCGCGCTTGAGATTGGGCACTTCGTCATGCACGAAGATGCCCATGGCTCGCCACGCTTCGCGCTGTTCGGGCCGGGAATCGCGGATAAAGGCCCGCACCCGAACGCCACAATCCACCGCGCCTTCCAGTGCCTTGGCCGTGTGCTCATGGTCGGCCGCCAGATAAACGAACAGGCAGCCGGCATCTGACAGGGGCATATAGTCCTGCCGGTCCAGCGGCCCAACCGCGCCCTGGTTGCCGCGGTGCTCGGCATACACATCCAGTTCGGGATAGGTGCAGATGACCGAGCGGTCGCCGTTCATCAGCACGCCAAGCGAGGTGATGCGGCTATGGATGTCGTGGCGCGCCCGGAGCACCGCCTCGCCATTGCGGATCAGCTCCCGATCGTCAGCCCGGGGGGCATCGAATTGGCGCAACAGGGGCAGGGTAGGGCCGTGGCTCGGGGGCACCACGAAACCATCGCCGAACACCAAAGTTGGAAAACGGTTCAATGTCGCGAGCGGCAGGATAGGGCAGTAATCGGCCACCACCAGCGCGGGACGAATCAGCTCCAGCAGCCCATCCCAGGCATGCACCGCCGCATGGAGCGCTTCTTCTTCGTCCCAGGCGCAGGTGGCCATGATATCGGCAAAGCTCTGCGCCCGGTAATTCCTGGCATCGCCGACAAAGCCCCGGTGCATGGGCGCCTGCAGCACCTGGATTCCGGCCGAGCGATAGTCCGCCTGCGCTGAGCCGATCTCGCGCGCGGCGACCACGGGTTCATAACCGCGCGCCTGCAGCCCCAGGGCAACCTGGAGGATGCGCTTGGCATGCCCCAGCCCGGCGCCGTTCTCCCAGGCCAGCAAAACCCGCTTATTGCCGTTCATCCCATCCGCTCCCTAGTCAAATAGCCCTGCGCTCAGTATGGAAAGCGCATCATCGGGGACCCTGCCGCCATGCTCAAGAACAAGACGCTGTTGTTTATTCACCAGAATTTCCCTGGGCAGTTCCTGCATCTGTGCAAGGAACTGCGTCGCGACAACCGGCTCTTATTCATCACCAAGCCCAACGGCAACCGCATTGATGGCGTCACCCTTTATACCTACCAACCCCATCGCCAGCCCAAGGCCGATCAGCACCCCTATTTGCGCCCGGTGGAGGACAATGTCCTGCATGGTCAAGCCGTTGCGCGCATTCTCCTCCAGCTCAAGCAGCAGGGGATAACTCCTGACCTCATCATCGGCCATTCCGGCTGGGGGGAAACGCTCTTCGCCAAGGACATCTTCCCCGATGTACCGCTGCTGAGCTATTTCGAATTTTACTTCCACACCTTCGGCTCGGACGTCAATTTCGACCCCGCTTATCCCAGCGACCCGGAGATCGCCTTCAAGCTGCGCCTGCGCAATCAGGTGACCCTATCCTGCCTCGAATCAACCGATCAGGGATTGGCCCCGACCTGGTGGCAGCAGAGCCAGGTTCCGAAGGTGTTCCAAGGCAAGATGAATGTCGTTCATGAAGGCGTAGACACCGTTCATCTTCGTGGCGACAACATGGCAACGGTTGCGCTCTCGCCGGATTTGACCCTTTCGGCCGCAAGTAAAGTCGTCACCTATGTGGCGCGAAACCTCGAGCCGTATAGAGGATTTCATATCTTCATGCAGGCGCTGCCTGGCATCCTCGAGCAAAATCCAGATGCCCATGTGGTTGTTGTCGGCGCTGAGGGAGTAAGTTACGGCGCCAAACCCGCGGACGGCAAGTCCTACAAGGATCAGGAACTTGCCAAGTTCAAGGGAGACTTGTCGCGCGTCCATTTCATGGGCCGGGTGGATTATGACGTCTTCAAGAAGATCCTGCAGATCTCCAGTGCGCACATCTACCTGACTTACCCCTTTGTCCTCTCCTGGTCGATGCTCGAAGCCATGTCTTGCCAATGTCTCGTCATCGGCTCCGCCACCCCGCCGGTAGAAGAAGTGATCCAGCATGGTGTCAATGGTATGTTGGTCGACTTCTTCGACCACAACGCGCTAGTAAAATCCGTCACCGATGCTCTCACCCACCCCGATCAATACACCGAAATCCGCCGCGCCGCCCGCCAGACCATTGTGGATCACTACGACCTCCACCGCGTGTGCCTGCCGCGGCAAAAAGCATTACTGTCCTCCATGGCCCACTAGCGCGGCGGCCCAAACCGGTAATTCAACCCATCCCAAAACGCCCCCCACCACTGCCGCAAACCCAGGTAATCCCCGCGACGAACTACAACGAAAACAATGGGATAGCCGACCAAATCCACCAAAAGGCTGCGGATCCGCCGGTGCCTTCTCGCCAGGTACCCCCGATTGCGGAAAAAGTAGTAGCGCTTGAATTCTCCTTCCGGAACAAGGGCTTGCATGCCCTTGGTGACTTTGTGGACCTCTCCCCACCCCGGAGGATGGCTCATCGCCGCACCAGTAACAGTCCCAAACCGAATCCCCGCCCGCCGCATGCGGAGCAGAAAGTCCACTTCGTCGCCGCGGATAAATAATTTCATATCCGGCAGGCCGACGGTGAAGAACACGTCCTTGTGGATCAGCAGGCCATTAAAGAGTTGGGCGAAGCTGGGGATGAAGGGCGTTTGTTCGATTTCCTTGCGATCGTAAGTTGGCCCGCCCGCATGGGGGTAGGGGAAGGCCAGCCGGCTCGAATCGGTAGGCGCCACGATGATCGGCGACACGGCCTCGAGCTCTCGCTCCGACATCGCTGCGAGGAGGGTCGCCAGGCAGTCTGGACCTTCGGGGCACGCATCGTCGTCCATGATCCAGATATGTTCTGCCCCCGTCGCGATCGCCAGCAACATAGCCAAAGAAAAGCCACCGGCTCCCCCCAGATTGCTGAGGGACGGCACGTATCGGACTCGACCATGGCGACTGCAGATCTCTTCGGCTTGAGGAGTCGCGGCGGTGTCTACAACGATGATGTCCTGTAGGGGCACTGACTGTCTCGAGAGGGCTTGCAGGGCGCGGGCGAGGTCCTGAGGGCGGTTATTGGTCAGCAGGGCCGCAGCAACGGAATGAGGCTTTGTTGACCCGTTTTCATTATCATGCGACACGGCGCACACTCCTTCCTTTTCAGCCATTCAGCCCTTTCCGCGCGGTCTGTCATCGGTTAGGGAGCGCCGGCAAGGTTGGTTACATGACCGACCAGGAAAGGGAAAGCAGATGGTGAGCATGCAGGCCGTTCAGGAACGGCTAGAGCCGATTGCCCGCGAGTTCGGCGTAACCCTTACCTGGGGAATGGTAGCGGATCAGATCGGACTGCGTGGCGAGCCTAGCGCCCGCGTAGTGGCTGCCGTTGTGGCGCAGTTCGAATCTGCTTTGCGCACATTGCTGATCTACACCGGGGGCGCGCCGCAGAGCGTTGTTTTTGCGCTCGCTACTGATGGGCAGCCTCGGCATGCTGCCAATATGTTGGTCGAAGGCGTTGCGCGCCAGATTGGCACCAATCAGATTGCCACGCTGGAAATTGCCCCGCTTCCCTCGAGTTCGCAAATGCTCGGAATCGACCCGATTTTGCTGTGGATCGATGATCCAAGCGTGGCGGAGCCGGAAAATCTCGCCCTTTACACGGGCGTCAAGGCACTGGCGTTCGAACGTTATCCTTGGCTGATGGATGAGGCCCGCCAGCGGATGGCTGATCGCAAGCACGCGGCCAAGATGGCCGAGCTTCCGGGTTTGCGCGGGTCAGTAGCACCAGTGTCGTTCAACGCGGGGTCGCCGGCATCCGCCGAGGGTGAGGGCCGAACGATACTCTTTTCACTGTATTGGCTGGACTTCGGCGGTGCCGAGGCGTTCGCACTCAAGATGGTGCAGGCAGCAAAGGCTGCAGGCTACACGGTGGTCGTTACCTGCGATGAAGCCGGGCGTCACCGAGTGATCGAGCAGGCCGCACAGTTTGCTGATGCCGTCTACCTGCTGGGTACTTGCCAGTTCGGAGGCAGCAAGGAACAGGCGATGTTACGGATCATCCGCAAGCATCAGCCAAACGTAATTCACATTCATCATTCCTGGGTGTTGTACCGCTTACTGCCGGCTTTGCGCGCCCTGCGCCTGGTAGAGGCGGTGATCGACAGCACTCATATTCTTGAATACCGTTTTGGCGATTTCGTCTCCGAATCGATCCGTTATTCACCCTATATCGACCAGCACCATGTCATCAGCGCCGATCTACAGCACGCCATGACCCAAAGGGCCGCTATTCCCTCGGGCCAGGTGCGGTTGGGCAAATTGCACGACATGTCGCGCAATTTTGCCCCGGCCCCAGGCAAGTGGGACAGTATGACGCCGCTGCATGTTTCGTTCGTGGGGCGCTTCACGCAGCAAAAACGGCCCTACCTCTTCGTGCAGATGGTGCAGCAGCTCATTAAGCGCTTTGGCCGGCAGCAGTTCGTGTTCGAGGCGGTCGGAGAGGGGCTTCTCGGTCCATCAGTGCGGGCGCTGGCGCAAAAGCTTGGCGTTGCCGATGCCATCTCCTTTCTGCCGGCCGGAACGCCAGTGGCGGATGTGCTCGGGCGTGCCCATGTTTTGGTGATCTGCTCGGACAACGAAGGGCTGACGCTGGTCGGCTTCGAGGCCGCTCGCGCACAGGCAGTCATTATCTCGACCGATGTTGGCGCGCAGCGCGAGATCGTTGCGCCAGAGATGCTGGTGCCGCGGCATCCGATTTCCTGTGTATCACAGACCGTCAAGTTGATCGGCGAGATCGTTCAGGGCCGGCGAGATGCCGCCCGTATCCTGGCTCAGCAGGACGAACTGCTCAAAGCCAATCTCGATCAGCCCACAGGGACCGAGGTTTGCCTCGCCTTTTACAACAGCGTCACCTCACCGAAAGCCCTTGATGTATCCGCTTCATAAGCTCGCTTTTCCCCACAACACCGACAAGGCGGAAGCACTTTACCTGCGGCCGATTGGTGATCGGGTTCCCGACTTGCAAGGGGAAGCGATTGCGCTGGAGCCGGGGCAAGGTGTGCGAGGCGACACCTATTTTGGGTTATTTCCTCTGGCACAATGGCGCAGAGTAGCTGCCTTGCGCAGCTATGGCATCGTCGTGATGGGCGAGGGGGCAGCTACGCTGCTGCTGCGGGCACTCGATCCCGCAGCAGCAGAAGATCCGGTGCTGCTGGAGCTCAACATCGAGCTCGGATCCGGGATGATCGACGTGTCCGGGGTGCTTGCCCAAGCCGAGGCGGAAGGCGTTTACCTGGAAATCGTTGCCCGTTCCGATGTTTCGCTCCGCAGCGCGGCTTTCGTGACGAAGGACGCCCCACGGCGTCGCGTCGAGCTAGGCCTTTCCATTACCACGTTCGGGCGCGCAGCCATGGTGGCGCAAACCATCGACAAGCTTACGCACTTCATCGAGCGTGATCCCGAGCCGGAATTGGGTGCGTTCTCGCTGCTTGTGGTCGACAACGGCCGTGAGCTTGATGCAGCATCCTATCCTGGCGCCACGGTGCTGCCGAATGCCAATCTAGGTGGAGCAGGCGGGTTCGCACGCGGGCTCTCCCATTACGTCGATACATCGGCGACCACCCATGTTTGCTTCATGGATGATGACGCGGCGACTGAGGACGAGTGTCTGCTGCGTACTCGACGCCTTCTCGCCTATGCCCAGAACGAGCGGACCGCGGTGAGTTCAGCTATGCTGCGCGCGGAAACCAGCTTCATGATGCATGAACAAGGTGCCTTGTTCGAATGGGGCGAGAATCACCGGATCATCTCCCGCAAAAACGGGCTTGATCTGCTCAAGCGCGAACACCTAGCCGAGGCACTGCGGCAAGAACCCTTCAGCTATGGCGGCTGGTGGTTCTTCGCGTTTCCCATCCGGGGTGAACTGGTCTTTCCGTACCCCATGTTCGTGCGTGGCGATGATTGGCTGTTCTCCTACCTCAACAATTTCAGCCTCGAGACCATGCTCGGGGTCGCTTCCTGGCAAGAGGGGTTCGAAGGCAAGATCAGCCCGGGAGAACAATATCTCGCAACCAAGGCGTTCCTTGTTGCCGAACTGATCTTGCGCGATCCACCCAATCCGCTCGCGACGGCGCGGTTCTTTGGCCGTTGGGCTCTGCGCAACATCTTCGGCTATTGCTACGATCGGGCTGAACTCAACTGCGAAGCCATCAGCGATGTGCTCAAGGGCCCCGAGTTCTGGGCCGAGAACGCAGCATTGGGCAAGCGGCTTGGGGAGTTGAGGGGAATGGTCAAGGCCGAAATCCTGCAACCGCTGCCAGATGCGGGCGAGCACGTGCTGGCGCGCGCATCACGCCCGGAACGGCGGACCAAGACGGCTCTCCGGCTATTTACGTTGAACGGGCATCTGCTGCCGCGAGGTCTGGTCGGGACTAGCGTCACCGAGGAAGTCAGCCTTCCTCGCGTCGACGCGCCGCAGCCTCGTTTTGCCTTCGGGCGCAAGCAGGTGCGCTATGTGGACGAGCATCAGGGCAAGGTGTTCCTAGCCGTCAAGGACACTGCGCGGGCTTTGGAGCTCATGGTCCGCCTGACCATTCTGCTCACGCGACTGGTGTTCTCCTATGACCGGTTGCGCAAGGAGTACCGAGCGGCGATCGGCCGCTTCGGCACCAAGGCTTGGTGGGATCAGACGTTCCAGCGGGCCGCCTGACCTCGCAAGGCCTAGGCCCGGCTCAGCCGGGGCTGCACTTCGGTGTCGAAGGCCTTGAGCGCCGCGCCGATCGCCTGGTGCATGTCGAGATAACGATACGTCCCGAGGCGACCGCCAAAGATCACGTTCTCTTCGCCTTCAGCGAGGCTGCGATAAGCCTGGTAGACCTTTTTATCCTCGGGCGTATCGATGGGATAATAGGGCTCGTCCTCGTGCCGCGCGAAGCGGGAATATTCGCGCACGATATAGCTCTTTTCGGTCTGGTAATTCCGCTCGGGATTGAAGTGGCGGAACTCGAGGATGCGGGTAAAGGGGATATCCTCGTCGGCATAGTTCATCACTGCCGTGCCCTGGTAGTCACCGACACCCACGATCTCGGGTTCGAAATCGATGGTGCGCCAGCTCAACTCGCCCGCCCGGTAATCGAAGTAACGATCGATCGGTCCGGTGAACACAACGAGCTTGTCCTTGGGGATGGTGTCCTTGATGGCGAAATAATCGACCCCGGTCTGGATCTCGATCAGGGGATTGTCGAGCATGCGCTCGAAGATGGCGGTGTAGCCGTCAACCGGCAGGCCTTCATACTTGTCGCTGAAATAACGGTTGTCGAAATTATAGCGGACCGGCAATCGGCTGATGATGCTTTCGGGGAGCAAGGTGGGATCGGTCTGCCATTGCTTGGCGGTGTAGCCGCGGATGAACGCCTCATAAAGCGGCCGGCCAATCAGCGAGATCGCCTTTTCCTCGAGATTGCGCGGGGCAGCGTCGCCGAGCTCGGCCGATTGTTCGCGCACCAGCGCCCGCGCTTCGTCGGGCGACATCTGTTTGCCGAAATACTGGCAGATGGTCGCGAGATTGATGGGCATAGGGTAGACCTGCCCCTTGAAGGAGGTGAACACCCGGTGCTGGTAGCCAGTGAAGGCAGTAAAGCCGTTCAGATAATCCCATACGAGCTTGTTGGGCGTATGGAACAGATGGGCGCCATAGCGGTGCACCTCGATCCCGGTTTCGGGGTTGATCTCGGAATAAGCGTTGCCCCCGATATGGTCGCGCCGGTCGATCACCAGCACCCGTTTGCCCAGAACATTGGCGACGCGCTCAGCGATGGTCGCGCCGTAAAAACCCGCGCCGACCACAAGGATATCATAGGAGTGAGGAGCCATTTATAACCGACCGTTGGATTGGGGAGGCGCCACGGGCCGAGCTAAGTTGGCGGTGAGGCGCACTGACAAAGAACAAAGCGGCGGTTGCGCCACGTAAGTTGCGATACAGGGGCCACTTGAGCTTGGCAAGTCGCAGGGGCTGGCGGTTTTGACGTCGCAGGGCAAATAGCGTACTCCATCGGCGAAACACGGAGCGGCGCAGAGCCTACCATGCAGCCTACCGCCAACGTCGCCATTGTGGTTGTCACCTACAATAGGCCCGATTTCCTCCGTCAGTTGCTGGCCTCGCTGCAGGCTCAGTCCGTGGCGCCACGATGGATCATCGTGGTTGACAATGCTAGTTCTGACCATACTCCGGAGGTCGTTGCGGCTGCGGCTGCGGCGGCAGAGGGGAGCAGGACGCCAATCGTCTCGCTGCCTCAACCCGCCAATATCGGCGGGGCAGGCGGGTTCTCAGTGGGGGTGAGCAAGGCCGTCGAGCTCGGAGCCGACTGGCTTTGGTTGATGGATGATGATGTGGAGGCGCTTCCCTCGGCAGTGGAAGTGCTGCTCAACTGGGGCGAGCGGTTCAAATGCATCCATGGGCGGCGCTACGATGCGAACGGCCAGCCCTTCTTCTTTCAGCCAGTTTTCAGCGAATGGCTGGGCGTGCCATTGCCGCGGCTTGGCGATCCATTCGCCGACGCCGACCACATCACCATCAATGCCGGGTGTTTTGAGGGCATGTTCGTTCACCGAACCGTAGTGGAGCAGGTCGGGCTGCCTGATCCCCGGTTCTTTATCACTTGGGATGACGCAGTTTATGGATGGCTCGCGTCCAGGATCACACCTGTCGTCCTGGTCAACGACTTCGTGCTGAAACGCCTTCGGCAGCAGCGGCAGATCAGCCTAGGCATAAGGCATCTTAACGATAGCAGCGACTTGTCGCGCTTCCACGTGATGCGCAACCGCGCATATGTAGCCAACTATTTTGCGCAAGCTGGCGTGTTCAGGCCCTTTGGCTTTGCCCTGGGAACTATGCTGACAGCGCTCAAGGAGCTGACGCGCATTGTGGCGATCGAACGGCGGGCCGAAGGGGTCATTCCCTTGTGGCGGGGCTGGCGAGCGGCGCGACGGATTCGCCGGGAGAAAAATTGGCGGCCTATGCCTCAACTTGCTCATCGGCAGACGCCTTCTTCCCGGGCTCAGTGAGTAGGGCTTGGGCATAGAGCCGAAGACTTTCCGGTAGATCCTCGATCAGCGACCCCCCGTCACTAATTCTGTCGGGTAAGCTCTGCAGAATGCTGCTCGCCTCATTGTCATAGGCGGAGAAGGCGGCGTCTCCAGGATCGGGACGGCTTGCCAGGAGTGAGCTTAGGATTAGGCGCAGGCAGCAGTCATCGCAGAAACGCGTACCCAGTTGTAGTGCTCGCCGAGATACGGCCGCAGCTGTTGTTGCCAGTTCATTGCCGGACATGGGGCGGTGGGACGGCTCTTCCCCTTTGCGCCTTGCTCGCACGACTTCGGGGTTCAAGAGCAAGGTTTCCGCAAGCAGTGCTGGCGCGGCGCTCTCGGCGTTGCCGAGGTCAGGCTCCAGATTGTGGAACTCCAAAAAGGAGCGGCGGAACAGCGCTGGTCGGACTAACGGCTCGGTGCACAGGCTCTCGGCTGCACTGCGTTGAACATCCACGACAAGATGCTCCTTGCCCTGAGCGGTGCCAAGGACCGCAAGATCCGCATTGCCGATGATCGCAGCCTCGAACAGTCGCGCTGTTAGCGGCAGGGAGAGATGGTGTGCCAACATCCCAAAACCAAGATATCGGCCGCTGGCGAGCGAGACGGCCTTAGCCAGCGCTTCGGCCGTTGTCGGCGC
Source organism: Devosia sp. Z11_6 (assembly GCF_058133665.1). Taxonomy (NCBI): domain Bacteria; kingdom Pseudomonadati; phylum Pseudomonadota; class Alphaproteobacteria; order Hyphomicrobiales; family Devosiaceae; genus Devosia; species Devosia sp. Z11_6. The sequence goes on from NZ_JBYUNQ010000001.1 coordinate 240,159, forward strand.
TTCTGCAATCACGATCTTGACGCGTTCGGACGCACGAGATTCCAGCCGGCTCCGGGTTTCCTGGTTGAGATCAGTTGCAGCAAGAACCAGCTCGACGGTGAAGGCGGTCGGCTCGTCTTCGAGAGCCAGAAGCCTGTCGGCGTTTGCAACGGGCAGGATCAACGAGATGTCGATCGCGTCAGCGGGCCCGGCATGGATCAAGGTGTGCAGGCTTGCATCGCGGAGGCGGAAGTGGCGCGCGAGGGACTTCAGGCGCGGGTAAATACCGCCTGTAGGGTAGCGGAGCGACTCAAAAGCCCCAATCAGCCAATCAATGATGGTGTGCGCCGCAATCTCTTCCACCATGGCCAAATCGAAGCAGCTCTCATCGATATAGACGTTGACCAGCTTGTTCTTGAAGGCTTCTAGCTCGGAAAGGCTCCCTAGTATCGTAATCCCGGGCATTGCCTCTAGGTAGGACCGCTGCTCAGCTCTTACATAGGGACTTGGGTGGAATAGCAGTGCCTGCGAGCCTGGACGCGCATGGACAAAGTTTATGGCCCGCTCCGCGCCTGCGGGGCCAAGATGGACGAGAATTTGGGCGGCACTCGCGTCCAGGAATGCCTCACCATTGTAAGAAACCGCCATCGAACTGGTGGCGTCATGAACCCGTGCAGTTAGCTGTTCCGGCAACCACAAGCTACGGGCAGAATGGGAGGAAAAGGCGGGCAGATGATCGGAAAGGGCGGTCATGGACGGCTCCATTGCCGCGCACGCGTGAGGGCACGCTGTAGCAGTCCGCTCGTCCCGGCGCGGTCCTCCGGGCCCAAAGCAATTTCCGGCTCAACTTGCTCGGGCTCGCGGCGGTGTGTCGCGATCATGAAGTCGGCCTGAGTTTCCGGCTCGGCGGTGCTGGAGTGCACCTGCTCAAGACGGGCAGCATCTTTTTGCAGGAACAGCCATGTCATAAGGGCACGGTCAGTTGGCAGCGCCCCTGGTTGCAGAGCGGCCGCTATCCACTCATCGGGCAGCTTTTCGAACTGGTCGCCAAGTAGTGCCACCAAGTTGGTGCGCAGAACCGGCGGCACCGACACGGCGCACCAAAGGGCGAATTGGGCGAGGAATGACACAGCATGAACGCCGGCGAGGGAGTGACGATGTTCTGCGAACACCCCCTCATTCATGATTGCCATCGACCGCACCAGGTCAAAGCGGCTCAGGTCGTTGCGGTCGGTGATCTTGCCCTGTCGTTGGGTTCGATAGAAGTAGCCGGTCTCGCCAGTAAGCACGATGTGGTCTGCAGCAAATAAGGCGTCGAAGTGAAAAGGCAGGTCCTCGTAGACGATGCCTTCGGGAAAGCGTGCCACCCTCTCGCGCAGGAATGCACTTGAATAAACTCTGTTGCAGCACTGCGGCTCCATACCACCCAAGATGGGGTGTGCCTCAATGTTGGTAACCGCCAGCTGCCGCCCGTTCAGCACGGCTGCTCTAATGCCTTCATCATAAAAGGGCCAGAACTCGGCCTTGCGTTCATGAAAAACAATGGCTCGGAGCCAACCGAAGTCGGCCTTGTGCCGATCCATCAGTATCACGAGATTGGCGTAGGCAGCCGCGTTTATCCAATCATCGCCATCCACAAAGGCGATCCTAGGCGCCGTTGCGTGTTTCAAGCCCAGATTGCGGGCAAAGCCGGGCCCTTTTGGCTCCAGCGAGCCAGTGTTCAGCAGACGAATATTTGCATGCGGATGAGCGGCGGCAAAGGTTTGCACCTTGAGCGCCGTATCATCCGCGGATGCATCGTCCACAACGATGATCTCGCTCGAGATGACCATGGGAGCCGTGACGCTGGCAAGGCAGGCTTCGATATAGCCGCTCAGATTGCGTGCGGGAACGATGAAGCTTAGATCCGCCATTAGCCGGTAACAGTTCCTTCGAACAGAGTGGAAGTGTCTTTGGTCTTGATCGATTTGGAGCTTACGGGCATGAGGCCCTGCGCTTGAAGAATGCCGCTCATGGCGCGCTCAAACCGATTGTCCTTGTGCGCCACAAACTGGCGAATGGCAGCTTCCCTCGTGGCATAATGCGCCGCATCGTTCAGCAGTGGCTCAATGGCCTGGGCCATCGCATCTACATCGCCGAGTTGCACGAAGTCGACGATACCAGCCAAGGTACCATGCTCCGCTTGGTCTGCTCCCACTTCACTGATCACCGGCGTGCCGAGCGAAAGAGCCTCGAGCAGCCGATTGGTTTCAAGCAGACCGTTCTCGTAGAAGTGGATGTTGAGCACCAGCTTGGCGCGCCGGATTGTGTCGCGCATGGCATCATCAAAGAGATCATTGATGATCGTCACGTTGAAGCGCCTTCCGAGCGTCTCGAGTATTCGGAGTCTTCGAGGGCAGTTTTCGTTGCCGTAGAACAAAACATCGATGTCTTTTTGCTGAGCGGTGTCGAGCAGCAATTCCGGGTTCGTGTCTAGCGGCATGAAGGCAAGCCGTTGAGCAGGGACGCCTTGTGCCTCTAGGTAGGCAATGTTCTGTTGGGAATAGTCGAGAATAAGTTCGGCGCGTGAGAGCAACCCGAAGTAACCTGATGTGAACCAGCGACTAGCCACGTGCTGTTCCATCTGCACGGCGTAATACCCGTCCGGCAGATCGGGGAAGTTTTGCGGGCAGACCGCGAACACGGCTCGGTACGGGCTGGGGTCCCCGACGCGATCACGAACCATGTCGACCGCGAAGCCCGCCTGCCGCAGGCTCCTTGCGATAAGCTCAGCGGTGAAAAGCGCATGCGCCGTCGTGGCAACAAGGCAGCGCTCGGGTTTCTGATACTCCGCAGCCGTGCTGGATCCTTTGCCGGTTTTTAGAGCCTGCCCGGTGCGCAGGAGGCCAAGCTTAAGCTGCCGCACGGGTGCCGTGAGGCGCCAAGAGGTGCTCGCGCGCATCTGCGCTAGTTCACGCTCGGCACGCTCGGCGCGGATGGAAAGCTCATGGACTTGCCGGCGTGCTGTTTCCACTTCCTCCCCCAACGCGATTTCGCGACGACTTGCCTCATCGGCTGCAACTTTCAGGCGGGCGGTCGCTTCCTCGGCGAGCACAGGCCCAAGCAGGGCTGATGCAGGATCAAATTGCGCCCGGATTTCGCTCAATCGATGCTGAGCCTGAGGGCGCTGCCCTATGTCGCTCAGCAATCTGCTGGCGAGATAAGCGTCACTGACCGGACCGGGCAAGCGTGCCAGATCTTCGGGAGAGTAATTAAAGTGAGCCAGATCCGACCGCAGCGAAGCAACAATTTCAGCATCAGGAGTGCTGGAGGTGATACGCGCCTCCTCCATCCAGCTTCGCAAGCGGCCGATATGTGCTGCGGGCTCAGCTAGCAGTTGCTCGAACTCCACGTGGAACGGCTTGAAGCTACGGCTGTGTGCTTCTGCATCCAATTGGTGGCGCAGCCAAAGCAGGGAAGCGAACCCCTCGGAGAAGCCGTTACGGTGTACCAGCGAGGCGGCAACCGACAGCGGATTGCGCAAGGTCAGCGCGATCCGTACAGAGACGTCCATCTCAGATAGCAACTCGATGAAAAAGGGAACGAAACGGCAGATGCGCGGGTCTTTGACGATGAAGACGGGGGCATTGCCGTATTCTTCAAGCAACAGCGTCTTAACGCGCGTCTTAAACTCCTCCAGCTTGGGCAGCCCCAAACGCGAAAGATCGAGTGGACCTAAGTCGTCCCAGCGGCTCCCTGCGGCTTCCAGCAACTCGTCATGGAGAGCCAGCAGTTTTCTGGGCTCCCAATGTCCCGCGTCATTGCCCAATTGGGCCCCAAGCAGGTTTGTGGGTAGCTGGGCGCCCAAAAGGTTCAAGATACGCGTAAGCGCACTGGTTCCAGAACGATGCATTCCAAGAACAAGAATGCAGGTGCGCATGCTGGTTTGCTCTCCTCTACAGCAAGACTGCAGCAGACTATGCTGCTTTGCGTCGCTCGTTCAAAATCCAGCATGGGCCGGAGCCTCATTTATGGGGGTGCGAGCGCTGGCGACGAACTAGCGCTTGTAAGACCAAGATTGCCTTAAGACAACCTTCGTCATCCCTTCGGCCTAGTCTGCTTAGCTATGACGATAGGCTCCCGTTGCAGTCAGCGTGACTGGGGGATGGCCCACTACGAGCCGGACGGCGGTGAGGCGGGCGGTGGCGAAGGCTCCGGTGTCGATATTGATGTGGGAGGGTAAGAGGAGGGGAGTGGGGAGCGGAGTGTGGCCATGCACCACGACCTTGCCGAAGGCGGTGTAATCTGTGGCGGCGTCGGGGCGGTACCAGAGCAGGTCATCTTCGCTTTGCTGCTCGAGGGGCAGGCCGGGGCGCAAGCCTGCATGCACGAAGATGGTGGTCGGTGTTTCGATCACGCTGGGGGCGGCTTCGATGAACCGTCGGTGAGCCGAGGGAATAGAGCTTTCCAATAAGGCGCGGGCGCCTTTGCTGGATAGGCCGCGAAGCGCACCGGCAGTCAGCCCGTAGGACTGCAGTGTTTGCGTCCCGCCAAGCCCCAGCCAATGGTGCCGCTCGGAAGGGGCGGCCAGGAAATCAAGCATCATGGCTTCGTGGTTGCCGGCCAGGGCCAGCCGCGTGAAGCCATCCGGCGGGGGCGCGAGCAGATGCTCGATCACGCCAGCGGAGCGGGGACCGCGATCAACATAGTCTCCCAACATCACGAGCCATTTCTCGCCCGCATATGATGCGGCGTCAGCAAGGATCATGCCTTCCAGTTGCTCGAGCAGATCAAGACAGCCGTGAACATCGCCCACGGCATAGACGACTGCCGGATCAGTTGAAGCGCGCAGCCTTGGCCGCTCCCCTTCGGCGGTGAGTGCAGATCGATCAAGCAGCCGCTGCAGGAACTTCATCTTGTGCACCATCCGCGGCACAAGTGCCGGCTTGGGTCAGGGGCGGTTCGGCTTAGGTGAGCCAGTTCTCTTGTAACACCAGTATTGCAGCAAAGGCTGCCAAGGAGATCGTGCCGACGCCACGATTTGAAACTGGTCAGGACTGTTCATCACATCGTGCCGACGGCGATGTGGTCACCCGCTGGCCCACATTCAGCAGTGCAAGCGCGCAAGATTAACTGGAACAGCAGAGTCTTGAAGATTCAAGTTGGCTAGCAGTTCTACATACGCAATACTCTGTTTACCACGCGAGCTATCAGGCCTGCCATGAACAATGTCATGCGTCCTCTTGATACCCAGACAGCAAAGTACATTACCGAACTTTTGCTGGAGGATACGGGCGCTGAGGGCGCTCTTGTTCAAGTGGTTCCTGAAAACGACAATGAACCGCCCGTACAAACGGAACATGGAGGCCTGCCGCTGCTCTGGGAAGACGGCTGTCCCGTCGCGGCTGTTCCGAGCTCGTCCCAATTGCAGATCAAGCGAGTGGTCGATGTAACCCTCGCCCTCGCGGCGCTTGTTGGGCTGGCTCCGCTCTTGCTCCTTGTCGCAGTCCTTGTGGCCGCCACCAGCCCGGGTCCCATCCTGTTCAGGCAGCGGCGCGAAGGGCTGGGTGGGCGCTTGTTCTGGACATTGAAGTTCCGATCCATGCCGGTGGATCGCTGTGACAAGAGCGGGTTGCAGCAAACCAGGCGGAATGATCCGCGGCTCACGCCTTTTGGCGCCTTTATCCGCCGGACCAGCATTGATGAGCTGCCGCAATTGCTCAATGTGCTGTGGGGAGAGATGTCCCTGGTCGGGCCTCGTCCGCATGTGCCGGGCATGTTTGCCGGCGGCATGCCCTACAAGGATCTGGTGCCCTATTACGATTGTCGGCTTGCCGTGCGGCCGGGGATCACTGGCTGGGCACAAGCCAATGGCCTGCGCGGGCCGACGGGTGATGCGGAGGCGGCACGGTCCCGCATCGAGTTCGACCTGGCCTATATGCAGAACTTGTCCGTGTGGCTTGATCTCAGGATACTGGGTCTTACCCTGCGAAACCAGTTTTTGACCGGGTCCGGCCACTAAGCTGGTGGTGAATGGCGGGGGTGACCTCATCGTGTCGGAGCGGTGAGAGCAGTTGGTGTGCGTGCGAGGGCCAGCCAAGGGCAAGAAATTTTACCCGGGCTGCTGCGCGCCCCACGCGACGATCTCGTTTAACTCTACTCTCCTGCTAGAGTATTGCGCGCAACGTCTTCAGGGAGACTCAGATTGAGAACGACAGCCAGACTGCTTGCCTATGGCGCCTTGGGCGCTTCTCTGGTGCTGGGCTTTGCCGTTACGGCGCATGGGCAGGATCGGACCATCATCAATGTCTCGTATGATCCGACGCGTGAGCTGTACCGGCAGTTCAACGAAGCCTTTGTGCGCCATTGGCAGGAAACTACGGGCGAAAACATTGCTGTACAGGTGACCCATGGCGGTTCGGGCTCGCAGGCGCGCACGGTGATCGACGGGCTTGAGGCCGATGTGGTTACCTTGGCCCTCGAGAGCGACATCAATGCCATCGCCGACGGAACCGATCTCATCCCCGACGACTGGCGCGGGCGGTTCGAGAACAACAGCGCACCCTATACGTCCACAATCGTGTTCCTGGTGCGTAAGGGCAATCCGGACGGCATCGTTGATTGGGGTGACCTGATCAAGGAGGGGGTGGAAGTGATTACGCCCAATCCCAAGACTTCGGGCGGCGCCCGTTGGAATCTTCTGGCTGGATGGGCCTGGGCGCGCGCCCAGGAGGGCGGGAGCGACGAAACGGCGAAGGCCTTCATCACCGAACTTTACCAGCATGTGCCGGTGCTCGACACCGGTGCGCGTGGCGCGACCACGACCTTTGTGCAACGCGGCATCGGCGATGTCTTGCTGGCCTGGGAGAACGAGGCCTACCTCGCGATGGAGGAGCTTGGCCCCGATGCGTTCGATATCGTGACCCCCTCCGTTTCGATCCTGGCCGAGCCGCCCGTCGCCCTGGTGGAAGGCAATGTGGACCGCAAGGGGACGCGGGACGTTGCGGAGGCTTATCTGCAATATCTTTATTCCGACGAAGGGCAGGCCATCGCCGCTGCGAACTATTATCGCCCATTCCGCCCCGAGGCTGCGGCTCCCGAGGATGTTGCGCGGTTTGGTGAGGTCAATCTTGTGACTATCGAGGAGTTCGGCGGCTGGCGCGAGGCGCAGCCGGCGTTCTTTGCCGATGGGGGCATCTTCGACCAAATTTACTCAGGCCCTACACAGTAGTTTTGGAGGATCGGCCGGGCAGCCGGCCGATCCCCGCCTTGTTGATCCCTTTTTCGCCCATCCCGAGGTGGTGCGGGTCTATCCATTCGCTTGCGTCACTATGCCCGACTAAGGTATCTCGCGCATAAGCGTCGGGCGAGAAGGCGAAGAGCATGATCAAAGACGGCGGCGTCGGCACGGGAGTGCCCGAGGAATTATTCGTAATTGCCGATCGGCCATCGGCTCACTGCGCCAGCCTCCCAGTAGCCGACAGCCGTAGCCTTGTCGCAGTGGGCCCGCGGGCCAAGCGGGAGCAAGCATGAGCGCGGCCGGGAACAGCTACAGCATGCCGCTCCCTGATCAGCAACTCGCAGGGATGCTTTCCGCACGGGACGCAATCGAGGGCCGGCTGGAGCAGTTGCTTGCCAGTCCAACAGGTGTGCCGCCCAATTTGAGCGCGGCGTTGCGTCATGCGCTGCTTGCCCCCAGCAAACGCATACGGCCCTTGCTGGTTTATCATGTGGTGGAGCCCCAGGACGCGCAGATTGCCGGCGCACTTGACCTGGGCTGCGCGGTGGAGATGGTCCACACCGCCTCGCTCATCCTGGATGATCTGCCCTGCATGGACGACGCGCTGATGCGCCGGCAACGGCCGACAACGCATATGGCGTTTGGGCAGGCGACCGCCATTCTGGCGGCTATTGCCCTTTTGAGCCAGGCCTTTGGGATATTGGCGGCGCTTGCCGGCGTTGACGATGCCACCAAGGCCCGGCTTGCGGCGGAGTTGTCGGCGGCGGTAGGCTGGACCGGCTTGGTGGCGGGCCAGGAGCTCGACGTCAATGAGCGCGCCAGCATTGTTGCCGTGGATGGAATCGAGCAGCTGAATTGGCTCAAGACAGGCGTGTTGTTTGTGGCGGCCGCCCGGATGGGCGCCATGCTGCGCGGCCTGCCCGATAAGGAGGTTGAGGCCGTTGGCTTGTTTGCTTCCCATTTGGGACTGGCGTTTCAAACTGCCGATGACCTGCTCGACAGCAATGCGACGGCCGACGAGGCAGGCAAGGATGTCGGCAAGGATGGCAACAAGACCACGCTCGTGACCTTGTTTGGCGAACAGGCGGCGCTGCTCAGCTATCGCGAGCATTTGGACAAGGCGGAAGCTGCGCTGTTGCAGACTCGGATCAATGCCCGACCTTTGATGGCCATGATCGCCCGCCTGTTTGAACGACGCGAGACCCCGACGCCGTGATCTCGCAGCCAGCGGCACTACAAGTCCAGGCGCTGCGCATCAGCTATGGCAAAAGACAGGTCCTTAACGGGGTCGATCTCGTGGTGAACGCGGGCGAGATCTTCGGCTTGCTCGGGCCCAATGGCGCGGGCAAGACAACGTTGATCCGGTCGATCTGCGGGCGCTGCAAACCCGATGCGGGGCAGATCTCCATCGCCGGCAAAGTGGGCCGGAGCAGGGATGTGCGCCGCCAAATCGGCCTCGTGCCGCAGGAGATCGCGCTTTATCCCCATCTCACCGCGCGCGAAAACCTGCTGGTATTCGGGCGATTGATGGGGCTTTCGGCCGCCGAGGCGAAGGCCGCTGTGGTCTGGGCGAGTGCTGCCACCCATATCGAGGCGCGACTGGCCGATCAGGTGGGGATCCTGTCAGGTGGCTGGAAGCGCCGCGTCAATATCGCGTCGGCTATTCTGCATCGCCCGGCGCTGCTGATCCTCGATGAGCCAACCGTCGGGGTCGATGTGGAAGCGCGTAACCATCTGCACGAAGTGATTGCCGAATTGGCGGGTGCGGGCATGGGAGTGCTGCTGGCGACCCACGATCTCGATCAGGCCGAAACCATTTGTTCCCGGGTGGGCTTTTTGCGCGGTGGCGTGATCGGGCCGCAGGGCGCGCCACGGGCCCTCGTGGATGAGGTGTTTCAAGGGCGCCAACAGATCATCGTCGAGTTGCGGCGCGCCCCGACACCAGAGCAGATCGACTTCCTCAATCAGCGTGGGTTTGAGCCGGTGCAGGCAGCGATGATCTGGTCGCGCATGAGCGGGGCGACGCCGATACCGGCTGCAGACCTGGCGAAATGGCTGGCCAATGCCGGCATCGAAACGCGTGAATTGCGGCTGCGTGAGCCAGGGTTGGACAGTCTTTTTCTCCACCTGTCGCGGCAAGGGCAAGTAGAGCCGGGGGCAGCCGCATGATCGTGGCCATGCTGCGCGTCATGGTGCTCAGTCTTGTGCGTGATCGCGGTGCGCTGGCGATGGCCTTTGTGCTGCCGCCGATGATCTTTGTGATCTTTGCCGCAATTTTTGCAGGGACCGGGGGGGAGGAAATGCGCCTCCAGGTGGGGTTCGGGGTGGCTGATGCTGCGTCCGTCGATCCCCGGTTCGAGGCGGCGTTACGTGAAATCCCCGCGCTTCGGGTGCTGGAGGGCAGCATTGGCTCGGAAGCCGAGATGCAGGCATTGGTGCAGGCAGGCCACGCCGATGTGGGACTGTTTCTGCGTGATGGGCTGGCGCGCACCGATGCCGCACCCGTGGTGATCTTTGCCGACCCGGCCAAGAGCATGGCCCCGGCCATATTGATGGGCCATGTGCAGCGCATCCTGGCCCAGGATCTGCCCGATGTCGCGGTGTCGAGAACGGCACCCCTGGTGGGTGAGCTCGTGGGCGGCTTTTCACCAGAACAATCCCAGCGTCTTACCGCGGCTCTCAACGCGCTGGCCGCAGCGCCGGCGGAGGGCGGTGCGAGCGCCGAGCTCAGCGAGATCCATACGGTGGGTGAGGCCAGCGATGGCAGCGCCGCCGTCACCTATTATGCGGGTGCCGTCGCGATCCTGTTTCTGCTGTTTTCGGCGATGCAAAGCGCGGCGACCCTGATCGAGGAGCGCAATTCGGGCATTGTCGATCGACTGGCGGTGGGGCCAGCGGGAACCGATGTCGTCGTGATCGGCAAGTTCCTGTTCCTGATCGGGCAGGGCGTGGTGCAGGCCGGCTTGATCTTCGCGCTCGCCATCCTGCTCTACCAGGTGCCGGTGTTGCAGCATTGGTGGCCATGGTTGCTGACCACTGTTGCCGCGGCCGTGGCTGCGGCGGGGCTGGGGCTGGCCGTGGCGGCATTTTGCACCAGCAAGCAGCAGGCACAAACCATTGCAACCTTTCTGGTGCTGGTGTGCTCCGCGGTGGGTGGCTCGATGGTGCCTCGGTTCATGATGCCGCCCTGGCTGCAGGAACTGGGCTGGTTCACCCCCAATGCCTGGGCCATCGAGGCGTATCAGGGTGCGATGTGGCGGGGGGATGCCCTGGCGGCATTGGCGCCGAGCCTCGCCGTTCTGGTCGGGACCGGGCTGGTCGGGGTGTCGTTGGCGGTGGGGATCTCGCGGTTGCGGCTGCGCTTTTAGGCCGCGCGAGCTCTTGCCCTCACTTCAGCCGCGTTCTGGGCTATGCTAGACTAGACATAGGCGCCTGATCGAGTTTGAACATGGACACGCTTCTCCACTTTCTTGTGCCGACCGTGCTGGTGGTGGCAACCACCGCCTTCATGGAATGGTTCGCGTCCTGGTCCCATGAGCACATCATGCATGGCTGGGGATGGGGCTGGCATCAGTCACACCACGAGCCGCACGACGACGCGCTGGAAAAGAACGATCTCTTTGCGGTCGTGTTTGCCGGCTTTGCCATCGCCTTGTTCGCGCTGGGGGCCTTTGTGTGGTGGCCACTGACCTGGATTGCGCTGGGCATCACCATCTACGGCGCCTTGTACTTTTTCATGCATGACGGGCTGGTGCATCAGCGCTGGCCATTCAAGCATGTACCGCGCAAGGGTTATCTCAAGCGGGTGTACCAGGCGCACCGCCTGCACCATGCGGTGCAGGGCAAGGACGGCTGCGTGTCCTTCGGCTTTGTTTATGCCGAGCCGGTCGACAAGCTGGTCAAGAAGCTCAATACGGGGCGCCGGCCATTCGATGCCGAGGCGCTCAAGGACGAAGAACGTCCCACCGCCTAGGGGCGCTGCCAGAGCCCGTCGCGATCGGCCTGGGGCCGGGGTAGGCGGGAGGCGGCCACATCGGCGAGGCTCGCGAGAACCAGCAGGGTTTTGCGGGTGCCCGAGGTTGAAACCCGGGCGTCCCAGGCGTTGGGGCCACCTTGGCGCAATTGGGTGCCGATGGCGCGATAAACCCGGCGCGCGGCAGCAATGGCCCAGGCCGAACGGGGTGGCAGCGCCGCCATTCCCGATCCTGCGGACGCATAATAGCGCTCAGCCAGGTCGAGCAGTTCAAGCGCCGCACGATGCAGCGCCGGGCGCTGTTCGGCATTGTCGGGCTCGATGGTCGTGATGCCATGGCGGGCGAGCAGGTCGGCGGGCAGGTAAACCCGGCCGGCGCGGGCGTCTTCAACCACATCGCGGGCGATATTGGTGAGTTGGAAGGCGATGCCGAGGTCCGAGGCACGATCCAGCACGCGGCTGTCGCGGGCGCCCATGATCATGGCCATCATCACGCCGACGACGCCAGCAACGTGATAGCAATAATCGAGGGTGTCGTTGATGGTAGCGTAACGGCGCTCGGCGGTATCCATGGCGAAGCCGGCCAGCAGTTCCTGGGGGTGGCGCGCCGGGATTTGGTTGCGCTCGACGACGCGGCGCAGCGCTTCAAAGATTGGATCGTTTCCCGTTTCGCCCCGCAGTGCGGCGGCGGTCTGTTCCTGCAGCTGGTGCAGCCGCTCGGCTTGGCCGCGCCGGAATTCGGGATCCTGCGCATGGCCCAGGGTCTGCCCGTCGATGACGTCATCGCAGTGGCGGCACCAGGCATAGAGCATGACGGCGTCGTCGCGGGTTTGCCGATCGAACAGGCGCGCGGCGGCGGCAAAGCTTTTGGAGCCCTGGGCGATGGCAGTTTCGCTTTGGGTAACGACCGCATCGCTCATGGGGCGGCATCCGCAATCATCAGGCCCGCGGTGGCCTTGGCCGAGCCGACCACGCCGGGAATACCAGCTCCGGGATGGGTGCCGGCGCCCACGATATAGAGATTGCCGAAGTTGTCGTCGCGGTTGTGCGGCCGGAACCAGGCGCTCTGGGTCAGGATCGGCTCGACCGAAAAGGCGGAACCGAGATGGGCGTTGAGTTCGTCGCGGAAGTCGAAGGGGGTGAAGTGGCGAACGGTCACCAGATCCTTGAGGAGATCGGGGATGTAGTGATCGTTGAGGTATTGGAGGATGCGGTCGCGATAGATCGGTCCCTGCACGTCCCAGTCAATATCGGCAGTGCCCAGATGGGGCACGGGCGAGAGCACGTAATAGGCGCTGGAGCCGGCCGGGGCGAGGCTGGGGTCGGTGACTGACGGGGCGTGCAGATAAAGCGAGAAATCATCGGCAAGACCATCGGCCTTGAAGATTTCCGAGATCAGCTCGCGATAGCGGGGCCCGAACAGCACCATGTGGTGGCGCAGCTCAGGATGTTCGGTCTTGAGGCCGAAATAGATCACGAAGAGCGACATGGAGAAGCGCTTCTTTTCGAGCGCCTTGGCTTGGGCGGGCCCGCGCTGGGTGGCGCGCAGCATGTGCTTATAGGTGTGCACCACATCGGCATTGGAGGCGACCATGTCGAAGCGCTGGGTGGTGCCATCTGCGAGTGATACACCGGTGACGCGGTCGCCCTCGGCTTCGATGCGGTCGATGGCGGCGTTGAGATGGACCTTGCCGCCCAGATCCTCGAAGAGGCGCACCATGCCCGCGATCAGGGCGCCCGTGCCCCCTTGAGCAAACCAGACGCCGCCCTTGCGTTCAAGGGCGTGGATCAGGGCATAGATGGAAGAGGTCTCGAAGGGATTGCCGCCAACCAGGAGCGAATGGAAGCTGAAGGCCTGGCGCAGTTGGTCGTCCTTGATGAACTGGGCGACCTTGGAATAAACGCTGCGATGACTTTCGAGGCGCACCAGCTGGGGTGCGGCCTTGATCATCGACCAGAAATTGAGGAACGGCACGGTGCCCAGCTTCTCGTAGCCCTCGCGATAAAGGTCTTCGGAATAGCGCAGGAAGCGGTGGTAGCCAGCCACGTCCTCGGGGGACTTGGCGGCGATCTGGCGATCGATATCGGCCTGATCATTGGCGTAGTCGAAGCGATAGCCGTCCTCCCAGCAGAGCTGGTAGAATGGGGTGACGGGCAAAAGGGTGACATAGTCCGAGAGCTTGCGTCCGCTCAGCGCCCACAGCTGCTCAAGGCAATCGGGATCGGTGATGACGGTGGGGCCGGCATCAAAGGTGAAGCCGTCGTCGGTATAAACATAGGCGCGCCCACCGGGCTTGTCGCGCTTTTCGAAAAGGGTCGTGGCAATGCCGGCGCTTTGCAGGCGAATGGCAAGGGCCAGTCCGCCAAAGCCAGCTCCGATCACTGCCGCGGTTTGGTTGGGCTTGGCGCTCACGAGTGCTCCTGGGACAAGAAGGGCGCTTCCCGCAGACAGGGCAGGGCGCGATGAATGGGGACCGGCGGCTTGCCCATCAGGATGCGCGCCATATCGGCCGGCGTGGTCTGGCCGGCATAGAAGCGCTCGATCAGCGGTTCGCCAAGGCGATAAAACCGCTGCAGGACGAGGTGGCGGCGCTCGGGCCGGGCGGCGCGAAACAACATGCGGTTGAGCAGGCGATAGAATTTTTGCGCATGGGCGCGCGTGATGGCGTGGGCGCGGATGCGCGCCGCGAGTTCGGGGCTGGCGGAGGGCCAGGTGTCGGCCACAAGATTGGCAACGCGCACCGCTTCGGGGAGGCTATAGCCGGTGGTGGGATGAAAGAGCGCGGCCCGCATGCCGGCCTGGGGGATGTCGCGCGGACGATCGGCCCAGAATTGCTCGGCATCATAGGCGAGCGCGATCGGGAGGACGCCATGTTCCTCGCGAACCACTGAGGCGATAGTCCAGCCGTGCGCCTGCGCGTAGGCAGCGATGTCGCGGGCCAGTTCGGCGCGGTCGAGATTTTCGCCATCCGAATAGCGGGTGTCCTCGATGAGGATGCGCCTGGGCGAAAAGGGCAGGAGATAGACAAAGCGGTAGCCGTCGCGCTGGTCCACCGACGCATCCATGATCACGGGATAGGTGATCCCGTGCGGCTCGGTGGTTTCGACCTCCTGGCCGACGAATTTCTGGAAACCGAGCGCCAGCGCCGGGCTGGGGCTGAAGCCGCTGGTGTCGATGACGCATTGGGCCCGCAGCTCTTCGCCGCTGGCGAGGGTCACTCCATCCGGGCGGAGATCGGCGACGGGGGCGGCGCTGCGGATCGTCAGGTTGGGAAGAGCTTGCATGGCCGCGGCCACGGAAGCCGAGGACAGGCTCGCATAGCCGGAGCGAAGATCGCGTGAAAAGGCCTGGAAGCGGACGGATTGGCCGGCCCAGCGATGGGCGACGAGCGGGGACAGCCAATGCAGGTCGGCAGGGCTGACATCGCCGGTGTGGAACGACCAGGTATGTTCGCCAAAGGGCTGGTCGCTGGCTTCGAGCATGAGGACGGGCGGGGGATTGGCCGTGTTGGCGAGACGTTGCGCAATCAAGGCGCTGGCCAGTCCCGCACCAACGAGAATCAGCGGATCGGTGGTGGTGCCTTGCTGCATGAAGAAGGTGCGGTCCGCTCGGTGTTGCGGCCGGACAATAGGGGATTGGCGGGCAAAGTCATCAAGCTTCGTTGCAGCGGCGCTAACATCTTCGAGCGCGAAGTTGTCAGATGCTCCCGACCAGCGGGCGTTTGGCGCCATCGTTGCCGCTGGGGCAACAGAGTGTAGCGCTAACGCGCGGTTGCGCCGCCGCCGGTCGGTGGCCGATATTCCTGGCCATGACAAGCCCGAGGAGTGAGGCCATGGCTATCGAACATTATCGCGACGCGCCGGGTGCGGGAGCGGAGGCACCGCTGTTTGTGCTGTTTCATGGCACGGGCGGGGACGAGAACCAGTTCTTCGGGCTTGGGAGCCAGCTTTTGCCGGGCGCGCGGGTGGTCACGCCGCGGGGCGATGTCAGCGAAGGCGGGGCGTTGCGGTTTTTCCGCCGCACCGGCGAGGGTGTCTATGACATGGACGATCTTTGGGCGCGGGTGGCTGGTATGGCCGCGTTCATCGAGGGGCGACGGGCGGAAAGCCAGCCAAGCAAGCTTGTCGGGCTGGGTTATTCCAATGGCGCCAATATTCTCGCAGCGCTGCAGTTTGTCCGGCCCGAGCTGTTTGATGCCAGCGTGCTGATGCACCCACTTATTCCGTTTGCGCCGCCCGCGAGCCCGGGTCTGGCAGGGCGGCAGGTGCTGCTGACGGCGGGCCGCCGCGACCCGATGGTGCCGGCCGGAGGCACCGAGGCGCTCGAGCAGTACTTTGCCGGGCAGGGCGCGCGGACCCGCCTCTTCTGGCATGAAGGGGGCCATGAGTTGCGGCAGGAAGAACTGCTGGAAGCCCGGGATTTTCTCAGCCCCTTTGCCCCAGCCCAGGCCTGAGCGCAGCCGGGAGCCGGGCGATCAAGCTTGTCGAAGGCAGGGCATTTGCCGAACCGGATTGTCGTGCTAGCACATGACGATCCGGGGGAGGACTTCGATGAGCCGTATCGCTGTTACAGCCTTGACCATCGCCATGCTGGCCGTGCCGGCATCGGCCGCCAGCTTTGATTGCAGCAAGGCGAGCACGCCTTTCGAGCGCGCCATTTGCGAGAACCCCGAGCTGTCGCGCGCCAACGAGACCCTTGCCAAGAGCTTTGCCACGGCGACCGGTGGGCTGACCACCCAAGCAACGGATGCCCTGCGCGCCGACCAGCGGAGCTGGCTCGACTTTGCCCAGCGCGCCTGCAGCGATGATGCGCAGCCCTTGACCACGGGGAGCTATGACGAAGAAGGGGTCGCGTGCCTGCGCACCCTGTTCGAGAACCGGGGCAAGGTGCTGGAAGGCAGCCGCATGCTGGGTGGCAAGCGGTTCTATCCCACGAGCAACTACGCAGTGCTGCCCGACCCGGACGCGGCAGGCGATCCGGATTCCTTCTGGAAGGTGGCCACCCATGAGCTGGCTCTGCCCCTGCTGGACAGCGACGATCCCCTAGCCGCGGGGTTCAATGAGTTCGTGGTTGCGCAGGCCAATCAACTGACGCCCCTGCGCACGCTGGCAAACGAGGGTGAAGCCGAAGCGCTGGAAACCAGCAGCGACAGCGATGTCGCCATCACGGTCCAGGAGGTCACGCCCAGCCGGATCAGCCTTGATGTGTCGACCTTCTGGTATGGGCATGGCGCGGCGCACGGCAATTGGGCGACCACCTATCTGCATTACTATGTTCCCGAGAACCGCGCGCTGGAGGCCAGCGACTTGTTCACGGGTGAGGGCTGGCAGGGCAAGCTGCTCGACCTGGTCTGGCAGCAGCTGCAACAAGAGCATGGCGAGAACCTGCAACTAGAGGGGCCGCAGGACCTGGCCGAGGTAGTAACCGATCCCCGCCGGTGGAGCTTTGAGAATGACCGCGGGCTCACTGTGCAGTTCGAGCCCTATGAGGTGGCCGCCTACGCCTATGGCGCCCCGACAGTCACCATCGGCTGGGACAAACTCGAGGACCTGCTGGGCCCCAATGCCAATGCGGTGCGCTACGGCTCCTGAGGCTCAGGCGCGCAGGTCGGCCCATTCGGGATGGCGGCGGAACTGTGCCACCACATAAGAGCATAGCGGGGTGATCTTGAAGCCCTCGGCGCGCGCATCGCTGATCGCCGCATTGACGAGGCGGGCGGCAATGCCGCGGCCTTCGAATTGCGGCGGCACGCCGGTATGGTCGATGACCATGGAGCCATCGGGTCCCGTGCGGTAGGTCATTTCCGCCTCTGCCCCGCCATCGAGGCGCACGAGGTAGCGCCCGCTCTTGGGACCATCTTCACGTTCCACTGTGTATTGGGTGTCGCTCAAGGGGCTCGTCCTTGGTTGGATTGGGCTCGGATCATAAAACGCCGCGGGGCGCCGGCAAGTTGCCGGCGGGGTGGCCGCGAGAAACTGGAGACGCAGATGTCCATGCCTATTCACCACATGATTGCCGCCGGCCCGCAACCGGTGGCGCCGTTTTCCCATGCGGTGGAGGCCGATGGCTGGGTGTTCGTCACCGGGCAAATGCCGACCGACCCGGCGGCGCCCGATGCACCGCTGCCGGAGGGGATCGAGGCGCAGACGCGTCGGGTGGTCGAGAATTTGCGGGTGGTGTTGGCCGGGGTCGGGCTGGGGCTCGAGCACGTCACCATGGCGCGGATCTACCTCACCCAGTTCGAGCGGGATTACGCGGCGCTCAATGCGCTGTGGCCGACATTTTTCGAGGCAGGGAAACTGCCGGCGCGCACCACGGTGGGGGTGACGGCACTCGCGGTGGGGGCGCTGGTCGAGATCGATCTGGTGGCACGGCGGCCTTAGGACGTTGGTTGGGGCGGCACCGGTGAAGAGTGCCTTGCGTCGGAGCTCTCGCCCCCCGCCCTTGATCCCTCCCCGCGAGGGGGAGGGTCTCGACTGCGGGTCCGGTGGGCTTAGGCGGTGTAGGCTTTGACGGTCTGCTGCTGCTCGCCGAGGCCTTCGATGCCGAGGCGCATGACGTTGCCGGGCTTGAGCCAGACGGGCTCGGGCTTGATGCCCATGCCGACGCCGGGAGGGGTGCCGGTGGTGATGATGTCGCCGGGCTGCAGGCTCATGAACTGGCTGACATAGCTGACCACATGGGCGACGCCGAAGATCATGGTCTTGGTGGAGCCGTCCTGGTAGCGCTTGCCGTCCACTTCGAGCCACATCTTGAGGTTTTGCGGATCGGCAACTTCGTCCTTGGTCACGAGCCAGGGGCCGATGGGGCCAAAAGTGTCGGCGCCCTTGCCCTTGTCCCAGGTGCCACCGCGTTCGGTCTGGAAGTGGCGCTCGGACACGTCGTTGCAGACGCAATAGCCGGCGACATAATCCATCGCATCGGCTTCCTCGACATAGCGGGCTTCCTTGCCGATCACGACGGCGAGCTCGACTTCCCAATCGGGCTTGATCGAATTCTTGGGAATGATGACGTCGTCATTGGGGCCGATGATGGCGCTGGTGGCCTTCATGAAGATGATGGGCTCTTCGGGAATGGCCGCGCCGGTTTCGGCGGCATGGTCGGCATAGTTGAGGCCGATGCAGATGAACTTGCCCACATTGGCCACGCAGGGGCCGATGCGATCGCTTTGCAGCTGGGGCAGGGCGTTGATGTCGGCCGCACGGATGCGTGCCAGCCCTTCGTCCGAGAGGGTTTGCCCGCCGATATCGGCCACAATGCCGGTCAGGTCACGAACCGTGCCGTCTTCGGCCAGAATGGCGGGCTTTTCGGCGCCCTTAGGCCCAACGCGCAGCAGTTTCATCGGCGAACTCCATGGTTGTAAGTGGCTTTGCGCGGATTGCGCTCAGCCATAGGGAAAGGTGTTGGGGGTGTCGGCACTCTCGTCGCTGTCGGCGAAGAGGTGTGGGTATTCGCGGGCAAAGGCGAAGAGTTCAACCATTACCGCATCGATATGGGCGCGGATGGCCGAGGTGGCTTGGTTCTGGTCGCCCGACAGGATGCCGTCAAAGATCGCCTGGTGCTCGGCAATGGTGAGGGCAAGGCGCCGCGGGGTGATGATGAGGCGGCGGGCGCGGTCGAGATTGGCGCGGGCCGAATCGATGATGCCCTTGATCTTGGTGAACCGCATGGAGCGGAAGATGATGTCGTGGAAATCAATGTCGAGCCCATGGAAGCGCTCGCTGTCTTCCTCAAGGGCGGCGGTGCGTTGTGCCGCCATATTGGCGTGCAGCGCCGCCATCACCTCGGCGTCGTGATTGCCGATCAGCACGCGCAGGGCTTCGCTTTCGAGGCCCTTGCGGATCAGCATGTATTCCCGGACATCGGCAATACGTACGAGGGACACGGTGGAGCCGCGTTGCGGGGCAATTTCAACGAGGCCCTCGATCTGCAAGCGGCCCAGGGCTTCGCTGACCGGAAAGCGCGAAACGCCCAGTTCTTCGCAGATGGCTGCCTTGTCGAGAGTTTCGCCGGGAGCCAGTTGCAGCGAGACAATCGCCTGGCGCAGCGAATTGGTCACATCAAGGGTGACGCTGCCACGCGCTGGGGCATGGCTTCGCTGCAGAAATTGGTAGGGACGGGCTTCCGAACTCATGCTAACATGTTAGTCGCAGTCGAGGTTCCTGGCAAATCCAACGCGCGGAGCGGTTTTCCCGTGCCGCAGTCTGGCGGCAAGTCCGCAGGCGAGAGCGCCCAGAGACCCATGAGTGGAGCCAATTATGTCTGAGACCATGATTCGTCCGGAAGCCAGGACCCTGGTGCTGAACCCTCGCGACAACACGGCCGTGGCGCTGTCCAATCTGGAAGCCGGGACGGTGACGCCGCAGGGCGTGGTGATCGGCAAGCGCGTGCCTAAGGGGCACAAATTCGCGGTGCGGCCGATCCGCGCCGGCGAGGCCGTCACCAAGTTCGGGCAGATCATCGGCTTTGCCAAGGACGCGATCGCGGCGGGCGACTGGGTGCATGAGCACAATTGCGGGATGGGTGGCGCCGATGGCACGCTGCATCACGACTACGCTTTTGCCGAGGGGGCGGTGGCGCCCGAGATGGTGCCGGTGGCCGAGCGGGCGACCTTCCAGGGCTTCCGCCGCGCCAATGGGCGGGTGGGAACGCGCAATTATATCGGCATCCTGACCTCGGTGAACTGTTCGGCGACCGTCGCCAAGTTCATGGCCGAGGAGATCAATCGCTCGGGCATTCTGGCCGACTACCCCAATATCGATGGTGTGATCCCGTTCGTGCATGGCACGGGCTGCGCCATGGATATCCAGGGCGAGGGCTATCAGATCTTCCGGCGCACCCAATGGGGCTATACTGCCAACCCGAACCTGGGCGCAGCGCTGCTGGTGGGGCTGGGCTGCGAGGCGTTCCAGATCGGCAAGATGAAGGAAAGCTACGGGCTGAGCGAAACCGACACCTTCCAGACCATGACAATCCAGGAGATCGGCGGCACCCGCAAGATGGTGGACTGGGGCGTCGAGCGGATCAAGGAAATGCTGCCGGTCGCGGCACGGGCGCAGCGCGAAACGGTGGATGCGTCCGAGCTGATGCTGGCGCTGCAATGCGGTGGCTCGGACGGATATTCGGGCATCACCGCCAATCCGGCGCTCGGTTATGCGGTCGATCTGCTGGTGCGGCAGGGCGGCACGGCGATCCTGTCCGAAACGCCTGAGGTTTATGGGGCCGAGCACATGCTCACGCGCCGTGCGGTTTCGCGTGAGGTGGGCGAAAAGCTCATCGAGCGCGTCCACTGGTGGGAAGACTATACCCGCCGCAGCGGTGGCGAAATGAACAACAATCCCTCGCCCGGCAACAAGCTGGGCGGGTTGACCACCATCCTCGAAAAATCGCTGGGCGCGACCGCCAAGGGCGGCACCACGCCGCTGACGGCGGTCTATGAATATGCCGAGCAGGTGCGCGAAAAGGGCTTTGTGTTCATGGACACGCCCGGCTTCGATCCGGTTTCGGCGACCGGCCAGGTGGCGGGTGGCGCCAATATCCTGGCCTTCACCACGGGGCGCGGTTCGGCCTATGGCTGCAAGCCGGTGCCCTCGATCAAGTTGGCCACCAATTCCGATGTTTATGCCCGCATGACCGAGGACATGGACATCAACTGCGGCGATATCATCGAGGGCGTCTCGATCGAGGAAAAGGGCCAGCAAATCTTCGATCTGCTGCTGCGCATCGCTTCGGGCGAAAAGAGCAAGTCCGAACAGCTGGGTTATGGCGACAACGAGTTCGTGCCCTGGCAGGTCGGCGCGACCATGTAGAGGCGCGCTGCGTCCTCCCAAGTGGCCGCCCGGAGCCGGGCGGCCTCGATGAACCGCCAAAATCCAAGTTGCTCGGCCACGCCGCTCGCCCGGAGCTTTTACCCATGTCCGCCCTCGACAAAGCCCTTACCATCAATGAACTGATGGCAATCGCCAAGCGGCGGGTGCCCAAGCAGTTCTTCGATTATGCCGATTCCGGTTCCTGGACCGAGGTAACCTATCGCGCCAATAGCGAGGATTTCAGCCAGATCAAGTTGCGCCAGCGCGTTGCCGTGAACATGGAAGGGCGCACGCTCGCGACTACCGTTTGCGGCGAGCAGGCCTCCATGCCGGTGGCGCTGGCGCCGACGGGCTTTACCGGCATGCAGAGCGCCGACGGGGAAATCAAGGCGGCGCGGGCGGCCGAGAAGTTCGGCGTGCCGTTTACGCTATCGACCATGAGCATCTGCTCGATCGAGGATGTGGCGGAGAACACGGGCAAGCCGTTCTGGTTTCAGCTTTACATGATGCGGGACCGCGGGTTTATCGAGCGGCTGATCGACCGGGCCAAGGCGGCCAAATGCTCGGCGCTGGTGCTGACCATGGACCTGCAGATTCTTGGGCAGCGGCACAAGGACTTGCGCAACGGCATGTCGGCACCGCCCAAATTCACGCCGCGGTTCGTCTTTGAAATGGCGCGCAAGCCGCAATGGGCCATGCAGATGCTGGGCACCAAGCGGCACACCTTTCGCAATATCGTGGGGCATGTTGATGCTGCGGGGGATCTCTCCAAGCTGTCGGCCTGGACGGCATCCCAGTTCGATCCAGCGCTGAGCTGGAAGGAGATCGCCTGGGTCAAGGAGCGGTTCGGCGGGCCGGTGATAGTCAAGGGCATTCTCGATCCCGAGGATGCGCGCGAGGCGGTGGCGCATGGGGCCGACGGGATCATCGTGTCCAATCACGGCGGGCGCCAGCTCGATGGCGCACCATCCTCGATCCGCGTGCTGCCCGAAATTGTCGATGCCGTTGGCAACAGCACCGATGTGTATCTCGATGGCGGCATTCGCTCGGGCCAGGATGTGCTCAAGGCCATGGCGCTGGGCGCCAAGGGGACCTTTATCGGCCGTGCGTTCCTGTGGGGGCTGGGTGCTGGAGGCGAGGCCGGCGTGACGCGGGCGCTCGAGATCATCCGGCGGGAACTCGACATCACCATGGCGCTCTGCGGAGAGCGCGATATCAAGGCGGTGGGTCTGCACAATATCTATTCCATCGACCTGCCGCCGCGGAACTCGCCGCTAGGGGCGAATGGCTGACGCCGCTAGCTGCGATAGTGTTCTTCAGGTTCGCCGTCAGCGGTCAGTTGCCGGTAAATCGCCTGCGAGACGGTTTGCATCTGCGGCGGGGGCAGGGTGCCCACCACGGTGCAGGTGATGCGGGCATTGGCCCAGTAAAAGGCTTCCGCCCCTTCTAGGCTGGCGAATTCGTAGGCGTGTTCGCGGTCGGGCAGGGCTGCGGTGACATAGATGGTTACCCGGTCACGCGCAGCATTTTCGTACATCAACTGAGCGGCGCGACCGCCGGCCGCGGCCGTGCCGGGCAGCAGACGGCCACCCACCAAGGTGAAACCTTCGGCCGCGAGGTCGGGCGCGGCGAGGGGCGTTTCCAGCCGGTTGGAAAGCCAGGAAGTCAGGTGATCCTCTTCGCTGGCGGCGACCTCCACGGCGTGGCGGTTCTCAGCCACAAACACGTCATGGGCGCGCACGGCATCGGCGATCAGCACAGTGCTGGGCTGCGGGGCAGGCGACCAGGCACGGGCGAACCAGCCTGCGCCCAGGCCCAAACCCACAAGGAGGACGGCGGCGAGGGCCTGCCGCCAGAGGCGGTGGCGGCGGGTGGTGAGCTCGGCGGCCATCCGCCGGGGATGCAGCCTCACCGGTACCGGCTCCGCCCCTGCTGGCTCGAACAAGGTGCGAATGGCGTCGTTTTGGCGGGCCCAATTTGAGACTTCAGCCGCGACGTCAGGATTGGCGGCCAGATAGGCCTCGACCTGCTCGCGCGTTGTGGGGTCGAGCTGCCCGTCGGCAAAGCCCATCAGCGTATCGCGGCTGGGGGCGTTCATTTCACAGTCCTCAGATGCGGCTCGGCCGGGGTGCCGGTCAGAAGGCGCAGGGCGGCGCGGGCGCGGCCGAGGCGAGACATCAGCGTGCCCAGCGGAACTCCAAGGACAGCAGCGGCCTCGGCATAGGAGAGGCCTTCAAGGGCAATCAACAGCAAGGCTTCCTTTTGTCCGGGCGGGAGGGTTTCGATGGCCCGCGCCATTTCGGCCAGGGCGAGATGGCCGGGCTGGGGCGCGGCGGTTGCTGGTTCGGCGATGGCGTCGAGCGGCATCATCGCGCCTTCACGGTGACGGGCGCGCAGGTCATTGCGATAAAGGTTGAGCAGAATGGTGAAGAGCCAGGCGCGAACCGGTCCAGAGCGCCGGAACAGGCTGCGACGCGAGATGGCGCGTTCGAGGCAATCCTGCACCAGATCATCGGCGAGGTCGGCACTGCGCGTCAGCGCCCTGGCATAACGCCGGAGAGCTGGCACGCAGGCTTCGACCTCGTCGAGGAACTCGGTCACCCCAGGCTTCCGCTGTCCTTATTCGATTGCAAGATGCCAGACGCCGCCCACGCCGTCACCGGTGATATCGCCGGGCTCCATGTCGTCCTTCCAGTAGTAAAGCGGCCAGCCTTTATAGGCCCACATCTGGCCGCCATCGGTGCGATCGACCAAAGTGAACTCGCCCTCGGGCGTGGCGCCGTCCTCGGCCATGAGTGGGGGCCAGTTGGTGGCGCATTTCTCGTAGCAATTGGTGACGCCGGGCTCGTCCTTATCGAAGATATAAAGGGTCATGCCATCGGCATCGGTCAGGACCATCTTGCCCTCGATATCGGTGGATTGTACCGCGCCGCCCAGATATTCGGCGGCGGCAAGAGGGGTGGCGAACAAGGCGAGTGCGGAGGCGGTGGCAACAAACATGCGGATCGACATGGAGTTTTCCTTCCGGTTTGGCGGGGCGGCAAAGCGGCCCTCAGCAGCGTCAACACCGCCCGAAGCGGTTTAATCCCGGTGGGCCAAAAAAACCTTTGCAGAGACGATCTTGCTGGGATTGCAACAAGATACTGGACAGGCGGCGTGCCGGCTGATTTTTTACTTCAACTTGTCACGGACACGGCCAAAGGCTGGTCTCGGCGCGACAACGGTATTTGTGCAGCAAAGCTGCACCTTTGGGAGGAAGTGCATGAAAAGACGCGAGTTTTTCAAGTCCGCATCGGTGGCCACGATTGGTGCTGCAGCCGCAACTACGTTGGCTGCTCCGGCAATTGCGCAGGGCACCATCAACTGGCGCATGGTTACGACCTGGCCCAAGAACTTTCCGGGCCTGGGTGTCGGCGCGCAAAGGCTGGCGGACCGGATCGGCCGCGCTTCAGGCGGACGGCTCAACGTTCAGGTTTTCGCCGCCGGTGAAATGGTGCCGGGCCTACAGGCGCTGGACGCCGTGATCGATGGCTCGGCCGAGATGATGCATGGCACGCCCTATTACTGGCAGAACAAGAGCCAGGGCCTGTCGTTCTTTACCGGCGTGCCGTTCGGGCTGACCAGCCGCGAGCACACCGCCTGGATGCGCTATCTCGGCGGCCAGGAAATCTGGGACGAGATCTACGACCAGTTCGGCGTCAAGGGCTTCATGTCGGGCGACACCGGCACGCAGGCCGGTGGCTGGTTCCGCAATGAGCTAACCGGGGTTGCCGATGTGCAGGGCCTGCGTTTCCGCACGCCGGGCCTGGGTGGTCAGGTCTGGGCCAAGCTGGGCGCTTCGGTGACCAATCTGGCGGCAGGCGAAATCTTTGCCGCCCTCCAGTCGGGTACGCTTGATGCTGCCGAGTTCGTCGGGCCCTATAACGACATGGCGCTGGGGCTCTACCAGATCGCCAAGAACTACTACTTCCCCAGCTTCGTTGAGCCGGGCCTTGCCACTGAACTGGTGGTGTCCAAGTCCAAGCTCGCCGAACTGCCGGAAGACCTGCAGGAACTCGTCGCCACCTGCGCCCAGGCGGCTTACGACGACGTTGCTTCGGACATGTATGCCAATGAGCCTCGCTCGCTCGCGGCGCTGGTCAGCGAACATGGCGTTCAGGTCCGCGCTTTCCCCGAGGAGATCGTCGAGGCTGGTGCCAAGGCGTCGGTTGAACTGCTGACCGAAATCCGTGAAGGCGGCGACCCGCTGACCAAGAAGACGGCGGAGAGCTTTATCGCCGCGTTCAACCTGCTGCGCACCCGCACCGAGAACACCGACATGCCTTATCTCGTGGCGCGCGAAAAATACGTCCAGTACAGCTAAGCGGCATCGGTTGGATGCAGAAAAGCCCGGGCAATTTGCCCGGGCTTTTTGTTTGTGGGTCAGTGATCGACCACAGGTTAATACAGCATGCTGGGCAACCAGGTGATCAGTTGGGGGAAGAAGAACAGGATAAACAGCGCCAAAATCTGTAGCAGCACGAAGGGGATGATGCCGCGATAGATCATGCCGGTGCTGACCCGCGGTGGGGCCACGCCGCGCAGATAGAACAAGGCAAAGCCGAAGGGCGGGGTCAGGAAGCTGGTTTGCAGGTTCACGCCAACCATGACGCCAAGCCAGATCGGATCCACACCCAAGGCCAGCAGCACTGGCGCCGTGATCGGGATCACGATGAAGATGATCTCGAAAGTGTCGAGGATAAAACCCAGCAGGAACATGATCAACATGACGATGATGGTGGCGCCGATTGCGCCCCCCGGCATGTTGGACAGGAATTCATGCACCAAATTGTCACCGCCCATCATGCGGAACACGACGGAGAACACTGCCGCGCCAAACAGGATGATGAACACCATTGAGGTGATGGTGGCGGTCGAGATCACCGCCTGCTTGAGGACCGAGAAGCTCAAGCGCCACCGCATTGCCGCCAGGATCATGGCACCGACGGAGCCGACCGATGCCGCTTCGGTAGGGGTCGCCATACCGGCCAGGATCGAGCCCAGAACCGCGATGATCAGCAGGAGCGGCGGCACCAGGGCGACAAAGACTTCGCGCAGCAGATGCTTTTTCTCATCTTCGGGCACGGGCGTAGCCGGCGCCGACTTTGGATCGATGATTGCCTTGATGATGACCCAAATAGCGTAAAGCCCGACCAGCAGCAGGCCAGGCAGAATGGCGCCGGCGAACAAGGCGCCGACCGAGACCGGCTCGGGGGCAAAATTGCCCTTTTCCATCTGCACCTGGGCATTGATGCCCGAGAGCATGTCCCCCATGAAAATCAGGACGGTTGAGGGCGGGATGATCTGGCCCAGCGTGCCGGAAGCGCAAATCACGCCGGTGGCCAGCTTTGGATCGTAGCCGGCCCGGAGCATGGCGGGCAGGGAGATCAGGCCCATGGTGACAACGGTTGCGCCGACCACGCCGGTGGAAGCTGCGAGGAGGGCACCAACCACGATCACCGAAAGGGCGAGGCCGCCGCGCAGATTGCCGAAGAGCTTGCCCATGGTGAGGAGCAATTGCTCGGCAATGCCGGAGCGTTCGAGCATGACGCCCATGAACACAAAGAGCGGCACGGCAACTAGCGTTTCGCTGGTCATCAGGCCGAAATAGCGGCCGGCCAGGGAGCCGTAATTGGAGGGGTCATAAACGCCGAGCCACCAGCCGACGAGGCCAAAGATCAGCGCGGTGCCGGCAAGCGAAAATGCCACCGGAAAGCCAAGCATCAGGACGCCGACCACGCCCACAAACATCAAGGCGGAGAGTATCTCCCCGATCAGTACAGGGTCCATCAATGCGCTTCCTTGACGTCGTTAGCGCCGTAGCGCAGATCGGTGGGCAACAGGTTCTCGTTGTTGGTGAGAACAAGGATCGAGCGCAGGGCCATGGCGATGCCTTGCAGCCCGACAAGGACCGCAAAGACGATCACAAAGCTCTTCAGCACGAAGAGACCGGGCATGCCCCCGATATTGCTGGAGCCTTCATAATAGCCCCAGGAGCGGGCGACGGCGGGATAGGTGTAGGCCAGCACCACATACATGAAGGGCAGCAGGAAGAAGACGACACCAAACAGATCTGCAGTCGCCTTCCAGCGTACCGAAGCGGGGCGGTAGAAGATGTCAACGCGCACATGGTCGTCGCGGAGCAGGGCAAAGCCGGCCACCCCGGTGAACATGGCGCCACTGAGCCAGACATAGAGATCCTGCACCCAGAGCGTTGATGTGTTGAAGAAGTAGCGCTGCACCACAACGGTGAAGCATACGAGGACACAGGCCAAGGCGAGCCAGGACAGAATTTGTCCCACAAGCCAATTGATGGCGCTGATGCCCCTGACGAGCATGGCGAGCAATAGCAATCGATATCCCCCAGCAGAGTTTCCGCACGGCTGCGGATCTTTGGGGACCCAACTCCTTGCCGAGCACGGAAATTTTGATGCTGCGATTGAACAGCATCGACGCTTTGCGTCAACTTGTTAGTAATCGCTAGAAGGGGCAAAACTGCACTCTGCTGGTGACAAGGTCGCCCTAGATGCTATGGCGCTGCAGAACGGCAGCAAAACGCCGACAAAGGAGCGCGCATGTTTGTTGTGGGTGGGGAAAGCCTGATTGATCTCGTATCCGAGCCGCGCCAAGGGGGTGAGGAGATCCGGATGCAGGCGCATCCGGGTGGTTCGCCCTATAACTGCGCCATAGCGCTCGCCAAGCTCGGTAACGCGACGGGTTATCTGTGTCCCATCTCCGAGGATGGGTTTGGCTCCTACCTGCTCGAGCCACTGGCGCAGGCGGGTGTGCAAACCCTGCTGCAGGAGCGGGTCGCGGCGCCGACCACGTTGGCCGTGGTGACGCTCGACGCGCAGGGCAAGGCGAAATATGAGTTTTACCGAGGCGCAGATCGCGCATTTACTGCGGCGAGCATGATCGCGGCTTTGCCCGAGGATTTATCGCTGTATCAGATCGGCGGTTTTTGTCCGATCCTGCCCGAGGACGCGGCTGCGTGGCTCGACGTGGTACGGGCGGCAGTCGCCAAGGGCGCCACGATCTCGATCGACCCTAATGTTCGCCCATCGCTGGTGGATGACTTTGAGAGCTACAAGCAGCGGCTGTCGTCCTTTCTCGATCTTGCCCATGTGATCAAGGTTTCGGAAGAGGATCTGGAGGCGCTGGATGCGGGCAAGAGCATCGAGGCGCATGCCGCCGAGTTGTTGGCGCGACCCAATTGCGAGCTGGTGGTGGTGACCCTGGGCGAAAAGGGATCGCGCGCCTTTACGGCGTCGGGCACCGCGCAGGTCGGGATTTATGCGCCGCCGGTGTTTGGCGACACGGTGGGGGCAGGGGACAGCTTGATGGCAGGTATCCTGACCTGGCTGGGCGAAACCGGCGCCCTGCGGGCAGGCGCGTTGCAGGGGCTCGATGATGCGGCGCTCGCAACCACGCTGCGCTTTGGCGCCGTGGTGGCCGGTCTCAACTGCGCCGAAAAGGGCTGCCGGCCGCCGGTTCGTAGCCAGGTGGACCGGGTGCTCGCAGAGGCACAATTCTGATCCGCCTTTTAGCTGCGGCTAATTACGTATAAGCTCCGGCAATCCAATCCGGAAAGCTCGGTACGTGGTTGACGGCGGCGATGATGACAGCAATCGCGGGATCGACGATCCCGGCAACCCGGCCTATTGGCTGCGCGGGCTTGAAGAGGCTGCGGTGCCCTTTGGTGGCTTCGAAGCTGAGCCGCTGGAGAGCTATACGGGGCTCTTCCAGAGCGTGCTCAGCCAATATGGCCATCGTTGCGCGCTGACCGGAGTCGAAGCGGGGGCAGAGAGTGCGCCTTCGCGGTTGGAGGTTACGCCCCTGCGGCCACGCGACGCTGGCGGCAGTTTGCAGGTCAGCAATTTTCTTTGCCTCAGCACTGAAGCGCATCAGGCCTTTGAGGCGGGGCATCTGACCATTGGGCCGGGCTACGAGATCATTGTTGATCTCAGCCGGCTTGATCGTGAATTGCTGACCAGGCTCAATGCCGATGGCCGGCTCGCT
This sequence comes from Devosia sp. Z11_6, assembly GCF_058133665.1. Classification (NCBI taxonomy): domain Bacteria; kingdom Pseudomonadati; phylum Pseudomonadota; class Alphaproteobacteria; order Hyphomicrobiales; family Devosiaceae; genus Devosia; species Devosia sp. Z11_6. The sequence continues at coordinate 269,198 of NZ_JBYUNQ010000001.1, forward strand.
TTGCCCAGCGACCCCGAGGCGGCTCCCGATCCGGAAGGTTTGGCATTTCACCGGATGCAGGTTTTTATGCGAGCTGCGGCGCGATAGGTCAAATCGGCGGCGTTTGCTGCGCAACGGGGTTGCAGGCAGGCCGGCAAGCTCATAACCCTGTGCTATCGTTCCTTTGCCGTGAGAGTTCCCATGCCGCAAGACGCACAAGCCATGCGCTCCATTTTGTCGCTCGCGCCCGTGGTGCCCGTAATCATCCTCGATGATGTGGCGTTGGCGCGGCCGTTGGCCGAAGCGCTCGTGGCGGGTGGACTGCCCATTCTCGAAGTCACCTTGCGCACGCCCAATGCGCTCAAGGTGATCGAGGAAATGGGCAAGGTCACCGGGGCCATTGTCGGCTCGGGCACGGTGCGGACCGCCCAGCACATGAAGCAATCGGTGGATGCCGGGTGCCGGTTCATGGTTTCGCCGGGCATCTCGCCACGTATCCTGGATGCGGCCGACGATATGGGTATTCCGCTGTTGCCCGGCATTGGCACCCCGAGTGAAGCCATGACGGCGGCGGAACGCGGCTATAGCTTCCTCAAGTTCTTTCCCGCCGAAGCGTTGGGTGGCGCGCCGGTGCTCAAGGCCTTTGCTTCGCCGCTCCCCGACATCACCTTTTGCCCTACAGGCGGCATCGATCCGGCCAAGGCCAAGGTTTATCTCGGACTGCCCAATGTGATCTGCGTCGGGGGCTCCTGGATCATGCCGGCCGATGCGCTGGCCGCCAATGACTTTGGCCGGATCGAAGCGCTGGCGCGCGAAGCCTCGACGCTGCGCGGCTAAGCAGCACCAGGAACCGGAGCGGCGGCGATGAAGCAGATGGTGCTGGTTGTCGCCGCCTGGGGAGCGCTGTTGGTCGGGCCGGCCAAGGCCGAGTTGGCCCGGATCGCCGTTGCGGCCAACTTCACCAGCGTTGCCGAACAGTTGGCCCCGGTGTTTTCCGCGCAAACCGGGCACCAGGTGCAGTTCAGCTTTGGCGCCACGGGCTTGCTGTATGGCCAGATCACGCAAGGGGCGCCCTTCGACGTGCTCTTGGCCGCCGATGACGAGCGGCCAGCACGTGCGGTGGATGAAGGCTTTGGCGTGGGGGGCAGCGTCTTCACCTATGCCACCGGTGTTCTGGCGCTGTACAGCATGAGCCTCGATGTGACCGATGGGCCAGCGGCGCTAGGTGGCGGGTTCGAAAAGCTCGCCATCGCCGATCCGCAGGCGGCGCCCTATGGGCAAGCGGCGGTTGAAACCCTGACCTCGCTGGGGATCTATGACGCGCTCCGGCCCAGGCTCGTTCTGGGCGAGAACATCAGCCAAGCCCTGCAGTTCATTCAAACCGGCAATGCCGAGCTGGGCTTTGTGGGTTTGAGCCAGGTGCAGGGCCACTCCGGCGTGTGGATTGTTCCGAGCGAGCTGTATACGGCGATCAGGCAAGATGCCGTGCTGCTCAAGCCGGGTGCCGACAATCCGGCGGCAACCGCATTTCTCGAGTTCTTGCGCAGCGATGCGGCTGTGGCGCTGATCGAGGCGGCGGGCTACCGGATCGAGCAGTGAGCCGGCGATGAACATGGCCGAGATCCTGCAACCGGTCGGGTTGAGCCTGCTGTTGGCGACGGTTACAACAGCCATTCTCGTTGTTGCCGGCACGCCTATAGCCTGGTGGCTGGCGCGCAGCCGCAGGCGCTGGGTGGAGCCGGTGGCGGCGCTCTTGACCCTGCCACTGGTGCTGCCGCCGACTGTCCTCGGATTTTATCTGTTGCTGGCGCTCGGGCCCAATGGGCCAGGCGGGAGCCTCGCCGCCCTCTGGGGTGGGCGGACGCTCGCCTTTTCGTTTGCCGGGCTGGTGATTGGCTCGGTGCTGTCCTCGCTGCCGTTCATGATTGCGCCCTTGCGCGGGGCCTTCGCCGCGATCGGCAGTGAGCCCCTGGAATCGGCGCTGTGCCTGGGCGCCAGTCCCTGGCAGCGCTTCTGGCGGGTGGCGGTGCCGTTGGCGCGGCCGGGCTATGTGGCGGGAGCCGTGCTCAGCTTTGCCCATACGGTGGGGGAGTTCGGGGTCGTGCTGATGATCGGGGGCAATATTCCCAGGCAGACCAAGGTGTTGTCCATTGCCATCTATGACTATGTGGAGCGGCTGGACTGGAGCACCGCTCACCTGCTGGCTGCGGGCATGGTGGTGTTCGCTTTTTTGGCGATCGTGCTGACCACGACGCTTGGGCGGGTGCGGGTGCAAACCGCGCCCTAAGCGTCGGGGGTGCCGACCTCCTTGCGCATGGCCGGAGTGATGGCCTGGTCCACATCGAAATAGCCGGTCCACGGGTCGGGTCGTTTCGCCCGCTCGGCGGCCAACGCCAGGGTAAACTGATTGGCCGCGTTAACGGCTTCGAGTTCCTCCCAGGTGACAGGCACGGCAGCTGGAGCGCCTTCGCGCGACCGGCTGGACCAAGGCGATACGGCCGTCGAGCCACGCTCGTTGCGCAGATAATCGACGAAGAATTTCCCCTTGCGCTTGGCCTTGCTCATATTGGCGATGAACCGGTCGGGTTCGCGCTCGGACAGCACTTGCGCCACCCGCTTGCAGAAGGCCTTGACCTCGGGCCACTGCGCCTTTGGGGTTAGCGGGGCGATCACATGGATGCCCTTGCCGCCACTGACCAGTGGATAGGTCTTGAGGCCCAGCTCTTCCAGTAGTTTGGCGATGTCCCGGGCGGCGGCGCGCACATCGGCAAAGGCCAGGCCTTCATCGGGGTCGATGTCGAAGATGATGCGTTCGGGCCGCTCCACGTCGTCCTTGCGGGCGCCCCAGAGATGCCACTCCATGACGTTCATTTGCGTGCCGGCGAGCAGGCCCGCGACCGAGTCGATATAGAAGTAATCTTCCTCGCTGCCATCCTTTTCAGTCAGCAACACCGATTTCATCGCATCGGGAAAGCCGCCGGAATCGTGCTTCTGGAAAAAGCAGTATTTGGCGCGTCCCTGCGGGCAGCGCACGAGGCTGAGCGGGCGATCGGCAATATAGGGCAGCATGCGATCGGCGACCGCGGCGTAATAGGCGAGCAGATCGGCTTTGGTCACGCCTTGGCCGGGATAGATGACGCGATCGGGCGAGGTGATGTGCAGCCCGGCCTTTTCGGCGGCGGCAAGGCCCGCCTCGCGATCGAGTTTGGCGGGCTCAGCGGGCTCTTGAGCCTCGGCTTTGGCCGCCGGTGCCGATTTGGCCGCGCTGCGTTTGCTCGCCTCGGCCGGCAGCGCGGCGGGGGCTTCGATGACAACTTCGCTGGCCGGCTTGTCTTCGCGCAGGCCCATGAAGGAGGGGTGACGCAAAACGCCATCGGGAGTGAATTCGGTGAAGGCAACTTCGCCCACCAGCTCGGGCTTGACCCAATTGGCGCCGCGGGTGGCCGCCCGGGGGATATTGCTGAAGGGGTTGGTCTTGCTGGCACGGGCATCGAGCTGTTGCTGCAGGGCCTGGGCTTCGTCGCGGGTGAAGCCGGTGCCGACGCGGCCGCGATAGATCAGCTTGCCGTCTTCCCAAGTGCCTAGCAGCAGGGACGCAAAGGATTTCTTCTTGGTCGAGGTGCTCCAGCCGGCAATGACGAATTCCTGCCGCTTGGAGCATTTCACCTTGAGCCAGGAGCGGGAGCGCTCGCCGCGATAGGGCGCGTCGGCCTGCTTGGCGATCACGCCTTCATGGCCGGCGCTGCAGATGCTCTGGAACACGCGCAGGCCGTTGCCGACGACGTGGGTGGAGAACTGAATGGGACTATCGGGCCCGGTTTCTCCGAGCAGCGCCTGCAGACGGGTCTTGCGCTCCGTCAGCGGGAGCGTGGTGAGATCCTCGCCATCCTGCTCGAGCAGGTCGAAGGCGAAGTAGACCAGGGACTCGCCCGTGGAAAGCGCGTTCTTGAGGGTGGAGAAATCGGTGCGGCCCTTGTCGTCCAAGGCGCAGAGCTCCCCGTCAATCAGGGCCGAGCCGGAGGTGACCTGGCTAAGTGCTGGAACGATGGCGGCGAACTGGGTGGTCCAGTCATTGGCGTTGCGGGTGTAGAGCCGCACCTGGTCGCCTGACAGCGCGGCGAGACACCGGTAGCCGTCATATTTCATCTCGAACACCCAGCCATTGGTCTGCGGCACCTCGTCAACCAGGGTGGCGAGTTGGGGTGGCCGGAACTCGGGCAGGGCGAGCGATTTGGCGGATGATTTGCGCGCGGGCTTGGTGGTTTTAGTCGGCTTGGCTTTTGATGCCGCGTCGGGGGTGGGCTCGCGGTTGGAATGCCAGACGGCGTCGGCCGGTGTGGCACTGGCTTTCTTGGGCTTGAGCCCTTTGGCGATGCCGGCAAGGTCGCGACCGGTCGAGACGGAGGTGGTGAAACGGGTGGTGAGGGTTTCCTCGGGCTTGGCGTAATCGTCCTTGTGCTTGATCAGCAGCCAGTTCTCGCGGGCCGGGCCGGATTTGCGGGCGGTATCGCGCCCTTTCATGTGCACGAGCACCCATTCGCCCTTCATGCGCTTGCCGTTGATGCGCATTTTGAGGTCGCCGTTTTCGAGGCCCTCATGGGGATCGCCGATCGGCTCCCAGGTGCCTTCGTCCCAGAGCATCACGGTGCCGCCGCCATATTCGCCTTCTGGGATCGTGCCCTCGAAAGTGCCATAGTCGAGCGGATGATCTTCCACATGGACAGCCAGCCGCTTGTCGGCAGGATTGTCCGATGGTCCCTTGGTGACGGCCCAGCTCTTGAGCACGCCATCGAGCTCGATACGGAAATCGTAGTGTAAGCGGGTGGCATCGTGCTTTTGCACGACAAAGCTCAGGGGGGCGCCGGCCTGCTCCTGCTTGGCGGCACTTTCGCCGGATGGCTCCTGCGTTTTGGCGAAGTCACGCTTGGCGCGGTAGTCCTTGAGCAGCGTGTCGGACTTGGTAGCCATTGGTTAGCTCGCCTTTTTGCGAGAGGCTGCGGGTTTTTCCGCCGTAGAGCGTGACTTGCTGGTCTTGGGCGGCGCCTTTGCCGTTCCTTTGGCCGGAGCCTTGTCCGAGCCGTTGCTCCCCTCAAGGCTGCTTTTGAGCGCGGCCATCAGATCAACCACGTTGGAGGTATTCGGCTTGTCGTCGGGCGCGTCATCGCTGGCCTCGACCTTCTTGCCCTTGGACTTGAGCTTTTGCGCGATCAGATCGCGGAGCGCCGCCTGATAGTGATCCTTGAACACGCCCGCGTCGAACTTGGCGGTTTTCTTGTCGATAAGGGCGGTCGCGACCTCGAGCAGGTCCGGGTCGGCCTTTTTGGCGGAAATTTCGGCGAAGAACGGGTCGGCCTTGCGGATTTCCTCTTCGTAGTGAAGCGTTTCCATGAGGAGGCCCGTGCCGGTGGGCTTGATGGCGACGAGATATTCCTTGCCGCGCAGAGCGAGTTGACCGAGCCCGACCTTCTGGCTTTCGCGCAGCGCATCGCGGATGACGCGGAAGGCATCCTCGGCCAGGTCGTCGGCCGGGACCACGAAGTAGGGCTTGTCGAAATAGATGGGGTCGATCTCGCAGGCACCAACGAACTGGGTCAGCTCCAGCGTCTTGCGCGTGTCGAGCTTGACGGCGTCGATCTCCTCGTCGGTGAGGAGGACATAGTCGCCCTTTTCGTATTCAAAGCCCTTCATGATCTCGTCGGGGTTCACGGGTCCGACGCCCTCAACCACTTTTTCGTAGTGGATGCGCTGGCCGGTGGGCTCGTGGATCTGGTGGAAAGACGGCTTGGCGTTGCTCTTGGTGGCCGTATAAAGCTCGACGGCAATGGACACGAGCGACAAACGAAGCTGACCTTTCCAGACGGGACGTGACGCTGCCATGGGATACTCGCGCGCGGGGAAACTTTGGCGGTAAACGAGTCCGTGATGGGCTTTGTTCCCGCCCACCCAATTGCGTCAGGCCAGTGCGCCCCCTAAGGTCCATGACCAAGACGAGGCGGAACCAAGGATGGATCAATGGACGGATTTGCGCTTGATGGGCTCAGCATCACGCTGATTGTGCTGGGCATCCTGGCCCTGCTTGTGCTGTTCGCCGGGGCAAAGACGGTACCCCAAGGGTACAACTACACCATCGAGCGGTTCGGGAAGTATACCCGCACGCTCAAGCCGGGTCTAAACCTCATCGTGCCGTTCATTGATGGCGTGGGGAAACGGATCAATGTCATGGAGCAAGTGCTTGACGTTCCTCATCAGGAAGTGATCACCCGTGACAACGCCACGGTGACGGCGAACGGCGTCACCTTCTACCAGATCCTGGATGCGGCGGCGGCGGCCTATGAAGTCACCGACCTGCAAAACGCTATTCTCAACCTCACCATGACCAATATCCGCACGGTGATGGGGTCGATGGATCTCGACGAGTTGTTGAGCCATCGCGACGAGATCAATGAGCGTCTGCTGCGGGTGGTGGATACGGCTGTGTCCCCTTGGGGGGTCAAAATCACCCGCATCGAGATCAAGGATATCGATCCGCCTAAGGATCTGGTTGAATCTATGGGCCGGCAGATGAAGGCGGAGCGCGAGAAGCGCGCGGCGATCCTTGAGGCCGAAGGGCGCCGGCAAAGCGCGATCCTGCAGGCCGAAGGCGCCAAGCAGGCGCAGGTTCTGGAAGCTGAGGGGCGCAAGGAAGCCGCGTTTAGGGACGCGGAGGCTCGCGAGCGGTCCGCTGAAGCAGAGGCCAAGGCCACCCAGATGGTCAGTGATGCCATCGCTTCGGGCAGCGTGCAGGCGATCAACTATTTCGTGGCCAACAACTACATCGAAGCACTAGGCAAGATCGCGACTTCACCCAACCAGAAGGTGTTGATGTTGCCGGTGGAGGCCGCGAGCGTCATCGGCTCTATTGGCGGCATTGCGGAAATCGCCCGCGAGACTTTTGGTGCGCCGGCAGCACCGCCCCGGTCAGCACGGCCGCCTAGCGCCGGCCAGAGCTGAGAAACAGGCCATGCAAGTCATCAGTTTTATCGCAAGCTATGGACCATGGTCCTGGATCGTCGCGGGACTGGTGCTGCTGGCGCTGGAACTGGTGGTGCCGGGCGGGTTCCTGGTCTGGATGGGCATTGCCGGTATCGTCACCGGGCTGATGCTGTTTTTCCAGCCTATTTCCTGGCCGCTGCAATGGCTGCTGTTCGGGGGCCTGTCCCTGATCGCGATCTTTGTCTGGGTGCGCTGGAGCCGCTCGCGCCCGCCGGAAAGCGACCACCCGCAATTGAATGAGCGCGCCGAAAGCCTGGTGGGGCAGGTCGTGGCGCTCCAGGCCCCGATTGAGGGCGGGTTCGGGCGCGTAGCCCTTGGCGATAGTGTGTGGCGGGTGTCCGGCCCCGATTTGCCGCAGGGCACACGGGTGCGGGTGACCGGCAGCAATGGTCCGGTGCTGCGGGTAGTGCCAGCTGACCAGGTTGCTCCCTCAACCAACGCATAGACGCCCGCGTTCAACCTGTTGCCGACACGCCGCCCCGAACGGTTTTTTAACCATACACTGACAGGTTGGCCGCAGCGACAACCCTCGGGCGCCGCGAACAGGCGGGTGGAGCGGGATTTGAGCGTGCGGTTCAAAATGCAGCGGCGGCGATCAGCAGGAGCATGCTTGCTTGGCGTGCTGTTGGCTGCCGGACCGGTCATGGCTGCGTCCGACCATGCCGCCGGCGATGGCTCCGAGACCAGCAATGAGCGGCTGCTCCCCGATGTTTATCCAGCCGAGCCGGTGCTGGCGAGCAGTGCGGGGCTAGCTGAACCCGCGCATCCGTTTTTCGACGTGGATTGGGCAACTGCGCTGCGGGGAACCTATACCAAGTCTACGGATGCCGAGACTTTCGATATCCGGTTCGTCCCGAGCTTCGCGCTTGAGCATGAGGGGTCGAGATCCCAGCTCGGAGCCTCGGGAGAGCTGGAGCTTATCCGGCCGTCCGATGCCGACGAGGTGGATGTTAGCGGCTTGCGACTTAACCTTGAGGGCGGTTACGCGCTGGACAGCGTTACGGCGCTGAGCGGGGCCGCCGACCTGTCCTACGCGCAGGAGCCGGCAAGCACGCCGGGGCTCGCCAATGATATTGCCGAGCCCGCCGCAACGCTGGTGGGCAGCCTCAATGGTGGCGCCACAAGGCAGTTCGGCAGGTTTAATATCGGCGTCACTGGCGCAGTCGCCCGGTATCTTTATGGTCCCACCGAGTTGGTGGATAGGAGGGTCGAGGACAACGAGGACGACAACTACTGGACGCTCGATGGCGGGTTGCGCCTCGGCTTCCAGGCGACTCCCATCTTTGAAGTCTTCGGGAAGGGCAATCTGGGCCGTGACTTGTTTGCACGGCAGACTGGCATGCCGACGCGCGATGCCACCGATAGTTCAGTCAGTGTCGGGGTGGTGGGGCGCTGGAACGAAACCCTTGAGGCGTCCGCCTCGACCGGTTTGGCGTTACGGCGTTTCGATGATGAGAACCTGGAGGAAGTGACGGCGCAATTGTTTGAAGCTGCTGTCACCTACCGGCCCGATTCCACCTGGCGCTTGACAGGGGCTCTGACCACTGATGTGCAGCCATCGGGACCGGACAATGGCGGCACGACCCGGGTGCAATATAGCGCCAGCGCCGATCTGGGTTACACCGTCAATTCATGGCTGGCTCTGCGCGCGCTAGCGGGATGGCACACGGCCCGCTTCGAGGGGAGCGCCGACACGGAAACCGGTTATGGTCTCGGTGCCGGAGCAGATTATCGGGTAAACGCGCATACTGCCGCAAGCGTCGATTATGGCTATGCAAGGACGGACAGCACTGCCGACGGCCGCGATCGCAGCCATCAGCTCAGCCTGGGTGTCACCCTGCGCCGCTAAGGCTCAGAGCTGATCGGACAGGTCGAGCTTGCGCAATTCCTTGAGGAAGCCGTCGCGGATGTCGGGGCGGTCAAGGGCGTAGACGATGTTGGCCATCAGGAAGCCGTTCTTGGATCCGCAATCGAAGGACTTGCCCTCATACTTCACGCCGGTGAACTGCTGGCCCTGCATGAGCGTCTGCATGGCATCGGTGATCTGGATTTCACCACCCGCACCCTTGGTTTGTTCGGCGAGTAGCGAGAAGATTTCGGGCTGCAGGATATAGCGCCCGGAAATGATGAGGTTGGACGGGGCATCGGCGGGCTTGGGCTTTTCGACCATCTGGGTGATGCGGAAGCCATTATCCTCCCCTGGACCACGGGCAACGACGCCATAGGAGGAAACCTCCTCATGGGGCACTTCCTCGACGGCGATGACATTGCCCCCTGTTTCCTCATAGGCATCCATCATCTGCTTGAGCACGCCGGGCGTGCCTTTGAACAGCATGTCGGGCAGCAGAAGGGCGAAGGGATTGTTCCCGACGATGTCACGGGCACACCACACCGCGTGACCAAGGCCCAAAGGTTCCTGCTGGCGGGTGAAGCTGGTGTGGCCCGCCGAAGGCAGGTCCTTGCGCAACTCGTCGAGCGCGGCGGATTTGCCGCGCAGCTCAAGGGTGGTTTCGAGCTCGAACTGGCGGTCGAAATGGTCTTCGATCACGCCCTTGTTGCGCCCGGTAACAAAGACGAAATGCTCGATGCCGGCCTCGCGTGCTTCATCAACCGCATACTGGATCAGCGGCCGGTCTACCACTGTGAGCATCTCCTTGGGGAGAGCTTTGGTTGCCGGCAGGAACCGGGTCCCCAAACCTGCAACCGGAAAAACCGCTGTTCGTACGCGCTTGTGCAATCGTTCACTCCCGAAAGGGTAAAGGCTATGAAGGGGTGGCAACATCTGCCACATAACCCCATCGTGCAACAGTGGGTTGCCCAACAGGAGTTAATCTATGGCCGTTCTGGTAACGGGAGGCGCCGGATATATCGGCAGCCATATGGTTCTCAAGCTTGCCGATGCTGGCGAAGCCGTCGTGGTGCTGGACAATCTGGTTACCGGCTTTGACTGGGCCATCGATGGGCGTGCCAGTTTCGTGCAAGGCTCCGCCTCCGACCAAGAACTGGTCGGTCGGATAATCGCCGATCATGGCATAACCGAGATCGTGCATTTTGCCGGCTCGATTGTGGTGCCGGAATCGGTGAGCAATCCACTGAAATATTACGCCAACAACACCGCCGCCTCGCGCGATCTGATCGAGGCTGCGGTTGCGGGTGGGGTCAAGCACTTCATTTTCTCCTCGACGGCGGCAGTTTACGGCATGACCGGACTGGCGCCAGTTGTGGAAACCACTCCACTCAACCCGATGTCGCCTTATGGCCGCTCCAAGCTCATGACCGAGTGGATGCTGCAGGACGTGGCGGCGGCCCATCCAATGACCTATGGCGTGTTGCGCTACTTCAATGTCGCTGGTGCCGACCCCGAGAAGCGTTCGGGCCAGTCGACGCCGCTCGCGACCCACCTGATCAAGGTTGCCTGCCAGACTGCATTGGGGCAGCGGGCCAAGATGGACATCTTCGGGACCGATTATGAAACGCCCGATGGGACCTGCGTGCGCGACTATATTCATGTCACCGACCTGATCGAGGCCCATGCGCTGCTGCTGGAGCATCTGCGCGGGGGTGGCGAGAGCACGACGCTGAACTGCGCTTATGGGCAAGGCTATTCGGTTCGGCAGGTGGTGGACACTGTCAAATCGGTGTCGGGCGTAGACTTTAAGGTGGAGGAAGGGCCGCGCCGTCCAGGCGATCCGGCATCCATTACCGCAACGGGCGAGAAGGTTCGCTCGCTGCTGGGCTGGACGCCGCAGCACGACGATCTCACCGAAATCGTGCGCACGGCCTACGACTGGGAAAAGCACCTGATGGTGCGCAATCGCTAGGATCGGAACAAAGATGAAGCGACTGCTGGCGGTTCTGGTGTTGAGCTTGGCGTGGCTGTCCACGGCATGGGGGCAGCCGGCGGAGAGCTTTGACAGCTTTGTGGCGAGCTTTCGCGCCAAGGCACTGGCTGCCGGCGTGAGTGCTCAAACCTACGCGGCGGCCATGGACGGGCTCTCGCCCGACCCGCGTACCCCTGGTCTGGTCACCAGCCAGCCCGAGTTTGCTACCCCCATCTGGGACTATATTGATGGACGGGTGACCGGCGAGCGGGTGACGCGTGGCCGCTCGGCGGTCGAGCGCAATGCGGCGCTGTTCGGTGCAGTGGGGCAGCAATACGGGGTTGATCCCTATCTGCTTGGCGCCATTTGGGGCATGGAAACCGATTATGGCACGGTGCTGGGCAACAACTCACTGATCCGGCCGGTGGTGCGCTCGCTCGCGACCCTTGTACACCAGCGTCGCTCGCGGCTTGCGGAAGATGAGGGCGATTTGATTGCGGCGCTGCTGCTGGTGCAGCGCGGACCGTTGGATGCACAGCGCCTTGTTGGCTCCTGGGCCGGAGCGATCGGGCACCTGCAGGTGAACCCATCCAATGTCGTGAAGTTCGGCACGGATGGGGACGGCGATGGCCGGGTGGATTTGCACAACTCGCTGACCGATGCGCTTGCGACCAGTGCGGTTTATCTGCGCGGGCTCGGTTACCAGCCGGGAGTAGACTGGGGCTTTGAGGTCGAGGTGCCACAGGGCTTCGACTATTTGCTGGCGTCGCGCACCCAGATGCGGCCCATCGCGTTTTTCGCTGAACGGGGGATTACCCGGGCGGGTGGGCGCGCCTTTGCCAATCCGACCCTGCCGGTGTTTTTGTATGTGCCGGCAGGGCAGAACGGGCCCAAGTTCTTGCTGACTCAGAATTATCTGGTGCTCAAGGGCTATAACTTTTCCGACAGCTATGCTTTGGCGGTAGCGCATCTCACCGATAGCCTCAAGGGAGGAGGCGCCTTTGCGGAAGCCTGGCCGCGCGACACGGTCTTCCCCAATCTGCAGCAGCGCGAGGCGGTGCAGGCGGCGCTCAAGGCCCTGGGGCTCTATGACGGGGCGGTTGACGGACGACTGGGGCCGATCACGCAGGAGGCTTACGCGCGCTTTCAGGCGAGCCGCGGTGAGGTGGCGGACGGCTTCATCACGCGCGCTGCTTATCAAGCCTTGGTGTCTGCAGCACGCTGACATCGAGGGCCATGGTTTTGACACTGCGCCTGGGCTAATATAGCGCCATGCGTATCAAGGCTCCTTTTGTCCGTGTTGCTGTGGCCCTGTGGATCGCCGTGTTCATCTTCGTGGACGTGGCGCCGGCCTTGGCACAACCTGTTCCCGACATCTTAGTCGCCCAGCAGCAAAAGCGACGGACCTTGTTTGACCTGCTGTTTGGCGAGGAGCCTCAGGCCGCTCCCCCGGTTGAGCAACCGCGCCGGGTGCAGCCGCGCCAACAGGAGCAACGCCAGCAGCCGCGCCAGGAGCCACAGCAGCAGCAAAGGCGGCGGGAGGCGCCCGCGGCAGCTGCGCCGCCCCCAAAGCCCACCGTCGAAAAAGCGGCGGATGCAACCAAGCTGGCCGTGTTCGGCGACTCCATGGCTGTTGATCTCGCCAAGGCGCTGGAGCGCTTCTACACCGAAGACCCAAACCTGGTGGTGATCGATCAGGGTGTGGGTGATTCCGGCTTTGTGCGACAGGATCATTTCAACTGGACGGCAGAGGTCGAAGAGGAGATCGCCGAGGGCAGCTTCGATCTGGCGGTGGTGATTATCGGGCTCAATGATCGCCAGGAGATCAAGGCGGAAGGCGAGACGCTGGAGCCGCTCAGCGAGCAGTGGAGCCGCCTCTACCAAGGGCGGATTACCGAGTTCCTGCAAAAGCTGCGTGCAGCGCGCAAGCCGGTCCTGTGGGTGGGACTGCCACCGATGTCCAAGAACGATTATTCAACCGCGATCAGCCAGATCAATGCCATTCAGCGGCTGGCCAGTTTCTCAGGCGGCGCCGAGTTCCTCGACATCTATGAACGGTTTGTAGGTGAGGACGGCAAGTACGCCACCTATGGTCCAGATGTGAACGGGCAGAACGCCCGCATGCGCCGAGATGACGGCATCCATTTCTCCTCGGCAGGAGCGGACAAGCTTGCCTTTTACGTCAGCCAGTCACTGCGCACCTTTTACCGCGGTGGTGGGGTGAGCGTGGCGGTTGCCGATCCGCTCGCCGGCACCGATGCCGCGGCGATGCTGCGGCCTCCTTTTCAGGGCTTGGGGCAAATCCGGCTGCTTGAAGTGGCAGGGGCCATTATCCCGCTTAACCGCGCCCCGGCTCGCGCCGGCGATCTGTTAACGGCAACCGGTGCGCCGAGCCCCACGCCAGCGTTCACGCTCGATCAGTTGATGAATGCCCCGATGGGGCGGGTGGATGCGTTCGGCGTGGGCATCAATCCGGAAGCAGTACCAGCCGATAATGGCGCAAGCCCGCTCTAGGATCGCTACTTCAGAGCGGGCCTGATCTAATCGAGGAAACGCACCGCGCCGATATAGGGCAGGTTGCGATTGCGTTGCGCGTAATCGATGCCGTAGCCGACAACGAATTTATCGGGGATGTCGAAGCCGATCCATTTGGCGTGCACATCGGTTTCGCGGCGGCTCTGTTTGTTGAGCAGTGCACAAACCTCGACGCGCCGGGGATGGCGGGTTTGCAGGATTTCGAGCACATGCTTGAGCGTGTGGCCGGTATCAACGATGTCCTCGACCACCAGCACGTCGCGGCCCGCGATCTCGCCACGCAGATCCTTGAGGATGCGCACTTCCCGGCTCGACTGGGTGGAGTTGCCGTAGGAGGAGGCTTCCAGGAAATCCACTTCGACCGGCAGATCGAGTTCGCGCACGAGATCGGCGATGAAGATGAACGAGCCGCGCAGCAGACCCACCACGACCAGCTTGTCGGTGTCGGCGAAATGCGCCGAGATTTCCTTGGCGAGAGCTTCCACGCGGGCAGCGATGGCCTTGGCGGAAATCAGTTCGTGGACAACATAGGCCGGGGAAGTCATTGGCGGGGTCCGAAGCAGGTTGATGAGGCGGGATCGCTCCCGCCCACCAGAGTTCAGCGGGGCAGGGCGGTCTTGCCCATGAGATCGAGATCGATGGCGCGAGCGGCCTGACGACCCTCGCGAATCGCCCAGACCACGAGGGACTGACCACGCCGCATATCGCCGGCGGTGTAAACCTTCTCTACGCTGGTTTTGTAGCTGAACGTATCGGCAAACAGGTTGCCGCGCTTGTCGAGTTGCGCGCCCAGCTGGGTCAGCATACCCTCCTGGACCGGACCGGCGAAGCCGATTGCGAGCAAGACCAGATCAGCCTTGATCACGAATTCTGTGCCGGGGATCGGCTGGCGCGCGCGATCGACGCGGGCGCATTCAACGCCGGTGACCTGGCCCTTGGCATTGCCGATGATCTTCATCGTCCCAGCGGCAAATTCCCGAATGGCGCCTTCAGCCTGGGACGAAGAGGTGCGCATCTTGACCGCCCAGTTGGGCCAGTTGGTCAGCTTGTTTTCCATTTCCGGCGGCATGGGGCGCACATCAAGCTGGGTCACCGCAATGGCGCCCTGGCGGAAGGATGTGCCCACGCAGTCCGAAGCGGTGTCGCCGCCGCCCACAACGACCACATGCTTGCCCGCGGCACTCAGCACAGCGTCCTCGGGGATGGGCTCGCCACCCAGGCGCCGGTTCTGTTGCACGAGGAAAGGCATGGCAAAGTGCACGCCATTGAGTTCAACGCCTTCAGCAGAGACGTCACGCGGCTTTTCGGCGCCACCGCACAGCAGGATTGCGTCGTGACGCGCCTGCAGGTCGGATAAGGGTCGGGTAACCCCGATATTCTCGCCATAGTGGAAGGTGACGCCTTCGGCGGTCATCTGTTCGACCCGAAAGTCGATATGGTCCTTTTCCATCTTGAAGTCTGGAATGCCATAGCGCATCAGGCCGCCAGCCTTGGGCTCCCGCTCATAGAGATGCACATCGTGCCCGGCGCGCGCCAATTGCTGGGCTGCGGCCATGCCGGCCGGGCCACTGCCGACCACCGCGACCGACTTTCCGGTCTTGATGGCTGCGACCTGCGGCTTGACCCAGCCTGAGCGGATGGCCTTATCGGCGATAGCCTGTTCCACGGTCTTGATGGTGACCGGGGTGTCCTCAAGATTGAGGGTGCAGGCTTCCTCGCAGGGCGCCGGGCAGATGCGGCCGGTGAACTCGGGGAAGTTGTTGGTGGAGTGAAGGTTGCGTGAGGCTTCCTCCCAGTCCCCGTGGTAAACGAGGTCGTTGAAATCCGGAATCTGGTTGTGCACCGGGCAGCCCGTATCGCCGTGGCAGAACGGAATGCCGCAATCCATGCAGCGCGCGGCCTGATCGGCAACGCGCCCTTCGGTCATCGGGATGGTGAACTCACCAAAATGGCGCACCCGATCGGATGCCGGCTCGTAACGCGGTTCTTCGCGTTCGATCTCAAGAAAGCCTGTAACCTTGCCCATATTAAGCCTTAGCTGACCGTCTATCGATGGTCGTCAGAAGTGGATGTCGCCGTTGACGATGCCGAACCTGCCCTAGCGTACTGCTGGCGATCCGCGTCCCTGGCCGGTTACGTCCTGGCAGCTGCCGTCAACATAGGTGAAACGGCGCAGATTAGGATGCACAAAGCCGTTGGCCATCTGGCTTTTGATCGAACGCAGGGAGGCGTAGTAGTCGCGCCGGCAATCCGCCAAACTAAGTCCGGGTCGACCAAAGGTCAGCTCGATGCGCTGCTCGCCATCGGGCGACAAGAACTGAGCGACGATGGCGATTTCCTTTTCTGCAGCGGCGACGGGCCAGGTGGTCAAGCAGAGGGAAGCGGCGAGTACAACGATTCTTAACATGATCCTTGTCCCTTATTCCGCTGCCACGACGGTGTTGGTGCCGGCGCGGCGCTTTTCCATTTCAAGGATGGCGCGGCGATATTCCACCGGCATTACCTTGACGAATTTCGGCCGCATCTCGGCCCAGTGGTCCAGCACATACTTGGCGCGGGTCGAGCCGGTATAGTGCAGGTGGTTGGAGATGAGCTGGTGCAGGCGCTCATCGTCATGCTTGGTCATATCGCCTGAAATATCGACGCGGCCATGCCATTCCAGATCACCGCCATGGTGATGCAGGCGCTGCATGAGTGATTCTTCCTCCGGCACCGGCTCCAGTTCGACCATCGCCAGATTGCAGCGCGAGCGGAAGGTTTCGTCCTCGTCGAGGACATAGGCAACGCCGCCCGACATGCCGGCCGCAAAATTGCGCCCGGTCTGGCCAATGACGACAACCACGCCGCCGGTCATGTACTCGCAGCCATGATCGCCGGTGCCTTCGACGACGGCGAGGGCGCCGGAGTTGCGCACGGCGAAGCGTTCACCGGCCACGCCGCGGAAGTAGCATTCGCCCGAGATGGCACCGTAAAGCACCGTGTTGCCGACGATGATCGACTTCTCCGGGATGATGCCCGTGGTCGGGGATGGACGCACGACGATGCGCCCGCCCGAAAGACCCTTGCCGACATAGTCATTGGCATCGCCCACGAGATCGATCGAAATGCCATGGGCGAGGAAGGCGCCAAAGGCTTGGCCGGCAGTACCGGTGAGCTTGATGGAGATGGTGTCCTCAGGCAGGCCTTCGAGGCCATAGCGCTTGGCCAGGGCGCCCGACAGCATGGCGCCGGCCGAGCGGTCGCGGGAGCGGATGGGCAAGTCGATCTGCACCGCCCTGCCATGTTCGAGAGCTGGCTGGGCCAGTTCGACCAGCTTGCGATCGAGCACGGCTTCCAGGTGGTGATCCTGTCGCTCGGACTGGAACAGCGTGTCGCCGCCCAACGGCTCGGGCTTGAACAAGAGGCGCGACAGGTCGACGCCCTCGCTCTTCCAGTGCTCGGGCATGGGCTTTTGCACGATGAGGTCGGAGCGACCAACCAACTCGTTGATCGTGCGGGCGCCCAGCTGTGCCATCAGACCGCGCAGTTCTTCGGCGATGAAGAAGAAGTAGTTGATGACGTGCTCGGGCGTGCCCTTGAAGCGCTTGCGCAACACGGGATCCTGGGTGGCAACGCCAACCGGGCAGGTGTTGAGATGGCACTTGCGCATCATGATGCAGCCAGCGGCAATCAGTGGTGCGGTCGAAAAGCCGAACTCGTCGGCGCCCAGCAGGGCACCCACCAGCACATCGCGGCCGGTCTTAAGGCCGCCATCGACCTGCAGCTTGACGCGGGCGCGCAAGCGGTTGAGCACCAGGGTCTGGTGGGTTTCAGCGAGGCCGATCTCCCACGGACCGCCGGCATGCTTGAGGGAAGTCAGCGGGGACGCGCCGGTGCCGCCATCATAGCCCGAGATGGTGATGTGGTCTGCGCGCGCCTTGGCAACGCCGGCGGCCACGGTGCCGACGCCGACTTCCGAGACGAGCTTGACCGAGATATCGGCGGTCTCATTGACGTTCTTGAGATCGTAGATCAGCTGCGCCAGATCTTCGATGGAATAGATGTCGTGGTGCGGCGGGGGTGAGATCAGCCCGACGCCAGGGGTCGAGTGGCGCGTCTTGGCGACGATCCAGTCCACCTTATGGCCAGGCAACTGGCCGCCTTCGCCGGGCTTGGCACCCTGCGCGACCTTGATCTGGAGCTGGTCGGCATTGACCAGATATTCGGTGGTGACACCGAAGCGGCCGGACGCAACCTGCTTGATTGCCGAGCGCAGCGGGTTTGACGAGCCATCCTGGAGCGGCTTGTAACGGTCGGGCTCTTCGCCGCCTTCGCCCGTGTTGGACTTGCCGCCGATGCGGTTCATGGCGATGGCAAGCGTGGTATGGGCTTCGCGGCTGATCGAGCCAAAGCTCATTGCGCCGGTGACGAAGCGCTTGACCAGATCGACGGCTGGCTCGACTTCCTCAAGCGCAACGGCGGGGCCGAGAGGCTTGAAGTCGAGGAGGTGGCGAATGGCGAGATAGCCGTTCTCGGCCGTGTTCACGCGCTGCGCGAAGCTGTTGTAACGGTCCTGGGCCGTTTCGGGGCTGTCTTCGCGCGTCCGCACGGCGTGCTGCAGATCGGCCACCACATCGGGCGACCAGGCATGCTTTTCGCCACGGATGCGGTACATATATTCGCCGCCCACATCGAGCGACTTTTGCAGCACGATGTCGTCGCCGAAGGCGCCGGCATGGCGGCGGACGGTTTCCTCGGCGATCTCGAGCAGACCCACGCCTTCGATCGTGGTTGCCGTGCCAAAGAAGAAGCGCTTGACGAACTCGCTGCTGAGGCCAACTGCGTCAAAGATCTGGGCGCCGCAATAGCTCTGATAAGTCGAGATGCCCATCTTGCTCATGACCTTGAGCAGGCCCTTACCGACGCTCTTGATGTAGCGGTAAACCACTTCATGGGCGTCGACTTCGGCCGGGAACTCGCCTTCGGCATGCAGGGCCGCCAGCGCTTCGAAGGCCAGATAGGGGTTGATGGCTTCGGCGCCATAGCCAGCCAGCATGGCGAAGTGGTGCATTTCGCGCGCTTCACCGGTTTCCACAACGAGCCCCGAAGAAGTGCGCAGACCCTTGCGGATCAGGTGATGGTGCACAGCAGCGGTCGCCAGCAGCGCCGGAATGGCGATGCGTTCGGCCGAAACCAGGCGGTCCGAAAGGATGATGATGTTGAATTCGCCCCGCACCGCGGTTTCAGCAGCCTCGCAGATGGTGGCAAGCGCCGCTTCCATGCCCGCCGCGCCCTCAGCAGCCGGGTAGGTGATATCGAGGGTCTGCGTGCGGAACTCGTTGTCGGCCATGTCGCCAATGGCGCGGATCTTTTCGAGATCCTCATTGGTCAAAATGGGCTGACGCACTTCAAGGCGCTTGTGATGCGAGGCGCCTTCAAGGTCGAACAGGTTCGGCCGCGGCCCGATGAACGAGACGAGGCTCATCACCGATTCCTCGCGGATCGGATCGATGGGCGGATTGGTGACCTGGGCGAAGTTCTGCTTGAAGTAGGTGTAAAGCAGCTTGCTCTTGTCCGAGAGCGCCGAGATGGGCGTATCGGTGCCCATGGAGCCAACGGCTTCCTGACCGGTCGTCGCCATGGGCGTCATCAGCAGCTTGATGTCTTCCTGGGTGTAGCCAAAGGCCTGCATGCGGTCGAGCAGCGACTCCGAGGTGGTCGGCGCCTTGGGCTGGGTTTCGGGCAGGTCTTCGAGCACGATCTGGGTGCGGGCGAGCCAGGCCGAATAGGGATTGCGAACGGCAAGGCTCTGCTTGATCTCGTCATCAGAGATGATGCGGCCTTCTTCAAGGTCGATCAGCAGCATGCGGCCGGGCTGCAGGCGCCAGCGCTCGACAACATCTTCCTCGGGGATGTCGAGCACACCCGATTCGGAGGCCAGTACGACATGGCCTTCCTTGGTGACGAGGTAACGGGCGGGGCGAAGGCCATTGCGGTCGAGCGTTGCCACGACATAGCGGCCATCGGACAGCGACATGGCAGCGGGACCGTCCCAGGGCTCCATCAGGGCAGCATGATATTCGTAAAAGGCGCGCCGGGTGTCGTCCATCAGCGGGTTGCCGGCCCAGGCTTCGGGGATCAGCATCATGGCTGCATGGGGCAGCGAATAGCCGCCGCGCACGAGGAACTCGAGCGCGTTATCGAAGCAGGCGGTATCGGACTGGCCCTCATAGGAGATGGGCCAGATCTTGGTGATGTCTTCGCCAAACAGGGGCGAAGACACCGAGGCCTGGCGGGCAGCCATCCAGTTGACGTTACCCCGGATGGTGTTGATCTCACCATTGTGGGTGGTCATGCGATAGGGATGCGCCAGCTTCCAGGAGGGGAAGGTGTTGGTGGAAAAGCGCTGGTGCACCAAGGCAATCGCGGACTCGAAGTCCTCGTCATGCAGGTCGGGGTAGAAGGCCTTGAGCTGGTAGGCGAGGAACATGCCCTTGTAGACAATGGTGCGCGCCGACATGGACACCACGTAAAAGCCGTTGTCCGTGTCGCTTTCGGGGATCTCGCGATAAACCGTGTTGGAGATCACCTTGCGCACGATCAGGAGCTTGCGCTCGAATTCATCGATGGTGAGGCCAACCGGGCGGCCGATCACCATCTGCTCGATGATGGGCTGGGTCGCAATAACGCCGGCCGAAAGGGCGGAGTTGTCGAACGGCACGAGGCGCTCGCCGAGCAGGGTCAGTCCTTCGGCGGCGAGGCAGGCCCGCACGGTCTGAGCACAGCGGTCCCGGAGGGCGGGATCGTTGGGATAAAACAGCATGGCCACGGCGTAGAACTGCTTTTCGGGCAGCGGGAAAGGCAGAACCTTGCTGAAGAAGGCATGGGGCGTTTGAACCAGAATGCCCGCGCCATCGCCCATCAGCGGATCGGCGCCCACCGCACCGCGGTGCTCAAGGTTCTCAAGGATTTCCAGGCCCTTTTCGACCACTTCGTGGCTGGGCTTGTTCTTGATATTGGCAATCATCCCGATGCCGCAGGCATCGTGCTCATTGGCTGGATCGTAAAGACCCTGGGCCGCCGGCCGGCCGGTATTGAGAGCAACAGGGTGACCATTCTCGATCAGAGTTTTACGAGTGCTGGCTGGGCTCGTGACGGGAGAAGTGGGTCCGTTCCGGTGGAGTGCCATGGTCGTATCCTTGCTCTGTCGGCCCAAGCGGGCATGTCGCTATGTCGTGTGCATCCTGGGTGTGCCGGCAGACCAGCGGGGCGGATGCGTCGTCGTCCTCTGGTGGGCGCGTTGCTCGAGCGGGTCGTACCGGGTACGGCTCGGAAGAGCAAATACGTCCATGCGTGGGAGCGGCGCTGCATCCAAATGGCCGCTCATTCGGGCTTCGAGACTGGCCTGAACGGGCGTTCGGCGTCTCGGATTTATCCCCGCCTGTCCGTTTCCGCTAATGGCATAGCGGGCCAGCCGGATCGGCGTGCGTGCTGGCCGGGGAGACCGGGGCGACGCGTCAGAAAGGACAGACGTGCTGCCCTATCGCGGTCACAATTGCACAAATGGAAACCGGGGGTCAAGCGGGATATGAGCGGCTTGGGACAGCCAAGTAGGAAATTGCCAACTTCAGGATAGGAAAGCTGCGCTTAGGAGGTGGCGGCTCTCCGGGGAGAAGAGCCGCGTGAGCTAGGCAGACCGCGGAACGGGGGCTACTCAAGATGAGATTTAAGGAACCACAGATCCTTGTCGAGCTCGCGCGAAAAGGCGGTCAAAATATCGGCTGAAGTGGGGTCCCCGGCCTCTTCGACGGTGTCGATATCGTCGCGAATCTGGTTGGCGAGTTGGGCGTAGCGCTCAGTCAGTGCCGCAAGGTGGTCTGGGACTTTGCGAATCTCGGTGGGATAGGGCGGCAGGCTCGTGGAGGCGGCAACCACTTGGCTGGTGCCCAAGGCAATGCCATCCAGCTGCGCCACCCGTTCGGCGATCACGTCAGTATGGGTGTCGATGGCGGCGCGGAATGGATCGAGCATTTCGTGCACCGCGATGAACTGCAAGCCTTTGAGATTCCAGTGCGCCTGTTTGGTCAGCAGCGCCAGATCGATAGAGTCGGCGAGACGGGCATTGAGCAGCTCGATCACCGCGGATTTGGAGTTGGACTTCAATTCTACCGAGGGGATGGCCATGGGTTTGTCCTTGAGGTGAGGGGCAGATGGCTGCCGTGTGTTCCAAGGGAAACCGGAGTGACGCGGTGAAGTTCCGGCTGGGGGTAAATGAAAAAGCGCAGCCCGGGTGGACTGCGCTTCTTGGATCGTTCCGAACGGGTCGGATTAGTTGACCGACTGGTCCTCGATCGTAGGCTGGCTGGTGCCGCCGCTGATCTGGATGGTGCGCGGCTTCTTGCTTTCGGGCAGTTCGCGCTTCAGTTCCAGATGCAGGAGTCCGTTCTCGAGCGTGGCACCCTGAACCTCGACATAGTCGGCCAGCTGGAAGCGGAGCTCGAAAGCGCGCTCGGCAATGCCGCGATGGAGGAATTCACGAGCCTTTTCAGTGCTCTCGGCGGGCTTTGCGCCCTTCACAACCAGGCTGTTTTCCTTGGTCTCGATGGCGATATCGCCGTTGGAGAACCCAGCCACGGCAATGGAGATGCGGTAGGCATCATCGCCGGTCCGCTCGATATTGTAGGGAGGATAAGTTTTTGCTTCCTGCCCGCTCAGGGTATCGAGGCGGTTGAAGAGGCGGTCGAAGCCGACGGTGGAGCGGTAGAAGGGGGAAAAATCGATGGTCTGCATAGCACATTCTCCTGAAAGCAACGTGGTGTTCTCGACCCTTGCTATGTGGCTCCCAAAAGAGGCAAGCCGTTGATTTTGCTCGGGTGAGGTCCCCGGATAGCCGGCGGACGAGCTATATCTAGGCGCCCGGTTTGGGGGTTCAAGAGCCTTGCAAAGCGGGCGCTGCAAATTTTTTTGCCCCGCAATGGCCATGTAGATGAACGCATTCTGAACGCGGTTTTGCATCCCCGTTCAGGATGGGGGGCCCATAAGGGGGCATGTGCTGGCCAAAGCCGGCGCTACGCAACTGCGGGCTTGTCACCCGCCCCCCGCACGGGCCCGCAGCGTAAGGGAGCCAGCATCTCGCAAGAGGTGCTGGCTTTCTTTTGTCCAGCGCCTATATAAGCCCACCCCTCCGGCCGGCTTGCCTCCAGCACCGGCCCCTCCGGCATGAAGGTTCTGGCATGACCATTGTTGTGGATCCCAATGGGCCCAAACTGGCCAGCGACCCAAACAATCCGGTCCCCGAAGGGGGGCGCGTCGGGTTCTTCCGATCCCCCGACGGGGTGCGGTTGCGCTATGCGATCTGGCCCAAGGGCGTGGGGCCGCATCGGGGCACGGTGTGCCTGCTGCAGGGGCGAACCGAATTCATCGAGAAATATTTCGAGACCATCGCCGATTTCCGCTCGCGCGGCTTTGGCGTCGCGACCTTTGACTGGCGCGGGCAGGGTGGCTCGGAACGGCTGATCGGCAATCCCAAGCTGGGATATGTCGACAAGTTCTCCGATTACTGGAGTGACCTCAAAAGCTTTCACAGCGAAATCTTGCTGCCCGATTGCCCGCCGCCCTATTACCTCGTGGCCCATTCGATGGGCGGGCTCGCGGCGCTGTTTGCCGGGGTTAATGACCGGCTGATGTTCGAGCGCATCTTTTTGTCCTCGCCCATGGTGGGGCTGGAATCGCCGCCCTTCGGCACCGCGGGCGCTGCACGGATCCTGAGCGCAATGAGCTTTCTTGGGCTCGGACGGCTGCCGCTGCGGCGGCCGCAGGACAAGGCTGCCTCGAAAATGGCGTTTGCCGACAACCCGCTGACCGGGGATCCCGAGCGCTTTGCCCGGAGCATCGCGGTGCTCAAGGCCCACCCCGAACTTGAAATCGGGGCGCCAACGATCCAGTGGACGGGGGCGGCGCTGGCGGCCATGGCTGTGGCACAGCGCGATGACTTTCCCGAAAAGCTGCGGGTGCCCCTCCTGATCCTGGCGGCAGCGCGGGACCGGGTGGTCTGGACACCGGCGACCGAGGAGTTGGGCCTGCGCCTGCGCACCGGCCGGCATATGGTGGTGCCGGGGGCCCAGCATGAGCTGTTCATGGAAACCGACGCGATTCGCGCCCAGGTG
Source organism: Devosia sp. Z11_6 (assembly GCF_058133665.1). Classification (NCBI taxonomy): domain Bacteria; kingdom Pseudomonadati; phylum Pseudomonadota; class Alphaproteobacteria; order Hyphomicrobiales; family Devosiaceae; genus Devosia; species Devosia sp. Z11_6. Next base: position 292,710 of record NZ_JBYUNQ010000001.1, read on the forward strand.
TTCGCCGCCTTTGACGCGTTCATCACCGAGCAGAGCTGACCCAGGGCTCCGTCGCGCTCAGGCGCGATTCACCAGTTCGAGCGCAGCATCCAGCAGCCGGGGGGAAGCCGCGGCCACCACATTGCCCCCACCGGTGGGCTCGCTGCCGTCCCAGCAGGCAATGGCGCCGCCCGCTTCGCGGATGATCGGCACCAGGGCGGCAATGTCATAGGTGTTAAGGAAAGGCTCGACCACCAGATCGGCATGGCCGGCCGCGAGCAGGGCATAGCCATAGCAATCCATGCCGAAGCGCTGCAGACGGGTGGCGCCGGCCACAGCCTGCCATTTGGCTTGCAGCTCGGGCGTGCGGAAAAGCTCGGGCGTGGTGGTGAACACGCGGCAGGCGGCAAGCTCGGTTTGCCCTGAGCTGCGCAGGGGTGCCTGGGTCTGGCCGCGGCGATAGCTGGCCTGGCCAGGCACCGCCAAAAATGTTTCCCCGATAAAGGGTTGCGTCATGATCCCGGCGACCGCCACCCCGTCCACGGCAAAGCCGATCAGCGTGCCCCAGACGGGGGCACCCGAAATAAAGGCCCGGGTGCCATCCACGGGATCGATGATCCAGGAAAAGCGGTGCTCGCCCGTGTTGCCCCATTCCTCGCCAATGACGGCATGATCGGGAAAGGCTTCAGCGATCACCGCGCGAATGGCGGTTTCCGCTGATTTGTCGGCCTCGGTAACCGGGTCAAAACCGCCGGCGAGCTTGTTGTCGACCAGCAGGGGCGTGCGGAACAAGGGCAGGGTGCAGGCCGCGGCGGCATCGGCGGCGCGGAGCAGGGTGGCTTGGATGGCAGCGAAATCAGGCGTCATGCAGGAGGTCCGGGGCACGACCTCGTGGCTGGGGCTCACCAGGAGGTCTGGGGGAGACGCGGTGGTGGTAGCATGAAGAGGTGAGGGGAGGAACTGGGCGGCTCGTCTAACTCCGCTCCCCGCGAGACCCCTCTCGCTAAAAACACGAGGGTGCTGTTGGATCGCGGGACTTAGTCACGCCAAGGGCACAGCAAATGGGCTGGTACAAGCTCGTGTTTGTGGCACTTACCTTGTTCATGTTCTCGCCATTGGCGTTCGCCGTAGTGCTGAAACTTGCCCTAAGCTTAACAATCCAAACGCCGGATGTGCCTCTTGGATGATGTCACAGCTTAGCACCTGAGCCCAGTGACCGCTGTTTCGACCAACTATATGGCGCGGAGGTCAAACCAAGTTGGAGCCGCTCTAAACCAAGGCGCCGTTTACGTGAAGGTAGGAGGGTTCAAACTGGGCATAGGCCTGGAGCCGCTCGTAGTCCAGAATACGGATTTCTCCTTCAGCCACCTCAATCAGTCCATCATTTGCCAGCTGACGCGCCGCTAGTCGCGCGCTGGTGGAAGTGACGCCCAGCGCGTCGCCTAGCTCCGCGTCGGTAAGCGGAAGCGACAATTTGTTGTACGCGCCAAGCCCCACTGCTTGGTACCGAAGATGCAACTCGCAGATAATGTGGGCAAAGTGCTCGGCCACTTTGAGCCTTCCGGCGGCAGCAACCCAGGTGCGGTAAGTTGATGCGGTCACCAGAGTGTCACGCCAACACAGGTCAGAGAGCGTTGGAACGGCATGAAGCAAGGGCCGCAGGTCGTCGTGTGCAATGAGCGCTATATCTGCGTGCTGGTGCGCGGCCAGGGAGAAGTCCAGGCCCGGCAGCACTAAACTCTGTAAATCCGGGATATCGCCTGCAATGTGAAATCCGATAATCTGTCGCCTCCCATCAGGAAAGACCTTGAAGCTTGAGACCAGTCCAGAAAGGATCAGGATGCTGTCGGTTGGCTGTTCTCCTTCTTTACGGACGGTCTGCCCGCGCCAAACCTCACGTTCCCGAATGGGGAGGGCTGCAATCGCAGCCCGGTCCCTGGGAGAGACGGCCCCAATGCTCTGGAGGCGTCGAATCAACAAATCTGTGTGCTGCTGCATCGCGAGCGCCTTGAGAGGCTAGCAACGTCGGCGGCGAACATTCGCCACCGGACCGAACCTCTAGCTAATTCATTAAACCGCCATCCATGTCGTTACCTTAACATACCTCAATATTTGAGATTATTACTGCGGCCTTGAGCATGCTGATCTGCGTAGTCGATTAGAGAAAAGGGCTGGCCAAAACAGCCATTGCACGCCTTAGCACTATCTAATCGCCTACTTTAGGCCTATCATTACTGGATCGCAGGCCGATTTTCTTGGGCGCCTGCGGCTGAGAGTTCAATCCGCTCCCGCCTTTTATTGTGGGAGCAATGAGCATGCCTCGTTTCTTTTTTCACGTCATGGACGGCCGAGCTATTATCGACACCGTGGGTGTAGAACTGGCTGGTGTTACCGAGGCCCGCGCTGAAGCTGTGCGGGCAGCCGGCACTATCCTGAGCTCCGAGGCAACCAAGTTCTTGGAGGGACGAGGCAGGTGGTGCATGTCGGTAGCCGATGAGACGGGCGCAGTCTGTTTTACTCTCCGCTTCTCAGGTGACAACCACGAGGACTAGCCAGGCCCGTCTGGCGAATGGATGAGACCGTTCGGTTTTTCTATCATATGTTAGATACATCGGCAGTGAACGGTGGTGGGTGGGGCCGACAAAGTGAGGGGCCATGTCGCTAAACATCCTTATTCGTAAACTGGAAGGTTATGCGGCTCTGTCCGATGAAGACCGGAGCCTGGTCAGGGAGGCAGGGTCAGGCAGCCGGCTCGTTAGTGCCAAGCGCGACATCATCCGAGAAGGCGACAACCCCAGCGATGTTCATCTGGTCGCCGAAGGGCTGGCCTGTCGCTATAAAATGGATCAGAGCGGGCGTCGCCAAATCGTCGCCTACTTGTTGCCTGGCGACTTCTGTGACCTGCGTGTGCATGTTCTGGATGCAATGGATCACTCCATTGGGGCGCTGACGGACTGTCAGGTTGTCGATATCCCGCGCGAAACGATCGACAATCTTTTCGAACGCCCAGGACTGAAGCGACCACTGTGGTGGGCGACCTTGGTTGATGAGGCGACCCTGCGGGAGTGGCTGCTGAACATGGGCACCCGGGAGGCGGACCGGCGCATCGCGCACCTATTCTGCGAGATTCATGCCCGTCTCAAGGCCGTCGGCCTCGTTGCAGATGGTAGCTTCAAATTACCTGTGACGCAGGCGGACCTGGCCGATACGGTGGGACTCTCGGCTGTGCATGTTAACCGCACCCTTCAATTCCTGCGGGCCAGCGAGATGATAACCATCCGGGGCTCCGCAATCGAAATCCTCAACCACACTGCACTGGAACAGTTTGCCGGGTTCGATCCAGCGTATCTCCACATCCGCAGGCGCAACAGCGTTGATATATAAGCGCATGGGACTCTGGGCTCGGTAAAGTAGTGAACGGCAGCCGTTCAGTTCCTCGCTCCGCATCGGAGCGGTTTAGCGGCTCCCCTGTTAGTGCTCTCGACGCCGCGGTGCGCTGCCGGCGAAAACGCTGTCCATCCAGACTGGCGGTTCGCACAAAGGTATTCGTGGGCCGGTTTGATCAGGGATGACCATCCTTAAACGTCCGCTTCTCTAGAATGCGCTGAGCCGGATTGGTGGGTTGGGTGGCTGCTGGGGCAAGGGGGTAGCGGCCCGACACTGGCACTAAAGATGAAAGTGGCCGGCGGATTCAGGTTGGTAAAGTACCCGTTCGATGCGGATCTGCTGTGGGCGATCGGACACCAGCCAGTCGATGGCATGGCCCTCACCATAGCCCAGGATTGCGGCGCCGAGGTCGGAGAGCACCGATAGTTTGCCCGAGTTTTTGTCCGCGTCTTGCGGATAAACCAGCGTCACGTCGCGCTGCTCGTCGTTTAGCTGCAGCACGAGCCTGGAATTCATGGTGACGACATCGCGCGCGACGCGCCGGGGATCGACCACAACGGCTCGTTCGATCTCGTGTTCGAGGTCCACAATGGCCGGTCCTTGCTCGTAGGCCATCAGGTCCTGGAGGCGGGCTTTGTCCATCTCGGTGATGTAGATCTCGGCGGCTTCGGCCATGGCTCCGTCACGCAGGCGCTGCAGATAGCGGGCAGAGGTCATGGACAGGGCGGTGAGCCCTGGTGTTTCCCGATCGACCACAAAGCCGCAGCGCTCAAAGGCCTTGAGCGAGCGGGTGTTGTCCGGATGGATCTTGGCGATGACGGTGCGGGCGCGCATATCGAGAAAGGCGAGCTTCAGCCCTTCGCGGATGGTGCTGGCGCCGAGCCGGCGACCCCAGTTGTCGTGATCGCCGATCACCAGGACGATTTCGCAATCAGGGCCGGTCTTGACCAGGCGGACGAAGCCCACGGGCCGATCAGTGCGATCATGGGCCATGAAGAAGCGTCCGCCCTGGTTGAACAAATGGGTCAGGATCGGCAGCTGCGTTCGGTCCACGGCCTGGGTGATGAAGCGGGACACGCTGCTTGAATCACTGAGATAGCGCGTGACGCGTTCATCTTCCAACCAGCGCATCAGGATCTGGGCGTGGGTCCGCGTGATTTCCGGACGCAGCGCCACAAAAGGCTTGTTCATCTTCGCCACCTTGGTCGCAAGAATGAAAGCCTGTCACGGTGATGGCCGTGCTGGTTCTTTCGGGTCAGAGCTGAAAAACAGGAAAGCACACCATAGCAAGGATGTACCCGCCAAGGCCAGCGCCGGGGTGCTCACGCGGAGGGTCAGGCCCCGGGCTGCGACCTAGGGACGCGCATTTGCATGGCCCTGGCATCCATGTGGGGCCTGTTGCCTTATAGGTGCAGCGGCACGCCGTGCCCCCGCATCATGATGAGGAAACCAACCGTGCTAGACGAAATCTGGTCGACCGCCCTGAGTGAATTTTCGGACGTTCCAGACGTTTCGACCATTACGCGCATTGCCATGCGGTTGCTGCTCGCTGCCATGCTTGGCGGGATCCTTGGCTATGAACGTGAACGCAAAGGCAGAAGCGCAGGGGTGCGCACCCATATGCTGGTTGCCGTGGGGGCGGCGCTGTTTGTCATCGGGCCGACCCAGAGTGGCATGCCGATCGAGGATATGTCGCGGGTCTTGCAGGGCATTGTGCAGGGGATCGGCTTCCTCGGCGCCGGCGCGATTATCGTGCGCACGGCAAAGAACCAGGTGGAGGGCCTGACCACCGCCGCCAATATCTGGGCCACCGCGGGCATTGGTGTCATTGCCGGTTTGGGCCTCGAAGCAACCGCGGTCCTGTCGGCGGCTGTTATCCTCATCATCCTGGCGGCCGTGCCACTGATTTTGCCGTCAAAAGCCGATAACGGCGATAGCCAATAGGCAAGCGCCAGGCCCGGAGCGGATACGGGGGCTGGTGTGGTCTGCAGATTTTATTTACTCGCCGCTCCCTGCGGTTTATCTGCACGGTGGTGGCAGGAACATCCTTGCGGCACAAACGAGTAGGCGAAAGCGGTGAACGATAGGCCAGGGCGGGCGAAGGGAGGATCGGAGCGCGTTTCCTTCCGGCGACCACTGGTCCATGGGGGCCTCGAAACCCTCGCCGCTCACTATGTGCGCCAATCGTTCAAACCCCATTTTCACCCGCAATACCTGATTGGGGTGATCACAGCCGGCGTGCATTCGGTTTGGTGCCGGGGTGAGCAGCTCAGCGTGAGCGCGGGAACCGTCATGACCATGCGGCCAGGCGACGTGCACCACGGCAATGCGGCGGTCGAGGGTGGTTGGGGGCAACGGATGTTCTATGTCTCCGAGCAAACCATGGGGGACATCCTGGGGAATCCGGAAGGCCGCGAGGGCGTGCCCCTCCCGGACTTCAAGCTCTCCAACCGCCGTGATCCGTCCCTGTCAGCGCGGCTGGAACGCATCCACCAGGTTGTGCATGCGTCGCGGCTGGCGCTGTCCCGGGACACGGCCCTCGACGCCCTGGGGGATGTGGTGGCCAGGCTTGCCGGTAACACTGCCCAAACAGAAATGGCGATTATTCTTCCGGATCACCGCGCCCGAGACCTTGTCGACTACCTCCATGCCCATGTTGAAGAGGATGTCGGGCTCGACGTGCTGTCCTCGCTGGCCGAATTGGGTCGGCGGCAGACGATCGACTTGTTCAAGCGCCGCACCGGATTGCCGCCCCATGCCTACCATATCGGCTTGAAGGTGCGCCTAGTGCAGAACCTGCTTCGCGAAAGGCACTCGCTGGCTGCGGCGGCGGCCCAGGCGGGCTTTGCCGACCAGAGCCACATGACGCGGCACTTCACGGCCATAGTCGGCACCACACCGGCGGCTTATGCGCAGGCCTGACCGGGGCTGCACTTTTGTTCTATAGCTCGCCTGCGCCATCGCCTACCCACTGACAGCTAGACCGTGAGCCACAGTGGCGGGTCGGAGTTGAACGAGGGTAAAGACGATGACGGACAGGGTCCATGCGGCGGCAACACATGATCGCCGCTCCACCGGCTTGGCCGACCTGGCCGTGCTGGGCGTGGCGGTGGTTTGGGGGGCCAGCTACCCGGTCAGCAAAGGCGCATTGGCCTATGCGCCGGTTCTGGTCCTGATTTTCTACCGGTTTTTCGCCACTGCCTGCATCATGTCCATGCTGGCGCGGCGCGAACTGGCCTCCGCGGCGCGGGCGGACCTGGTGCGGGCTGCTGTGCTCGGCGTTATTCTAGCAGTGATCTTTATTGCCGAGATCGCAGGCCTTGCCCAGACGAGCGCAACCAATGCGGCTTTGATCATTTCCTTGAGCACGCTCTTTACTCCGTTTCTGGACTATGCGCTGGCGAGGCGCGTGCCGCCCCCCATCGTCATTCTTGGCGCGGTTATCGCCTGCGCTGGCGTTGGCTGCCTTGTGGGTGGACGGACCGCATGGTCGCCCGGGGATGGGCTTATTCTCCTTGCCGCCATGCTTCGGGCGGTCATGGTGGTTGCCACCAAGCGATTGATGGCGGGGCGCGCATTGTCGTCCGTGGCGCTGACTGCCACGCAAGCAGTTATGGTCAGTGCAGTCGCGCTGGCGATGCTTTGGAGCACTCAGGGACTTGGCGCGCTTGTTGTGGCGGCCGGCCCGAGCTTTTGGGCCAGCGTCGCCTTTCTGTCGCTGTTTTGTACGATCGCGGCGTTTTACGTCCAGAATGCTGCGGTTCGCCGGACGAGCCCGACCAGGGTTGGCTTTCTGATGGGAACCGAGCCGCTGTTCGGTTTTGCGTTAGCGCATCTCCTTTTGGCTGAGCCTGTAACCGCATCGACGCTTGTTGGTGCAGCCCTGATCGTGGCTGGGACATTCCTCGGCATGGCAGGCGAACGCCGGGAATTGATGCAGCAGGATGCCCGGGCAGGGTGACGGGTGCGGGTGAGGCGCCGGCCGGTCCGCTATTCGGCGGCGAGTTTCTGGGCGGCGGTGTGGGGGGTGAGGAGGGTGGGGAGGTCGAGAGTGATGAGGGCGGTGATCAGGTGGTCCATGAGGGAGCGCATGGTGTCAAAGCCGCTGTTTCGGTCCAAGGTCGCTTCGTTCATGTAGAGGTGGCGGCTGATTTCGATCTGGAGGGCGTGCACGCCTTGCTGGGGGCGGCCATAGGCGCGGGTGGAAAAGCCCCCGGCATAGGGGCGGTTGCGCGCAACGCGCAGGCCCGCCGCGCTGAAGATGGTTTCCACCATGTCGATCAGGGCCGGGGTGCAGGTGGTGCCATAGCGGTCGCCAAGCACAATATCGGGGCCGGAGCGGTCGCTCGGACGGTTGATGCGCGGCATGGAGTGGCAATCGATCAGCACCGCGACGCCGAAGGTGCCAACGGCTTCGTTGAGCAGCTTTTGCAGCGCGGCATGGTAGGGCTGATAAATGCCCTCGATACGCATGCGCGCGTCCTCAAGGGTCAGCCGGTCGCGATAGATGGGCTTGTTTTCGGCCACGACGCGCGCGAGCGTGCCAAGGCCGGCCGCCACGCGCGGCGAGGTGGTGTTGAACCTTGGCCCAAGGGGCTCGTCGAACATGGAGGGGTCCAGTTCCCAGGGCTCACGATTGACGTCGAGATAGGCCCGGGGGAAATGCGCCCGCAGCAGGGGAGCCCCGAGATGGGGCGCGCGGGCAAAGAGTTCGTCGACAAAAGCATCCTCGGACTGGCGGATCGAGAGATTATCGAGCCGGGTCATGGCAAGGAAGCGTTCGGGATAATTGCGGCCCGAATGGGCCGAGTTGAACACCAGGGGCGCCACGAGGCGGCGCGGCCGGATCGTTTCAAACGCTGGCTGATCCCAATAGTCGGACCGCACAGTCCCTCCCGATAGGCTTGGGCGCCGTTCTGCGACGCGGCGCCGTTTACCCCCGCAATGTGGCCCGTGGCACGCGGCTTGTCCAGTTGATCAAGATAATTGTAACGGCCAGCTGCCCGGTTTGCGTTATGGCTAACCTGGCATAAACATCCGTGGGATAATTTGCGACTCAGTGGCGAATTGGCCGGAGAGAGTGATGAGACGAATTCTGCTGGCGGAAGACGATAATGACATGCGCCAGTTTCTGACGCGGGCGTTGAAAAACGCCGGCTATGAGGTGGTTTCCTTCGATAATGGCCTTTCTGCCTATGAGCGGCTGCGCGAGGAGCCGTTTTCGCTGCTGCTGAGCGATATCGTGATGCCGGAGATGGACGGGATCGAGCTGGCGCGGCGCGCCACCGAACTCGATCCAGACCTGAAGGTGATGTTCATCACCGGCTTTGCCGCGGTGGCGCTCAACCCCGACAGTGACGCGCCCAAGGATGCTTCGGTTCTGAGCAAGCCGTTTCACCTCAAGGATCTGGTGAATGAAGTGGAGCGGCTGCTGGCCGCGTGATCAAACACGCTGGGGCGGCGCCTGAGCCGCCTTTGAATGGGGTGCTGGAATTGCCGTCGCTGCGCGCAGATCTGGGCGCAGGTGGAGGCGGAAAAGCGGGGGAGCATTTTCTCCCCAGCGACGCGCGCGAGGCCCCTTGACCACAAAGCAAGTTTTGTGGTCTATCCGCGCCATTGGGACGGCCAAGCGGCGGTTCCTTCCCGGAGAGATGGGCGTATAGCTCAGCGGGAGAGCACCTCGTTGACATCGAGGGGGTCACAAGTTCGATCCTTGTTACGCCCACCATCTCTCTAGTCTACTTCGCCGATGGCGATGGGAGTATAGCTCAGCGGGAGAGCATTCGCTTCACACGCGAAGGGTCACAAGTTCAATCCTTGTTACTCCCACCATCCGCCCCTTCTTCGCGCCGGGGCGGCCTGCAAACAGCAATGACCTGCGCTTCCGGTGCTCACGTAGTAATCTACGTTGCGCGCCGGTTCTCGGACATTACTGTTTTCGACTCGCCCCGACCCGAAGCTGGGGCGGATGGTGCGTGACGACGAGCATTGATTCGCCGGTTTCTTGATGACTGCTGTCTGCGCCTGCCCTGCAAAGGGGACAACACGCGCCGCTTGCGCCGGGGCACTTGCTTCCTCCCCCTTGAGGGGAGGGATTGAGGGAGGGGGTCGTCGTGGCGGGCACAATGCGGCCACGACGCTGACCCCACCCCAGCCCTCCCCTCAGGGGGGAGGGAGGGCAGGAGCCTCGGTTCCGGCATGTGTTGGGGAAAGAGAAAGAACTTGGCGGCAGGTTCTAGCGGCTGATGAAAAGAGCTTGCGCGGGCTGGTGGGGCGGGAGCAGAAATGGGGGATGGCAAAGCGATTTCCCCAGCTCGAATCCCACCATCACAAGTTCATTGCCGCCCAGCACATGTTCTTTACCGCTTCGGCGGCGCCGACGGGGCATGTGAACATGTCGCCGCGGAGCACCGACATGTTCCGGGTGCTCGGGGACAATGACGTGCTCTATCTCGACCGCACCGGCAGCGGCAATGAAACGGCGGCGCATCTGCGGATCGATCCGCGGCTGACCATCATGTTTTGCGCGGTAGACGGGCCGCCGCTGATTCTGCGGCTGTATGGGCAGGGGCGGGTGATCCATCGCGAGAGCGAGGAATATGCCACCCTGTTGGCCGAGCAGTTCGGGGGCGAGGCGCCGCTTGGGGCGCGGCAGATGGTGCGGCTCGAGGTCGAGCTGGTGCAGAGCTCGTGCGGCTATGGCGTGCCGCTGTTCGATTATCGCGAGGAGCGCCCGCAGATGGATAGCTGGGCGCGGGCCAAGGGCGTCGATGGCATCGAGGATTATTGGCGCGAAAAGAACCAGGTGAGCCAGGATGGCTTTCCCACGGGGCTGTTCGAGGCGCCGGTCACCTCGGCTTGAACGGCTCGGAGGGGTTGGGCCTGTCGCCAGGGCGGCTGCAGCACTATATGAAAGCCATGTTGAAATTTTGGAACAAGCGGGAGAATGGCATGGATGCTCATGCATTTCCGGTCACGCGGACCGATGAGGAATGGCGCCGGCGGCTGACGCCCGAGCAATACCAGGTGATGCGCAACCACGGCACCGAGCGGCCGGGGTCCTGCGCGCTGCTGCATGAAACGCGGGCGGGTGCGTTCACCTGCGCCGGTTGCGACCAGCCGTTGTTCGAATCGACGCTGAAGTTCGAGAGCGGCACGGGCTGGCCGAGCTTCAACGATCCGCTGCCCGGTTCGGTCGAGACCTCCGAGGATCGCTCCTACGGCATGGTGCGCACGGAGTGCCATTGCTCGCGCTGCGGCAGCCATCTGGGGCATGTGTTCCCCGATGGTCCCCCGCCCACGGGGCTACGCTATTGCATCAATGGTGTGGCGCTGAATTTTTCGCCTGCCGAATAAGACATAAGAGCCCTGGAGTGATCCGGGGCTTTTTTGTGCCCGGCCTCGGGGGCACGCCCTCGTGGTTCGAGGCTCGCGAAGAGCTCGCACCTCACCATGAGGGCTACTGGGAACTCGATGCATCAACAGGCCTCATGGAGAGGTGCGCTTTTGGCGCCTCGAACCCAAGAGGGCGTGGCCCTAAGTTCCCCTTGGTTTGGCGCGGGCGGTGGGGCGCGCCCCGGCGGGATCGTCGGGCCAGGGGTGGCGGGGATAGCGGCCCTTGAGCTCCTTGGCGACATCGCGCCAGGAGCCGGCCCAAAAGCCCGGCAGATCGCGCGTGGTCTGGATCGGGCGGTGGGCGGGCGATAGCAGCACGAGAACCAGCCGAATGCGGCCATTGGCGATGGTGGGATGGCGGGTGAGGCCAAACAGTTCCTGCACGCGAATCTCGATCGCAGGGCCGCCTTCGGCGGTGTAGTCGATGGGCACGGCATTGCCGGTCGGGGCGGTGAAATGGCTGGGCAGCAGGGCTTCGATTTCCTGGCGCCGCGCGAAGGGAAGCAGCAGATCGAGCGCGGTGCGCAGCTGTTCGCCGGTGATTTCGGAGAGTTTGGTCAACCCGTAAAGGGCGGGGGCGAGCCAAGTCGCGGCGCTGTCGGCAAGGGCCGCCGCGCTGAGGTCGGGCCACTCGTCGCCCAGCGTAGCGTGCAGGTAATTGGCGCGGGCGCGCCAGGCCTTTTGCTCGCGGCTCCAGGGAAGGGCATCAAGGCCACGCCGGGCTGCTGCTTCGGCCAGCAGGGCAGCGGCAGCTTCCGGATCATCGACGGGCACGGGTTCATCGGCGAGGCGCAGCGCACCGAGGCGCCGGGTGCGGCGCGCGCGGATGCTGGCGCTGGCCTCGTCAAAGCTGAGGGTGGTTTCGGTGGTGATCTTGTCGGCAAAGAGGGCTTCGAGCTCGGCACGCTCCAGCGCAGCGGCGGCGCGGATGCGGGCGGTGGCGGCGGCGCCGGTCAGGTCGGTGACGACGAGAAAGGGCACGGCGGCGAGAGCTTCGGTGGCGTCCATGCTGGCCTGCCGGCCATTGGCGAGGCGAAAACGGCCGCGGGCACCGGCAGCCTGGGCGACGCGGTCCGGGAAAGCGCGGGCGAGATGATGGCCGACCGATTGCGGTTCGGTGTTGTCGACGCTGCTGCCGGCGGATTTGGCCCAGCGGGTGGCGAGGGCGCGGGCATCGCGGGCGCGGGGTGAGCGATCGAGGCGAAAGCGATCGAGGCGATGGGCTAGATCGATGCCGTCGCCGCCAAGGCCGCGTTCGCCGAGCAGCACGGCCAGTTCGGCGGCGGTTTGTGCGTCGTTATCGGCGGCACCTTCGACCACCATATGGGCGAGCCGGGGATGGAGCGGCAGGCGGGCCAGGGCCTTTCCCGCGGCGGTAAGGCGGCCTGCCGCATCGAGGGCATCGAGGCTTTGCAGCAGGGCGACGGCCTCGCTCCAGGCCGGGGCGGGCGGGGGATCGAGAAAGGGGAGCTGGCTGGGATCGGCGACGCCCCAGGCGGCGAGATCGAGAGCAAAGCCGGCGAGGTCAGCCGCGAGGATTTCGGGAGTGTCGAAAGGCTGGAGCGCGGCGTTCTGGCCTTCGTTCCAGAGGCGGATGCAGTGACCGGGCGCGGTGCGGCCGGCGCGGCCACGGCGCTGATCGGCACCGGCGCGGGAGACCCGGCGGGTCTGAAGGGTGGATAGCCCGGTAGCGGGCTCATAAACGGGTACGCGTCGAAAACCGCTATCCACGACAATGCGGATGCCCTCGATGGTGAGCGAGGTTTCGGCGATGGAGGTCGCGAGCACGATCTTGCGCTGGCCGGGCGGGGCGGGCTGGATGGCGCGGTCCTGCTCGGCCGGGGTGAGCTGGCCGTAAAGCGGGGCGAGACTGGTGTGGGGCGGCAGGTGCTCGGCGAGGCGTTCGGCCGTGCGGGCGATCTCGCCCTGGCCGGGCAGGAAGACGAGCGCCGAGCCCTCATGCTCGCGCAGGGCCGCGAGGACGGCTGACGCAACGGCGTCTTCGAGGCGGGCGAGGGGATCGGGCTCGCGATATTGGGTGGTAACCGGAAAGGCGCGGCCGAGGCTTTCGATGACGGGCGCATCGTTGAGGAGGCGCGCGACGGCGGCGCCATCAACGGTGGCGGACATGACGAGGACGCGCAAATCGGGGCGAAGCGCGGCGGCATCGAGGGTGAGGGCGAGGCCGAGATCGCCATCGAGGCTGCGCTCGTGGAACTCGTCGAAGAGGACGGCGGCGATGCCGGTCAGTTCGGGATCGTCCACCAGCATGCGGGTGAAGACGCCTTCGGTGACCACTTCGATGCGGGTTTTGGGGCCAACCCGGCTATCCATGCGGACGCGATAGCCGATTGTGGCGCCGACCTCTTCGCCCAGCAGGCGCGCCATCTGGGTCGCGGCGGCGCGGGCAGCAAGCCGGCGCGGCTCAAGGACGATGATGCGGCTATCGCCGCGCCAGGGCGCATCCAGAAGGGCGAGGGGCACGCGGGTGGTCTTGCCGGCGCCGGGGGGCGCCACCAGCACGGCATAGGGGCCGGCGGCCAGCGCGTCGTGAAGGGCTGGGAGGGCTTGGTCGATAGGGAGGGGCGGCAGGGACATGGCCCGGGTTGTGGCGCATGGCGGGGCTGGGGGCAAGCGCTGCGAAAAGATGGGGGCGTGTCGGCAAGGGCGGCTGGCGAGCGTCAGAGGGAGGGGGCAGCGTGAGGCTGCCGGGGTTGTGGGGACGAAGAATGATTATTGCTGGCTGGATCATGACGGGGCTGTTGGCGCTGTTCATGCTGGGTGCGTCGGTGGCGCCAAAACTGCTGGGCTCGACGCTGGCGCTGGAGCCGCTGCAGGCGGTGGGATGGCCGCCTAAATATCTGCTGCTGATTGGGGTGATCGAGGCGGTGTGCACCGTCCTGTTTGTGATCCCACGCACTTCGCTGCTGGGGGCGGTGTTGTTGACCGGGCTGCTGGGGGCGGCGCTGGCGGCCAATCTGCGGGTGGATAATCCGCTGTTCAGCCATACGCTGTTTAGCCTCTATCTGGGGGTGTTTGCCTGGGTGGCGCTGTGGCTGCGCGAGCCGCGGATCAGGGGGGTGTTTCCGTTGACGTGAGGGTGTTTTAGCTTGGGTGGTCCCGGCACCTCGATTGTGGAGGGGCCTGAACCCCCACCCCGGCCCTCCCCTCAAGGGGGAGGGTGCGCAGACGCTCGGTGTCTGGTGTTCGCTGTGAGTTAGGGCGAGAGCGTGTTGCTGGACTGGTGACTGGCTGAGGGACCCCCTCCCTCAATCCCTCCCCTCAAGGGGGAGGGAAGGGATAGAGCCGAGAGGTGGGGCGTGTTGGGGGGCTGCAACGTCGTTGGCGTGCTGGCGTTGAGACGCGAGCAAGGCACGAACGGGGCAGCGATTGGTGGAGCGGGGGGAGATCCGGATTGGGCTATCGGGGTGGACCTATACGCCCTGGCGCGGCAATTTTTATCCTGAAGGGTTGCCGCAAAAGCGCGAACTGGCCTTTGCCGCGGTTCATTTCAATGCGCTCGAAATCAATGGCACGTTTTATGGGATGCAGACGCCCAAGTCGTTCGAGCAATGGCGCGATGCGGTTCCGGAAGGGTTTGTGTTTGCGCTCAAGGGGCCGCGCTATCTGACCCATATGCTCAAGCTCACCAATCCCGAGCCGCCGCTGGCCAATTTCTTTGCTTCGGGGCCGTTGGCGCTGGGGGAGCGGCTGGGGCCGGTGCTGTGGCAGTTTCCCGAGCGGTTTGCCTTCAACCCGGAGCGGATCGAGGCGTTTTTTCGCTTGTTGCCGCGCGACACGGCGCAGGCGGCAGAACTGGCGCGGCGGCATGACGGGCGGTTGCGGGCGCCGCCGCATTTCGGCGACGGGGTGGTGCGACCGATCCGGCACGCCATGGAAATCCGGCATCAGAGCTTTTGCGACCCGGTGTTTATCGAGCTGCTGCGGCGCTACGAGATTGCGCTGGTCTGCGCCGACACGGTGAGCTGGCCGCTGCTGATGGATGTGACGGCGGACTTTGTTTATTGCCGCCTGCATGGCTCGGAGGAGCTTTACAAGTCTGGGTATTCCCCCGCCCAGCTCGACAGCTGGGCCGAGCGGGTGCGGCGCTGGTCGCTGGGGGAGCCGACGGATGGGAACTTTGTCACCGGGCCGACTGCGGATGGGCTACGGCGCGATGTTTTTCTGTTTTTCGACAATACCGACAAGCTGATGGCGCCCGGAGATGCGCTAGGCTTGATGGCGCGACTCAGAGTGCAATGGGCACCACCCAATGCTGACGAGGCCAAGGCGGTGCGCATAGCAGCCCATTCGCGTCGAACCCTTCCACAAGTCTGAAAGGCAAATCCCATGGATCTGATCACCATCGCTAATGCGGATCTGCGCGTCTCCCTTGCGCCGATGGGGGCGGAAATGCAGTCGATCACCACCGGGGATGGCGCCGAATGGCTGTGGCATGGCGATCCGCAATTCTGGAATGGGCGGGCGCCGATCCTGTTTCCCATTGTGGGCAAGGCGCCGGACGATCAGGTGAGCATCGAGGGGCAGATGTTCGCGATGAGCCAGCATGGCTTTGCGCGGCGGAGCGTGTTTACGCTGGTTGAGCAGGGGGAGGATCACTGCCGGTTCGAGCTCAGGGCATCGGAGGTGACGCACGAGGTTTATCCGTTCGAGTTCGTGCTGGCCGTGAGTTACGGGCTCGAGGGGCGCAAGGTCGTGGTGGAAGCGGAAGTGCGCAATGCCGACGGGCGGCCGATGCCATTTGGGCTCGGGTTTCACCCCGCCTTTGCCTGGCCGCTGCCGGGCTGCGCGGGCGAGGAGCATCGCGCCGTGCTCGACAATGGGGCCGAGCCGGCGCGGGCCAAGCTTGAAGGGGGGCTGCTCGGCCCCGACATGCTGCCGTCGCCCTTCAATCGAGGTGAGCTGGTGCTGGAGCATGGGCTGTTTGATGAGGATGCACTGGTGTTTCCGGAAGGGGCGGGCAGCGGCATCCGGTTCGTGGCGGAGAGCGGGAAGGGTTTGCACTTCACCTGGAGCAATCTGCCGGCCTTTGCCCTGTGGAGCAAACCCAAGATGGAGGCGCCGTTCCTCTGCCTCGAGCCTTGGCACGGCATGGCGGCGCGGGTGGGCGCGGGACCGGCGCTCGAGGAGCGGCCGCTGACGCTGGTGCTGGAGCCGGGCGGGGTGGCTAGGTTCGGGTTTGCGGTGGAGATTTTGGGGTAGGGGAGGGTTGTCTTCGCCGACTTCGTCCGAGGTGTCGAGTTTTCGGAGACGCCTGAACCCCCACCCTCGATCCCTCCCCTCAGGGGGGAGGGAAGGCAGCGGTTGTTCGCACTTCTGGTGGCTGGGGTGAGATCTCGAGATGGGCCGCGGGTCAGGCCCGGGGTGACAATCGCGTGCTGGGCGGCGGCGGTGTAATGCCGGACAAAGATTATTCCGCGGCGGGGCGTTCGTCGATGAGGGCGTCGGGGCCGTTGGGGTCGCCGGGGGCGGTTTCGCAGTTGAGGTCGGGGAAGGCGACGACGCGGTTTTTGCGGAAATCGAGGCGAACAACGAGGAGGCCGCGTTCCTCGAACCAGGTGAGGAGGCGCCGGGCCCGGCTGGTGGAGTGGGTGCCGTAAAGGCGCGCCACCGTGGCGTCGGAAGGGCAGGGTTCGCCGGCAAGGGCGGCTTGCGCCAACACCAGAAAGACGCCCTGCACGTCGTCGGTGAGGGTTTCCGACATGGCGAGCGCGGCCTGCCAGCCATCGCTGTCGGCCAGTTCCTTTTCGGGCGCAACGCGGGCGACGGCGAGGCGGCGCTTGAAGGCGGGCAGTTCGGGCGGTTCGCCGGGCACGCGGCGGATGCGGCAGCGCACGAGAAAATCCTGATACAGCACTGCCGTGGTCCGGAAGGCCGCATCTGGGTCGCTCAAGAGTTCGACCATGATGGCATCGATCTGCGAATCGCGCTCGGCCTCATCGATCTCGGGGAACAGCGATTGCGGCGTCGGCTCGGCTTCCGGGCGCGCGCGGGCGACCTGGGCGAGCAGTTCGTTGGTCGAGGGCGGCGGTGGCGGCGCGGGGCGGCGCACCACGGGACGGGCGAGCTCGGGCTCGGCGGTGAAGATCAGCTCGGCTGCATCCACCGGGGCTTCAAAGGGAGTGAGCTTGGGGCTCGTAGAGCGGGCCGAGGTTTCCACTGTGCCGATAACGACGGGGAGCGGGCGGCGCGAAATGGCTGGGCCCAGGGCAATGAAATGGCCGCGGGCAAGGTCGCGGAACTGCTCGGCCTGGCGCTTTTCCATGCCCAAAAGATCGGCGGCGCGGGCCATGTCGATATCGAGAAAAGTGCGGCCCATGAGGAAATTGGAGGCTTCGGCGGCCACGTTCTTGGCGAGCTTGGCAAGGCGCTGGGTGGCGATGACGCCGGCGAGGCCGCGCTTGCGGCCGCGGCACATGAGGTTGGTCATGGCGCCGAGCGAAAGCTTGCGCGCTTCATCGGACACTTCGCCGCCAACGGCGGGGGCAAAGAGCTGCGCTTCATCGACGACGACGAGAACGGGATACCAGTGGTCGCGATCGGCATCAAACATGCCGCCGAGAAAGGCCGCAGCGGCGCGCATTTGCTGCTCGACATCAAGGCCTTCAAGATTGAGCACGACCGAGACGCGGTGCTGGCGGATGCGGCCGGCAATGCGGGTGAGTTCGGCCTCGGTGCGGGCGGCATCAACCACTACATGGCCGAACTTGTCGGCAAGGGTGACGAAATCGCCCTCGGGATCGATGATGCATTGCTGCACCCAAGGGGCGCTTTGCTCGAGCAGACGGCGCAGGAGGTGGGATTTGCCCGAGCCGGAATTGCCTTGCACGAGGAGACGGGTGGCGAGGAGTTCCTCGAGATCGAGCAAGGCACTTCCCTTGGAAACGCCGGCGCCAGTGGCGCCCATGTCGATCTGAACCTTCATTCCTGCTCCGGGTAGGCGCGGGTTCGTGCCGGTGGCGGGACTCGCGCATAGGGGGACGAAGGGCTTCCCTAGCATATCGGCCCGGCGATGAAAGCCGGGCCGAGCCGTTGAGTCACAGTTTCCTTTGTCGCCTCAGAGCCGCACGAGGGTGTCGACCTTGACCGGCAGGCCGGTGGCGAAGGACTGGTTGGCGGCAATGCCGGTGAGGATGGAGAGGGCGCCGTCGCGGTGATTGGCGCCATAGCCGGGCTTGGGCGTGGCATTGCCGAAGATTTCCTCGAGCATGATCTTGTCGCCGCCGCCATGGCCGCCTTCGCCGTGCTTGACCGGCACCTGGCGCGCTTCGCCGCCCAAGGGGAAGTGGTAGAGGGTCACGCCCTTAGCGGCCCCTTCGGTATCCGAGGTCGAGCCGGCATTGATGTAGGAGGTTTCGTGCACGGTGAGCTCAAGGCGCCCACCGGTGCCGTTAATGGCGACGTTGAAGCCCTCCCAAGGGGCGTAGGCATAAAGCGAATAGGTCATCACCGCCTTGTTGCGGTAGCGGACCATGACATTCATCGTGTCTTCGATGGAAATGCCGTCGCCAAAGACGTTCTGGTCGCGCTGATAGCCATCTTCCTTCTCAGCGTCCCAATAGAGGCCCTTTTGCACCGGGTTGCTGGTGAGATCGATGGCGAAGGGGTCGTTCCTAGCCGCTTCGACGCCGGTGGTGCGGGTATAGGGGGTGAAGATGCCGCGCTCTTCCCCATTGGCGCGGCCATAGAATTTGAGGTCGCCCATGCCAAAGACAGTATCGGGCTGCGAGGCCAGCCAGAAATTCACAAGGTCGAAATGGTGGGTGGACTTGTGCACCATGAGGCCCCCCGAATTGCGCTTGTCGCGGTGCCAGCGGCGGAAGTAATCGGCGCCGTGGCGGGTATCGAGCAGCCATTCGAAATGCACGGAAGTGGGGGTGCCGATGGCCCCCTCGGCGATCAGTTCGCGCAGGGCGGAATTGTGTGGGGCGTAGCGGTAGTTGAAGGTGACGCGGACCTGCTTGCCGGTGCGCTCGACGGCGTCGAGGATCGCCTGGCACTTTTCGGGGTCGGTGGTCATCGGCTTTTCGGTGATGACGTCGCAACCGGCTTCCAGCGCCGCGATGATGTAGTGGTGGTGGGTGCGATCAATGGAGGTGACGATCACCGTATCGGGCTGGTGCTCCTGGAGCATGGCGCCGAAATCGCTGGCCTTGAAGGTGGGCACGGCCTGGCCGCCCAACTCGGTTTCGATCACGCGGTTGGTGAAATCCATGCGCACCTGATTGGTGTCGCAGAGCGCCAGCAGGCGGGAATGTTCGCGATGGGGCCCGAAGATCGCTTCATAGAACATGCGGGCACGACCGCCGGTGCCCACCAGCGCGTAAGTCTTGGCCATAGGGGAAAACTCCGGTCTTGAGGTAACGAGGCTGCTTTCGCATCTACCATACAAGATTGGGGTGTGGCACTACTTCTTTTATGGCGCGCCGCGCGATATGCACTGGGAAAGCCTGGGCAGGCAGGCCCGGCGGTGGCGTGCATCCGATCCTGCCCGGAGTTGAGCAAAGCAAGTGGTGGCTGATGTGACCCAGAACGGCGAAGAAACCATGGCGCTGCGCGTCGTGCGGGCTTTGCGTGACGACATCATCACCATGGCCCTTAAGCCGGGCGATGTGATCTCGGAAAGCGATATCGCGGCCAAATATGGCGTGTCGCGCCAGCCAGTGCGCGAAGCCTTCATCCGGCTGGCGCAGCTGGGGCTGCTGCTGATCCGGCCCAAGCGGGCGACAGTGGTCAAGAAGATCTCGCCGGTCGGTGTGCGGCAATCCCGGTTCATCCGCGAGTCGATCGAAGTCGAGATCGTGCGGCGCCTGGCGGCGCAGCCGGCACCCGGCGTTCGCGCCGAGCTCGAGGCGCTATTGGCCGAGCAGGATCAGGCCTCGGTGGCCGATGATCACCGTCGCTTCCATGAGCTCGATGAGCTGTTCCACCGCGTGCTCGCGCGGCTGGCGGGGGTGGAATATGCCTGGCAACTGATCGACGATCACAAGATGCAGCTCGACCGGGTGCGCTATCTGACGCTGGGCGTGTCCTCGAGCCAGCGCGCCATTGCCGAGCACCGGCTGATCGTCGATGCGGTAGCCGATGCCGATCCGGTGGCGGCGGAAGCGGCGATGCGGGCGCATCTGGCGCGGGCCGAAGTGCTGCTGGCCCAGACCATTGCCGATTTTCCCGAATATTTCGACGAAGGCTGAACCGAGCCGGAGGCGATTGGGCTGAGGGCGGAACCGGCGCGGCGGTTGCTCGCTTTCCCCAAGCGGGTTAAGCCGGGTCAAGGCAAGGGGAGAGTGGCGATGAAACAGCGGCGATTGGGCAAGACGGGGTACCAGGTTTCCGAGATTGGCCTGGGCTGCTGGCAATTGGGTGGCGGGTTCGGGCCGGTGGGCGATGAGACCGCCAATGCCATTCTGGATGCGGCCGATGCGGCTGGCGTCAATTTCTGGGACACGGCCGATGTTTATGGCGGGGGCCTCAGCGAAAGCCGGATCGGGGCGCACGCCAAGAACCCGCAGGTGCGGGTGGCCACCAAGCTCGGGCGCGGGGGCGGCTTGTTCCCCAACAATTACAGTTTTGAGGGCGCGCGGGCGAGCCTTGAGGGTTCGGCGCGGCGGCTGGGCGTAGCGACACTGGACCTGGCGCAGCTGCATTGCGTGCCCACCGCGGTGTTGCGCGAGGGCTCGATCTTTGGCTGGATGGACCGGTTGCAGGCCGAAGGGCTGGTGCGCCACTGGGGCGCGAGCGTCGAAACCATCGAGGAAGGGCTGCTGTGCCTCGAACAGCCGGGGCTCGCGACGCTGCAGATCATTTTCAATGTGCTGCGCCAGGATGCGGCGGACGAGTTGCTGCCAAAGGCGGCGGAACGCGATGTCGGCATCATCGTGCGGCTGCCGCTGGCGAGCGGGTTGCTGTCGGGCAAGTTCAGCCGGGATACGCAATTCGAGGCGACCGACCACCGCAACTTCAACCGGGACGGAGAAGCCTTTTCGGTGGGCGAGACCTTTTCGGGCATCCCTTATGAGCGGGGGCTGGAACTGGTGCAGGAGCTCAAGGGCCTCGCGCCCGAAAGCATGCCGCTGAGCCAGTTCGCGCTGCGCTGGATCCTTGATCACCCGCAGGTCTCGACGATCATTGCGGGGGTGAGCAAGCCCGAGCAGTTGGCCGACAATGTGGCTGCCAGCGAGCAGCGGAGCCTCTTTCCCGCGCTCAATACGCGGCTCAAGGAATGGTATGAAAAGGACGTGAAGCCCGCCATTCGCGGCGGGGTTTAGCCGGGGCGACGCTCGCAAGTTGCGAGTCGGTTGAACCGCCCGAACCCCCACCCTCGATCCCTCCCCTCACGGGGGAGGGAGGCCTTGCCCCCTAGCGGATCAGGCTTGGGCTGCTTACCTTGGGGGCAATTGTCAGGCAGTCGAGTAGTCATGTTTTCCCATCCCGCCTTTGAACTGGTCCGCGACGAACGCATCGCTGACGTAGATTCCCAAGCGCTGTTGTATCGCCACAAGAAGACCGGTGCGGAGGTTCTGAGCCTCGTCAACAGCGATGAGAACAAGGTGTTCGGCGTCACCTTCAAGACGCCGCCCACCGATTCCACCGGGATCGCCCATATTCTCGAGCATTCGGTGCTGTGCGGGAGCCGGAAATATCCGGTCAAAAAGCCGTTTGTGGAGCTGATCAAGGGATCGCTCAACACTTTCCTCAACGCCATGACCTTCCCGGACAAGACCGCCTATCCGGTGGCGAGCCAGAACCTCAAGGACTTCTACAACCTTGTGGATGTGTATCTCGATGCGGTGTTTTTCCCGCTGCTAACCGAGGATACCTTTCATCAGGAAGGCTGGCATTACGAGCTAGAGGATCCCAATGCACCGCTGGTCTACAAGGGCGTGGTGTTCAACGAGATGAAGGGGGTGTTTTCCTCCCCCGATGCGGTGATGCGCGACCTGTCGCAGCGCTCGCTTTATCCCGATGTGACCTATGGCAAGTCTTCGGGCGGCGATCCCAAGGCCATTCCCGACCTGACCTTCGCGCAGTTCAAGCGCTTCCACGAGAAGTTCTACCATCCCTCCAATACGCGGGCGTTCTTTTCGGGCGACGACGATCCAGCGCAGCGGCTCGATATTCTCGACGCCTATTTCTCGCAGTTCGAGCGGGCGGAGGTCGATGCGGAAGTTGGGCTGCAGCCGCGCTTTAATGCGCCGCGCCAGCTTCACGGCACCTATGCGGGCACCAAGGATGCCGACAAGCCGCGCGATGGGATGATCTCGGTCAACTGGATGATCGATCCCCCCGCTGATCGCGAGGAAGCGCTGTCGCATGGGCTGCTGAGCTATCTGCTGGCGGGCAATCCGGCGGCGCCGCTGCGCAAGGCGCTGACCGAATCGGGTTTGGGCGAGGGCATGACGGGCGGCGGGATCGGCTCGGGGCTGCGCCAGCCCATGGCGAGCTTTGGCATGAAGGGGATCGACCCCACCAACGCGCCCAAGGTCGAAACGCTGATCGTCGATACGCTGGCCGAAATCGCCGAGCGCGGCTTTCCGAGCGAGCAGCTCGAGGCGGCGATTAATACTTTCGAGTTCTCGCTGCGCGAAAACAATACGGGCTCTTATCCGCGCGGGATGACCTATATGTTCACCGCGCTTGCGACCTGGCTGCATGGCGGGGATCCGCTGGCGCCGCTGCATTTCGAGACGGCATTGGCGGCGCTCAAGGAGAAGGCGCAAGGGGGCCATTTCGAAGGCGAAATCCGCCGGCTGTTCCTCGACAATACTCACCGCACCACGGTGACGCTCGAGGCCGATCCGGAGCAGGGGGCGCGTGAAGCGGCGGCGGAAGCCGACAAGCTCGCTCAGGTGCGCGCCGGCATGGACGAGGTGGCTATCGCAGCGACGATCAGCGAAACCGAAAAGCTCAAGCGCCTGCAGGAAACCGCCGATGATCCGGCTGATCTCGCCAAGATCCCCACCCTGACGCTGGGTGACCTTGATCGCGAGATCCGCAAGGTGCCGGTGGAAACCGGCACGATCGGGGGCGCAAAGCTGTTCTACCATGACCTGCCGACGCTCGGGATCGTTTATCTCGATCTGGGGTTCGACCTGCATGTGTTACCTGACGAGCTGCTGCCCTATCTGCCGCTGTTTGGGCGGGCGCTGCTGCAGACCGGCACGAGCAAGCAAGATTTCGTGGCGCTGACGCAGCGGATCGGGCGCAGCACGGGCGGGATCAACCAGCATCGCGGGCTTTCGGCGATGCAGGGCAGCGCCGAGACGGCGGCGTGGTTCTTCCTTTCGGGCAAGGCGGTCGCCGACAAGGTCGAGGAAATGCTCGCCATCATGGGCGATGTGCTGCTCGATGCGCGGCTGGATAACCGCGAGCGGTTCCGGCAGATGGCGCTTGAGGAAAAGGCGGGGTTTGAAGCGCGGCTGGTGCCGAGCGGCAATGCCATTGTTGATACGAGGCTCAAGGCCGGCCTGACGCAGGCGGGGGCCCTGTCCGAGCGCATGGGCGGGATCAGCTATCTGCAATTCCTGCGCGAACTTGTCGGCCGGATCGACAGCGACTGGGCGGGCGTGCAGCAGGTGCTCGAAACCATCCGCGACACGCTGTTTAACCGCCCCCATATGGTGGTCAATGTGACCACTGACGGGGCTTTGTGGAACCAGGCGCAGAGCCAGATCGGCGCGTTCACTGAGCGCCTGCCGGCGGTGGAACAGCCTTTGCAGCAATGGCCAGGGCCAATGGCGGCGCGTTCGGAAGGGCTCGTGATTCCGGCGCAGGTCAATTATGTCGGCAAGGGCGCCAACCTCCAGGCGTTGGGGTTCGAGGTTTCGGCTGCGGCGAGCGTGGCGCTCAAATATCTCAACACCACCTATCTCTGGGACAAGGTGCGGGTGCAGGGCGGCGCTTATGGCGGCTCAAGTCGGTTTGACCTGACCTCTGGCAATTTCTCATTTCTAAGCTATCGCGATCCCAATCTGCTCAAAACGGTCGATGTCTATGACGGCGCGGCCAAGGCGCTGGCGGCCGGGGTGGGCGAGAACGATTTGACGCGTTCCATCATCGGGGTGATCGGAGATATGGACGGTTACCAGTTCCCCGATGCCAAGGGCTACGGCTCGATGTGGCGGCAGCTGACCGGCACGACCGATGCGATCCGCCAGCAGCGGCGCGACGAAGTGCTCAATGCCAGCAGCAAGGATTTCGCTGAACTGGCGGAAGCCGTTG
The DNA here is from genome assembly GCF_058133665.1 of Devosia sp. Z11_6. Taxonomy (NCBI): domain Bacteria; kingdom Pseudomonadati; phylum Pseudomonadota; class Alphaproteobacteria; order Hyphomicrobiales; family Devosiaceae; genus Devosia; species Devosia sp. Z11_6. The sequence goes on from NZ_JBYUNQ010000001.1 coordinate 316,713, forward strand.
CAGCGGTGGCGAGCCATGGGCATGTGGTGGTGCTGGGCGGGGAAGCCGCTATTACTGCCGCCAATGCGCAGCGGCCGGGACTGCTCGACGTGAGCAAGGTCCTCTAGAGGACCGCGCTCGGGCGCCGGAAAAGGGATTGCTACATGTCGCAGGCTGAAGGCTCGCTGGAGCGGCTGGTGCGCAAGGTGGAAGAGCGGGCCGCCGTCGGCGAAGCGGTGTCGATCGGCACCTTGCGCAATGTCGCGGGAGCGCAGGCGGCGGGGTCGATGCTGCTGCTGCCGGCGCTGATCGTGGTCTCGCCGCTCAGCATCATTCCGGGCGTGCCCTCGCTGGTAGGGCTCAACACGGTGCTGGTCGCGGGGCAGCTGATGCTGGGGCGCAACCGTATCTGGCTGCCGGGCTGGCTGGCGCGGCGTTCGCTGGCGCCCAAGCATGTGGGCAAGCTGCTGAGCTTTTTGTATCCGGTGAGCCGGATGGCGGACGGCGTAGTGCGGCGGCGCTGGCTGGTGTTGACCGGCACCCGGGCCCGGCGACTAGGGGCAGGGGTGTGCGTGCTGATGGGCGCGATCATGCCGCTGCTGGAGTTTATTCCGCTGTCCTCGACCATCGCCGCTTCGGTGATCGCCATATTTGCGCTGGCGCTGTCGGCGCGCGACGGTTTGCTGACGCTGGTCTGGTGGGGGTGCCTTGCCGTGCTGGTGGCGCTGGGGCTGTGGCTGGCGCCGCAGGCGATCGGGCTGGTGTTCGGGGTGGACGTGCCCGATCTTGTACCGCCGCTCGAAGGCACACCGCTCGAGATCCTCGATCCGCTGCTGCCGGGGGGAGACACCTCCGAGACGCCCTGAACCTCGGAAGGGTTGGGGCGTTAGGCAGCTACCATGCCGCAGATCCTCGACAAAAACCTCCATCTCCGGGCCATCGATGCCTTTATCGATCCGTCCACGCCCAAGGCGCGGGCGATCATCACCCATGGCCATGCCGACCATGCGCGGGCCGGGCATGGCGCGGTGCTGGCGACGCCCGACACGATCGCCATCATGAAGGTGCGCTATGGCGAGGATTGCGCGGATCAGTTCCAGGCGATTCCGTTCGGCGAGCCCCTGGCGATCGACGACATAAGGATCACCTTTTACCCGGCCGGGCATATCCTGGGGAGCGCGCAGGTGCTGATCGAGCAGGATGGGCAGCGGGTGGTGGTGACGGGCGACTATAAGCGGCTCGCCGACCGCACGGCGCAACCCTATGAACTGGTGCCCTGCGATCTGCTCGTGACGGAGGCAACCTTCGGGCTGCCGGTGTTCCAGCATCCCAAGCCGCAAACCGAGATCGGGCGGCTGCTCAATTCGGTGCGCAAGAACCCCGAGCGGGCGCATCTGATCGGCTGCTATGCCTTGGGCAAGGCGCAGCGGGTGATCGGGCTGCTGCGCGATGCTGGCTATGACGCGCCGATCTATCTGCATGGGGCGATGATCCGGCTTTGTGCACTCTATGAAGAGCTTGGCGTGCCACTGGGGGATCTGCGCCCGGCAACGGGAGTGGCCAAGGCGGAGCTGGCCGGCGCGATCGTGATTGCGCCGCCTTCGGCCATTCGCGACCGCTGGAGCCGGCGCTTTCCCGATCCTGTGACCTGCCAGGCGTCGGGGTGGATGAGCGTCAAGCAGCGGGCGCGCCAGGCGCTGGTGGAATTGCCGCTGGTGATTTCGGATCATTGCGACTGGGGCGAGCTGGGGCAAACCATCCACGAGACCGAGGCGCAGACCGTGTGGGTGACGCATGGGCGCGAGGATGCGCTGGTGTATTGGTGCCGCCAGCAGGGGCTGGAGGCCGAGCCGCTCAACATCCAGGGCTTTGAGGATGATGGCGGGGAGGGCGAGGAATGAAACGCTTTGCCCAATTGCTGGAACTGCTGGCGCTGACACCCTCGCGCAATCGCAAGATCGAGGCGCTGACGCAGTATTTCCGCGAAACGCCCGACCCCGACCGCGGCTTTGCGCTGGCGGTGCTGACCGGGGCGCTGACCTTTCGCAATGTGAAGCCGGCGCTGCTCAAGGACATCGTGCTGCGCGAAGTCGATCCCGTGCTGTTCGCCATGAGCTACGATTATGTCGGGGATCTGGGGGAAACCATCGCGCTGATCTGGCCCCATCATGGCGGCGAGGGCGAGTTGCCGTCGCTCACCGACCTGATCGAATTGTTCAACACCACCTCCAAGAGCGAATTGCCCAAGCTGATCGCGGCGCTGCTGACGCGGGCGGGGATCAATGAGCGCTGGGCGGTGGTGAAGCTTGCGACGGGAGCGCTGCGGATCGGGGTGTCGGCGCGGCTGGCCAAGACAGCTCTTGCCGAAATGAGCGGGGTGCCGCTGCAGGAAATCGAGGAAGTCTGGCATGGGCTGCAGGTGCCCTATACCGAACTCTTTGCCTGGTTGAGCGGGGAGGCCGAACGGCCCGATATCGATCATGCCGCGCGGTTCCACCCGCTGATGCTGAGCAATCCGATCGATGAGGAGAAGGATCTGACCCGCTTCAAGCCCGCGGATTTTTCGGCGGAGTGGAAGTGGGACGGCATCCGGGTGCAACTAGTGCTGGGACCGGGCACGGCATCGCTGTTTTCGCGCACGGGGGACGATATTGCCGCCGCCTTCCCCGACATTGTGGAGAATGTGACCGGGCAGGCGGTGCTGGACGGGGAATTGCTGGTGGGGCGCGATTTCGAGGCGGGCTCGTTCAACGACTTGCAGCAGCGGCTCAACAAGAAAGTGGCGAGCGCCAAGCATCTCAAGGAATCGCCGGCGTTCATTCGTGTCTATGACATCTTGTTCGATGGACGCGAGGACGTACGCGCGCTGCCCTGGACCGAGCGGCGGCTACGGCTGGAGCGGTGGCTCGAGGCTAATCCGCAAACGCGGCTGGATCTGTCGCCGGTGCTGCCGTTCACCGACTGGGACGACCTGGCGCAGCAACGGCGCGAGGGGGCGGACCAGCACGGGCATGAAGGCGTGATGCTCAAGCTCAAGACCTCGCCTTATCTGCCGGGGCGGCCCAAGGGCTATTGGTTCAAGTGGAAGCGCGACCCCAATGTGGTCGATGCCATCCTGATGTATGCCCAGCGGGGGCATGGCAAGCGCAGCTCGTTTTATTCGGACTACACATTCGGGGTATGGAAGGGCAACGAGATCGTGCCGATCGGCAAGGCCTATTTCGGGTTCACCGACGAGGAACTCAAACAGCTCGACAAGTGGATCCGCACCAATACGCTGCAAAGCTTCGGGCCAGTGCGCGAGGTGCGCAAGGAGCTGGTGTTCGAGGTGGCATTCGACTCGGCGCAGGAATCGACGCGGCACAAATCGGGGGTGGCGCTGCGGTTTCCGCGCATCAACCGCATTCGCTGGGACAAGCCGGCGAACGAAGCGGCGACACTGGAAGATATGGCGGTGTTTATCGAGGCTACTTGAGCGGTTGTATAATGCTGGCATCTACGGATGGACCCCGGCTCAAGGCCGGGGTGACAGCAGTGCGTGGGAGAAAAGGGCGGAAAAACATGTCATCACGATCCAATCACCAGCGGCTATTGGGGCTGGAAGCGCAGATGCAGGCGGCGGCGGAAGCGATGGACTTCGAGGAAGCGGCGCGGCTGCGCAATGAGATTGCGCGGCTCAAGGGAGAGGGTGGTGCTCCGGGCGAGGAGGGCGAGGGCACGGTGACGGTGGGCCAGCCGCCGCCGGGCGCGATGGGCCTCGGAACGCATGTGCCGGTGCGCCAGCCACCCAAAGGCTGGGTGAAGCCGAAAAAGCCGGATCTGTTGACCAAGAACGTCAAACCGCGGGGCGGGAGTTAGCGGCGCCAGATCGTCAGCGCCGGTCGTAGTGGAAGCGGCACTGGTTGATCCACAAGACGTCGGCCTCGACGCGGTAGACCAGCCGGTGCTCCTGGGTGACCCGGCGTGACCACCAGCCCTTGTAGTTGCCCTTGAGGGGCTCGGGTTTGCCGATGCCTGAAAATGGCGAGCGGCGGCAATCCTTGATCAGCTCGTTGACCTTGGCCAGCGTATCTGGATCATTGGCCTGCCAATACTCATAGTCATCCCAACCCGGCTCGGTGAAGAGGAGCCTCATTCAGGCCAGTCGGCACTGATGCCGCGGCCCGCTTCAAAATCGGCATTCCCCTGGGCCAGCCGATCGGCATTAGCCTGGGTGCTGGAAAGGTGGATAGTTTCCTTCCAGGATTCAAATTCCTCCAGTGACATGACCACGACCGGCGGCTTGCCGCCGTTGCGCGTGACGATCAAGGGCTCGAGGTCGGTTACCACTGCATCGATGTCGGCGGCGATGTTTTTGCGGAAGTCGGAAATGGATTTGGCGCGCATGGGCTTCTCCTTGCGCTCAACGTACGCATTTACGTACAAAAATTCAACTCAGCGCTTGTGCAGCCGCTCTTCGGCGAGTTGCTTGATTTCGCGCAGTTCGGCGATGGTGAGTTCGAGGTCGGCGCGCTGCTGTTCGAGGGAGGCGAGGCGTTGCTCGACCTTGCCGGCGAGCAGGTGGAGCTGCTCGTTGCGGTCGGCATCGTAGAGGCTGAGATAATCGGAGATATCGCGCAGGGAAAAGCCGAGGCGCTTGCCGCGCAGGATCAGGATCAGGCGGGCCCGGTCGCGACGGCGGAAGATGCGGGCGGCGCCCACGCGTTCGGGCGCGAGCAGGCCCTTGGCTTCGTAGAAGCGGATGGCGCGCGTGGAAATGCCGAATTCGCGCGCCAGATCGGCGATGGCGAAGAGATCGCGGTTTTCCGGTTCGGCGCGGTTCATTTGCTCGCCGACCCGGGATGGCTTTTGGCGTATTCCGCGCGCAGCTCCTTCTTGGAAAGCTTGCCGATCAGGGTCTTGGGCAATTCATCCTTGAAGATGACCTCGCGTGGCAGCTCGATCTTGTTGAGCCTATCGGTGAGGAAGTGCTTGAGCTCGGCTTCGGTCGCGGTTTGGCCGGACTGGAGCTTGACGAAGGCGACGGGCGCTTCGCCGCGATAAGGGTCAGGAGCGCCGATGACGCTGGTTTCCTCGACCGCGGGATGGGTCAACAGGGCTTCCTCGATGACGCGCGGATAGACATTGAAGCCCGAGCAGATGATGAGGTCCTTGATGCGGTCCACGAGGAACACATAGCCGTCTTCATCGATATGGCCGACATCGCCGGTGCGCAGCCAGCCATCGCTGAAGGCTTGCGCGTCCGCTTCGGGGTCATTGTAGTAGCCGACCATGACCTGGGGCCCCTTGACCTGCAATTCGCCATCGACCCCGATGCCCACGACCTCGCCGCTGTCGACATCGACAAAGCGAATATCGGTGGCGGGCAGCGGCATGCCGATGCTCATGGGCTTGGAGGGAACGCGCAGGGCGGCGCAGCACACGACGGGCGAGGCTTCGGTGAGGCCGTAGCCTTCGGCAAGCAGCGCCTTGGACTTGGTGGAAAATTGCGCGCGCACTTCGTTGCTGAGCGGGGCGCCGCCGGAAATGGCGACCTGCAGGCTTGCCAGCTGTTCGGGCTTGACGGCAGAGGAGCGCCCGAGGGCCGCCAGCAGCGTCGGTACCGCGGGCAGGACATTGGCCTTGGTGCGGGTGAAGAGGTCCAGCAGCGCCTTGAGCTCGAAGCGGGGCAGCATGATGACGGGGGTGCCGTTGCACAGGGGCACGTTCATGCAGGCCGTCATGGCGAAGATGTGGAAAAAGGGCAGGACGGCCACGACCTTGGAGGGCGGGTAGAAGAGCTCGCAGCCCCATTTGTCGATCTGGCTCATATTGGCCGAGATATTGGCATGGGTCAGGAGTGCGCCCTTGGGCAGGCCGGTGGTGCCGCCGGTATATTGCTGAACGGCAATGTCGCGCTCGGGGTCGATGACCACCGCGTCGGGCGTTTCGCGGCGGGCGAGGAGCTTGTTGAGCGTGGTGATGCGATCGCGCGCGGGGGAGCGCTTGAGGTCGGCAAGGTCCTTGCGCTTGGCCACCGAATAGAGGACGCGCTTGGCGAGCGGCAGCGCTTCGGGGAAGTGGCAGACGACCAGCGATTTGACGTGGCCCGATGCGGCGAGGGCCTCGGCCTTGTCAAAGATCTGCTTGAGATCGAGCGTGATCATCAGCTCGGCGCCCGCATTGGCCATGATGTGGCTGAGCTCGGGGACGGTGTAGAGCGGGTTGCAGTTGACCACGGTGCCGCCGGCGCGCAGCACGGCGTAATAGGCGATTGGATAAAAGGGCGTGTTGGGCAGCATCAGCGCGACGCGGCTGCCCTTGCCGATGCCGAACTGGTGCTGCAGCGCGCCGGCCAGGGCGATGATGCTTTTCGCCAGTTCGCCAAAGCTGGTGGTGCCGCCCAGGAAATCGAGCGCGACGGCCGAGGGGTTCTTGGCGCAGCCGGCCAGCACCTGTTCGTGGACGGGGCGCGTATCGATGGTGATATCCCAGCGGATTCCCTCGGGATAATTGGCAATCCAGGGGCGAAGCGGTCCCGGCTCGGGATTGACCATATCCATTGCTGTTCTCCTCCTGCCGTCCCGCGGGTGCGTGCCCGCTTGCGGGTAGGCGCGCCCTTTCGGGGCGCCTGTTTGCCGGCAGTTTATCCCATGGGTTTACGTTAGCGTCAAACACTTGCCCGGGTTTCTGAAGGCTGCAGCGCAGGCGCTCTACGCATGGGGCGTGGAGTTGACGTTTACGTAAGGCTGGTTAGAGTGGTTAGGTGCCCGATGGTTGCGGGTGTGCCTCAAGGAGATGTTGCCGTGGCGTTGTTGCTGATTGTGCTGTCCCTGGTCGCCATCGCCGTGCTGGCCATCCGCGAAGCGCCGCTCTGGCAGTGGGGCGTGGCGGCCCTCGTGATCGGGCTGATGTCGGGCATCGATCTCGAAGTCGGTTATCGGCTGACGGGCGCGGGGCTGGTGCTGGCGCTGCTGCCCGGGATCGTGCTGCTGCTGTTGAGCCTGGCGCCGATCCGCAAGGCCTTGGTGATGCGCCCGCTTTATGGGGTGGTCAAATCCATGTTGCCGCGCGTCTCGCGGACCGAGCAGGAAGCGCTTGATGCCGGCACTGTCGGGTGGGATGCGGAGCTGTTTTCGGGGCGGCCGGACTGGAGCAAGCTGACGGCCATCCGCCCACTGACCCTGAGCGCGGAAGAGCAGGCATTTCTGGATGGGCCCACCGAGCAGGTGTGCTCGATGATCAATGACTGGGAAGCGCGGCACAATCTAGCAGATCTGTCGCCCGAGGTGTGGCAGTTCCTCAAGGACAACCGGTTCTTTGGCATGCTGATCGCCAAGGAGCATGGGGGCCTTGGGTTTTCGGCGCAGGCGCAATCCATGATCGTGTCGAAGATCGCCAGCCGCTCGGTGGCGGCGGGGATCACGGTGATGGTGCCCAATTCGCTGGGGCCGGGCGAGTTGCTGGAAAAATACGGCACATCAGAGCAGAAGGAGCGCTATCTCCGGCGGCTCGCGACGGGGCTCGAAGTGCCGTGCTTTGCGCTGACGGGCGTGCATTCAGGCTCCGATGCCGGGGGGATGCGCGATATCGGCGTTGTCACCAAGGGGATGCATGAGGGGCGCGAAGTGTTGGGGGTGCGGCTGTCCTGGGACAAGCGCTATATTACGCTCGCGCCCGTAGCGACGCTGCTGGGCCTCGCCTTCATCCTCAAGGATCCCGAGAACCTGCTGGGGAAGGGCGAGCATATCGGCATCACGCTGGCGCTGGTGCCCTCTGATCACCCCGGGGTGGAGATCGGACGGCGCCATTATCCCTCGCGGCAGGCCTTCATGAACGGGCCGACCACGGGCAAGGACGTGTTTATTCCGCTCGATTTCCTGATCGGGGGCACGGCCTATGCCGGGCAAGGCTGGCGCATGCTGATGGAATGCCTGTCCACGGGGCGGGCGATCTCGCTGCCGGCCATTGGTACGATCTCGATCAAGCAAAGCCTGCGGGTGACCTCCGCCTATGCCCGGATCCGGCGCCAATTCGGCATGCCGGTGGGGATGATGGAAGGGGTGGCCGAGCCGCTGGGGCGGATGGTCAAGAACGCCTATGTCTATGAAGCTTCGCGGCGGCTGACAGCCTCCATGGTGGATGAGGGGCAGCGGCCAGCGGTGATCTCGGCCTTGCTGAAATATCGCACCACCGAGGCGATGCGCGACACCATCGATGATGCTTTCGATATCCATGGCGGGCGGGCGATCCAGGACGGGCCGAGCAACTACCTTTTTGGGGCCTATATGGCGACGCCGGTCGCCATCACGGTCGAGGGCGCCAATATCCTTACCCGCACGCTGATGACGTTCGCACAAGGCGTGCTACGGGCGCATCCCTTCTTGTACCGGGAGATCCAGGCGGTGCAGAACCCCGACCGGGTCCAGGGGCTGGAGCAGTTCGACCAGGCTTTTGGCGGGCATACGCGCTTCATGCTGCGTAATATCGTAGCGAGTTTCCTGCATGGCGTGACCGGCGGCTCCTTTGCTTCGAGCCCAGCCGAGCATGAGGCGGGGCGCTGGTATCGGCAGCTGCATCGCTACAGCCAGTGCTTTGCGCTGGTGGCTGACTGGACCACGGTGTCGCTGGGTGGCGCGCTCAAGGCCAAGCAGCAGCTGTCGGGCCGCATGGCTGATATTTTGAGTGAGCTTTACCTCATGTCAGCGGTGCTCAAGCGCTTCGAAGATGAGGGGCGGCTGGCCGAAGATCGGGAACTGGTGGATGCGATCATGGCGGATCGCATTGCTGCCATTGAGGGCAAGTTCGGCGAGGTATTCGCCAATTTCCCCAATCGGGTCATGGCTAATGCGATGCGGGTATTGTGCTTTCCGCTGGGGCGGCATGCCCGCCCGGCAGCGGATCGGGTGAACAACCGGTATGCCCGCGCCGTGCTGCAGCCCGGCCAGTTCCGCGACCGCATGACCACGGGCGCCTATGTGTCGATGGACCCCGATGATGTCACGGGCGTGCTGGAGGATGCGCTGCTTAAGGTCACCGAGGCCGAGGAGATCGAGGCGCGGTTCGTCAAGGCCGCGCGCAAGGGGGTGATCGAGCGCCGGCTCGACCGCGACGCCATTGCCGATGCGGTAGCGGCGGGCGTTCTCAACGACAATGAAGCGGGTATCATGCGTGCAGCCGACGCGGCGACGGAACGCGCGGTGCGGGTTGATGATTTCGATCCCGACAAATTGGCAGCGGAACCGGCGCGGAGGGCAGCGGAATGATCGAAGAGCTGATGGACACCCCCATCCTGCCCTTTGAGGGCGTGACGGGCTCGTGGCGCTTCCACAAGGATGTGGAAGATATCGGCTGGCTGACCATCGATAGCCCCGATGCGCCGGTCAATACGCTCAGCACCGCCGCGATCCTCGAGCTTGAGGAGCTGATCGGGCGCATCGAGGGGATGGCCGACAGGCGCGAGCTCGTGGGGGTGGTGCTGCTTTCGGGCAAGGATAGCGGCTTTATCGCCGGCGCCGATGTGCGCGAATTCGACAAGATGGACCTGGCGCTGCTGCCAGACGCGCTGCGGCAGGCTCATAAACTGTTTGACCGGATCGAGAACCTCAAGATCCCGGTGGTTGCGGGCATTCACGGCTTTTGCCTTGGCGGCGGGCTGGAGCTGGCGCTGGCCTGCCACTACCGGATCGCGGTCAAGGACGAGAAAACCAAGCTCGGCTTTCCCGAGGTCAATCTGGGGATCTTTCCGGGTTTTGGTGGCACCGGCCGATCCATCCGCCAGGCCGGGCCGGTAGATGCCATGAACCTGATGCTCACCGGCAAGATGCTGCGGGCGGGCCCGGCGCGCGGGCTGGGGCTCGTCGACAAGCTGGTGCGCCATCGCGACAATCTGCGCTGGGAAGGGCGCAAGGCCGTGCTGCAAAAGCGCCGGTCCACCGTGGCGCCGATCACCAAGACGATCATGGCGATGGGACCGCTGCGCGGCTATGTGGCCGACAAGATGCGCCAAAAGGTCGGCAAGAAGGCCAAGCGCGAGCATTACCCGGCGCCCTATGGGCTGATCGAGCTGTTTGAAGAACACGGCAATGACTGGCGCGCGATGATTGCGGGCGAGGTGCCGGCCTTTGTGCCGCTGATGGGTTCGACCACGGCGACCAATCTGCGGCGGGTGTTCTTTTTGTCCGAGGGGCTCAAGAAGCAGGCAGCAAAGGGGCAGCAGTTCCGGCGCGTGCATGTGATCGGGGCCGGGGTGATGGGCGGGGATATTGCCGCCTGGTGCGCGCTGCGCGGCATGAGCGTGACGCTGCAGGACCTCGACATGAATCGGATCAAGCCGGCGCTGGAGCGGGGCAAGGCGCTGTTCAAGAAGCGGCTGAAGAAACGCTTCGAGGTGGATACCGCGATGTTGCGGCTGCAGGCCGATCCCGATGGCAGGGGCGTGGCGCGGGCCGATGTGGTGATCGAGGCGGTGGTGGAGGATCTGGCTATCAAGCGCCAGATTTTTGCCGAGCTCGAGACCGAGATCAAGCCGGGGGCGATCCTGGCGACCAATACCTCATCGATCGAGCTGGAGCGGATTGCGGAGGGGCTGAGTGATCCATCCCGGCTGATCGGGCTGCATTTCTTCAACCCGGTGGCCCAGTTGCCGCTGGTCGAGGTGATCCGCTCGCGCTTCAATAGCGACGAGGAGATCGGCAAGGGCGCGGCCTTTACGGTGGCGATCGGCAAGTCGCCGGTGGTGGTGAAATCGGCACCGGGCTTTCTCGTGAACCGGGTGCTGATGCCCTATATGCTGGGCGCGGTGGAGCGGGTGGAAGCGGGGGAAAGCCCCGAACTGCTCGATGCCGCGGCCGTGGCCTTCGGCATGCCGATGGGGCCGATCGAACTCATGGATACGGTGGGGCTCGATGTCGGCCAGTCGGTGGCGACGGAGCTGGGGCATGCCGTGCCCGAGGGGTCGCGCTTTGCCGAACTGGTGCGGCGCGGCAAGCTTGGGCGCAAAAGCGGGCAGGGTTTTTACAAGTGGAGCGACGGCAAGGCGCAAAAGGGTGAAACCCCGGCCCATGCCGATCTCGCAGGTTTGGGGCGTGAACTGGTCCGCCCGCTGGTCGATACAACCGAGGTTGTGCTGGCCGAGGGCGTGGTCGCCAATGCGGATCTGGCCGATATCGGGGTGGTTTTGGGCACCGGCTTTGCGCCGTTCCTGGGCGGGCCGCTGCAGGCGCGCCGGGATGGGAAGGCGTGATGGCGCTGTTTGGAGAGCAAGATGACTGAACTGCGCAAAGTCGCGATTGTGGGGTCGGCGCGGATCCCGTTTGCGCGGGGGAACACGGCCTATAGCGAGCAAACCAATCTTTCGATGCTGGCGGCGGCGCTGGGTGGTCTCGCCGACAAGTTCGGGCTCAAGGGGCAAAAGATCGATGAGGTGATCGGGGGGGCGGTGATCAGTCATAGCCGCGATTTCAACCTCGCGCGCGAAGCCTTGCTCGATGCGGGCCTATCACCGCGCACGCCTGGCACGACAATGCAGATCGCCTGCGGCACGAGCCTGCAGTCAGCGCTCAGCCTTGGGGCCAAGATCGCGACCGGCGAGATCGACAGCGCCATTGCGGCCGGTGCCGACAGCGTCAGCGACAGCCCGGTGGTATTTGGCGACAAGTTCCAGCACCGAATGATCGATCTCAACAAGGCGCGCACCACGCGCGACAAGCTTGGTGTGTTCAAGGGGTTCTCGCTCGGGGAACTGACGCCGGTGGCGCCCTCTACCCAGGAGCCGCGTACGGGGCTGTCGATGGGGCAGCATTGCGAGCTGATGGCGCGCGAATGGGGCATTACCCGGCGGGCGCAGGATGAGTGGGCGGTCGACAGCCACCGCAAGGCCGCGGCTGCCTATGACGAAGGTTTCCACAACGATCTGCTGGTGCCCTGCGCGGGGCTCGACCGCGACAACAATGTGCGGGCGGATGCCAATCTGGCCAAGATGGCGGATCTCAAGCCGGCATTCGACAAGAGTTCGGGCCATGGCACGCTGACGGCGGCGAACTCGACCCCGCTCACCGACGGGGCGGCAGCGGTGCTGCTGGCGAGCGAGGATTGGGCCCGCGAGCGCGGGCTGCCGGTGCTGGCGTATCTCACGGCCGGGCGGGTGGCGGGCAATGACTTCGCCCATGGTGAGGGCTTGTTGATGGCTCCCACGATTGCCGTTTCCGAGATGCTGGCGCGCAAGGGACTAGGCTTTGCCGATTTCGACCTGTTCGAGCTGCACGAGGCCTTTGCCGCGCAGGTGCTGTGCACGCTCAAGGCCTGGAACGATCCCGATTATTGCCGGCGCGAGCTGGGCCGCGAGGAGGTGCTAGGGCCGATCGATCCCGAGCGGATCAACCTCAAGGGATCGAGCATCGCTTATGGGCATCCCTTTGCGGCAACGGGCGCGCGCATTCTGGGGTTGACGGCCAAGATGTTGGCCGAAGGGCAGGGGCAGCGGGCCCTGCTGTCGGTCTGCACGGCAGGCGGGCAGGGCGTAGCGGCGATTGTGGAGCGGGCGGCGTGAAGGACAATGTGGTCAAGTTTCGCCGGATCGAGAAGAAGCCGGAACAGCCGCCGCGCAAACGGCGCGAGCCGCCAGCCTGGCTGCCTTTTGCACTGCTGATCGTGGTGGCGCTCGCCATATATGGAGTGCAGCGCTCAGGTATTCTCGGCGGCTAGTTCTGCACTATTTTACGAAAATTGTAATGTTGCAGCGCCTCTGCATGGCCGGGAGGGGCGTTTACTGCCGCCTATATTGTGCGAGCCGTGGTTACGTTGACGCATAGGTCAAGGTTTTGCTTGTCAGTGGGCGGAAAGGCGGTTTACCGTCCAGAAATTGACCGGCAGGTCAAAACTGCCGGTAAACAAGGCAACCGCGGCAAAGCGGGCACACAAGAATCGACATCAGGACTTCCACAAGGAGATGGGACGAGCATGAAATTCGCGCAAACTCTTAAGGCTGTGTCAGTAGCGAGCGCCATGGCGCTGCTGATGAGCAGCGCGGCCTCCGCTGTTACGCTCAACATGATGAACGGCTCCGAGCCCGGCTCGCTCGACCCGCACAAGGCCTCGGGCGACTGGGAAAACCGGATCATCGGCGACTATATCGAAGGCCTAATGGCTGAAGACGCCAATGCCGATGCCATTCCCGGCCAGGCCGAAAGCTATACCGTTTCCGAAGACGGGCTGGTTTATACCTTCAAGCTGCGCGACGGCATTCAGTGGAGCGACGGCGAGCCGGTAACGGCAGAAGACTTTGTGTTTGCCTTCCAGCGCTTGTTCAATCCCGCCACCGCCTCGGAATATGCCTATCTGCAGTTCCCCATCAAGAATGGCTCGGAACTGGCCGAAGGGGCGATCACCGATTTCAATGAACTGGGCGTCAAGGCGCTCGACGACAAGACCGTCGAGATCACGCTTGAAGGCCCGACGCCCTATTTCCTCCAGGCGCTGACCCACTACACCGCTTATCCTATTCCCAAGCATGTGGTCGACAAGGTCGGCGATGCCTGGACGGCGCCCGAGAACATCGTCGGCAATGGCCCCTACAAGATCACCGAATGGGTGCCCGGCTCCTATGTGAAGTCGGTCAAGTCGGAGACCTATTACGATGCTGCCAATGTGCAGATCGATGAGGTCAACTATTTCGTGCAGGATGACCTGGCCGCGGCCCTCGCGCGCTATCGTGCCGGCGAATACGACATCCTCGTTGATATCCCGGCTGACCAGGCCGAGTGGATCAAGACCAACCTGCCCGGGCAGGATTTCTTCGCGCCGTTCCTGGGCGTGTATTACTATGTGATCAACCAGGAAAAAGCACCCTTCGACAATGCCGAGGTGCGCAAGGCCATGTCGATGGCGATCAATCGCGACGTGATCGGCCCCGATGTGCTGGGCACGGGCGAATTGCCCGCTTATGGCTGGGTGCCCGAAGGCACTGCCAACTATGAGGGCGTCGAGCCCTATCAGCCCGAATGGATCGGTCTCTCCTATGAAGAGCGCGTGGCGCAAGCCAAGGCGATCATGGAAGGGCTGGGCTACAACGCCTCCAACTCGCTGCCGGTCCAGCTCAAGTACAACACCAATGACAACCACCAGCGCGTGGCCGTCGCCATCTCCTCCATGTGGGAGCAGATCGGGATCAAGACTGAGCTCTTCAACTCCGAAACCGCCGTGCACTATGACGCGCTGCGCGCCGGGGACTTCCAGGTCGGCCGTGCCGGCTGGCTGCTCGATTATTCCGATCCGTCCAACACGCTGGAGCTCTTGACCACCGGCATCATGCAGGATGGCCAGATGAACTGGGGCAACAACTATGGCCGTTATTCCAACCCCGAGTTCGATGCGCTGGTGAAGTCGGCCGCTGCCGAAAGCGACCTGGCCGTTCGTGCCAAGATGCTCGGCGATGCCGAAAAGATCGCCATGGATGAAACCGGTGCGATCCCGATCTACTGGTATATCGCGCAGAACGTCGTGACGCCTTCGGTCACCGGCTTTGTCAACAATGCCAAGGACATCCACCGTACGCGCTGGCTGACCAAGGCCGAATAACAATCGCGCCGGCGCCGCCCACGAGTGGCGCCGGCATCCTCCGCCTCGAGCGCACTGCGGTGCTGCTGCGGCGGACCAGAAAGGTTCACCCATGTTCGGATTTGCTTTGCGGCGCGTGCTGTCGGCTTTGCCGGTGGCGCTGATCGCCGTGACGGCGTGTTTTTTCATTTTGCGGCTGGCCCCGGGCGGTCCTTTTGACGGCGAACGCGCATTGCCGCCCCAGACGCTGGCCAATCTGCGCGCTCACTACAACCTCGACCAGCCGCTGATCAGCCAGTATTTCATCTATATCGGCCGGCTGCTGCAGGGCGATTTCGGCCCGTCGATGGTCTACAACGACTTCACGGTGTCCCAGATGCTGTGGATCGGGCTGCCCTTCACGCTGATGCTGGGTTTCACCGCCTTCATCATCGGCACGGTGGTGGGGCTGATTGCCGGCGCCATATCGGCGGTGAACCAGAACAAGTGGCCCGACTACCTGCTGGTGATGCTGGTAATGGTTGGGCTTGTCGTGCCCAATTTCCTGATCGGCAGCATCTTGCAGTTGGTGTTCGGGGTGTATCTGGGCTGGTTGCCGGCGGGCGGCTGGCAGAACGGCTCGATCGCCCATCTGGTGCTGCCCGTGGCGGTGCTGGTGCTGCCCCATGCCGGACGTACGGCGCGGCTGATGCGCGGCTCGATGATCGAGGTGCTGGGTACCAATTATGTACGCACGGCGCGCTCCAAGGGTCTGGGCACGCGGCTGATCCTGGCGCGCCACGCCATCAAGCCGGCACTCTTGCCCGTCGTGTCCTATTTGGGGCCGGGGCTGAGCTATCTGCTAACCGGCTCGCTGGTGGTGGAACAGATCTTCGCGCTGCCGGGGATCGGGAAATACTTCATCAGCGCCGCGCTCAACCGCGACTACGGCCTCGTGCTGGGAACGACCATTTTGTACATGTTTATTATTCTGGCCGTGAACCTCGTGGTTGACCTGCTTTATGCCTGGCTCGACCCCAAGGTGAGGTTGCGCTGATGGCCGGCATCACAGGCAAGGACGCCATTCTTTCCGACTATGCCAAGGCGCTGGAGGACGGCCCCAAGGGGCGGTCGCTGACGCAGGATGCGATGCGGCGCCTCGTGCGCAACAAGGCGGCGGTGGTGTCGATCTTTTTGATCGGCTTCATCATCCTCTTCGCCTTTGTCGGCCCGTATCTGCTGCCCTGGACCTATGACAAGATCGACTGGAGCGCGATCAGGAAGCCCCCCAATTTCGAGAACGGGCACTTCGCGGGCACCGACCAGAACGGGCGCGACATGCTGGCCCGTATCATGCAGGGCACGCAGATGAGCCTGATCGTGGCCGGCGTTGCTACGCTGGTTTCGGTGGTGATCGGGGTGATCTATGGCGCGGTCGCCGGCTATTTCGGCGGCAAGGTCGACGCGGTAATGATGCGCTTTGTCGATATCATGTACGCGCTGCCCTATATCCTCTTCGTCATCATTCTCGTGGTGATCTTCGGGCGCAATCCCGTGCTGCTGTTTGTGGGTATCGGGTGCCTGGAATGGCTGACCATGGCGCGGATCGTGCGCGGCCAGACCATGTCGATCAAGGAGCGCGAGTTCGTTGAGGCGGCGCGGGCGGGCGGGGCCAAGCCCTGGACCATCATCATGCGCCATATCGTGCCCAATCTGACCGGGCCGGTGGTGATCTATGCGACGCTAACTGTCCCGGAGATCATCCTCACGGAGAGTTTCCTTTCCTATCTGGGGCTGGGGGTGCAAGAGCCGCAGACATCGCTTGGAACGTTGATCTCGTTCGGCTCGCCCGTGGCGGAAACGCTGCCCTGGATGCTGATCGGCCCGGCGGTGGTGCTGGTCACCCTCCTGCTTTGCCTCACCTATATCGGGGATGGCCTGCGCGATGCGCTGGACCCCAAGGATCGCTAAGCGCTGCCCGGCTTCGTGCCGGGCGCGCCAGAAAGGCCCTGTTTGAAATGAAGCACGTACTCGACGTCCAGGATATGTCGGTCACCTTCGCGCTGCACGAAAGCGAAGTCCAGGCGGTGCGCGAGATGAATTTTACCCTCGCCCGGGGTGAAACGCTGGCTGTGGTAGGGGAAAGCGGCTCGGGCAAGAGCCAGGCCTTTCTGTCGATCATGGGCCTATTGGCCAAGAACGGGCGCGCTTCCGGGCGCGCCATGATGGGTGATGTGGACCTGCTGGCGCTGGGACCCAATGAGCTCGACCGCTATCGCGGCCGGGACATCGCGATGATCTTTCAGGATCCCATGACCTCACTCAACCCGACGCTGCGCATCCGCACGCAGTTGGCCGAGGTGTTGGTCAAGCATCGCGGGTTCGAGCAGAAGGCCGCCACCCGCGCCGCCGTCGACATGCTTGAGCGCGTCGGGATTCCTGAACCGGCCAAGCGCGCCAACAGCTTTCCCCATGAGCTGTCGGGCGGAATGCGGCAGCGCGTGATGATCGCCATGGCGCTGCTGTGCCAGCCCAAGATCCTGATTGCCGATGAGCCGACCACGGCGCTCGACGTGACGGTGCAGGCGCAGATGCTGGAGCTGTTCAAGACGCTGACCGAGGACTTCGGCACGTCGCTGGTGCTGATCACCCATGATCTGGGGGTCGTTGCCGGGGTCGCCGACCGCATGATGGTGATGTATGGCGGCCGGGCGGTGGAAAAGGGCACGGTGGACGATTTGTTCTACCATCCGCGTCACCCCTATACGCTGGGGCTGCTGCATTCGACGCCCCATATCGCCAAGCGCGCCGAGCGGCTCGACCCAATTCAGGGGCTGCCGCCAAGCCTGGAGAACCTGCCCAAGGGCTGCTCGTTCAATCCGCGCTGCGCGTTCTGCTTTGACCGGTGCCTCGAAGAGCGCCCGCCGCTGATGGATACCGGCAATGGGCGCGAGAAAGCCTGCTTTTATGAAGGCCCGATGGCCTATGGAAAGGTCGCCTGATGGACCAGACCCCGATCAACCTCCTCGAGATCAAGGATCTCAAAAAGACCTTCTCCATTTCCGTCGGCCTGTTCAGCCGCAAGCTGACGCTGACGGCGCTCGAGAACATCAACTTTTCCATCCGCAAGGGCGAGACCCTTGGCATTGTGGGGGAAAGCGGCTGCGGCAAGTCAACGCTCGGGCGCTGCATCCTGCAGCTGATTGCGCCGGACGAGGGGCAGGTGCTGTGGCTGGGGCAGGATTTGACCCGGGTGCCGGCCGAGGAAATGCGCAAGCGCCGGCAGGACCTGCAGATCATCTTCCAGGATCCGCTGGCATCGCTTAATCCGCGCATGACTGTGGGCGACATCATCGCCGATCCCTTGCGCACCTTGCGGCCCGAGCTCAACAAGGCCGAGCGGCGGGCCCGCGTGCTCAAGATCATGGCCGCGGTGGGTTTGTTGCCCGAGATGATCAACCGCTATCCGCACGAGTTTTCGGGCGGGCAGGCCCAGCGCATCGGCATTGCCCGGGCGCTGATCACCGAGCCCAAGCTCATTGTCTGCGACGAGCCGGTTTCGGCGCTGGATGTGTCGATCCAGGCGCAGATCCTCAACCTGCTCGCCGAGCTCAAGGACGAGTTCGGGCTGACCCTGATCTTCATCTCGCACAATCTGAGCGTCGTCCGGCATGTGTCCGACCGCATCCTTGTGCTCTATCTTGGGCGAATCGTGGAGCTGGCGACGGGCGACGAGATCTATGAGGATCCCAAGCACCCCTATACGCGGGCGCTGCTGACGGCGGTGCCCATTCCCGACCCCAGATTGGCGCGACAGCGCAATGTGGATGCCCTGCGGGGGGAAATCCCCTCGCCGATCAATCCGCCTTCAGGCTGCCCGTTCCGCACCCGCTGTCGCTTCGCCAAGCCTTATTGCGCGGAAAAGCGGCCAGTGCTCGAGACCATCGAGGATGGGCGGCTCGTTGCCTGCCATCGCTGGCGCGAGATCGGCGTGCCCGAGGATGCGGTGCTGGGGCACTAGGCCCGGGGAATCGGCGCCCCGGCTTGCCGAGCCTGCCGGGGTGCGCAAAGCGGTGAAAAGAGGGTGAAAACTCTGCTTGTGCCGCGTTGACAGGGCAGGGGGAAATCCCTATGAATGCCCGCAAGTTCCGGGCGCCTAGGCGCCCCTTTTGTTTGACCCGAGGATATCAAGATGAAAGTCCGCAACTCGCTGAAGGCGTTGATGACTCGCCACCGCGCGAACAAGCTCGTCCGCCGTCGCGGCCGCGTTTACATCATCAACAAGGTGGACAAGCGCTTCAAGGCCCGTCAGGGCTAAGATCTGCTTGCTGCTGCAAGTTTCTGCAAAGCCCGCCTTGTGCGGGCTTTGTCGTATCTGGGGTGTGGAAACTGAGAATCGCCCGGCCTCAAGCTGAGGGCCGGGTGGCGGTGAAGACGGCGAGCTGGGCGGCAAAGGCGCGCCGATAAGCCGGTCGCTCCTGGGCGCGCGCGAGATAGCGGCAGAGATCGGGATAATCCTCGAGGATGCCGGCGCCACTCAAGCGCAGCAGCACATGCACCAGCATCAGATCGGCGGCGCTGAACGCGCCATCAAGCCAGTCCTTGGGGCCCAGAAAGGCAGCAAGCTGGCGCAGCCGGTGGTGGATGCGATCCTTCACCAGTGGTAGGCGCTGCTGCGACCAGCTCTCGTTGCGTTCAAGGAGTTCGGCGACTTCGAGCTCGACGATGGGCGGCTCGACCGTTGAGAGGGCCGCAAACATCCAGGTAATGGCGCGGGAGCGGGCGCCCGGTTCCTCGGGCAAGAGGAGGCCGGGATGCTGCTCGGCGATGTGCAGGACGATGGCCCCCGATTCGAACAGGGTGAGCGTGCCCTCCTCGTAGGTCGGGATCTGTCCGAAGGGATGGAGGGCCAGATGGTCGGGCTCGCGCATCTGGGCAAAGGACACGAGGCGCACATGGTAGGGCTGGCCTACTTCCTCGAGCGCCCAGCGCACGCGCATGTCGCGAGCGAGGCCCGCGCCTTGGTCAGGAGAATCGGCAAAGGCGGTGATGGTGGGGATCATGGCAGGCCGGGACCGGGTTGAGGACGCGCTAGCTCGGCACGGAGCGTAATTGGCGGCACGGACGGGGACAACATGCCTCTCCCTTGCTGGTGGCCTCCAAGGACGCAGCAGGCGCCTGCCAGCCGACAATGATCGGCCGGTCGGCAGGAGCGCTTCGCGGCGCCGTTCGTTTCACCTCTGAGCAGGCACTGGTTTGTCCATGAAGCTCGCCACCCAGAACGAGGAGCTGCCATGCTGCGCATCTATACCCGGACCCAGGATCGGCTGGTGCCCTTTGAAAGCGGGCACACCGGCGTCGTGCCGATCTGGCTAGACCTGATCAGCCCGAGTGACACGGACGTGCAGGAGGTCGAGCGGCTGCTGGCCGTTGACGTGCCCAGCCGAGCCGAGATGGAGGAAATTGAGCTCTCGGCCCGGCTTTATATGGAAAATGGCGCGATTTTCATGACCCTCACGGGTCTGGCGCATCTGGACACGGAAACGCCGATCAAGACGCCGATCACCTTCATCCTCAAGAACAATTCCCTGGTCACTGTCCGTTACGCCGAGCCCACACCTTTCCTGGCCTACACCAACCGGGCGCAGCGGGCGAAGGGGGCCGTGCACGGCTCGGGCGAGGAAATCATGCTCGGGCTCATCGAAGCGATGATCGACCGCACGGCGGACGCGCTGGAGCGGATCGGCAACGAGACCGACAATTTGTCCCACGAGGTGTTCAACACCACCAAAGCCAAGGCCAACAAGAAGACGCGCAGCCTCGAAAAGGTTATTTCCCAGATCGGGCAGAAGGCTGAGCTGCTGACGATGATTCAGGAGAGCCTAGTGAGCATGTCGCGGCTCGTGACCTATTATTCGGCAGTCGAGGATACGTCCGACGACAAGGAAAGCCGCTATCTGGTTCGGCTGATCCAACGCGATGCCACTTCGCTGGGCGAGCATGCACGGGCATCGTCGGCCCGGCTGGACTTTTTGCTTAATGCGACGCTGGGCATGATCAATCTCGAGCAGAACCAGATCATCAAGATTTTTTCGGTGGCTGCCGTGGTGTTCCTGCCGCCAACCCTGGTGGCGTCGATCTATGGCATGAACTACGAGCATATGCCCGAACTCCATTGGCAGCTGGGCTATCCCTGGGCGATTGGGCTGATGGTGCTGTCGGCCTTGCTGCCGTTCCTGTATTTCAAGCGCAAGGGTTGGCTTTAGGGTTTCAGGGAACGCCAGAGTTCAGGGCGCCTGGCTTCGGCCCATTGCAGCAGCGCGTCGAGGGCGGGGCAAAGCGACTAGCTCCACGCTGTCAGCCGGCATTCGACCTTGGGTGATACCCGGTGGTGCACGAGCTTGGTGCCGATGCCGTCGACCTCATAAGAAAAGCCCGCCAAATGGCGGGCTTTGTTGTGGTGCCGTGTCGCGCGCTTAGCTGGAGCCGGCGCCGTCCTGGCGGACAAAGGCGATGCGCAGCATATTGGTGGCGCCGGGCGTGCCCAGGGGAATGCCGGCGGTGATGGCGATCCGGTCGCCAGGTCGGGCAAAGCCTTCCTGGTAGGCGATGATGCAGGCGCGATCGACCATGTCTTCAAGGCTCGCGGCGTCTTCGGTTTGCACGCAATGCACGCCCCAACAAATCGACATGCGCCGGATGGTGCGCTGATTGGGCGAGAGAAGAATGATGGGCTTGGAGGGCCGCTCGCGGGCCGCCCGGATGCCGGTGGAGCCCGAGGCGGTGTAGGTGACGATCGCCGCGAGATCGAGGGTTTCGGCGACCTGGCGGGTAGCAGCCGAGATCGCGTCGGCGGCGGTGGCCTCCGGTTCGGTCTGGGCGGCGCGGATGATGCCGCGGTAATTGGCGTCGCTTTCCACTGCCACCGCGACCTTGTTCATGGTCGCGACCGCTTCCACCGGGTACTGGCCCGAGGCGGATTCGGCCGACAGCATAATGGCGTCGGCGCCCTCGAACACGGCAATCGACACGTCCGAGACTTCGGCGCGGGTCGGCACGGGCGAGGTGATCATCGATTCCAGCATCTGCGTCGCGACCACCACGGGCTTGCCGTAGCGACGGCACATGCGGATCATGCGCTTTTGGAGCCCCGGTACGGTTTCAAGCGGCAGCTCGACGCCCAGATCGCCGCGCGCGACCATGATGGCGTCGCACAGCTTGATGATTTCCTCGAGGCGATCGATGGCCTGGGGCTTTTCGATCTTGGCCATGACGCCGGCGCGGCCCTGGACGATCTTGCGGACATCGATGATGTCCTCGGGGCGCTGCACAAAGGACAGAGCGATCCAGTCGGCCTCGGCCTTGAGGCCTTCGAGCAGGTCCTTGTGGTCCTTCTCGGTCAGGGCGCCAGTGGGCAGCAGCGTGTCGGGCAGGGACACGCCCTTTTTGTCCGACAGCTTGCCGCCATAGACGACTTCGGTTTCGATGGCGCCGTCGCCAACCTTGGTGGCGCGCAGCTGGAGCTTGCCATCATCGAGCAGCAGGCGGTCGCCCACCGAAACGCTTTCGATGATTTCCGGGTGGGGCAGGTAAACGCGCTCGACGGTGCCGGGCGTATCGGAGCTATCAAGGATGAATTTCTGGCCGGCGGTCAGCTGGATGCTGCCTTCGGCGAACTTCCACACGCGCAGCTTGGGACCCTGCAGGTCGACCAAAACGCCAAGCGGGTGGTTCAGGGTTTTTTCGACGTTGCGAATGCGCGCCACGGTCTGGTGCAGCACTTCGTGGCTGGCGTGGCTCATATTGATGCGGAACACATCGGCGCCGGCGCGCGCCAGTTCCTCGATCATCTTTTCGTCGTGGCTGGCGGGCCCGAGGGTCGCCACGATCTTCACACGTCGCATACGTCTCATAGCGTGTCCGTTCGGTTAAACTACTGGTTCGCCGGCGGAGGATCCGTCGGCGCCGGGTCCGAAGCCGGGGGCGCATCCGGGGGCGGGACCGAATTGGCGGCAGGTGAACCCGGGGAGGCCGCCGGCGCATCGATGGTCACGTCATCCGGATCAACCACAAGGGCCGGGTCTTCCAGATTTTCCTGGCTGTCCGGGCCCACCACATCGGGAGCGCCCATGTTTTCAGTCAGCTGCAAGGTCCAGTCCGTCTGGTTCTGGGTATCGATTTCAAAGAACCCGGTGCGCTCATAGCCCCGGGCGAGGCAATCCTCAACCCCGAATATCGTGAAGGTTTCGTCACGCGTGCACATGAAGACCGCGCCGTCCCAGGCGCCGCCGCCAATATCATCAACAGCATAGATGTAATAAAAGCGCCGCTCGAGATCGCCTTGGTAAAGCACCCGGCAATCACCGGACGGGGCCTGCCACCAGCCTTCGCTCATCCAGCCGCGCTCAGCCCGGTAGCCGATCGCCACAGACACCAGATTGGCGGTTTCGTTGCAGATGCGCAGATCGGCGCGAGCCGGTGCGGAAAACAGCAGGAAGCTGGAAACCAGCGCGCCGACAAGCGTCAAGCTAAGGCGAAAGAGGTACAGGAGCATGCCGGAATACATCGGGAGGACCGTTGGTGTTTGAGCGTATGGTGACCAATAGGTCAATGCATAAACAAGCCTTTGGGCGGAAATAGGCCGCGTATTGCAGAGCAATGCTCGGGCCCGTAGCGGCGTGCGGCCCAGGGACGCAGGTGTGGATTGGCGGCGAAAGCGCTTGAACCCGAACCTGTGCTGCTGTTTGAAGCAGGGTTAAAGCGAGAAGGATGTTTTTATGGCCGAAGATAGTGTTGCCCAGGACCAGCTCCGGGCGTTCGTCGAGCGCATCGAACGCATGGAAGAAGAGAAGGCAGCCATCGCCGCCGACATCAAGGAAATCTATGCCGAGGCCAAGGGCAACGGCTTTGACGTCAAGATCCTGCGGCAGATCGTTCGTATCCGCAAACAGGATGCCAATGAGCGCATGGAGCAGGAAGCCCTGCTGGAGCTCTATATGAGCGCGTTGGGCATGGTGGCGGCACCGCCGGAAGACTGAGGCCAGAACCGGCCCGCCGCCGAGCTTGTCGGCGGCAGGGCCCGATCCATTACCGAATTGCCATAGACCAGATAGCCGCCGCCATGGCGGCTTCGTCATATCCAAGAGCCCGAAGTGCTGCAGTGACGATGCCGGTGCGGTCAAGGCCGGCATCGGCATACATATCAGCCTGAGTGGCGTGTTCCACGAAACGATCGGGGATCATCAGCGGGCGGAAGCGCAGCTTGCCATCGAGCAGGCCATTGCTGGCGAGGAAGGTGGCGACATGGCTGCCAAAGCCGCCGATCGAGCCTTCTTCCAGCGTCAGCATCACATCATGGCTTTGAGCGAGCTGCGTGACGAGTTCCTCGTCTAGCGGCTTCATGAACCGCGCATCGGCAACGGTCGGGTTGAGCCCCAGGGCCGCGAGCCGGTCGGCAGCGGCCAGAGCTTCAGCCAGGCGCGTGCCCCATGAGAGAATGGCGATGGTGCTGCCGGGGCGAACAATACGACCCTTGCCAATGGGCAGGATGATGCCGCGCTCGGGCATATCGACGCCCACCCCATCGCCGCGCGGATAGCGGAAAGCAATCGGGCCGGAGTCATAAGCCACGGCCGTTGCAACCATGTGCTTGAGTTCGGCTTCGTCAGCGGCGGCCATTTGCACGATGCCGGGAATGGCGCCGAGATAGGCGGCGTCGTAGTTGCCGGCATGGGTGGGGCCATCGGCGCCGACATAGCCGGCACGATCGATAGCGAAGCGCACCGGCAGGCCCTGGATGGCGACGTCATGGACCACCTGGTCATAGGCGCGCTGCAGGAAGGTCGAATAGATCGCGCAGAACGGGCGCATGCCCTCGGTCGCGAGGCCCGCCGCAAAGGTTACAGCGTGCTGCTCGGCGATGCCGACATCAAAGATGCGGCTGGGATAGATTTCGGCAAACTTGTCGAGCCCTGTGCCAGACGGCATGGCGGCGGTAACCGCAACAATGCTGGGATCCTCGGCGGCTTCCTGGATAAGGGATTGAGCAAAAACATTGGTGTAGGAGGGCGCGTTGGAGGGCGCCTTGGCCTGGGCGCCAGTGATCACGTTGAACTTGGACACGCCGTGATATTTGTCGGCGGCGTCCTCGGCGGGCGCGTAGCCCTTGCCCTTCTTGGTGACGACGTGAATGAGGATCGGGCCTTCATCGGCATCGCGCACATTTTCGAGCACCGGCAGGAGGTGGTCGAGATTGTGCCCATCGATGGGGCCCACATAGTAAAAGCCGAGTTCCTCAAAAAGCGTGCCGCCAGTCAGCATGCCGCGCGCAAATTCCTCGGTGCGGCGCGCGGGTTCGTGCAGGAACGAGGGGAGCTTTTTGGCGATGGTCTTGGCCGCTTCGCGGGCACCGCGATAAAGCGGGCCGGATACGAGGCGTGCCAGATAGGCGCTCATGGCCCCGGTAGGCGGGGCGATCGACATGTCGTTGTCGTTGAGAATGACGATCAGGCGGGCATCCATGGCGCCCGCATTGTTCATGGCTTCATAAGCCATGCCCGCGGACATCGAGCCATCGCCGATCACGGCCACGACATTGCGCTTGGTGCCCTGAAGATCGCTGGCGACAGCCATGCCAAGACCGGCAGAAATCGAGGTGGAGGAATGCCCGGCCCCAAAGGGATCATAGGGGCTTTCGGCGCGGCGGGTGAACCCGGACAGGCCACTGCGCTGGCGCAGGGTGCGGATGCGATCGCGGCGGCCGGTCAGAACCTTATGGGGATAAGCCTGGTGGCCGACATCCCAGATCAGTCGATCATGGGGCGTGTCGAACACGGCATGGAGGGCGACTGTGAGTTCGATGACGCCAAGGGCGGAGCCCAGATGACCACCAGTCACCGAAACGGCGTCAATGACTTCGGCGCGCAACTCATCGGCAAGCTGACGCAAATCCTCGCGGGGCAGGGCGCGGAGCTCGGCAGGGGTCTGAACGGTATCGAGCAGGGGCGTCGATGGCTTATCGGCCAATGCTGGCTTCCTTTGCCGAACTAAAAGATAGCTCAAGGTTTTACGGGGCGCCGAGAGGCTTTGCAACAAGCCGGCGTGCCTCAGCCAGCCCCTCCCCGGTTGTGGAGAGGCTGGCGGGTGAGGCTAATTGGACGCGGTAAAGCGCGTATGGGTCACGGCCAGGGGCGCATTGCTGGGGGATAGCGCCACCGCAGGGGCCAGAGCCGTGGCCGTATCGACATCACGGGACTGGGCTTCAATCAAGGCGAAGTGATCGGAAGACAGCGACGCGGGCGCGACCAGAAGGGCTGCGGCATGCTCCAGATCGGGGGCGGTCAATGCGGCAGGCGTTGGCGCGGCAGAAGCCTCGTCCTTGGCAATCATGGCGGCGAGCGCCTTGGCGACAGGTTCGCTTTGCCCCTGAACCGAGTTGAAGGTCGAGGCAAAAAGCGATGCCGTGGAGTCTCGGGCGGGCTCGCCACCCAGCGAGGCGGTCTTCACACCGGCAGCGCCCAGAGGGGGCAGGTTGGGAACCGGGGCCACGGGGGCGGCGGCAACCTGGGCTGCGGTTTCCTGCTCGATGAGTTGCTGGAGCATGTCCTGTGCCTGGCCGTTCTGGCCGAGGGGCGGCAGGTAAGCCGTCATCATGTCAGGCTCAGACGAGCGGCCGGCCTGGAGCGGCGGATGCGGGAAAGGCTGGCTCAGCGCTGCCAGGGCGACCACGGCGGTTTCGCCATTGCCCGCTGGCAGAGTGGAGGCGGTCGCCATCATGAGGGTCGGCGATTTGGTGGCCGGCACTGGTGCGTTCGAGGCGGTGACAAGTTCTGCTTCTGCCAAGGGGGCGCTTCCAACCGTGGAGAAGGGCACCGGTACCTCCTGTTCGGCAACGGCGACCGTGCTCGAGGCAAGCGCGGACATGCTCGCCGGCCGCATCATCGGAATGGGGGGAGCAACGGCGACGCGGGCAGCCGCTTGCGGGGACTGAGCGGCCGCAGCTACTGATGCAACCTGCACCGGAGCGGGGGCTGGCCTGGGCGCGGGCTGGTTGTTGCCCTTGTTGCCGCCAAAGAACATGTCGACCAAAGAATTGCCGGCGCTGGCTACCTGAGTGCCCGAGCCGCCATTGCCGCAGGGCACGGCGCGGCAACGTTGCCATTCGGCCTGGGCGAGGCGATAGCCTTCCTGCGACAAGGGCTTGCCATCGGCAGGCAAGTGCATGGTCCGCCCATCGGGGAATACGTCCTTGAGCTGCGCACGGGTCATGCGTGGCCAGGCGCGGACCGAACCAGTATCAAGGTGAACAAAGGGGCTGCCCGAGCTGGGATAATAGCCAACGCCGCCGACCTGCTTGCGCATCGCGACGGCGCGCAGCTTGGACAGCGAAATGCCCGGGATAAAGAAGTCCATGGCATGGCCCTTGGTGTGCTGGGAGTTTTCGGCAACACCGGAGGAGGTCTGGCGCAACATCTTGTTGGTCGCGGGCGAGCGATAAGCGGAAACGATGTTGACGGGCTGGGTGGCCCCCACTTCCTGGTAGACTTCCCAAACCAGGTCAAACAGGCGTGGGTCCATCTTGGCTGGTTCGTTACGACGCCAATCGCGCAGGAAGCGGTTGAGCTCGTTGAGCCCGGACTGCACATACTGCCCGTTGCGCTTGAAGACGATGCGGGCCGTTTCCTTGGTGTGGGTGTAGTAGAGATAAAGGCTGCGCTCGGAGGCGGCATTGGCCGGAACCACGGCGGCCTGGCCGATCAGGAGCGAAAAACTCAGCAGCGCTGCTGCCAGGAGTCGAGTGCCACGAAGGGCCAGGTTATCCGATTTTACCGCCACACTAAACACTGCCCGGTTGAAGCTATCTGCATTTCGGATCGTACCGGCCAAGTGACTAGAGTTTGATTAACGCTAACAAAACTCGAACACGATGGCGGCCACTCACGCCAATGTTTAAAGACAAAATCCGGGCCGAACCAAGGCGAAAATGTTGACGAGCGGTTAAGGGGCGCTCGGCTCCACGGGGAACAGGGTAGAAACCCGCCGAAAAAAAAGGCGCCGGCAGAAACTGCCAGCGCCTGACCAGAGATGGTGTTGTCCGGCTCAGGGGCCGACATCGGCAATGGTTTCGGCCATCACCGGTTGAGGGAGCGCTGCGGGCGACAAGCCGAGCGCCTGGATCAGCTTGGTGTCGTGGCCGTAGATGTCGCCATAGGATTGCAGGTTGCCGTCGGCCTGGGGCCGTAGGGTAAAATAGCTGAGATGGACAGGAATCTGTTGCTCGGGGTTTACCCAGCGCTCGCTGGAGCCAAACATGGCTTCGAGGGAGGCCCGGCTGATCTTGGTTTCGTTGGCCATCAGCGCGTCGGCAAACTCCATCGGGTTCTGCACCCGCACGCAACCATGGCTGAGAGCGCGCTGGGAGCGGCTGAACAAAGCCTTTGACGGGGTATCGTGCAGATACACATCGTGCTTGTTGGGGAACAAGAACTTGATCTGGCCCAGGGCATTGCTGGGGCCGGGGCGCTGACGCACCTTGAAGGGGAACGTGTTGCCAACCGCGGACCAGTTCACCTGCCAGGGGCTGACCACGTCGCCGTTATAGATCAGGTCCATGTTCTGGGCGTCGATATAGCCCGGGTTCCGCCAGGTCTTGGGCGCAATCTCGCCTTTAACGATGGAACTGGGGACATTCCAATAGGGATTGACCACGATGTGGCGGATGTTGTCGGAAAACACCGGCGTCTGGTTCTTGACAGTGCCGACGACGACGCGGGTCGTATAGGTTTCCGCCCCGTCCCGGTTGATGGACAGGCGGAACTCGGGAATGTTGACCAGGACGTGGAAATTGCCGAGCTCGCGCGGCATCCAGCGCCAGCGCTCCATATTGGCGATGATCTGCTCACGGGTGGCGGCGTTGCCGCCGTTGAGGGCCGCGACCGTGGCAGGGCCAGCGACGCCATCAGGTTCAAGACCCAGGCCCTGCTGGAAATCCTTGACCGCCTGCACCACGCCCTGGTCATAAACCAGGGAAGCATCGGCCACGAGGCCCAGCCGCTGGCGAATCAGGGGCAGTCGCTCATCGGTCATGCCAGCCTTGAGCACGACCCCGGTCGGAATGGGGGCGGGACGATTAGTGGCATTGTCGCTGAACTTGGCCAGTGCCGCTTTAAGCGCCAGGAATTCGGGATGGGTTGGCTCGAGCTTGGCCAGCACCTTGGCCGGATCCTTGCTGGCCGCCAATTCCACAAGGAGTGCGCCGGCATCAAGGGTCTTGGGCTCGATATCGAGGTTGGCATCGACGGAGCGAGGAGCGACGCGTCCGGTATAGATGTGGGTCGCATAGCGCAGGGTCGCGGCAGAAAACGCGGTTTCGAGCGCCGCCATGGCGACAGGATCCCCGCCCGTTGCGGGAAGCTGCAGGTCAGGCGTGAGGTAATCGGCGGGATTGAGCCCTTCGGACTCGGCCCGGGCAAACAGATCGAGGATCTGCTGGGCAGCAGGTGAGAACACGACCTGCCCATTGGCCTGTTCGCTCAGCCAGATCGGCTCGAAATAGCGCTCGCCATAAAGAAAGTAGAGCTTCTGGGCTTCGGCGTAGGCGGCGGTACCGCGGCCATTGGCTGTATAGGCGGCGGACAGGCTGGCCTTGATGGTTCGCGCCAACGCGCTTTGCGCGGGAGCGATGACAATCCGGGTTGGGGTGATACTCGCTACATCCTGCGCCAGGAGGGGAAGAGGGGCGTTGGCGGCAGCAACGGCGAGAAAACAAACCAGGATCTTGTGCATTTGTGCTCCGTGTACGAGGCGTTACGCAGCCCGGCCGTGCCTCAACCCAAGGTCCGGCGGGCCGCCCCATACATCGAAAGCATAAGCATCAAATGTTAACAGGAACAATCACTCGCAATCTTGTGAGCGAGCGATGTGGCTATGGTGCAACGGTCTGCAAGGCCTTGTGGAAAGGCCCGCAATCGCCCAGCGATCCGCCATTCTGTCGAAGCTGTGCGGTTAAGCGGCGTCGTTAATCAACTGCTCCGCGAGGCCATATTCATGCAATTTGCGATAAAGGGTCGAGCGGCCAATCTTGAGTGCGCGGGCAACACGAGACATGCGCCCGCCATGGTGCTCGATGGCAAAAACGATCAAGGCCCGTTCGATCTCGGCTAGGGCCGCCACATTGCCGGATTCATCGAGGAAGCGGTCTTCGACGGGGCTGGTTTCGAGCATTTCGCGCTGGCGCGGCGGAGCGTTATCGATGTGAACCGGCGCGGCAGGCACCGGCATGGCCGCGAGTGAAAGAATGGCGGCGTCGCGCCCTTGAGCATGGGCCATGATCTGGGGGAAATCGGCGGGCTCGAGGAAGGCTTCCTCACAGAGCACGGTTGCCCGATAAACAACGTTTTCCAGCTGGCGAATATTGCCGGGCCAGGGATAGCTGGCCAGCAGTTCCAAAGCTTCGGGAGAAATGCCGAGGATGCGTTTGCCAGCTTCAGCGGCAAAGCGCGCGAGGAAGTGGTTGACCAGAGCTGGGATGTCCTCGAGCCGCTGCCGGAGCGGGGGCACGTAGATGGGTAGCACGTTGAGCCGATAATAAAGGTCCTCTCGGAACTCGCCCGATTTAGCCAGATTGAGCAGGCGGCGATTGGTCGCCGAGATCACCCGCACATTGACGCGCTCCGGGCGGGCGGCGCCCAGCGGTACGATTTCGCCATCGGCGAGAACGCGCAGCAGCCGCTCCTGGGTGGCGGGAGGCAGTTCGCCCACTTCATCGATGAAGATGGTGCCGGTATGGGCTTCGGCGAACTTGCCGGGGGTATCGGCGAGGGCCCCGGCAAAGGCGCCTTTCTTGAAGCCGAAAAGCACGGCGTCGAGTTGGGAAGGGGAGATGCTGCCGCAATTGACGCTGATGAATGGCTTGCCGGCCCGATCCCCGCTGCCCCCGATGATGCGGGCGATCAATTCCTTGCCGACGCCAGTTTCGCCTTCGATCAGCACGGGTATGGGATTGCGGGCGGCCTTGCCGCAGAGGGTCAGGACGCGGGTCATGGCGGGAGCGCGGCCGATCAGGTCGGCAGCCGAGAAGGTCCCGGCGCGGCGGCTTTGTTCGGCACGGATCGCCGCTTCCAGCGCACCCAGCTTCATGGCGTTGCGCAAGGAGATCACCAGTCGCTCGGGGGCGACCGGCTTGACGAAATAGTCCACGGCGCCGTGGCGCATGGCGCTGACCACGGTTTCCAGCGACGGGTTGGCGGTCTGCACGATCACCGGCGTGGAAAGAGCTTCCCGGCGCATGGTTTCCATCACGGCCATGCCGTCGAGGTCAGGCATCACCAGGTCAAGAATCATCGCACCCAGATTGGGGTCTTCGCGCAAGATCTGCAGGGCTTGTTCGCCGCTGGTTGCGGTGAGTGGCTTGAAGCCGGCCTGATTGGCGACTTCGGCCGTCAGCCGCAATTGCACCGGGTCATCGTCGACCACCAAAACACGCGTCATGCAAAATCCACTTCTCTTGCCAGGCGCTCGAATCGCGCTGTGCGGTTTTGTGGAAGTATGCGGCCGGCAAATTAAGACAGCATTAATCATAATGGCGGGGCGCCATATTGCGGCTGGCACGATAGGCGGCGGGCGCCCCTTTTCATCCCGTGAGGTGCTGGCTATGGTCCGCCCCTCACCAAGAACCGCGCTGGAGAACCCCGATGACCGAACAAGCCGCGAGCCAGAAGGGGCACAATCAATTGGGTACCTTGCCGGTCTGGGATCTCAACGATCTTTACCCGGGACGCGAGAGCCCTGAGTTTGCCGCCGCCTTGCAGCAGGCCAAGGATGATGCCGCGCGCTTTGAGAGCGACTACAAGGGCAAGCTCGCTGAGCTAACCCGGGCGGGCAAGCTCACCGAGGTGATCAAGCGCAGCGAAGCGCTGGCGGATCTGAGCGGGCGCATCGGCTCGTTCGCCTTTTTGCAATATGCGCAGCGATCCACCGATCCCGACCGGGCCAAGTTCATGGGCGACACCAACCAGGCGCTGACGGATCTCTCCACGCGCATTCTGTTTTTCGAGCTCGAGCTCAACCGGATCGAGGATGCCGATCTTGACGCGGCGTTTAAGCGCGATCCGGAACTGGCGCGCTACCGCACCTGGTTCGCCGAGTTGCGCAAGGCCAAGCCCTATCAGCTTGACGAAAAGCTCGAGGAGCTGTTCCACGACAAGTCGGTCACGGCCTTTTCAGCCTGGAACCGCTTGTTCGACGAGACCATGGCCAGCCTCGAATTCGAGGTCGATGGGGAGGTGCTCAAGCTTGAGGAAACCCTGCATCTGCTGTCCGAGCCCGAGGAGAAGCGGCGCGAAAGCGCGTTCCATGCCTTGGCCAAGACCTTGCGCGAGAATGGACGCTTGTTCACCCACATCACCAATGTGCTGGCCAAGGACAAGGAAATCTCCGATCGCTGGCGCGGCTTTGAGGACATCGCCGACAGCCGGCACATGGCCAATTCGGTGGAGCGCGAAGTGGTGGATGCGCTGCAATCCGCCGTCCAGGAGGCCTATCCACGGCTGTCGCACCGCTACTACAAGATGAAGGCCAAGTGGTTCGGCAAGGACCAGCTCAATGCCTGGGACCGCAATGCGCCCTTGCCGACAAGCGACGAGCGGACCTTTGATTGGGAAACCGCCAGATCCACCGTGCTGGAGGCCTATGGCCGGTTTTCGCCTGACCTGGCGGAAGTCGCAGCGCCGTTTTTCGATAGCGGATGGATCGACGCTCCAGTGGGCAATGGCAAGCTCTCGGGCGCCTTTGCTCATCCCACGGTGCCGAGTGCGCATCCCTATCTGATGCTCAACTATATGGGCCGCTCGCGCGACGTGATGACGCTGGCCCATGAGTTGGGTCACGGTGTCCATCAAAGGCTGGCGGCGGCGCAGGGGCCGATCCTGAGCAATACGCCGTTGACCCTGGCCGAGACGGCGAGTGTCTTCGGTGAGATGCTGACCTTCCGGTACCTGCTGGAAAAGACCACCGACCCCAAGCAGCGCTTTGCCCTCTTAGCCTCCAAGGTGGAGGACATGCTCAATACGGTGGTGCGGCAGATTGCCTTTTACACGTTCGAGCGGCGGGTGCACACGGCACGTCGGCAGGGCGAGCTGCGCACTGAGGAAATCAATGCCATCTGGTTGGAAGTTCAGGCGGAATCGTTGGGTGAGGGGATCATTCCCAACGAGGGCTATGACATCTTCTGGGCCTATGTGCCGCACTTCATCCACTCGCCCTTTTATGTCTATGCTTATGCCTTCGGTGACTGCCTTGTGAACTCGCTTTACGCGCAGTATGAGAAGGCCGACGAGGGCTTTGCGGAGCGGTATTTCGAGCTGTTGAAGGCTGGTGGATCCAAGCACCATACGGAACTGCTGGCGCCATTCGGGCTTGATGCCAAGGATCCGCAGTTCTGGTCGCTGGGACTTGGCATGATCGAGCGACTGATCGACGAGCTGGAAAGCACGAGCCCCTGAACGCCTCCGGGCAGATGAACACGACGAATTTCGAGGACCAAATGGCCGCAGAAGACCACCCAGCCCATTCCCACCTGCATCCACCGCTCCAGCATGAATCGGCGATGGACTATTCCCAGCATGAGTCGACCTATGCGCGCTTTGTGACGCTGGTGAAGTGGACCACGATCTCGATCGCGGCAGTGATCGTGCTGCTCTACATCTTCGTGAGGCCGTAAGCGGCAACCTGCTCTAGTAGTGCGGAGGAGGGGGTTCGGTGCGGGGATCAGCGATAAAGCCACCCGCCCGGACTTGCTCCTCCAGCACGGTAAGCCGTCGGGTGAGCCCGTCAATCACGCGCCACTGCTCGGTAATGGTGGCATTCAAGTCTTCGATGGTCTGATCCTGGAAAGCGACGCGCGTTTCCAGTGCCTCCAGACGCGCTGACGAGTCGAGCTCAGTCGTCACGATATTCTCCCAGAAGTGTACAAGCAGGGCATGGTATGGGCGGGCGTTAACGGTCCCTTCACGAGGGCGTGTTTCCCAAAAAGGAACTCCTAAGGCCCCGCGGCCATTGGTTTGCAAGAATTTAGCAACCAGTGAGAGCCAAAATGGCCACCTTCACGGCAGTTACCCACAACTTTCCTTCGCTGCTCGATGCCGATCGGCATGACGGGATTGGCGCGGGACTGAGCGCTGCCCTCCCGCTGCTGGGTCTGGTTGCTGCCTATGGTGCTGCCGAAGCGCTTGGTGTCCAGCCGGTACTGCATGCGCCGCTGGGCCTACCGGAGTGGACGGGTGCTTTGGCGCTTGCCATCAGCCTGCCGCTTTGGGGCGCTGCCCGGTGGCTGGTGGCCGGGCGTGGCTATGAAGGGCGCTCAGCGGCGCGCTGGATTGTTGCGTTGATGGTCGGCGCGATCCTTGCACCATTCCTGCTGACCGTGGCCGATCCCTTCATGAGCACGGTTGTTTCCATGGTGCTGATGCTGATCGGCCTGGCCGCCGCCGGGCGTGCCGCAAGCGTCTCGGGCCGCGCCACGCTGTTGGTGCTGCCAGGCCTTGCGTGGCTGGGCTTTGGCGCCGTGCTTGGCTTTGGCGTTGTCGCGGGCGGCTGGTCGCCACCATTTGCGGTCACCCAGGGCGGCGACGCGTAATTGATGGCAGTGGGATTGTCCCCCGCTCCATTTCGCGCGACATGATGGCAAACAACGGGCCGCGTTGGCTCAAGGATTTGCCATGTCACCTATCCTCAAAATTGATGTGTTCACCGATGTCGTGTGCCCCTGGTGCCTTGTCGGCTCCGCTCGGCTCGATCAGGCCGTGGCGGCGCTGCCTGACGACATCGACGTCATCATTGAAAATCATCCCTTTTACCTCGATGCCAATACGCCCGCCGAGGGCGTGGATGTTGGCGAAATGCTGCGCCAGCGTTATGGCCGTGATCCTGCCGAGATGTGGGAGCGAGTGGAAAGCGAAGCGCTCAAGGCAGGGATCGAGCTTGATCTCTCCCGCCAGCCGCGGATGTATCCGACGGCAAAGGCCCACACTATCACCCGGTTGAGCAAGCCGCTCGGCATTCAGCACGAATTGGCCAATGCCATAGCCGAGGCTTATTTTCTCGAGCACCGGCAGATCTTTGACGACAATGTGCTGGCCGACATTGCGGCCTCGTTCGGCTTTGACCGGGGCGATGCGCTTGATGCCATGAATGATGAGCATGAGCTGGCAATCACCCAGCAGTTGGCTGAGCAGGCGGCAGCCCAAGGCATTACCGGGGTGCCCTTCTTTGTGTTCGGCGAGAAATATGCCCTGTCCGGTGCGCAGCCCCCTGAGGTGTTCGCCCAGGCTTTGGACAAGACCATTTCGGAGTTCTAGATGCGGATTGTTGGGAGATTGGTTGCCGGGCTGGCGGTGCTGGTGGTGCTCGGCTATGCCGCGGTTGTTGGGTATATGTATTTCAACCAGCGCAGCCTGCAGTACTTCCTTGAGGGGGAGGTGACGCCACTCGAGGCGGCGGGGATCGCTGGGGCCGAAGTGGTGGCGATTCCCTCAGGCGATGGCGTGGTCAATGGCTGGTACAAGGCGCCTGAGCCGGGCAAGCCGCTGATCGTTTATTACAAGGGCAATAGCGGCAGCTTTTCGGCCGAGAATGAGCGCTTCGCACAATGGGCGTCGGAAGGCTTTGGGTTCCTAGCATTTGATTATCGCGGCTTCCCCGCTTCCCCTGGTTCGGTGAGCCAGGATGGCATTCTAACCGACGCCTTGGCCGCGTTCGATTGGGCGGCGGAGAAGGGCTATCCCATTGTTATCTGGGGGAGATCCCTGGGTTCGGGGCCGTCGACCTATGTCGCGAGTGAGCGGGATGCGGCGGCGTTGCTGCTGGAAACGCCGTTCCTGTCGGCGGTGACGGTGGCCGGGGAGCGCTATCCGATGCTGCCGGTGTACTGGGTGATGCAGGACCAGTTCCCCGTCAATGAGTGGATCGTGGATGTGGCCGAGCCGGTGCTGGTGGCGCATGGGACTGCGGACACGACGATCGATGTTAGCAATGGCGAGAGGTTATACGAGCTTGTTCCCAACAAGGATGAGCTATGGATCGAGCCGGGCGGGACCCATGTGGACCTGTGGGAGCGGGGTATCTGGCCCGAGCATGCGCGGCCGTTCTTTGAGCGGGTGGTCCCTGCAGCCGGAGGCTGAAGGGCCAAAAGCATAACGCCGCCCCGAAAGGAGCGGCGTTATGAACGCATTATGAATGAATTCTGAACGACTTAGGTGCGGGGCAGCGTGCTTGCGCTTGGGCGAGCGGGCTGACCGGGACGTGCCGTTGGAGTTGGAGCGGGCAGACCGCCTTCACGCTGGGCGCGCTTACGAGCCAGCTTGCGAGCGCGGCGCACGGCCTCGGCCTTCTGACGCGCCTTCTTCTCGGAGGGCTTCTCGTAGTAGTTGCGCAGCTTCATCTCGCGGAAGACGCCTTCGCGCTGCAGCTTCTTCTTGAGCGCGCGCAGCGCCTGATCAACGTTGTTATCGCGAACGACTACTTGCAAAGGTCAACCGCCCCTTAAAGCCTGGTGAAATATGATTGGATGGAAGCGCCGCGACCAAATAAAGCCACGTCGCCGACCAGCAGGGCCGGTCACCGTGGGGGCTCTATAGCCCAACCCCGCGGACTTGTCCACCTTTGCAAGCGAAAAAGCCCAAGTTTAGGGCCGGTCCGGCTGCAACAGGCGATTGATATGGCCCATCTTGCGACCGGGCCGCGTTTCCAGTTTGCCATAAAGGTGAGGCTGGGTGAAGCCTTGCAGCGAAGTGGGCACCCGGCCGACCTCGTCACCCACCAGATTCTCCATGACAACATCGGCGAGTCGGGCGGGATCGCCGAGCGGCCAGCCGAGAATCGCCCGGATGTGCTGCTCGAACTGATCGGTGAGGCAGACCGCCTCGGTCCAGTGACCGGAATTATGTACGCGCGGCGCGATTTCGTTCACCAGCAGGGTAGGGCGCGACTCGCCTGGGACAACAAAGAACTCGACGCCCAGCACGCCGACATAATCGAGGGCGACGACAATCGCTTTGGCGATCATGCCGGCATGCTTGGCGAGCGCGGGGGGAATCGCCGCCGGTACGGTGCTGGTCGCGAGGATGTGGTTGCGGTGCACATTCTCGGCCGGCTCGTAGCTGCGCACCTCGCCGGAAAGGCTGCGGGCAACAACGACAGAGATCTCCTGGCTGAAGGGGATGAAGGCTTCGAGCACGAGCGGCTTGGGGGCGAGCGCAGCAAAAGCCTCGGCAGCTTCGGCGCGATCACGCAGCACCCGCTGTCCCTTGCCGTCATAGCCGAGGCGGGTGGTCTTGAGCACGGCGGGCAAACCGAGCTCGGCCATGGCGGTTTGCAGTTGATCGAGTGATTCCACTGCCCGATAAGGGGCTACCGGTATGTTCTTGGAGGCAAGGAAGGCTTTTTCGGCCAGGCGGTCCTGCGACACGGCCAGTGCCTGAGCGCCCGGGCGCAGGGGCCTCCGCTCAGCGAGAAAGGCTGCAGTCGCGGCGGGGACGTTCTCGAACTCGTAGGTGATCACATCGACGGCATCGGCGAAGGCCGCGAGCGCCACTTCATCGTCATAGGCGGCGACGGTCTTGTGGGGGGTTACCTCGAAGGCGGGACTATCGGGGTCGGGGCAGTAGATGTGGGTGCGCATGCCCAGGCGACTGGCGGCAAGCGACAGCATCCGGCCGAGCTGACCACCGCCAAGGATGCCAATGGTGGTCCCGGGCGGCAGGGGCGTGGTGTCGGGCATGATCTACTCGGTGTCGGTGGGGAAAAG
The DNA here is from genome assembly GCF_058133665.1 of Devosia sp. Z11_6. Classification (NCBI taxonomy): domain Bacteria; kingdom Pseudomonadati; phylum Pseudomonadota; class Alphaproteobacteria; order Hyphomicrobiales; family Devosiaceae; genus Devosia; species Devosia sp. Z11_6. The sequence continues at coordinate 354,007 of NZ_JBYUNQ010000001.1, forward strand.
CGGAACGGAAGCGGTCTGGTTGGCGCGATAGGCATCGAGCCGTTCAGCAAGCTCGTCGTCATGCAACGCCAATACGGCAGCGGCGAGGAGGGCGGCGTTGATGGCGCCGGGCTCACCGATGGCGAGGGTGCCGACCGGGATGCCGCCGGGCATCTGCACAATGGACAGGAGGCTATCCTGGCCCGAAAGTGCCCTGGAGCGCACCGGCACGCCAAACACGGGCAGCGGGGTCATGGCGGCGATCATGCCGGGCAGGTGGGCGGCGCCGCCAGCGCCGGCAATGATGATCTGGAAGCCATCCGCGCGGGCTGTGGTCGCGAACTCGACCAGGCGTTCGGGCGTGCGGTGCGCGGAAACGATGCGCGCCTCATATTCCACATCGAGCGCTTCGAGCGTTTCGGCGGCAAGGCGCATGGTGGGCCAATCGGACTGGCTGCCCATGACAATCGCAACGGCTGGTTTGGTGAGCATGGCCTCGGTCCCCCCGCGGGCTGCACAAAGGCCGCTCCTAGCCCAATTGTTGCCACAACTCAAGCGGGGGAGGGGTCAGGCGATGATGTCGGGCAGGAGAATATTTTCGAGTTGGACGATGCGATCCTTGAGCGCGAGCTTGCGCTTCTTGAGCCGCTGAATCAGCATTCGGTCGGCAAAAGCCGAGCCGGTCAGGGTGTGGATGGCAGCGTCAAGATCGGCGTGTTCCTGGCGTTTCGTGGCCAGTTCAAGCCCGAGGCCGGCTTCCTGTTCCTTGGTCAGCGGCAGCATCGAACGGCGGTTCCCCCAGGGCACGCAACATTGTTCCCCATTACCCGATCCGGCGGCGTTTTGCACACGGATTTGATCGGCGGATCTATTGTCATCGACAAGTCACATTTTATCTGGAACCTTAGCGTCGTCCAGTCAGGCGTAAGGAGTTGTCATGACGACTGAAGGCCACATCGCGGCGTTGGAGCGCCGTCATCAGGAGTTGGATCGTCAGATCCAGGCGGAGCTGCAGAACAAGCCGCTCGATGATCTCACGGTGAGCGCGTTGAAGCGAAAGAAGCTCGAAATCAAGGACGAACTCTACAAATTCAATAGCGGCATGCAGTAAGCACTGCGCTCCAACACAGTTGGACCGGGAAGGCCATGGCGGGAGCTGTGGCCTTTTTTGTTGCGCTCAGAGACCGAGGAACACCGCCCGCACGCCATCCCAGATCAGCTTGAGCGCCAGGAAGAACACGAGCCCATAGGCGATCTGGTAGAAGAGGGTGACGGAGATGCGCCGCACCAGCCAGATGCCGATCAGCACGCCGGCAACGCCCACCGGGATCAGCGCGGCGGACAGGGTGAGATTCTGGACGGAGAGCTGGCCCAGGAAGAAATAGGGGATCAGCTTGGCCGAGTTCACGGCGCCAAAGAAGATGGCATTGGTGCCCGAATAAATTGGCGGCGGCAGGCGCCGGGGCAGAACATAGATCTGGAAGGGTGGGCCGCCAGTGTGGGACACAAAGCTGGTGAAGCCGGCAAAGCCGCCCCAGAACCCGCCCCATGGCGTGGAGGGTGGTAGCCCCTCGAGCTTTTTGCGCAGTGGCAAAACAGCGTCGAGCACAAAAAGCAGGGTGATGATGCCGACAAAGAGCAGCACCATGGCGTCGGAAACCACCGACCAAAGCGCCCAGCCGATCAGCGTGCCGACCGCGGCGCCGGGCAGCATGATCTTGAGAATGTGCCAGCTGAACTGCTGGCGATAGGCGTAGATGGCGATGGCGTCCATGGCCAGCAGCACTGGCAGCATCATGCCGGCGGCATCGCGGGCCGGCATGATGAGGGTGAGGAGGGGGACGCCGACAACGCCCAGGCCGCCCAGCAGGCCGGCCTTGGACAGGCCAACGATCAGAACCGCAAGGCCGGCCACTGAAACAAAGTAGAGGTCGACCATGGAGCGGAGCTGTTCGGGGCTAGAGGATTAGTTGTCGCTGTTGCTCTTGAGGGACTTGAGCTTGGAGAACACCGAGTCGGCATCGAACTCGTTGTGCTGGTCAGAAGAGCGACGCGTGCTTTCCTCGTCATTGTAGCCTTCGGCATCGGAATGACCGCGCGCACCGGAACGCGCGAGCGCTTCCTCGGCCGTCATCAGCATGGTGCCTTCCTCGGCAACTTCGGAGCCCACAACGCCCTTGGACGCGCGGCCAACTTCGAGATCGAGATCGATCTGGCTGCACAGGCCCAGCGTCACCGGATCCATAGGGGTCAGGTTGGCCGAGTTCCAGTGGGTGGATTCACGCACCGAATCGATCGTGGACTTGGTGGTGCCGACCAGACGCATGATCTGCGCGTCCTTGAGTTCGGGGTGGTTGCGCACCAGCCACTTGATGGCATTGGGGCGCTCATTGCGACGCGAAATGGGGGTATAGCGCGGGCCCTTGCGCTTGGCAGCGGCAACGCGGACCTTGGGATCGGACAGCTTGAGACGATAATTGGGATCAGCCTCGGCCTTTTCGATCTCCTCGCGGGTCAACTGGCCATTCTGAATGGGGTTCACGCCCATGATGCCGCCGGCAACGTCGCCATCGGCGATGCCTTGCACTTCGAGCGGGTGAAGCGTGCAGAAAGCTGCGATCTGCTCGAAGGACAACGCCGTGTTGTCGACGAGCCAGACAGCTGTTGCCTTGGGCATCAACAAGGGTTGGGTCATCGTCAAATCACTCCTGGTGGCGCGGCCGGTATTCCTCCGGGCCGCTCCGCCTCTTTGCTTCATGCTGAGGGGGAATGACCACAATATATGGCGTCAGGGCCTGATCCGCAATGGCTATAACGGCGGTTCCCCAGCCCCAAAGGCCGTGAGAAGCACGATCTTGCCGGCATGGGCGCGCTGTTCCATGGCCTGATGCGCCTCGGCCGCCTCCTCGAGCGGAAAGGTGGTCAGCGCCGGACGGACGAAGCCGGGACGCTCAAGCGCGGGCAGCAGATCGGCGCGGATCCGGGCGGCAATGGCCGCCTTGGTGGCCGCGCTTTGCGGGCGCAGGGTGGAGCCGGAGATGGTCAGTTGCTTGGCCATGAGCGTGCCCAAGGAAATCTTGGCGCTGCTGCCGGCAAGGGTCGCGATCTGGACGATATGGCCACCACGGGCGCTCGCGGCAATGCTGACGGCTGCCATGGCGCCGCCCAGGAGATCAACCACCCGATCAACCCCGCGCCCCTCAGTAAGCGCCAAAGCGCGCTCGGCGATATCGTCGCGCATGCGGTCAATGGTGGCCACGGCCCCCATTTTTTCGGCATAGGCCGCCTTTTCCGGCGAGGACACGACACCGATGGGGCGAGCGCCGAGAATAGCGGAGATAGCGACGGCGGCGCCGCCAATGCCACCGGCAGCGCCATGCACCAGAACGCTCATGCCCGATTCGAGCCCCGAACGCATGACGAGGGTCTGGGTGACGGTGAACCAGGTTTCGGGCAGGGCTGCCGCCTCGGGCAGGCTCCAACCATTTGGAACGGGCAAGACCTGGCCGGCGGGGACTGCGACATATTGGGCGTAACCGCCGCCATTGGTCAGGGCCATGACGCGGTCACCGACCTGCCAGCCTGACACATCGGCGCCAAGGGCCGCGATTTTCCCGGCCACTTCGAGGCCGAGCAGGGGCGACGCGCCGGGGGGTGGATCATAAACTCCACGGCGCTGGGCGAGGTCGGGCCCGTTGACGCCGGCCGCAGCAACCCGGATCAGCACGTCGCCGTTGCCACAGGCAGGCAGTGGCATTTGGATGGGCGCAAGCATTTCGGGGCCGCCCGGCTCGGTGATAGCGATGGTGGTCATGGTAGCGGGAATGGTCATGGGGCCATGCTGGCCCATGTGGCCTTGCCCGGCAAGGGGGAGCGGTTAAGCTGCCCCGGCGACAGGAAAGGACGGCAAGATGGAAGACGAGGTAAGCGGCAAGCCCAAGAGCCACGAGATCGGCAGCGTGCTGGACGCTCTTTCAGTGACGGAGCTCGAGGGGCGCATCGTTTTGCTGGAGGCTGAAATCGAGCGGCTGCGGGCCGCCATCGCCGCACGCGGGGCAACGCGCAAGGCAGCGGAGGCGGCCTTCAAGCTCTAAGAACCTGCAAAGGGGCAGGGTTAAAAAATCTTGCGCCATTAACGGGCAATTAATCCGGACGAGTTAGGGTGTTGTTATCCAGATGGTTTTTGGATCAGAGATTTCTTCCTCTGTTTGACCCCTCCCTGTAAACTTCGAGAGCCGCCCTTCGCGGCTCTTTTTCTTTTTGCCGGCCACCATTTGGCCCATTAAGGCTGCTTTTATGCTCGCGCAGCGGCAAGCGTGACGGGCAGGGTGTTTCGTCCTATCATGACGCAGTGCGAGAGCGAGGAACGAGATGGCTGAGGCTGGCGAATCCGGGCAGGCAATATCGATTGGTCCGCGCATTGTGGCTTCGGGCGGTTTCGACCTGCTGTATCGCGAAGGCATGGCGCTGATCGAAGAGGTCGCGGGCTATCTCGACGGGCATGGGCGGGCGGAAAGCCAGTTGCTGGGGCGCGAGGCCTCGTTTTTATACGCCACCGAATCCATGCGGCTGACGACCCGGCTGATGCAGCTGGCATCGTGGCTCTTGCTGCAGCGCGCCGTCAACGAAGGCGAGATCAGCAAGGAAAATGCCCGCTCCGAAAAGGAGAAGGTCAAGTTTTCGGCGACGCCGTCGCAGCGCGGAGGGCCGGGCTATGAGCTGCTGCCCGAAGCCTTGCGGCTTTATATCGACAAGGGCGACCGGCTGTTTGATCGGGTGATGCAGTTTGACCAGATGGAGCGCGGGCGGATGCCGCAGCTCGATGGCAGCGTGGCCAATGACATTGCCGACCAGTTGTCGCGCCTCAAGGCAGCGTTCGGGCGGCCCTGACGCTCAGGCACGCGGCGCCCAGAGGATCACGGCCGCGCCCAGCAGGCAGATTGCAGCGCCCAGCAGGTCCCAGCGATCGGGGCGGATTTGTTCCACCGAAGCCATGAAGACCAGCGAGGCGGCGATATAGACCCCGCCATAGATGGCAAAGGCGCGCCCGGCGCTGTCGGTGCCGGCAAGGGCCAGGAGCCAGGCAAAGCTGGCGAGTGCCAGAAGGGCGGGGAGCCAGAGCCACGCATGCCCATGGCGCCAGGCCTGCCACACGAGATAGCAGCCGCCGATCTCGAACAAAGCGGCCAGGGCAAAGAGCGAAAGGCGCATGGTGGTGTTCCGCTGCCGGGCGCAGAAACGAAAAGCCCGGCGCAAAGGCCGGGCGAATCACTTGATAAGGGGAGTGGCTTAGATGCCGAAACCCTTGAAGCGCTCCTTGAAGCGCGAAACACGGCCGCCGCGGTCGAGCAGCTGGCCCGTGCCGCCGGTCCAGGCCGGGTGGGTGTTGGGATCGATGTCGAGCTGCAGCGTGTCGCCTTCCTTGCCGTAGGTCGAACGGGTCTGGTAGGTGGTGCCGTCGGTCATCACCACGTTGATGGTGTGGTAGTCGGGGTGGATTTCGGACTTCATCGCGGTGCCTCAAATCAAACGGGCGCCGTGGCGCCCGGAGAGCATTGAACTGGTGTTGGCGGCTTCATAGCCAAAGCCGGGGCAATCCGCAAGGGCAGGGGCGGGGCTTTTTGTCCAAGCACAAAGCCGTTGCGAGCGGGTGGCCCAGTGCATATGTAAGGCCCGCCGCGCCACCGTCGGAGGCGCCGCCAAAAGAAGTGGCTGAAGCCGAGCGATGACAGATCAAGCCGTTCCGGCAAAAGCGCCAACCCAGGCCACGCCTTCCGTGCTCAAGCCAAAGCAACTGAACCCCTTGCGGCAATTGCTGCCTTTTGTGCTGCGCTATCCAACCCGGCTGGCGCTGACCGTGCTGTTCCTGTTGATTTCGGCGATCTCCTCGCTGGCGATTCCGGCGGCGCTGGGCGGGGCGATCGATGAGGGGTTTCTGGAGCAGAACCTTGCCAATGTGGGGCGCTATAGCTGGCTGATCATCGGGATCGCCGCAGTCATGGCGATCGCGAGCGGGGCCCGGTTTTACTTCATCTCCGTGTTGGGCGAGCGGGTCCTGGCCGATTTGCGGCAGGCTTCGTTCCGGCATTTGCTCAGCCTTGATGCCCGCTATTTTGACACCCACCGGGTTGGTGAGCTGACCAGCCGCCTCAATGGCGATGTGGCAACGATCCGGGGCGCGATCGGCTCGAGCTTTTCGCTGGCCCTGCGTTCAATCGTGACCATTGTGGGTGCGGTGGCGATGATGCTGCTGACCAGCCCGATGCTGACGCTGGGCGTGGTGGTGGCGGCGCCAGCAATCCTGCTCCCGGTAATCACTTATTCACGGCGCTTGCGGCGCATGTCGCGCTCGACGCAGGACCGGTTGGCCGATCTTTCGGCCATGGCGACCGAGATGCTAGGCGCGACGCGAACGGTCAAATCCTTCACCCAGGAGGGGGTGCAGGCGCGGGCCTATGATGCGCGCAGCGAGGAAAGCTTTGCCGCTGAAGTCGCCCGCCTGACGGCGCGCTCGGTGCTGGTGGGCATGGTGATCTTTTTGGGCACCTCGGCCATCGTGTTCCTGGTCTGGTGGGGTGCCCGCTCGGTGTTCGAGGGTACGGTCACGGCCGGGCAGTTGGCGCAGTTCCTGGTTTATGCGCTGATGGCATCGGGGGCTTTGACCAATGTTTCGGAAGTGCTGGGCACGCTGCAAACGGTTGCCGGTGCAACCGAGCGATTAACCGAAATTCTCTCCACCAAATCGGAGGTCCGCGAAAAGGCGAATCCGGCCAAACTGCCGCAGCCGCCGCTCGGGACGGTGGAGTTCCGCAATGTGGCGTTTTCCTATGACCCCGAAGGTGGCGAGCCCGTGCTGCATGACCTTAGCTTCAAGGTCGACGCGGGCGAAACGGTGGCCCTGGTTGGCTCGTCCGGTTCGGGCAAGTCGACAATCCTGTCGCTGTTGCAGCGGTTTTATGATGTGACGGGCGGCGCCATCCTCGTGGACGGCATCGATGTGCGCGACGTCGCCGTTTATGATCTGCGCCAGCATTTTGCCTATGTGGAGCAGGAGCCCACCATCTTTGCCGGCACCGTGGCGGACAATATCCGCTTCGGCAAACCAGAAGCCAGCATGGCGGAAGTCGAGGCCGCGGCACGGGCAGCGTTGGTGCACGATTTCGTGCTCGACCTGCCGCTTGGCTATAATGCGGTGGTTGGCGAACGGGGTGTGATGCTTTCGGGCGGGCAGAAGCAGCGGCTCGCCATTGCCCGGGCGATCCTCAAGAATGCGCCCATCCTGCTGCTCGACGAGGCCACGAGCGCGCTCGACGCACAAAGCGAGCAATTGGTGCAGCAGGCGCTGGAATACCTGATGCGCGGGCGTACCACCCTCGTGATTGCCCACCGACTGGCGACCATTCGGGATGCCGACACGATCCTCGTACTCGATAGCGGACGCATCATCGATCAGGGCACTCATGACGAGCTGGTCCTCAAGGGCGGCCGTTATGCCGAGCTGGCCAAGCTGCAGTTCCGCGTGGACTAAGGTGCGACGGGCCGTGCCCCTTGGCGCAGCTTTATGCGCCTTTTGATTGCATTTGACCCATCCGCTGCACCCGGTGTTTGCTGGTTCCTATGTAGTATGGCGGTTCCACGTCGAGAAGATTGATCCTATGGCGTCACAGAATGATCGCCGTGCCGTGCCGCGCACGGAAACCAGGCTGGCTGTCACCATTGTTCATGGTGGCGGAGTGGCCCGCGAGGACGGCGACGTCCACAATATCTCGACCATGGGCGCCAAGATCGCCGTCCAGGCGGCCCAAGCCTTACCTGAAATTTTCTACTTGCTGATGCCGGGGCACCGTCTTGAAGTGTGCAAGGTGGTGTGGCGCAACGACAACGAAATGGGCGTGGCGTTCCAAGCGTATGGGTGAGGGGCGTTGGGCGCGTGTTCGGCCCGACAGGCTGCGCCTGCGCTGGGTGCGACAGGCTGCGCGTGCGCTGGGTGCGACAGGCTGCGCGTGCGCTGGGCTTGCTGAGCGCGACACCCAGCGGGTGCGCCGGGGCGACAAACCTTTGGTTTGCGCCGGAGCGACAAACCTTTGGTTTGCGCCGGTTAGCCTTCGGTGAGCTTGAACTCGATGCGGCGGTTGCGACGATAGGCTTCTTCTGTGTCGCCGGGATCGAGCGGGGTGAATTCGCCAAAGCCGGCGGCAACAAGCCGATTGGGCGAGACGCCGCGGGTGACGAGATACTTGGCCACAGAAATGGCGCGCGACGCCGAGAGCTCCCAGTTGGAGGGGAATTGCAGGTTCGAGATCGGGCGCCGGTCGGTGTGCCCATCGATGCGCAGCACCCAGTTGATGTCGGGCGGGATTTCCGTTTCGAGCTGCAGGATGGCATCGGCAAGGGCGTCCAGGTCGGGCGTGCCTTCGGCTTGGACATTGGCCTGACCGGGATCAAACAGCACTTCAGACTGGAACACGAAGCGGTCGCCGACCACGCGCACATCGGCGCGACCTTCAAGAATTTCACGCAGGCGGCCAAAGAAATCGGATCGGTAGCGCGCCAGGTCCTGAACGCGTTGCGCCAGCGCAACGTTAAGGCGCCGGCCAAGATCGGCGATCTGGGTGCGCGATTCGGTGTCGCGAGTTTCCGACGCCTCGAGCGCGGTTTCGAGCGCGCCGATCTGGGTGCGCAAGGCCGCGAGTTGCTGGTTCAGCAAGGCAACCTGGGCGTTGGCTTCGTCGGATAGCTCCTGCGCCTCGCTTAATTCGGTCTGCAGTCCGGCTATGGTCTGGTCGCGCCCGGCAATCCCGCTGCCGATGCCGGCCAACTGCCCGGAAAGCTGCTGGTTTTCGGCCTCGGCGCCCGAAAGGGTGGCGGTGAGATTGGCGATCTGGGCGTCAAGATCCTCGGAGTTGGCGCGTTCCAACTGCAGCAGATCGGTGAGCTCGGCAATCTGGCTGTTGAGGCGGGCAAGCGCCGTGTCGCGGCCCTGCAGTTCGGTGCCCAGGAAGAACTGGGTCAGCATGAACAGCGACAGCATGAAGATGATGACGAGCAACAGGCTCGACAGGGCGTCCACAAAGCCGGGCCAGTAATTGGCTTCCTGCCGGCGGCGCGAGCGGGCTCCCGGCATTGGCTAGTTCCGCCGTTCGGTGTCGCCCTGCGACAGGACGGCTTCGATGAGTTCGCGCAGCTTCTTGTTGGTTTCGCCCTGCTCGTTGATGTGGCGGCGCAGGTCATCCTGCTCGGTGCGGATATGCTTGACGAGGCTATCGATGCCGCGGGCGAGTTCGGCCATGGCGCGAATGGCGTTCTGCGACGAGTTTTGGCTTTGCATGGAGGTGCCGAGCCGATCGATCATGGCCTGGACCTCGGCGCCGCCGACCCCCGCATTGGCCTGCATGGCCGTGACGGGATGATCAAGCTCGGTCATCGAGGTCATCCAGTCTTCGAGATCGGTATAAAAGGCATTCTGAGCCTGGCTGGTCTGCAGATCCAGGAATCCTAGGACGAGCGAGCCGGCAAGGCCGAAGAGGGACGAGGAAAAGGCGGTGCCCATGCCCGATAGTGGGGCCGACAGGCCTTCCTTGAGATTGCCGAACAGGGACGCGCTGTCGCCCGAGGTGACATCAAGCGCATTGATGACGCCCGCCACCGAGGTCACGGTTTCCAGCAAGCCATAAAAGGTGCCCATCAAGCCCAGAAAGACGAGGAGGCCCGTAAGGTAGCGCGAGGTATCCTTGGCTTCATCGAGCCGGTTGCCCACTGAATCCAGGATGGAGCGCATGGAGGAGGGCGTGATGATCGCCTCGCCGATGCGCTCGCGCAGAATGCCGGCAACAGGGGCCAGCAGGATGGGTGGCCGGACCGTCGTGACCGTGCCGTCCTGCAGCGAGTTCACCCATTTCACTTCAGGGAACAGCCGGATTACCTGCCGGAAGGACAGGAAGATGCCGACTGCCAGGGCGAAAAAGATCATCGAGTTGATGAACGGGTTGGCCCAGAAAAATGCGACGATGGTGGAATAAAGAATGGCGCCGACCAGCGCCACGATCACCAGGAAGATGAGGATCTTGACCAGGTAAACGGTGGGACTGGAAAGATGGTAGGGATCGTATCCTTGCGTCATCTCGGTTTCCGTCGCCTCACCCGTGCACGCCACAAATCATCTGCTGTGGACAGTAAAGAGCGCCAAGGGGTGTGACAACCCTGCGAGTGCTGCAATGGGGGCGGTGTAGCAGGTTTGCCGGGCTTTTCTGCGGGCGGAGGACCCGGCTGGGCGGCTTGGCTCAGGCCGTGGTGTCGGCGGGGCCCTGCAGGCCCGGTGGCGGGGTGGCTGTTTCGGCGTCCGGATCGCGGCCGTGGAAGCGGTCGAGCGTGCGCATGACGGGCGTGACGGTCAGGCCATGCAAGATGATCGAGAGCAGGACCACGAGGGAGACAATGGCCCAGAGCTGCTCGCCGCCAGCAAACTGGCCGTGATTGAGCCCATAGGCCATGTAATAGATCGAGCCGACGCCACGAATGCCGAAGAAGGCGATGGTGAGCTTTTCGCCACCCGTGGCCTTGTAGCCGATGAGGCCGACAAGGCCGGTGAGCGGGCGCACGACAAACAGGATCACGACCGCGGCGCCGATCTCGATCCAGCCGATGCGCGAGAGCAGGCCGCCCATGATGGCGCCGCCAAAACAAAGCAGCAGCACCATCATGGAAATGCGCTCGATCTGCTCGGTGATGTCGTGCATGTCGCGCTGGAAGTCGTGGTTGCGGTGGGCGTTACGCAGGGTCAGGGCGGTGACGAAGACGGCGAAAAAACCGTAGCAATGGATCAGCTCGGACACGCCATAGGACACAAAGGTCGCGGCAATGGCGATGAGGCCATCGCCTGTCTTGGCCAACGGTTCGCCGGGCACCTTGAAGGTCAGCCAGCCAAAGATGTGGCCCACGAGCCAGCCGCAGCCAAGGCCTGCCACGATTTCCCAAAGCACGTTGTAGGTCAGCCAGTTGACGAGCCAGGGCTCGCCGGTGGCGGTGGCGATGCTAAGCGCAATGGCCAGATGCACGAAGGGGAAGGCAAAGCCATCGTTGAGCCCGGCCTCGGAGGTGAGCGCGAAGCGCACGGTGTCCTCGCCGCCCTCGTGGGGCGGGCCAACCTGCACATCGGCGGCCAGCACCGGGTCGGTGGGCGCAAGCGCGGCCGCGAGCAGCAGGGCCGGGATCCAGTGTAGGCCCAGCAGGCCGGTGCCGACTCCAACAATGGCGAGGATGCCGAGAGGCATGGTGATCAGCAGCAGGCGCCAGGTGATGGCCCAGTCGCGGAAGCGAAAGACGCGGTCGATCTTGAGGCCGGCCCCCATCAGCGCGATGATCACGACGAACTCGGTAAGCCGCTCGGTGATATAGGGGTGGGCGATTGGCGAGGTGTCGATGGGCAGCCGCAGCAAGCCGACAAGGGCGGCGCCAATCGCCAGGCACACGACGGGCAGCGACAAGGGCATCCGGCGGAGCGCTAGCGGCAGCCACGCCACAAGGGCGATCAGGAGCCCGGCGCCAGTCATGGCGACGATGTAAAGGTCGGGGGCCCAGTCGTTCATGGTGGATCGCTCCCGTCCTGGCGTAGCGTCAACGCATGATAGTGCGCTTAAGTCGCAAGGCTGGAGGGGCTTTGAGCAAATATACCGGTCGTGCAGGAGCGCAACCTTGGGGCTGCCAAGAGGGTTGTGTGCCTTGTTCACCTCACTGCCGCTGATTTTGCGCAGCACGTCGACGGAATTGAGGGGAATAAGTAAGAAGATCGGCGCAATGGCTGCAGCCGACAGCAAATCCCCGGTGGAACACAACACTAATGGCCGACCCTCGTATTCTGACTGGCACCGCTGGACTTGATATCGTTTTGCGGGGTGGGCTGACGCCTGGGCGGCTGTATCTACTGGAAGGGGCGCCGGGTTCGGGCAAGACCACGATGGGCCTGCAGTTCCTGTTCGAGGGCGTGCGCCAGAACGAGAAATGCCTTTACATCACCTTGTCCGAAACCAGCGAGGAAATCGCAGCGGTGGCGGATTCACACGGTTGGACGCTGGACAAGATCGACCTGTTCGAGCTGTCCTCGGCCGCCGATGTGCTGGGCGGCGGGCGCGAGCAAACGCTGATCCATCCCTGGGAAGTGGAACTGACGGCGACAGTCGAGCTGCTGATCAAGCGGGTCGAGGAAGTGTCGCCCAAACGCGTGGTGTTCGACAGCCTGTCGGAGTTGCGGCTGCTGAGCCAGGATTCGCTGCGCTACCGCCGGCAGGTGCTGGCGCTGAAACAGTATTTTGCGGGCAAGAACATCACCGTGATCCTGGTCGATGACCTTACCGGCGGGAATGGCGTGCGCGACGCCCATCTGCATTCGTTGGCGCATGGGGTGATTACGCTTGAGCGCAATACGCTCGAGTTTGGCGCGGCGCGGCGGCGGATCGAAGTGCAAAAGATGCGCGGCATCGACTTCATCGGCGGCTTTCACGATGTCACCATCCAGCGCGGGGGCATGAAAGTGTATCCGCGCCTCATCGCCTCCCATCACCATAGTGAATTTCCCGGTACCGCGGTGCCAAGCGGGGTGCCTGAGCTCGACGCCTTGCTGGGCGGGGGGCCTTTGCGCGGCACTTGTACGCTGCTGACCGGCCCGGCGGGGGCGGGCAAATCCACCGTCTCGATCCAGTACGCGATGGCTGCCTGCGCGCGGGGCGAGGCGGTCACCATGTACCAGTTCGACGAGCGGATCGGCACGCTGATGGCGCGGGCCAGGAGCATGGGGCTCGATCCGGGCAAATTTATCCAAAGCGGTCTGCTCAAGATCGAGCAGGTCGAGCCGGCCGAAATTGCCCCGGGTGAGTTTGCCTGGCGCGTGCGCCAGGAAGTGGAGCAGCGCCAGGTCAAGGTGCTGATCATCGACAGCATGAACGGTTATCTGGTGTCCATGCCCGAGGAAAAGCAGCTGTTGCTGCAGCTGCATGAGTTGCTGGCCTATCTCAGCCAACAGGGCGTGCTGACGCTGCTGGTCAACCCGCAATCGGGGATCATGGGGACGATGAGCACCAGCCAGCTCAACATCTCCTATATCGCCGATGTGGTGCTGTTGTTCCGGTTCTTTGAAGCCGAAGGGCGGTTGCGCAAGGCCGTATCGGTGATCAAGAACCGCGGCGGCTATCACGAAGACTCCATTCGTGAATTGGCGGTGGATTCCCATGGCGTGCGGATTGGGGAACGCCTGACGGACTTCAAGGGCGTCATGACGGGCACGCCCGAATATATCGGCGCCGAAGGCCGGCTGATCGAGAGCCGCACCGATGCACAACCGGAGTGAGGTGGTCCACGTCCTGGCCCCGCTCGGACGTGATGCCCAAAGCGTGTGCTCGATCCTTGCGACCCGCAAGTTCGAGACCAATGTGGTTCATTCGCTCAACGAGCTCGGCGAGGCGCTGGGCGACGATACCGGCGCGGTGGTGCTGACCGAAGATGCCATGGTCGGGCGCGATTGGTCCGTGTTGGTCAAGGCGCTGGAAGATCAGCCGAGCTGGTCGTCCTACCCGTTCGTCTTCATCATCGGGCGGCGCAATGCCGAGTTGTCGCCCAATGCGGCGCATGCCCTGCTGCCGCCCGAGCTGAGCAATGTAATGATGCTGGAAAAGCCGATGGGCTCGGCGACACTGCTGAGTGCGGTTGCCTGGGCGCTGGGCGGGCGGCGCCGGCAGTTCCAGACGCGCGACCATCTGCGTGAACTCGAACAAAGTGCGGCGCGGCAGCGGCTGATGACGCGCGAGCTGGCGCACCGGGTCAAGAACACCATCGCGGTGCTGCAATCGATCGTGTCCCAGACCATGCGGCCATTCCCCGAAATGGGGCCGGTCAAGGACCGGCTGGTGGAACGCTTCGCCGCGCTGGCGCGGGCGCACGATCTGTTGCTGACCACCGATTTTCATAGCGCGATGTTCCGCCAGCTGGTGGTGGCGTCGGTCAGCGTGCATGATGGGGACGGCACGCATTTCACCCTGGACGGGCCCGATTTCGAGATATCGCCACAGGCGGCGCTGTCGTTTGCCTTGGTGTTCCACGAACTGGCGACCAACGCTGTCAAGTATGGGGCGCTATCGACCGCGGCAGGCCATGTGAGGGTCAGCTGGGAAGTCACGAGCGGGGAACAGCTCGAGCTGACCTGGCGCGAACAGGGCGGCCCGCCCGTGGCTGAGCCGGCGGTCAAGGGGTTTGGCTCGCGCCTGATCCGCACGACGCTGGCGGGCCTGGGGCAGGTGACCGTCGCGTACCTGCCCGACGGGCTGGATGTGCGGTTTGTCGGCCCCATGGCGGGGCTGACCTATTCGGTGGTGCCGGATTTCGTCGCCGAGGCGCTCTAGATTGGAGCGCCTTACCGGATAGCCTGCAACTGCTTGAGCAGAGCGGGCTGGAGCGCTTCGTTGCCTGCCACGATCTGGCCGTTGGCAACCGAGCCGGTGCTGCCGGCATAATCGGAAACAAAGCCGCCAGCTTCCTTGACCATCAGCAGGCCAGGCGCCACGTCCCACGGTGCCAGACCGGCTTCCCACAGCGCATCGAAGCGCCCTGAAGCCAGCCAAGCCATATCCACCGAGATGGAGCCCGACCGGCGAAGCCCGGCGATGGCGGGGTTGATGGCGGCCACCTGGCGCAGCTGCAGCGCATCATTGGCCGTGCCCTGGGTCTTGATGCCGGTGGAAACCACCGCATCGGCCAGATGGCGACGCGACGCTACACGCAGGCGCCGGCGATCATTGAGCCAGGCGCCGCCCCCCTTTTCGGCGGTATAGAGTTCGTCCATCACGGGATTGAAGATCACCGAGGCAACGATCTCGCCGCCCCGCTCAAGCGCGATGGCGCAGGCGAAGAGCGGGATGGAATGGAGGAAATTGGTGGTGCCATCGAGCGGATCGACGATCCAGCGGTGCTGGCCGTCCGTGCCGGCCACTTCGCCGCCTTCTTCCATCAGGAACGCATAGGTCGGGCGGGCCTTGCGCAGTTCATCAAAGACGATCTGTTCGGCGCGCAGATCGGCCTTGGACACGAAATCGGCGGGACCCTTGCGGGAAACCTGCAGCGACTCGACTTCGCCAAAATCCTTGGTGAGCGACTTGCCGGCCTTGATGGCGGCCGAAACCATGACATTGAGGAGAGCTGAACGAGACATGGATCAATCCGCCCGGCGCATATAGGTGGCCTCGGTGGTATCCACCACGATGCGTTCGCCCACCGCAATAAAGGGCGGCACCATGACACGCAGGCCATTGGACACGATAGCAGGCTTGAACTGGTTGGACGCGGTCTGGCCCTTTTGCACCGGATCGGCCTCGGTGACTTCGAGCACAACATTAGCGGGGAAGCGGATGCCCAAGGGGGTGTCTTCGTGCATTTCGAGCGTGATTTTCATGCCGTCTTGCAGGAAGGCTGCGCGCTCCCCGACGAATTCGCGGGGCAGCTCAACCTGCTCGAAACTGTCCTGATCCATGAAAACCAGATTGTCACCCTGCTCATAGAGATAGGTGAAATCGCGAAACTCCAGTTCGACCTGTTCGACGGTTTCAGCGGAGCGGAAACGCTCGTTGAGCTTGGTGCCGCCAAGGATGGCCTTGAGCTCTACCTGGGCATAGGCGCCGCCCTTGCCGGGCTTGACGTGGTCTACCTTGACGGCGACCCAGAGGCGGTCCTGGTGGTTGATGACGAAACCGGGGCGGACTTCGTTGCCATTGATCTTGGCCATAAACAGATGCTTTCGGTGCGCAATTGTCGGCTTGGGCCGAGCGCAGGTTATGCGATTGGCCAAAGAACGGGAGGGTCGGGCGTGGGCAGCTTTTTGCCTTAGAACGGGACGCGGTTCAAGGGCTTTGCGGTGGAGGCGCGACCAGCTCGGGAACCGGGTCCGGTCCGGGCAGCGGCGAGGAGGGGGCCGCCGCGGCCGGGGCCTGGCCTTCGTCCAGCGGGCCTGGCAAGGATGGCGCGTCGGCTGGTGGCGGCGTTTCGGGCGCCGGCTCGGCACCGGCAGGCTCAGCAGGAGCTGGGGCAGCTGGGGGGGTGGACGGCCAGAAGCGGGCGCGCTCCTCGGCGCGAGCAAGCCCTTCGGGTGAAAGCGAGACCAGGAGACGATCAAGGGAGGGATCGCTCAAGCCCTGGCGTCGGGCGAGGGCGCGGTACATGGCCGCGTCCTCAAGGTTGAGCTCAATGCCCTCGCCAACGGCCAGGAGCTTGGCAAAGCGGTTCTGCGCCACCGGATTGCCCGCTTCAGCGGCGGTGCGATACCAGCGCGCGGCTTCCTCGACGTTCTTTTCCACGCCCTGGCCAAGATAAAGCAGGGTGGCGTAGTCGATCTGGGCGGGGACAAGGCCTTGTTCGGCCGCAAGGGCGATATAGCGGGCACCCTCGACTGGATTGGGTGGGCTGCCCGCTCCTTCGATCAACATGGAGCCGTAGTCATACCGGGCTTCAGGCAATTCGGCGTCGGCGGCTTCCTTCATCAGGGTTGCGGCTGTGACAAGGCTGGGGGTGGCGTAGATGCCTTCCACATGCAGCAGCGCCATGTTGTATTTGGCGGGAATATAGCCGCCCTCAGCCGCCTTGGCGAAGAGCTCGGCGGCACGCTTGCGGTCGCGCTCGACGCCAACGCCGTCCTGATAAAGCAGTGCGAGTTCGAAGGTCGCGAGGATGTCGCCGTTGTTGGAGGCAAGCCGGTACCAACCGGCGGCACGCTCCTCGTTCTGGGCGACGCCCAAGCCCTTGGCGAAGATCTCGGCAATCAAGGTTTGTGCCGCGGCATCGCCTTTTTCGGCGCGCGGCAGCGCGTATTCGAGGGCGGTGAGGAAGTAGCCGCGCTGAAAGGCGCCAAAGGCTTCGTCCACAGGGAGGCGGGGACCGGCGTTTGCGTCGGGAGCGGTTTCGGTTTCCGGCGGCGCGGCATCTGGCGTGGGTGGCGCTTGGGTGCTGTCGCCGGGTTCGCCGGCGGGTGGCATATCGGGGGTCGCGGCCGGCTCATCGGCTGGTGGGGCGTCCGGCACAGGCGCGGGCTCGCCAGGCAATGGCGCTTCGGTCGCGGCTGTGGGTTGGCTGGTCGCCGGTGCTTCGCTCGAAGGCGGCGCGGGGCGTGGCCTGGGCTGGGGCGGCAGTTCCTGCGCCCCGGCCGAAAGGGGCAGGAGCGCTATGGCGAGTAGCAGGAGGCCCCTGATCATGCGGTTACCCCTAAGCTTTGAGCGAGTTGCGCCAGTGCCTGGGCCGGAGAGGGGGCGGACCAGATGCTGTTGCCGAGAGCCAGGAACTCGGCGCCGCGGGCATCGGCATGGCCTTCGCTCGCGGCGGGATCGTGCAGCACAGCAGGGATTTCGAAGGTTTCGGCCCACCATTGCGCCAGATCGGGTGCGGCGGCGTCGGGCTCACCATCAAGGGCACCGAACCAGAGGTAATCCACATCGAGTTCGCCCCGGACCATGGCATCGTGCCGGGTGGATACGGGGCCGGCCCCCACGATCATGGCGGGCTTTAGGGCCTTCAGAGCGGCGCGAACATCGTCCTCGTCGCCGGTGATGTGCACGCCATCGGCACCGAGGCGCTTGGCCAGGGCCCAGTCATCCTCGAGCAGCACGGCGCAGCCGGCGCCTTGGCCGATATTGATGAAGTTCTTGGCCAGCGTGGCATAATCGGCGTCGTTGCGTTGGCCGCGACGCACAAGCAGCGCCGCAACGGGCGCCGCGCTCAGCACACCCATCAGTGCGGCTGGAGCCAACTCGGGCGTTGCAGCGGCGGGCGTGAGAAGCAAAAGCTGAGGAGCCATGGGATTCCGGAACGAGGGGACGCACCGGGGTTGTGGCGCGCCATTGGGGCGACAAAAGGGTCGCTCTCCCATAAGGGCAAACGCGCCTCATGCGCAATGGCGGCAAGCAAAGGCCGGCGGCAGCGCCGCAAAGCGCTGTCGCCGGCCGAAAAGGAGGATGAGGCGCCTAGGCGGCGATGCGATCCTGTTCGTGGGTCCACTGGCCCAGTGCGGCCAGCGAGTTCATGCGGGCGCGATGGGTAAAGGCGGCCTGAGCCTGGGGAAAGTTCTCGCGGCGGCCGGCCCAGGTGCGCAGGGCAACGTTTTGCAGCGCGCGGCCATAAGAGAAGGTCAGCGGCCAGGGCAGGCCCCCGATCTTGTTCATCGCCGAAAGGTGGGAGGTGGCTTCCTCGTCGGTCTGGCCGCCCGAAAGGAAGGCGATGCCGGGAACGGCGGCTGGCACATGCTCGCGCAGCACTTCCACGGTGCGGCGGGCAACATCATCCACGGTCGGCCGATCGCGCGAATTGACGCCCGGGAGCACCATATTTGGCTTGAGCAGCATGCCGCCAAGGTCAACGCCAGCGAGGCGCAGTTCCTTGAAGACGTTCTCGAGCACATCGCCGGTGACCTGAGCGTTGCGCTCCAGCGAATGGTTGCCGGGCTCGCCATCGCCGACGACTTCGGGCTCGACGACTGGCACGATACCGGCTTCCTGGCAGAGAATGGCGTAGCGCGCCAGGGCATGGGCGTTGGCGCGGATATTGTTGCGGGTGGGGGCAATGTCATTGATGGTGATGACGGCGCGCCACTTGGCAAAGCCGGCGCCGAGGCGGGCATATTGCTCGAGGCGCTGGCGCAGGCCATCGAGGCCCTCGGTGATCTTTTCGCCGGTATCGCCGGGCATGGGGAAGGCGCCGCGATCCACCTTGATGCCGGGGATCACATCGGCATCGGCCATGATGGCACGGAACGAGGTGCCGTCGGCAGCGTGCTGTTCGAGGGTTTCCTCGGTCAGGATCACGCCCGAGATATAGTTGCGCATGGCTTCTTCGGAGCGGAAGAGCATTTCGCGGTAGTCGCGGCGCAGATCGAGCGAGTTGGGCAGGTTGATCTTGGCAAAGCGCTTGGCGATGGTGGGCTCGGACTCGTCGGCGGCAAGGATGCCTTTTCCCGGCTCCATCAATTTTTGCGCGACGGCATTGAGCGACATTGGCATGGAAGTCCCCTCAGTTTCTTTGAGGAGGAAGTTAGACTTCTGCCTTAGAAAGTCGATTAGACGAATGGTTATGCAACCAAGGTGGAGGGGTCCGAGTTGATGGACCCCTCCTGAGGTTCAGCGGGTGAGTGCCTGGACACCGGGCAGGGGCTTGCCTTCCATCCATTCAAGGAAAGCGCCGCCGGCGGTCGAAACATAGGTGAAGCTGTCCTTGACCCCGGCATGCGCGAGGGCCGCGACAGTGTCGCCGCCGCCAGCAACCGAAACGAGGCCATTGCCGCGGGTGCGCTCGGCGGCGTGCTGGGCCACGGCAACGGTGCCGGCATCAAAGGGCGTCATTTCGAAAGCGCCCAGGGGGCCATTCCACACAAGGGTCTGGGCGGCATCGATGGCAGCGTTGATCTGCTCGACCGAACGGGGGCCGACATCGAGGATCATGGCATCGGTCGGGACCGCGTCGGCGGCGACGGTCTGGTTGGCGGCATTGGCCTTGAACTCGGTGGCGACGACGCCATCAACCGGCAGGATGATGGTGCAGCCGGCGGATTGGGCGGCGTCGAGGATGCGGCGGGCCGTGTCGGCGAGGTCCTTTTCGCAGAGCGATTTGCCGATGTCATGGCCCTGGGCAAAAAGGAAGGTGTTGGCCATGCCGCCGCCGATCACCAGGGTGTCGACCCGGGTGACGAGGTTTTCGAGGAGGTCGATTTTGGAGGAGACCTTGGCGCCGCCGACCAGGGCAATAACCGGCTTTTTGGGGTTGCCGAGGCCTGCTTCCAGGGCTTCGAGCTCGGCCTGCATGGCAAGGCCAGCCGCGGCGGGCAGCAGGTGGGCGATGGCTTCGGTGGAGGCATGGGCGCGGTGAGCGGCCGAGAAGGCGTCGTTGACATAGAGGTCACCGAGGCTGGCCATGCGAGCGGCGAGTTCGGGATCGTTCTTTTCCTCGCCGGGGTGGAAGCGCGTGTTTTCGAGCACATAAACGGCGCCATCGGGGCCGGTATCGATGCCGCGCTGGGCGTTGGAGACGTCGTTCCAATCGGTCAGGATGAAGCCAACGGGTACGCCCACGGCTTCCACAATGGCGGGGACGACCTGTTCGAGCGAATAGTCGTGGTTAAACACGCCCTTGGGCCGGCCGAAATGGGAGAGGAGGATGGCCTTGCCGCCGGCTTCGGTGATGCGGCGGATGGTGGGTACCAGGCGCTCGATGCGGGTGGCATCGGTGACCTTGCCGTCAGCAACGGGCACGTTGAGGTCGGCGCGAACCAGGACGCGCTTGCCGGCGAGATCAAAGTCATCAAGGGTCTTGAAGGAGGCGGTCATGCTGGCTCCGGATCTGTGTTGCTGGGGGCGTAGCAGAGACGGGGGAAACGGGGAAGCCGCCTTGTGGGGGCTTCAGTCGGCTCGTTCGAAGAGGCCGGGATAGTCGAGCACAAGACCCTCGCCGTCGAGTTCAAGAACGCGTTCGAAGCTGCCATTGTTGCTTTGGAAGCGGAAGTGGGTGGGGTCGAGCCGGGTGTAGAGCTGTTCTTCGCGCCGAACGGTCATGTCGTCGCCATCGATCCAGGCCATGGCAAAGCGCTGCGGCTGGTTGTCGACCCAGGCGCTGCGCCAGATCGGGAGCGAATTGGTGAGCGGGGTGGGCCAGAGATCGATGTCGAGGCAGCCATTGAGGGAGGGCAGGGGTTCGGCGCGATCGTCGGACCAACTGCCGGCACCGTTGGCGAACAGTTCCAGCACCGCGCCATCGGTGCGTTCGACGCGGATGCTGCGCGCGAGGCCGGCCTCATCGAGCTTGAGGCGGTAGAAGAGGCCGTAATCGGGGGTGATCACCGTGCCCCGGATGCGGGTGCCCGAGCTAGCGGGGATGATGTGGCAGTGCTCGAGGGTGACGGGGTCGAGGCCGCGCCAGCGGATGGACTTGTTCAACATCGCTAGCCCCTGTTGCATGCCGCTCGGGCGATACTAGCCAGCAGAAGATATTGGGGCTAGCCGCCCCCACCCTTGATCCCTCCCCGCTAGGGGGAGGGTGTCGACTGAACTATCATTGACTAAGGGGCGGAAGGTTAGAGGGTCTTGGCGAGGGCGACTGTGGTGTCGCACATGCGGTTCGAGAAGCCCCATTCGTTGTCGTACCAGGACAGGACCGAAACGAAATTGCCGTCCATCACCTTGGTCTGCTCGAGCGCCATGGTGGAGGAGTGGGGGTCGTGGTTGAAGTCGATCGAGACATTGGGCTGATCGGTATAGCCCAGCACGTTCTTGAGCTCGCCATCGGCGTAGCGCTTGATCGCGTCGTTGACTTCCTGGGCCGTGACATTGCGCGAGGAGATGAACTTGAAATCGACGCAGGACACGTTGGGGGTCGGCACGCGGATCGAGACGCCGTCGAGCTTGCCCTTGAGTTCGGGCAGGACGAGGCCGATGGCCTTGGCGGCGCCGGTCGAGGTCGGGATCTGCGACAGGGCCGCAGCGCGGCCGCGATAGAGATCCTTGTGCATGGTGTCGAGGGTCGGCTGGTCACCGGTATAGGAATGGATGGTGGTCATCATCCCCTTTTCGATGCCGAATTCCTTGTGCAACACATAGGCGAGCGGCGCGAGGCAGTTGGTGGTGCACGAGGCGTTGGAAACGACCACGTGATCCTTGGTCAGCTGCTGATGGTTGATGCCGTATACCACGGTCAGGTCAGCGCCTTCCGCAGGGGCAGACACGAGCACTTTCTTGGCGCCGGCCTGCAGGTGGGCGGAGGCCTTTTCCTTGGAGGTGAAGATGCCCGTGCATTCGAGCACGATGTCGATGTTCATCTCGCGGTGGGGCAGTTCGGCCGGGTTCTTGACGGCGGTCACCTTGATGGGGCCGCGGCCCACATCGATGGTGTCGCCGGCCACGGTCACGGTGCCGGGAAAGCGGCCATGTACGCTGTCGAAGCGGATGAGGTGGGCATTGGTTTCCACCGGACCCAGATCGTTGATGGCGACCACTTCGATATCGGTGCGGCCCGACTCGATGATGGCGCGCAGGATGTTGCGGCCAATACGACCAAAGCCATTGATGGCGACGCGAACTGCCATGGGAGGCACTCCTTGAGGAGGAAGGGAAAAGGGGAGGTGGGTTCTCTTACAGCTGCGCGGTTACCGCTTCAACAATACCTTGAGGCGTGATGCCGAAGTATTCGTAGAGTTTGTCGATCGGGCCCGAAGCGCCAAAGGCATGCAGGCCGATGAACTTGCCCTTAGGACCAAGCAAGGTGCCCCAGGAGAGGCTGATGCCCGCTTCCACCGCGACGCGGGCTTTGGCCGAGCCGATGATCTCGTTCTGGTAGGCTTCATCCTGGGCGGCAAAGAGCTCCATGCAGGGCACGGACACGACGCGAGCGGAAATGCCCTGCTCGTCGAGCAGCTTCTTGCCGGCCAGCGCTATTTCGACTTCCGAGCCGGTGGCGAAGATCACGGCCTGCGCGTCGGCATCGCCGGCGAGGGTATAGGCGCCCTTGGCGGAGCGGTTTTCCTCGGTGAACTCGGTGCGCACCGTGGGCAGATTTTGACGCGACAGGGCCAGGAGCGACGGCGCGTCCTTGGTTTCCACCGCGAGTTGCCAGCATTCCAGCGCTTCCACGGCATCGGCCGGACGGAAGACGAGGAGGTTCGGAATGGCACGCAGGGCGGCGAGATGCTCGATGGGCTGGTGGGTGGGGCCGTCTTCACCCAGGCCGATGGAGTCGTGGGTCATCACATAAATGACGCGCTGGGTCATCAGCGCCGACAGGCGAATGGATGGACGGGCGTAATCGCTGAAGACGAGGAAGGTGCCCCCATAAGGGATGAGGCCCCCATGCAGCGCAATGCCGTTCATGGCCGCCGCCATGCCGTGCTCGCGAATGCCATAGCGCATGTAGCGGCCGAGGCGGTCGGTGTCGGTGAAGGGCAGAGTCTGGGTGGTGTTGGTGAGGTTGGAGCCGGTGAGATCGGCCGAGCCGCCCAGGGTTTCGGGAACGACGCCGTTGATGACTTCGAGCGCCATCTGGCTCGACTTGCGGGTTGCAACCTTGGGTTTTTCTTCGGTGAGCTTGCGCTTGTAGTCGCTGACGACCTTGGCATAGCCCTCGGGCAGATCGCCACGGAAGCGGCGGTCGAACTCCGAGCGCTGGTCAGCAGGCAGAGCCGCGAACTGCTCGGCCCAGGCGGCGCGGGCCTGGGCACCGCGAGCGCCGGCCGCGCGCCAGGCGTCCAGGGTGGCGGCCGGGATTTCAAAGGCGGGGTAGTCGATGCCGAGCGCGGCCTTGGCGCCGGCCAGTTCCTCGGCGCCCAGCGGGGAGCCGTGGACCTTTTCGGAGCCGGCCTTCTTGGGGGCGCCAAAGCCGATGGTGGTCTTGGCCGCGATCATGGTGGGCTTGTCGCTGTTGCGCGCGTCGCGCAGCGCCGCTTCGATGGCGTCCTGGTCGTGGCCATCAACGGCCACCGTGTTCCAGCCCGAGGCCTGGAAGCGGGCCAGCTGGTCGGTGGAGTCCGCGTTGGAAACCTTGCCGTCAATGGTGATGCCGTTGTTGTCCCAGATCAGCACCAGCTTGTTGAGCTTGAGGTGACCGGCGAGGGTAATGGCTTCCTGGGAGATGCCTTCCATCAGACAACCGTCACCAGCAAGCACATAGGTGTAGTGGTTCATCACGCTTTCGCCGAACTCGGCAGCGAGCTTGGCTTCTGCGATGGCCATGCCGACGGCATTGCCGACGCCCTGGCCGAGCGGGCCAGTGGTGGTTTCGATGCCTGGGGCGAAATGATATTCGGGGTGGCCAGCGGTCTTGGAGCCCAACTGGCGGAAATTCTTGATTTCCTCGATGGTCATATCCGGATAACCGGTCAGGTACAGCACCGAGTAGAGCAGCATGGAGCCGTGGCCGGCCGACAACACAAAACGGTCACGATCAGGCCATTTGTGATCGGTGGGATCGAACTTCATGATCTTGGTGAACAGCACGGTGGCAATATCCGCGCAGCCCATGGGCAGGCCGGGATGGCCGGAATTGGCCTTTTCCACCGCATCCATCGAAAGGGAGCGGATGGCGTTAGCCAGATCGTTCTGCTGGGGTGTATTGGTCATTGTCCGCTCGTTTCGGTGGCACAAAAGGCGGGACGCAAGACCGCTTGTGCCAGCGTCCCGAGGCGGGTTCGAGGCATAACAGGTTCGACCACCCTGTCAATTGCCGTGGGTGGGAAGGCCGTTGCATTAGACAGGGCGCTGGGGCACCCTGCAGGGGCTGGAATGATCGGTCGCAGAAAGTGTTGTTGGCGATGAGTGAGAGCGAACTTCAAGACGGGATCAGCGCGGCAGTAGCGCGATTTGATCGTGCCTTGGCGCGACTCGAAACCAGTTCGGCCAATCTGCAGCAGCGCATGCAACGGCTCAACCGCATCGAGGTCGATACGCAGCGACTGGTAACTGAGCGGGCTCGGCTGGCAAGCGAGCTGGACAAGACCGCGGCCAAGGCCAAGCGCCTCGACGACAGCGCCCATGAGGTGTCGCGTCGGCTTGTGGCGGCCATGGAAACCGTGCGCGAAGTGCTGGCCAAAGCGGAGTAGGCGATGCCTGAAGTCAATGTCGAGATCAATGGCCGCCGCTATCGGATGGCGTGCGAAGAAGGCCAGCAAAAACACCTGATTGGCTTGGCCAAGCGCTTTGATGGGGAGGTGGATGCGATCAAGGGAGTGGTCGGGGAAATCGGGGATACGCGCCTCACGGTAATGGCCGGGATCGCCGTGGTCGATGAACTGGCGGAAGCCGAAAAGCGCATAGCGGCGTTGCAGGCTGAAATCGAGCAGTTGAGCGCCGCCGGCCAGCAGATCGCCGGGGAAATGGATGCGCTCGAGCAGCGCTTTGCCGGCAAGCTCGAGCAGGCCGCGCGCTCGCTCGAAATTGTCGCCGGGGTGTTGGACGAAACGGCGGTCGGCCCCCAGAAATAAGTTCAGGAGCCGTTTTTCTGGACGATGCAGTTGCCTCCGGCAGCCATCAAGCGGTCGCATAGGGCGTTGGCTTCCTGCCGGGTAGGGCGGCCTACCATGGCCGAAAAGCGCAATTGACGCCCGAAATTGGGATTGCGCACGGTGATCAGCAGCAGCTTTTCCTCACCCAGCACCTTGGAAAATTTGTTTTGAGCGGTATCGAAGCGGTTGCGGGCGACTTCGCTGGTGTTGTGCTGGGCAATCAGCACGCCCCAAGGCTGCCAGGCAGCATTGGTGGTATCCAGGTTGGGAATTTTGACCGCCGAGGCCATGTCGAGGCAGGAATCGAGGAATGGGCTTTCAGGCTCGAGGGTGAAGTCGACCGGCTCGGGCGCGTCGTTGCGCCAGTAATCGGCGGGGCGGCCGGTGATTACCGAGACATAGTTGCGCGTTTCGGCTGGTAGCCCGCCGGTGCCGGCGAGATAGCGCGAGAGGCGGGCTTCGCCACCGTTGTAAGCCGCAGCGGCAAGGCCAAGATTGCCGAATTTTTCCTGCAGGAAGCCCAGATATTCGGCCGAACGGGCCAGCGCCTGGGCGGGGTCGAAGGGGTTGTCGAGTGCGCGCAGGCGGGCGGTGCCCGGCATGAACTGGGCAATGCCCTGCGCTCCGGCGGGGCTGATGGCTTGCGGATCGAAGCGGCTTTCCTGCCAGATCAGGCGGGCAAGAAACGCTTCGGGAATCTCGTAATGGTTGGAAAAGCGGGAAATGGCGCTGCAGACATCGGCGACATAGCTGGTTTCAGCGATGCAAACCGCCTCGTCATTGAGGGTGAAGCAGGAGGGGGTGGGCTCCTCGGGCTCCTCTGGATTGGCGGACTCCGCGGCGGACTGGGTTTCCACGCCAAGCGCGGCGGGCTGCGCGAGCACCATCAGGAGCAGCGCTGTCAGCCACGCCAGGGATTTCGATCGCCATGTCGGCAAAGACTTCACCAAGTTCATGTCCCGAGCGGCCCCAGAATGCACACCGCCAGAGGGCTGCGCAGGGCTAGAATGAGTTAAAGGGCGGCAGGATCCAAGACGCCATCGGATTGGTCGACATATAGCGGGTTAATTGGCCCGCCGCGATTTGCCAGATTTTGTGCTGCGCGGCCCTTTGCACCCGCCTGCGAAAGGCTTATATGTCGAGCGCTGCCCGGTGCGTGTTGGATACCAATATCCCCGGGGCCTTATCGATCCTAAAGGGAGCTGTCCCTGACCGGGCCCGTGGGCTCGGACATACGGCGCCCACCTACGTAAGTAGGTTCCCGGGATCGCCTATCCCACGGCCAGGGTGGCACCTTATTTTCGCGACAGGCAACAAAGCGCCTTATGGTTGTTGAGCGTAACGAAGACACCAAGGCGAGCTTGCGACAAGCGGCAAAGGCCCGCCGGGCGGCGCTCCCCGCCGGCGAGCGGGCCCAGGCGGCCGAGAGTGTTACCCAGCTATTTTTTTCCGAGCCTCGGTTCGGGCTCGCCCAGGTGATCGCGGGCTATTGGCCGCTGGTGGATGAGCTGGATTGCCGGCCAATTTTGCTGCGCTTGCTCGATGATGGCCGCACCGTGGTGTTGCCGGCGATAGTCCGGCCGCACGGCCCGCTGCAGATGCGAGTGTGGGAGCCGGACGCACCGCTTTACCCGGCGGGGTTCGGCACGCTCGCTCCCTCCGAACTTGCGCCTCACGCCCACCCGGACCTGGTGCTGGTGCCTCTTTTGGGCTTTGACCGGCTGGGCACCCGGCTGGGCTATGGCGGTGGTTATTATGACCGCAGCTTTGCCGAGCGGGAAGGGCGGCCACTGATGGTCGGCCTGGCTTACAGCGCGCAAGAGTTTGACGCCATTCCCCGGGACGAGCATGACATTGCGCTGGACGCTGTGATAACGGAAACCGGCATTCGACAGTTCGGCGGCAGATAATGAAATTTCTATTCTTGGGCGACGTCGTGGGCCGTGCAGGCCGCGAGGGAATTGCCGATCGCCTGCCCGGATTGATCGAGCGCTACGGCTTTGATTTTGTGGTGGTGAACGGGGAAAATGCCAGCCATGGGCGCGGGCTGACCGAGCCGCATTTCAACGGCATCCGGGCGGCCGGCGCCGATATCGTGACCCTGGGCGATCATGCCTTCGACCAGCGCGACACCATCTCGTTTATCGAGCGGGAAACGACGCTGGTGCGGCCCATCAACATGGCGCCAGGCACCCCCGGTCGCGGGGCGATGTTTATCGAGGGCCGCAACGGGCATCGGGTGCTGGTGATCAACGCGCTCGGGCGCGTGTTCATGGGGCCAGCCGATGATCCGTTCCGGGCGGTGGAAGCGGCGATCGCCGCCTGTCCGCTGGGCGAGCAGGCCGACGCAATTATCGTGGATTTTCACACCGAGGCCACTTCCGAAATCCAGGGCATGGGGCACTTTCTCGATGGGCGGGCGAGCCTGGTGGTCGGCACCCACACCCATATCCCGACGGCTGACTTGCGCATTCTCAAGGGCGGCACGGCGCTGCTGGCGGATGCGGGCATGTGCGGGGACTACGACTCGGTGATCGGGGTGGACCCCGACGAGCCGCTGAACCGGTTCCTCACCGGCATTGCCAATGGCCGGTTCACGCCAGCCGAAGGGGAAGCGACCTTGTGCGGCGTGGCGGTGGAAACCGATCCGCGCACGGGACTGGCGGTCAAGGTGCTGCCGGTGCGGGTGGGCGGGGTCTTGGCGCAGGCGTTGCCCGAGTTCTAGCCCGCTTCACATTCGCGCCGGGCTTGCCTATAACGCGCCACCACAACAACACCAGACCCCAAGGACTGACCGATGGCCGGCCATTCACATGCCAAGAACATCATGCACCGCAAAGGCAAAAGCGATGCGGTGCGTTCCAAGGTCTTTTCCAAGCTGGCGCGCGAAATCACGGTGGCGGCCAAGATGGGCATGCCCGATCCGGCTTTCAATTCCCGGTTGCGCCTGGCGGTGACCAATGCGCGCGCCCAGTCCATGCCCAAGGACAACATCGATCGCGCTATCAAGAAGGCGATCGGCAGCGACGGCGAGAACTATGACGAAATCCGCTATGAGGGCTATGGCCCAGGTGGCGTCGCGATCATCGTGGAAACGCTGACCGACAATCGCAATCGCACCGCCTCCAATGTGCGCTCCTACTTCTCCAAGAATGGCGGCGCGATGGGGGAAACCAACTCGGTCGGGTTCATGTTCGACAAGGTTGGCGAGATCACCTATCCGGCAAGCGCCGGCAGTGCCGACGAGATCATGGAAGCCGCCATCGAGGCAGGCGCCGATGACGTCGAAAGCGACGAAGAGGGCCACTATATCTACACGAGCTTTGAGGCGATGGTGGAAGTGGCCGCCGCGCTGGAAAAGGCACTGGGCGAAGCAGAATCAGTCAAGGCCGTGTGGAAGCCGCAGACCAATACCCCCATCGATGCCGACAAGGGCGCGACGCTGATGAAGTTGATCGCTACGCTCGAAGAAGACGATGACGTGCAGAATGTTTATTCCAACTTCGAGATGAGCGACGAGGCCATGGCCAAGCTGGCCGACTAAGCCTCGACAAGGTTCCTCAGGCGCGTTGCAGGGCCTGGGGGAAGAACTGATCGGCCGCGACGATCGTCACGCGATTGCGGCCGGTTTGCTTGGCGTCATAAAGGCGCTGATCGGCAATCCGGAACAATTCGGAAAAACCGATGGCGCTGCCGAACACAGCGCCACCAATGCTGACGGACAGGGCTTGTACGGTGCCGCGCGGCACAAATTCAGCTTCATTGACCGCGCTGCGGATGCGTTCGGCAATAGCGCGCGTAATGTCGGCATCGACGCCGGGCAGGAACACGCCAAATTCCTCGCCGCCCATCCGCCCCACCAGATCTCCCGCCCGCAGCACCGAGCGGATCGCCCGGGCGATCACCGTCAGGGCAAGGTCGCCGGCATCGTGGCCGAACCGATCGTTGATCGATTTGAAGTTGTCGGCGTCGATCACCAGCAAGGCACCGCCCGGGGTGCTGTCGGCGCGCGCCAACTGCGTCGTCACCTGGGCGGTGAAGGCGCCGCGATTCAGACAAGAGGTGAGGCTGTCCGTGCGGGCGACCATGCCCAGCCGGCGATTGGCAATGGCAAGGCGCCGCAGCCGCAAGCTCAGGAGAAAAAGCAGCGGCACGCCCAGGAAGATGGGTAGCACCGTAGCGCTGATCATCGCCCGTTGCAGCGCTGCACCACCTAAATTCTCAAATAGCAGGGCATTGAACCCGACGGAAACCAGGACGCAGCCCAAGGTGCCGAACACGGTCCAGCGGGTGACGCTCGACCAGGTACGTGAGCCGCTCCCCCCGATGCTATCCTGAAAAGGGCTAGCCATTGGCTACCCACCTTTCCGGGCGCTGCCCATAGGTGGTGAGCGCAGACGCGAGCGAGTGCCCAGGGCGGGGTAACGCGGTCAGGCGCGGCAATGCACAGAAGCGTCGCGGCGCCAAAGGGGCGCAGCAAACCAGGTCACAGCTCATAAGTTAATGCCCCTTCATGAACATTGCCGAACCTAGAAGGCGCTTCTTGAAAATGGGGTTTGTGCAATGGGTGGAATTTTACGCGTGTCGCTTCTTCCACAGGGCTCCGTTGCTGCTTTGTTCACTTCTGCTTGGTAGGAGAAGCGCCTTCAGGTATGGGTGAAACATGACACCACCAGTGCGAATCATCGGCATCGATCCAGGACTGCGGCGCTGCGGTTGGGGGGTAATCGAAACCCAGGGCAACAAGCTGCAATTCATCGCCTGCGGCACGGTCACTCCGCCCACGGAAGGCGAATTGGCGCAGCGCCTCGCGATCCTTTTTACGGAGTTGCTGGACCTGCTGGAGCGGTTTGCGCCCGATGAGGCGGCGGTGGAAGAAACCTTCGTGAACTCGGGACCACGCTCGGCGCTGATCCTGGGACAGGCGAGGGGGGTGGCGCTGATGACGCCGGCCCATCGCGGCATTCCGGTGGCGGAATATGCCACCAATCTCGTCAAGAAATCGATCGTGGGCACCGGGCACGCGGAAAAGGAACAGGTGGCGCTGATGGTCAAGACCTTGCTGCCCACGGCCAAGATCAAGGGCGCCGACGCGGCCGACGCACTTGCGATCGCGATCTGCCATGCCCATCACCGGGTTGCGGCGCAACGGGCACGGATGAGCGCATGATCGGCAAGCTCAAGGGTGCCGTCGACAGCTTTGGCGATGATCATGTGCTCATCGATGTGGGAGGGGTCTGCTACGAGGCCTTTTGCTCGTCGCGCACTTTGCAGGGATTGCCCCGGGTCGGGGAAGCAACCGTGGTGTTCATCGAAACCGTGGTGCGCGAAGACATGATCCGGCTTTATGGCTTTGGCAGCGAAGCCGAAAAGGGCTGGTTCAACCTCCTCATGACCGTGCAGGGCGTTGGCGCGCGGGTGGCGCTTGGGATCCTGTCCGCCCTGTCACCATCGGAATTGTCGAGCGCTATTGCACTAGGTGACAAGGCGATGATCGGGCGGGCCAATGGGGTTGGGCCCAAGCTGGCGTTGCGATTGGTGACCGAGCTCAAGGGCAAGGCGCCGCAGGGCGGGGGCATTGACGCGGGCACGCTCGGGCTGCAGACCGCCTTGGGCGAAGGAACCGCCGGCGGGAATGTAGCCGATGCGGTTTCCGCTTTGGTCAATCTGGGGTATTCGGGGGCGCAAGCTTCCGCCGCCCTGGCGCGGGTTGTGGCCCGTGAGGGGGATGATACCGCGACCGAAAAGCTGATCCGGCTGGGCCTGCGCGAGTTGAGCCAGTGATGGTCTTTCCGAGCCGCTCCGCCGCCAGCGCTGAGCCGGCGAACATGATGTTGGAGACAGCCATGGTGCTCCCGCTAACGCAAGTCAGGGCATCCGTTTGACCGATCTTACTTCTCCCGTTGCCGGGCGCGATGAGCCACTGGATGTGGCACTGCGCCCGTCCGGCTTTTCGGAATTTGTCGGGCAGGCGGCGGCGCGTGCCAATCTTGAGGTGTTCATCGAGGCCGCCAAGAAGCGCGGTGCGGCGCTCGATCATGTGTTGTTTGTGGGGCCGCCTGGCCTGGGCAAGACCACATTGGCGCAGATCATTTCGCGCGAGCTCGGCGTGGGCTTTCGCGCGACTTCTGGCCCGGTGATCGCCAAGGCTGGGGATCTGGCGGCACTCCTAACCAATCTCGAAGATCGCGATGTGCTGTTTATCGACGAGATCCACCGCCTCAACCCGGCGATTGAGGAAGTGCTGTATCCCGCCATGGAGGATTTCCAGCTTGACCTGATCATCGGGGAGGGGCCGGCGGCACGCTCGGTGCGGATCGATCTGGCGCGGTTCACACTGGTGGGCGCGACGACGCGGGCGGGCTTGTTGACCACGCCGCTGCGGGATCGCTTCGGCATTCCCGTGCGCCTCAATTTTTATACGCCCGAAGAGCTGGTGCAGATCGTGCAGCGCGGCGCCCGGCTGTTGGGCACGCCGATGGCGCCCGACGGCGCGCTGGAGATCGCGCGCCGTTCGCGCGGGACACCCCGCATTGCCGGCCGGCTGTTGCGGCGGGTAACGGATTTTGCGCTGGTCGAGGGCTCGAGCGAGATCACGCGGGCCATTGCCGACAAGGCCTTGTTGCGGCTCGACGTGGATGCCCGCGGACTCGATCAACTGGATCGGCGCTATCTGACGATGATTGCCGATTTCTATGGCGGGGGGCCCGTAGGGATCGAGACCATTGCGGCTGCGCTGAGCGAGCCGCGTGACGCGATCGAGGAGATTGTCGAGCCTTATCTGATCCAGCAAGGTTTCATACAGCGCACTTCTCGGGGGCGAATGCTGACGGGCACAGCCTTCCAGCACCTGGGCAAGAGCGTGCCGCAGGGCTTTATCGGGACGCAAGCAACCTTGTTCGAGGAGCCCGAGGAGCCGTGAGCCGGAAGATCCGCCAGATCAGCCGGTTGCGCCATGGCTGAGCCGCATGTTTTTGCTGTTCGGGTCTATTATGAGGACACCGATTTCTCCGGCAATGTGTACCATGCCGCTTACCTCAAGTTCATGGAGCGGGCGCGCACCGAGTTGCTGCGGGCGCAAGGCATCCACCATGCCGAACTGGGCCGGGAAGGGCTGGCCTTTGCCGTACGCAGCATGCAGCTCGACTTCCGGGCGGCCGCGCACATCGATGATGTGCTGCGGGTGGAAACGCTGGTGGCAGGGGCAAGCGGCGCGCGCCTGCAGTTGAGCCAAGGCGTGTGGCGCGACGCCGAACTGCTGGTCGATACCCAGGTCGTCGTGGTGGCGATCAACATGGGCGGCAAGCCGACACGGCTGCCGGCAGCACTGCGCGCCCTGGCCGATTAGCGCGGCGTGGCGTCGCATGGCGGCGGTGGGCGGTTTGTTAACCTCTTCTTGACCATAATCGGGTCACAGAAAGAGTAGTACTTGCACCGGTGCTCTCAACGCTCCGTTAGGCAAGGCTTTTCTCTTAATTTTGACAGATTTGGGCCCCATCGCCACGGGTGCACGGGCCGGCAGCAAGAGGCCAGCCAGAAGGATCACGACATGGAAGCCATGGATGCGGTGGGCGCAGTAGCGCCGCACACGGACTTATCTATTTGGGGCCTGTTCTGGGCGGCCGACTGGATCGTGAAGTCAGTGATGCTGGGCTTGCTTGCGGCCTCGGTCTGGTGCTGGGCCATTATCATAGACAAGACCCTCACTTATCGCCGCATGCAGGCGGAGATGAACCGCTTCGAGCGCACCTTCTGGTCGGGGCAATCGCTGGAGGAGCTGTACCAGCAGCAGTCCGAGCGCACTTCGGGTGGGCTGGGCGCCGTGTTTGTTGCCGCAATGAAGGAATGGAAGCGCAGCCACGAGCAGAACGCGGCTTCTTTCGTCGGCATGCAGCAGCGGCTCGACAAGGTGCTCGATGTCGCCATT
Organism: Devosia sp. Z11_6; assembly: GCF_058133665.1. Lineage (NCBI taxonomy): Bacteria > Pseudomonadati > Pseudomonadota > Alphaproteobacteria > Hyphomicrobiales > Devosiaceae > Devosia > Devosia sp. Z11_6. Next base: position 386,910 of record NZ_JBYUNQ010000001.1, read on the forward strand.
TCGCGCGAAAGCGAGAACCTCGAAAAGCGTCTCGGCTTTTTGGCCACTGTTGGCTCCGCCGGCCCCTTTATCGGCCTGTTCGGCACGGTGTGGGGCATCATGAATGCGTTCACCGCCATTGCCGCGTCCTCAAATACCAATCTGGCTGTTGTGGCCGGCCCGATTGCCGAGGCGCTGTTTGCAACGGCCATTGGCCTCGTGGCCGCTATTCCCGCGGTTATCGCCTACAACAAGCTTTCCGCTGATGCGGGCAAGATGATCGGGCGGCTCGAAGGCTTTGCCGACGAGTTCTCGACCATTCTGAGCCGCCAACTCGAAGCGCGGAGCCGCTGATATGGGCATGGGCGTAGCATCGGGTGGCGGAGGCGGCGGTCGTCGTCGCCGTGGCCGCAAGAAAGCGGTGATGAGCGAAATCAACATCACGCCGATGGTGGACGTGATGCTGGTGCTGCTGATCATCTTCATGGTGGCAGCACCGATGATGACGGCTGGCGTACCAATCGACCTGCCGCGTACGGCTGCCGGCGAGCTCTCGAGCCAGACCCAGCCAATCACCGTGGCAGTCACGCCCGAGGGCGCCATCTTTGTGGGTGAGGATCCCGTCAGTGAAGCCGACCTCGTCGCGACGGTGTCGCAGCAGGCCGTCAATGGCACCGAGGATCGTATCTTTCTTCGGGGGGACACCACCGCCAATTACGGCGCGGTGATGCGGGTCATGGGGCTGCTGTCGGCTGGTGGCTACACCAAGATCGGCCTTATCACGCAACAGGAAAATTAGTCGGGCCAATGCGCACCGGTCTTGTCGCTTCCATCGCTGCCCACCTTGCCGTGCTGACGATTGGCCTGGTCAATCTCGGCATGGCCGAGCCTATGACCGTGGTGGAAGACGCCATTGCCGTGGACCTCGTCCCCATCAGCGATTTTGCGGCGATCCGCATGGGCTCGCTCAACAGCACGGTGGTGGAAACCGACACGCCAGCCGTGGTGGAATCCGATGAGCCTGCCGAGGTCGCGCAACCAACTGGGAATACGCAAGAAGACCAGCCGACGCCGCAAGAGGCTGATCGGCCGGTGCCGATGCCCGTGACCAATTCGGCGCCTCAACCCGAGACTGCACCGGTACCGGAGCCGGAGCCTGAACCCGAGCCCGTGCCCGAACCGACCCCGGCGCCCGCTCCTGCGCCAGAACCAGAACCCCTGCCTGAGCCGGAGCCCGAGCCCGAACCGCTGCCGGAGCCCGAGCCAACGCCAGCGCCGGTGCCGCCGACGCCCGCGACGCGGCCGACGCCGCCCGAGCCGGTGCCAACGCCTGAGCCAGAGCCGACGTCAGAACCCGCGCCGACGCCAGAACCCGCGCCGGAGCCAGAACCCGCGCCTGAGCCAGAACCTGCACCCGAGCCGACGCCCGAGCCCACCCCGGAGCCCGAACCCACGCCTGAGCCTGCCGAGTCGGCAGTCGCGGCGCCGGTGCCTGCATCGCGTCCAACCAATCTCGAGCAGAAGCGCCAGCAGTTTGCGGCCGCCGAAGCAGAGCGCAAGAAGCGCGAGGAAGAAGAACGCAAGCGCGTGGCGGAAGCCAAGGCCAAGTCCGAAGCCGATGCCGATGCCAAGGCCAAAGCGGAAGCCGAAGCCGAGCGCAAGCGCCAGGCTGCGGCGCAGGCAGCCGAAAAGCAGCAAGCGGGCGAGCAACTCGATGCTTCGCTGGCCGATGATATTTCGGCCATCATCAACAAGGATACTTCCACCGGCGCCACCACCGGTAGCGGCGGTTCACCGACGCTGGGCGACACTAGTGGAACCTCGGCGACGCTGAGCCAGACCGAAATCGGTGCGCTGGTCGCCAAGATCAAGCAATGCTGGAACCTGCTCCCCAATGAGCAGATCAGCAGCGCGCAGGTGGTGGTCAATATGCGGTTGAATCAGGATGGCTCGCTGGCGGATGTGCCTCGAATTGTTTCGGTTAGCGAGCAGCCTGAAGCGATCACCATTGCCCAGAAGGCCGTGAGCGCCGTGGCAGGCTGCGGGCCCTACAGCATGTTGTCGGCGGCCTCCTATGACCAATGGCAGAATATCAATGTCACGTTGCGTCCGTGACGTCCTTGAAGCGCGCCTTTCCCCGGCAAGATGCTGGTGAATGGCATGAATGGAGACTGAAATGACCCGTTTAACCCGGCGCAGCGCCCTCAAGCTCGGCGTTGCCGGCGGGCTGGCCCTCGCCACCGCCAGCACTGCCCAGGCACAGCTCAACATCACGGTCGAGGGCGCCAATTTCCAGCCACTGCCGATCGCCATCCCCGATTTTGCCTCCTCGGACCCAAGCTTTGGGCGCGAAACGGCCGAGATCGTGCGCGCCAATCTGCGCCGCTCGGGCTTGTTCCTGCCGCTCGATCCGGCGTCGTTGCCGGTACAGATCGGGGACGTCAATGCCACGCCCGATTTCAACACCTGGCGCACGGCCAATGTGACCGCGCTCGTCATGGGTGCGGTGGACCGCGGCGGCCAGATCGCGTCTTCGGTGCGCGTGTGGGATACCCAGCAGGGCGCCCAGGTCGTGGGCAAGAGCTACAACACCGATCCCAACAGTGCGCGACGCGTCGCCCATATCATTTCGGACGCCATCTATGAGGCGCTGACCGGTGGCAGCGGCTATTTCGATACCCGCGTGGTTTATGTGGCCGAAAGCGGTCCCAAGGCGAACAGGGTCAAGCGGCTCGCGATCATGGACCAGGACGGCGCCAATCCGCAGTACCTGACCGATGGGCGCACGCTGGCGCTGACGCCGCGCATCTCGGCCAACAACGATCTGATCACTTACCTCAACTTCGAGGACGGCAATCCCCAGGTTTATCTGCTGCAGTTGTCGAGCGGGCGGCAGCAGCGGCTGGCTTCGCTGGGCGCCATGACCTTTGCGCCCCGCTTCTCACCCGATGGCGGCACGGTGGCGTTTTCCGTGGAGCAGGGTGGGGCGACCAATATTTATGCCGTGAGCACGAGTGGCGGCCAGCCGGTGCAGCTCACCTCGGGCGCGGCGATCGATACGGGTCCCTCCTATTCGCCCGATGGCAGCCGGATCGTGTTTGAAAGCGATCGCGGCGGTTCGCCCCAGATCTATATGATGAGCTCGGGCGGGGGTAATCCGCAGCGCATTTCCTATGGCCAGGGCTTGTACTCGACGCCCGTCTGGTCACCCAAGGGCGATCTGATCGCCTTTACGCGCCAGTCCGGCGGGCAGTTCAATATCGGCATCATGAACCCCGATGGTTCGGGCGAGCGCATGCTGCATTCGACCTTCCATGCGGAAGGCCCGACCTGGGCCCCCAATGGCCGCGTGATCATGTTCTTCCAAGATCCCGGTGGCAATGACGGCCCCAAGCTGCAGAGTGTCGATATCTGGGGCCGCAACCTCCAGACCATCCCCACCGAAAGCTATGCTTCCGATCCGGCCTGGTCCGGGCTGCGCAGCTAAGGCGCAAGCTTCCTATCCCGCGTCCGGGGCAGCAGAGCCCCGGCGCGTTTAACCATACTACCAGTTCACCAAGCGCTGTGGCAGGAATGCCGCAGCCGGAAAAAGCCCGCGTTTCCGCCACATTCGTGCCCCGTTAAGCTTCAATTAACCACGACTTGGAACCCGGCCTTAAGAATAAGCACGGTAAATGCCGTACCTAGAATTATTGCCTTTCAGGAGCTTTTTCCGGATGCTGTCCCTTGCACCGATCACCACCGCGTTGCGCGCCGCCGCAATGCTGCTTTTCGTCGTCGCGATAGCGGCGTGTTCGCGTACGCCCGATAACGCAATGATGACCGGCGTGGGCAATCTCGGCCCGGGCGGCGGCGCGCCGGGCAGCCAGCAGGAATTCCTGGTTTCGGTTGGCGACCGCGTGTTCTTTGAAACCGACTCTTCGTCGTTGACCACCGAAGCTGCCGCGACCCTCGACAAGCAGGCCGCCTGGCTCAACCAGTACAGCAACTACCGCATCATGATCGAAGGCCATGCCGACGAGCGCGGCACCCGCGAATACAACATCGCCCTGGGCGCACGCCGCGCTTCGGTGGTGGTGAACTATCTCGTGTCGCGTGGCGTCAATGCTCAGCGCATCACCTCCAAGTCGTTCGGCAAGGAGCGCCCTGTCGCGATCTGTAACGACATCTCCTGCTGGAGCCAGAACCGCCGCGCGGTCACCGTCGTTCAATAAGTAGCGGGCCTGGTTCACCAGACCCAAATGACCCGGCCCCGGCCGGCATCCAGAAGCGCCGGACGCCCTTTGTGGCTCCGGCGCTTTGTTTTCACCAAAGTTGGCCTTTACTCGCTTTGCCTCGATCACCATGTCGGCACCCAGCGACGCAGAGAACACACACCGGAGGCTCCCCATTGAAGATCCCCCTGTTGCAATCCAAGGGCCGCACTGCCCTGGCAGCGGCCTGTGCGCTGCTGCTGGGCACGAGCCTGCAAAGCCGGGCCGAGGCGCAAGCCTTTCCACCGGCTGAGTTGGGCGGGCTGACGCTCACCAATGCGCAGCCAACTCGGGTGCACGTGGCGCAAGCGGCCGATACCGCCCAATTGGCAGTACGGGTGCAGCAGTTGGAAGAGCAGGTGCGCTCGCTCAACGGACAGATCGAAGGGCTGACTTTTCAGCTGACGCAGATGCAGACCCTGATCCAGCGGCAGGCGGAAGAAACCAACGCACGCTTGCAGGGCCTTGGCACTGACGGCGCTGCGCCTTCAGCACCTGCCCAAAGCAGCGCGGCTCCCTCGACCGAAATTCCGCCACAGGGCGTGCAGCCGCTGCCGGGAGAGGCCGAGTTCGACCCGACCTTTGATGATGGCAGCGTTGGCACTTCCGATGATCCGCTGGCCGGCACGGGGCAGGGTGGCAGTGTGGACCTCGCCACCGGCCAGCCGCTGGATTTGAGCTATGATCCGGACGCCACCGCTACCGGGGATTCCGATGCGGATGCGCAGTTCACCGCCGGCTATGAAGCCATTGTTCGCGGCGATTATGCCTTTGCCGAAGACCAGTTCAGCCAGTTCATCGAGCTATACCCTGACAATGCCCAGGCGACGGACGCCGCCAACTGGCTGGGGGAAGCGCTGATCCAGCGTGAGGCTTATGACGAGGCCGCAGAAGTGTTGCTGGACGCGTTCCAGAAAGCGCCCGACAGCCCGCGTTCGCCCGACCTGTTGCTGCGCCTCGGCGTTTCGCTTGCCGGGGCCGACGAGCGGGAAACTGCCTGCCGGACGTATGCGGAAATCGAGCGGCGCTACACGACGCTGACCCCCGCCTTTGCGGCGCGGCTCGCGGCGGAAAAGACCAAGGCCGAATGCCCACCCGCTTAATTCCGCCGCTGGACGATCCAGCAACATTGCAGGCCTTGTTTGCGGCGGTCGCCGGCGAGCAGGCCATTGGTTTGGCGGTTTCGGGCGGTGCCGACAGTTTGGCGCTGCTGCTGCTGGCGCAGCGCTGGGCGGCAAGCCTGGGTGCCGCGGCGCCGCGCTTGCAGGTTTATACCGTTAATCACGGCTTGCGCCCCGAAGCGGGGGCGGAGGTCGCGATGGTGCTCGGGGTCGCCGAACAACTGGGTGTTCGGGCTCGCGGTCTGGTTTGGACGGGCGCCAAGCCACGCACCGCCTTGCAGGAAGCGGCGCGGGCAGCGCGCTATCGCTTGATGGGCCAGGCAATGGCTGAAGACGGCGTTGAGGTGCTGCTGACGGCGCATCATCGGCTGGATCAAGCCGAAACCGTGCTGATGCGACTGGCCCATCGCAGCGGGCTTGAAGGGCTGCGCGGGATGGCCGACATGGCGGTTGTCGAGGGGGTGCGGGTGCATCGGCCCTTGCTGGGGCTCGATCCCAAGGCGCTGCACCAAGTGGTGGGCGAAGCCGGTTTGGTGCCCGCCCAAGACCCCTCCAACCAGGACGAGCATTACGAGCGGGTGCGCTGGCGCAAGGCCATGCCGCAACTCGAAGCGCTGGGCCTCGATAGCGAAACCCTCGCCTTGTTTGCCGAGCGGATGGGGGAAGCCGACCGGGCGCTGGCCCAGATGGCCGATGGCGCGTTCCAGACCATGGTGCGGCTGGATGGTTTTGGATCCGCGCGGATCGAGCGCGAGCCGCTGCTGGCGCTGAGCCCCGCCCTCGCTGTACGGGTGCTGGGACGGGTACTCAACATTGTGGGCGGACGGCAGAAGCCGCGGGCTCTCGGGCAGGTGGAACGGCTGCAGCAGGCGCTGGCATCTGGCACCCATGGCAAGGCGACGACACTGCTGGGTTGCGTGGTGCGCGAAAAGGACGGTGCCGTCGCAGTGGCGCGCGAGCCGGGGCGGGTATTGCCGCCCGATCTGGCCTTGCCGCCCGGCGCTGAGCTCGTTTGGGACGAGCGATTCCTGATCACCAATGGCTCGGACGAGCCGGGCCTCACCGCTGGCGTGTCCGATTACCTGCCGCGGCACCGGCTCGAGGAATTCCTGGGCTTCAAGGTGACCGCGCCCGCCGAAGCCATCCGCACAGCACCCATTGTCAGGGATGCACAGGGTGGCGTGTTGTCGTTGGGAGGGTGGTCGTTCGATGAGCGAATTCGTGTGCAACTGCTGGTGGACTGAGCAAGTTTGGCCGCTTTTGTCGTGAGGGAGGCGTTAACCCGTCGCGACAAAATGACTAGACGACGAGGCGCAAGGCTAGCAGCAGTGCCCTTGTAACGCCCCAATGCCGATCATACATTCGGCGCTAACACCGGCAGCTTGGTTGCGTCGGTCTCTCCGGGACAGGTTTGATGAACGGAAACTTCCGCAACTTTGCCATTTGGCTAGTTATCCTCTTTATGCTGATGGGCCTGTTCCAGGTCTTTCAGTCTTCCACCCGCTCCATTTCGGTCGCCGACAAGAGCTACAGCCAGTTCGTATCCGACGTTGAAGGCGGGCGCGTGCAAAGCGTGACCATCACCAATGACGTCGTTTCGGGCGTGCTCAATGATGGCACCCGCTTTGAAACCGTGATGCCGGCTGGCGCCGATGTGATCAGCCGCCTCGAGGATCGGGGCGTGTCGATCACGGCGCGCGCTCCCGAATCGAGCCCGTTCTGGTCAGTGCTGCTGAGCTCCTGGCTCCCGTTCATCGTCATCATCGGCGTGTGGTTCTTCTTTATCCGGCAGATGCAGGGCGGTGGCCGTGGTGGCGCGATGGGCTTTGGCAAGTCGCGCGCCAAGCTGCTGACCGAGTCGCATGGCAAAGTGACCTTCGAGGACGTCGCTGGCGTCGATGAAGCCAAGCAGGACCTCGAGGAAATCGTCGAATTCCTGCGCGATCCCGGCAAGTTCCAGCGCCTGGGCGGCCGTATTCCGCGCGGCGTGCTTCTGGTCGGCCCTCCCGGTACCGGTAAGACCTTGCTGGCCCGTTCGGTCGCCGGCGAAGCCAATGTGCCCTTCTTCACCATTTCGGGTTCCGACTTCGTGGAAATGTTCGTGGGCGTTGGCGCGAGCCGCGTGCGCGACATGTTCGAGCAGGCCAAGAAGAACGCACCCTGCATTATCTTCATCGACGAAATCGACGCCGTCGGCCGCCAGCGTGGCGCCGGTCTCGGCGGTGGTAACGACGAGCGCGAGCAAACCCTCAACCAGTTGCTGGTGGAGATGGACGGCTTTGAGGCCAATGAAGGCATCATCCTGATCGCGGCGACCAACCGCCCCGACGTGCTCGATCCCGCACTGCTGCGTCCCGGTCGCTTTGACCGCCAGGTTGTCGTCCCCAACCCCGATGTTGCGGGCCGCGAGAAGGTGCTCAAGGTCCATGTGCGCAAGGTGCCGCTGGCTCCCGATGTGGATCTGAAGGTATTGGCCCGTGGCACGCCCGGCTTTTCGGGTGCGGATCTGATGAACCTCGTCAACGAGGCGGCCCTGATGGCGGCACGGCGCAACAAGCGCTTTGTCACCCATGCCGAGTTCGAAGACGCCAAGGACAAGATCATGATGGGCGCCGAGCGCCGCACCATGGCCATGTCCGAGGACGAAAAAAAGCTTACGGCTTACCATGAAGCCGGGCACGCGATCATTGCCCTCAAGGTGGCCGGGATCGACCCCATCCACAAGGCAACGATCATTCCGCGTGGCCGTGCCTTGGGCATGGTGATGACCCTGCCTGAAAGCGACAGTTATTCGTTCAGCCGGGAAAAGGCCTTGGCACGCCTGACCATGCTGTTTGGCGGCCGCGAAGCCGAGATCTACAAGTTCGGCCCCGAGAAAGTGACCTCGGGTGCTTCGGGCGACATCCAGATGGCGACGAGCCTGGCTCGTTCCATGGTGATGGAGTGGGGCATGAGCGAAAAGCTTGGCCGCGTGCGCTACAAGTCGAGCGAGCAGGAAGTGTTCATCGGTCATTCCATGACCCAGTCCAACAATATGTCGGACGACACGGCCAAGCTGATCGACCAGGAAGTGCGCAAGCTGATCGAGGATGGCGAGCAGGCTGCCCGCGATATCATCCGCAACCATGTGGATCAGTTTGAAGCGGTGGCCCAGGCCCTGCTTGAATATGAAACGCTGACCGGCGATGAACTGCGGGCCCTGATGGATGGGCACCAGCCGGTTCGTCCGGACGACAGCGGCCCATCGGCGCCCAAGGCGTCGGGCGTCCCCGCTGCCGGCAAGTCCCCCAAGAAGCGGCCCGATGCGCCGCCCGAGGGCGGGCTGGAGCCTCAGCCCAATAGCTGAAACTGACACCAAGGGTCGCCGCGAGGCGGCCCTTTTATGTATTGCCGGTCACCGCTTTTCCGCCGAAAAGCGTCCTTAACGGTTGTGCGATAAATTATGCGCATGACAGCGCGCAGACAGGGCAAAGCAATGGCCAGAAAATATTTCGGCACTGATGGCATTCGCGGCTTGGCCAATGGCAGCAAGCTCACCCCGGAGCTGGCCCTCAAGGTGGGCATGGCTGCGGGCCAGAAATTCGTGCGCGGGGAACACCGCAATCGCGTGGTGATCGGCAAGGACACCAGGCGTTCTGGCTACATGATCGAGAACGCCCTGACCGCAGGTTTCACCGCCGTGGGCATGGATGTGTATCTGTTGGGCCCAATGCCAACACCCGCCGTTGCCATGCTGACGCGCTCGCTGCGCGCCGATCTCGGCGTGATGATTTCAGCCTCGCACAATCCCTATGATGACAACGGCATCAAGCTGTTCCGGCCCGATGGCTATAAGCTCAGCGACGAGGTCGAAGCGGAGATCGAGAGCCTCATCGACGGCGACATGAGCCAGTTCCTCGCCCATGGCCGCGAGATCGGCCGAGCGCATCGCGATGAGGAAGCGCGCACCCGCTATATCGAATACGCCAAGCGCACCCTGCCACGGAATATCGACCTGACGGGCCTGCGCGTCGTGCTCGATTGCGCCAATGGTGCGGCCTACAAGGTAGCGCCGATTGCCCTTTGGGAATTGGGTGCTGAGGTGTTCACCATTGGCGCCGAGCCTGATGGCTTCAACATCAACTACAAGGTCGGCTCCACGGCGCCTGAAGCGGTGGCAGCCAAGGTGCGTGAAGTGCGCGCCGATATCGGCATTGCGCTGGATGGCGACGCGGACCGCGTCATCATCATCGATGAAAAGGGCCAGGTGGTGGATGGCGACCAGTTCATGGCGGTAATCGCCCAGAGCTGGATGGAACGGGAAATGCTGGCCGGCGGCGGGATCGTCGCCACTGTGATGTCCAATCTTGGGCTTGAACGTTATCTCACCTCCCTGGGGCTGACGCTCGAGCGCACCCAGGTGGGTGACCGATACGTGCTTGAAGCCATGCGCACGAAGGGCTTCAATGTGGGCGGTGAACAGTCCGGCCATATCATTCTTTCCGATTTCACAACCACGGGCGACGGGCTGGTCGCGGCCCTGCAGCTGCTCGCGGTGCTCAAGCAGCGCTCCTTGCCAATTTCGGAAGTGTGCACGCGCTTTGAGAAGGTGCCGCAGCTGCTGCGCAGCGTGCGCTTCAAGACCGGCAAGCCGCTCGAGGACAAGCAGGTGATGCAGGCCGTGGCCGACGCCAAGGCAATGCTGGGTAGCGGGGGCCGGCTGGTGATCCGTGAGTCGGGCACCGAGCCGGTGATCCGGGTGATGGGCGAGGCTGACGATGCTGCTCTGGTCACCTCGGCAGTGGGGCAAATCGAGGCCGCCATTCAGGCAGTCGCCTAGGCCACAGGACAGTCACAACCGAGTTCAGAACGCCGGCTCCGTGCCGGCGTTCTTGTTTCGATAGATAATCACCAATCGTTAGGGTTAAGCCGCAGGGTTAAGCGCCTTTTAAGAATGTTGTTCGATATTGGGCGTCAATCGACTGGTGTCGTGGCAACCGAAGGACTTCTTGATCATGCGCATGCTTTCCGCTGCGGTGCTGGTGGCAGCAGCCACTGCAATCGCCGGCCCCGCACTGGCGGCCGACTTCCCCGAATACCCGCCTGTTGTTGAAATCCCGGACGTCGATTATGGCGTGCAGGGCTCGTTCTACCTGCGCGGCAGCGCGGCGGGAAATGCCTTCTGGACGAAGGAAGCCTATGGCATCGACTGCGTGATCTGCGGTGTCACTCCCGAAGAAGAAACCTTCTCCGTTGATGAAGCCGGCTACGGCTACAGCGTCGGCGCGGGTCTCGGCTTCGAGACGGGCACCGGACTGCGCTTTGACGCGACTGTCGACTACGTTTCCAATGATGGGCTGATCGCCACCGGCGACGCCGGCGATTACGAACTGGGGCTGCGCTCCACCATCGCGCTGGCCAACGTTTACTACGACTTCTCGCTGGGCGGCGATGGTTTTGGCTACAACGCTGCCGGCGGCGCCTTTGGTTATGTCGGCGCTGGTGCCGGTGCGGCCTTCAACGAATCCTCGATCGAGGCTTCCAACGGCTTCCCGGTTCCATCGGGCGAGAACACCAGCTTTGCGGCGGCCGGCATGGTCGGCGTCGGCTATGACTTCGGTGCCGTCGTTGCCGATGTGGGCTATCGCGGCGTTTACATTGCCGATCTCGACAATGGTGCCGACTTCCCCGCCAATGTTCATTCGGAGAACAACTGGCTGCACGAAGTGCGTGGCACGCTGCGCTACCGCTTCAACTGATCGTTCAGGGCGCCACAGGCGCTTGGCAGATCCGCTCTTGGCTTCGGCGCTCCCCTGGGGGCGCCGATTGCATTTGGCGGGTAACCTGTCCTCGATCCTCTGTTGTGCCTTGCAGCGGCCTGCAGCGCAAACCGGTCGTTAGCCTCGGCTGGACTGGCCGCGGGGAGTGGCTGCGGGCTTAAGCCTCGATATCGATATCCTTGGTTTCGCGCCCGAGCAGCAGGGCGATCAAGGTCAGGGCCGCCATGGCCGTGAGATAAACGCCGACCCAGAACGGGCTGCCGTCGCCGGCACTCCACAGGGCCACAGCCACAAAGGGGGCGAGGGCGGCGCCGAGGATCGAGGAGACATTGTAGGAAATGCCAGAGCCGGTATAGCGCACATTGGCGGGAAACAGCTCCGGCAGCAGCGCGCCCATTGGGCCGAAGGTCAGCCCCATCAGCGTAAAGCCGAGGATGAGCCAGGCCATGACGCCGACAAAGCCGGCGTTGAGCAAGGGCACCCAGAGCAAACCAAAGACGGCGATGGCGAGCGTCACCCAGATCAGCGTCTTGCGGCGGCCAAAGCGATCAGCCCAGGGGCCGGACACCAGGGTGAAGATGCCGAAGAACACGACGCCAACGATCATCATCAGCACAAAGGTCGAATATTGGTAGCCAAGCCCCGGCACGGCGGCGTCGATGGCGGCGCGACCATAGCTCAGCGAGAAGGTCGTCATCAGGTAGAACAGCACATAGGTCGCCAGCATGTAGAAGGTGCCGAGCACCAGCTCGCGCATATTCTGCTGCAGGACGGTGACGAGCGGCATCTTGCGGACCTGGCCGGTCTTGACCGTTTTCTCGAAGGCACTGCTTTCCACCAGGTTGAGCCGGACCCAGAGGCCGACCACCACCATCACGGCTGAAAACAGGAAGGGAATACGCCAACCCCAGTCGAGGAAGGCCAGCGAGGGGCGGGAGGGATCATCGGAGGGCAGCATGGCCGCGATGATAAGGAAGAGGCCGTTGGCGATGATGAAGCCGAGCGGGGCGCCAAGCTGGGGGAAGGTGCCGAAGAGCGCGCGCTTGCCCTTGGGTGCGTTTTCAGTGGCGACCAAGGCAGCGCCGCTCCATTCCCCGCCCAGCGCAAAGCCCTGCGCCAGCCGGAGGACCACCAGCAATGCCGGCGCCAGCCAGCCGACCATTGCATAGGTCGGTAGCACCCCGATCAGGAAGGTCGCTAGCCCCATGGTCAGCAGGGCCGCAACCAATGTGGTTTTGCGGCCCTTCCTGTCCCCGAGATGGCCAAAGAATACGGCGCCGAGCGGCCGGGCAACCATGGCGGCGCCGAATACGGCGAAGGACGCCAGAAGGGCTGTGGTCTCATTGCCGGCAGGAAAGAACAGGTGCGGGAACACCAGAACGGCCGCCGTCGCGTAGACGTAGAAGTCGTAGAACTCGATCGTGGTGCCGACCAGACTCGCGAGCAGAACGCGGGAGCGCGAATTGGCTGGTTGAGGGGAAGCAGCCGCGGAAGTCTGGGTCATGATCGAATCCAAAAAGTGCAAGGCGACGTGCCCTGCCCACTTGTCTTTCGCTCGGCTTGCCGCTGCGGCAGGGCGAGGGAAAGCAAAACTGGCCACCCCTTACTGCCAGTGCAGGCTTGCATTCAAGACCAGAGCGCCACCTGCGGCGCTTTGAACCGAACAAGATCACTCGATGGGAGGGCCTGACCGTGGGCCGTAGCGGATTGCGACATGGTTCCCCAACAGCACTTTTCGCACAACGGCATTGACGCGGAGCGGTATCAGGCATATCTGCGGCCTCAGGACATCTTGCCCTAACGCAAGACGCATAGACCTGGGAGGGTCGCTGAAGATGGCTGCAATGCCCCTGACCGCGCCGGCGGTGAAACCGGCTAATCCGAATTTTTCGTCGGGCCCCTGTGCCAAGCGTCCGGGATGGACGGTTGAAGCGCTGGCCAATGCGCTGGTGGGTCGCTCGCACCGCTCCAAGCCCGGCAAGGCGCGCATCCAGCGCGCGATCGACCTGACCCGCGAACTGCTGGAAGTCCCCGCCGACTACCGCATCGGCATCGTGCCCGCTTCCGATACCGGCGCGGTCGAGATGGCAATGTGGTCGATGCTGGGCGCGCGCGGCGTCGACATGCTCGCCTGGGAAAGCTTTGGCGAGGGCTGGGTCACCGATGTGTCCAAGCAGCTCAAGCTCGAGGATGTGCGGGTCATCAAGGCGCCCTATGGCGAGTTGCCCGACCTTGCGCAGGTCGACTTCAACCGCGACGTGGTTTTCACCTGGAATGGCACCACTTCGGGTGTGCGCGTGCCCAATGGCGACTGGATCGCTGCGGACCGTGAAGGCCTGACCATCTGCGACGCCACTTCGGCGGCCTTTGCCCAGAACCTCGATTTCGCCAAGCTCGATGTGGTGACCTTCTCTTGGCAGAAGGCGCTGGGCGGTGAGGGCGCGCATGGCGTGCTGATCCTGTCGCCGCGCGCCGTCGAGCGACTCGAGAGCTTCAAGCCCGAGCGCCCGCTGCCCAAGATCTTCCGCCTGACCAAGAACGGCAAGCTGATCGGCGAGATCTTCGAGGCTGCCACCATCAACACGCCCTCGATGCTGTGCATCGAGGACGCGATCGATGCGATGGAATGGGGTCTGGCCCAGGGCGGGCTCAAGGCCATGCAGGCGCGGGCCGATGCCAACTATGCCGTGCTGGCCGATTGGGTCGCCAAGACCCCGTGGGTCGAGTTCCTCGCCAAGGATGAAGCAACTCGCTCCAACACTTCGGTGTGCTTCTCCATCGTCGATCCGGCGGTTACGGCGCTCGACGATGCGGGGCAGGCGGCGTTTGCCAAGGCCCTTGTGGCGCGGCTCGACAAGGCCGGTGCGGCCTATGACATCGGCGCCTACAAGGACGCTCCCTCGGGTCTGCGTATCTGGGCCGGCTCGACCATCGATGCCGAGAACCTGCGGGCACTGACGCCCTGGCTCGATTGGGCCTTTGCCGAAGAGCTCAACGCGCTCAAGGCCGCCGCGGCTTAGTCGCTCAATAGCGCGACCCCTCCCTCGATCCCTCCCCTCAAAGGGGAGGGAAGACCCGGCTCACAGGCCGGTGCCGGACAAGTTCAGGCTGGGGACGGGCGGGTCGATCAGTTTTTTGCCGGCCGCTGGCCGCACCCCATTCAGGACTACAAAAATGCCCAAGGTTCTCGTTTCCGACAAACTCAGCCCTACAGCAGTGCAAATCTTCAAGGACAATGGCGTCGAGGTCGACTACCTGCCCGATCTGGGCAAGGACAAGGAAAAGCTGCTCGAGGTGATCGGGCAGTATGATGGTCTCGCGATCCGTTCGGCGACCAAGGTCACCGAAAAGGTCATCGCCGCCGCCACCAACCTCAAGGTGATCGGCCGGGCCGGTATCGGCGTCGACAATGTCGACATTCCCGCGGCGACCAAGAAGGGCATCATCGTGATGAACACGCCCTTTGGGAACTCGATCACCACCGCCGAGCACGCAATTGCCATGATGATGGCGCTCGCCCGCCAGTTGCCCGAGGCCGACGCCTCCACCCGCGCTTCCAAGTGGGAAAAGAACCGCTTCATGGGCGTTGAGGTCACCAACAAGACCCTCGGCCTGATCGGGGCGGGCAATATCGGCTCGATCGTTGCCGATCGGGCGCAGGGCCTTAAGATGAAAGTGATCGCCTATGATCCATTCCTGACCCCCGAGCGGGCGCAGGATATGGGTGTCGAAAAGGTCGATTTGGACGAGCTGCTGGCGCGCGCCGACTTCATCACGCTGCACACGCCGCTGATCGAAGCCACCCGCAACATTCTCAATGCCGAGACGCTGGCCAAGACCAAGAAGGGCGTTCGCATCATCAACTGCGCCCGTGGCGGTCTCATCGATGAAACCGCGCTTTATGATGCGCTGAAGTCGGGCCAGGTGGCCGGCGCAGCGCTCGACGTGTTCCTTGAGGAGCCGGCGCAGAACAATCCGCTGTTCGAGCTGCCCAATGTGATCTGCACCCCCCATCTGGGGGCGTCGACCACCGAAGCGCAGGAGAATGTAGCGCTGCAGGTGGCCGAGCAGATTTCGGCCTATCTGATGACGGGCGAAATCACCAATGCGCTCAACTTCCCCTCGATCTCGGCTGAGGAAGCGCCGCGCCTGACCCCGTTCATCAAGCTGGCGGAAGTGCTGGGCTCGTTTGCCGGGCAGCTGACGGAAACCGCGATCAAGTCGATCACCATCGAGTTCGAAGGCGATGTGGCCGGCATGAATACGCGGCCCATGGTGGCGGCGGCGCTCAACGGCGTGCTCAAGCCGATGATGGGCGAGGTCAACATGGTTTCGGCCCCCCAGATCGCCAAGGATCGCGGCATTGCCGTGCAGGTGACGACCCGCGAACAGCAGGGCGCCTATGAGAACTATATCCGGCTGACGGTGGCGACCGAAAAGCAGGAGCGCAGCATTGCCGGTACCGTGTTTGCCAATGGCAAGCCGCGGGTGATCCAGGTGAAGGGCATCAACATGGAAGCGGAGCTGACCCCGTCCATGCTTTATGTGACCAATGAGGACAAGCCGGGCCATATCGGCCGGCTGGGCACGCTGCTGGGCAAGCTTGGCATCAACATCGCCAACTTCAACCTGGGCCGTACCGATCCGGGGGCCGATGCCATTGCGCTGGTCTCGATCGATGGCACGCTGTCCGAGCCGCAACTGGCGGAAATCGCCCAGCTCGAAGGCGTCAAGCAGGCCAAGGCACTGCGGTTCTAAGGACCGCAAGGTTACACGGTTGGAAAGGCGGGACAGCGTGTCCCGCCTTTTTTGTTGCTGCTAGGGCAAGGCGCGCAGGGCGCCCCATTCGGCCAGGGCAATGCCGACGATGACGAGGGCGGCGGCAGCCATGTGGTAGAGCTCAAGGCGTTCGCCCAAGACCAGCACGGCAAAGGTGGCGGCAAAAATCGGGATCAGGTTGATAAACAGGCTGGCGCGGTTGGCGCCGATCAACTCGACGCCGCGCACATAGAACATCTGCGAAACGATCGAGGGCAGCACCATGGTGTAAAGCGCGATGGCCCAACCCTGGGGCGTGACCTGGGGCAAGGCGGCAAACAGCGCACCCATGCCACCGCCCAGACCGATCTGGTAGGCAATGGCGGCAACGAAGGCACCCGAACAGGTCGCGACCAGAAAGCTGATCCAGCCGGTCGGGGGCTTGTAGCGCAGGGATACCGAATAGGCGGCGTAAGCGGCGCAGGCGAGCAGAACGAGGCTGTCGCCAAAACCGATATCGAGCGCGAGGAGCCGGCCAATCTCCCCATGGGTGGCAGTGACCAGCACGCCAAAAATGGTGAGCACCGCGCCCAGGATCTGCAGCGGGCGCACCCGGGTGCGGAAGAGGGCGAAGTTCGCCAGCATGACGAAAAGGTTGATGGTCACCTGCTCGAGGGCAATGTTGATGCCGCTCGCGTGGTAGGAGGCCATATAGACCAGGATATTGAATGTAACATAGCCCACCGCGCCGTAGAATAAGTAGAGGGGCCAGCGCGACCGGATCACCGGCCAGTCGCGTTTAAGCGACGTTCGGGCGAAGGGCAGAATCAGCAGCAGGGCGCCGCCCCAGCGCAGCACGGTGAGGGTGAAGGGGTCGATATGTCCGACGGCAAGCTTGCCGGCGATGACATTGCCGCCCCAAAACATGGTGGTCAGAACCAGCAGCAGATAGGGGCGGTCCAGCAGGCGGGCGGAAATGCCGCGACTTTGGGTTATTGGCGGCTTTGTCATCGGCGCTCGGTGATGTAAGGACAATCGGACTTAGCAGGTATTCGGGTATGGTCAAACCCGGCGCCGGACAGTTGCGCGGGCCCCCGGGTTTGGGTTGCCCCCGCGCCGGCATGATTGGTGGAGTGAAGTTTTCATGGCGAATGTGGTTGTCGTCGGCTCGCAGTGGGGCGACGAGGGCAAGGGCAAGATCGTGGACTGGCTCTCCGAGCGTGCCGATGTGGTGGTGCGCTATCATGGCGGCCACAATGCCGGCCATACGCTGGTGATCGATGGCGTCAGCTACAAGCTGGCGCTGCTGCCATCTGGCCTGGTGCAAGGCAAGCTGTCGGTGATCGGCAACGGGGTGGTGGTGGATCCCCACCATTTTGTGGCCGAGATGGCCAAGCTGCGGGCGCAAGGCGTCACGATCACTCCCGATGTGCTGCGCATTGCCGACAATGCACCGCTGATCCTGTCGCTGCACCGCGAACTCGACGCCATCCGCGAAGACAGCACGTCCGGGCTCAAGATCGGTACCACCAAGCGTGGCATCGGCCCGGCCTATGAGGACAAGGTGGGTCGTCGGGCCATCCGGCTGATCGATCTGAGCCAGCCCGAAACGCTGATGCCCAAGATCGAGCGGCTGCTGACGCACCACAATGCGCTGCGCCGCGGCATGGGTCTGCCCGAGATCGAGGCCGAAACGATCCGGCAGGAGCTGATCTCGGTAGCCGACCAGATCCTGCCCTTCATGGACCAGGTCTGGCAGGTGCTTGATGAAAAGCGCAAAGCTGGCGCACGCATTCTGTTTGAGGGAGCGCAGGGTGCGCTGCTCGATAATGATCACGGCACTTATCCCTTCGTCACCTCGTCCAACACGGTGGCAGGGCAGGCTGCGGCCGGTTCCGGGCTGGGGCCAACGGCAATCGGCTATGTGCTGGGAATCACCAAGGCTTATACGACCCGCGTCGGCGAGGGCCCGTTCCCTTGCGAGCTGGATGACGAGATCGGCGAACATCTAGCCACGGTCGGTCGCGAGGTTGGCGTCAATACGGGGCGGCCGCGCCGCTGCGGCTGGTTCGATGCGGTGCTGGTGCGTCAAACCGTCAAGACTTCCGGCATTTCGGGCATTGCGCTGACCAAGCTGGACGTGCTGGACGGGCTCAAGGAAATCAAGATCTGCGTCGGCTACGAGCTGGATGGATCACGGATCGATTACTTGCCTGCCTTGATGGAGGCACAGGCGCGGGTTACGCCCATCTACGAAACCCTCGAAGGATGGTCGCAAACCACAGCCGGGGCGCGCAGCTGGTCTGAGCTGCCGGCCCAGGCGGTCAAGTATGTGCGCTATATCGAGGAACTGATCGGGGCGCCGGTTGCCATGTTGTCGACGAGCCCCGAGCGCGCCGATACTATCCTTGTGGTTGACCCGTTCCAAGATTGAGTGTTTTTGATACAACACCTGCGGCAATTGTGAGTACCAAGTAAGCTATGGCCGACTACAAGGAGCTGCTGCGCCGGGCCATCTCGGCATTGCCCGAGAATAATGGCGCGGCTCGCCGTGCGGTTTACGAAAAGGCGCGTTCGGCACTTGTGGGCCAGTTGCGGGCCATTCAGCCACCGCTGCCGGCGCGCGACATAACGCAGCATCGGCTGCAGCTGGAAGATTGTATCCGGCAGGTTGAGCAGGAAGCCAGCGAAGCCGTAATTTCGCTGCGGCGTGATTCGGTGTTCGGGCGTCCCATGGCGCAACCAGTCGAGCCGCCGGTAGCAGCACCCGAGCCGGAGCCGGAACCGGAACCCCAGCCTGAGCCAGAACCCGAACCTGAGCCCGAACCGCAGCCCCGGTTCGAGCTGAGGCCGCGCTTTGAGCCGGCACAACCAAACTATCCAGCGTTTGAGCCGGTACAGCCCGCCTATCCCCAGGCGCAAGCGGATGGCCCAGCGCGCTCCGGCACCTCGATCGAAGACATCATCGCCGATGCCGCTGAGGCGAGCGGGGCAGAGTTGGTGCGCGAGGAGGGCCCGGTCGACGTGCCCGTGGCGGTTCCAAACGAAAACGAGGCCCAGGCGGTGGTTACGCCAGTGGCCGAGAGCGAGCCTGAGTCCGTCGAGAAGATCATCAAGCCACGGGCGCGTTGGTTGCCGTCGTTCGGGCGAGCCAAGGGAGCGCGCAAGGCCGAGGCCGAAACGGCAGGCCCGAGCGAGTTGCCGAGCGACTCGCCGCTCGATGCGCCGGTGCAGGAGCCTCAGGACCAGCCGGATTCGCTTGCCGACGACAAGCCTGCCGCTGAGGAGGGTGCCCGCCGGGGAGCGTTGCTCAATTTCGCCCGCCGCACCGAACCCGCCAGCAGCATGGGACCAAGCCCCGTTGAAGCGGCACTGTCGAGTGTGCGCGAAGTCGAAGTCGAGGCGGCGCAGCCCGACACCAGTGAAGCCGAGGGCGCCATCGAGCGGGCGATCGAGACGCTGGATCGCGAAGCGCGCGGCGAAAGCCAGGCTATTCCGGCAGAGCCCACGGAGCCGGTGGTTGTGGGTCCGGCCCGGCCGGCGGTGCCCAATATGTTTGCCATGCCCGAGCGCGCCGAATTGCCGGGCGGGGCAGGCGAGGACAATTCCGACAACTTCGTGCCAGTGAGCGAGCCGCGCAGCGGCACGGGCCTGAGCATTTTCCTGATCGTTTTTGCAGTGCTTCTGGTTGGCGTGGGTGGCGCAGGCTTTTGGGCCTGGCGCGAAGGCTATGTGGACCTCAACCAGATGTTCGGGCAGGCCAGCACGGCGGTTGCCGAAGCGCCCGAGCCAGAACCTGATCTTACGACCCCAACGCTCGACCCGGTGCCGCCCAATGGCGACATTTCCGCGACCGACCAGCCGGCAGTGCCCGGCAATACGGCGACCCAGACAGCGGCCGAGCCGACTACGGCGCTCGAGGCGCTGGAAACCGAGGACCGGCTGGAGCCGACGCCCGAGCCGGTGGTTCCCGATGGGACGCAGACCAGCCTGCCCGAACTGGGTGGTGGTGCGGACGACAAGGGCGAAGAGCGGCTGCCCGGGGAAGACCCTAGTGCGGCCGTGGCGCTCAATGATCCGGCGGCATCGGTCGACCCGGCCGTGCTGTCGGGCAGCCAGTCGCTGCTGCTGGAAGCCTCCCAGGATGGCCGCACCGGTGCGGTACCGTTCTCGGGCACGATAGAGTGGCGCGAAGGGGTCGACGAGATCGGCCAGCCCACGCTGATCGGCCAGGCCAATATTCCGGCGCGCAATCTCGGGGTCGAGATGACCATTCGCAAGAATTCCGATCCGAGCCTGCCCGCGAGCCACCTGATGGAGGTGGATTTCGATGTGAGCGACACCTTTATCGGCGGCACGATTGCGGGGCTGCCGGGCGTGTTGCTCAAGGACCAGGAACTGGTGCCCGGAACGCCGCTGGTGGGGGCTTCGGCCCGCGTCGTGGGTAATTCCTACCTGTTTGCGCTGAGTGCGGCCGAGCAGGATGCCAACACCAACCAGGACCTGCTGCGCAGTCGCAAGTGGATGGATCTGGCGGTGGTGTATGGCACCGGGCGCAATGCGATCATCACCCTTGAAAAGGATGAGCAAGCGCAGGCGCTGTTCGACAAGGTCTTTGCGGCTTGGGGACAGGGGGGCAATTAGCCCCCCCGTTTGCATCCGCGTTTGGCCGGACAGAGGCCTCGTGGATTGACGCTCCGGCGGGGCTGGCTTAGCCTTGGCG
The DNA here is from genome assembly GCF_058133665.1 of Devosia sp. Z11_6. Lineage (NCBI taxonomy): Bacteria > Pseudomonadati > Pseudomonadota > Alphaproteobacteria > Hyphomicrobiales > Devosiaceae > Devosia > Devosia sp. Z11_6. The sequence goes on from NZ_JBYUNQ010000001.1 coordinate 407,503, forward strand.
TGTCTGAAACAGGTTAGGTTCGGGAAGGTTGGCCCGGCCCCCGCTTGCGGGTCCTTCCGCTGCTGCAGCGGCCCATGACGATCACGGCGCCAGCATAGGGCGGGCGCCGATCGAAAGGGCATGGACATGAAACCACGGATTTCCGTAATCACCCTGGGCGTTGGCGATCTTGAGCGCGCGGTGCGTTTTTATCGCGATGGGCTGGGCCTGCCGACGCAAGGCATTATCGGGCAGGAGTTCGAGCACGGCGCCGTCGCGTTCTTTGATCTGGCGGGCGGATTGAAGCTCGCGATCTGGGCGCAGGACGATATTGCGTTCGATACGGGCCTTGCCCGGGAGCCGGTGTCGTCCACCGCCATGACGCTCGGGCACAATGTAAGGGAACGCCACGAGGTCGACGCGATCATGGCGAGCGCCGAGGGTGCGGGCGCCGCGATCATCAAGCCCGCGCAAGACACGTTCTGGGGCGGGTATGCTGGGTATTTCCGGGATCCTGACGGGCATCTCTGGGAAGTGGTCTGGAACCCGCAATTGCTGCCGGCGGACGAATAAAGCGCCTCCTCGCGGTGGCGGCTCAGTCCGCCACCAGCTTTCGATCCGCCAGATGATAGCGCCGGCTGGCGAGGGCGAGGATATCATCATTGTGGTGGCTGACGAGGATGGTGTGCCAGCCATGCCGGACCGTCAGCGTCTTGACGAGATCGCGGATCACGGCGCGGGTTTGATCGTCGAGGGCCGAAAAGGGCTCGTCGAGCAGCAAAACCGGCCGGGCGCGTAGCAGGGTGCGGGCGAGAGCGACGCGCTGCTTTTGCCCGCCCGATAGGGTGGCGGCGGGCTGGGCGCCAATGCCGGACAAACCGACCTCCGCGAGTGCAGCTTCAACCTGACGGGTGACCTCTGCCTTGGGCGTGCGCGCGGGCAGGCCCAGGGCGATGTTGCGGCCAGCGCTCAAGTGTTCAAAGAGGCTTTCGCTTTGCAGCAGGAGGGATACCGGGCGCTGCTCGGGTGGCAGTGGCACGAGTTGCTGGCCGTCAAGCGCGATGCTGCCGGAGGTCGGCGTGAGAAAGCCGGCGAGGAGATCAAGCAGGGTGGACTTGCCCGAACCGCTGGCGCCCGACACGGCGGTGATCTCGCCGGGCGCAGCGGCGAGGGAAAAACGATAGGGCTCGGCCGTGTTGGGATAAGCAAAACAAAGCTCGTCAACGCGCAGCACGGGCGATCCTTTCGGCAAGGCGAGGCAGGCCAACAAAGGCAATGATGGTGCCGATGAGGAGAATGGCGGCAATGGCCCCTGCATCATTGTTGCGATAGGCGCCGAGCGAGCGGAACATCAGCAGCGGCAAGGTTTGGAAATCCTGGGTGCCAAATAGGGCGATGACGCCCAGATCCCCTAGCGAAAAGCAAAAGGCGAGGGCGAGCATGACGCCTAGATCCTTGCCGATCAGGGGCAGTTCCACGAGGAAGAACTGCCGCCAGCCGCTCAGCCCGAGCGAGCGGATGAGCTTGCCCCTGGTTTTCGCAATGGCTTCGAGCGGCGGCGCGAGCGTTGCCACGGCAAAGGGCAGGGCGAGGAGGCTATTGGCAAGGATCACGACAGCGGGCGCGGCCGCGGCGGGCGCAAGGCCCAGGTCGCGGACCAGCAGGAAGAAGCCCAGCGACAGCACCACGGCGGGCACGGCGAGATAGGCATAGGCCGGGATGCCAAGCACGGTGCGCAGCGGCGGGCTGCCGGTGGCGCCGCGGCCGAGGGCGAGGGCGAGCGCCAGGAGAAGGGTGAGGAGTGCCGAGGCGCTGCCGATAAGGAGGCTGGTGAGGAGCGACCACCAGAAGCTCGGCTGGGCAAGGAGGCTGCCGAGACCGGCGCCGAGGCCATCCACCAGCACGGAGAGCAAGGGCAGGCCGAAGCAGAGGGTGGCGGTGGCGAGTATCAGCCATTGCAGCAGGCGGCTGGCGGGCCCGTCGCGCCAGGTGGTGGCTGGGGAAGAACCAAAGGCGGTGGGTACCGGGGCGAGAGCCGAGGCGGCAAAGATCACCAACGCGCAAACGGCGATTTGCGTCAAGGCGAGGCGCACGGCGCCGGCGAGATCGAAATCCTGGCGGACAGCGGCGTAGATGGCGACCTCCAGCGTCTGGTTGGCGGGGCCACCGCCCAGCAGCAGCACTATAGGGAAGCTGGTGAAGGCGAGGAGAAATATGATGGCGCCGAGCCCCGGCAGGGTGCCGCGCAGGGCTGGCCAATCGATGAGGGTGAAGCGCTGCCAGGCGGATAGGGCCAGGGACTGGCCGGTCTTGAGGCGGGCGGCGGGAATGGCGTCGAGGCGGGCGAGGATGATGCGGGCGGCGAAGGCCCCATCGAGAATCACATGGGCAAAGAGAATGCCGCCGAGCCCATAGGCGGGATTGCCCAAGGGGAAGCCCAGCACGGCTTCGGCCGCGCGATTGATCCAGCCATTGCGGCCCCAGATGGCGAGGAGCCCGAAGGCCACGACCATGCCGGGAGTGACGATGGCGGATGCAAAGAAGGCGACGAGGAGATCGCGTCCGGGGAAGCGCAGACGATTGAGCGACCAGGCCAATGCCGTGCCGACCAGCAAGGAAAGCACGGTGGTGAGCCCGGCCTGGATCGAGGTCATGCGCAGGAGGTGGGCAATATCGATGCGGCTGGGGGCGGCGGCATCGGTGGCGGCGGCAAGGATGGACCAGAGGACGAGAGCAATCAGCCCGGCGATGGCAAACGCGAGGAGGGTGGCGGTGGCGATGCGCAAGGGGCGGGGTGGGAGGGTCATGGTCCGGTGGTTGGCGCTGGCCTTGGAGCGGGTTGATGGGCCTGAACCCCCACCCTGTCCCTCCCCTCAATGGGGAGGGGACGTCCGCTGATGGCGCTGGGATGGCGGAGGGTCGTGGTGTGGCTATCAGGGACTGTGTTCCCTCGATCGACCCCCTCAGTGCGCCTCCGCTCAAGGGGGAGGGGAGGCACACTGAGGGGTTCGAAGCTTGTGGCTGTCCTGGTTTCTACTGGATGGCGGCAAGCATTTCGTCGATCCAGGCGGCGCGGTTGGCTTCGAGGTCGGTGTCGCTGATCGTCAGGGTTTTGGCGGGTTGCGGGAGGGTGCCGAAGGCGGGGTTGAGGTCGGCGCCGAGGTCGACCACGGGGAACATCCAGTTGGTGGTGGGGATGATCGCCTGGGCGGCGGGGGAGGCGAGGTAGGCCAGGAACTGACGGGCGAGCTCGGGCTGGTCGGTGGAGGCGAGCATGCCGGCGACCTCGACCTGCACGATATGGCCCTCATCAAACAGCGCCGCCTTGATGGTGTGATCGTCTTCATCGACGATGTGGTAGGCGGGCGAGGTGGTGTAGGAGAGTGCCATATCGGCTTCCCCGGTCAGGAAGAGATTGTAGCTTTCCGACCAGTCGCGGGTGACGGCGAGGATATGGGGCTTGAGGCCGGCCCAGATTTCGGGGGCACGGTCGCCATAGGCGGCCTTGATCCAGAGCACGAGACCAAGGCCGGGGGTGGCCGAGCGCGGGTCCTGGATGACGATCTTGAGGTCGTCGGGGAGCGCGATCAACTCCTCGAAGGAGGCGGGCGGGGTGGCGGTGCGGTCGGTATCGTAGACAAAGGCGAAATGGGCGTAGTCGACCGGCACGAATTGCGGATCGGTCCAGGGCTCGGGGAGGGCGAGATCGCCCAGCTCCAGAGTGTGATCGGCAAAGAGGCCGGTGGCGCGGGCTTCCCCGGCGGTGGCGACGTCGAGGCCTACCACCAGATCGGCCGGGGTGGTGGCGCCTTCAAGCTGGACGCGGCGCAGGGCGCCGATGGAGGAATCGGCGGCGATGAACTCCACGGTGCAGCCGCCGCATTGGGATTCAAAGCCTTCGGCGAGCTGGGGGCCGGGGCCCCATTCGGCGGCAAAGCCATCATAGGTATAGATGGTGAGCGCGGGTGCGGTTTGGGCCAAGGCGGGCGAGGCAGCCAGTCCGAAAAGGACCGCAAGCGCCAGGTGAGTGGTGTGGACCAAGATGGTCATCCCTTCATTGGTGTGCGGCCATGAGTGAAGGGATGGGTGTCAATGGCGGGCACGAGATGCCCTTGCCATCTCGAACTTCCTCCGCCAGCATGACCTGGTTCAGGTTCAATGGGTAATTCTCAGCTCCGGCTTGACCCGGAACACCCCAGCGAGACGCCGTGATCTTATAAGAGCGCCCCCCAAGTGCAAGAGAATTTCAGCCCAGCTGCCGACGCGCCCCTGCGCTTTGCCGGACCGATCGCCATTGTGGGCGGCGGGGCGGTGGAGAGCCAAACCCTACGTGACCTCGCGGCGGCGGGAGTGACGCTGATCGGGGCCGATGGCGGGGCGGATGCGATCGGGGCGGCAGGGCTGGTGCCTGCGGCGATCATCGGGGATCTCGATTCGCTCCAGGATCGCGCCGGCTGGGAGCGGCGCACCCGGGTGTTGCACCTGCCCGAGCAGGTGACCACCGATTTCCAGAAGGCACTGCGCTCAACGCAGGCGCCGGTGACGCTGGCGCTGGGCATGACGGGCAAGCGGCTCGACCATACGCTCGCGGCACTGAGCGCGGTGCTGCAATATGCCCCCGAGCGGCACTTGCTGCTGGTGGACGAGATCGATGTGGCGCTGGCAGTGGTGGGGCCGATTAGTTTTGAGGCGGCGGCCGGGGAGCGGGTGTCGATCCATCCGCTGGTGCCGATCGGGTTCGAGCGCTCGCAGGGGCTGCTCTATCCGATGGATGGCCTGCAGCTGGCGCCGGGCGGGCTGATCGGCACCTCCAATGCGGGCCTTGGGGGTCGGATCGAGATCGTGCCGGCTGAGCGGGTGCCGTGGCTGCTGATCCTGCCCAAGGCGCGGCTCTGGGATCTCGTCCAGGCGTGCCAAAAATCCGCCCGGGCCTGATGGCCCTGCGGTTGGTGCTGCGACATGGGGCGAAGTTCGCCTCGGTGCCGGTCGTCCGGCGGGAAATAGAAGGTGAAGCAAGCTTCGCCCCTTGCTCTATCGGAGACTCTTCGGTGAGGACCGTCCGTGGCTAGACCCGTGCCAAACGCCAGAAGCCCTGAAGCTTCATGGACCGGGGGATGAAATCGGTCCCGGATCATCCTCGTCCCGAAGGAGCTTGGGCGACCCCAAACCCATCCGATATTCCCGCACCGACCGTTCGTCGCGACCGCGCAGCTTGCCCGGGAACAAGGGGGATTGTGCCTGAGGTTTTCGGGGGCGGGGATAAGTTTGTGGGGAGCGGTGATGGCCGCCCTCGTGGTTCGAGGCTGCGCTTCGCTACGCACCTCACCATGAGGGCTCCGGCACATTCCCGCTCATTCCACGCTTCCCGAGCCCTCGTGGCTCCAGGCTGCGCTTCGCTGCGCACCTCACCATGAGGGCTCCGGAGGGTAAGGGCTTTTGGGGTGGCCATGAGTATGCCGGAGGCTCGATGGGCCCCGGGCTCAAGCCTAGGCTGGCAGCGGCGGCGGGCTCGCAGGCGTAAAAAAGCCCTCGGGGGAAACCGAGGGCTGCATTGGTTGCTTGCGGCGGTCCAGCCTTATGCGGCGTTGGAGCGGGCAGCTTCGCGCACGGCGTCTTGCACCTTTTCAAAGGCGCGCACCTCGATCTGGCGGATGCGCTCGCGGCTGACATCGTATTGCTGGGCCAGCTCTTCGAGCGTCAGCGGATCTTCCTGCAGGCGGCGAGCCTGGAAGATGGCGCGCTCACGATCGTTGAGAACATCCATGGCATTGGTCAACAGACCCATGCGTTCGGAATATTCCTCGCTTTCACCCAGGGCAGTTTCCTGGCTGGGCGTGTCGTCGACGAGCCAGTCCTGCCATTCCGAGGAGCCTTCATCGGCGCGCATGGGCGAATTGAGCGAGGCATCGCCCGACAAACGCGCATTCATCGAGACCACGTCGTCCTCGGTCACATTGAGGGTGGTCGCGATCTGCTTGATCTGGTCGGGATGGAGCGAGCCGTCGTCGAGCGCGGCGATCTGACCCTTCACCTTGCGCAGGTTGAAGAACAGCCGCTTCTGGGCAGCGGTGGTGCCGATTTTCACCAGCGACCAGGAGCGCAGGACATATTCCTGGATCGCAGCCCGAATCCACCACATCGCATAGGTCGCAAGGCGGAAGCCCTTGTCGGGCTCGAAGCGCTTGACCGCGTGCATGAGCCCGACATTGCCTTCCGAGATCACCTCGGCAATGGGCAGGCCATAGCCGCGATAGCCCATGGCGATCTTGGCAACCAGGCGCAGGTGGGACGTAATAAGCCGTTGAGCAGCGGCCGGATCGGCGTGCTCCTTGTAGCGCTTGGCCAGCATGAATTCTTCATCGGGTTCCAGCATGGGGAACTTGCGAATTTCCTGAAGATAGCGGCTCAAGCCTCCTTCGGCAGAAAGGACAGGCAGATTGGTCTGGGCCATTTATGCACCCCTTTTACTTATTCCCCCGCACAGGCGGGCGGATCGATCTTCGGCCGTCCTGGCGGCCCGGCGGAAGAAGTCAGGTCATAATATATGGCGTATTGCCGCAATTGTAAGGCCGCCGAATGCAGACGAACGGTGCAGGCAGCGCAAGGGTTGCCCGTGGTGCGGGCATTAGGGGAGGGCCGGCCCGCACTTCTCGGTTACCGGCCCCCGCAAATCCTAGCGGGCGAAGGCCTTGTCATAGGGCTCGAGCGCTTCCTCGAGCGCCACAAGGTCGGGCGGGAGCGGGGCTTCAAAGAACATTTCCTCTCCGGTCACGGGATGCTCAAAGCCGAGCTCGGCGGCATGGAGGGCCTGCCGGCCTAGCGCAACAATGGGTGCGGCGACCTCGGGAGGCAGGCGGTTGATCTTGGTGGCGTAGCCCGAGGCATAAACGGTGTCGGAAACCAGGGGGTGGCCGATATGAGCCATGTGGACGCGGATCTGGTGGGTGCGGCCGGTTTCCAGCTGGCACTGGATGCGGGTGATGTCCCAGCCTTCGCCGCCAAAGCGCTGCTCGACCATGTAATGCGTGATGGCTTCGCGGCCGTCCTTGCGCACGGCCTGCTTGAGCCGATTATTGGCGTCGCGCCCGAGGGGCGCTTCAACCGTGCCCTTGGCGGTTTCAGTGGACCCCCAGACATAGGCGAGATAGGCGCGATGCAGCGGGCCGGTGCGACCATGATCGGCAAATTGCGCGGACAGATGCTGGTGGGCCAGATCGGTCTTGGCCGCGACCATGACCCCTGAGGTGTCGCGATCGAGGCGATGAACGATGCCGGGCCGGCGCACGCCACCAATGCCCTGCAGGCTCGCGCCGCAATGATAGATCAGCGCATTGACCAGGGTGCCCGAAGGGCTGCCGGGAGCAGGGTGGACCACCATGCCGACGGGCTTGTTGACCACGATCAGCTGATCATCCTCGTAGAGGATATCGAGCGGGATGTTTTCGGGCTTGGGCTCGGGATCTTCGGGCGGCGGGGCGAGGAGGGTGATTGTTTCGCCGGCCGTTACGCGATATTTGGGCTCGCTGATCGGCTGGCCGTTAAGGGATACGGCCCCGCCCAGGATCAGGTCCTTGAGGCGGCTGCGGCTGAGCGCCGGGTGTGACTTAGCCAGAACGGCATCGAGGCGGCCGCCGGCCTGTTCGGCAGTGATAGTGAATTCGACTTCGTCGCCCTCGAAGTCGTCAGCGGTTAGGTGTTCCATGAGCGATCCTTCAAATACCGGCCCGGTGGGCCAAGATGCCGAGCCGTTGTCGCCCGAAGCACAAGCCGTGCTGGGAAAGGCGCGCCGGTCGTTCGGCATCTCCATCGGCATTCTGCTGCTGGGCTTTATGGCGATTGGCTTTGCCATTGTCTATCGGGTGATGCGCGACGCACCGCCGCCCAGCATGGCCCAAACGCTGAGCGTGCCCGCCGGGGCCGAAGTGGTTTCGGCCACCACGGGCGATGGCACCATCAATGTGCTGTACCAGCTCGATGGCGCGATGGTGCTGGCGTTGTTCGACCACGGCACGGGCGAACATATCAGTTCGGTGCAGATCGTTGCGGACGGTGCGCCCCGGCTTTAGCGCCCCTGGATTTCGCGCAGCGCTGCCATACGGTCGGTGACGCTGCCGCCGCGCCTGGCTGTGGCAATGGGCCCAGGTGGTGGTGGCGCCGCAGGAGTTTCCTCGCGCCCGTCGGCAAAGCGCTGGATGCGATCAAACAGGCTTTCTTCGGCTGGCGGGGGCTGCTGGGGCGGCTCGGTATCGGCGGCGTAAACGATGCGGCTGGTATCGGCGGCAATGGCGTCGAGCTGGGCGCGCAAGGCGGTTTCGTCGAGCCGCTCGGTATCCCAATCGGCCATGATGGTGGTTTCCACATTGTTGATGCGACGATGCAACTGGCCGAGCTGGTCTTCGAGGTTGAGCTCTTCGGCAAGCGCCGGGGGCATGGTGCCATCAGCCTGGGCGGCGGTTTGCCCGGCCATGGCGTCCAGGCTGGAGCCGGCTTCGGCAATGCGCGCCTGGGCGATCTCGATGCTTTCGGCCTCTTCGAGCGCGGCTTCTTCCAGAGCCGCCTGCTCGAGCGCGGCATGCGCGTATTCGTCGCGCAGCGCCTGGATCTCGGCCGTGCGGTTTTCAAGGTCGCGCTCACGCATGCGCAGTTGCTGGGCAAGATCGGTGGTTTCGCGCTCGAGTTCGAGCACGCGATCGCGCAAGGCCGCTTCGCGGGCTTCGAGCTCGGTCATCTTGCCGACGGCGCTGTCGCGCTCGGCCCGCATGGCGCCAAATTCTGCGCGTCGGTCATTGTATTCGCCCACCTGTTCGGCGAGACGGGCGCGCAGCCCCTCGATTGTGGTTTCGAGCCGGCGCGTTTGGAGGGCGAATTCGGCGCGCAGTTGATCCTTGTCGGCACGGAATTCTGCGAGGGTGATGGGGGTCGCGGCCTCGATGCGCTTTTTGGTGAGGCGGACAGCGCGTTTCCACACCGCGGGCAGGATGGTCACGGCCAAGAGCCCGGCAAACAGCAGGCCGAGGGCGAAATACATGATGTTTTGGATCATCATCGTGCGAACTCCGGAACCAGGCCGTCCAGATGCGGTCGACAGGAAGCTGACTTAAGCGCCGCAAAGGGTAGTGGTTGGACCATTGCTTAGCGGTTCCGGTGGTCTACGTCACGAAAAAGCCGGAGGGTGCACGCCTCCGGCTCGCAGCATCTACCAAAGCGCTGATATCAGAAAGGGTTCCAGGTGGGCTGCTGGGTGAACTTGAGATAGCCGATATTAACGCCCAGCCGCGCGCCCACGCCCGAGCGGATCGGGACCATGATCGCATTGCCGTATTTGATCACGGTCATGCCGAAGCCACCCACCACATAGGCGGAGCCATCAACGCCCGCGAAGCGGCCGAACACGTCATTGGTGCTGGAGAGATTGTAGACCAGCATCATGACCTTGGAGCCATCCCCGCCAACGTCAAAGCCCAGGCTCGGGCCCTGCCAGTAGAGTGGCATTTCGCCGGCATTGCGGGTGTAGAGGCGGCCTTCGCCATAGCGGGCGCCCGCAAACAGCGCGCCGCCAGCGTCTTCGCCCAGGATGTAGCCATTGGGCAGGCCGAACTCGGAGACGGCGCGCTCAACGAGGGATGCGAGGCCCTGGGCAGCGGAGCCGAAAAACTGGTGGCCCTTGTCGACCAACTCGTCGCCGGAATAGCTGTCGCTGAGCGAGCCTTGGGCAAAGGCAGGAGCGGCGCCAGCGAGGGCGAGGAGCAGGGTCAGGGTGCAAAGCAGGCGTTTGAACATGGTGTTCCCCCTAAAACAGGCGAGCCGGGACTTCGCAAGACTTTAAAGTTTCTCGGTCATGGTTGGTCGGGCCAGCGCTGGACAAGGGCTGGCCCGTGGATCAATGATGACGCAAACCCGTAAACAAATCTTAACCATGCTTGCCTTTGTTCTGCCGCTTTTGGGGGGCGGCGCGGCACCGGCGTGGAGCCAGTCAATCAACACGGCCGTGGTAAGCGATCCCCTTACCGGGCTGGCGCTCGGGGGCATGGATCCGGTCTCCTATTTCGTGGAAAGCCAGCCGGTGCCGGGACGCAGCGAGTTCGAATATGAGTGGGGCGGGGCACCCTGGCAGTTCAGCAGCGCGGCCAACCGCGACGCCTTTGCGCGGGCGCCGCAGATCTATGCACCCCAGTTCGGGGGCCATGCGGCGATGAGCATGGCGCGCGGCTTTTTGTCGGACGGCGACCCGGCAATCTACACGGTCTTCAAGCAGCGCCTTTATCTGTTCTATTCGGCGGCGAGCCGGGAAGCTTTTCTGCTGGCGCCCAATGCCGCGGCGCGCGAGGCACAAGCCAATTGGGCGGTCTTGTCCAAATCTCTGGTCTGGCAATAGTGCTCAAGCGCAACGCCCACTAAGGTCGGCGCAAGTGATTCGAACGCGCCCCTGATGGAGAAAACCCATGGCCGATATCATCGAGCTCAAGGCAACCGACCTTGCGGCAATGTTGTGCAGCCGGGTCTGTCACGACCTGATCAACCCGATTGGGGCGATTGGCAACGGGCTTGAGGTTCTGGCCGACCCCACGCAGGGTGACATGGCTGAAGGCGCCCGCGACCTGATCGCCAGCGCCGCCAATCAAAGCCGGGCCAAGCTTGAATTTGCGCGCCTGGCTTATGGCGCCTCCTCGACGGCGGGCACCGATATCGACACGCGCGAATGCGAGCGGGTGGCGCGGATCTATTTCGAGATTGAGAAGGCTGATCTGGAGTGGCAGGTGCCGCTGATCCTGCTTCCCAAGCACAAGGCCAAGCTGTTCATGAACATGCTGCTGATCGCGGCAGGCTCGGTGCCGCGCGGCGGCACGGTTACGGCCAGTATCACTGGACCCGCCGGAGCGGAGGTGTTTGAGTTCACCTCGTACAGTGATCCCGAGAAGCGGCAAAAGACGCTGGTGCCGTCAGGCGCGGCGGGATTGCTCTCGGGCATGCCCGAAGAGGGCGCCGTGGATGCGCGCGGCATCCAGCCCTTTTATACGGGCCTGCTGGCTCGGATGACCGATATGGAGATCAGCATCGGGCTTGAGGACGGCAAGTTCTACCTGCGTGCGCTGCCCAAGCCGCCCATCCAGGAAGAAGCTGCACCCGAGGCGCTAACCATTCCGTAGGCAGTTGCCATTCATAGTTGTTTCCGAGCCTTTGGCCGGGGAAACACATTCATGAAGTCGTGCCTGATCGTCGATGACTCGAGTGTGGTGCGCAAAGTGGCGCGCCGCATTCTCGAAGACATGGACTATATTGTCGAGGAAGCCGAGGACGGGCAGGAGGCTATCGACAAATGCCGCCTCGAAATGCCCGACGCGATCCTTCTCGACTGGAGCATGCCCATCATGGGTGGGCTCGAATTCCTCAAGCATCTGCGCGGCTATGTCGGGGGCGAGCGGCCGCATGTCGTTTATTGCACGGTCGAGAACGATATTGGCGCCATTGCCATGGCGCTCAAGGCCGGCGCCAGCGACTATATGATGAAGCCCTTTGACCGGGCCTTGCTGGAAGCCAAGTTCGACCTGGACCGCGCGCTTCCGTCGGCCGAAATCGCCTAACAGCAAAAGGCCCGGGCGAGAACCGCCCGGGCCTTTTGCCGTCTTGAGTGAGCCAGCCGCGCCTAAGGGGTGCGGGTGAAGCTTGCGCCGGCAAGGACGCAATCGGGTGCTTCGCCGATGGTGAAGGCCGGGCCAGAGCCCTGGATGGGGCAGGTCATCGGGAAGGTCGCCGAGCCGATATTGCCGGTGGCATCGGTGAAGGTCAGCGCCTCGGCGGTAGCGGTGTAGCGGCCCGATACCGAGCGGCCGCGGCGGTCGGTCATGGTAAAGCTGTCGTCATCATTGAGCACCACGGCAATGCCGCCGGCGGGGCCTTCGGCATTGGCCTCGTAGCGACCCACCAGGGCGGCATTAGCGGCGTCGCGCTGGGCGGTAGCCGAGGCGATCTGGGCTTCAAGGTCCGAGAGCTCCTTGCCGCGGGCGGCCAGCGTATTGGTCAAGTCCGTCACCTGCGGCTGCAGCTGATCGCGCTGGGTCTGGTAGCTGGCGACGTCCTTGGAGAGCTGGTCGCGCTGGGACTGGAGATCGGCGATCTGGGTCTGCAGGTCCGCCAGCTGGGTGCCGCTGGTTTCGGTCTGGGCGGCAATATCGGCCAGGCGGGTCTGGATCTCGGTTTCCTGTCCGCGGGCGGCCTGCAGTTGCTGTTCGCCCTGGGCGAGCTGGCTGGTCACCGCAGCGGCTTCCTCGGTCAGCTGAGCGACGGCGGCGCGGGTTTCGGCTTCCTGGGCGCGCGCCTGTTCAAGTCGCTGGCCAATCGCGGTCATCTGCTCGTTGAGGGCCGTAACCTGGTTCTGCGCTTCTTCGCGGGCGGCTTCTGCTTCGGCGCGGCGCTGATCGCTTTGAGCGAACTCTTCCTGGATCGCCGCAATTTCAGCGCGGCGGGAATTGAGGGTTTCAGTGGTGCTGGCCAGCTCAGCACTGACGCCATCCAGTTCGCTCTGAGCAGTGTCGCGCTGGGTGGTCAGTTCGTCCAGTTGGGCCTGGGCGGCGGTGGTTTGCTCCTGGACCGCCTCGAGATCGCCGCTTGCGGTTTCGAGGTCCGCCAACTGCATCTGCAGCGCGCTACGCTCGTCGGTCAGCGCGGACACCTGGCCTTGCAGGTCGCCATTGGTTGAGCTCGAGCTGATCCAGGTTGCCAAAAAGGCAATCCAGCCGACAATGGCAATAATGAGAATGGTAAGAACGAGCGGTTCGCGAAGACGCTGCGCGAGTGAACTGTCCATGTCGTGGGCCCCCTTGATTGGGAGCTAACGATAACCGGGTTGGGGAGTTCCGCAAGAGCAAAGGCCCGGCACATCACTGCGCCGGGCCTTGCACAAGGGAAGGGGAAAGCTTAGGCGCTTTCGGAATAAAGCTCGTTCTCGTCGGGCTCGCGCAGCACATAGCCGCGGCCCCAGACGGTTTCGATGTAGTTCTTGCCGCCCGTCGCAACGCTGAGCTTCTTGCGCAGCTTGCAGATGAAGACGTCGATGATCTTGAGCTCGGGCTCGTCCATGCCGCCGTAGAGGTGGTTGAGGAACATTTCCTTGGTGAGCGTCGTGCCCTTGCGGAGCGAAAGCAGCTCCAGCATCTGGTATTCCTTGCCGGTGAGGTGCACGCGCTGGCTTTGCACTTCCACGGTCTTGGTGTCGAGATTGACGGTGAGTTCACCCGTCGAGATCACCGACTGCGCATGGCCCTTGGAGCGGCGGACAATGGCGTGGATGCGGGCCACGAGCTCGTCCTTGTGGAAGGGCTTGGTCATGTAGTCATCAGCGCCAAAGCCGAGACCACGAACCTTGTCCTCGATACCGGCCAGACCCGACAGGATCAGGATGGGCGTCTGCACCTTGGCCACGCGCAAGGTGCGCAGCACTTCATAGCCGCTCATGTCGGGCAGGTTCAGATCGAGCAGGATGATATCGTAGTCGTATAATTTGCCCAGATCGACGCCTTCCTCACCCAGATCGGTGGTGTAGACGTTGAAACTTTCGGACTTGAGCATCAACTCGATGCTCTGCGCTGTCGCGCTATCGTCCTCGATAAGGAGTACCCGCATTATATTCCCCTTGTGATTCGTTCCTGCTGGAACAGTGAAGCCAGCGGCCAATGCTCGCCCCACGTCACCCGTACTGGATATGACTGAACCCTAAGCCCAAATAGTTAACAAAGTTTAATTCCATCACGCAATACGCAAAAGCTGGTAAGGTGAATTATATCTAACTGTCTGAAACTAAACGAAAAAGTGGCCGCATTTTTCTTAAGAAAATGGTTTAAGTAGCCCGGTCAAGTGACTCGGCGGATTCAAGCATTGCAGCGCTGGCGGGGGAGTAGGGGCGCGCGGCGAAAAATCCCGCATGAAGGGGCCCTTGCGGTAGCGATAGAGCTTTTTGCTTAACGCGGGGTTACTGTTTGATTCGAGTTTTGAGCCACCGGCATCCCCACGAGAACACGTTTTCGGGAGCCGTTAAGGCGACGGGAGATCCGGCATGAAGGCGCTGATTTCAGCCATCGAGGCAATCGACGAGATTGAGGTCTTTGGCCGCGTCAAGTCCGTTCAGGGACTGCTGGTGGAAATTGTCGGCCCGGTCCGCGAGTTGCGGGTGGGCGGACGCGTGCAGATTGAAACCAGCAATGACGGGCTACTGGCCGCCGAGATCATCGGGTTCAAGGATGGCCACGCACTGTGCCTGCCCTTCGGGCAACTGGCCGGGGTTCGGCTGGGCTGCAAGGCCGTGTTCCAGCGCAGCGACGGGGCGGTGTTTCCCGCCCATGACTGGCTGGGGCGGGTGATCAATGCCAATGGCGAGCCGATCGACGGCAAGGGGCCGCTCGGGCGGGGGGCGCAGGCCTATCCGCTGCGCCAGTCACCCCTGGCGGCCCATGACCGGATGCGCGTGGGCGAGCCGCTCGACCTGGGAGTGCGGGCGCTCAATACCTTTACCACGGTTTGCGAAGGGCAGCGGCTCGGCATCTTTGCCGGATCGGGTGTCGGCAAGTCGGTGCTGATGAGCATGCTGGCGCGCAACACCAATGTGGATGTGGCGGTGATCGGGCTGATCGGCGAGCGCGGGCGCGAGGTGCACGAGTTTATCCAGGAATATCTGGGAGAGGCGGGTATCGAGGAGGCGGTGGTGGTGGTGGCGACGTCCGACGAGGCGGCGCTGATGCGCCGACAGGCAGCTTATCTGACGCTGGCCCTGAGCGAGTTCTTCCGCGATCAGGGCAAGCGGGTGCTGTGCATGATGGATAGCCTGACCCGGTTTGCCATGGCGCAGCGCGAGATCGGGCTGGCGATCGGCGAGCCACCGACGGCGAAGGGATATCCGCCGACAGTTTTCACAGAATTGCCACGATTGTTGGAACGAGCGGGTCCTGGGACAGCTTTTACCGGCTCCGTTACCGGACTCTTTACCGTTCTGGTTGAAGGTGATGATCACAATGAGCCCATAGCGGATGCCGTACGCGGCATTCTTGATGGGCACATCGTAATGGAGCGCGGGATTGCCGAACGGGGGCGTTATCCGGCGGTCAACGTGCTCCGGTCCATCTCGCGCACCATGCCAGGGTGCGTTCCGGCCTCGTTCAGGCCGGTCCTGGCAAAGGCGCGTGAACTCATGTCCATCTATTCGGACATGGAGGAGCTGATCCGGCTGGGAGCTTACCGGAAGGGATCAGATCCGAAAGTGGACCGCGCCATCGCCGTTTTTCCTGCACTCGAGGCGTTCTTGAGCCAGGAGCGGGAAGAAACGACCACGATTGCCGAGGGCTACCATATGCTCGAGGCCATTGTTGCGGAGGCGGGTGCACCGGGCTGAAAGGCCCGCTGCTCGGAGGTTTGACTTGGTGTGTAAGGAGTACAGGTCTTGAAATCGCGTAGCGAGAGCCTCATTCGGCTCAAGAAGTTCCAGGTCGACGAGAAGCGCCGCCAGGTGACGCAGATCGAAATGATGGTCAACGACTTCGAGCGCATGGCGAGCGAGCTCGACCAGCAGATCGAGATCGAGCACAGCAAGACCGGCATCTCGGATGTGGCCCATTTCGCTTATTCGACCTTCGCCAAGGCCGCCCAGATCCGGCGCGACAACCTGCTGGCTTCCGCCAATGACATGCGTGGCAAGCTTGAAAGCGCGCAGGACGCATTGGCTGAAGCGCTCGAGGATCTCAAAAAGGTCGAGCTGCTGGAGCAGCGCGAGCATCAGCGCGACGCGGTCGAACAGCTCAAGCAAGAGCAATCCGACTATGATGAAATCGGCCGGCTGCGCTTCCGCCGCTAGCCCGAGGGGCTAGGGCACGATCACCATGCGCTGCTCGTTCCGAGCGGTAGCATAGGTGGCGGGATCATAGGCCGGTTGCGCTTCGAGCTGTTCGCGCGAGGCGTTGATGAACAGATAGCGCATGCCCGCCGTATCGGCGGAAAACACCAGATTATCAAAGCCGACGGCAACCGGCTTGGCGCCGAGGCCGAGAAATCCTCCCACATCGACGATCACGGCATCGATGGCGCCTTCGGGCGTTTCGACGACATTGCCGATGGTGCCAATCTGCTCGTCATTGATGCCGTAAACCGCAATACCGCGCAGCTGATCGGCGGTTAGGCCGGACTGGTCGACTTCGCTGAAGCCGGTGCGATCGAGCGGCGCGGCTGCTTCGACGGGCGCATCAGGCTGATCGGTGGTAAGTTCGGGGTCGATGGGCGCGGCATTGGGGTCGCCATCGACCATCTGCTCCTGTTCTTCGTCCGGCGTCATCTCGGGACCGGTGGCCGCTTCGCTTTCGCTCCAGATAAACGCGGGTGCCGCGGTCAATGCTTCGGCGGTGGTGGGCAGGACCCAGCGGCGGCTGCCGTCTTCGCGCTCGATCTGCTGGAGCTGGGTGAAGTCGACGGCAACGTCTTTCTCGCCGACGCCCAGAAAGCCGCCAACGCCGAGCACTACGGCAGAAACGCCTTGGCCGGAAGTGACCACCATGTCCTTGACGGTGCCGATCTGTTCGGCGTCGTCCTCGGGCCCGGCATAAACCGTTTCGCCCAGCAGCACCGTCACCAGAATGTCCTCACCCCGGCTGGAATATCCCTCCGACAGGATCGTGGGAGGGGTAAGGCCGCTTTGCTGAAGCTGGCTTGGCGTTCCGCTGCGCGGCGTTGCAGCGGGGGACTGCGCGAGGGCCAGAGCTGCGAGCAAGAGCGCGAAAGTCGAAGCCAGGGTCAGGGGTCGTAGCATGGCGGTCTCCAGAAAGAGGCTCAAACAGAAAGGGCCGACCCAAAGGCCGGCCCTGAAGCGCTAATCCACAGGGGATTAGTTGGTGGTGGGAGCAGCCGGAGCCATGGCGCCACCGGCAGCAGGAGCGGTGCCATCGGCAGGAGCCGGGGTGGCATCGGTGTCTGCGTCAGCTGGCTCGTCTTCTTCCCAGACGAATTCAGGAGCGCTGGTCAGGGCATCAGCCGTGGTGGGAACAACCCAACGTTCGGTGTTGTCAGCAGCGATGACAAATTCGAGAACGTCGAAGGGAACGGCCACGGACTTTTCGCCAATGCCGAGGAAGCCGCCCACGCCGATCACGACGGCAGTGATCTGGCCATCCTGATTGAACACGATGTCGGTGATGTTGCCGATTTCCTCGGCGTCATCGCCAGCGGACGAATAAACGGCCTGGTCGATCAGCTGAGAGCCCAGGTTGTCGCTGTCGACGGCAACATAACCAGACGACATTTCAAAGGTTTCAACCGCAGCGCCTGGCTCAGCTTCAACAGGAGCCGGAGCATTGGCAGCCGGTGCCGGAGCCGTAGGGGCCGAAGTGGTCGCCGGTGCGGTTTCGGTGGTGGTCGTGGTGGTTTCGTTGTTGGCAGGTGCGTCGGTGCTCTGTACCGGAGTTGCGTCCTGAGCGATGGCGCCTGCAGTCATCAGTGCTGCGAATGCCGTAGTGGCCAAAAGGGTGCGGATCATTATAGGCTCCATAGGTTCATTGTTGTTATGAACAGGGCCGTGCGGTGCTAAACTTGCGAGGTGGCGCACCGTGCGGCCCTTGATGCTGTGGTAACGCAGCTGTGTGCGAGGGGTTCCCGGATTTGCCGACATTGCGTCGCAAGCCGAGCCCGCGCTGGGGCCGATACATGGGTCAAGGCGAGGCCGCGCCGGGTGCTGGCGGGACCCACAGGCCGCGGGGCTGTTGGGAGGGGAGTGAATGTGGGCGGCGCTGATAGTCGGGCCGCGCGCGATCCTCAATCGGCGAGGGCGGTGTCGCGGTCGTAGTTGCGCATGGCCCGATGGGGCATGCCACCATCCATCAATTCAGGGCCGAAGGCGACAAAGCCAAGCTTTTCGTACATGCCCAGCTTATCGGACTGCGCGGTCAGATAAAGGCGGTGCTGTCCCGCGGCGGCAGCCAGGCGGGTGGCTTCGGCCATCATCGCCTTGGCGATGCCGCGGCCGCGCCAATGCTGGCGTACGGCAACGCGGCCGATCTTGGTGTGTTCGGGCAAGGCAATGAGCCGGAGCGTGCCCACCACTTCGCCCTCCGCTACGGCGACAAGATGGGTCGCCGTCAGATCATAGCTATCGTGCTCTTCTTCCTCGGGCACCTTCTGCTCCCAGACGAAAACTTCGCGCCGCAGCGCGAAGGCCGCGTTGCAGAGGGTGGAAAAGACCGGGACGGGCAGAATGGTGAGAGGCGATTGCATAGCAGGGCCATAACTCATGTCGGCCCCGCTGGGAACTGGCTGCGTCAGTGCGCAAAGCGGCCATGCACCAGATCATGCACGAAGCTGAGCTTTTCGACCACGGCGGGGGTGAGCACAAAGGGGTAGGCGTCAGGGTGGCCCATGGCGCGATTGAGGTTGTTGAGGAGCAGGGCGAGCGGCACCCAGTCATCAACGATCCCAGTAAAATCCTGCTGGCGATACGGGTTGAAATCGGCGTCCACGGCAAGGCTTTCGTCCTGGCCCTTGGGGCGGGCGTGCACACCAAAGGCGGCGGCCATTTCCACGGTATCGGTGATGTGGAGATAATGGGCCCAGGTTTCGGCAAAATCCTCCCAGGGATGGCAGGTGGCATAGGCTGAGATATGGGTCTGGGGCCAGCCGAGCGGGGCACCATTGGCGTAATAGGTTTGCAGCGCCTTGCCATAATCGGCCCGGTCGTCACCAAAGAGGGCGCGGAAGGGCTCGATGGCAGGGGTGTTGTCGACTAAAAGGTCCCAATAGTGGTGGCCGATTTCGTGACGGAAATGGCCCAGCAAGGTGCGATAGGGCTCGCCCATCTGGGTGCGGCGCTTTTCGCGCTCAGCGTCGTCAGCTTCCACAAGGGCGATGGTGATGATGCCGTTTTCGTGCCCGGTCATCACCGGGGCGGTGCCGGCGGGTTCGTCGGCAAGGAAACGGAAGGCGAGGCCGTGCTGGGGATCTTCCCCGCGCGTTTGCAGCGGCAGCCCGAGTTCGAGCAGGGAATAGATCAGGCGCTTCTTGGCGCGCTCAATGGTTTGCCAGCGCGCGAGATTAACCGGTTCCTCAATGGGGGGAATGGTTTCGTTGTGGCGGCAGGCGGCGCAGAACACATCACCGCCCGGCGCCGCTTCGATCAGCCAGTTACAGGCGCCGTGCTGGGCATTGGCGCAGAAGACATAGGGCTGATCGGGAAAGGCGGGCGAGGTCCAGTTGCCGCCGTCGTTCTGCACCAGGGAGACCAGGGCGTTCTTGCCGGAGATATAGCCAAGTTGATGGCCACACACTTCGCAAACGGCATTTTCGAAATAGATGGTGTTGCCGCAATGGTCGCAGTTGAACAGCTTCATGGAAGGCCCCGGAGATATGCCAGGCCTCAATGATTAACGGGGTGGGCAGTTCCACCACTTGCCGCAGGCTGGAGGAGGGGGCCGGTTAAACGCTGCCAATGGTTTTGAGGCGGATGCGGGGATGCACTTCGTTCTGGCTCATCACGACGGTTTGCGGGCGGAAACGCTCGATGATGGAGCGCACATGGGGGCGGATGCCGGGAGAGGTGATCAGCACTGGCAGTTCCCCTTGCTGGGCGGCGCGTTCAAAGGCGGTTTGAATGGCGCCAATGAACTGCTGCAGCCGCGAGGGGGCCATGGCGAGGTGGCGGTTGTCGCCTTCGCCGATCATGGCCTCGGCAAAATCGCGCTCCCAGGTGGGCGACAGGGTCAGGAGCGGCAGGTTGCCGTCGGGGCCGAGATTGGCGGCACAGAGCTGACGGGCGAGGCGCGAGCGGACATGCTCGACGATCATCTGCATGGACCGACCCGGGCCGGCGATCTCGGCGACACCTTCGAGGATGGTCGAGAGGTCGCGGATGGAGATGCGCTCGTTGAGGAGGGTCTGCAGCACGCGCTGGATGCCCGAAACGGTAATGAGGCCGGGGACGATGTCCTCGATGAGCTTTTGCTGCTCCTTTGGCAGGCCGGACAGGAGCGACTGCACATTGGCGTAGCTCAGCAGGTCCGCGACATTGGCCTTGAGCACTTCGGTCAGGTGGGTGGAGATCACGGTCGAGGGATCGATGATCGACAGGCCGCGCAGTTCGGCCTCGTCGCGCAGGGCTGGCTCGATCCAGGTGGCGGGCAGACCGAAAGTGGGCTCGGTGGTGTGGTGACCGGGCAGGTCGATGGAGCGGCCCATCGGGTCCATCACCATCAGCTGGCTGGCCCAGATCTGGCCGTGGCCAGCTTCCACTTCCTTGATGCGCACCTTGTAGTCATTGGGCTCGAGCTGCATGTTGTCGAGGATGCGCACGGGCGGCATGACAAAGCCCAGTTCGGTCGCGAGCTGACGACGCAGCGCCTTGATCTGTTCGGTAAGACGGTCGGAGCCGTTTTCGTCTTCCTTGACCAGCGACAGCAGGCCATAGCCGAGTTCAAGCTTGAGTTCGTCGATCTTGAGGCTATCGGTGATCGGCACTTCAGGAGCGGGGCCGCCGGGGCTGCCGATCTGGGGCGGGTTTGCCAGCGCGGCGAGGCGCGTGGCATCGGCCTGCTTTTCGCTCTTGGTCGCAGCGGAGCGCCAAGCCAGGTAACCGACGCCGGCGGCGATGGCGAGGAACGGAATGACCGGCATGCCAGGCAGAAAGGCCAGGAGCCCCATCACGGCGGCGGACATGCCCAGGGCGCGCGGATAGCCGGTGAACTGGGCGGAAAGGGCTTTGTCGGCGGAACCCGTGACGCCAGATTTGGACACGAGAATGCCGGCGGCGGTGGACACGATGAGGGCAGGGATCTGCGAGACCAGACCATCGCCGATGGTCAGCAGCGTATAAACATTGCCAGCTTCCTGGACGGTAAGGCCTTCCTGCATCATGCCGATCACCATGCCGGCGACGACGTTGATGAAGGTGATGATGAGGCCGGCAATGGCGTCACCGCGCACGAATTTGCTGGCGCCGTCCATGTTGCCGAAAAAGGCGCTTTCGCCTTCGAGTTCGGCGCGGCGCACCTTGGCGGTGGCTTCATCGATCAGGCCCGCCGACAGATCGGCATCAATGGCCATCTGCTTGCCGGGCATAGCGTCGAGGCTGAAGCGGGCCGCCACTTCGGCGATGCGGCCCGAGCCCTTGGTAATGACAATGAAGTTGACCAGCACCAGAATGGCAAAGACCACGACGCCGATGATGAAATTGCCGCGCATCACGAAGTTGCCGAAGGCTTCGATGACATGGCCGGCGGCGTGGGTGCCGGTGTGACCTTCCGACAGGATGAGGCGGGTGGTGGCAAGGTTGAGGCCGAGCCGCAGCATGGTGGCGATCAGCAGAACCGTCGGGAAAGACGAGAATTCCAGCGGCTTCTGGATAAAGAGTGCCGTCATCAGGATCATCACGGAAAAGACGATCGAGACTGCCAGCAGCCCATCGAGCAGGAGCGGCGGCATAGGCACGATGAGAATGACGATGAGGCCCATGACCCCTGTCGCAAGGGCAATATCGCCTGAGCGCAGAGTATCGAGCACGGCCGCGCCAGTCGGCAGCTTGAAGGCCGGGCGGGTGCGCAGGGTGGGCAGCTCACTCATGCGGTGGCCTGGTCCGGGATGGTGTCGTGCTCAGCGGGAAAAGCTTGGGCAGTTTCCCAGGCCTGGGCTGCCGCCGACGCGGTGCCGAGCTGATCGGTGCTGACAGCAAGGGTCAGGGCGGCAATGATGGCCAGGGCCAAGGCCGACGGCTCGCGCGAGGCGAGTTCGGGCTTGCCCGCAAGGGGGCTCACGGGGCCCATCATGCCACGGCCCTGCGTTCACCGGGATCGGGCACCAAAGTGCCTTCATCGGAATATTGGTTGAGCTTGTTGCGCAGAGTGCGGATGGAGATGCCAAGGATATTGGCGGCGTGGGTCCGGTTGCCCAGCGTGTGATCGAGGGTGTCGAGGATCAGGTCGCGTTCCACATCGGCCACGGTGCGGCCCACAAGGGCACGGGACATGGCTTCGGCGGTTTGCGCCAGCTGGGACGAAAGGGAGCCCGCAGATGCCACTTCATGCAGGCCCATGCCGTCGGGCAGGACGATGGCGTCGGCGGTGATGCTTTCGCCCGAGGACAACAGCACGGCGCGGTGCAGCGTATTTTCGAGTTCGCGGACATTGCCCGGCCAAGGAGCGCGGACCAGGGCGTCGCGCGCATCCTCGGCGAGGCTGCGCGGCGGCAGGCCATTGGCCTTGCTGTATTTGGCCACAAAATGCTCGGACAAGGCGATGATGTCGCCCGGCCGGTCCCGCAGGGCGGGGAGCTTGAGATTGACCACGTTGAGGCGGAACAGCAGGTCTTCGCGGAAGGAGCCTTCCCGCACGGCGTCGGCGAGGTTGCGGTTGGAGGTGGCGAGGATGCGGATATCCACGGCCACCGGCTTGCCGCCGCCGACGCGATCGATCAGGCGCTCCTGAATGGCGCGCAGCAGCTTGGCCTGCAGCCGCACATCCATTTCGGAGATTTCATCGAGCAGGAGCGTGCCGCCCGAGGCTTCCTCGAACTTGCCGATGCGGCGGGCGACGGCGCCGGTGAAGGCGCCTTTCTCGTGACCAAAGAGCTCGCTTTCGAGGAGCGCCTCAGGGATGGCGGCGCAGTTGACCGAGATAAAGGGTTTTCCAGCGCGCTTGGAGCGGGAATGAACATATTTGGCGATCACTTCCTTGCCGGTGCCGGACTCGCCGGTGATGAGGATGGAAGCGTCGGAGCCCGCGATTTGGTCGGCCATTTTCACGATGCGGGCCATGGCGGGGTCGCGGAACAGGAATTCGGAGGAATCCCGAGCGACGGCGGCGATAACGGCGGCGATCAGCTCGGCATCGGGGGGCAGGGGGATGTATTCCTTGGCGCCGGCACGAATGGCGTTGACCGCGGCCGCGGCATTGGTTTCCACGCCACAGGCAACAACGGGCACGGCGATGCGCTCGGCTTCGAGCCCGCCGATGAGCCGGGCGATGTCCATCATCACATCGACCAGCAGCAGATCGGCGCCGCGGCCGGCGCGCAGCGTCGCGAGGGCAATATCGACCGAGGGGGCATGGGCGACCTTGGCGCCGCCATCCATGGCCATCTTGGTGGCGGTGCTGAGCTGGCCTTCGAGAGCTCCGACGATGAGTAGACGCATGGCGGTGCTCCCTTATTGTGGCTTGATGACTTCGGTCATGGTGACACCGAGCCGGTTTTCGACCAGCACGATTTCGCCGCGAGCGACGAGGCGGTCATTGACGAGAATCTCGACGGCTTCGCCGACCTGACGGTCGAGTTCGATGACGGTGCCGATATCCATGCGCAGCAATTGGGACACCGGCATCTTGGTGCGGCCTAATACGACGGAGATGCGCACGGGCACATCGAAGACGGCTTCGAGGTCGGCTGCGGTGCGCTCGAGATGAGCTTCGGGACCACGAGCCATGCCGCTGGCGGCGGCCATTTCCTCAAAGTTCATGTTGTCGCTGTCGTTGGGGGCGCTCATGAATGGGGTTCCTCATGGCTGATCTGCGGGTGGCCGCCCTCGAGATAGGCGGCGATGCGCCGGTCGATGTCGGTGGAAATGGAATCAAGATCGCGCACGAGGCCGCCATCGACCCATTCGAGCCGGCCGTCGCCCAGGCGCTGTTCGGGATCGCCCATGACGATCAGGCGGCCGTTAAAGCCGGAGGTGGTCATATGGGCGGTGGCAATGTCGCGCACGCCATCGGCAATATCGGGGTGGCAACGAATCACAAGGTGCGGCACGCCTTCGAGATTGGCCATGCATTCGGCGATGAGGCCCTCGAGCTCCGCGGTGGGTTCGCGGGCCAAGAGTTGCAAGGCGAGCTTGCGACCGATGCTGGCGGCCAGTTCCACCGCTTCGCGGCGGCTATTGGCGGTCGCATCGTCCAGGGCCGCGGCCATTTCGGCGCTGCGGGTAGCAAGGGTCGCCGCAGCAGCGGCGATGGTTTGCGCGGCCATGGCGGCGGCGTTCTGGGCGCCGGCGGCAAAGCCTTCGGCATAGCCCTCTTCGCGCGCTTCGGCGACCAGGCGGGCCACGAGGTCTTCGGCCATTCCGGCGCGCGGTGAGACCGCGGCAGCACTGGGGCGCTTGCCGAGGTCGAGATCGAAGGTGAAGCGAGCGTGACTGGCCATGGTGCTAAGCGATCATCTGCTCGTCGGACTTGCCCTTGAGGATGATGATCTCACCCTGAGCGGCCAAATCCTTGGCAGTGGCGACCATGCGGCCCTGGGCTTCATCGACATCCTTGAGGCGCACGGGGCCAAGCGCTTCCATGTCATCCTTGAGAAGCTTGCCGCTGCGGGCGGACATGTTCTTGAAGAAAAATTCCTTCATGGTTTCGTTGGCGCCCTTGAGGGCGAGCGCCAGCTCGGCCTTGTCCATGCGCGCCAGCAGGGTTTGCGCCGCCGAAGCATCGAGCTTGGCCAGGTCCTCGAAGGTGAACATCAGTGACTTGATGCGCTCGGCGTCCTCGCGGCTGTTTTCCTCGAGGCCGGTGATGAAGCGGGCTTCGGTCTGGCGGTCGAAGGAATTGAAGATCTCGGCCATCTGCTCGTGGCTGTCGCGGCGCTTGGTATGCGACAGGGTCGACATGAATTCGGTGCGCAGCGTGTTCTCGATCTTCTCGAGAATGTCCTTTTGCACGGGATCAAGCCCGAGCATGCGCTGGATCACGTCCATAGCGAGTGCTTCGGGCAGAACGGCGAGCACCTTGCTGGCGTGCTCAGGCGCGATCTTGGACAGCACCACGGCGATGGTCTGGGGATATTCGTTCTTGAGATAGGCGGCGAGCACGTCTTCCTGAACGTTGGAGAGCTTTTCCCACATATTGCGGCCGGCCGGGCCGCGGATTTCCTCCATGATGGAGCTGACACGATCGGAGGGGAGGAAGGACAGCAGCAGGCGTTCGGTGGTTTCGGTGTTGCCCGACAGCGAGCCATTGGCCGACACGCTGGTGACAAACTCCACCATCAACTCGTCCAGCATGGCCTGGGTGATGGGGCCGAGGCGCACCATGGCGCGGCTGAGCTGGCGGATCTCGACCTCGTCGAGCTCATCGAAGATGGGCTTGCCGTGATCGGGGCCGAGCGCAAGGAGAAGCGCTGCAGCCTTTTCGTCGCCCCTGAGCGAGCGTTGTGGCGCATCATTGCCGACCACGAGCTGCTTGCCCATGGAACCCATGGCGTCGGTGGTGTCGAGGGATTGAGAGACCAGGGCCATGGGTTATGCCGCGCTGCTCAGCCAGTCGCGCACGATCAGTGCGGCCTGCTTGGGATTTTCCTGAACCAGACTACCCACGGTCTTTAGCGTCTGGAGCTGGCTTTCGCCCAAGGTGCGGGCATTGGCCATCCAATCGGGCGCGCCGGTAACCGATTCGGGCGCTTCGATGGGCACGAGCTGACCTTCGGGGCCCAGCGCGACAGGGGCGCCCAGTTCGGCACCGGAGGGGAGGGCGAGAGGCTGGGGTTCAGGGACCAAGGCGCGCTTGAGCAGGGGGCGCAGCACGAAGAACACGAGGGCCAGGGCGATCAACAGGGTTACGGCCATTTCGGCTGCATTCATCAAGTCGTCGCGCGTGAAGTCGAGGAGACCCGCGGCGCTGTCGGTGCCCGGCAGGTTGAGCTCGGGCCGTTCGGCAAACTGCATGTTGACCACGTCGACGCTGTCGCCGCGGCTTTCCGAATAACCCACGGCCGAGCGTACCAGGGTGAGCACCTGGGCAATCTCTTCAGCCGAACGGGGGCTGTAGGTCAGATTGCCCGCGCCATCATCGGCATAAACGCCATCCACCACCACGGCGACGGAAAGGCGCTTGATGCTGCCCGCTTCGGTGACTGCAGTCTGGGTTGTCTTGGAAATTTCGTAGTTGGTGACTTCCTCGGACGTCGTGCCCTGCTCGAGCGTGCCATCGGCGGCGGTTTGGGAAGCGCCGGGAAGTTCGTTGGCGATGGTCACCTGGTTCTGATTGGCGCCGGACTGGTTCTCCTGCTCGCGCAGCTGGGTGGAGCGGACGACCTGGCCTTCGGGGTCAAAGGTCTCCGAAGTGGTGGTGGAGCGGTTGAAGTCCATCTCGGCCGCAACTTCGACGCGGGCACGGCCAACGCCAACGATGTTGGCGAGCATGTCTTCAAGGCGCGTACGGAGCCGGTTTTCGTAGCCAAGGGTTTTTTCGGCAGCTTCGCCGGCGAGGGCGCCCTGCGCGCTGTCACCGGTGCCGGAGGCGAGGAGGGTGCCGGCATCATCGACAATGGAGACGCGGGTCGGCGAGAGACCCTCGATGGCGGAGGCGACGAGGTGCTGGATGGCGCGGATTTCGCCGGCAGCCAGTTCGCCGCGCACGGACAGGACGATCGAGGCGGAAGGATCCTTGCGCTCGCGCCGGAACAATTCGCGCTCGGGCAGAACCAGGTGAACCCGGGCGGACTTGATGCGGGCCAGCGAAGAGATGGTGCGGGCGAGTTCACCTTCAAGCGCGCGAACATTGTTGATGTTCTGCACAAAGCTCGTGGCGCCAAGCGTGTTCTGCTCGTCGAAGATCTCGTAGCCAACCTGGCCGCGAGTGGGGAGCCCGGCCCCGGCGAGATCCATGCGCAGCTTGGTGATCTGCTCGCGCGGCACGAGGATGGTATCGCCTTCGCCGCGCAGCTCGAATGGGATATTGAGGGTTTGCAGTTCGGTAGTGATCGCGGACGAATCTTCCAGCGTCAGCCCGGTGTAAAGCGGCGCCAGGTTGGGCGCTGAGGCGCGCATCATCAGGAAGGCGAAGAAGCCCAACATCAGCACCGCTACGGTGGCCATGGCAGCAAGGCGCGGCAGGCCAATGCGGTTGATGAGCTGGGTCAGGTTATTCAAGTCGGTACTCGAGGTTCACGTCACCGGCGATGAAAGCTGCCGCCCGGCAAAAATTACCTAGTGTTTGGTAAACATTGTCTTAACTTGTGGGTGCCCAGCCGTTGCGCGGGCAAAAATTGCCGGACGGGAGAGCAAGTGTGTTGAAAGTGCTGGGGCGGGTCACATCCATCAATGTGCGCAAGGTCCTGTGGGCGGCCGATGAGTTGGGACTCCCCTATGAGCGGGAGGATTGGGGCCTGCCTTTGCGCGATCCCAAGGTGCCCGAGTTCCTGGCGCTCAATCCCAATGGACAGATCCCGGTGTTGATCGATGATGGATTCGTGCTGTGGGAAAGCAATGCGATCCTGATCTATCTGGCGGAAAAGGCAGGTGACGGGCGCTTGCTGCCGGGTAGGCTGCAGGAGCGGGCGCGGGTGCTGCAATGGCTGGGCTGGCAGGCGAGCGAGCTTAATCCACCCTGGGGCTATGCGGTGAATGCGCTGATCCGCAAGACGGCGGGCTATGATGATCCCGAGCAGATTGCTGCGTCACTGCGAGCCTGGGGCGACAAGATGGCGTTACTGGACGGGCATCTGGCCAAAGGCTCGCCGTTTGTGGCCGGGGCTGAGTTCAGCATTGCCGATATTGCGCTGGGCCTTTCGGTGCATCGCTGGATGAGCGTGCAGGCGGACAAGCCCGTGTTTGCAGCAGTGCGAAAGTATTATGAACGGTTGCTGGGCCGGGAGGCGGGGGCAAGATGGATGGGGGCGGAGACGCCCTAGGGGACGGGTTGCGGGCCTTGTGCCAAGAAAACAAAAAACCCGCAGGGCGGACCCGGCGGGCTTTGGTGCTCGTTATCGGTTTGGACCGGATCAGCCCTCGCGGTAATGCTGGATCCAGGTGGTCCGCAGGCCGGCAAGTCCATGCTTGTCGATGGCAGCCTGCCAGTTCAGGAACTCGTCGACGCTGAGTGTGTAGCGGTCGCAGGCCTCTTCGAGGCTGAGCAGACCACCGCGCACCGCAGCAACAACTTCGGCTTTTCGCCGAATGACCCACCTCCGCGTATTGGCGGGGGGAAGATCTGCGATCGTGAGCGGACTTCCGTCCGGTCCGATAACGTACTTAACGCGAGGACGCATCTGTACGGTCATTTTACTCTCTACTCAACCTGACCATAGGAAGGCAGAGTAGCGATGCTGACTTAAAATTCAGCTAAGGGGAAACGAACAACAGGTTAAGAATTAGAAGGAAAATCAAGGTATTCGGGACGCAAAGCGTGTCGCGACGGGTCAGGTGCCCGGCGTGGGGGTGCGCACATCCCGGACCTGGGAAAGGGGGTATTTGGAGGTGCCGATGGTCAGCAGCGGCTCCGTGCCCGAAAAGTCCACTGCGTTCACGATCCCGACCGCCGCCGTGGTGATGCCGACAGTATTTCCGCTCAGATCGGTACCGGTGATCTCGATGGAATACAACCCAGCAGGTTGAGCTAGCCCGTTGGAGCCCTTGCCGTCCCAAGCGAACTGGCCGTTGCCCGCTGGAAGCGAGCCGTTCTCGGAGTAAACGATGCTGCCGGCGGCGTTCTTGATGTTCACCTTGGCGTTCTGCACGGCGCCCGAGGCGACATAGCCCCACAGAGCCTTGCCGCCCTTGAGCTCGGAGGAGGTGCCGGCAACGGTGACTTCCTTGCCGATATAGTTGACCGCGTCGGTTTTGCCGGCGCTCTGGCTGGCCATCATCATGGCTTCAAGGAAGTCGTTGGTCTTGAGCTGCTGTTCCACGCCAGTGAACTGCACCAGTTGCTGGGTGAACTGGTTGGTATCCAGCGGCTCGAGCGGGTTCTGGTTCTTGAGCTGGGTGGTCAGGATGTTGAGGAAGGTGTCGAAATTATCGGCAATGGTGTTGCGCGAGTTGCTGATCGCACCGGCGGCAGAGGTTGCGGATATGCCATTGACAGCCATGATTGTTCCTCAGGCGATGATGTTGACGCCGCCAGCCGCAAGGCTGCCGCGGTAAAGATTGACGCTGGGAAGGGGTAGCGGGTCGGCATCGCTGCCGCTCGGGCCGGCGCCGAACGAGCCTCGGCGTTCCTGCTCCTGCCCATTGCCCTGGCGCCCGTCGCCTGGGGATGGGTTTTGCCGGAGGGAGAATTCGAGGTTGGTCTTGCTGGCATCGAGCCCGGCCTGCTGCAGGGCGCGTTCCAGGCCACGCTGGTCGCGCTGCATCAGATCGAGGGTTTCGCTCTTATCGACGATGAGGCGGGCATTGACCTGCCCCGCTGCATCGAATTCGAGCTTGACCTCGATGCGGCCGAGCTCGGGCGGATCGAGACGGATCTGGAAGTGGGAATTGCCGGCATTGGCCTGGTGCCCCAGCTCAAAGGCGAGCTGGGGCAGGTTGAGCTGTTGCTGGGTGGTCTGGTAGCCAGGCTGCACGGGACGGAGGGCGGCGGCGGCGACCTCGGCCCGGTTGAGCGCGCTGGGCAGGCTTTTGGCCGCGGCAGAATCAAGCGGGGGTTCGGCGGCAGCGGGAGTGGGCTTGGCGTCGGTTTCCGCGGTCGGCTGGCTGTCGGTGCCGAGAGCCGGGTCGGGCTCGATGCTGGGCTGCGCGAGCGTCGGTGCTGTTGGGGTCGGCGGGGTGAGAGGCGTGGCAGTGCTGGCGGCCGGGGCAGCCGGATCGGCGGGAGGGGCGCCCGGGGTGGCGCGGGTCAGCTTCGCCAACGCGTCTTCGAGCGCGGCGGCGCCGGCGGCAAGGGTCTGCTGATCAAGGCCGGGACCGGCTTGCTTGAGGCCAGCGAGCAGTGCGGCGAGCTTTTGACCCAGCTCGGGACCACCGTCGGCGGCATCGGTGCCGAGAAGCTGTTCGGCCAGCGGCGCGAGGGCATTGGCCAGCTGTTGCGCGAAATCGCTGGTCGGTTCGCCACCGGCTGCGGGCTGGGCCGGGCTGGACAGGGAAATGCCGAGCTGGTCGGCGAGCCGGCTAAGAGCGGTGCTGGCCGCACCGAGGTCGTCGCCCGCGGGAGCCTGGCCGGCGGCGAGGCTTTGGGCGATCTTGGCGAGGCTGTCGAGCAGCTGGGGCAGGGCTGGCGGTTCCGGAGTGAGAGCGGCTTCAGCTCCCACAGCCAGCCCAAGATCTTCGGCTTCGATGTCGGTTTCGCCCGCAGTTTCGAGCCCGATCTCGAGCGCCTTGCCCAGGCTCAGGTTGAAGCTCGAGGCCGATGTGGTGCTCGGCGTGGTGCCGGCATTCGCGCCGGTGAGCAGGCTGGCGAATGCGTCAAAGGGCGAAGCGGGTGCAGCGTCGGCATCGGCGGGCGAGCCAAAGCTTCGCGTGACGCTGCCTGCACCGGTTGCGACCGAAAGGGTAAGATGGGATGCCACTTTGCCGAAAAATCCTGCAACTACTCTCCCTCAGCCATGCAAGGAGCTTGCCAGTGACCGGGCTGGGCTAAGTGCTTGTTTGCGCAGAGCTGTGTTTTGGGTTCGAGGGACATGGCTCGAGCCGGGAGGGTGCATTGCGCCGCACGGGCGGCAAAAACTGCCGGGCGGCGTTGCAGCGCATTGCTGAAAGGGCTAAGAGGCGCGGGACAGTTGTCCGCTGGCCCTTGAACCCAACCGGATGCAAGAAAGATGCTGAATTCGCTTGATATCGCCAAGCGTCCGCAAGACACGCGCGTTGTTGTCGCGATGTCGGGGGGCGTGGATTCCTCGGTCGTGGCGGGCCTGCTAGCTCGGCAGGGCTATGATGTAGTTGGGGTGACGCTCCAGCTTTATGATCATGGCGAGGCCACCCATCGCAAAGGCGCGTGCTGCGCCGGGCAGGACATCCATGATGCCCGCCGGGTTGCGGCGGCGCTCGATATTCCCCATTACGTGCTGGATTATGAAGAGCGCTTCCAGCGCTCGGTCATAGCGCCTTTTGCCAATGCCTATCAGCAGGGGGAAACGCCGGTGCCGTGCATTGCCTGCAACCAGTCGGTCAAGTTCGTCGACCTGCTGGAAGTGGCCAAGGATCTTGGCGCCGATGTGCTGGCGACGGGCCATTATGTGCAGTCGCGGCTGGGCGAGGATGGGCGGCGGCAGCTGTTCCGCCCGGTCGATGGCGACCGTGACCAAACCTATTTCCTGTTTGCGACCACCCAGGCGCAGCTCGACTTCTTGCGCTTCCCGCTTGGCGGCATGAGCAAGGCTGCCGTGCGCGAGCTCGCGCGCGAAATGGGGCTCGAGATTGCCGACAAGCACGATTCGCAGGACATCTGCTTTGTGCCGCAAGGCAAATATGCCGACATCATCCGCAAGATGCATCCCGAAGCGGTAGCCGAAGGCGAGATCGTCCATCTCGATGGCCGGGTGCTGGGGCGCCATGCCGGGATCGTCAATTATACGGTGGGGCAGCGCAAGGGCCTCGGCGTGGCAGCTGCCGAGCCGCTTTATGTGATCAAGCTCGAGCACCAGACGGGGCGGGTGATTGTGGGGCCGCGCGAGGCGCTCAAGACCCATACGGTGCGGTTGCGCGATGTGAACTGGCTGGGGCCGCGGCCGCTGGCCGAAGCTGCCGCCGGCAATGGTGCACCGGTCGAGGTCAAGGTGCGCTCGACGCGCGGGCCGCAGCCGGCCGTGATCCAGATGCGCGATGGCGCGGTTTATGTGACGCTGGTGGCCGGCGAATATGGCATTTCGCCGGGCCAGGCCTGCGTGTTCTACGCCGATGACAGCGCCACGTCCGAAGTACTGGGCGGTGGGTTCATCGCGGAAGCGGTGCCGGCGGTGTTTGCCGCCTAGTTGGCGGGGGCGGGCGTTGGCTCAGTGAAGCCCTTTTGCAGGGGTATCGCGTCTTCGGGGGCGATGTTCTGTTCTGCCTCGATCGTGTCGTAGTTGCGCCATTGCACGAGATTGGTGAACACCGTCGCTGCCACCGTGATCACGGCCAGCCCGATGAAAATGGCGAGCACCCATTGGCTGGAATTGAGTTTTCGCACGGGCATGGCAGTTGCCTTTGAAAGTGGTCAACGGGGGCGCACCCCACGGGATGCGCGCCGGGTTTAGCACCTTCGCTGCGCTTTGGCTAAGGCCCTGGTGACGCGCCGCGCCAATGCGCTCTCCTCCCCGGGCGGGGAGGAGAGCTTGTGGACTGAAGCGGTTTAGACCAGGGGCTTGAGGCCCGCTTCGATGCTCGCCCGCCGGCTTTCGAGGAAAGGCGGCAGGGAAAGGCTTTCACCCAGGGTTTCCATCGGCTCGTCGGCAGCAAAGCCGGGCACGTCCGTCGCGATCTCGAACAGAATGCCATTGGGCTCGCGGAAATAAAGCGAGGTGAAGTAGAAGCGCTCGACTTCCCCGCTCGAGCGGATGCCGAACGAGTTGACATGGGCGATCCACTGCCGGAGCGTATCCTGGTCAGGCGTGCGGAAGGCCACATGGTGCACGCCGCCGGCACCGGGCCGTGCGGGGGGCAGACTTGGGTCAACCACCACGTGCAGTTCGGCGGCGGGGCCTCCGGGTCCCATCTCGAACACATGGGTTTCCCCATTGCGCTCGCGAGCGGGATAGGTGCGCACCTTGCGCATGTTCATCACCTGCGTCAGGACCACTTCGGTGCGATCGAGGCGCGGCACGGCAAGGCTGATCGGCCCAAGGCCAATGATCTGCCGCTCGGCAGGAACGGGCGACTTGGCCCAGGGCACGACCTTGTTGGCGGGATCGAGCACGAGGCGGAAGCGCTGGCCTTCGAAATCCTCGAAATCGAGCGAGGTATGACCGTTGCGTTCCTTGATGGCCGAGGTGCCGACGCCCTGCGCCTGCAGGTGCTCTTTCCACCATTGCAGGCTGTCCTCGCTACCGACGCGCAGGCCAGTGCGGCTGACAGTGTGGTTGCCGCGCTGCTCGCGGGCGGCGTCGAAATCAAAGAAGGTCAGGTCTGCGCCGGGCGAGGCCACGCCGTCACCATAGAATAGGTGGTAAGCAGTGGTGTCGTCCTGGTTGACGGTCTTCTTGATCAGCCGCATGCCCAGGGTCTGGGTATAAAACTGCAAGTTCTTGGCCGCCTGTGCGGTGACTGCGGTCAGGTGGTGGATGCCGCCAAGCTGAAGGTCCATTGGTGTTCTCCTTGGAGTGCACACGCTCGTGAGCCGAGCCTTGGTGCCGTTGCCCTCAAGATAGGTGAAGTTGCCCGGTCCCGTCAGCCCATGGCGCCATAACGGGTTGTTGCGCCTGAGCGAACAATGGAGCCCCATCGTTTCCAGGACGAGGGGGCGATCACAAGCTGGCTAGAACAGGTTTTCACGGGTGCTTTTGGTTTGTTCACGCGTTAAGACTGGCGTGAACAGATGAGGAACGTGGATGGCGGCTTTAACCCTTCGTCGCAAGCTGGCCGTGTTGTCGGACGCCGCCAAATATGATGCCTCCTGCGCTTCCAGCGGCACCGAGAAACGCAACAGCAAGGCGAGCGGCGGCATCGGTTCGACCGAGGGCAATGGCATTTGCCACTCCTATGCGCCGGACGGGCGCTGCATTTCGCTGCTCAAGCTGCTGCTGACCAATTTCTGCATCTATGAATGCAGCTATTGCATCAACCGCTCCTCGTCCAATGTGCAGCGGGCGCGCTTTTCCGTCGAGGAAGTGGTGGGACTGACCCTCGACTTCTACAAACGCAACTATATCGAGGGGCTGTTTCTGTCCTCCGGGATCATCCGCTCGCCCGACTATACGATGGAAGAAATGGTGCGGGTGGCGCGCAGCCTGCGCGAGGACCATCACTTCGCCGGCTATATCCATCTCAAGGTCATTCCCAATGCCGCGCCTGAGCTGCTGGCGGAAGCCGGGCGCTGGGCGGATCGGCTATCGACCAATATCGAGCTGCCGACCGATCTGGGGCTGGAGGCACTGGCGCCGGAGAAAAAGCCGAGCGAGATCCGCACGGCCATGGCCCGCATCCGCGGCAAGCTGGCGGAAGCCGCGCCTGAGCCAAAGACCAAAGCCGACAAGCCCAAATATGCGCCGGCGGGGCAATCCACGCAGATGATCGTGGGTGCCGATGCTGCCAATGACGAAGCCATCCTGACGCGCGCGGCGGGGCTGTATTCGGGCTACAAGCTCAAGCGGGTTTATTACTCGGCCTTTTCGCCCATTCCCGACTCCAGCGCCAAGCTGCCCCTCAAGGCGCCGCCGCTCCTGCGTGAGCACCGGCTCTACCAGGCCGATTGGCTAATCCGGTTCTATGGCTTTGACGTGCCCGAGATCGTGGCGGGCGGGGAGGGTGGGTTGCTGGACCTGGCGATCGACCCGAAGCTTGCCTGGGCGCTCAAGCATCGCGAGCGCTTTCCCGTCGATGTGAACCGCGCCGACCGCGAACTGCTGTTGCGGGTGCCGGGACTGGGGACCAAGAGCATCGAGCGGATCATCACGACGCGGCGCCACCACAGTTTGCGCCTTGAAGATGTGGCGCGCATTGTCGGCTCGATCGATGCGGTGCGCCCGTTCATCGAAGCGGTGGACTGGACGCCGGGCGGTATGACCGATGATGCAAAGCTCAAGGCCAAGCTGACGCCGCAGCCCGAACAGTTGAGCCTGTTTGCATGATTTCGGTGCGGCTGGAGAAGCGCAACGACTTTGCCGAGTGGCGGGCCAAGGCGCGGCAGTTGTTGCTGGCGGGCGTGCGGCCCGAGCAGGTGATCTGGCGGGGGCCGGGGGAAGAAAACGGGTTGTTCGAAGCGGGCGATTCCATGCTGCCAAGCGGGGAAGGGGCGGTCGGGAGCGTGCCGCCCGCCTTTATCGAGTTGGCGCAGTTGGCGATCTGCAACAATGATCCCGAGCGGTTTGCTCTGCTCTATCGCTTCTTGTGGCGCCTGCTGGAGGATCGAGGGCTGATGACGGCGGCCTCCGACCCCGATTTGCTGCGCCTAACCGGTCTGGCTTCGGCGGTCCGGCGCGACAGCCACAAGATGAAGGCGTTTGTGCGCTTCAAGGCTGTTATCGACGATAGCGGGCTCGAGCGCTTTGCCGCCTGGTTCGAGCCCGAGCATTTTATCCTTGAACGTACGGCACCGTTTTTCGAGCGCCGCTTTGCCGGCATGATCTGGGCGATCATCACGCCCTATCGCTCGGCCTTTTGGGACGGGCAGGAGCTGTTGTTCGGGCCGGGCGGGCAGAAAAGCGACGTGCCCGAGGATGATGCGGTCGAGGGCGACTGGAAGACCTATTTCGCCTCCATCTTCAATCCTGCGCGGCTCAAGATCGGCGCGATGAAGGGGGAGATGCCGATGAAATACTGGCGCAACCTGCCCGAGGCCGAACTCATTGCTCCCATGATCCGAGGTGCCAGAGAAGCGGAGCGGGAAATGATCGAGCGGGTTTCGAGCCAACCACCGGCACGGCATCTGCGGCGCCCGACAGAGGCGCCGGCAGTCCAGGATGGGGAGCGCGAGGTCGCCTCGCTCGCCGAGGCACGCGCGGCCGTGCAGGAATGCCGGCGCTGCCCGCTGTTCGAATTTGCAACGCAAGCGGTGTTCGGGGAAGGACCCGAAGCCGCCGACGTGATGTTTGTTGGCGAGCAGCCGGGCGACCAGGAGGATCTGGCGGGGCAGCCCTTCGTGGGGCCAGCGGGCAAGGTGCTGGATGCCGCGATTGAAAAGGTGGGGATCGACCGCGAGCAGGTCTATGTCACCAATGCAGTCAAGCATTTCAAGTTCGAGCCGCGCGGCAAGCGGCGCATCCACCAAAAGCCCAATGGGGGCGAGGTGGAGGCGTGCCGATTCTGGCTCAATCTGGAGCGGGCGTTCGTTAAGCCCAAGGTGATCGTGGCGCTGGGCGCCACGGCGGCGTCGAGCCTGTTGGGGAAAGCGGCAACGATTTCACGGCTGCGCGGTGCGCCGATCACCATGGATGATGGCACGATGCTGTTTGTGACCAATCATCCCTCCTATTTGCTGCGCATTCCCGAGCGGGAGCGCCAGGAAGAAGAGCGGGCCAAGTTCGAGGCGGACCTCGTTTTGGTGCGCGACGCGATCGAGCGGGTCAGAACAGCGCAGAACTCAGTTGCGTCACACACTTGACAGCGCCGCTCGCCAAAACTAGGTATTCGCGCATCGGCCTTATCGAGGCTGAGCCGTGAGGCGGAGTAGCTCAGTTGGTTAGAGCAGCGGAATCATAATCCGTGTGTCCCCAGTTCAAATCTGGGCTTCGCTACCAATCAAAACCCCCGGGCAACCGGGGGTTTTTTGTTGCCTTCTGTCCGGATGGTGTGCCGGGCCCATCACTTGCCGGCCAGGAGGGGGAAGATGGTTTCGCCTTCCACCATGGTCACGCCGATTTCGAGTTGCTGCACGGCGCGCTCGCCGTCCATATGATGCACCAGAAGCCGCACCGCCCCCCGGCCGATCGCTTCGCGATCCACCCGTGCCGTACTCAGGCGGGGGGTGGCCATGCCGGCGATGGGCAGATCATCAAAGCCGATAATGGAAAAGCCGGGTGGGAGCGGGCTTTCGGGACCGTACAGGCCCTCCAGCATCTCCACGGCCGCAATGTCATTCCAGATAAAGGCGGCGGTTACATCGTGCTTGCCCCCGAGGATGTCGCGCAGCAATTCGCCGGTCTTGCGCTGATCGGTGCTGACGATGATCCCGGTGGCGCCGGGGATCATGGCGACGGCCTGCTCGAAACCGCGCTGACGCTGCCGGATGGTGGGGCGATGGCTGTGGGTGTAGTGCAAAATCCGACGGTGCCCGGCATCCAGCAGCCGCTGCGTTGCCCGGAAGGCGCCATATTGATTGGCGGGGGCGACCGAGCTCACCCGCATCTGCGGGTCGCTGCCATTGACCAGCACCACGGGTATGTCGGCCTCGACGGACCAGGCGGCCAATTCGTCCCAGGCGTCGATCCCGGCCAGCAGGACCCCATCGGCATCGGCCTGCTTGATCTGCTTTTTAATGAGGTCCAGCGTGACCGCCGCTTCATTGACCAGCCGGACATCGAGCGCCATGCCCAATGCGGCCGCCTGTTCGCGCATGCCTTCGAGGATGCCGAAGTAAAAGCCCGACAAACCGCTGGTTGCGCTGCCCAGCGGTACGAGGGCGACGGCGCGCCGCCCGCCCAGCGCCGGCGCGGGGCTGCGCTTGGGGCGATAGCCCAAGGTTTGCGCCATCCGCCGGACATCGGCGCGCACCGCTTCGCTGATGCCTGCTTCATTGGCCAAGGCACGCGACACCGTGCTGACGGAAACGCCCAGACGTTCGGCAATGGCGGCCTGACTGGCCCGAGGCTTTGTAATCATGCGCAACCCTCTTTGGGGCTTTTGCAATATTTGCGTTTCTTGACATAATCAAGCGGCGCCGGGTTTTGCTGCACCTACTGCCATATCGAGGAGGCTCAGCCCTCGCTTGACCATAGCGGTGGGGTGACTGACTTTCGCGGGGGGTGAGCAGACGGACGGAGCTCTGCGGCAGTTTTCCCCAGCCTATGTCCTTGCCCGCAAACGACTAATGAACAAACTTGCGTAATTTGCACCGTTTGCGCAAAGAGGTTGATCTAACGGAGTGCGCCGCCTAGCTTGCATAGGTGTCGGAAGACGCCCGATCGGCAGTGGACGATCGCAGGGAGGGGCGCGTGGATCTACGAAGGTGGAATGTCAGGCATGTGCGGATGGTGCTGGAAAGCGCCACGGCATTTGCCCCGTTCCCCAGGGCTGGCGATGCCGGCCTAGAGTCGATTGCAAAAGAGGTGGGCAGCGAAGCCATCGGACAGTTGCATGAGGCCGCCCGCGCCGATGCCGAGGCGCCCATTCCCCAGCTGCCGGCCGAGCTTTATCTCGATTTCATGCGTACGGGCCGACGTGAGGGTTATGAAGATGCCCAGCGCGCACGCCGCAATATGCTATACCGCCTGACACTGGCCGAATGGCTGGGCGGCGAGGGCGCGTTCGTTGCCGCCGCGGAAAACCTACTCTGGGCGCGGCTGGAAGAAACCAACTGGGCCTGGCCCGCCCATGCGCGGGTGCTGGATTATCCCGACAGGCCGACGCTTGATCTGGCGGCCGCGATGACGGCGCTTGATCTGGCGGAAGCCGATTTTCTGCTCGGTGAGCAGCTGAGCCCGCAGCTGCGCGCGCGCATCCGCAGCGAAGTCGAGCGCCGCGCCATCGCTCCGTTTCTCGAGCGCAACGATCATTGGTGGCTGCACACCACGCCCGAGCGGCAGGTCAATAACTGGACGGCGGTGTGCGTGGCGGGCGTCGTGGGGGCAGCCTGCTATCTGGAACCGGATCTCGACCGGCTGGCGGCGATCATTACGCGGGGGCTGCACAGTCTCGCCGATTATCTCGAAACCTTTGATCGTCAGGGCGGCTCCAGCGAGGGGCCGGATTACTGGTCCTATGGCTTTGGTAATTTCGTGGCGCTGGCCCACTTGCTGCACGAGCGGACCGGCGGCGCCATTGATCTGCTGGATGACCCGCTGGTGCGCGAGATCGCGCAGTTTCCGCTGCGCACCGTGCTGACCCAGGGCGTGTGGGCGAGCTTTTCGGATTCCGACAGCAATCCGCAATTCCATCCCGGTTTGCTGTCGCACCTGGCGGCGCGCATGGATTTGGTGGAACTGACCGAGCTGGGTACTGCCAATAATTTTGTGGTGGCGGGGTTCAATCAGTTTGCCTGGCCCTTGCGCCAATATGCCTGGCCGCTGCCCGCCAGCAACCGTGTGTTCGGCGGCGGCCGGCATGACTGGTTCGAGGAGATGGCCTGGATGGTCAGCCGGCTCGATCCGGACGATCCCGGCTCGCTGCGCCTTGCCGCCAAGGGTGGGCACAATGACGAGATGCACAACCAGAACGATGTGGGTTCCTTCATGGTGGTGAGCGGAGGCCAGGTAGTGCTGACCGATCCGGGCCGAGGACGCTATTCCAAGGCCTATTTCGGACCCGAGCGGTACGAGAACCTGATGGCGTCCTCGCGCGGACACAGCGTGCCGGTGGTCGCGGGTCTGGCGCAGGCGGAAGGGCGGGAGCATTCGGCCATCGTGCTGCAGCATAGCCATACGGACCAAGAGGATCGGCTGGAGCTGGAGATGGCCGGCGCCTATCCCGCCAAGGCCGGATTGCAAACCCTGCGGCGCAAGCTGGCCTTTGATCGCACCACGCCCGGCGGGCGGGTGCTGCTGGAAGACAGTTTTAAGTTTGCCCAGGGAACAGGCGATTTTGCATCCGTACTGGTGACGCCGATGGCGGTTGCGGCCGAGCCGGGTGCCATCCTGATTGGGCGGCCGGGAGCCGGTGTTCGGGTTGCCTATGAGGCTGATGCGCTCGAGGTCGCGTTCGACCGGCATGCGCAGGCGGAAAAGCAATACCAGCCCGCGGTCGATCTTATCCGTGTCGTGTTCACGCCCCGGCAGCAAGACCGGGAAGGACGCGTCACGCTCGCCATCTCGCCGTTCGCATGAACGCGAGTGCTGCTCGCCGAGCAGAACCATCGGGGCGGGGGCCGGGAGGATTGGCCGCCAGCCAGACGTGATTGCCAGGGCACTGAACCCTGGCTGAGGGAGGATTGGGATGAGGAAAGACCGACTTCTTGGCTTAACCGGCAGCGTGGCCATGGCCGCCTTGCTGGTTGCGGCGAGCCCGGCCTGGGCGCAGCAGCAGGCTCCGGTGTTTGATGCAAGGGTGGAAAGCGGCGAACTGCCGCCGGTGGCCGAGCGCCTGCCGGCCGAGCCGCAAGTGGTGGAAGCCGAGAGCATCGGCACCTATGGCGGCACCTGGCGCATGGGCATGCGCGGGGGCGGCGACAATGGCATGGTCGTCAAGACCGTTGCCTATGAGGGGCTCGTGCGCTTCGACCGCAATTGGCAGGAGGTGAAGCCCAATCTTGCCGTCGCCTGGGAAGCCAGCGAGGACGGCAAGGAATATACGTTCACCCTGCGCGAAGGGGTCAAGTGGTCGGACGGAACGCCCTTTACCAGCGACGACATCGCCTTTGCGGTGGAGCTCTACCAGGATCCGGACTATCCCGCCTCGAGCTGGATCGACAATCCCAACAACAAGATGAGCATCGAGGTCATCGACCCCGTCACCTTCAAGCTCATCTTCGAAAAGCCCAATGGCATGTTGCTGGACCAGATGGCTGGCACCGACGGGCTGCACATCACCTCGCTGCAAAAGGCGTATTGCAGCCAGTTCTACCCCAAATACAACGAGAATGCCGGAGCTGAAGCCGAAGCGGCAGGCTTTACGAGCTGGGCTCTGCGGATGGAAGATCGCTGCGCCTGGGGCTGGGAAACCATCCGCTTCGCCAATCCCGACCTGCCCACGCTGTATGCCTGGACCATCGAAACGCCCTATACGGCCAACAATGCGCGCGTCACCTGGCAGCGCAATCCTTATTACTGGAAGGTCGATACCGAGGGTAACCAGCTGCCCTATATCGACACGCTCGAAATGCGGGTGAGCGAAAGCACCGAAGAGCTGACGTTGCTGGCGCTCAATGGCGAGATCGACTTCCAGGAACGCCACATCACCACCAACGTCAACAAGCCGTTGTTCTTTGATGGGCAGGAGCAGGGCGGCTACCATCTGGGGGAGGTGATCCCGTCCACCTCCAACACGATGGCAATCCAGCTAAACCTCAATCACAACGACCCGGTAAAGCGCGCGCTGTTCCAGAACAAGGACTTCCGTATCGGCCTGTCGCATGCGATCGACCGCGCAGAGATTATCGATGTGGTGTTTACCGGGCAGGGCGAACCCTACCAAGTGGCGCCACGCCCACAATCGCCGCTTTATAACGAGCAGTTGGCCAAGCAATATACCGAGTTCGATCCCGAGCTTGCTGCCCAGCATCTCGATGCCGCCGGGCTGACGCAGACAAATGGCGACGGCATTCGCCGGATGAGCAATGGCCAGCCCGTTGCCATCAACATGGACGTGATTTCGGCGCTGAGGCCCGAATGGATCGACATGCTCGAAATCCTGCAGCTGCAGCTTGGGGCTGCCGGCATCAAGCTCGACATCAACAATATCGACCGGACGCTGTTCTACGAAAAGCGGCCAGGCAATGAATATGACGCGCAGATCTGGGCGGGCGACGGCGGGCTCGAAGTGATCCAGGAGCCGCGCTACTACTTCCCGTTCAGCGCGGAGTCCGTATGGGCCTATAAGTGGCAGGCCTGGTACAATGGTACCGAGACCGAGATCGCCGAAGAGCCGGCCGACTGGGCCAAGCAGCAGATGGAACTCTATACCGAGCTGCGCGCCACGCCCGATGCCGAGCAGCGCAATGAGCTGATGCGGCAGATCCTCGCCATCACCCAGGAGCAGTTCCCGGTGATCGGGGTCAGCCTGATGCCGGACGGCTATTCCATCATCAAGAACAATCTGCGCAACGCGCCAGAAAGCATGTTCAACGCCTGGCTGTTCCCGACGCCGGCGCCGATGGATCCACCCACCTGGTATTTCGAATAAGCGGGCTTCCTCCGACCCGCTTCATCCCCCCGCGGTGCTCCCATGCCGCGAGGGGAACCTCAAACGAAATCAAGAGAGGAGTGCCATGCTCCAGTTCGTGCTGAGCCGCATCATCGCCACGGTGCTGACGCTGTTCGCGATTTCCATGGTCGCGTTCGCCATTATCCAGCTGCCGCCCGGCGATTACCTCACCACCTATATCGCCTCGCTGGCGGCGACCGGCGAACAGGTCGATCCCCGGGTGATCGCCAATCTGCGGGCGCAGTACGGCCTGGGCGAGCCATTCTATGTGCAATACTGGAAATGGGTCAGCGGGCTGCTGCGCGGTGATTTCGGGCAGAGCTTTGAATGGCGGCGGCCGGTGACGGAACTGATCTGGGGGCGCCTCGGCAACTCGATCCTGATCGAGGGCATGGCGGTCGTGTTCATGTGGCTCGTGGCCCTGCCGATCGGCATCTATGCGGCGGTGCGCAAATATTCGCTGGGCGATTACCTCGCCACAATCGGCGGATTTATCGGCCTTGCCGTCCCCAATTTCCTCTTCGCGCTGATCCTCATGTACCTCGCCTTCACCTGGTTCGGCACCACGCTGGGCGGGCTGTATTCGGCGGGCTTCGAAAACGCGCGCTGGAGCCCAGCCAAGGTCTGGGACTTCTTCAGCCATGCCTGGGCGCCGATCCTGGTGCTCGCCACTGCCGGCACGGCCGAACTGATCCGTATCCTGCGCGCCAACCTGCTTGATGAGCTTAAAAAGCCATATGTGGTGACCGCCCGGGCCAAGGGGCTGCCCGAATGGAAGGTGATCCTCAAATATCCGGTGCGGCTGGCGCTTAACCCGCTGATCTCCACGATAGGCTGGCTGTTGCCGGCGCTGGTGTCAGGTTCGGTGATCGTGTCGGTGGTGATGAACCTTCCCACGGCGGGGCCGATGCTGCTGCGCTCGCTGACGACGCAGGACATGTATCTGGCGGGCGCCATCATCCTGCTGTTGAGCGTGCTGACCGTGATCGGCACGGTGAT
The DNA here is from genome assembly GCF_058133665.1 of Devosia sp. Z11_6. NCBI lineage: Bacteria > Pseudomonadati > Pseudomonadota > Alphaproteobacteria > Hyphomicrobiales > Devosiaceae > Devosia > Devosia sp. Z11_6. The sequence continues at coordinate 449,771 of NZ_JBYUNQ010000001.1, forward strand.
CTCCGACATCCTCCTCGCGCTGATCGATCCGCGCATCCGTTACGGGGGCAAGTGAGCCATGGCCCTTGAAACCATGCAACTCGAGGTTGCCCGCACTGCGGCTCGTCCCGTGCGCGAAAGCCAGTTCGGGCTGATGTGGCGGCGCTTCAAGCGCCACAAGCTCGCGGTGGTGAGCCTGTGGATCGTGGGGGCGTTCTACCTTGTGGCGGTTTTCGCGGAGTTCCTCGCGCCACTCGACCCGTCGGCCTATAGCGCCCGCTATACCTATGCGCCGCCCCAGGGCCTGCACTTCTTCGCTCAGGAAGAGGACGGCAGCTGGTATGTCGGGCCCTATGTTTATGGCTACAAGACCGAGATCGACCCGGTGGCGCTGCGCCGCACCTTCGTGATCGACGAGGAAGTGCGGCTGCCCGTGCGGTTTTTTGCACCGAGCGAGCCCTATCTGCTGGCCGGGTTCTTTCCGGTGTCGCTCAAGCTGATCGGGGTCGAGAACCCGCGTGATCCGCTCTACATTATGGGCGCCGACCGGCTCGGGCGGGACCTGCTGAGCCGACTGATCCACGGCACCCGCATTTCCCTCTCGATCGGGCTGGCTGGCGTCACGCTGAGCCTGTTCTTTGGCATCGTGATCGGGGGCTTTGCCGGTTATTACGGCGGCTGGTTCGATAGCGCGGTGATGCGGGTGGTGGAGTTCATCCGCTCCATGCCCACGATCCCGCTCTGGCTGGGGCTAGCGGCGGCGCTGCCGCGCGACTGGTCGGCGCTCCAGACCTATTTCGCCATTACGCTGATCCTGAGCCTCATCGGCTGGACGGAGCTGGCCCGGGTGGTGCGGGGCCGGTTCCTTTCCCTGCGTACCGAGGATTTCGTGACGGCGGCGCGCCTCGACGGCGCCAGCGACTGGCGCATCGTCACCCGGCACATGGTGCCCAGCTTCACCAGCCATATCATTGCCGCCGCGACCCTCGCGGTGCCCGGAATGATCCTGGCGGAAACCGCGCTGTCGTTCCTCGGGCTGGGATTGCAGGCGCCCATCGTGAGCTGGGGCACCTTGCTACAGGACGCCCAGAATATCCGCACGCTGGCCAGCGCGCCCTGGCTGCTGGCGCCGGGGCTGTGCGTCGTCATCGTCATCTTGTCCATGAACTTTTTCGGAGACGGCCTTCGTGATGCCGCAGATCCCCATGGCCGCTGAACCCATCCTGTCCATCGCCGACATGTCGATCGTTTTCACCTCGCCCGACGAAGCGCCCATTGAAGCGGTGCGGCAGGTGGACCTGACGCTGACGCCCGGCAAGACGCTGGCGCTGGTGGGGGAAAGCGGCTGCGGCAAGTCGGTGACCGCGCGGGCGGTGCTGCGCCTGCTCGATGCCAATGCGCAGATCCAACGCGGCAGCATCAGCTTTGCGCCGCCGGGCGAGGCGCCTGTCGATATTGCCAAGCTCAAGCAGGACAGCCTGCCGCTGCGCGCCATCCGCGGCAACCAGATCTCGATGATCTTCCAAGAGCCGATGAGTTCGCTTTCGCCCGTGCATACGATCGGGGACCAGATCGACGAGATGATGCTGCTCCATGAGGGCCTCAAGCCCAAGGCGGCGCGCGAGCGTACGGTGGCGCTGCTCGACCAGGTGGGGATACCGGGAGCGCGCGAGCGGGCCGATGCCTATCCGTTTCAGCTTTCGGGCGGGTTGCGGCAGCGCGCGATGATCGCGATGGCGCTCGCCTGCAAGCCGCAGATCCTGATTGCCGACGAGCCGACCACCGCGCTCGATGTGACGACGCAGGCGCAGATCCTCGATCTTTTGCGCCAGCTGCAGGCGGATTTCGGCATGGCGATGCTGTTCATCACCCACGATTTGGGCGTCGTCGCCGAGATCGCCGATGAAGTTGCGGTGATGTATCTGGGAGATGTGGTGGAGCAGGGAAGCGTCTTTGACGTCTTTGCCGCCCCCAAGCACCCCTATACCCAGGCGCTGATGCGCTCCATTCCCAAGCTCGCGCGCAAGGCGCAGCGGGAACGGCTGAGCCCAATCAAGGGGGCGGTGCCGGCACCCAAGGACCGGCCGGAAGGCTGCGCCTTCACCAGCCGCTGCCCCCACGCCTTTGAGCCCTGCCCGACGGTGCGGCCGGCGTGCACTGCGGTGGGCAACGGGCATCATGCGCGCTGTCATTTGTTGACTCCCGTGCGGGTGGAGGAGCCAGCATGAGTCGGTTGCTGAGCGTCGAGAACCTCTCCAAGCAGTTCACGCTTGGGGGCGGGTTGTGGGGCAAGGAGCGGCGGCTCGATGCCCTGACCGAGATCAATCTCGAAGTCGAGGCGGGCGAAACGCTCGCCATCGTGGGGGAAAGCGGCTGCGGCAAGACTACGCTGGGGCGCTGCATCATCGCCGCCCAGCCCGTGACCGAGGGGAAGGTGGTGTATCACCCAAAGGCCGGGCAGTCGGTGGAACTGACAGCGCTGAGCAAGCGGGAGATCAAGCCGTGGCGGCAGGACATCCGCATGATCTTCCAGGATCCGATGAGTTCGCTCAATCCCAACATGCGGGTGTTCGACATCGTGGCCGAACCCTTGCGCATCCACAAGATCTGCAAGGGGCGCGAGCTTGAGGAGCGGGTGATTTCGACGCTGGAAAAGGTCGGCATTCCCGCTGAAGCGGTGGGGCGGTTCCCGCATGCCTTTTCGGGTGGGCAGCGGCAACGCATCGGCATTGCGCGGGCGCTGGTGCTCGACCCAAAGCTTGTTATTGCCGACGAAGCGGTCTCGGCGCTCGATGTGTCGATCCAGGCGCAGGTGCTCAACCTGCTCGATGACCTTAAGAGCGAGTTCGGGCTGACCTATATCTTCATCAGCCACGATCTTGGGGTGGTGAACTACATCGCCGACCGCGTGGTGGTGATGTATCTCGGGCATGTGGTGGAAAACGCGCCAACCGAGATGCTCTTCGAGCGGCCGCGCCATCCCTATACCGAGCTGCTGCTCGAAGCGCTGCCCATTGCCGATCCGACCCGGCGCAAGCCGCGCAAGAGCGAAGTGCGCGGGGAAATCCCCTATCTCGGCAATCGCCCCACGGGGTGCCCGTTCCACACCCGCTGCAAATATGCCCAGGAGGTCTGCCGCACCGACAAGCCGGCGCTGCGCCCGATCAATGGCACGGCGCAGCAGGCCGCCTGCCACTTCGCCGAAGAGCTTGAGCTGAAGGGCGCCTATGAGGCTGCCCGGCACAGCGCACGGGAGATGGCGCATGCCCGGTGATCGCAGGCCTTGCCCCACCCACCGAACGGCACCGTACCCGACGCGGCAGGGTGGGAGGGAGTGATGGAAGCCAGGAGATCCGGGCTTTCTTCCCCCGCCCTTGATCCCTCCCCGCAAGGGGAAGGGCCTCGACTGACAACACAGCTCACGCCGAGCGCACAATCAGAGATACCAAGCCAAATGACCTATGACCCCGTGACGGCCAATCCGCTGCATGGCAATCCGCTCCAGTCGCGGGCCGATGTGGAAACGGCATTGCACGACCTGTTCAATCCGCTGCTGCCCTTTTTCTCGGAAGGGGGCGCGCGGGTGCGGCTCGATGCGACCGCCGGCCATTTTGACCGCGCGGCAGCTGACCTGGAAGGCTTTGCGCGCCCGCTCTGGGGGCTGACCCCGCTGGCAGCCGGCGGCGGCTCGTTCGACTACTGGGCGCTTTATCGGCAGGGCCTGGCCAATGGCACCGATCCCGAGCACCCCGAATATTGGGGCACGATCCATTCAACCGAACAGCGCATGGTGGAATTGGCGGCGATCGGCTTTACCATACGAATGGTGCCGCAACTGGTGTGGGAGCCGCTCGACCAGCGCGCCAAGGACAATCTCGCGGCCTATCTGCTCCATGCCCGCAAGTTCGATTATGCCGACAATAACTGGAAGTTCTTCCGCATCCTCGTGGATCTGGGGCTCGAGGAATGCGGGGTAGAGTTCGACCGCGCGCTGACCGAGCAATATCTCGAGGAACTCGATGGTTTCTACCTTGGGGATGGCTGGTATCGCGACGGCAATATCCGGCGCATCGACCACTACATTCCCTTTGCCATGCATTTTTATGGCCTGATTTATGCCAAGCTGGCGCGGGGCGACGAGGCGCGGGTGGCCGCCTACAAGGAACGCGCGGCGCTGTTTGCCCGGGATATCCGGCACTGGTTCGATGAGGACGGCGGCACGCTCGCTTTTGGCCGGAGCCTGACCTATCGCTTCGCCTGTGGCGGCTTTTGGGGTGCGCTGGCCTTTGCCGATGTGGAGGCACTGCCCTGGGGCGAGATCAAGGGTCAGTTCATGCGCCATCTGCGCTGGTGGGCCGACAAGCCGATCGCCAATCGGGACGGCGTGCTGTCGGTCGGCTATGGCTACCCCAATCTTTTCATGTCCGAGAGCTATAATTCGGCAGGCTCGCCTTATTGGGCGCTCAAGGCCTTCTTGCCACTGGCACTGCCGGAAGACCATCCATTCTGGACGGCCGAGGAGACGGAAGCCGTCACCGACAACGCACCTGTGCCTCTCAAGCATCCCGGCATGGTGATGATGCATACACCAGGCAATGTGGTGGCGCTGTCGTCGGGCCAGCAGAATTGGCAGATGCGCCAGGGCAGCGAGAAATACGCCAAGTTCGTATATTCCAGCCGCTACGCTTTTTCTGTCGAGGTGGATGAGCGCGCCTACCATATGGGAGCATTTGATGGGGCGCTCGCCTTTTCCGATGACGGGCGGCATTACCGGGTGCGCGAAGCCAATGAGGTTGCGCAGATCGCGGGTAATACGCTGTTTGCGCGCTGGAAGCCCTGGAGCGATGTGACGGTCGAGACCTGGTTGGTGCCGGCCAATCCCTGGTATATCCGGGTGCACCGGATCACGACGCGGCGCGCGCTGCATGCGACCGAAGGGGGCTTTGCCATTGCCCGGGCAGATTCCAATGCCGACACCTATATCGACGAGCCCGGACGCGGCGCCGCAATCAACCCGACCGATATCAGTGCCATTGTCGATCTTTCGGGCCGGCGTGAAGGACGGGCGCACCGAGCCTTCCCCAACACCAACCTTATTGTGGCCAAGACGATCGTGCCCCAGTTGCGGGGCGAGATCCCCGCGGGCACGACAGTGCTGGTGACGGCGGTGTTGGCGCTCCCAACCGGCGATCGGGCCCAAGCTGCCCTAGGCGATGTGCCGGCGGCGCCCGATATCGCCGAACTCGAAGCCTTGTTTGCCCGCGAGGGCGTCGACGTCAGCGCCATCCTGGTGCCGGAGCGGTTCTGATGGTTCCCAAACTCGCCTTTGCCATGGCGGCCGACAAGACCCGGCATGTGTTTGACGAGGCAGCGCTGGCGCGCCTGGCGCGCTGCTGCGAGATCGTGCGTCTCGCGCCGCTGGAGGACTTTGCCAGCCCCGAAGCACGCGCCGTGCTGGGGGAGGTCGAGGTGCTGGTGACCGGGTGGGGCTGCTCGCCGGTCACGCCCGAAGTGGTGCGCGCCGCCCCCAAGCTCAGGTTGATCGCCCACGCTGCCGGGACCGTCAAATTCACCATCGACCAATCTGTCTACCAAGCCGGGATCAAGGTCACCCATGCGGCCGACGCCAATGCGGTGCCGGTGGCCGAATTTACCCTTGCCGCGATCATCTTTGCCAATAAGCGGGTGTTCGAGCTGCGCGACCGCTATCGGGCCGAGCCGAGCCGGCGCAGCAGCTATGCCCTGATGGATGAGCCGATCGGCAATTTCCGCCGCACGGTTGGGCTAATCGGGGCGTCGCGGATCGGTAGGCGGGTGGCCAAAATGTTGGAGAGCCTTGATGTTTCCGTGCTCATCTGTGACCCGTTTGTGCGGCCCGGCGATCCGCTGCTGCACCAGGCGGAGCTGGTTGGTCTCGACACGCTGATGGCGCGATCGGACGTCGTTTCGGTGCATGCGCCATCGCTGCCTTCGACAAAGGGGATGATCGGGGCGCGCCAGTTCAGACTGATGAAGGACGGGGCGGCGTTCATCAACACGGCGCGTGGGGCGCTGGTGGAGGAAGCGGCGATGATTGCCGAGCTGCAAACAGGGCGTATTCATGCGGTGATCGATGTCACCGACCCGGAAATTCCGGCGCTTGGCTCGCCGCTCTACGATCTGCCCAATGTGTTTCTGACGCCGCATGTGGCGGGGGCAATCGGCACCGAGCGGCTGCGGCTGGGGGAAATGGCGGTGGAGGAAGTGGAGCGGTTCGTGGCAGGCCAGCAGATGCAGTTCGAGATCGAGCCAGCCTTGCTGGAGCGATTGGCGTGATGACCGGCACTACCGGATTGTGGCGCGGCGGCGCAGGCCAGTTGCGGGATAGAGGCTGATGGACCGCTATCAAACGTCTGAAGACAACGAACACGAGGCCCGGCTGCAGTTCCTGACCTGGGAGCGCAAGCAGGTCGATATTGAGGCACCCGAGCACCGGGCTCGCCAGGCGCAACTGGAGCGGGTGGCGGGCGCGATCTTCCACCCCAGCGCCTATGTCGCGGCGGAAGCGGCGATCTTCACCAGCCATCTGGTGCTGGGCGAGGCGAGTTGGATCGCAGGGCATGCGTTGGTGCGCGGCGATGTGGAGTTCGGCGCGCATGCAACGGTCAATCCCTATGCGATGATCTCGGGCAAGGTGCGCTGCGGGGATGGGGTGCGGATAGCGAGCCATGTCTCAATTGTCGGCTTCAACCACGGCTTTGATGATCCCGCGGTGCCGATTCATACCCAGGCGCACGAAAGTCTCGGCATCACCATCGAGGATGATGTGTGGATCGGAGCCAATGCGGTGGTGCTGGACGGGGTTCGGGTGGGCCGGGGCGCGGTGATTGCGGCCGGAGCGGTGGTCAGCAAGGATGTTCCTCCAATGGCCATTGTCGCGGGCGTGCCCGCCAAGGTAATGCGCTATCGCGGGCAACCGGCCAAGCGCGATGCCGCAACGGCGCTGGAGCGGCTGGGTGTGGCGGCCAAGGCGCAGTTGCATGAGGTGCTGGAGCGTTATCGCGACGGCGGGGATTTCCTGTCCCGTGAGGCCGATGGACAAGTGCGGCGCAGCGCCAGGCACCGCAATGATGCCATTGAGCTCGCGGCAGGGTTCGATGAGCTGCCCGAGGGGTTGGATCAGGCGATGACGCTCGCCGAGTTGCAGGCGTTGCAGGATCCTGCAACCGGGCTGTTTCCCGATCCGCATCGGCCTTTGGCGGCTGGGCAGGCGCTGCGGGACGATGGGCTGGCGCTCTATAATGTCCTCTCGGTGGGGTACGCGATTGAGGTTCTGGGCGGGCAGCCGCTGCACCCGATTGCGGCAGTGGAACTGGGGGCGGTGGAGCTGTGCGATTGGCTGGAAAGCCTGAGCTGGCGCGAGCGGGCCTGGAGCGCGGGCGCGGCGGTGGATGCGATTGGCACCGCGCTGTATTTCAACGCACGCTACCACACCACCGGACGGGCGCGCGAAACGCTGTTCGGCTGGCTGGCCCTGAAGCAGGATCGGGCGAGCGGGCTTTGGGGTTTGCCGACGGCGGCAGAAGGCTTGTTGCAGCCGGTGAACGGATTTTACCGGCTGACGCGGGGCACTTATGGGCAGTGTGGGCTGCCGGTGCCCAATGCAGAGCGGGCGATAGACTCGGTGCTGTTGAACTATCACAATTACGGGGGCTTTTCTGGGGCGACTTACACGGCCTGCAACCTGCTCGATACGGTGCATCCGCTGTGGCTTTTTCTCAAGCAAACCGATTATCGCCGGCACGAGGCGGAGGCGATTGCCCGCAAGGTGATCGGGCGCGCCGAGGAGCGCTGGGTCGGCGGTCAGGGGTTTGCCTTCGCCGATGGGCAGGCGCCGAGCCTGCAGGGCACGGAGATGTGGCTATCGGTGTTGCATCTGGCGGCTGACCTGCTGGGCATTGCCGACAGTTTTGCCTTCGTGCCCAAGGGCGTGCACCGCACTCTCGCTGTGGGGTTAGGGCTATGAAGCGGGCGCTGGTGGTTTGGGGCGGAATGGAGCTGCATACGCCCGAACGGGGAGCGCATGTGGTCCGCGAACTGCTGGAGGCGGAGGGCTTTGCCGTTGACGTGACGCCGGATTATGACGCGTTGGGCGCCGAAGATGTGGGCCGCAATGACGTTGTCGTGCCGGTGATCACCGATGGGACGCTGGCGCCGGAGAAAATGGCGCGGCTGATCGCGGCGGTGCGGGCGGGGACGGGGCTTGCGGGGTACCATATGGGGCTCGCCACCAGTTTTCGTGCCTCGGTGCCGTTCCGCTATGCGGCGAGCTGTTATTGGGTGCAGCATCCGGGCAATATCATCACCTATCGGGTGGATGTGACGGACAGCGAGCACCCGATCACTGCGGGGATCGAGAGCTTCGAGCACACATCCGAGCAGTATTACCTGAACTATGACCCGGCGGTGGAGGTGTTGGCGACGACGACGTTTTCGGGAGAGTTTCACCCTTGGCGCAAGAATGTGGTGATGCCGGTGGTGTTCACCACGATGCACGACCAGGGCAGGATATTTTATTCTTCGCTGGGGCACACCGCCGATGAGCTGGCGGCGGGTCCGGTACGCGAAATCCTGCGGCGAGGGCTGCTTTGGGCGACGCGCTAGTGGGGGGCAGGGAAGGATTGGGCTTTACGGTTGGCGCGGCTTGGCTATATCAACATTCTTGATATCGTTACCACAGTGAGCGCCTGCCAATGGCCGGAAATTTCCTCGTCGTCGACCCTCAGCAGGACATGGCCGTGATCCGGGGGCTGGCTTCGCCGGTGCGGGCGCAGATCCTCAAGATCCTGCAAGGGGGGGCGCTCAACGTCAACGAAATTGCGGCGCGGCTGGAGCTGCCGCAATCAACGGTGTCGACCAATGTGCAGATCCTCGAGGAAGCGGGGTTGATCGCAACCGAGGCGCAAAAGGCGCGCAAGGGCAGCCAGAAGATTTGCCGCTCAACCTTTGAGGAAGTGCTGATCCGCTTCAAGGAGCCCTCGGCGCAGATCAGCGACAAGACCATCGAAGTATCCATGCCGCTGGGGCTTTATACGGGGTTCGAGGTGACCGCGCCTTGTGGAATTTGCTCAAGCGAGGGGGTGATCGGGCTCCTCGATGTACCCGATACATTTCTTGATCCAGACCGGATGAAAGCGGGGCTGTTGTGGCTGACGCGCGGGTATGTGGAATACCAGTTTCCCAACAATTCCAAGCTGACGCGAGGAGAAGTTGAAGCGATCGAGATTTCGCTTGAGCTGTCCTCGGAAGTGCCAGGCACGTCGGCCGATTGGCCCTCCGACATTACGGTAACGCTTAACGGCAAGGCGGTGGGCACCTGGACCAGTCCCGGCGATTTCGGCGACAAGCGCGGGGTTTATACCCCGCAATGGTGGAAGCTCAAGGGCAGCCAATACGGCAAGCTCAAGACCTGGCGAACCTCGGCAGAAGGCACGTTTGTCGATGGGGTGCGGATCTCGCCAGTAACGCTGGATGACCTCGACCTGACTTCGCACCATTCCATTCGCGTGCGGATTGGCGTCGAGGAAAGCGCCCATCATCCCGGTGGTATGAATATCTTCGGGCGCGGCTTTGGCAATTATGACCAGGACATCGTGCTGCGGTTGATTTTGCGCTAGCGCGCCGCTTCCCGGTTGACGCCGGACCGCTTCTTGGCTCTAGTAACCGGAAGTTCTGATACAAATCAGATAATCGGCACAAAAGGGAGAGAGTTGTGCGCGCCAGCGTTATTGCCAACCGGGACTATGTGATTTCCGAGATCGACGATCGAATCTACGGAGCGTTTCTCGAGCATCTTGGCCGGGCCATTTATTCGGGCATCTATGAGCCCGATCATCCAACCGCTGACAAGAACGGCATGCGGGCCGATGTGGCCGAGCTGGTCCGGGCACTCGATGTGCCGATGGTGCGCTATCCCGGGGGCAATTTCGTTTCAGCCTATAACTGGGAAGACGGGATCGGCCCCCGCGAGCAACGACCCACGCGGCTGGACTTGGCCTGGCACACTTCGGAGAGTAACCAGGTCGGCATTCACGAATTTGCCGACTGGTGCGAGACGGTTGGCACCCAGATGATGCTGGCAGTCAATCTGGGTTCGCGCGGGCTCGAGGAAGCGCGTAATTTCGTTGAATACGTGAACGGGCCGACGGGCAGCTATTGGGGGGATCTGCGCAAGAAGAACGGACGGGCGGACCCTTGGGACGTCAAGATGTGGTGCCTCGGCAATGAGATGGACGGGCCTTGGCAGATCGGCCACAAAACAGCGGACGAATATGGGCGCCTCGCCAGTGAAACCGCCAAGGCGCTGCGCGCTTTTGACAGTTCGCTCGAACTCATCGCCTGCGGGTCATCGCACTCCAACATGCCCACATATCCCGAGTGGGAGCGGGTGGTGCTGGAGCACACCTATGAAACGGTCGACCACATCTCGCTGCATATGTATTCGTCCAATTACGACAAGCACACGCCCGGTTACCTGGCGCACAATGTCAAGCTCGAGGCCTATATCAGCACGGTTGCCGCCACGATCGACTATGTAAAGGCCAAGAAGTGCAGCAAGCGCCAGGTGACGATCGCGTTTGATGAGTGGAATGTCTGGTATCATTCGCGCAAGCAGGACCGGGCGATCCTGGACGGCAAGCATGGCTGGCCGCATGCGCCAGCGCTGCTGGAAGACATCTATAATTTTGAGGATGTGCTGCAGGTCGGGTGTTGCCTCAACACCTTTATCCGCAAGTCCGATGTGGTCAAGCTCGCCTGCATTGCCCAACTGGTCAATGTTATTGCTCCGATCATGACTGAGCCGGGCGGCAGGTCCTGGAAGCAGACCACCTATTATCCGCTCTATTTCGCATCCATGTTCGGACGGGGCCGGGCGCTTAACCTCGTCGCTCGCTGCCCCAGCTACGAAGTCGAACTGATTGGGGAAATCCCATATCTCGATGTGGCCGGGGTGGAAGACGAGGCCGAGGGCACGCTCACTTTCTTCATCGTCAACCGCAACGGCGAGGAGGAACTCGACGTCGAGCTGTCCTTGCAAGGCTACCGCGATGCAAGGGTGCTCGAGCACCAGGTGATGACGCACGACGATCTCAACGCCGTCAACACTGCAGCAAACCCGGATAATGTAACCCCAAGACAAGGGCAGGGCGCAGTTGCGGGGGAGGACAAGTTGAGTGTGAGCCTTCCGCCGCATTCCTATCAGATGGTGCGGGTCAGCGTCGCTCGCGGTTAGAATCAGGTTTTCGGGTATGTATCGGGCAAATGGTTGACAGGAGTAACTCTTAATATAGCATGAAGGTTGGGGCTGTTGAGGAACGCCCCTTTGGGAGGAGATTATGCGAAACTGGAAGACGCTTCTGGCGTCGGTTGCTTTTGCGTCCCTTGCGGTGGGCAGTTTAGCCACGGCGCAGGACACAGCGCCCGCCGCGCCACCGCTCAACGACTTTCCGCGTAACGAGACCTTGATCCTGCAAAACCCGGAAGCAACTATCCGGAATCCCGGTTGGTTCAACATCTGGGTGAATGCCGGAGGCGGGCTCAGCACGGGTCTACAGCAGCTGGCAATGGACACGTTGTGGTTCATCGATCCCGATGCGGGTCTCGATGGTGCCATCTACGACACGCTCGCTACCGGGCCGGCCGAATATAATGACGACTTCACCGAGATGACCGTGCGGCTGCGCGAGGGCATAAAATGGAGCGACGGCGAGGATTTCAACGCCGACGACGTGGTGTTCACGGTCGAGACGCAGAAGAACACGCCCGGCATGGTGTGGAGCGGCGCATTCTCCACCCAGGTGGAAACAGTCGAGGCGATTGACCCCTACACCGTCAAGTTCACGCTCAAAGCACCCAATTCGCGCTTCCACTCTGTCTTTTCAGTGCGCTGGAACGGGGCCTGGATCATGCCCGAGCATGTGTTCAGCCAAGTCGACAATGTGCTCGAATTCGACTTCAACCCACCCGTAACGCTAGGTGCTTATACCCTCAACAGCTTTGATCCCAATGGCACCTGGTATATCTGGGACAAGCGCGAGGATTGGCAGAACACAACGCTGGGCCTCGTGGGCGAACCCACGCCCGAACACGTCGTGTACCGCAACAATATCAATATCGATAACCGGCTGATCGAGATGCGAAATGGCAATCTCGACATGATCCACGATCTTTCGCCCGAAGGCACCTTCTCCATCATCGCCGAGGACGAGAACGCCAAGGGCTGGTTCCCGGGCTTCCCCTATGCTCATCCGGACCCGACGCTGCCCAGCGTGATCTTCAACACGCAAAACGAGAAGTTCCAGGATAGGCGCGTGCGCTGGGCCCTGGCACTAATGCTGGACGCACGGGCAATCTCCATGGCCAGCTATCGGGGCGCAGCAACGCTGTCGCCCATCGCTATTCCGCCCACCGGCACCCATCCGCAGGACTATCATGGGCCGATGCAGCAATGGCTGATCGACTATCAGCTCGATACCGGCAGCCGCACCATCCAGCCCTATGATCCCAATGTCGGCTTGCAGATCGCTGAAATGGTTCGCCCGCAATATGGTGACCAGGTGCCGACCGACGAGGGGGCCATCCGCAACGCCTTTGGCTATGGCTGGTGGAAGCAGGATGTGCAGGCGGCAACCGAGCTGCTGGAAGCGGCCGGGTTTACCCGCAACGGCAACCAGTGGATGATGCCGGATGGGCAACCCTTTGCCTTTACCCTGCTGATCCCGTCCGATGGCGTGATCAATCGCGCCGGCACCATGGTCGCCCAGAACTGGAACCACAATGGGGTGCAGGTGGAACTGCAGGTGGCGTCCGACCATGCTGATCTGCGCAATGCTGGCCGCTACGACAGCTATATCTGGTGGAGCGTGGAAAGCTGGGGCGGCCATCCCGACCTGTCTTACTTCCTTGACAGCTGGCACTCACAGTTCGTTGCGCCCCCGGGCGAAGTGCAGCCCGCCCGCAACTGGCAGCGCTGGAGCGATCCGCGGCTCGATGAGATCATCGAAAAGATCCGCGTCATCGACTTCAACGATCCCAAGAATGTGGAATACGGACAGGAGTTCGTCCGGCTGATGGTGGACGAAATGCCCATCATCCCGCTGATGAGTTACAACGTGTTCTCGGTGGTGTCGGAGCGCTATTGGACGGGCTATCCCAATTCGGAGAACCCCTATGCCAACCCGGTCAACAACTGGGCGAACTCGCGCTACATCCTGACCCAGTTAAAGCCCGTGGCGGGCAACTGACGCCCTGCGCTCAACCATGCCGACGGCGGGTTTACGCCCGCCGTCCGGCCCGCAGCGAATTGTCGGCTTGAACCGGGACCGTGCCAAACCTTGCTTCCATCAATTGGAGGGAGCGGCGGGACCTTCAGCAAGAGATCCGCCTATGACCGGCTACCTATCCTTCGTGCTTAAACGCATTTTGCAGCTGATCGGGGTGATCGCGGCCGGCATTTCGGCGAGTTTTTTTATCACCCATTTGTCGCCGGTCAATCCGGTGGACCAGGCAGTTGATCGCATCACGGCGCGCTCGGGTTTCCGGCCTGATGCCATTGCCGAACTCCGGGCGGCGCTGACGGAGCTTTACGGCACCGACGCGCCGCTGATAACGCAGTTTTTCAGCTTCTGGGGGCGCCTGCTCCAGGGTGATCTGGGGCCTTCGCTGATCGCCTTTCCTACGCCCGCCATGGACCTGGTTATGCGCGCCTTGCCCTGGACGGCGGGCCTGCTGGCCGTAACGGTGATCATCACCTGGGTCGTAGGCAATCTGCTAGGGGGCCTGGCTGGTTACTATCAGAACAACCGCTTCCTCAAGGCGTTCGGTATCCTGACCATGGGGCTGCAGCCGATCCCGTATTATATCGTGGCGTTTATCCTCCTCATCATCTTCGGGTTCGTGTGGCCGGTGCTGCCCATTTCAGGCGGCTTTGCCATGAATGTCCGGATGGGCTGGAGCTGGGAATTCGCCTTTTCGGTGCTCCAGCATGCCATCTTGCCCGCGACCTCGCTGGTCCTGGTGGGAATTGGTACCTGGTTTTTGGGCATGCGGGCGCTGGTGTCCAATGTGGTGACCGAGGACTATGTCACCTATGCCGAACTCGCCGGCGTGCGGCCGGGACGTATCGTGAGCTCATATGTTCTGCGCAATGCCATGATCCCGCAGTTGACGGGGTTGGCGATGAGCCTGGGCGGAATATTTTCGGGCACGGTGATCACCGAGGAGGTGTTCAATTATCCCGGGCTGGGCTCGCTGCTGATCGATGCGGTCAATGGCGGCGACTATGGCCTGGTGCTGGCGGTATCGTCGGTGTCGATCGCGGCGGTGGGGATCGCGATCCTTGCTATCGATCTCTTGTATCCCGTGCTCGATCCACGCGTAAAAGCGGAGTAGCCAGCCATGTTTGCCGTGCTGCGCGACCTCATCCGCTACAACATCGAATTTGCCATTGGTCTGGTGCTGGTGGGGATCATCGTTCTTTATGCCTGCCTGAGCTTTTTCTCCCCGGTCGATCCCACCCAGATCTATCTGGCTATCCCGGACCAGCCGCCTTCGGCCCAATATTGGTTCGGCACCAATTCGCGCGGGCAGGACATGTTCTGGAACCTCAGCTTCGCCTTTCGCAACACGCTGACTTTCGGGTTGATCGTGGCGGCGATCTCGCGAGTGATCTCGATTACCGTGGGGCTGCTGTCAGGCTATCTTGGGGGGTGGGTCGACCGCGTGCTGATGTTCATCAACGACATCTTCGTGGCGGTGCCGTCCTTTCCGGTGCTGGTGCTGTTTTACTTCGTGATGCGTTCGGGGCTCAATACCTACACCCTGGCCGCCGTCATGGCGGTGCTGGGCTGGGCCTATGATGCGCGGCTGATCCGCTCGGTGACGCTGAGCCTGAAACATCGCGAATTTACCCGCCATGCCCGCTATTCAGGGATGTCGACACCCAAGATCTTGCTGCAGGAACACCTGCCTTATGTCATGCCGATCATCTTTGCGACGGCGATGGCCAACATGATCTGGTCGATCGGCATGGAGGTGACGCTGGCGGTGCTGGGGTTCACTAATATCAACATCCCCACCGTCGGCACGACGCTGTATTGGGCCAACAACCATTCGGCGATGGTGGTGGGCACCTGGTGGTGGCTGGTGATCCCGGTGGTGCTGATCGTCATCACCTTCATTGGGCTCTTCCTGCTAGCCGTGTCCCTCAACGAATATATCGATCCGCGCAGCCGGCTGCGGCGGATGGGAGCTTAGCCATGAGCGAGGACCTGCTCACCGTTCGGGGGCTTAAGGCCTATTACCAGATGAATTATTTCGGCGTGCGCCGGGAAGTCCGGGCGGTGGACGACATCACCATGAGCGTGCGCCGCAACGAGGTTTATGGCATTGCGGGGGAAAGCTCTTCGGGCAAGACGAGCTTCATCAAGGTGCTGGCGGCGGCGATCCGGCCGCCGCTGCGCATCATCGAGGGGGTGGTGCGCTATGACTTCGATGGGCTCACCGTCGATGTGGCGAGTGCCGACAAGGCGCAGATTGAGGCGATCCGCTGGCGGTATCTGTCCTATATCATGCAGGGCTCGATGAGCGTGCTTAACCCAGTGCGCCGGATCGGCAAGATCTTCGATGATTATGCCGCCCGCCCGCTGGGCCTCAAGGGCGACGAGTTGCGCGAGCGGGTGGTGACGCATCTGGGGCGCCTGAAGCTCGGGCCCGAGGTGCTCAATGCTTACCCACATGAATTATCGGGCGGGATGCGCCAGCGGGTTACCATCGGGCTGGCGACAGTGTGCCACCCGCAGTTCATCATCGCCGACGAGCCGACCACAGCACTCGATGTGGTTGTGCAAAAGGAAGTGCTCGGGCTGATCCGGGAAATCCAGCAGGAGATGGGCTCTTCCGTGGTGTTCGTGACTCATGACATGAGCGTTCATGCCAATGTCGCTGATCGTGTCGGGATCATCTATGCCGGCCGGCTTGTGGAAGAGGGGCCGACCCGGCAGATGTTCTTCCAACCCAAGCACCCCTATACCGCCCATCTGGTGGCAAGCCTGCCGCGCATCGGCGACACGGTGCAGCGGCCGGCGCTCGAGGGGAGGCCACCCAATCTAGCGGAGCCGCCGTCTGGGTGCCGGTTCAATCCGCGCTGCCCCTTGGCGGTGGACAAATGCCGGCAGGAGGCGCCACCCCTTGAAACGGTCGCGCCCGACCACCGCACGGCTTGCTGGCGCTGGCGCGATGTGGAGCCGCTCGTCGCGCCAGCCGTCAAGCTAAGGGAGCCGGCATGAGCGATCTTCTCGACGTCAGCCATGTCAGCAAGCGCTATGCGATGGGCGGGCTGTTTGGCCGCAAAATGGTCGACGCGGTTCAGGGTGCCAGTTTTTCGCTCGCGCTCGACAAGCCCGAAATCTTTACCGTGATCGGGGAAAGCGGATCAGGCAAAACGACGCTGGCTCGCATGATCCTGGGGCTGGAAACCCCCACGAGCGGGGAAATCCGCTTTCGCGGCAAGACGATCAGCCATCATGTGAGCCGCGCCGAGCGGCAGGCCTTCATGGCCAAGGTGCAGCCCGTGTTCCAAAACCCGTTCGAAGCGTTTAACCCGCTCAAGCGGGTCGATCGTTACCTGGAGTCCACGGCGCGGCAGTTCCTTGGGTTGAGGCAGCGTGGGGAGATCGATGCCGCTATGGACGAGGCGCTGCAAAAGGTCGGGCTGAGCCTTGCGGAAGTGCGAGGCCGGTTCCCCCATGAGTTGAGCGGGGGACAGTTGCAGCGGGCGGCAATCGCGCGGGCGCTGATCCCCAATCCGGCGCTGCTGATCGCCGACGAGCCCGTCAGCATGGTGGACGCGTCGCTGCGCATGTCGATCGTCAACCTGCTGCGCTCCCTGCGTGACGACTTCCGGGTGTCGGTGATCTACATCACCCACGACCTCGCTACGGCCTATTATATTTCGGACCGCCTGATCATCATGCAAAAGGGCATGGTGGTCGAAATGGGGCCAGCCCGAGTGGTGCTGGATGCACCCGAGCATCCCTATTCACGGCTGCTCAAGGCCTCGGTGCTCGATCCAGCCGATGCGGGTGACGGGCAGCTCGAACCGGCCCGGGACTTAATGGAGCTAAGCCAGAGGGCTCTCAGCGACAGGGGCAAGTTGCTCGAGCGTCCCGATGGGCGGCTGGTGCGCAGCCCCGAACTGGTAGCGGGTTAGCCCTGCGGAGCAGGGGCGCGGTCCTGCCGTCAGGCGGGGCGGGGTATGCTAGGGAGTGGGCCTAGTTGAACTCAAGTCCGGATGCCGATGTCCCGCACCGAACGCCTGCTTGATCTGCTGCAATTGCTGCGCAATCGGCGCAGCCCCGTTGCGGGTGAGCAGTTGGCACAGGAACTGCGTATTTCGATCCGCACTCTGTATCGCGATATCGCGACACTGCAGGCGCAGGGGGCCGATATCCGTGGTGAGCCCGGGCTCGGTTATGTGCTGCGGCCCGGCTTTACCCTGCCGCCGCTGATGTTCTCGGCTGAGGAGATCGAGGCGCTGGTGCTCGGGTCGCGCTGGGTGGAGCAGCGTCGCGAGGACCCGAGGCTGAGCGCGGCGGCGGCGAGCCTTTTAAGTAAAGTCAGCGCCGTCTTGCCTGACACCATCCGCGATGCTGTGGAAGCGACGAGCCTCCTCGTCGCGCGCAGCGATGTGGTGCCTACTATTGTGGATCTGGGAGCGATCCGTGCCGCTATTCGGGGCCAGAACAAGCTCGCACTGCCTATGACAAAGGTGATGGCGCCGGCTCCGAGCGCGTCGTTTGGCCCTTCGCCGTGGCGTTCTTCGAGCACGTGCGGGTGGTGCTGGCCTGGTGCGAGCTGCGGCAGGATTTCCGGGCATTCCGGCTCGATCGGATCACGCGGCTCGACGTGCTGCCCGACCGATACGCGGCGCGGCGCGCGGCGCTTCTCAAGCAGTGGCGAGAGCGCGAAGGAATCCGCCACCCCGACCCTGCCGGAAACTGACAGTCCGGTGCCGTAGGTCTGGCTCCAGCCAAAAAGGAGCTAGACGATGCGTGTGTTGAATTATCTGTTGCTGGCGGTGGCCGATACCGAAGCGAGCGCCGAGCTGTACCAGAAGCTGCTGGGCGTCGCGCCGGTGCAGAACCGGTCGGGATTTGCCTTGTTCGTGCTGCCCAGCGGCATGAAGATCGGGCTTTGGGCCAAGGACCAGATCCAGCCGGCGCCCAAGCCGGTGGGCGGCAGCGAGATCTCCTTTACCGAAGGCAGCCGCGAGGACTTGCTGGCCACTTACCGACACTGGCAGGCGCTGGGCCTGACCGTCCTGCAGGAGCCGGTCGAGCTGCCCTTCGGCTTCACCTTTGTCGCCGAAGATACCGATGGGCACCGGCTCCGCCCGTTTGTGCCGGCTGCCAGGCCAAGCTGAGGTGTAAGCGTGTTCTGGCGCCGGTGGGCGGCGCCAGAGCAAGGGCAAGGGGTTAGACCGTGGCCCAGCCGCCCGATTTCTCGCTGACAAAAATGGCATCGAGCACTTTCATCGAGCTGATTGCGTCCTCGACTCCCCAGGGCAGGGGCTGTTCGCCAAGCACGGCAAGGGCGAAGGCTTCGGCCTGTTCGGTATATTGATCGCAGGCGGGCAGGATTTCACGCCGGGCGAGGGAGCCATCAAATGGCGCGCCGGTGTCGACCGTGATTGCCGTCCGCTCGTTGGCGGGAGCGTTGTAGGGGACGATGATTTCAAGCTTTGCCTTGGTGCCCAGCACCGTAACGCTCTGCTCGCCGGTGAGCTGGGTCGAACAGACGAAATTGAGCTGCCGGCCACCGCCGAAATCCATCAGGACGCTGGCCAGGCGGTCGGTGCCGAATTGCGGATCGCGCTCGACGAGGGACACGACCCGCTGCGGTTCGGCCTCAAACAGGAAGCGGCCGGTCGTGACTGGATAGCAGCCGATATCCATAATGCCGCCGCCGCCGATATCGGCCTGGTTGCGCACATTGGCGGGGTCGGCGTTGAAGTAGGTGAAAACTGCATTGATGGCGCGCACCTCGCCCAGTTCGCCCGAGCGGATGATCTCGCGTGCCCGCAGCCATTGCGGATGAAAGCGGATCATGAAGGCTTCGAGCACGATGCGGTCGGATGGGATCTGGCGCAGCTGTTCGGCCTCGGCAGCCGAGAGAGCAATGGGCTTTTCGCAGAGCACATGCTTGCCCGCCTGGGCGGCAGCCAGGGTCATAGGGACATGGAGGTGATTGGGCAGCGGGTTGTAGATCGCGTCGATGTCGGGATCGGCAAAAAGCTCCTCGTAAGAGCCATAAGCCTTGGGAATACCCAGCTTTGCCGCGGCAGCCTGGGCCTTGCCGAGGTCACGCGAAGCGATGGCGACGACCTCCGAATGGGCCGAGCGCATGATGGCGGGCGTCACCTTTTCCATGCCGATATTAGCCGTCGACAAAATGCCCCAACGAATCTTCTTCAACGGCTCTCTCCTTGCCTGGTGGTTCTTAAGTCTTGCGTCACGCATGGCCGCCAAGAGGCAGCCGGCAAGCGCCCAACTGCGCGGAAGTGATAGCGGGTGGCCGTGGCCGCGCCAAGCTCTGTTCAAGCCGGCACTGCCCCCGTTGACAAAGGGCCCCCTCAGATTGACCATGACGACAAGTCGACCGAGGAGTGGTCGGTCACGCGCAAGGTCGCGACGGGGGGATGAATGGAAATTCGGCACGGGCTGCGCGACGATGTTGCCACGCGGTGGTCAGGCGGCATTTGCTGCAAGGCGGGGGCGTAACATGGCCCGCATCGCCTATTTGACCGCTATCGATTTTGGCGCGGGGGAGATAGCAAACTTGCCGGCGGCCTTGGCTGAGCTCAAGGTTACCCGGCCGCTGCTGGTGTCGGATCGCGGTATTGCTACTTCTGGCCTGTTGGCGCGGGTGGAGAGCTTGCTTCCCGATGGGAGCGCAGTGTTTCTTGATACGCCGCCCAACCCCACCGAAGGGGCGGTCGATGCGGCGCTCGTGGCGTATCGAGCCGGCAATTGCGATGGCGTTGTGGCGCTGGGCGGGGGATCGCCCATTGATCTGGCCAAGGGCGTGGCGCTGCTCGCGACCCATCCAGGTAGTCTCGAGCAATATGCGGCGATTTATGGCGGGCTGGAGCGGATCACCCCCGCGGTGGCGCCGACAATTGCTATTCCCACGACGGCCGGAACCGGCGCGGAAGTGGGCCGGGCGGCGCTGCTGACACTGGAGGATGGACGCAAGCTTGGCATCATCAGCCCGCATCTGATCCCGCGTTGCGCCATTTGCGACCCCGAGCTGACGCTGGGGCTGCCGCCTCACCTGACGGCGGCGACGGGGCTCGATGCATTGTCCCACTGCATCGAAACGTTCTTTTCTCCGCGCTTCAATCCAACAGCCGAGGCCATCGCGCTCGACGGGGCGGGGCGGGTCTGGCGCAATCTGCCGCTGGCCTTTGCCAATGGGGCAGATATTGGGGCGCGCACCGAGGTGATGCTTGGGGCGCTGCATGGCGGGCTCTCGTTCCAGAAGGGCTTGGGGGCAGTGCATTCACTGAGCCACGCTCTAGGCGGATTGAAGGATCTCAGCCTTCATCATGGCACACTGAATGCCATCCTGATGCCGCTCGTGGTCCGGTTCAACGCGCCTGCTGTGGCCGACAAGCTCAAGCGGCTCAAAGCGGCAATGGGGCTCGGCCCAGATGAAGATCTTGCCGATACGCTCGAGGCGCTAAATCGCTCATTTGGTCTGCCGCCGGGGCTCGCGCAGATGGGCCTGAGCCGTGACCAGTTTGATTGGGTCATCGAGCGGGCACTCGCCGATCACAGCCATCCCACCAATCCACGGGAGGCGTCAGCCGAGGACTATCGCGCCATTCTGGAAGCGGCCATGGCGGATGGTGCAGTCACCCAATCCGCTTAACGGCCCCGGGATCGGGTCTAGACAACACCCAAGTTTTTGCGGGCGCCAAGCGCGCCTGCGTGGAGGAAAGCCGAGCAATGTACAGCACCATGAACGGTTCAGCCCATCCCCTGGCGCCGCCCGAGATTGCGGTCAAGGCGGTGCCCGATGATGAGCGGGTGTGGGTGCCGCAGGCGGAGGGGGTTTGGTTTCGGCCGCTGATGCTCAATACTCTGGTGGGGCAATGGTGCAATTTGTTGCGGGTGCGCCGCTCAGGGGTACTATCGCGTCACCTGCATCCCAACCCGGTGCATGGCTATGTGATCAAGGGGCGCTGGCATTATCGCGAGCATGACTGGGTGGCCGAGACCGGCTCGTATGTGTTCGAGCCGCCCGGCGAAGTCCATACCTTGCTGGTGCCCGAGGATGTGGAGGAGATGATCACCTTCTTCAACATCACTGGCTCCATGGTTTATCTCGACGAGAACAACCAGCATATCGGCTACGAGGACGTGTTCACCAAGATCGACATGTGCCGCGCCCATTACGAGAAGGTGGGACTGGGAGCCGATTATGTCGACCAGTTCGTCCGCTGAGCCCATGAGCTACGACTGGGCCCGCGGGTGGTATGCGGGCAAGCGGGTGCTGGTGACCGGGGGGACCTCGGGGATCGGGGCGGCGGTGGCGCGGGCGTTTGCGCTTTCGGGTGCCCACGTCACTGCGACGGGCGTGGCGCAGCGCGAGATCGATGCGCTGTCCGGGGATGCGGATTTTGCCGGGGCGGAACTGGGCCTCCTCGATGTGCGCGATGCCGCGGCCATCGGAGAGCTCGTGGGCAAGCTGCCGGCGCTCGATATCCTCGTCAATTGCGCGGGGATGATCCGGCGGGGCGAGGAACTGGATCCAGAGGTGTTCGAGCAGGTGCTTGACGTCAATCTTAATGGCACGATGCGAATGTGTTCGGCGGCGCGGCCGCTGCTGGCGGCAGTGGGGCAGGGGAGCATCGTTAATCTTGCGTCCATGCTGTCGTTTTTCGGCGGGGGATTGGTGCCGGGTTATGCGGCGAGCAAGGGTGGCGTCAACCAGCTGACCAAATCGCTCGCCATTGCCTTTGCCAAGGACGGCATCCGCGTCAATGCGGTGGCGCCGGGCTGGATCGCAACGCCCCTGACGAAGGCGCTGCGCGATGATCCTGCGCGTTCGGACCCGATCCTGGCGCGCACGCCGATGGGGCGGTGGGGTCGGCCGGAGGACGTCGCCAATGCGGTGCTCTATCTCTGCTCGCCGGCAGCCGGGTTTGTCACCGGATCAACCCTTGTCGTGGATGGCGGCTATTCGATTAGCTGAGCTGCTGCAGAGACTTAACTCAGGGGCATGCGGAAGGTGAAGCGGGTGGCTTGGGCGTCGGAATGGACGTCGATCTTGCCGCCATGGGCTTCGGCGATCTGCGCGGCGATATAGAGGCCGAGGCCCAGCCCTTCGGCATTGCTGCGCACTTGGCCGCGATGGAAGGCCTTGAACAAGTGCTCCATCATCTCGGGAGGGATGGGTTCGCTGGCGTTGATCACCGATAGCGCGAGGATGGCTTCGTCTTCCAGTTTAACTTGGACGTGGATCGGCTGGTCGTCGGCGCCGTGGGTAATGGCGTTGCCGAGCAGGTTGGAAAACATCTGAGCGATGCGGTGATGGTCGACCTTGATAGCGCGGGGAATGTCGATCTCCGCGTCAATCACGCGCGCCGGATTGGCGGCGCGGATTTCGTCAACCACTTGTTCCAGCGTAGGTTTTAGCGGTCTTTCGGCGTCGATGTTGAGGGCGATGCCGCCGCCTAGACGACTGCGCGCCAGATCCAGCACGTTGTCGATCAGGCCGCTCATGCGGGTGACGCTGTTCTTCATCAGGCGCAGGATGACCGGGGTTTTTTCAGTCCAGGCGCCTTCGCGCAGCAGGATATTGGCGCCGCCGTCGATGGCGGCGAGGGGGTTGCGCAGGTCGTGGCCGAGCACGGCGATGAATTGTTCGCGCAGGTCGGAATTGGCTTGCTGATCGGTGGCGCGGGTTTCGGCGGCGGCGAGTTTGTCTTCGGCTTCAAGGTGATAGGCGAGAAGCTCGGCAAAAAGGGTGAGCGTGCCGATCACCTGGGGGTTGTTGACCTCAGCCGGTTCAGGATGGATGGCGCAAAGTGTTCCGAAGAACCGGCCATCGGGCATGGTAATGGGCACAGAGATATAGCTCTTGAGGCCATAGATCTGCGGTGTGTGGTGGGAAGAATAAACCGGATCTTCCGCGACATTGTCGATCGCTATGACTTGCCGGTGCTGGCGGATTTCGTGGCAGAGCGTCGTTTCTACCTTGAGTTCACCACCCGCGGGAAGGCCAAAGCCAATATTGTCAAGGACCTGGCAAGCAACCCAGCGGTCTTCCGTAACGCGGGCGACGGCGGCAAAGCCCATGCCGGTGGCGCGGCAAACGACGTCGAGGATGGTGGGGACGGCGCCAATTCTTTGAACAGCATCAACGTCTTGCTGGAAGTCGTGGGCCATGTTTACTCGCGGCTAGTTTTGGACAGCACGGTGTCGCATGACGCTCGATCGTGTCGTCGCAACATGGTCAGAAACTATATTAGCGCGAAACTTGCCAGTGTCGAGAGTCGGCGAAAGGGGCTCCTGGTCACGTTATTGCCATGAAGATGAACGGGTTCTGAACGGCCCTAGACTGCTATTGGAGGGTGAGCAGCAGTCCGGCAAGGAGACGACCGCGCGGCACCACGGAATCGAGCAGGATGTGCTCGGTCAATTGATGGGCATCGGCTCCCAATGGTCCGAGGCAATCGAGGGTCGGGACACCCAGCGCGCCGGTGATGTTGCCGTCCGAGCCGCCGAACATCATGTCGTGACCGAATGGAAGGTCGAGCGGGTCGGCGAGGGTGCGGGCTTGCTGCCAAAGCGCGTGGTCGGCGGCGGTCGGGGTCCAGAGCGGGCGGTTGGAGAAGCGGATGACTTCGCCGCGCTCGCCCATCTCTTCTTGGACGATGCGCACGAGCTGGTGGTAGACGTCTTCTAGGAGGTCGAGAGTCTTGGCCGTGGAGACGAGGCCGATCGTGCCTTCGGTGGGGATGATGGCGACGTGCTGGCCGGCCTGGATATAGTTGACGGTGAGCGAGCGGCCGGGCTGGGCCAGGGCTTCGACGCGCGGCACGATGCGGGCGAGGCCGGAGAGGGCGGACACGCCGATGCCGGGCTCGATCAGGGCGTGGCTGGATTTGCCATAGGTGCGGATGCGGAAGCGCGCGACGGGGTAGCGGCCGACGGCGAGATTGCCGCTGGTGTCGCCGCCTTCAACCACGAGCACGAAGCGCTGGTCGCGGGCGATGCGCTCGATCAGCGGGCGGCTGAAAGGGCTGCCCGATTCTTCGTCCGAGACGAGGAGCATGCGGACGGGCAGGTGGAAATTGGCGCCGCCTTCGCGCAGCAGGCGCAGCACTTCGAGGGCGAGATAGTTGCCGCTCTTCATGTCGTAAAGACCGGGGCCATAGGCCTTGTTGCCGTCCTGGCGCCAGCTGAGCGGGCCGGCGAGGGTGCCGATAGGATGGACGGTATCGAGATGGCCGAGGAGGAGGATGCCCGGGCGCGGGTCCTCGGGATTGAAATCAGCATAAAGGCAATCGCCAAAGCCCTTGTCGCCGGGGAAGCGCTCGAGGGTCGCGCCCATGCTCTGCATGTGCGTGGCTGCCAGATCCATCATGCGATTGACGGCGGCGGCATCCCAGGAGGGGCTTTCGCATTCGACCCATGGGCGCACGCCTGCAAGGATGGCTCCGGCGTCGAGGGGGAGGGTGGTGTAGTCCATGGGTAAAGAAGGGCCCGAGATGAGGGAGGGTTAGCGGGAAAGCACGAGTTCGAGCGCGTCGACCGTCGGACCGGTAGGGCGGAACTCGAGGCCGACGGGGCCATCGTAGCCGGCGCGCCCCAGCCAATCGAGCTTGCCCTGCCAATCCATCTCGCCGCTGCCGGGCTCGTTGCGGCCGGGGGCGTCAGCGAGGTGGACGTGAGCGATGCGATCGAGCCGGCCGTCGAGCACACTGGCGATGTTCTCGCCCATCACGGCCGAATGGTAGATGTCATAGAGGAGGCGCACATGGCGGCTGCCAACGGCATCGACGATATCGAGCCCTTCAACCGTGGAATGGAGGAAATAGCCGGCGTGATCCACCAAGGTGTTGAGCGGCTCGAGCGCCAGAATGATGTTGGCGCGCTCCAGCAGGGGAGCGGCGCGGCGCAGCACAGTGCCGATGGCGTCGTGCTGTTCGGCCCGAGTGAGGCTATCGATCTCGTTGCCGGCCTGGGCAATGAGAAGCGGCGCGCCCAAGCGCTGGGCGGTGGCGATGCTGTCCTCGAGCCCGAGGAGAAACTCGGCGTGGCGCGTGGGATCGGTCAGCGGGATCATGGGTTCGGCGACGATGCCCGAGAGCGCAACCCCATGCTTGCGCAGCGCCGCTTCCACCGCATCGAGATCCTTGTTGGTCCAGCGCCAGAATTCCACCAGATCAAAGCCGGCTGACCGGGCCAGGGCGATGCGGGCGGTGAAATCGGCGGTTTCGGGAACAAACAGCATTTCGAGGCAGGCGGAAAAGCGCATGGGCTAAGGCTCCTTGGCGACGAATTGCGGGGGCTGGAAAGCGGTAATGGGCGGCAACTCGCCAATAAAGCGCTCTACCTGCACCAGCGCGCTTTGGGCGGCGCAGCCCTGGCTCAAGCTCGAGGCGCCGATATCCTGGGTGACGGCATTGGGGTTGCCATGCTTGTCGAGGGTGCCGATCTCGCCGGGAACCAGCGGATCATACCAGGCGCCGGTGGCGATCTGGACGACGCCGGGGCGGATGGCGTCGCTGACGACGAGACCGGCAAGGAAAGCGCCGCGATCATTGAAGACGCGCACCACATCACCATGGGCAAGGCCGCGCGTGGTGGCATCGGCGAGGTTCATGGTGAGAGGTTCGCGGCCGTTGATCTTGGATTCGCGGCTGACGACGCCATGATCGTACTGGCTATGGAGGCGTGTGCTGGGCTGGTTGGAGAGGAGATGGAGGGGATAGGTCTGGGCGCGCGGGGCGCCAAGCCATTCGCGCGGTTCACGCCATTCCGGGGTGCCCGGAAAATCGGGCAGGTGGAAGCCCGCGATCTTGGTCGAGGTCATCTCGATCAGGCCCGAGGGCGTGTTGAGGGGGAAATCCTCGGGATCCTTGCGGAAGCTTTCGAGCATGATCGTATCCTGCTCGGGGGCGGGCAGATCAAAGAGCCCTTCTTCCCAGAACTGCTCGAAGGGCGGCAGGGTGATGCCGAAGACCTCGGCGCGGGGGCGGCATTCCTCGTAGAGCACTTCGAGCCATTGCTCGGCGGTGCGGCCTTCGCGCAGTTGCTCGGCAAAGCCGAGGCGCTCGGCAATGCCGCTGAAGATATCGTAGTCGTCCCTGGCTTCGCCGACAGGATCGGCAACGCGCTTCATGGCGACCATGAAGCGGTCGAGCGAGGCGCTGCCGATATCGTTGCGTTCAAGGGTTGTCGTGGCGGGCAAGACGATATCGGAGAACTTGGCGTGCGGCGTCCAGAAGCTCTCATTGATGATGGTCACTTCGGGGCGGCGCCAGGCCTCGATCAGCTTGTTGAGGTCCTGGTGGTGGTGGAAGATGTTGCCACCGCACCAGTAAACCAGCTGGATATCGGGATAGGTAAAGCTGCCGCCATCATAGGTGAAGGACCCACCGGGATTGAGCAGCATGTCGGAGACGCGGGCCACCGGGATGAAGGTGGTGACCGGGTTGGTGCCCTGGGGCAGGCGGGGGCCCGAAAAAGGGAAGCGGCCCGAGCCGACGCTTTGCATGCAGGCATAGCCAACGCCAAAGCCGCCGCCGGGCAGGCCGATCTGGCCCAGCAGCACGGCAAGGTTGACGGCCATCCAATAGGGCAATTCACCATTTTCGGCGCGCTGCAGCGACCAGGCGACATTGATCATGGTGCGCCCCTTGGCCATGCGGCGGGCGAGCGCGGTGATGATGTCGGCAGGGATGTCGCAGAGCGGGGCGGCCCAGGCGGGGGTCTTGTGCTGGTTGTCGGCGGCGCCAAAGAGATAATCGCGCAGCTGCTCGAAGCCGACGCTGTGGCTTTCGACAAAGGCCTGGTCGTGCAGGTCTTCGGCGATCAGCACATAGGCTAGCGCGAGCATCAGGGCAGTGTCGGAGCCAGGCCGGATCGGCAGCCATTCGCAGCCCTCGGCATCGGTCAGGTCGGAGCGGCTCGGGCTGACATTGACGAACTGGGTTTTGCCGGCCGCCATTCGGCGCAGGGCTTCGCGCACCACATGGTCGCTCGCGCCACCCGGATTGACCTGGGTGTTCTTGGCG
Source organism: Devosia sp. Z11_6 (assembly GCF_058133665.1). NCBI lineage: Bacteria > Pseudomonadati > Pseudomonadota > Alphaproteobacteria > Hyphomicrobiales > Devosiaceae > Devosia > Devosia sp. Z11_6. The sequence continues at coordinate 477,099 of NZ_JBYUNQ010000001.1, forward strand.
GGCAGGCCGCCAAAGGCGATGAAGAGGTCGGTATGCTCGGCCAGATTGTTCCAATCGGTATGGCCCTGGGACAGCTCGCCCCAAGGCGCGACCACATGGGGCAGGATCACGCGGGCGGCGGCGAGGGAGTAGCTGTCGACGCTGTCGACATAGCCGCCGGTGAGGCGAAAGAAGCGGTTGAACTGGCTTTGGGCGTGGTGGAAGCGGCCGGCGCTCGACCAGCCATAGGAGCCGCCGTAAAAACTCTCATTGCCGTATTGCTCGCGCACGCGGGCGATGTGGTGCGCCGTGATGTTGAAGGCTTCGTCCCAGGGCACTTCCACAAAGGGTTCTCGCCCACGGCGTTCGCGCGAGGCGGCGCCCGATTTGAGGAAACCGGCGCGGATGGCCGGGCGGCGGATGCGGGCGGGCGCATCGCGGCCGGAGGTGAGGGAGCGGCTGAGGAGGGAGGGGTCGCGGTCCCAGGGAGCCGGGGTCAGTTCCACCGTCCCGCCGGTGTTCTTTGCCTCGTACACGCCCCAATGGGTCGAGGTATAGGCCATGCCGTACTCTCCGCGCTGCTGCGGATCAGCGTTCCGCAGCCTCAGTTTATTTCTTTTGATAATCAAACCTATTTTGGGGAGTTGTCAAACCGTTCTTTGAGGTTTCCGGGGATGGATTTTCCACAGGGCAGGCGACGGTTCAGGCGCAGGTGCGCCGGTTCGAGCCGCGCAACGGAGGCGAGATTTACTGGATTTTACCCGGTTCAGCGCACGTTTCAGCCGGTTTCAAAGCGATACCGACTCTGGTGCTCTCGCGCTGGCTAGTTTTGTAGCAGCAGAAAAATTGCACTAAAAGCAAGCAGGCCCGATTGACAGCCACGCTCAGCCGGTCAATCAATAATCCTACACTCCAACAAATTATGGGGTGCGCAGTTTTTGGATGTCACGACCGGCCAGCAAAAGGTTTAACCCATGTCCAGCAGATCCAAGTTTCTTGCCGTATCCCTCCTCGCGCTGTCGGTCGCGGCCGGCATCGCGCCCGCTTCGGCCCAGCAGGTGCCCGAGTTCTGGCACTATATGGGCGTCGGCGGCGAGTATGATGGCGTCAAAGCCATGATTGCCGAGATCAACAAGCAGAACCCGGACGCCCCGGTCACCGAGCGGGTGATCCCGGGCCATACCCAAGGCTTGCGCCAGCAGGTGCAGGTGTCGCTGATGGGTGGCACCCCGCCGATGGCCTACCAGTTCAACTCGGGCTATGACCTGACCCAGGTGGCCAATTCGGGCCGCATCCTCGACATCGAAGATGTGTGGCAGGATATCCGGGGTGACGAGATTTTCCCCGAAGGGCTGCGCCGGATCATCACCTTTGATGGCGTGCACACTGCGCTGCCGATTTCGCTGAGCATCGTCAATGACGTGTTCTACAACAAGGCGCTGTTTGAAAAGCTCAACCTGACCCCGCCCACGACCTGGGAAGAGTGGAACACGGTGTGCGAAACGCTCGAGGCCAACAATGTAGCGTGCCTTGGCAATTCGGCGGGCTGGCCCTGGAGCTTTTACAACTTCTATGCGCCGCTGCTGAGCGTTGTGGGCGAAGAGGGCTATTGGCAGTTTGCCCGCGGGGAGCTGTCCTGGACCGGCCCCGAAATGCGCGAAGCCTTCGAGATCTTCCGCGAGAACTATGCCGAGCATTATGCGCCCAACTGGACGGCGGCCGCCTGGGCTGACAGCTCGGACCAGCTGATGCGCGGCGAGATCGGCATGTATCAGGCCGGCAACTGGATTTCGGGCTATATGAAGGGCCGCGGCTGGACGCCGGGCGAGGATTACGACTTCTTTGTCGCGCCGGGCACGGAGGACCAGTCGATCTTCCAGACCGATACGGTGGTGGTGCTCAAGGGCGACCTGCAGGAGCAGGGCAAGCAGTTCGTGCGCTCGGTGGTGTCGGTGGAAGCGCAAACCGCGTTCAACCAGCCCAAGGGTTCGCTCGCGCCCAATGTGGAAGTGTCCACCGACATCTATGACGTGATCGGCAAGCGCGAAGCGGAGCGGTTCGCCACCATGGCACTGCCCAGCCTCATGATCCTGTTGCCGGTGGATTACCGCATGGCGATCGGCACCGAGATCGAGAAATACGCGGCCAATCCCACGCCGGAAGGGCTCGAGACTTCGCTTGAAATGCTCGAGCAGATGCGCCTCTCGATGGCGGGCCAGAAGCTGTTCTACGCCTGGTGATGACACAAGGCCCCCGCTCCGGCGGGGGGCCGATCGTCCGGCGCGCGCGGGCGCCGGGTTGGGAATGCAGGAAGGGGCCAGTCATGGGCGGACTTGATTTCAGAGCCAGGCGCAACCTGGTTTATGCGCTGTTCTTGCTGGGTCCGATCGCGTTGTTTATCGCCGCCTTCATTTACCCGGTGATCGATACGATCTGGCTGTCGCTGCATTCCTGGGACGGAATGTCGGTGGAGCGGCAATGGGTTGGACTGGCGAACTTCCAGCAGATCCTCAACCAGCCGCGCACCATGCATGCGCTGTTCAACAATTTCCAGTGGCTGATCTATTTCCTGGTGCTGCCCACGATCGTGGGGCTGGGGCTCGCGCTCTTGCTCGATAGCGACGTCAAGGGCGCCTATATTTTCCGGACCATCTTCTTTTTGCCCTTCACCATCACGACCGTGGCGGTGGCGTCGGCCTGGCGGTGGCTGTATCGGCCGACGACGGGGCTGTTCTCGACCGTGCTTAACAGTCTGGGGCTGTCGGAGTGGAACCAGAACTGGCTGGGCGACCCGCAGATCGTGACCTATTCGATCATGGCGGCCTCGCTTTGGGCGTGGAGCGGGTTCACCTTCCTCATCTACTTTGCCGGGCTGCGGAACCTGCCCACCGAATATATCGAGGCAGCGCGGATCGATGGGGCGTCGCCCTGGACGATCCTCACCAAAATCAAGCTGCCGCTGCTCTTGCCCTCGACGGTCGTCGTGCTGGGGATTGCCGGCGTCGACTCCATGCGCGTCTTCGATATCGTCTGGTCCATGACCCAGGGCGGGCCGTTTGAATCGAGCTATGTGCTGGCGGTCGATATGTACGAGACCTCGTTCTCGCGCTTCCAGATGGGGCAGGGCGCGGCGATCGCGGTGCTGCTGCTGGTGCTCGCGGCCATCGTGGTGATGCCCTATGTTTATTACATGTCCACCCAGGTCGAGGAGGTGCGCGAATGAGCGCCTTTGCCGTCCGTCGCCCTGCGTTTTCCACCGGGCTGCGCTATTTCATCCTCGTCGTGCTGGCGATCCTGTATCTGACGCCGCTGCTGATGGCGTTCAATGCCAGCCTCAAGAGCCCGGCCGAAATCCCCTATTCGCTGCAATTGCCGAGCGAAATCTATTGGCAGAACTATACCGAGGGCTGGGAGCGGATCGGGCGCTCGGTGTGGAACAGTTTCCTCATCACCATCCCCTCGGTCGTGCTGTCGGTGTTTGTGGGCTCGCTGGCGGCGTATCCGCTGTCGCAGGTCAATATCCCGGGCGGGCGCGTCGTCTATTTGCTGATCCTCGCCGGGATGCTCGTGCCCTATCAGGCGGTGCAGATCCCGCTGTTCATGATCATGCGCTCGCTCGGGCTCTACAACACCATTCCGGGGATGTGGCTGGTCCATACCGCCTATGGTCTGCCCTTCGTAACGTTTTTCATGCGCAACTATTTTGCGACGGTGCCCCGCTCGATGTTCGAGGCGGCGCAGCTCGATGGCTGCGGGCCGGCGGGGTATTTCTTCAAGATCCTGCTGCCCGCATCGGTGTCGGGGCTGGCGGCGATCGCCATCGTGCAGAGCCGGTCGGCCTGGAATGACCTGTTCTTCGGGCTGACCCTCACCAGCGGGCAGAACAGCCCGGCGCCGGTCAGCCTTTATGCCATGATCGGCGGGCTTGACGTGGATGACGGCCCGATGATGGCGGCGACGATCATTTCGATCGTGCCGATGATGATTGCATTCCTGCTGTTCCAGAAGGCATTCACGCGGGGCCTGTTGGGTGGCTCGTCAAAATGATGACCCATTCCCCGGCTGCCTCGCCACGCCCGCCCGAGAGGGACTAGCTCATGCATCCATCTGTTGTTCGCCAGATCCATGCCTCGCGCATCTTCCATGCGATCCGGCTCAATCCCAATGCCTCGCAGCGCGAGATCGCCGACAAGGCCGAGACGGACAAGTCGACGGTCTCGGCGATCCTCAAGGATTTCGAAGCCATCGGGCTGATCGAGCGCGCCACCAAGGTCGCGGGCAAGGGTCGCGGGCGGCCCGGGGAGCGGATTTCCATTTCGGCCAATGGGGGCCTCCTGGTCGGGGTGCATCCGGTACCCGGCGAGATCAGCTATGTGGTGACGGGGCTCGATGGGGCGCCGCTGGGGCAGGTGACGCGCACGCTGCCGCATCGCTCTGAACTTGCGGCCGAATTGCGCGCAGGGATCGGCGAGCTCGTGGCCAGCATCGGGCGCAGCATGAATGAAGTGCGGGCCGTCGGCGTGTCGGTGCCGGGCCTGGTGGGGCGCGACGGGCACCTCGCCCATTCGCCGAACCTGGGTTGGCGCGACCTCGAGCTGCGCAGCCTGCTCGACAACGCCGTCGAGGCGTCGCTCTACATCGACAACAACTGCAATGCCGATGCGATGGCCGAATATCTGTTCGGCAGTGCCGCGGAGGACGAGACCTTCATTTATCTCGACAGCTCCTCGGGCGTGGGCGCGGGGCTGTTTCTCGATGGGGCGCTGTTTCGCGGCCATGGCGGCTATGCCGGCGAGTTCGGCCACACCAAGATCGTGCCCAATGGGCGGCTCTGCCGCTGCGGCAATACCGGGTGCCTGTCGGCTTATGTGTCGGATTTCGCGCTGGCGCAGCGGCTGCAGCAGGACGGGGTGCAGGTGTCCTCGACCGCCGAGCTGCTCAACCTCGCCGAAGCGGGCAACGAGCTGGCGCTGCATGTGCTGGCTGAAATGGGCAGTTATCTCGGGATCGGGGTGTCCAACCTCATCAATATCTTCGATCCGCCGCGGGTGATCCTCGGGGGGAGTCTGGCGCGGCTGGCGCCCTTTATCCGCAACTCGATGATCCACGCCGTCGAGGAGCTGGCGCTGCCCGCAGCGCTGCAGGATTGCCGGATCGAATTCTCGAGCCTCAGCACCAACAATGTGCCGCTGGGCGGGGTCGCCCTGGCGCTGGAAGGCTGCACCAATTTTTCGGGCGCCAAGGCGCCGCTCTGGCATGCGCCCAGCGCTGCCGACCCATCTGCCGCAGAATCTGCGGCGAGCTGAAAGGACCTTTATTGATGACCATTGCCCTTCGTTCCATTGCCGCGCCGGCCATTGAGGTTCCCCTGCAGCAGCCCGCCATTCCGGGCGCGACCTATGCGGCGCGGTGCAACGAGGCCTATCGGCGTGCCGGCCATGATTGGCTCGTGATCTATGCCGACCGCGAGCATAACGCCAATATCATGTTCATGTCGGGCTTTGATCCGCGCTTCGAGGAGGCCCTGCTGCTGCTGGGCCCGGGCGAGCAGCGCATCTTCGTCGTGGGCAATGAGGATGAAAGCTATACCGCCATTTCCCCGCTGCCTGGCAAGCAAGTGGTGCTGGCCCAGTCGATGAGCCTGTTGGCCCAGGACCGCTCGCGACGCCCAAGTGTCGAGGCGGTGCTGCGTGAATGCGGCATCAAGAGCGGCGACAGCGTGGGGGTTGTCGGGTGGAAGTATTTCGAGGGGACGGAATGGGACGGCGAGGAGCCGGGCCTGTTCGTGCCCGCTTACCTGCCGATCCTCCTGAAGCGGATCACCGGGCAGAGCCCGGCGGAAGCCACTCCGGTGCTGATGCATGAAACCGAAGGCCTGCGCTCGGTGGTGGATGCCGACCAGATCGCCGCCTATGAATGGGGCGCGGCGCGCGCCTCGGCAGCGGTGTGGCGCATGGTGACGGGTATCCAGGCCGGGGACAGCGAATTGCTGGCGGCGAGCCGCATGGGCTATGCCGGCGAGCCGATGAACTGCCACCCCATGCTGACCACCAGCGATGCTACGGGGCCGGTGATCGGGCTCTCGAGCCCAACCGGGCGCATCATCGGCAAGGGCAATGGCATTTCGGCGGCGGTGAGCTTTTGGGGTGGGCTCGCGTCACGCGCCGGGCTCGTTACCGACCATGACGAGGCGTTCCTCGCCACCGCCAAGAGCTATTTCGAGGGCCTGATCACCTGGTATGAGACGGCCGATCTCGGGGTCACCGGTGGCGAAATCCATGATGCGGTGACCGGCGCGCTGGCGCGCGGCGGCCTGGGTTCAGCGCTCAACCCGGGGCACCTGACGGGCCATGACGAATGGCTGAACTCGCCGGTGCGGCCGGGCTCTCAAAGCCGGATCGCTTCGGGCATGCCATTCCAGATCGACGTGATCCCGGTGCCGATGCCCAATGGCTGGGCGCTCAACTGCGAAGATGCGGTGACCTTTGCCGATGCCAAGCTGCGCGAAGAGCTCCGGACGCGCCATCCGCAGGTCTTTGCCCGCATCGAGCAGCGCCGCGCCTTTATGCGCGACGAGCTCGGGGTCGCCATTCACGATGCCATCCTGCCGATGTCCTCGACCCCGCTCTGCCTGCCGCCCTTCTGGCTGGCGTCCAACATGCTGCTGGCTCGCGCCTAAGCTCTCACACGAAGGAGCCGACATGGCCCATCTTTCGATCCGCAACCTGACCAAGTCCTACCAGACCTTTCAGGCCGTCCGGGGCATCGATCTCGAAATCGCCGACAGCGAGTTCGTGGCGCTGGTGGGACCCTCGGGTTGCGGTAAATCCACGACACTGCGCATGATCGCGGGGCTCGAAACCATTTCGGGTGGCGAGATCCGCATCGACGACAAGACCATCAACGATGTCGAGCCGGGGCGACGCGACATCGCCATGGTGTTCCAGAACTATGCGCTTTATCCGCATATGACGGTTTACGACAACATCGCCTTTGGCTTGCGACAACGACGCATGCCCAAGGCGGAAGTGGCGGCGCGAGTGGCGGAAGCCGCGCGGGTGCTCGAGATCGAGCCACTGCTCAAACGCAAGCCGCGCATGCTGTCGGGCGGGCAGCGCCAGCGCGTGGCCATGGGACGCGCCATTGTGCGCAACCCCAAAGTGTTTCTGTTCGACGAGCCGCTGAGCAACCTCGACGCCAAGCTGCGCGTGCAGATGCGTACCGAGATCAAGCGGCTGCACCAGCAGATCCCGACCACCACGGTTTATGTGACCCATGACCAGATCGAGGCCATGACCATGGCCGACCGGGTGGTGGTGATGAATAATGGCATGATCGAGCAGGCGGGGCCGCCCCAGGAACTCTATAACCGGCCGGTGAGCCGGTTCGTGGCGGGCTTTATCGGCTCGCCGGCAATGAACTTCCTCAATGGCCGGCTGGCGGCCGAGGGTGACGGGCTGTTCGTGCAGCTGCCGGGCGAGCAGCGGCTCGCCGTGCCGGCGTCGCGCCGGGATGCCTATGCGCCATTTGCCGGGCGCGACGTGGTGCTAGGGCTGCGGCCCGAAGCCTTCAGCAATGTGCATGACCGCCCCAATACCGCGGCGCTCAGCGGGACCGTGGATCTGGTGGAGCCGCTGGGGGCCGAGACGCTGCTTTATATGCGGGTGGGCACGGAAAATGTCTGTGCGCGGGTGGCGCCTTCCTATCAAGCCGCACCCAAGCAGACGATTGCCCTCACCGTCGACATGGACAGCATGCACCTGATCGATCCCGCGACCGACAAGGTCATCTACTGATGGCGGGGACAACCGCACTCAAGGTGATCGACGCGGCGACGGTGGAGCGATTGCTGGATTATCCATCGCTGGTGGCAAAACTACGGGAGGCGTTTTTGGCGCCACCCACCGCGCCGAGCCGGCAGGCCGTGCCGATCGAAGCGGCACCGGGCCAGACGGCGGGCACGCTGCTGGTGATGCCGGCAGTGCGGCCGGGAAAGCTGATCGGGGTCAAGCTCGTGACCGTTTTGCCTGAACTCGGCAACCGACCGGGTGGGGCACTGCGGGCGATCTATATGGTGCTCGATGCCGCGAGCGGCGAGCCGCTGGGCACGATCGACGGCCACGCGCTGACAACGCGGCGCACGGCCGCCGCTTCGGTGTTGGCCGCTTCGGTGCTGGCCAATCCCGAGCCCGAAACCCTCCTTGTGGTGGGCACCGGGAGCGTGGCCGAAGCACTGGCGGAGGCCTATTGGGCGGTGTTGCGGCCAAAGCGGGTGCTGATCTGGGGGCGCAACACGGGCAAGGCCGAGGCGCTGGCCGCGAGCCTCCATGCGCGCGGGATTGCCGCGAGCGCGGCCGGGGAATTGGCCGAGGCCGTGGGGCAGGCGCAGATCGTTTCAGCGGCGACGCTGGCGCGCGAGCCCATTATTCTGGGCGAGCAGGTGCGGCCGGGCACGCATATTGACCTCGTCGGCGGGTTCCGCCGCGACATGCGCGAAAGCGATGATGCCCTGGTGCGCAGGGCGCGGGTGGTGGTCGACGTGCCGCACACAAAAACCGAAACCGGCGACATCGCCCAGCCCATAGCGGCTGGTGTGCTGGATGCAGCTGACGTAACGGAGCTGGCCGAATTGCTGGGCGAAGCGCCGCGTTGGCGGCGGGCGCCGGAGGATATCACCCTGTTCAAATCGGCGGGGCATGCCCTCGAAGATCTGGCGGGGGCGGAATTGGTGATGGAGCGCCTGGGCGCCGAGGAGATCGCATGATCAAGCGAATGGAAATGGGCAAGCGCATGAGCCAGGCCGTGGTGCATGGCGGGGTCGTGTATCTGGCCGGGCAGGTGGCCGAGGATACGAGCCTCGATATCGTGGGGCAAACCGAGCAGGCGCTGGCGGCAGTGGAGCGGTTGCTGGCGGAGGCCGGGGGCAGCAAGGCGCAGCTGCTGACGATGGCGGTGTATCTCGCCGATATTGGTGACTTCGCTGGGATGAACAGCGTTTATGACAGCTGGATCGATCCGGACAACAAGCCGACACGCGCCTGCGTGCAGGCGCTGCTGGCGGACCCCGGCTACAAGGTCGAGTTCGTGGCGACCGCGGCGGTCGCATAAGGCTAAAGAAAAGCCCGCTGGTGCTGCCAGCGGGTTTTTTTTGTTGGGGCGGTTAGCCGGCTTGGCTAGCCGGCCTGGGCCATCAGGGTGGCGTTGCCGCCGGCGGCTGTGGTGTCGATGCAGACATGGCGTTCCACGACGAGGCGCAGGGCGTCGTCCTTGCTGGTTACGAGCGGCAGGATGGGGCCGCTGCGCTGGCTCAGGGCCTGGCGGATGGCGCCGAGCTGGCTGTCCGCGCCGAAATAAGCCACCGCATCAAAGGTCTGGGCGTGCTGGAGCACGTCGAGGTCGAGTTCGGCCAGAAGGGCGGTGTTGCCGAGCGTGGCGGCCAGATTGGCCTGGGCCTGCTGATCGGCCGGGGTGGGGCCAAGGCAGAGCACGGTGCCGCGCGGGCTCACATGCATGACGTTGGACTCCCCGGTGGGGCCGGGCAGGGGGAGGGGCATGGTCTTGCCCTCGGGAGCACCGATGGTGAAGCGGGGCAGATAATGCGGGCCGCCCGCCTTGGGGCCGGTGCCCGAAAGGCCCTCGCCGCCAAAGGGCTGCGAGCCGACCACGGCGCCGATCTGGTTGCGGTTGACATAGATATTGCCGGCCTGGACGGCGCTGGACACGAGACGCACCCGCGAGGAAATGCGGGTGTGCAGCCCAAAGGTCAGCCCGTAGCCCGAGCGGTTGATGGCGGCGATGACGGCGTCGAGCTCAGTGGCCTTGAAGGTCGCGACATGGAGCACCGGGCCAAAGATCTCTTCGGCCAGCGCCTCGATGCTGGGCACGCGTAGCACGGCGGGGGCGACAAAGGTGCCGCCGATTGGGGTGGGCAGGCGATGGATGAGGTTGCCCGCGCGCGCAAAGCTCTCGATATGCGCTTCGATCTTACTGCGGGCGGTCTCATCGATGACCGGGCCGATATCGGTGCTGAGGTGCCAGGGATCGCCCAGGGTCAGCTCGTCCATGGCGCCCTTGAGCATTTCGAGGGTCCGCTCGGCCGCTTCTTCCTGCACGTAAAGCACGCGCAGGGCCGAGCAGCGCTGGCCGGCGGACTGGAAGGCGGAGGCGATGATGTCGCGCACGGCCTGTTCGGGCAGGGCGGTGGAGTCAACGATCATGGCGTTGAGGCCACCGGTTTCGGCAATGAGGGGCGCGGTGGGGGCCAGATTGGCGGCCATGGCCCCATCGATCCGGCGGGCGGTGGCGATGGAGCCGGTGAAGACGACGCCGGCAATGGCGGGGTGGGAGGTGAGAGCCGTGCCGACTTCGCCGGCGCCGGTGAGGAGTTGGATGGCGTCGCGGGGGATGCCGGCTTCGTGCATCAGCTGGATCGCGCGGAAGGCGATGAGCGGGGTTTGGGGCGCGGGCTTGGCCAGCACCGGATTGCCCGCCACCAGCGCGGCCGCGATCTGGCCGGTGAAGATGGCGAGGGGGAAGTTCCAGGGCGAGATGGCGGTGAAGGGGCCGCGGGGTGCGCCCAGGGACTGCCGTTCGGCGCCCCGGGCATAGTAGCGCAGGAAGTCGACGGCTTCGCGGACTTCCGCCACGGCGTCAGCCCAGGTCTTGCCGGCTTCACGGGTGAGGAGGGCAAAGAACTCGGCGCGATTGGCTTCATAGAGATCGGCGACGGCGCGCAAGAGCTCGGCGCGGCGGGCGACGGGCTCCCTGGACCAGCCGGAGTGGGTGGCCGCGGCGATGGCGCCTTCGATCTCGTGCGGGAGGGCCTCGACCACGGTGCCCAGAATGTCGGCTGGTTTGGCGGGATTGGTCAGGGTTTTCGCCTGGGCGCCGGGGGCGGCATCGTTGGCGAGCGCGGTCAGGGCGTGGGCGTGCCACTGGGTGGTGGCAAAGGCGTCGCGGGCCGCCTCGGCGGCGGGGAAGGCGACGGGGTCGGTGAGATCGAGCCCGGCCGAGTTGCGGCGGGGGGCAAAGATATTGGCCGGCGCGGGGATGGCCGGATTGGGGATGGCGTCGCCTAAGGCGAGGAGCTTGGCAATGGGGTCCTCGGCCACCACAGCGGCGGGGATGTTCTCGTCGGCGATCTGGTAGACAAAGGAGCCGTTGGCGCCGTTTTCGAGGAGGCGCCGGACGAGATAGGCGAGCAGGTCCTTGTGGGCGCCGACCGGGGCATAGATGCGGGTGCGGGTGCCGTGGGCGGTGCGCAGCACTTCGTGGAGGCGCTCGCCCATGCCATGGAGGCGCTGGAACTCGAAGCTCTCCTTGGGCTTGCCGGCTTGGGCGGCGAGATGGAGGACCGCGGCGGCCGTGTGGGCGTTGTGGGTGGCAAATTGCGGGTAGATCGCCTCGGCCGCAAGGAGCTTGCGGGCGGCGGCGATGTAGCTGACATCTGTCGCAGCCTTGCGGGTGAAGACGGGATAGCCATCGAGCCCCAGCACCTGGGCGCGCTTGATTTCGGCGTCCCAATAGGCGCCCTTTACGAGGCGCACCATGATGCGGCGATCGAGCGAACGGGCGGTGGCATCGAGCCAATCGATGAGGGGCAGGACGCGCTTGCCATAGGCCTGGACCACGACGCCAAAGCCGTCCCAGCCGGCCAATTCGGGCGTGGCGAGCACTTCGGCGATGATGTCGAGCGACAGATCGAGCCGGTCGGCTTCCTCGGCATCGATGTTGAAGCCCATATTGGCGGCCCGGGCGGCGAGCGCCAATTGCCGAGTCGTGGCAACCAGTTCGCTCATCACCCTCTCGCGCTGCGCGAACTCGTAGCGGGGGTGAAGGGCCGAAAGCTTGACCGAAATGCCGGGATTGTCGCGCACGGACGGGGCGGTGCAACGGGGGGCCAAGGTGGCGATGGCGCGGCTATACGCTTCCGCATACCGCTCGGCATCGGCGGAGGTGCGGGCGGCTTCGCCCAGCATGTCATAGGAATAGCGGTAGCCCAGAGCCTCGGGCTTGCGGGCATTGGTGATGGCTTCGTCGATGGTGCGGCCAAAGACGAACTGGGAGCCCAGCAGGCGCATGGCCTGACCGACGGCGGTGCGGATCACCGGTTCGCCCAGGCGCGCGACGGCACGATGAAGCGCGTTTTTGGGCCCGACTTCGGGGTCGCCCAGCACATCGGCGGTGAGGCTGAGGGCCCAGGAGGAGAAGTTGACGAGCTGGTTGGAGGAGCCGCCGAAATGGCTGGCCCAATCGGAGCCACCTACCTTGTCGTGGATGAGGGCATCAACGGTTTCAGCGTCGGGGACACGCAGCAGCGCTTCGGCCAGCGACATCAGGGCCACGCCCTCGTCCGTGGCCAGACCATATTCGGCAAGGAAGGATTCCATGAGCCCAAGCCGGTTGCCGGTGCGCACGGTCGCCACCAGCTTTTCGGCCTGGGCCGAGATCGCGCTGCGCTCGGCAGGGGACAGGCCGGTATCGGCAATCAGCTGCCCAACGAGAGCAGTCTCGTCGGCCAGATTGCGGGCGTGAAGAGTTTGGCGGGCAGCAGCGATTTCAGACAATTGGGGGGCTCCAGGGCAACCCTTCCCGGTCGAGTATCTCGGCCGGACGGCAGGTAGAAGATAATGCTGCGCCTAAAGGCATTTCGCCCGATATGGTGGCTCGATCCGGCCTAATGCAATATAGTTGGGGCAGCTTCTAGGAGAAACGCCTGTGAACCTTGCCGATCACGACGCATTGGACCCGATCGACCGTCGCATCCTGCACGAGCTGGCGCAGAACGGACGGATCAGCGTGGCCGAGTTGAGCCGGCGGGTGAATTTGAGCAAGACGCCGTGCCAGGCGCGGATCAAGCGACTGGAGGATGCCAAATACATCCTGGGCTATCGCGCGGTGATCAATCCGGACCGGATGGGCTTGCCGCATGTGGCTTTTGTGGAGGTCAAGCTCAGCGATACGCGCAAGGCGGCGCTCAACGCCTTCAACAAGGCAGTGCGCGCCATTCCCGAAGTGGAGCAGGCGCATATGATCGCCTCGAGCTTTGATTACCTGCTCAAGGTGCGCACCAAGGATATCGCCGATTATCGCGAAGTGCTGGGCGAGCGCATCAGCAGCCTGCCCCATGTCGCCCATACCAGCACGCATGTGTCGATGGAGGCGGTCAAGGATCAGGCGGAATAGGGCACGGAAGGGCGGAGCGCCTGGTGCCCGAGACCGGACCGGCCTCGGGCAGGTTGGAACAAATGCAGCGGTGATGACCATCGGCAATGGGGAGGCTTGCCGGTGGTCAGGGTCGGGTGGTTCAGGACTTCCAGTACCGCGCCAGTGTGGTTGGCGTATGCATGTTGCCGTAGAGATAGGCCCAGAACTCGGCGTGGCGTTCCTTGGGAACAGTCTTCCAAAGGTCGTGCACCGCCATGTCGCCGCACCAATAGGAATAAACAAAGGGTGCGCGCAGCCCATGGCGCAGGAAGCGCAATTTGGACTTAATGGCGTGAAGCTCCTCAAAGCTCTGTTCGGCCATGATCGGCGCGATCAAATCGGCCGACATGTTGTCGTTGTGCAGCATCCAGGCGGCATTGCAGCGCAGGGCGGCGCGCATGCGCTGGAGGGCGACGGCCAGTTCGTCCTCGGGGGTTTCCACCCAATCGATGAAGAAGAGGCCGTTGTCGGCAATGCCCTCAAACAGCGCGCTGCTGGCTGAGCTGGTAACGACCTGCGCGCCATCGAGCGGCATGGTGCCTTCGGCCACATATTGCTGGCGCAGGGCGAGGTGCACGAGGTGTCCGGGAAAGGCTTCGTGGCAGGCCAGGTGCTTGAGGGCATAGGTCGTGTAGGGATGGTCGAGGTTGAGATACTGCTTGCGCGCGGGAAAATCGCAATAGGCCGAGAAGGGCACATCGCGCAGCTCCTGGGGCTCGATCCATTCATGGCGGAAATCATACATGCGGGCGCTGACCCGCTCGCGCACCACCTTGGTCAGCTCGCGCATGGTGTCGATGACCTGGTCGGCCGGAACGCGAACCGAGGCTTCCCAGCGGCGCACATCGGCTGAAATGTCGCCGGTCCACTGACCAATCTCGATCAGCTTGTCGCGGATAGTGTCCCGATAGGCCTCGATGATCGCGGGTGGCACCTTGGTGGTTTCCACCCGGATCTGGCGGCGCACCCGATCCGCAAAGGAAATGGGCGCTCCCTCGAAGGTGGTCACCAGGGCGAGGAGCGAGTCGACCATTTCCAGCAGGTAGTCGCGGCGCAGATCGCTTTCTGCCTCGGCGGGAATGCGCGCCTGCAGCGCTTCGAGCGCGGCGCGCGCTTCGGCGTAATCGCGCAAGGGGCGGGGCGCCACATCGGCGACTGCAACCGGGATCAGCCCCTCGCGATCCAGAAAGCCAGCAGCGGTGTTGTGGCTGCGGTAAAGAGCATCAAGGCCGGCGGTCAGTTCGGCCAGTTCGCGTCCAAGTTTCATTGGGTCAGTCCTCGGCAAATAGGATGGCGCTACTGATGCCCGGCCACGGGCTTGGGCCGGTAGGGCGCTTCGATTTCGGCAATATCCTGGTCGGTCAGCTTGAGGCTGAGCGCGGCTACCGCATCGTCGAACTGGGTGAGGCGCGACACGCCGATGATCGGAGCGGTGATGCCGGGGCGGCTCGCGACCCAGGCATAGGCAACCTGCGCCATGGGGCAGTTGTGCCGTTCGGCGACGGCCTTGACGGCGGCCGCGACCTGATCGTCCTGCGCCTTGGTCGCCTCATAGAGCGCGGTGGCGGTGCGATCGGTCTGGGCGCGGGTGCTGCCCTTGCCGTCTTCGCCGCGCTTGCCGGCCAGAACGCCGCGGGCCAGCGGGCTCCAGGGAATGACTCCGACCCCTTCGGAGCGGCAGAGGGGCAGCATTTCGCGCTCTTCCTCGCGATAGATCAGATTGTAGTGCGGCTGCATGGAGATGAACTGCGCCCAGCCGTGCTGGCGCTGCAGGCCCAGGGCCTTCATGAACTGCCAGGCATGCATGGAGGAGGCGCCGAGATAGCGCACCTTGCCGACGCGGACGAGATCGTTGAGGGCGTCGAGCGTTTCCTCGAGCGGCGTTTCGTAGTCGAAGCGGTGCAGCTGGTAGAGGTCGATGTAATCGGTGCCGAGGCGGCGCAGGCTGCCATCCACCGATTCGAAGATGTGCTTGCGCGACAGGCCCCGGTCATTGGGGTCCTGGCTCATGGGATTGTAGAGCTTGCTGGCGAGCACCAGCTTGTGGCGGGGGTGATCGGCGAGGGCGCGGCCCAGCACTTCCTCGCTGGCGCCCAGGGAATACATGTCGGCGGTATCGAAGAAATTGATCCCGAGTTCGAGCGCGCGGCCGATGATGGGGCGGGAATTCTCCTCGTCAAGGACCCAAGGGGCCCAGCTGGGGGAGCCAAAGGTCATGCAGCCCAAGGCCAGACGAGAGATTTTGAGGCCGGATCGGCCGAGATTGACATATTCCATTAGTACACCCTTTTCGCGCCCGCGGGTTCGGAGTCCAACACACAGCCGACTGGCGGCGCGCGTTGAAGCTTAGAGAACACCGAAAATCAGCCGGTGCAAGCGCAAAGCTTTGCTTAGCGACTAGGCATTAAGTTGCTGTGGATAAAAAACGTGCGGCCCCATTGTGTTTCGGGAGAGAGTTGATACGGTCTGGGTGTATCGCTTGGATAGTACACATGTTCCGTATCGACGCATCCAGCATAGACAAGTCGCTGCCAGTCCCGGTCGGCACGCAGCTGCATGGGCTTTTGACCTATGCGCTGGCCTTTGGCGGGATCCCCTATGGCAGCAAGCTGCAGTCGGTGCGCCAGCTCGCTGCGGAACTGGGCATTGCCCCGATGACGGTGAGCCAGGTGTATCAGCGGCTCCGCGATGCCGGGCTTGTCGAGATGCGCCAGGGGCTCGGGGCGTTTTCTGCTCGTGATCCGAAAAAGACCAGTTCGGGCGGTGACCTGCCGGTAAGCGCGCTGCGCGCCGATATCGAGATCCTGATCAGCAAGGCCGAAAAGCTCGGCGTTTCCCCCATGGCACTGGTGTCGATGATCAATGCGCAGTCGCAGTTGCGTAAGCCCAAGACAGGGTTGCGGCTGGTGTTCGTGGCGATTTTTGAAGAGCCGGGGCGGGACTATGTGTCCCAGATCAAGCCGGTGCTGGGCGCCACTGACCAGGTGCAGATCCTGACGCTGGATACGCTTAAAGTGTCCGAGGACGCGCGCCGCGTTGCGCTCGATGCCGATCTGGTGCTGACCTTCGTCAATCGCGAAGCCGAAGTGCGTGCGCTGGTTCCGGCGGCGCGCCTGCTGGGGTTGCGGTTCATTCCATCGGAAAAAACGCGGCAGGCGCTGGCCGGGCTCGATCCGCGCATGCGGGTGGCTGCGGTCACCTATTTCCCCGAATATATCGCGATAATGCGGCCCAGCGTGCGCGAGTTTGCGCCCCACATTGCCGACATCAAGGTGACCTGGTCGGCAGCGGCGGACATTTCCGAGACAATCGCGCAGTGCGATGCGGTGATTTATGCCTCGGGCGCCGATCACGTGATCGATTTGGTGGGACCGGGCAAGCCGTGTTTCGAATTTCGGCATGCGCCCGATCAAGGGGCGTTGGAAAGCGTGCTCGTGCCGTGCCTGGCCGAGCTGCGCCAGAACAAGATTGCCGGAAACGAGCCCCATGGGGCGCGGGAGCGGCAGCCCGTTGCGCGCGCCAAATAGATTGTACCGCCAACAGATTAGACACGACTGAGGGAGAAAAGAATGAAGCAGTTTTTATTGACGACCAGCGCCATTGTGGCACTGAGCTTTATGCCGCTGGGTGTGGCCGTCGCGCAGGACGCCGACACGCTGGTGGTGGGCGTGGATGTGGATGCCGGCACGCTTGATGCGCGCCTGACCCGCGACACCACAGCATTCCGTGCCGCCGACCTGATCTATTCGGGCCTCGTGACCATCACGCCCAGCCTGCAAGCCGAGCCCGACCTGGCGGAAAGCTGGGAAACGCCTGATCCGCAGACCTTTATTTTCCACCTGCGCGAGGGCCTCAAGTTCTCGGACGGCACGCCCCTCACGGCCGACGATGTGGTGTTCACCTACCAGTCGCTGATCAATCCCGACTTCAACTCGCCGATGCGCGCGCTTTATACGCCGATCGCGAGTGTCGAGAAGGTCGATGACCGAACAGTCAAGTTCGTGCTGAGCGCGCCTTATGCGCCGTTGCTGTCCTATCTCGATGTCGGCATCGTGCCGCAGGAGCTGGTGGAAGCTGGGCGCGATATTGCGGCCGAGCCCATTGGCGCGGGCCCGATGAAGCTCGTCAGCTGGAACCGTGGCGCCGAGATCGTGCTCGAAGCCAATCCGGAGTACTGGGCCGGCGCTCCGGCAGTCGAGAATGTCACGATGCGGCTGATCGCGGACAATTCCTCGCGGGCGCAGGCGTTCGAAGCGGGGGATCTGGACGTGATCCAGTCGCCGCTCTCGCCGCAGGATATTACCCGCCTGGCCGCCGATGACCGGTTCGGCAATGTGGTTATCCCGGGCCTGGCCGTGACCTATGTCAACTTCAACGCCAATGACCCGCTGCTCGCCGATCCCAAGATGCGCCGGGCGTTTTCGATGCTGATCGACCAGCAGACCATCGTCAATGACATCTACCAGGGCGCTGATGCCGTCGCCAATTCGGTGATCCTGCCCTCGTCCTGGGCGTATTCGGCTGAAGTGCAGCAGCCGCAGTTTGATCCCGAAGGCGCCAAGGCGCTGTTTGCTGAACTGGGCTGGACCGACAGCAATTCGGACGGGTTCCTCGACAAGAATGGCCAGCCGCTGACGGTGACGCTCTCGACCCACAGCGAAGACCCCAATCGCGTGCAGACCATTGAATATATGCAGGCGATCTTTGCCCAGGCGGGCGTGGATGCGCAGGCGCAGATCAGCGATTGGCCGACCTTTTCGACCAATTATGTGCAAAAGAGCCAGCACCAGATCGCGCTGCTGGGTTGGGTCAACATCGTTGATCCCGACCGGCTGTTGTTTGCGCAGCTGACCACGGGTGGCGGCAATAACTGGGGCGGCTACAGCAATCCCAAGGTGGATGAACTGCTCCAGGCCGGGCGCTCGTCGCTGGACCAGGCGGCCCGCACTCAGGCTTACCAGGAAGCGGCCACGATCCTTGCCGAAGAGGTGCCGTACTACATCGTTTCCTACCAGGGCTATCAGCTGTTCTATGCCAAGGACCTGCCCGGCACGGTTGAGGCCACACCGCGTGGCAATCTGCGCGGCCTGATCGGCATGCCAAGCTAAGTCGGATTCGTTCCCGCGGCCGGCGCTCCCGTGCCGGTCGCATTCTGCCACCGAGGGAAATGTCATGGGTTTTTCGCAGCGCCTGAGCGCCCAGTATTATGCCGATCTGCACCGCGATATGCGTGCCCGCATGGCGGCGGACGGGATCGACCTGCTGCTGCTCGATGCCAATGACGACATCATCTATACCACCGGCTTTTCCCATTATACGACCGAGCGCCCGGTGGTGTTCGCGCTGACACAAGACAGCGCCTATCTGCTGGTGCCAGAGCTGGAGCGTCATCATGCGCTCGACCAGCAGGCGGCGGCGGAGCTCGTTGTTTATTTCGAATTTCCGGGCCGTGACCGTCCCTTCGATGTGCTGGGCCGCGCCATTGGCAATATCGGTGGCGTCGTTGGCCATTCCGGCGGCATTTCGCTGGCGCGGGTGCCCCAGATCGCTGCTGCCTTCCCCAATGCGCGCGTGCTCGCTTCCAACATCGTCAGCCAGATGCGCGTTCTCAAACGCCCTGAAGAAGTGGCGTTGATGCGTGAGGCGGGGCGTATCTCCGATTCCATGGTGGCGGCCGGGGTGGAACTGATCGCTGAGGCCCTGCGCGGCAATGGCGAGATGCCCACCGAGATCGAGCTCGAAGCCCATGTTATTCGCCATGCGCTCGACACTATGTATCGCGAGCATG
Organism: Devosia sp. Z11_6; assembly: GCF_058133665.1. Lineage (NCBI taxonomy): Bacteria > Pseudomonadati > Pseudomonadota > Alphaproteobacteria > Hyphomicrobiales > Devosiaceae > Devosia > Devosia sp. Z11_6. Next base: position 496,072 of record NZ_JBYUNQ010000001.1, read on the forward strand.
ACAATGTGATGCTGGTGCAGGGCATTGCCGGCGGGCTCGTTTATGCGGGCGCCCGCTCGGCCTTTCCCCATGGCATGCCATCGGGGCACCGGCCGCAGCGCGGGGAAAGCATCATCCTGTCGCTGGGCTGCCGGGTTGGGGGACGCGCGGCCGAAAGCGAGCGCACCTTCATCCTAGGCGAGCCGAGCCCCGAGCAGGAGCGCTATTACACCATCGCGCAAAAAGCCCAGCAGATTGGCCGCGAGGGCCTTGTCGCGGGCGCTACCTGCGCCTCGGCCGACGATGCGGCGCTGGGTTACATCAAAGGCGAGGGCGTCGGCGAATACTGCCTGCATCGGGTCGGACACGGCATGGGCGTGATGTTCCACGAGCCGCCTTGGGTGGAGGGCGGGGACGACACGATCATGCAGCCCGGCATGGTGTTTTCCTCCGAGCCGGCGCTTTACGTGCAGGGCCTGGGGGGCTTTCGCATCTCCGACACAGTGCTCGTCACCGAAGCCGGGCCCGATAGCTTGACGCATTATCCGCGCGAGCTCGCGCAAATCGTTATCGGCTGAGGGCAGGGCAGGTGCTGGCTTATATCACCCGGCGATTGCTGTTGTTGATCCCAACCGCAATCGGCATCGTCATTCTGACTTTTGGCCTGCTGTTGCTGGTGCCGGGCGATCCCGCCTCGGTGCTGCTGGGGCAGAACGCGACGCCCGAAACAGTGGCGAGCCTGCGCACGGCCATGGGGTTGGATGATCCCTGGTTTATCCGGCTGTGGGATTACTTCGTGGCGCTGCTGCATGGCGACATGGGGCAGTCGATCTTCCAGACCCAGCCTGTCAGCACCATCATCGCTGGCCGTCTCGGCGCAACGCTGGAATTGGCGGTGGTGGCGCTGGTATTGTCCATCATCATCGGGATGACGCTTGGCGTGGTTGCGGCCATGCGGCAGGGCTCGATCATCGACACCGCGGCGATGTTGTTTGCACAGCTGGGCGTTTCCATGCCGATCTACTGGCTGGGGCTGCTCTTGATGCTGGCCTTTGCGGTAGTGCTGGGCTGGTTGCCGGCGGTGGGCCGGGGCGAGCCCTTGCCGATGGCGCTGATTGCCGCGCTGAGCGGGCGGCCCGGCGTGCTGCTCGACTCGTTGTCTCACATCCTGCTGCCCGCATTGGCGCTTGCCGCCAATACGTCGGCGATCATCTCCCGGCTGGTGCGGACCTCCATGCTCGAAGTGCTGCGCGAGGATTTCGTGCGCACCGCCTATGCCAAGGGTTTGCGGCGCGGCCGCGTGGTCGTGCGCCATGCGCTGCGCAATGCGCTGCTGCCGGTGATCTCGGTGATCGGGCTGCGCTTCGGCGCCTTGCTGGGCGGAGCGGTGCTGGTGGAATCCATCTTTGCCTGGCCGGGGCTCGGGCAGCTGACGATCGGGGCAATCGCGCAACGCGACCTGCCGCTGATCCAGGGCATCGTGCTGACCTTTGCCATCATCTATGCGCTGGTGAACCTCGTGGTTGACCTGCTTTACGCCGCGGTTGATCCGCGGATCCGGTTGGGGTGATCCGATGCGTATTCCCAAGATCTTCCGCAACACTTCGCTTGTCGTGGGCGCGCTGATTACGCTGTTCATCGTGCTTTGCGCTGTTCTGGCGCCCTATATGGCTACCCACGGCGTTGAGCAGATGGATATGCGCAACCGCTTTGCCGGGCCTACGGCCGAGCACTGGCTGGGCACGGACAATTTCGGGCGGGACCTGTGGTCGCGCCTCGTGTTCGGGGCGCAGGTGTCGCTGTCCGTAGCATTGATGTCGGTCGGCGGGGCCGTGGTGATCGGCACCACGGTTGGGCTGGTTGCCGGCTATTTCGGCGGCTGGGTCGACCTGCTGTTGATGCGGATCACCGACATCTTTCTCGGCTTCCCCGCCATTGTCCTTGCGCTGGCGATCATCGCGGTGCTGGGGCCTGGGATCTACAATATCTCGCTGGCGCTGGTGATCGTGTTCTGGACCGAATATGCGCGAGTGGTGCGGGCAACGACGCTGGTGCTGCGCGAGCAGAACTATGTGCAGGCAGCCCGCGCGCTCGGGGCTTCGCCGCTCCGCATCATCTTCCGGGAAATCCTGCCCAATGCGCTGGGGCCAATCATCGTGCTGGCTTCGCTGGGGCTGGGCACCGCGATCATTGCTGAATCGGCGCTCTCGTTTCTCGGCTTCGGGCTGCCGCCCCCAACTCCAACCTGGGGCTGGACGCTCTCCTATGGCACCCGCTTCATTCGCGACGAGCCCTGGCTCTCCATCATCGCGGGCGCGACCATCATGGTCACGGTGCTGGGCTTCAATCTGCTTGGCGACGGGTTGCGCGACATTCTCGACCCACGCCAGCTCAGCCGCTCGGCTGGCAACAAGTAACCAATCTTTCTGCGAACAAAGGACTACCCAATGGTCAAGGCGATCAACAAGCTCCGCCCCAAATTCACCACCCATGCCGATGGCAGCGACGCCGTGCTGTTCATGCACGAACTGGTGGGCGAAGAGGACGGGCCGACCGTTGGCATCTGCGCTTCAATTCATGGCAATGAAAACACCGGCTCGCAGGCCATTCTCGAGCTTTACCGGCAGATCAAGGACGTCAAGCTCAAGGGCCGCATCATCCTGCTGCCGGTGGCCAATCCGCGCTCCTTTGCGGTCAATCACCGTCACAACCCGCTGGACCAGCTGAACCTGAACCGTGAGTTCCCTGGCGATCCGCGCGGCCCTTATTCGCAGCAGCTGGCCCATGCGCTGGCAGAGGAGTTCTTTGCCAAGCTCGACTTCAATCTTGACCTGCATTCGGGCACTGACCGGCCGACGGTTGACTATGTTTATATCTGGAACGACGAGCCGCTCTCGCGCGCCTTTGGCTCCAAGATCCTGTATCGCCCGGTGAGCGGCAAGGCGGGCACGGTTTATGCGGGTACCAGCAAGAGCGTGTCGATGGACCGGCATGGCACCAAGGTGGTCACCATCGAGTTGGGTGGCGGCATTGTCGACCAGACCCCCTATGTGGAGCGCACCGTCGCGGGGCTCCTCAACCAGCTGCGCGTGATTGGCTCCATCGAGGGCGAGGTGATGCCCAATCCCCAGCAGGTGGTGGTGACCGAACTTGCCGGCATCCGGCCAAAGCATGGCGGCTGGCTCGAGCCCCTGGCGCCGGCCAATGGCGAGATCATCAAGGGCGGCAGCCTGCTGGGCCGTGTGGTCAGCCCCTATGACTTCGAGACCATCGAGGAGATCGTAACCCCGTTCGAGAACGGCATCATGGTCATGCAGCACCTGACGCGCAATCTCGTGGAAGCGGGTGACTATGGCTTCATGGTCGGCAATCTCGACGGCGCCGAGCAATAGCCAGTTCGCGCCGCGCCCCGCAAAAGGAACAACGCCAATGAGCCCAACACCCGCCCCGATTGCTGCCGAGCCCGTGCTGGCCGTTGCGGACCTCGAAGTGCGCATTCGCGGCGAGCATGGCTCATTCGCTGTTGTTTCGGAAATGGCGCTGACGGTGTCGCCCGGCGAAACCGTCTGCATCGTGGGTGAATCAGGGTGCGGCAAGTCGATGACGGCGCTGTCGTTGCTGCGCCTCCTGCCGGAGGCGGCTTATGTCGCCTCGGGGCAGATCCACATCAATGGCGAGGATTTCCTCGCCATGGGTGAGCGGCGCGTGGAGGATTTCCGGGGCGAGCAGATCGCCATGATCTTCCAGGAGCCACTGACCGCGCTCAACCCGGTGCTGACCATCGGCGAGCAGATCGCCGAGGCCGTGCGGCAGCACCGCAAGATCAGCCATCGCGATGCCATGGCGCGGGCGATCGAGACCTTGCAACTGGTGCAGATGCCCGACCCCAAGCGGCGGGCCCGGCAATATCCGCACCAGCTTTCGGGCGGCATGCGGCAGCGCGCCATGATCGCTTTGGCGCTGGCCTGCGATCCGCGCATCATCGTGGCCGACGAGCCGACCACGGCGCTGGACGTGACCATCCAGGCACAGATCCTGGGTTTGATCTCGGACCTGCAGGAGCGACTGGGCACGGCGCTGGTGCTGATCACCCATGACCTGGGCGTAGTGGCCGAGGTCGCCGACCGGGTGGTGGTGATGTATGCGGGGCGCCGGGTGGAGGAAGCCAGTGTTTATGACCTCTTCGATCGACCCATCCACCCCTATACGCTGGGCCTGATGGGGGCCATTCCGCGCTCGGTGCCGGGCCAGCAGATCGGCGAGCGGCTGGTGGATATTGCCGGCACGGTGCCTCCGCTCTGGGACTTGCCGAAGGGCTGTGCCTTTGCGCCGCGCTGTCCGCGCGCTTCGCAGCGGTGCTTCGAAGAACGTCCGCCCCTGGTCGAGAAGCGCCCCGGTCACCTGGCCGCTTGTTGGGAACATGTTGATGCTTGATAACGCTTCGCCGCTCCTCGCCGTTGAAAATCTCGAAGTGCATTTTCCGGTTCGCGCCGGGATCCTCCAGCGCCAGGTGGGCGCCGTCAAAGCCGTGGATGGGGTGAGTTTTGCCATCGGACGGGGCGAAACGCTGTCGCTGGTGGGGGAATCGGGCTGTGGCAAGTCGACAACCGGCCTCGCGCTGATGGGGCTGGTATCCCCCACGGGCGGGCGCGTGTCGTTTGATGGCCAGGAGATCACGACCTTTAACCGCCGCACGCTGCGCGATTATCGCCGGCGCATGCAGATCGTGTTCCAGGACCCGTTCTCCTCGCTTAATCCGCGCCAGCGCATCCGGCAGGCGATCCGGGCGCCGCTCGATATCCACGGCATTGGCACGCCGGCCGAACGAGATGCCGAAGTGCGGCGGCTGATGGACCGGGTTGGGCTGCGGCCCGACCAGGCCGACAATTTCCCGCACCAGTTTTCCGGCGGGCAACGCCAGCGCATCGGGATTGCGCGCGCCTTGGCGCTCAAGCCCGATATCATCGTGTGCGACGAGCCGGTGTCGGCGCTCGACGTGTCGGTGCAGGCGCAGATCCTCAACCTGTTGGGTGATCTGCAAAAGGATCTGGGCGTGTCGTTTCTGTTCATCTCGCACGATCTGGGCGTGGTGGAGCATATCTCGCACCGCGTGGCGGTGATGTATTTGGGCAAGATCGTCGAGCTCGCGCCCAAGGCACCCATCTTTGCCGCGCCGGTGCACCCTTATACCGAATTGCTGATGCGCTCGGCGCCAAGCCTTGATCCGCGCCAGCGGCATCGGTTCAGCGCCAGCAGCGATGACATGCCGAGCGCCATCAACAAGCCTTCGGGCTGCCCGTTCCATACGCGCTGCCCGCTTGCGACCGAAATCTGCAAGACGCAGGAGCCGGCGCTCACGCCGCGGGGCGAGGACCGCTTCGCCGCCTGCCACCACCGCTAGAGCGAGAGTAATTCGATGAACCAGCCCATTCTTTTGACCGGCGGGCGCGTGCTCGATACCGAGGCCGGCGCCTTGCGTGACAACCTGCAAGTGCTGGTTGACGGCAAGCGGATCGTTGCGGTGGGGGAGAGCATCGAGGCGCCGTCGCAGGCGCGGCGGGTGGAGCTCAATGGCGCCACGCTGATGCCGGGGCTCATCGACTGCCATGTGCATGTGGTGGCGGAAAGCCTCGATCTCTGGTCCAACATGGTGGCCCCGTCCTCGCTGGCCGGGCTGCGCTCGGCGCGGGTGATGGAAGAAGCGCTGCAACGCGGCTTCACCACCCTGCGCGACCTTGGTGGCGCTGATCATGGCCTCGTTCGGGGCGTGGAGGAGGGGCTGATCGACGGCCCGCGCCTCGTTATTTGCGGCAAGGGGCTGACCACGACCGGCGGGCATGCCGATCTGCGTCCGCGCACCGATGCCCGGCCGGGGATGATGTCGGACCGGCTGGGCTCGATGGGCCTGATTGCCGATGGCGTTGACGAGGTGCGGGCGGCCTGCCGGACCATGATCAAGGAAGGCGCCCGGTTCATCAAGGTAATGGCCAATGGCGGGGTGTCTTCGCCCAACGATCCCATTCACTCCATCCAGTATTCGCGCGACGAGATCGCCGCGATGGTGGAGGAGGCCGAAAACGCCGGGCTTTATGTCTCTGCCCATGTTTACACCGATGCTGCAATCCGGCGCTGCGTGGAACTGGGGGTGCATTCGCTCGAGCACTGCAATCTGATCACGCGCGAAACCGCCGAGATGGCCGCGAAGCGCGGGTGCATCGCGGTCCCAACGTTGGTGGCCTATGAGGCGCTGTGGCTGGAGGGCAAGGCGCTCGGGCTGGGAGAGGCGGAGTTCGCCAAGATCGATACGGTGCGCCAGGGTGGGCTCGCGTCCCTCGCCATCATGCGCGATGCCGGCTTGCCGATGGCCTTTGGCTCGGATCTGTTGGGGCAGTTGCGCGCATATCATGCCCGCGAGTTCGGGCTCTTGGCGGAGGTGCTTACCCCGGCCGAGATCATCCAGTCGGCCACGCTGGTTGGAGCGCGACTTTGCGGCATGGCAGGCGAACTGGGCACAATTTCACCGGGAGCTCTCGCCGATCTGCTGGTGGTGAATGGTGATCCGCTCAGCGACATCGAAGTGCTGGGCAAGCCTGAGAACCTGGCGCTGATCATGCGCGATGGCGCTGTATTCAAGGACGAGTTCGCCAGGGCTTGAGCAGGCCAGGCAGGTCCCGAGACTGCGGCCGCTAGAAGTGTTCGCCGGGGCGGAAGGGGCCGAAGCGGGTGCCTGCGGTGACGAGGAAGGCGGTGGACCAGCCGATCATCAAAAAGCCGGTGACGCCTTCGAGGGCCGCAAGCAGGCGCCAGGAAGGGGCGGGGACAACATCGCCGAAGCCAACGGTGGAATAGGTGATGGTGGAGAGATAGAGCGAGGTGTCGAAATCCGGCGCAACGCCAACCGCCCAGAAGCAAAAGGCCCAGAGCCAGATTTCAACCGTGGCAACGGCAAACAGGCCGAGCACGACGCCAACCATGAGCCCGATGCGGTGGTGTGAGCGGGCCAGCCGGAAGCGTTTGGCGAGCCCCGTTGCGGTCCGGGTGATGGAGATCAACCCCAGGACGTGGATCAAGACCGTGGCGGCGATCAGCCCGGTTCCGAGCGCGAGAATAGAGATCGAAGCTGGCATGGTGGGGGTTCGGTGTGTTGGTCGATGTCGGCCGAACTAGGCAGGGCTGGCCGACCTTAGTCAATCGCCGCGAGACATGGGCGGGTGAATTGGTTCCTGTTGGAGGTGGTAACAAAACAGTTTTGACTATTTGCGACCGCCTTTACACCGACTTCTCCGCGGCGGTGATGGTGTCAGTACTATTTTGCTGTGCACCCTAGAAATTGTGGCAGACGATCTTTGCTGCCGCAAGTTATAGGGGCGGAACAGCTAGTATAGGGCGGGGTTGTTTGGGCATCATCTTCCCGAAAGGAGAACACATGCACAGACGTACCATTATGGCCGGCACTGCCGCCCTTGCTTTGTTGCCAATGGCTGGCATTGCCTTTGCCCAGACCTCGAGTGTCGACCAGGCCAAGCTGCCGGCGCTGATGGGCGGCGACTATGCGACCGCCACCAGCAAGCTGGCGGCGCAAAAGGCTACCAACCGTTCGGTCAAGACCTTTGCCGAGCTTGAAATCGCCGAGCAGGCGGCTGTTGCCGAAGCCTTTGGCTCCGAGCCCGGTGCTGCGGGCCTTAGCGAAGAGCACGCGGCAAAGCTGGCAGCACTTGAAGCTGCCGATGGCGCCGAGTTCGACGCGATGTATATCGATGGCCAGATCGAGGGCCATGAAGAGCTGCTCAAGATCCACCAGACCTATGCCAAGAATGGCGATGATCCAATGGCGCGTGGCGCGTCCATGGTCGGGGTTACCGGCATCCAGACGCATCTGGTGATGCTGAACTCGATCCGCAATTCGCTCACATAAGCTCCCGATTGCCGAGTTTTGTCGAAAGGCTCCGTCTGCGCGACGGAGCCTTTTTTGTTGCAGGCTAGAGCGCGCCGGCGAGATAGCGCTCGAGCGTTGCGGAAGTGCCGTGCTGCCAGAGGCTGTTGAGCGCCGTGCCGAAGGCGGCGGCGAAAGCCGGGTTGCGGCCGAGATCGCCATAGATATCGCCCATGCTGAGCCAGGCTTGTGGGTCGGTTTTGGCGAGGGCAGCCTGTTGGGTGAGGCGATCCCAGGAGGGATCGTTGGGCGCGATGGTGGCGCCGCTATCGGTGGTGCCAAAGCAATAGCGGCACCAAAGGGCCGACACCAGCGCGAGCCCGGTAACGGATTGGCCGGCGGCCACCCGATCCATGGCGGTCGGGATGATGAATTTGGGCTGGCGGTTGGAGCCATCGAGCGCAAGGCGGCGAATGGTGTCGCCGATCTTGGGATTGGCGAAGCGGCGCTGGCAGAGCGCGAAATAGTCGCCCAGATCGGTGTCGGGCACCGGGGGGACAACGGGGATGATTTCGTCCTGTTCGACCTTCGCGAGGAAGGCCGCGACGAGGGGATGTTCCATGGCTTCGTGCACGAAATGCACGTCGAGCAGGCCCGCGGGATAGGCGATGGTGGCGTGGCCGCCGTTGAGGATGCGGATCTTCATGTGCTCGTAGGGCGCGACATCGTCGACGAACTGCACGCCGACCGTTTCGAGCGCCGGGCGGCCGGCAGGGAAATTATCCTCCAGCACCCATTGGCGGAAGCTTTCGCAGAAGACAGGCCAATTATCCTCGATGCCGAACTGCTCGAGCAGCAGCGCGCGTTCGCGCTCGGAGGTGGCGGGGGTGATGCGATCGACCATGCTATTGGGGAAGGCAACGGCGGTGCGCACCCATTGGGCAAGGGCCGGGTCGACGAGTTCGGCAAGGCCCGCCACGGCATTTTGGGTGACATGGCCGTTGCCCGGAATGTTGTCGCAGCTCATCACGGTGAAGGGGGCAATGCCGGCGTTGCGGCGGGCGAGGAGGCCGGCAAGGATCAGCCCGAATGTCGTGCGGGGTGCATCCATATGGGCGGCGTCATAGACGATATCGGGGTGGGTCGGATCGAAGCGCTGGGAGGCCGGATCAATGTAATAGCCGCCTTCGGTGATGGTGAGCGAGACGATGCGCGTGGCCGGGTTGGCGAGGCGGGCAAAGATCGTGGCGCTGTGGCCGGGCTGGATGTAGTCGATCATGGCGCCGGTGACGCGGGCGGAACTGTGGTCGGCTTCCTGCTCCACCACGGTGGTCAGCCAATCCTGGGCCCCGAGCTTTTGCCGGACGGCTTCATCGGCCTCGCGCACGCTGGCGCCGATCAGCGCCCAATCATGGTCGCGACCGGTGGCAAAGAGATCATCGAGATAAACCGCCTGGTGGGCGCGGTGGAAGTTGCCGACGCCGAAATGCACGATGCCAGGGATGAGGGCGGCGCGATCATAGGCGGGGACAGACGCCGTGGAGAGGGTGGAGAGGGTGGCGGCGGAAAGCTTGGTGGTCATATCTGGTCCTCGATGCCTCGGCGGGCGGTTCCTCCGGCAAAGAGGGGCCGGGGTCGCGCTGATGTCGCGTAGCATTGGCCGACCCCACCCTCAATCCCTCCCGGAAGAGGATCGGCGGCGAAGGCCCACGCCATTAGGCGCTGGCTAGATGGCTGCACCGGCCGCATCGAAGCGGTAGATGCGGGTCGGATCGGGGGCAAGATAAACCTCGTCGCCATGGCTGAAGATCTGCTCGCCATCGGTGCGCACGGTCATGAGGCCCATGCCTTCGAGATGGACATGCAGGAACGTGTCGGAGCCCAGCTGTTCGGCGACCCCGACAACGCCGCGCCAGCCGCCGGGCAGGGGGGTGGTGCTGATGGCGAAGTGTTCGGGGCGGATGCCGATGGAATGGGCGTCGTGCTTGCCCGCTTCCGGGCCGTCGATGAAGTTCATCTTGGGCGAGCCGATGAAGCCGGCGACAAAGCGGTTGGCGGGGCGCTTGTAGAGCTCGAGCGGGGAGCCGAACTGTTCGACCTTGCCGGCATTGAGCACGACAATGCGGTCGGCCATGGTCATGGCTTCGACCTGGTCGTGGGTGACGTAAACCATGGTGGTCTTGAGCTGCTGGTGCAGTTCGGTGATCTCGAGGCGCATGTTGACGCGCAGGGCGGCGTCGAGATTGGAGAGCGGCTCGTCAAAGAGAAAGGCCTTGGGCTCGCGGACGATGGCGCGGCCGATGGCGACGCGCTGGCGCTGGCCGCCCGAGAGGGCGCGGGGGCGGCGGTCGAGATAGGAGGAGAGGTTGAGGGTGCGGGCGGCGTATTCGACCTTTTGCTCGATCACCTCCTTGGGCGCCTTGGCCATTTTGAGGGGGAAGGCGATGTTGTCGCGCACGGTCATGTGCGGATAAAGCGCGTAGCTCTGGAACACCATGGCGAGGCCGCGGCGGGCCGGGGGCGCCTTGGTCATGTCCTGCCCGTCAAGCAGGATGCGGCCGCCCGTCGTATCCTCAAGCCCCGCGATCAGGCGCAGCAGCGTGGACTTGCCGCAGCCGGAGGGGCCGACAAAGACCACGAACTCGCCTTCGCGGATATCGAGGGAGATATCGGGGATGACATGCACATCGCCGAAGGATTTCTGGACGTGTTCGAGGGTGATGGAGCCCATTTTTCAGTGGTCCTTCGCCTGCGCAGTGTTTCGGGCTGTTTGCTCCCTCCCCCCTTGAGGGGGAGGGTTGGGGTGGGGGGTGGTGCGGTGGGTCACTGAGGGACCCCCTCCCTCGATCCCTCCCCTCAGGGGGGAGGGAAGGGCAGGAGCCGATGGATTCGTGAGGAGGACAAACATCATTTCACCGCTCCGAAGGTGAGGCCGCGGACGAGTTGTTTTTGGCTGAACCAGCCCAGGAGCAGGATGGGGGCGATGGCAAGGAGCGAGGCGGCGGAGAGTTTGGCGAGGAACAGGCCCTGGGGCGAGGAGAAGGAGGAGATGAAGGCGGTCAGCGTGCCGGCGCGGCCCGAGGTCAGGGTGATGCTCCAGAAGGCTTCGTTCCAGGCGAGGATGACGTTGAGCAGGAGCGTCGAGGCAATGCCGGGCACGGCCATGGGCACGAGGACATGGACGATCTCGTTCCAGAGCTCGGCGCCATCCATGCGCGAGGCTTCGAGGATATCGACCGGGATTTCCTTGAAGTAGGTGTAGAGCATCCAGATGATGATGGGCAGGTTGATCAGGGTCATGATGATCGTGAGCCCATGCACGGTGTCGAGCAGGCGCAGGTCACGAAAGATCAGGTAGATCGGGATGAGGACGCCGACCGCCGGCATCATCTTGGTGGAGAGCATCCACATCAGCACATCCTTGGTGCGGCGCGTGGGGGCGAAGGCCATGGCCCAGGCGGCGGGGATGCCGATCAGGAGGCCGAGCAGGGTTGAGCCGAGCGAGACGATCACTGAATTGGTGGCGTGCTTGATGTAGTCGCTGCGCTGCTGGACGGCGGCGAAGTTTTCGAGGGTAAAGGTTTGCGGGAAAAAGGTCGGGCGGGCGGCGATGGCCTCAGCCTCGGTCTTGAAAGCGGTGAGCACCGTCCAGAGAATGGGGGAGAACAAGAGGAGCGCGATCACCCAGGCGAGGAGGGTGAAGCCGATGCGGGTGCCGGTGGAGGCGTTGCGGGCCATGTCAGCGGGTTCCTCCGGAGTTTTGGCGTGGGAACACCCCCCACCCATCCTCCCCCACAAGGGGGGAGGTGCTGCATCGCGCTTGCGGCCCCCTCGCCATTGCACCACTCGCAGACCCCCACCCCGGCCCTCCCCTCAAGGGGGAGGGAGGGCATGGCGCGAGCGTCTTGCTTGATGAGCTACTCATCGAGGTTCTTTCCCACGGCTCGCATCAGGAAGATGGCGACGATGTTGGCGAGGATGACGGCGACCACGCCGCCCGCGGAGCCGGCGCCGATGTCGTTGGAGAGGATGCCGGTGCGGAAGACGAGGAAGGTGAGGTTGGTGGAGGCGTAGCCGGGCCCGCCGCCGGTGGTGACGCGGATTTCGGCGAAAATGCCCAAAAGGAAGATGGTCTGGATCAGGATCACGATGGTGATCGCCCGGGCCATATGGGGCAGGATGATGTAGCGGAAGCGGTTGACCGCCTTGGCGCCATCCATTTCGGCGGCTTCGCGCTGTTCTTCGGAGAGGGACTGGAGAGCCGTCAGCAGGATCAGGGTGGCGAAGGGGAGCCACTGCCAGGCGACGATGACGATGATGGACTGCAGGGGAAACTGGTTGAACCAGTCGATCGGCTGCAGCCCAAAGGCGCGCCAGAGGTGGCTCAGCATGCCATAGCCCGGGTGCATAAAGCCGTTTTTCCAGACCAGCGCGGCGACCGGGGGCATGACGAAAAAGGGTGAGATGACGATGATGCGCAAGATGCCCTGGCCCCAGATGGGCTGATCGAGCAGCAGCGCGAGGAAGGTGCCGCCAATGACGGTGATCAGCAGCACGCCCCCGACCAGCAGCAGCGTATTGACGAGAGCCTGGGTGAAGCTGGGATCGCCAATGACATAGACATAGTTCGCCCAACCGGCGAAACCGGTCATCATCGGATTGAGCAGATTGTAGTTCTGGAACGAGAACCACAGGGTCATCACCAGCGGCACGATCATCCAGACGAGGAGCACCAAGACGGCCGGGGCCATCATGAGGCGCGACAGGGTGCGGGTCTGGGCTGTGGCCATGCTTTTTGTCCGTTTTGCCCGGTGAGTCGGCGGTTTGGCTTCCTCCCTTTTGGGAAGGAGTGGGTTGGGGGCGGTGCAGTGAACCACCGAGGGACCCCCACCCTCGATTGCCAGTCGAGCATAGCTCTCCTGGCCTTTCTCGCTCAAATCGCTCCACCGGAGCGATTTGACCCTTCGGGCCGCTCCAAAGCCCCTCAAGGGGGAGGGAAGGGCAGGAGCCGCGCGCTCAGTTCCTCTGGAGGCGTGTGAATATCCGCCTGGCAGATCGCGCGCGCGACCGGTCGGGCGGCAGCGGAGTGGAGGATTACTTGATGTAGCCGGCGCGGGTCATGTCGCGCAGGGTGGCGTCCTGGGCTTGGGCGAGGGCGTCGTCGGCGCTCATCTGACCAGCAAGGGCGGCCGAGAAGAGTTGGCCGACATTGGTGCCGATGCCGGCGAACTCGGGAATGGCCACGAACTGGATGCCGGTATAGGGCACCGGGTTCACGGTGGGCTTGCTTGGGTCGGCGGCGTTGATGGAGTCGATGGTCATCTGCGCGAAGGGCGCGGTTTCCAAGTATTCCGCGTTTTCATAGAGCGAGGTGCGGGTGCCGGGAGGCACGTTGGCCCAGCCGTCCTGTGCGGCGACGGTATTGAGATAGTCCTTGCTGGTCGCCCAGTTGATGAATTGCTCGGCCGCTTCCTTTTGCTGGCTGGAATTGGGAATGGCCAGCGACCAGGCCCAGAGCCAGTTGGAGCGTTTGCCGAGGCCGGCATCGGGCGCCAGGGCGAAGGCGACCTGATCGGCGACGGTGGAATCGTCGGGATTGGTGACGAACGAGCCCGCGACCGTGGCGTCGATCCACATGCCGCACTTGCCCTGCTGGAACAAGGTCAGGTTTTCGTTGAAGCCATTGGAGGATGCACCGGACGGCCCAGCATCGGCCATGAGAGCCAGATAGGTGTCGAGCGTTTCCTTCCATTCGGGGGAATCGAATTGGGGCTGCCAGTTTTCGTCGAACCAACTGGCACCAAAGCTATTGGCCATGGCGGTGATGAAGGCGACGTTTTCGCCCCAGCCCGCCTTGCCGCGCAGGCAGATGCCGTTGATGTCGTTGGCGCGGTCAGTCATGGCGCGGGCGGCCTGGCCTACGAACTCCCAGGTGGGCGCATCGGGCATGGTGAGCCCGGCTTTTTCCATCAGGTCCTTGCGGTACATGATGAAGGAGGATTCCGCGTAGAACGGGGCGGCATAAAGCTTGTCCTCGTAGGAGAGGCCCGCGCGCACCGGGGGGAGAATGTCGTCGACATCATATTCGGGATCGGCGCTCAGCACGTCGAGCGGCACCAGCCAGCCCTGGCGCGCCCAGATCGGCGCTTCATAGGTGCCGATGGTCATCACGTCATACTGCCCGCCATTGGTGGCGATGTCGGTGGTGACGTTCTGGCGCAGGGTGTTCTCCTCCAAAATCACCCAATTGAGCTGAATACCGGTTTCTTCGGTGAAGGCGGGCGACAGGCCCTGCATGCGCACCATGTCGCCATTGTTGACGGTCGCGATGGTGAGCGTTTGGGCTGATGCAGAAGCGGCGAGCGCAAGTGTGAAGGCGCCCACGAAAAGGGGTGTGAGTTGCATTGTTTCCTCCCAAAGCCGCAACAATTTTGTTGCTGCGGCGATGGGGCAAGTACTCGCCTTCCGCGGCTAGTTGTCAAGCCTGCTATGCTTGGCAAGGGATGGCTTCCGCCTGAGATAAACTACGGAAAATTGCGCCGATCCGCAGATTTATCTGTGGTAATGCTGATGAGGCATTGGGCGCAGCCCTCCGGAGGGCGGCTAAGCATTTCGATTGGGCGGCTGGAATGAACGCCGCCGACCGCTTTGGGGGCGATCGGCGGGGAAAATTGCGGTGCGGCAGCGTGGGTCGATCAGGGCATCAACTGGCCGCCATTAACCTCGATGGTCTGGCCGATGATGTAAGACGACAGGGCGTCGGAGGCCAGAAACAGGTAGGCGCCGACGCAGTCCTCGGCGACGCCCAGCCGGCCCTGCGGGATGGTGGCGAGCGCGGCATCAAGTTGAGCCTGGGTGGAATAGCGCTCATGGAAGGGCGTGGTGATCACCCCGGGCGCTACGGCATTGACCCGAATGCCAAAGGGGATCAGCTCCTTGGCCATGCCGCGGGTGACATTGCCGATAAAGGCCTTGGAGGAACCGTAAAGCCCCGCGCCATTGCTGGCGCCGTTGCGCGCTGCGATCGAGGTGGTGTTGATGATGAAACCACCATTGCGCTTGAGGTACGGAATGGCCGCGCGGGTGGCCGAGAGCACCGAGCGGGCGTTGAGGTCCATGACGGCGTCATAAAGCTCGTCGGTCCATTCCGCATAAGGCTGGCGTGCGACCATGCCGCCGGCATTGTTGATGAGCCCGTCCAAGCGGCCGAAGCGTGCGGCGGTGTCTTCGACGGCCCGAGCCAGTTCACCCTGGCGCGACGCATCGGCCTGAACCAGGAAGACGGTGCCGCCGGCGGCTTCGATGGACTGGGCCAGGGTGGTGGCCTGATCGGCGCTGCTGTTGTAGTGCAGGCCCACAAGAGCGCCCTGCTGGGCAAAGGCCTGGGCGAGGGCGGCGCCGATGCCCGTCGAGGCGCCGGTTATCAGAACGGCCTTGCCGGCAAGGCCGGGAATGGTGAGCGTAGATGCGGGCACAGTGTGGTCCTCCAGGAAGTGGAGCCCAGCGTTGCGACTGGATCACGGCTTGTCCACTGGTTTTTAGGGCGCATCGCCGCTAAACACAGCGTTTAGCAGGAGTGCGCATGGCTGCGGATCGCAAGGATATCCACAATTCGGACGTGCCAGTGCTGTGCCGCAGTTGCGAAGCGCGGCACCGGGGCATGTGCGGCGTGCTGGAGCCCGAGCAATTGGTGGCGCTGGCCAAGGCGACGCACAAGGCGCGCCACGAGCCCGGAACCGAGCTGATCGGGGAAAGCACCAAGATCCAGTCCTATGCCAATGTGATGCGCGGCGTGGTCAAGCTCACCAAGCTGCTGGAGGACGGTCGCCAGCAGGTGGTGGGGCTGCAGTTCGCTCCCGATTTCCTGGGGCGCTTGTTCGGATACGAAAATGCAGTGGCGGCAGAAGCGGCGTCGACGGTGGAGCTTTGCGTGGTGCCCAAGCGGGCGCTGGAAGGATTGATCGCGGAGAACCCGGCGCTCGAGCATCGGTTGATGCAGCAAACGCTGCGCGAACTGGACGAAGCGCGAGACTGGATGGTGACGCTGGGGCGCAAGAGCGCCCAGGAAAAGCTCGCGAGCTTTCTTTACCTGCTGGCCACGCACTCGGATCCAGTGGCGGACCTCAAGGCGGGCGCCCGGTTCGAGCTACCGCTGACGCGGGCCGATATCGGGGATTTTCTGGGGCTTACCCTTGAAACCGTGTCCCGGCAGATCAGCAAATTGCGCCAGCTCGGGGTGATCGAGGTGACCCATAACCGGCAAGTCGAAGTGCCCGATCTCAAGCGTCTACAGGCGCTTTGCGGCTGAGCTTGGGCGGGCCGAAGCGCCCGGACCAAGCTAGGGTGACGCATGGCGCCATCAAATCGGCGATAACCAACCTAGGTGAAGGCTTTCGCGAGCGGCTCGTGGCAAGCTAACATATGGCAAGTCGCTGGCAGCGGGAGCTGGCGGTTGTTCACAACGTCACAGGGTGACTGACCAATCAGATGCTGAAGAATACCGAGCTGGCCGAGGCGGTCAGGAACACGGCCTATTTTCTGTGGGAACAGGATGGCCGCCCGGAAGGGCGAAGCTTTGAGTACTGGGTCAAGGCCAAGGAAATGCATTTGCGCCAGATGGCCTATGACCGCTGGCTGGCGGAAGGCACGCCCATTGGCCGCGCCGAAGAGATCTGGCGCGATGTGGCCGAGGAAATCGAAGACGACGACGCATAAGCAAACGGGCCCCGAACAGGGGCCCGCTGCGTAAGCTGGAGTGGGCGGCAGGGATCAGTCCTTGGCGCGTTCCACATAGGAATTGTCTTCGGTCAGGATGACGATGCGGGTGCCGGCGCCGATATGGGGCGGGACCATGACGCGCAGGCCATTGTTGAGAACGGCGGGCTTATAGGAGGAGGACGCCGTCTGGCCCTTCACCACGGGTTCGGTTTCGACGATTTCGAAGGTGAGGCGCTGGGGCAATTCCATGGAAAGGGCAGTACCCTCAAAGGTCTTGAGGTGAACCTTCATGCCGTCGATGAGATAGGCCTTCTGGTCGCCGATCACGTCATCGGCCACAGTGATCTGCTCGTAGTTCTCCGGATTCATGAAGTGGTGGCCTTCACCATCGGAGTAGAGATAGTCGTATTCGCGGTCATCGACGTCGGCCTTTTCGACCATTTCGACGGTGCGCCAGCGGCCAACGACCTTCACGCCATCGCTGATGCGACGCATGTTGACGTTGGTGATGGAGTTGCCCTTGCCGGGATGCACGTTCTCAGCCGTCAGGACGACGTGCAGATTGCCGTCCTGCTCGACGACGTTGCCCTTGCGCAGCGAAGAGGCGATGACCTTGACCATTATTTCTTCCTTGTTCACGCCGACCGGGCGGCCTAAAGCGTTGGCACAGAGCGCCGGCCGGGACGTGGATGGGTTGTTCGGTGCCGCCCGATACCCCAAATCCGGCAAATTCACCAGCCCCGAGCATGAAAGAGGCGCAGTTGCCCCGCCAATCCTTGCCAGTTGCCGCATCGCCATGGTGGACGCCCGAGCTGCATCGGGACCGTCGGCCCGTGCTGCTGGCGCGCAACTGGATCGAGGCGGGGGTGCGGGGATACCTGGCCGAGCACGACTTTCTCCTCGTGGATCCGCCGGGCTTGCAGCGCTCGCCGGGCAATGAAACCCATCTGCATGCGTTCGAGACCACTGCCATTGGCAATGACGGGGTGGGGCATCGCGCGTTCCTGCATACCTCCCCCGAATTTGCGATGAAAAAGCTGCTGGCGGCAGGCGAGCACAGGATCGCCAGCCTCGGGCATGTCTGGCGCAATCGCGAGCGGGGTGCGCTGCATGCGCCCGAGTTCACCATGCTGGAATGGTATCGGGTGGGCGAGGACTATACCGCGCTGATGGATGACTGCATGGCGCTGTTGCGCTTGGCGGTCGCGGCGACAGGGGCGGAGCGGCTGCGGTTTCGCGGGCGGGAAGCCGACCCAGTCGCCGAGCCGGAGCGGCTGAGCGTGGTGGACGCGTTTGCACGCTTCGCCGGGATTGATCTTTTGGCGACGATGAACGCCGAGGGCGAGACGGATGCGGCAGCGCTGGCCGCGCAGATGCGGGGGCAGGGGCTGCAGGTGCCGGCGGAGCATAGCTGGAGCTATCTCTTCAGCCTCGTGTTGAACGAGAAGGTCGAGCCCAATCTGGGGCTAGGGCGGGTGACGATCCTTGATCGGTATCCGGCGGCGGAAGCGGCGCTGGCGCGGCGATGCGCGGACGATGGGCGGGTGGCGGAACGGTTCGAGCTTTATGCCTGCGGGGTGGAGCTGGCCAATGGCTTCGGGGAGTTGACCAATCCAGAGGAGCAGCGGATGCGCTTCGAGGCCGAGATGAATGAAAAGCAGCGCCTGTATGGGGAACGCTACCCGATCGACGAGGAGTTTCTGGCAGCATTGGCGCTGATGCCGGCGGCGAGCGGGATTGCGCTGGGGTTCGACCGGCTGGTGATGCTGGCGACCGGAGCACCGCGGATCGACCTGGTGCAATGGGTGCCGGTGACGGAGTTTGGCGCATGAGCGAAGGGCGGCCGATCCGGACGGCAGGCGAGCTCGCGGCGGCAGGGCTGGTGGCGCCGGGCGCGGTGGCGGGGCTCGAGGGGGTGGCGGCGCGCTATGCCATTGCCCTGACGCCTGAGCTCGTGGAGCTGATCGATCCTGCGGATGCGGCGGACCCGATTGCGGCGCAGTTCGTCCCCCAGCTGGCGGAGTTGCACACGACGCCCGAGGAGCGGGCCGACCCGATCGGGGATCTCAGCCATTCGCCGGTCGAGGGGATCGTGCATCGCTATCCCGACCGGGTCTTGCTCAAGGCCGTGCATGTGTGCCCGGTGTATTGCCGGTTCTGCTTCCGGCGCGAAATGGTGGGGCCGCAGGGGCTGGGAACGCTCGCGCCCGAAGCGCTGGAGCGGGCGCTCGATTATATCCGCGCGCATGACGAGATCTGGGAAGTGATCCTGACCGGGGGCGACCCGTTGGTGCTGTCGCCGCGGCGGCTGCGGGCGATCACCGAGAAGCTGGCCGAGATCGCGCATGTGCGGGTGGTGCGGTTTCATACGCGGGTGCCGGTGGTGGAGCCGGGGCGGGTGGATGATGAATTGGTGGCAGCGCTCAAGGCGAGCGGCAAGACCACCTATCTTGCCGTGCATGCCAACCATCTCCGGGAGTTCACCCCGGGGGCACGGGCGGCGGTGTCGCGGCTGGCCGATGGGGGCATTGCGCTGGTCAGCCAGTCGGTGCTGCTCAAGGGCGTGAACGACGACGTGGAAACACTGGCCGCGCTGATGCGCTGTTTTGTCGAGAACCGGATCAAGCCCTATTATCTGCACCACCCGGACCTCGCGCCAGGGACGAGCCACTTCCGGGTCGGCATCGAGGAGGGGCAGGCGCTGGTGGCAGCGTTGCGCGGGCGCATTTCGGGGCTGGCGCAGCCCACCTATGTGCTCGACCTGCCCGGCGGCCACGGCAAGGCTGATATCGGCAAAGCGGCGATTGCGGGCGGGGATGGATGCTTTACGGTGCGGGACTGGCAGGGGCAGGAGCATCGCTATCCGCCTGTCGGGTAAAAAGCATCGAGGCATAATTGGCTGGCAAAGAGGGCAATGGCGGGCCGCCGCTGGACGAGCCCGAGCATGAATGGGGCAATGGCTCCATCGGCACCTATTTCGAATGGAAGGCGGCCAAGCAGCAGGCGTTTTACGGCGTGCCGATGGAGATCGCGCGGATGCGGGCGGAACGCGCCGCGCTGCTGGGGCTGACCTATGAGGAATATACGCTGGAGCTGCTCGAGCGCGGCCGGTTTTTGCAGGCGAGCGATGGGGAGCGGATTGCGCAGATCAAAGCCAAGCGCGGCGTGCGGTATTGAGGAGGCGCATGGCCACCCTCGGCTTACCCAGTCAAGGCGATGGGGCTCGCCTTACCCCTCCCGCCCTCCGCCGTTGAAGGGGAGGTGAAGAAAGGGGCTTACTGCTGGACGGTTTCTAGCGGGCGGCCGGCCGGGAAGATGCCGGACATCACCACAAAACCGGGGATGCGGCGGACGCGGTCGCTCCAGCGGCGCAGGGCGGGGTAATCGGCGCGGCTGATGCCGCCTTCCTCGGACAGCATCACATAAGGAAAGCAGGCGATGTCGGCAGTGGTCGGGTGGGCGGGCGAGCAGAGCCAGTCGCGCCCTTCGCGTTCGCCGAACCAGAGATGCTCGTCCAAGATGCGGAAGATGCGGTGGGCGCCGGCCTGGGATTTCTCGACGTCGAAATCATAGCCATAGCCGAGCGCCAGGCGGGCGGCGGAACTGGTTGCGGTGATGTCATCGGCCACGGCGTGCCAGCGCAGCACTTCGGCGGTGAGCGCAGGGTCCTCGGGGAACCACTGGCCGGAGGCGTCATACTTTTTGGCGAGATAGACGAGGATGGCGCCGGAGTCCGAAAGCGTGAGGCCGTCATCGACCAGCACGGGCAGCTGGCCGAAAGGGTTGAGGCGCAAGAACCATTCGGATTTGTGCTGGCGGCCGGGGAAGAAGTCCACCGGCACGATGTCATAGCGCAGGCCGAGAATGCTCATCAGCAAGCGCAGCTTGTAGCAATTGCCGGAGAGCTCGAAATCGTAAAGCGTGATGGTCATGGGTGGGGCTCGGTCTTCTACCGGAAAAGGGTGCGCTGGGTGAGGGGGCTGTTATTGACTGATGGACCCCCACCCCCGGCCCCTCCCCTCAAGGGGGAGGGGAGGGATGGCGCCGAGAGATCCTGTGCAATCAACGCCAGCATCAAATGTCGAGGACCAGCCGCTTGCCCTTGGCGCGGCTGACGCAGGTGAGCATGGCGGTGTTGGAGCGTTTTTCGGTTTCGTTGAGATAAACGTCCTGGTGGTCGACTTCGCCTGCGATCACGGCGGTGAGGCAAGTGCCGCAGGCGCCCTGTTCGCACGAGCTGGGGGTTTGCAGACCCGCTTCGCGCATCACTTCGAGGATGGTCTTGCCTGCAGGGATCTGCAGGGTCATGGCCGAGCGGGCCAGTTCCACCTCGAAGGCCGAGGACTGGTCGATGACCTTGTCGTTCTTGAAATATTCGAAATGCACGGCCTCATCGGGCCAGCCCTGGGCGGCCGCGGTGGTGCGAACGGTTTCGAGCATGGATGCGGGGCCGCAGATATAAACATGCTGGGCGCGGCTCCAGTGGCCCAGGGCCCCGGCAATGGTGCGGCCGCTGTCTTCGCGCGAAAGACCGATGTGAGTGGTGATCTTGCCCGCCAACTGCCCCAGTTCCGCGCGGAAGGCGGCGTGTTCGCCCTGGCGCACGAAGTAATGCAGCTCATAGAGCAGGTGGGACTTGTCGAGGAAGCGAGCCATGGAGAGGATCGGCGTGATGCCGACGCCCCCGGCGATGAGGACGGTGCGGGTGGCGTCGCGGCGCAGCGGGAAGTTGTTGCGCGGCTCGCTGATGGCCAGCACGTCACCCTCCCTGACGCTTTCGATGAGGATCTGCGAGCCACCCTTGGAGGCGCTCTCGCGCTTGACGCCGATGGTGTAGCTGAGCAGGTCGCCCGGGCCATTGGTGATGGAATATTGCCGGACGAGGCCGTTGGGGAGGTGCAGATCGATATGGGCGCCGGGCTGGAAGGTCGGCAGGTGGCCGCCATCGAGCGCCGCGAGCTCAAAGGCGACAATGCCATCGGCGCTGTCCCACTTGCGCTTGACCACGACGCGCAGGGTGTTGCCGCGCGGCACGGCGATATCGGGCATGGTGGAGAGTTCGGCTGAAACAGGCGCGAAGGCGGGCTGCAGCGGCTCGGGCGCGGGCTTGCGACGGGCGGCGCGCTCAACGTGGTCGCGCAGCTGCGTTAGGCGCTCGTTGTGGTGGCGCAGCACGGCAAGAGGGCGGGCCTGCGAGCCTTCGATGAGGCCCCGGATCACGGCGCGGCCGGCGTCGACGGGCTGCACGAAGAACACGGCGCGCTCGATGACCTCACCCGACTGAGCGGTGAGGCGGATCGAAAGGGGCGACAGGCGCTCGATCATGGTGCGGGCGGCTTCGCCAGCCAGCGCCTCGGCTGGCTGGAAGCGGTATTTTTCCAGAGCGAGCGCCACGTCTTGGGGGGCGGCGTTGAGGGGAACGGGGCGCAGCGCGAACCAGTCGGCGCTATCGCTGCCGTTGAATGGGGCAAAGGGCTGGGCCTCGGTCGCGGCGGACCAGACGAGGCCAAAGGCCTCATGGGCGGGATAGGTGCGGTTGGTGATGCGGCGCGCCGGCGCGTCGGCGGGGTGAGCGGGGATATAGGTGCAGCCGGCCGAGCGATTGGCATAGCGCCAGCCATGATACTGGCATTTAAGTTCGGCGCCCTCGTTGATGCCGATCGAGAGGCGTACGCCACGGTGCAGGCAGCGGTTTTCCCAGACATTGACATTGCCGTCATCGGCCCGCCAGACGGCCAGTTCGCGGCCCAGCAGCTGGCCCTGATAGACATGGCGGAAGGGCAGGTCATCGCTCGAGGCGATGGGATGCCAGGTGGTGTCGTCGAGGTCTAGGGGCATGGGTCAACCCAGGGCAAGTGGGGATCGCGCCACGATCGGGGGCAAACAGGCGGGGCTCTCCTGGCGTACGGGAGACCTTGGTGAGGGTTACCCTTAGGGCGGGGCTGTTCACAAGGGGGCGGGTGAAGAAAGAGGGTCGCAGGGGCGGTTGTCGGCGGGGCTGTGATCCCGATTGAGGAGAGGGGGTCGGGAGGGGGTGGCGCGGTGAGTGACTGAGGGACCCCCTCCCTCGGTCCCTCCCCTCAAGGGGGAGGGAAGGGCAGAAGCGGATGGCGTTGGGGGAGCTGGAAGTGCTGAATATGTGCTTTGCTTCGAAATCCGGACCGCGGAGGGGCCTGAACCCCCACCCTCGATCCCTCCCCTCAAGGGGGAGGGAGGCGATGGGGCCGATGGCTCTCGGACGGATGGTTTCGGTCGAGCACTGAGGTCCGGGGCTCGCGTCCCCCACCCCGGCCCTCCCCGGGAGGGGGAGGGTGAAGAAGGGGCTCAGCCCGATTACATCTTTTCGCCGGGGAGTTGGGCGGCCTGGTGGATCCAGGCGGTGAACTGGGCGGGGTCGATGGGGTCGTGTTCGCCGATATGGTAGGCGCGGACCTTGGGTTGGGTGGAGACGACCGGCGGGGGCGGGGTCAGGGCGTGGCCGTCAAAGAAGGTCACCTTGACGTATTTGTTGAAGCAATGGAGCGAGAGGAACCAGCGACCTTCGGCGGCGCCGTAAAGGGGGGAGTTCCATTTGACGGCCTTGTAGACGCCGGGAAGGGCGGCCGTGATCAGGCTATCGAGTTGCTCGCCGACGGCGCGCTTCCAGCCGGGCATGGCGGCGAGGTAGGCCTGGATTGGCTCGTTGCCGTGGCCTTTGGGGATTTGGGGATTACCGCCGGAGAGGAGTTTTGGTTCGCCCGTTGCTTGAGGAGTTGCGGACGGGCCTGAACCCCCACCCTTGATCCCTCCCCTCAGGGGGGAGGGAGACGACTGCTTGACTGGTGACATTGTTGTCTCCTCTTAGCGTGCGCCGTCTCGCCTTCGGTGTTCCCCGCTTATCCCGCGACGGGGATGGTGCCGTAGGTGATGCCTTTTTGGCTGAGCCAGCGGCGGTAGGCGATGGCGGATTTATCGGCGCGGATGGGGGTTTCGGCGCGAGGATCGAGCGGCAGGCGCTTGGGAAACTGGTTTTCGAGGATCGGCTTGTCCTGACCGAAAATGGTCTGCTGGAAGCGGCGCAGATCGGTGATGGTGGAGGTCGAGTCGATCATCGATTGCAGCAGATGGGCGCGGCAGCTTTCCTCAGTTACGGGCTGCAGGAAAATGCCGATGACGTCGCGGCGCGATTCATCCTCGGGGCAGGATTTGTAGAGCACCGAGCAGAAGGGGTGGGGGACGCGATAGACATACTCGACCTCGATACCCTCGGTTGCTGACAGGGCGGCGCGGGGCTGGAAGAAGCGGCAACGGGTGGCCAGCACTTCGTCGCGCTCTTCGGAGACTTCCACGTCGTATTCCTTGACCTCGGTATGAGGCTCGGAGCCGAGGATATCGGTGTGGACATAGGGGAAGTGGCCCATATCGAGGAAGTTTTCGACGGCCCGGGGGGCCGAAACATGGATGCCGATGGAGCCGCAGCTCATGTTGACGCGGTCAGGCTCGCTGTATTCGGGGATGGGGAAGAGCTCGGCGGGCGGGGTGCCGAGGCTGGTCCAGGTATAGCCATAGCCGGTGCGCACGGGCAGGCGTTCGGTGATTTCGGCGGGGTCGATCTCGTCGCCTTGCTCTTCATCGGTGCGGCGCCAGACCACGGGATTGCCCGCGGCATCGCGGGTGAGCGCGAGCTTTTGGCCAAGGAGCATGGTGGTTTCCACAAGGCCCTGGGGCACTTCATCGGTGGCGGCAATGACGTGCCAGAGGTCGAGGGTCGTGCGATCAATGGGCGAAGACATGGGCAGATCCAGGGGGAAGACCGCGCCAGCATAAGCGCTGGCTGGCGCGGTGCCAAGTTGGGGCGGGGCGATCAGCTTTCGCGGTAGATGTCGAAGGGCGCAAAGGCCTGGGTGGTGGCCATGAGCTGGAGGCGGTTGACGTTCACATGGGCGGGCAGGGTCGTGGTCCAGAAGATGGACTCGGCGATGTCCTCGGCGGTCATGGGCTGGGTGCCCTGGTAGGGCTTGCCGGCCTGGGCTTCGTCACCCTTGAAGCGCACAAGGGAAAACTCGGTTTCCGTGAGGCCCGGCTCGATATTGGTGACGCGCACCTGCTTGCCCTGCACATCGGAGCGCAGGTTGAGGGCGAATTGTTTCACGAAGGCCTTGGTCGCGCCATAAACGCTGCCGCCGGGATATGGGTAATCGCCGGCGACCGAGCCCAGGGTGACGATGTGGCCGCCCCCGCGCGCGATGAGGCCGGGCAGGAGGGCGCGGACCGTATACATCAGGCCGTTGATATTGGTCGCGACCATGGTGTCCCAGTCGGCGATATCGGTTTGGGCGGCGGGCTGGAGCCCGAGGGCAAGGCCGGCATTGGCGATGACGATGTTGATGCCGGCAAAGGGCGCGGGCAGGGCGGCAATGGCGGCCTCAAGCGCAGCGCGGTCGCGAATGTCGAGGGTGATAATGTGGCAGTTCTCTGCACCCAATTCGTCGCGCAGGGCTTTGAGGCGCTCGGTGCGGCGGCCGGTGGCAATGACCTTGGCGCCCGCAGCGACATAGCGGCGGGCAGCTGCCGCGCCAAAGCCCGAGGTCGCGCCGGTGATGAAGACAACAAAGCGCGTGGGGTCGAGCATCTGGTACATGAGGGGTCCTACAAATGGTGTGGGCGAGCCGGGAACGTGGACTGGGCCGCGGCAGGGGTCAAGCGGGCGGGCGGCGTTAACCCGGTGCTAACCATGTCTTCAGGGGGTGCGGCGAATCCGCAACTCCGGTGGTCACAATTAGGAACAAATTGCGCGGACCGGTTGTTCCGGCGCTGGGGTCGCTCTACACTGCCCGGTAAGGTAAACAGGCTTGCTGCAGGCCTGTCTGGCCGGTGCGGGACGATGAGCGAAGGCCTGGCGCGGGCGACCAATCTTGGTGGCGGCGCAGGCGAACTGGGGGCGGGTTCACTGCAAAACGCGCGGATTGTAACGAGTTTAAGCGCCCTTTGTCTTGCTGCGGCCTTAGCCGGGCCGGTGTTTGTGCCGGCGGCTGCCGCGTTCGAGATTTTCGGCATCAAGCTGTTTGAAGACCAGACGGAGGCGGATGCCGAGGCGGTGATTGCCGATCCGCAGCCCTATACGGTCGAGGTCACCGTCGCGGGCGAAGGGGAGGTGGAAAGCGCGGTACGCAATGCTTCGGCTCTCGTGGCCGATGCGGACGAGCCTGCTTCAGGTGCAGCCGGGTTGCTGGCCAAGGCGCGGGGCGATTACCGACGGATCATCGCCGCGCTTTATAATGAAGGTTATTACGGCGGCACGGTCCATGTCCTCGTGGCGGGACGCGAAGCGAGCGATCTTGCGCCTGACGTGTCGCTGCCCGACCCGGTGGGGGTCGTTATTACCGTGGATCCGGGTCCGCTGTTCAACTTCAACCGGGTTGCAGTGGTCAACGAAGCGCCCTTGACCAGCGATCCCGCGGATCTGGTGGAGCTGCCCGAGGAGCGCGGCTTTGGGTCCGGTGAGGTGGCCAAGTCGAGTGTCATTCTCGCGGCTGAAAAACTAGCTATCGAGGCTTGGCAGGAACAAGGCTACCCCAAGGCGCAGATTCGCAGCCGCGAGGTCGTGGCCGATCACGCGACACGCACGGTAGATGTGGCGATCACGGTGGATCCGGGCCGGCATGCCGGGTTTGGTGACATCACCGTATCGGGTACCGAGCGGATGGACCCCGAGTTCGTGCGCCGCCAGACCGGCATCGAAGTGGGTGAGGAATACGATCCCGATACGCTGGACCGGGCGCAAAAGCGCCTCGACCGGCTCGAAGTGTTCCGCTCGGCCCGGTTTGAAGCGGCCGAAGCGGTGGGCGCGGATGGTTTGCTGCCTTACCAATTGCTGGTGCAGGAATTGCCCGGGCGCCGCTTTGGCGTGGGCGCCAGCTATTCCAGCATCGATGGGCTGGGAGTGGAAGGGTATCACCTTTGGCGCAACCTCTTCGGGCAGGCCGAGCGGCTGCGGCTCGATGCGCGCGTTGCGAGCATTGCTTATCCGGTGGAAACCGAAGAGTTCGATTATTTCTTTGGCGGCACCTTCACCAAGCCCGGGATCTGGACGCCCGATACGGATCTGGTGGCGGTGATTTCGGCCGAGCGGACGGTCAATCCAACCTATATCGAGACATCGGCGACCGGGCGGGTCGGGCTAACCCATATCTTCTCGGATCAACTGACCGTTGAAGGCGGTACGTTCTATGAGCGGGGCCGATACGAGGATGATTTCGGCACGCGCGATTTCTCGCTGCTCGGTGTTTATGCGGGCGCCGTTTACGATGCGCGCGACGACAAGGTCGATCCGACCGGAGGCTTTTACCTCGCGGGCAATGTCGAGCCGTTCTACGAGCTGAGCTATGGCAATGCGGCGGCACAGCTGACGGTTGAAGGGCGCGCTTATTGGGGTTTTGGCGAGGATGAGCGGTTCGTTTTGGCCGGGCGGCTCAAGGGCGGATTGCTGGCAGGCCCGGACCTGGCGGAAATTCCGCCTGACCGGCTGTTCTTTGCCGGCGGTGGCGGCTCGGTGCGTGGCTATGGGTTCAAGTCCATCGGCGTTGAAGGCCCCGATGGGATTGTCACCGGTGGTCGCTATCTGCTGGAAGGCTCGATCGAAGCGCGCGCCAAGATTACCGACACGATCGGTGCCGTGGCGTTTCTCGACGGGGGCTATGTGGCCGCAGACGAATTCCCGGGCATTGATGACCTGCAATTGGGCGCGGGCCTCGGGCTGCGCTATTACACGGGCCTTGGGCCGTTGCGGCTCGACGTGGCTGTGCCGCTCAACAAGCGGGACGAAGACCCTGACTACGCCATTTATGTCGGCATAGGACAAAGCTTTTGATGGCACTTTTCCCGTTCTTTCGGCGGCGGTTTGCGGCGCTTGTGGTTCTGGCGCTCGCGCTCCTGTTTGGCGCCACGGCGCTGTCGCTGTCCCAGGACGGGGGCGAAGAAGAGCAGAAGAACTGGATCACCAATTTCGTGCAGGATCGGCTGTCGACCCCTGAGCGGCAAATCCAGCTGTCCAATATCGAAGGGGCGCTCGGCTCCAATGTGGTGATCCGCGAGATCACCATAGCCGACGCGGAGGGCGTATGGCTGCGCGTCAATAATGCGCGGCTGAACTGGAACCAGGGCGCGCTGCTGCTGGGGCGCCTTGAAGTGCGTTCGCTTGCAGCCGATTCCATCGAATACCTTCGCAATGCCATACCCAATGACCAGCTCGACCTGCCGGCCCCTGAGGCCGTGCCGTTCAGCGTGCCTGAATTTCCCGTCGCCATCACCATTGAGGAACTGGCCGTTCCGCGGGTGAGCTTTGGCGAGGACGTGTTTGGTCTGGCGTCCGAGATTTCGCTGGCCGGCGGGTTTACGCTCGCAGACGGCAATCTTGATGCGCAGCTCGATATTATCCGGCTCGACGGGCCGGGCGGAACGCTCGATCTCGATGTTGCCTATAGCAATGAAACCAGCAGCATCGAGCTGGCGCTCGCGCTGGTGGAGCCCGAAAACGGCGTGTTGGCCAATCTGTTGCGCATCGATGGGCGGCCCGCGGTGGAACTGCGGCTGACGGGATCGGGCCCGGTGGCCGGGCTGCAAACGCAGCTGACGCTGGTGGCCAATGGGCAAACCGCGCTGTCGGGCGGCGCCCGGGTTACCCAGACGGGCGAGGGGCACAATATCGACCTGGATGTGCGCGGGCCGCTCGCCATGCTGGTGGCCGAGCCTTACCGGCCCTTCTTTGGCGCTGAATCGGTGCTGTCGGCCGATGCGCTGGTGCGCTCGGAAGGCGGGTTGAGCATCAGTGGCTTGCGGCTGAGCGGCGGGCAACTGGCGCTGGAAGCTTCGGCGCAAACCACGCCGGACAATTTCCTGCGTGAGTTGGTGCTGCGCGCCAATATCGCGGACAGCACAGGCGCGCCGGTGACGCTGCCGGTGCCGGGCGCCGCAACTACGGTGCAATCGGCCGTGCTCGCAGTGGATTACGGGGTGGGCGACAGCGAGGACTGGAGTTCGAGCTTTTCGGTAACGCAATATGCGACCGAGGGCTTTGCAGCGGATACGCTGGCGTTCAATCTGGGTGGCGTTGCGGCCAATCTGTCCGACCCGGCCACTCGCCGCCTGACCTTTAATGGTGATGGCACGCTGGGCGGCATTGCAGCCTCACCCGAGGTGGAAGCGGCGCTGGGCGACGGCATCGGGGTTGGCATTGCGGGCCTATGGAATGCCGGCCAGCCCGTTGAGCTCGCCGAGTTGCGCGTTGTCGGGGAAGCGCTGACGGCGGCGCTGTCAGGGACGATTTCGGGCCTCGATTTTACCGGCGACATCGCGATCGAAACGGCCAGCATTGCGCCGTTCTCGGGACTGGCTGGGCGGGAGCTCGATGGCGGGCTGACGCTGCGGGCGACCGGCAGCGTCATGCCGGTGACCGGGGTGTTCACGCTCGAACTCGACGGCACCGGGCGCGATCTGAAGATCGATGACGAGTTGGCAGACAATCTGTTGCAGGGCGAGGTTGCCCTATCCGGCCTGGTGGCGCGCACCGAGGCGGGGCTGACCGCCAAGGAATTCCGCATCGCCAACCAGCAGGTGCAGGTACTGGCGGACGGCACCTTCTCGTCCAGCGCGGCCGATTTCACCTTCAATCTCGGCTTGGCCGACCTGGCGCTGCTCTCGCCCGAAGCAACCGGCGCGCTCAGTGTTGTCGGCACCGCCAAGGGCCAGGAGGGGGTGATTGCGCTTGATCTTGACGCCACCATTCCCAGTGGCACGCTGGCCGGACGGCCCTTGCGCGAAGCGGCGCTGGGTTTTGCCGGGCAATACCAGGACGCGCGGCTCGCGGGCGCCGTTACCGGCACCGCGTTTGTGGACGGACACCGCTCGAGCCTCGGGGCCGATGTGGATGTGAATGCCGATACCCAGGCTCTACGCAACATTGCGTTCCAGACTGTGGGCGCGGAAATCACTGGCGGGCTGGTGCGCAATGTGGCCAGCGGGCTGATCGATGGTGATCTCGTGGTCGCGGCCCCCGATATTTCGGTGGCGGCAGCGCTGGCGCTGGTGGAAGCGCGCGGCGCGGTCAATGCGCGGGCGGTGCTCTCGGGCGCTGATGGCAAGCAGAATGCCAGCGTCAGCGGCGATGTTTCGGGGCTGCGCATCAACGATATCCAGGTCGGCGCGGCCGATTTTGCCGCCGAGATCGGCGACCTCTTCGGGGTGCCGGCGGTCAATGGCCGGGCCAATGCCAGCACTGTGGCGGTGGGTGGCGTAACCGTGGAAACCCTGGCGGCGACTGCGAACCAGACCGGCGACACCACTGCATTTGACGCACAGGCGCGGCTGGCGACGGGCACCGATGTGGACGTGGCGGGATCGCTGGCTCCGGTGGACGGCGGCTATCGGCTGGCGCTCGATCGGGCGCAACTGGCGCAAGGGGAACTTTCGGCGCGCCTGGCGCAGCCAACCGTGCTGCAGGTGAGTGGCAACAATGTTGCGCTGCAGGCAGTGCGCTTCGATGTTGGGTCGGGCTCGATCACAGCGACCGGCTCGGCCGGGGAGGTGCTCGACATTGCGCTCGAGGTCAATTCCCTGCCGCTGTCGATAGCCAATGCGGTGGCCCCGGATTTGGGCCTGGCGGGAACGCTCGATGGGCAGGCCCGCATTACCGGCAGCGGCAGCGATCCGCAGGTGCAGTTTACCGCACGGGGGGCGGGGATCAATGCAGCCGCGATCCGCGATTATGGGGTGGCCCCGCTGGCGCTGACCGCCGAAGGCAGTTTTGCCGGGGGGGTGGTGCGGCTTGGGTCGGTGCAGGCCAATGGCGCGGGCGGGCTGACCGTTTCGGGTAGCGGCAGCGTGCCGCTGGCGGGCGAGGGGCTCGATCTGCGCTTGCAGGGGGCGGCGCCGCTGACCCTGGCCAACCGCTTCGTCGCCGATCGCGGCGCGCAGTTGAGCGGCACGGTGCAACTTGACGCCCAGGTGAGGGGGAGCCTGCAGGCGCCGCAATTTGGCGGCTCGGTTTCCACCAGCAATGCTGGCTATGTCGATCCGGAGCTCAATCTGCGGCTGGTGGGGATCACCGGCTCGGCGAGCCTTTCGGGCACGCAGCTGGCGATCAATAGCCTTGGGGCGCAGCTCGCCACGGGGGGCACGGTTGCGGCCTCCGGTACGGTGGGACTGACCGGTGGTTTCCCGGCTGATCTGCGGCTGGCGCTGCGTTCGGCCCGGTACGCCGATGGCGACCTGTTCGTGGCGACCGCATCGGGCGATCTGGCACTGACGGGCAATCTGACCGGTTCGCCCCTGCTGAGCGGGAATCTCCTCGTAGAGGAAGCCAATATCACCGTGCCCGAGAATTTCGGTGGCGGTGCGGCGCTGGTCGAGGTGGAGCATGTGCGCCCGCCGCGCGATGTGGCGCAAACCCTGGCCCGGGCGGAGGTGACCACCCGCGGCGGGGCACCGGTGCCGCGTACGCGGCCAGCCGGCGTCGTGCTTGATGTCAATGTTAACGCACCCAACCAGATCTTTGTGCGCGGCCGCGGGCTTGATGCGGAAGTGGGGGGCACGGTGCGGCTCACCGGACCGCTCAACGATATTCAGCCGGTGGGGGCGTTCGAGCTCAATCGCGGGCGGTTGAGCCTGTTGGGTCAGCGCATCGTGTTTGATAGCGGCATTGTCACGCTGGTGGGCGACCTGGATCCCGTGATCAATTTTGTCGCGAGCACCGAGGGCGACGACATTACGGTGTTCGTCACGGTCGCCGGCCGGGTGTCGGATGTCGAGGTGACCTTCACCTCCAATCCGGTGTTGCCGCAGGATGAAGTGCTGGCGCGGCTGATCTTCAAGCGCTCAATGGGCGAGCTGTCGCCGCTGCAGCTGGCGCGGCTGGCGGGCGCGGCGGCCGAACTGATGGGCGGCGGCGGCGGGGGCCTCGTGGACTCTTTGCGCGGTGCTGCCGGGCTCGATGATCTCGATGTGGTCACCGACGCGGAAGGCAATGTGGCCGTGCAAGCCGGCACTTATATCCAGGACAATGTGTATCTGGGCGTGCAGGCTGGTGCCGGCGGGCAGAGCCGGGTGACGATCAATCTCGATGTGACCGACGACCTCAAGGTGACGGGCGCTGCCGGGCAGAACGGGGAATCCGCGCTCGGGGTGTATTACGAGAAGGATTATTGAGGGGGCTTGCCTGTGTTGGTTAGCCGAGCGATCTCGTGCTGGACCCCGGCTCAGAGCTGAGGTCGGGAAGGATCGGTGCGTTGCTGAGGGACCCCCACCCCCGGCCCCTCCCCTCAAGGGGGAGGCGGGGGTTCGCCCTTAGCTTTGGTGCCGTGGGGGGCGTTGTATAGGGGCGCCCTCTGCAAGATCAGGATGGGCCCTGGCTCAAGGTCGGGGTCACAATCGCGGTTGAGGGCGGGTCAAGCCCTTGCCTGATTGCTGTGCGGCGAGGGCCGGCTGTTGCCGGCCTGGTTTTTTTGCTAGCGAGCACCGCCGGTTTTGGCGGCCTTGGCTTCGTCCCACCACCAGATGGTGGGAAAGCCGCTGGAGAATTCGGGCAGGGGCTCGGGGTGGCTGAAGCGGTCCCAGTGCGCGATGCGCGAGGTGCGCAGGGAATAGGACGGCACCACGAAATGATGGGCAAGCAGCACCCGGTCGAGCGCCTTGGTGACGGCTTCCTGGGTGGCGCGGTCATCGGCGACGACGAGCTTGTCGATCAGCGCATCGATGCCGGGATCGGCAATGCCGGCATAGTTCTGCGAGCCCTCTTCGTTGACCGTTGAGGAGCCGAAGAAGTAGCGCTGCTCGTTGCCCGGCGAGAAGGATTGCGGCCAGCCGGCATAGGTGACGTCGTAGTCGAAGGAGCGCAGGCGGTTGATGTATTGCGGGCTGTCGACGGTGCGCAGCGAGACGGCGACGCCGATCTGGGCGAGGTTAGTGACGAGGTTGGCGGCGACAGGCTCGATGGTGGGGCCGTTGAGCAGGATTTCAAAGCTCAGCTGCTGACCATTGGCATCGATGAGACGGTTGCCCTCGAGGCGGTAGCCGGCGTCGGTGAGGAGGCCGAGCGCGGTACGCAGATTGGCGCGCAGCTTGGTTGGATCGCCGCCGACTGGATTGGTGTAGGGCTCGGTGAAGACGCTGGCGGGCACGAGGTCGCGCACGGATTCCAGCACTTCCAGTTCCTCGCCCTCGGGCAAGCCGGTGGAGCGGAAGGGCAGGCCGAAGAAGTAGCTGTCGACGCGCTCATACTGGCCATAAAACAGGGTGTTGCTCAGCTCCTCGAAGTTGAAAGCGTAGTTGAGGGCTTGGCGCACGCGCTGATCCTGGAATTTTTCGCGACGCAGATTGGGCACAAAGCCGATCATGAGGCCGGAATTGGCATAATCCTGGGGGAAGAGTTCCTGGACGATGCGGCCTTCCTTGACGGCGGGGAAATCATAGGCGGTGGCCCAGCGGCGGGCAGAGTTCTCGTTCCACCAATCGAACTGGTCACCCTTGAAGGCTTCGAACTGCACGGTCAGATCGAGGAAATACTCGATGCGGTATTCGTTGAAATTGTTCTGGCCGATCTGGGTGGGGTGATCGGCGCCCCAATAATCCTCGACTCGAGCATAGGTGACGGTGCGGCCGGCATCGAAGCTGGCCAGGCGATAGGGACCGGAGCCCAAGGGTGGCTCGAGGGTGGACTGGCCGATATCGCGCTGCTTGCCATTGGCGTCGGTGCCTTCCCACCAGTGTTGGGGAAAGACCTGGAGTTGGCCCAGGATCAGGGGCAGTTCGCGGTTACCGGTCTGGTTGAAGGTGAAGGTGACTTCGCCGGGAGCGGTGACCTCGGCTTTCTCGATATTGGCATAATACTGAGCGCGGTCCGGATTGAGCTCGATGCTCTTTTGGAAGGACCACACCACGTCCTCGGCCGTCACCGGCTCGCCATCGTGCCAGCGGGCCTTGGGGTTCATGCGGAAGGTGACGGCGCCATAATCGGGAGCGATCTGCAGGCTTTCAGCGAGCAGGCCGTAATAAGCGCTGACCTCATCGAGGGAGGGGGTCAGGAGGGTTTCATAGAGCAGGCCAATGCCGCCGGCCGGTTCGCCCTTGGGCAGGATAGGGTTGAAGGTATCAAAACCCCCCATGCCCCCCAGCCGCACCGAGCCCGCCTTGGGGGCATCGACATTGACGTAATCGAAATGGGCAAAGCCTTCAGGATATTTGGGCGCGCCCTCCATGACAAAGGACGAGGTCCAGACGCCCCCGGGGGTTTGCGCGCCGGCAGGCAGGGCAAGGCTGAACAGCGCCAGGGCGGTGGCAAGGAGGGGCGCAAACTTCATCGGCTGGCTCCGGGCATGGGCAGAAACTGGGGTTGAATTCTAGGCTGGTTTGTCATGGGCTGACAGGGGCGGGCGGATCAAGATCGCGCGTGTCGGTGGCGGCGATGTCGAAGGCGGCGGCCATGAGGGCGCGGGTATAGTCCGTGCGGGGGGCCGCAAAGATCTCGGCAGTGGGGCCGCTTTCCACCACTTTGCCGTGGCGCATGACCAGGAGGGTATTGGCGAGCGCGCGCACCACTTTGAGATCGTGGGAGATGAAAAGGTAGGTGAGGCCCCGCCGGGCCTGGATGTCGCGCAGGAGATCGACGATCTGGGCCTGGATGGAGACATCGAGCGCCGAGGTTGGCTCGTCGAGCACCAAAAAGCGCGGCTCGAGCACGATGGCGCGGGCAATGGCGATGCGCTGGCGCTGGCCACCGGAAAACTCATGGGGATAGCGGAAGCGGGTAGCGGGCGAGAGGCCGACCTCCTCCAGGGCACGCACCACGCGGCGGTCGCGCTCGGCGGCGTCGAGTTTGGGGGCGTGGACCTCAAGGCCCTCGCCAATGATGCGATCAACCGACAGGCGCGGGCTGAGTGAGCCGAAGGGGTCCTGGAAGACGATCTGCAGGTCGGCGCGCAGCGGGCGCATGGCGCGCCAGGAGCGCGTATGGACCTCGTTGCCGAGGACGACGATGCGGCCTTGCGAGGCGATGAGGCGGAGGAGGGCCAGACCCAGGGTGGATTTACCCGAGCCGCTTTCACCGACAACACCAAGGGTTTCGCCCTGGCGGATGGCCAGGTCGACCCCGTCCACTGCCTTGATGTGGCCGACAGTGCGGCGCAGCAAGCCACGCTTGATTGGAAACCAGACGCGCAGGTCCTTGGCTTCAAGCGCGATCGGTGCATCGGGGCGGGCCGGCGGCGGGGCGCCCTTGGGCTCGGCGGCGAGGAGGCGCTGGGTATAGGGGTGTTGGGGCGCGGCAAAGAGGGCTTTGACTGCGCCGGTTTCAACAATCTCGCCGGCCTGCATGACGCAGACCCGGTCGGCGATGCGGCGGACGATGCCGAGGTCATGGGTGATAAAGAGCATGGCCATGCCCAGCCGCGCCTGCAACTGCTTGAGGAGAGTCAGGATCTGCGCCTGGACGGTAACGTCGAGCGCGGTGGTGGGCTCGTCGGCGATCAGGAGGTCCGGCTCGTTGGCGAGCGCCATGGCGATCATCACGCGCTGGCGCTGGCCGCCCGAAAGCTGATGCGGATAGGAGGCGAGGCGACTGGCGGGATCGGGGATGCCGACCTGATCGAGCAGTTCCAGGGTGCGGGCGCGGGCGGCGTTGGGGCGCATGCCGCGATGCACGGCGAGCACTTCCCCGATCTGGCGCTCGATGGTGTGCACGGGATTGAGGGAGCTCATCGGCTCCTGGAAGATCATGGAGATGCGATTGCCCCGCACGGAGCGGAGCTCGGCGGCGGAGGCGGAAACGAGGTCGGTATCCCCGAGCAGGATTTTTCCCGCAACGCTAGCGCTGGGCGGCAGGAGCTTGAGGATGGACAGGGCGGTGACGGATTTGCCCGAGCCGCTTTCACCGACAAGCGCCAGGGTTTCGCCTGGCGCGATATCAAAGGCGATGTTGTGGGCAGCATCGGCAGGGCCGAAGCTGATGGTGAGGTCGCGCACGGAGAGGAGAGGGGTCATGGGGTGGCCTCCTCATGGTGGTGATTGGTGGCTTGAGTGGTCGGATGGCGGGATGCCGGTGCTGGTTGCGGCCGCCGTGTTTCGTTGAGGGACCCCCTCCCTAGC
This sequence comes from Devosia sp. Z11_6, assembly GCF_058133665.1. Lineage (NCBI taxonomy): Bacteria > Pseudomonadati > Pseudomonadota > Alphaproteobacteria > Hyphomicrobiales > Devosiaceae > Devosia > Devosia sp. Z11_6. The sequence continues at coordinate 531,755 of NZ_JBYUNQ010000001.1, forward strand.
TGTCCCCTTAGGGGGGAGGGGACCGCTCGTTCGGGCACCGGCGTATCAGCACACAAGCCAGGTTTGCGGAGGGGCTTGCACCCCCACCCCGGCCCTCCCCTCAAGGGGGAGGAGGTGGAGCGGGGCTCAGGGGTAGTGGGAAGGCGAAGGAACTGGGTCATGCCAGGGTCCGGCGAGGGTCGAAGGCGTCGCGGACGGCTTCGCCGATGAAGACGAGGAGGGTCATCATCAGGGCGATAGTAAAAAAGCCGGTGAGGCCCAGCCAGGGCGCCTGGAGGTTGTTCTTGCCCTGGGCAAGCAGTTCACCCAGCGAGGGGGAGCCGGGGGGCAGGCCGAAGCCGAGGAAGTCCAGCGAGGTCAGGGTGGCGACGGAGCCCGAAAGAAGAAAGGGCATGAAGGTCAGCGTGGCGACCATGGCATTGGGCAGGAGGTGGCGGATCATGATGGTCCAGTTGCCGACGCCAAGGGCGCGGGCGGCGGCGATATATTCAAAATTGCGGCCGCGCAGGAATTCGGCGCGCACGATGCCAACGAGCGCGACCCAAGAAAACAGCAAGAGAATGCCAAGCAGCACCCAGAAGCTTGGGGCTATGAAGCTGGAGATGATCAGCAGCAGATAGAGGGCTGGGATCGAGGTCCAGATCTCGATGAAGCGCTGCATCAGGAGATCGGTCCAGCCGCCGAAATAGCCCTGCACCGCACCGGCGGCGACGCCGATGATGGAGGAAGCAATGGTCAGCACGAGACCGAAGAGGATGGAGATGCGGAAGCCATAGAGCAGGCGGGCGAGGACGTCACGGCCGCGGTCGTCGGTGCCCAGCCAGTGGTAATTGCCGAGATTGCACTCGGGATCATCGACCCCCAGGGGATAGCGCGCGCAGTTTTCGGCGCGGTCCATGGTCCAGCTGGGCGCGACGGCGCCGGAATAGGGCAGGTAGCTGTCGACAGTGGCGTAGCTGAAGTGCACGGGCGGCCAGATGGCCCAGCCATTCGCCTTGATCTCGTCAGCGATGAAGGGATCGCGGTAATTGGTGACGGCAAGAAAGCCGCCGAACTGGGATTCGGGATAATCCACAAAGGCGGGAAAGAGTAGTTCGCCCTTGTAGGAGACGAGGATGGGCCGGTCATTGGCGATGAATTCAGAGCCCAGCGTGAGGATGAAGAGGACAAGGAAGACCCAAAGCGACCAGAAGCCCCGCCGGTTGGCGCGGAAATTGGCGAGGCGCCGCTTATTGATCGGCGACAGCCAGCGATTATGGGGCGCCTCGAGCACGCCAGCTTGTTCGGCCATTTCGCTCATAGGCCGCGGCTTTCAAAATCGATGCGCGGGTCGACCCACATATAGGCGAGGTCGGAGAGGAGGCTGATGACAAGGCCAAGCAGCGAGAAGATGTAAAGCGTGGCAAAGACCACGGGGTAATCGCGATTAGCCACGGACTGGAAGCCGAGCAGGCCCAGCCCATCGAGCGAGAAGATGGTTTCGATGAGGAGCGAGCCGCCAAAGAAGGCGCCGACAAAGGCGCCGGGAAAGCTCGCGATAATCAGCATCATGGCGTTGCGGAAGACATGGCCATACAGCACCTGCCGTTCGGTCAGCCCCTTGGCGCGGGCCGTGGTGACATATTGCTTGCCGATCTCATCGAGAAACGAGTTCTTGGTGAGCAGGGTCGTCGTGGCAAAGGCGCCAAGCGCCATGGCGGTGATGGGCAAGACGAGGTGCCAGGCGTAATCGAGAATCTGGCGCCACCAGGGGAAGTTCTCAAAGCCCGGCGAGGTCAGGCCGCGCAGGGGAAACAGCGACCAGAAGCTGCCGCCGGCAAAGAGGACAATGAGCGCGATGGCGATGAGAAAGCCGGGAATGGCATAGCCCACGATGATGACCGTCGAGGTCCAGACATCGAAGCGCGAGCCGTCGCTGATGGCCTTGCGGATGCCGAGGGGAATGGAGATGCCGTAGGAGATCAGCGTCATCCAGAGCCCGAGTGAAATGGAAACGGGCATTTTCTCGCGGATGAGGTCGATCACGGAGATGTCACGGAAATAGCTCTCGCCGAAATCAAAGCGGAGATAATTCCACAGCATGGTGCCGAAGCGCTCGAGCGGCGGCTTGTCAAAGCCGAACTGCTGCTCAATGCGGGCGACGAGTTCGGGCGGCAGGCCGCGTGAGCCACGATATACCGAGTTATTGCCGCCAGGATTGGCGCCGGGCTGGGCGGCGAAATCGCCACCGGCGCTGCCGGTGACGCGTTCGGCGATGGAGCTGCTCTGGCCGCTCAGATTGGCGAGCGCCTGCTCCACCGGGCCACCCGGAGCGAACTGGACCACGAGAAACGAGATCGCCATGATGCCGAACACGGTCGGTATCATCAGCAGGAGGCGGCGAAGAATATAGGCGCCCATCAGATCTCCATGGCTGGCTGTGCCCGAGCAAAGCGCCGAACCTGCCCATGTGCAAATCACCAGCGGGTGAAATGGCTTACCGACCACAGCAACACTTCCCCCGCAAGATGGCAAGTGCCGAGGCGGTGCTTTGAGTTCGGTGCCGCTTCGGCGGGGCGGGGTTGCGGCAAAGGGGGATGAACGGCACAATCGGGGCAGCAACAAGGAGCCGGCGATGGCGTTCGAAACAATTGCCCAAGTCGAGGACCTGTCCATGGCGCGGGTGCTGGTAGTGGCGCTGCGGGCGCATGGCTTTCATCCGCTCGAGGGCGGGGAAGGCGGACTGCCGGGCGTGCGCGGGCTGTTCGGGCCCCGCGGCGTGCCGGTGCAGGTGCCAGAAGAGGAGGCGGGGGACGCAACCCTTCTGGCGCGCGAGTTGTTGAAGGAAATGCAGGGGCCTTAAAACTGCCACATCAGTGAATGGTGGTCCACGCGAAGCGGGCGATTGTGTCACACCAGTGGTTTGGCTATAAGCGCGCCCATTGTTAACCTTTAGGCAGGCCTTCGGGCAGGAGCGACTTCATGGCGGCTTGGATGCGCGGATCGGTATCGGCAGCGGGTTTGGCAGCGGTGGCCCTTTTGATGGCCGGTTGCTCTTCAACCTCCAACACCGCAAATCTCAACACGATCGGCGCCCCGGCGCAGTTGCAGCCGGTGCAGCCTTCGAGCGTGCAGCAAAGCACGCTGCCGGCACTGGGCGGCGCCACTGGCGCGCCCGCTCCCGGACTGTCTGGTCAGCCCGTGTTGGGCGGCGTTCCCAGCACCCCTCCAGGCATGGCTGGGGGCGTTTCATCGCTGCCGCCGGTTGGTGCGTCCACCCAGACGGCTTCCAACAGCTCGTTTGTAACACTTGGGCCCAATGGCGCGGCGCCTGCTGCGTCGGGCGGCTTTACTGCCGGCCCCGAGGGCGTTTGGACCGTGCAGGCCGGGCCGACGCAGTGCCGGCTCAACCTGCCCATGACCGCCAAGACTGGCACCAGCTATTACCGCGCATCGGCGCCGGGCTGCGGCGTGCCGGGCCTTGCTTCGGTGGGCGGCTGGCAGCAGGTCGGCTCGCAGCTGCAGCTATATGATGAGAATGGCAATATCGCAGCGTTCCTTGCACCGAGCGGCGGGCGCTATATCGGTACGCTGGGCGGCGGCCAAGCCATTTCCATGCAGCGCTGATCGCGCCTGACTTGCCAAGCCAGGCTGACCCATCCGCATCGTCCCAGTCGGGGCCGGTGAGCGCTGCTTATGCGGCGCTTGTCGCGCGTGGCGGTTTGAGCCGCGATCCCGCCCAGGAACAGGCGGCGGGATTACTGGACGGTATTGCCACTGCGCTCGACGCTTCGGCTTCCGGAGGCTTTCTGGCCCGGTGGCTCGACAAGCCGCAGCCCGTCAAGGGGCTCTACCTTTATGGCGAGGTGGGACGCGGCAAGACCATGCTGATGGATCTGTTCTACGAGGCGACGGAAATCCCGCAGAAGCGGCGGGTGCATTTCCATGCCTTCATGGACGAGATCCACGCGGGCATTGCCGCGTTCCGCAAGCGCGCCAAGGCCAAGGGTGATGATAGCGATCCGGTGGAAGCGGTGGTGCGGCCCATCCTCAAGGGTGGGTTGCGGCTGCTGTGCCTCGATGAATTTCACGTGCACGATATCACCAATGCCATGCTGCTCAACCGGCTGTTTGAAAAGCTGTTTGCGGGCGGGGTGACGCTGGTGGCCACGTCCAATGTGGTGCCGGAGCGGCTGTATGAGAACGGGCTCAACCGCGAGTTGTTCTTGCCGTTTATTGCGTTGCTCAAACAGTATACGACGGTGGCGCCACTCGACGCGGAACAGGATTACCGGCGGCTCAAATTTGCCGGCCAGCAGGTATTTGCCTTCGGGACCGGGCCGGAAACCAAGGCGGCGATGGACCGGTTATGGTTGCGCCTGACCGGTGGCGAGGCGGGGCGGCCGACCACGATCCACAGCACCGGGCGCGAAATTGCCGTGCCGCTCGCGGCGCGCGGCGCTGCCCGGTTCGGCTTTCCCGATCTCTGCGAGAAGCCCTTGGGTTCGCGCGACTTTGTGCGGATTGCTCAGAGTTTTGACGCCATGATCATTGATGGCGTGCCGCAGATGGACCGCACCAAGAGCGATGCGGCCAAACGTTTTATCCTGCTGATCGACAATCTCTATGACCGCGGCGTCAAGCTGGGCGCGAGCTTTGCGGCTCCGCTGGCTGAACTGGGGCGCGACGATCGCACGGCGTTTGAGTTCGAGCGTACGGTATCGCGGCTGGTCGAGATGCAGTCGGAAGAATATCTCGGCAAGGCGTTGCGCGACGTCGGGGTGGCCGAGCACTGAGATGGAACGCATCATGATCATTGGTGCGCCGGGTGCGGGAAAGACATGGTTGGCAGGCCAAATTTCGGCCAAGCTCGGGTTGCCGGTGATCTCGGTTGACCAATTTGTGCATGACAGGGGTGGCAAGCTTCGGCCTGCTGACACCATCGACCGGGATGTCAGGGCTGCGGCAGAGCTGCCGCGCTGGATTATCGAGGGCGGTAATACCCGAACCTATGGGGACAGAGTTGCCCGTGCAGACTGCGTGAACCGCCTCAAGCTGCCGCGATTGCTGCGGCTGTGGCGGCTGTGGAGCCGTGAGGGCGTTAACCTTGGCCTGTGGCGCGGCGCCTGGAGCTATGAGCGCGTGCTCGGAGACAGGGACGAAGCGGTGCTTAGCGCGGCCGGTGGCACCCCGGTATTTGATCTTCGATCAGCGGCTGCGGCGCAGGGTTTTCTGCGCATCCTTCCATGCCCGCTCGGCATGGGGGCTTCCCCCATGGGCAAGGGATGAGGGGGAGTTTAGACGAAGGGTTCACTTGCCCCTGTGACGCGACAGGGTTAAGAGGTGCGCCAATTCAACGCAGTGGGGATTGAGGCTTATGGCGCGCAACAAGATCGCTCTTATCGGCTCGGGACAGATCGGCGGAACGCTCGCTCACCTGGCAGCGCTCAAGGACCTGGGCGATATCGTGCTGTTCGACATCGTCGATGGCGTGCCCCAGGGCAAGGCGCTGGACATTTCCCAGTCTGCACCGGTGGAAGGCTATGACGCCAAGATCACCGGCACCTCCGAATACAAGGACCTCGCGGGGGCCGATGTGGTGATCGTCACCGCCGGCGTGCCGCGCAAGCCCGGCATGAGCCGCGACGATCTGCTCGAAATCAACCTCAAGGTGATGGAGCAGGTGGGCGCGGGCATTGCCAAATACGCACCCGACGCTTTTGTGATCTGCATCACCAACCCGCTCGACGCCATGGTCTGGGCGCTGCAGAAGTTCTCGGGCCTGCCCACCAACAAGGTGATCGGCATGGCCGGCGTGCTCGACAGCTCGCGCTTTGTGCATTTCATCGCCGATGAGCTCAATGTTTCGGTCGAAGACGTCAATGCGTTCGTACTGGGCGGGCATGGCGACACCATGGTGCCGCTGGCGCGCTATTCCACTGTCGCGGGCATTCCGCTGACCGATATCGTCAAGATGGGCTGGATGAGCCGCGAAAAGCTCGACGCCATCATCCAGCGCACCCGCGATGGCGGCGCCGAGATCGTGGGCCTGCTCAAGACCGGTTCGGCATTCTATGCGCCGGCAACCTCTGCCATTGCGATGGCCGAAAGCTATCTCAAGGACAAGAAGCGCGTGCTGCCTGCAGCGGCGTTCCTCAACGGCGAGTATGGCGTCAAGGGCACCTATGTGGGCGTGCCGGTGGTGATCGGGGCCAATGGCGCCGAAAAGATCATCGAGATCGCACTCAATGGCGCCGAGCAGAAGGCATTCGACAGCTCGGTGGACGCCGTCGAAGGCCTGATCGAGGCCTGCAAGAAGATCGCACCCAAGCTGGCCTGATGGTACTCCGAGCGCTCCCGCCGGGCGCCTAGCGCAGATTTCTGCGCTTCCGGTGCTCACGTACTCAACGTACGCTGCGCTCCGGTTCTCGACATCCACGCTATCCGCCGCGGCGGATAGCCCCCAGAGCACCATCAGGTGCCCCACACAGGGTTCAAGCAAATGAACATTCACGAACACCAGGCCAAAGAGCTGCTGAAGTCCTACGGTGCGCCCGTGGCTGGAGGCGTTGTGATTTTTTCGGCTGACGAGGCGGAAGCCGCGGCCAAGAAGCTGCCCGGGCCGCTTTATGTGGTCAAGTCGCAGATCCATGCCGGCGGACGCGGCAAGGGCAAGTTCAAGGAACTTGGGCCCGACGCCAAGGGCGGCGTGCGGCTGGCCCGTTCGATCGACGAGGTGAAGGCATTCGCCAAGGAGATGCTGGGCAACACGCTCGTGACCAAGCAGACCGGCGATGCGGGCAAGCAGGTTAATCGCCTTTATATCGAAGACGGTGCCGACATCGCGCGCGAGCTGTATTGCTCGCTGCTGGTCGATCGCAGCAGCAGCCGGGTGGCTTTCGTGGTGTCCACCGAAGGCGGCATGGATATTGAAGCGGTTGCCGAGCACACGCCCGAAAAGATCATCTCGGTGGCGATCGACCCGCAGACGGGTGTGACCGAAGCCGATGTGGCCAAGATCGCCGATGCGCTGGCGCTCGAAGGCGACGCCAAGGCGGACGCCGCCAAGCTGTTCCCCATTCTCTACAAGGCGTTTGTCGAGACGGATATGAGCCTGCTCGAGGTCAATCCGCTGATCGTGATGACCGATGGTCATCTGCGGGTGCTCGACGCCAAGGTGAGCTTCGATAACAACGCCGCCTTCCGCCACCCCGAGCTCAAGGAGCTGCGCGACCTTTCGGAAGAAGACGAAAAGGAAATCGAGGCGTCCAAGTACGACCTGGCCTATGTGGCGCTTGATGGCAATATCGGCTGCATGGTGAACGGGGCGGGCCTTGCCATGGCTACTATGGACATCATCAAGCTCTATGGCGCCGAGCCGGCGAACTTCCTCGATGTGGGCGGTGGCGCGACCAAGGAAAAGGTCACGGCAGCGTTCAAGATCATCACCGCCGATCCGGCAGTGGAAGGCATCCTCGTCAACATCTTTGGCGGCATCATGCGCTGCGATGTGATCGCCGAAGGCGTGATCGCTGCGGTCAAGGAAGTGGGCCTGCAGGTGCCGCTGGTGGTGCGCCTCGAGGGTACCCGGGTCAAGGAAGGCAAGGAGATCCTCAACCAGTCGGGTCTCAACGTCATCTCCGCCGATGACCTTGACGACGCTGCCCAGAAGATCGTCGCCGCGGTCAAGGCCGCCTGATCCCCCCACACGATTAAAGCGTAGGCCCAAACCATGTCCATTCTCGTCAACAAAGACACCAAGGTCCTCGTGCAGGGGCTGACCGGCAAGACCGGCACGTTCCATACCGAACAGGCGCTGGCCTATTACGGCACCAAGATGGTGGGTGGTGTTAACCCCAAGAAGGCCGGGGAAACCTGGACCAGCGGGCTCGATGCTTCGGCGTCGCTGCCCGTGTTCGCCTCGGTTGCCGAAGGCAAGGAGCGCACCGGCGCCACCGCATCGGTGATCTATGTGCCGCCTCCGGGTGCTGCTGCGGCCATCGAGGAAGCCATCGATGCGGAAATCCCGCTGATCGTGTGCATCACCGAGGGCATTCCGGTGCTCGACATGGTGCGGGTCAAAGCCAAGCTCGAAAAGAGCAAGTCGCGCCTCCTGGGCCCGAACTGCCCCGGCGTTTTGACGCCAGAGGAATGCAAGATCGGCATCATGCCCGGCTCGATCTTCTCCAAGGGCTCGGTGGGTATTGTTTCGCGCTCGGGCACGCTTACCTATGAGGCAGTGTTCCAGACCACGAATGAGGGCCTGGGGCAGACCACGGCAGTCGGTATCGGCGGTGACCCGGTCAAGGGCACCGAGTTCATCGACATGCTCGAAATGTTCCTGGCTGACGAAGCGACCAAGTCGATCATCATGATCGGCGAAATCGGTGGTTCGGCCGAAGAGGATGCGGCGCAGTTCCTGATCGATGAAGCCAAGCGCGGCCGCAAGAAGCCGATGGCCGGCTTTATCGCGGGCCTGACCGCTCCGGCCGGGCGCACGATGGGCCATGCCGGCGCGGTGATCTCGGGCGGCAAGGGCGGCGCGCAGGACAAGATTGCGGCCATGGAAGCGGCGGGGATCAAAGTATCCAAGTCCCCGGCGCGGATCGGCAAGACCTTGGCGGAAGTGCTCAAGGGCTGATGGGGCAATAGAACCCCAACTCGGTCCCGTTTTCGCCATTGAGTGATGTTAGGGACCAGCAAGTGGGCCGGGCGGCGGCGCTCCAGGGCGCCGTCTCGCTTAACAAGATGCTCACGAAACTCGGTTAAGGCTTCGTATTCGGACTACAGGTAAGCCGGGCTGGCCGGCTTGTTGAGAAGGATGGCGGGGCGTGGGCCTCGCATAAAAGCGATGACACGACAGGAAAAGAACGACACGTTCTTGCTGACCTCGTTTCTTTACGGGGGCAATGCCGACTATATCGAACAGCTGTATTCCCGCTTCAAGGCCGATCCAAACAGTGTCGACGAGACCTGGAAGAGCTTTTTCGGCAAACTCGAAGACAGTGATGCCGACGCCATAAAGAGCGCGGAGGGCCCGAGCTGGGGCCGCACGGACTGGCCCCAGACCCCGCGCAGCGATCTCGTGAGCGCGCTCGACGGTAATTGGGGCGAGATCGCCGTCAAGACCGAAAAGGCTGTCACCAAGAAGGCCGAAGCTGCTGGCGTTCCGGCGGCTAGCGCTGCGGATGTGGTGCAGGCGACCCAGGATTCCATTCGCGCCATCATGATGATCCGCGCTTATCGCATGCGCGGGCATCTGCATGCAGATCTTGATCCGCTCAAGCTGCAGGTGCGCGAGCCCGCGCCCGAGCTCGACCCGCGGAGCTATGGCTTCACCGAGGCCGATTACAGCCGCAAGATCTTTATCGACAACTATCTGGGGCTGGAATACGCCACCATCCCCGAGATGCTGGCCATTCTGCAGCGCACCTATTGCGGCACGCTCGGCATCGAATTCATGCACATCTCCGATCCCGAGGCCAAGGCCTGGATTCAGGAGCGCATCGAAGGGCCCGACAAGGAAATCACCTTCACCCCCGAGGGCAAGAAGGCGATCCTCAACAAGCTGATCGAGGCAGAAGGCTTCGAAAAGTTTATCGATGTGAAATATACCGGCACCAAGCGCTTCGGCCTTGATGGCTCGGAAGCGCTGATCCCGGCGCTCGAGCAGATCATCAAGCGCGGCGGTGCGCTGGGCATCAAGGACATCGTGCTGGGCATGGCCCACCGCGGGCGCCTCAATGTGCTGACCCAGGTCATGGGCAAGCCGCATCGCGCACTGTTCCACGAATTCAAGGGTGGCGCATTCTACCCCGAGGATGTGGAAGGCTCGGGCGACGTCAAGTATCACCTAGGCGCATCCTCGGACCGCGAGTTCGATGGCAACAAGGTGCACCTGTCGCTGACTGCCAATCCGAGCCATCTCGAGATCGTTGATCCCGTGGTGCTGGGCAAAGCACGCGCCAAGCAGGACCAGCATATTTCGCCCGATGGCAAGCTGATCAATATCGCCACTGACGGTAAGCCGGATCGCTCCATGGTGCTGCCATTGCTGCTGCATGGCGATGCCGCCTTTGCCGGGCAGGGTGTGATTGCCGAGTGCCTGGGGCTTTCGGGCCTTAAGGGGCACCGCACCGGCGGTTCGGTGCATTTCGTCATCAACAACCAGATCGGGTTCACCACGAGCCCGAAATTTTCCCGCTCCTCGCCCTATCCGACCGATGTCGCCAAGATGATCGAGGCGCCGGTGCTGCATGTGAACGGCGATGATCCGGAAGCCGTGGTGTTTGCCACCAAGGTCGCGATCGAGTTCCGCCAGCGCTTTGGCCGGCCGGTCGTCATCGACATGTTCTGCTATCGCCGCTTCGGTCACAACGAAGGCGATGAGCCAAGCTTCACCCAGCCGCTGATGTACACCAAGATCCGCGGGCACAAGACCACGCTCGAGATCTATGGCGAAAAGCTGATCGGGGAAGGCCTCGTCACCGCCGAGGAGATCGACGCGCTCAAGGCGGAATGGCGCAGCAAGCTCGAAGCCGAGTTCGAGGCCGGGCAGGACTATCGGCCCAACAAGGCCGACTGGCTCGATGGCGCCTGGAAGAACTTCAAGCCGGCCGAGCAGGAAGGTCCGCGTCGCGGCCATTCCGGCGCCGAAGTGGATCGCCTGCACCAGATCGGCACCGCGCTGACCAAGGTGCCGGAAGGCTTCAACGTCCACAAGACCGTCAAGCGGTTCCTCGATAACCGGCTCGCCGCGATTGAGTCGGGGGAAGGCATCGACTGGGCGACTGCCGAGGCATTGGCCTTTGGCACGCTGGTGACCGAGGGTCATCCGGTGCGCCTGTCGGGCCAGGATGTGGAGCGTGGCACGTTCAGCCAGCGCCATTCCGTGCTCAACGACCAGATGGTTGACGGCAAGACCTTTACGCCGCTGAACAACCTGGCTCCCGATCAGAGCCGCTACGAAGTCATCAACTCGATGCTCTCGGAAGAAGCGGTGCTTGGCTTTGAATATGGCTATTCGCTTTCCGAGCCCCGGGCGCTGACGATCTGGGAAGCCCAGTTCGGCGACTTCGTGAACGGCGCTCAGGTGGTGATCGACCAGTTCATCTCCTCGGGCGAACGCAAGTGGTTCCGCATGTCGGGACTCGTGATGCTGTTGCCGCATGGCTATGAAGGGCAGGGCCCCGAGCACTCCTCGGCGCGTCCCGAGCGCTTCCTGCAGCTTTGCGCTGAAGACAATATGCAGGTCGCCAACTGCACGACGCCGGCCAACTATTTCCATGCGCTGCGCCGGCAGGTGACCCGTGATTTCCGCAAGCCGCTGATCCTGATGACCCCCAAGTCGCTGCTGCGGCATAAGCGGGCAACTTCGGGCTTGGCTGAGATGGGCGCCGACTCCTGCTTCCATCGCCTGCTCTGGGACGATGCCGAAGCGCCCGGTGCACCCAAGACCAGCATCAAGCTGGTGGCGGACGACAAGATCCGGCGCGTCGTGCTGTGCACCGGCAAGGTGTATTACGACCTCCTGGAAGAGCGCGAAAAGCGCGGCATCGACGATGTGTATCTGTTGCGCATCGAGCAGCTTTATCCGTTCCCGGCCAAGGCACTGCTCGATGAACTCGGGCGGTTCGGCAATGCCGAGATCATCTGGTGTCAGGAAGAACCCAAGAATATGGGGGCCTGGGCGTTTATCCAGCCCTATGTGGAATGGGTATTCGACCAGATGGGCCGCAACGGCCAGCGGGTGCGCTATACCGGGCGCCCGGCTTCCGCCTCCACGGCAACGGGCCTGATGCGCACGCATCTGGCACAGCTGCAAGCCTTCCTCGACGAAGCTTTCGCACAATAAGGGACTGACAATGTCGACAGAAATCCGCGTGCCGACGCTCGGCGAAAGCGTTACCGAAGCCACTATAGGGCAATGGTTCAAGAAGGTCGGCGATGCGATCGCCGCCGATGAACCCGTGGTGGAGCTGGAAACCGACAAGGTGACCATTGAAGTGCCGGCCCCTGCCGCCGGCGTGCTCGAAGCGATTGCGGCCCAGCCCGGCGATACCGTCGATGTGGGCGCGCTGCTGGGTGCGATCGGCGCTGCCGGTGCGACGGCAACCGCCAAGCCAGCTCCCGCCGCCAAGGCAGCCGAGGCGCCAAAGCCTGCCGCAGCGCCTGCTGCCGGTCAGGCCGATCCGGCGCTTGGCCACCAGACCAGCCGCGAAGCTCCGGCTCCGGCGGCCAGCAGCGGTTCGGCGACGGCCAGCCCCTCGGCCCAGAAGCTCATGACCGAGAACAATCTGGGCACGGGCGATCTCAACGGTTCGGGCAAGCGCGGGCAAGTGCTCAAGGAAGACGTGCTGGCGGCGATCAGCCGCGTTGGCACCGCTCCTGCCGCCGAAGCCAAAGCGCCAGCGGCTGCGCGGGCACCCGTCGCGGCAGATGATGCCGCGCGCGAAGAGCGGGTGAAGATGACCCGGCTGCGCCAGACCATTGCCCGCCGGCTCAAGGACGCGCAGAACACCGCCGCCATGCTGACCACCTTCAACGAGGTGGACATGAAGCCAGTGATGGACTTGCGCGCCTCCTACAAGGAGCTGTTCGAGAAAAAGCACGGCGTCAAGCTTGGCTTCATGGGCTTTTTCACCAAGGCGGTGGTGCATGCGCTCAAGGAGATCCCCTCGATCAATGCCGAGATCGATGGCGATGAGCTGATCTACAAGCAGTACGCCCATATCGGCGTGGCCGTGGGCACCGAGAAGGGCCTCGTGGTGCCGGTGGTGCGCGATGCCGACCAGATGAGCATTGCCGAGATCGAGAAGTCGATCAACGCACTGGGCAAGAAGGCGCGCGACGGGCAGTTGTCCATGGCCGACATGCAGGGCGGCACCTTCACCATCTCCAATGGTGGTGTCTACGGCTCTCTGATGTCGACGCCAATCCTCAATGCGCCGCAGTCGGGCATTCTGGGCATGCACAAGATCCAGGAGCGCCCGGTTGTGGTCGGGGGACAGGTTGTCGTTCGGCCGATGATGTATCTGGCCCTGAGCTATGATCACCGGATCGTTGATGGCAAGGAAGCGGTGACCTTCCTCGTGCGCGTCAAGGAAAGCCTGGAGGCTCCCGAGCGCCTCGTTCTCGATCTCTGATGGAGCCACAAATCACACGCTTGAATGGAGGCCCGCTTCGGCGGGCCTTTGTTTTATGTGGTCACGTTGGCGTGGGGCGGGTGGCGGGTAACGCTTTGCTAAGCTCTAACCGGTTTCTACGGGGGCTGGGGCGTTGCAGTGTGGAGTTGAGTGTTTGAAGAAGATCCCTGTCATTGCCTTGTGCCTGTTGCTGTCCGTTTCTGCCTGGGCGCAGGAGGCCATCGAACCAGCGACTGCTGTTCCCGATCCGGCCCTTGTGGGCGAGTTGATGGCGTTCCACGGCTCGGAAGCGATCGTTTCGGCGATGACCACCCATTGCTATGAAAATACCGGGCTAGACAGCGCCTATGAGACGGCGCGCGACAACTGGTATTTGCGCAATATCGGTTTTCTGGACCTTGCTGACCGGGTGATCGCGCGGCTGGGGGGCGGGGAGCCGGGCCAGCTCGAGGCGGCCGAGACTTATGGCGGCACCCAGATCATGAGCGCCTATAACAGCGCCGACGACAAACGGGCCTTTTGCCAAAGCTTTCTCGAGCGGGTGGAAAGCGGCGAGCTCGATATCGACAAGCAATTGCCCGAGCCGCTCAAGCAGGCCCAGGAAATTGCCTCGCGTTGAGGCTGGCGTGGGCAGCGGGAGTGCTGCGTTTTGCCAATTCGCTTTTGCCGCGACTCCCGCTAGTAGACGACAGTGTCCGGCGAGGCTTTTCCGCGCTCTAGCGGTGGTTAAATCTCCTCCCCGACATTACATCTAGCCGCAGGCCGCCAGCGTGACTGGGGCTGAACAGCAGTTGCAGGATTTTTGGGGCTATCACTATGGCAGATATATTCGACCTCATCATCATCGGCTCGGGCCCTGGCGGCTATGTGGCAGCCATTCGGGCGGCACAGCTGGGCATGAAGGTCGGCGTGGTGGAGAAGTGGCCGACGCTGGGCGGCACCTGCCTCAATATCGGCTGCATTCCCTCCAAGGCACTGCTGCATGCTTCCGAGCTGTTTGATGAAGCCGGGCATGGCTTTTCTCAACTGGGGATCGACATTCCCGCGCCCAAGCTCAACCTGCCACAGATGATGAAGCACAAGACCGATACGGTGGCGAGCAATGTCGGCGGGGTGGATTATCTGTTCAAGAAGAACAAGGTCACCGTGCTGCGCGGCACCGGCTCAATCGTCGGCCAGGGCAGGGTGCGCGTAACGCCGGAAAGCGGCGAGGCCAGCGAGGTCGAGGCCAAGGCCATTGTGATCGCCACAGGTTCGGTTTCTGCCAACCTGCCGGGGATCGAGATTGACGAAAAGCGCGTGGTCACCTCGACCGGGGCGCTGACGCTCGACAAGGTGCCAAGCAAGCTGCTGGTGATCGGGGCCGGCGTGATCGGGCTCGAGCTTGGCTCGGTCTGGGCGCGCCTTGGGGCCAAGGTCACCGTGGTGGAATATCTCGACCGCATCCTGCCGGGCATGGACAGCGAAGTGGCGCGGCAGTTCCAGCGCATTCTCGCCAAGCAGGGCATCGAGTTCAAGCTGTCGAGCAAGGTCGCGGGGATCGACAAATCAGGCGCTGCGCTGCAGGTGCGGGTCGAGCCGGCGCAGGGCGGCGAGGCCGAGGTGCTGGAAGCCGATGTGGCGCTGGTGGCGATCGGGCGCAAGCCGTTCACCCAAGGGCTGGGGCTCGAAGAAGCGGGCGTGGCGCTCGATGAACGCGGGCGCGTGCGCGTCGATGCGCATTACAAGACTTCGGTCGAGGGCATCTATGCCATCGGCGATGTGATCGAAGGGCCGATGCTGGCGCACAAGGCCGAGGACGAGGGCATTGCCGTGGCCGAGATCCTGGCGGGGCAGGCGGGCCACGTCAATTACGGCGCCATCCCGGCCGTGGTTTACACCAATCCTGAAGTGGCGAGCGTCGGCAAGACCGAGGACGAGCTCAAGGCCGAAGGCATCGAATACAAGATCGGCAAATTCCCCTTCACGGCCAATGGTCGTGCCAAGGCGATGCTGGCGACCCAGGGCTTCGTCAAGATCCTGGCCGATGTGGAAACCGATCGCGTGCTGGGCGCCCACATCGTGGGCAAGAATGCTGGCGAGATGATCCACGAGCTGGTGACGCTGATGGAATTCTCTGGGGCGGCGGAAGACCTCGCCCGAACCACCCATGCGCACCCGACGCTATCGGAAGCGGTACGCGAAGCGGCGTTGTCGCTGGGTGATGGCGCCATCCATATCTAGGTCCCGAGGCGGCGGGCGTCCCGCCGCATTGGACATGAGGACTAGGTTCTGTAACGTGCCGGAGCGCATCTTGCGCTTCGGAGCCCGTTCATGCTGACCCTGCTTTCTTATGTCGCGATCGCCGCCCAGGCGATGACGGCTGCGTTGACGGCTGGGCAGCGCAGCATGGATTGGTTCGGCGTTTGCGTGTTGGCCTGCGTGACGGCGCTTGGCGGCGGTACGGTGCGCGACATCGTGTTGGGACATTATCCGCTGTACTGGGTGGCCAACCCCTATGTCTTGTTGTTGGCCTGCGGAGCGGCACTCCTTACCATCGCCCTGGCGCAATTTGTCGACCGGCTGCGCTGGCCGTTCCTCTTGCTGGATGCGCTGGGTCTCGTGGTGTTCACCATCATCGGCTGCAATGTGGCGATGCAATTGGGCAGCCATCCCATCATCGTGCTGGTTTCGGGCATGGTGACCGGCATCGTCGGCGGCGTCCTGCGGGACGTGTTGTGCAACGACGTTCCGCTGGTCTTCCGCAGTGAGCTTTATGCGACCGTGTCTTTGGCGACAGCGGCGGTATATTATCTGGGGCTCAAGGCAGGCCTGAACGCGGAACTGGTCAGTGTCGCGGCGGCTTCCTTCGGCTTTGCGTTTCGCGTTGCCGCGCTGATTTGGCACTGGAACATGCCCAAGTTTGTCTATGATAAAGATTTGCGCTGACGCATAGGGACTTCCGTCCCTAACCCCCTTATGGCATTGAGCTACCATACAAGTGGGAGTGTGGAATGCGACAAACTTGGCGGTGGTTCGGTCCCCAGGATCTGACCAGCATTGACGATATCACCCAGGCTGGCGCGCAAGGTGTCGTCAGCGCGCTGCATCACGTACCCAATGGGGTGGTGTGGACGCCCGAGGAGATCCGCAAGCGGCACCAGGAAATCGGCACCCGCAAGGATGGCACGCCTTCGGGTCTCACCTGGGACGTGGTGGAAAGCCTGCCCGTTTCCGAGGACATCAAGAAACAGAAGAACGGCTGGCGCGAGCATATCGCCAATTACAAGATTTCGCTCCGGCACCTGGCGGAAAGCGGCATCGAGGTGGTGTGCTACAATTTCATGCCGGTGCTGGATTGGACGCGGACCGATCTGCGCTTCACCGTCGCCAATGGCGCTTCCTGCATGCGCTTTGACATCAATGATTTTGCGGCCTTCGACATTCATATTCTCGAGCGGCCGGGCGCTGGCGCCGACTACAGCAATGCCATTGCCGATGAGGCCGGGCGGCGCTTTGCCGAGCTGGACGAAGATGGCAAGAAGCAGCTGGCGCGCAATGTGACCATGGGGCTGCCGGGCTCAACGGAGTCGATGACGCTCGACGATGTGCGCGCCCACCTGGCGGAATATGGCCAGATCAGCGCCGAACAGTTGCGGGCCCATTTCATCGACTTCCTCGAGGAAGTGGTACCGACGGCCGAGGAGTTGGGCGTGCGGCTCTGCTGCCATCCCGACGATCCCCCGTTCGCGCTGCTGGGCCTGCCGCGGGTGATGTCGACCGAAGCGGATTACACCACCATCCTGCAGGCGGTGGATAGCCACGCCAATGGCATGACGCTGTGCTCGGGTTCGCTGGGGGCACGGCCGGACAACGACCTGCCGGGCATGATGGAGCGGCTGGGAAGCCGGGTGCACTTCCTGCATCTGCGCAACGTCAAGCGGGACATCGACGACGTCATTGGCTCGTTTTTCGAGAGCGAGCATCTGGGCGGGGATGTGGACATGGTGGCCCTTATCGCCGCTATCGTGCGCGAGGAGAACCGGCGCCGCATTGCCGGGCGGAGCGACCACACCATTCCCATGCGCCCCGATCATGGGCAGGACATTCTCGATGACCTCAACCGGCGGGCGCAGCCGGGTTACCCGACGATTGGCCGCATGAAGGGGTTGGCGGAACTGCGCGGGGTGATGACCGCGTTCGAGCATCGGGAACTGGGACTAGCGGCGCGCTAGTCTTCCAGCAGATAGGCGCCGGCGCGGGTGGGCAGGATGGTGGAGCCGACGATCTTGGCGATACCCGCGCCGCGCCGGACATATTTGGCCGAAACGCGCGAGAGCACGATGCCGCTCGTTCCGGCGAGGATCGGGCGGCGGGCCATGAAGGCCTCCGGGCCATCCATGGCGATGAGATCGGCCACGGGCTGGCCGGCCTCGACATGTTCACCCAGCTCGACCCGGTAGGCGAGGAGCCCGGGTGCATCGACGCGCAGCACTTCGGTGGCTTCAAAGGGCGTGGGGCCAGGAGCGGGGACGGGTGCTGCCGCGGGCGCCGCGTCGATCAAGCCGCGGCCAGCAAAGAAATTGAACAGCCCCAGAGCGTCCTGGTGGCCGAAATGGTCGAAGCTGTCGGCGCGGCCGCGATATTCAAGGGTTGCGGCCTCGACGGCCACCGGAACGGGGTGGTCGGGATTTGCAGCCGCCGCCTTGCGGTAGAGCGAGGGTAAGACCTCGTCAAAGGAGCCACCGCCACTGTCCTCGGCAGTAAGGGTCGCGGCAACGCCCATCCAGTCGGCGAGGTCCTGCAAGCCCGGCATCAGTTCGGGCGAAGTGAAGATGTGCTTGAGGCTGTCGTCGTCGCAATGCAGGTCGAGCACGAGATCGGCGGCAGCGGCGGACCGCAGGACTTGGAGGCGCAGCTGCTGGGCGGCGGAGCTGGGGATTTGTTCGTCAATCCAGGCGGCAACAGCTGAGCGGATGGCGGCGATATTGGCGGTGGGGTCGTCGCTCAGCCGGCCGGCGAGGGCATGGGCGACCAGCGGGTAGAGATCGGGCCAGCGGCGATTGTAGTTGACCCCGGTTTCGGTGTCGTGGCGCCCGATATGGTGCCGCAGCGAGCGGTTGGCGAGCCCGAGCGGGTTGACCGAGGGGAAGATGGTGAAGCGGGCACGCAGGGCGGCATCCACGTCGGCGTCGCGCAGCATGGGCAAAAGGTGATGCAGCGCCATGGTGCCCGGCTGTTCATCGGCATGGAGGGCGGCTTGCAGATGGACGGCGCGGGGCGCGTCGGCCGGGCCGGCCGTGTACCAGAAGAGCTCGGTGCTGGTGCCGGGGATGTCGCCGGAAAGGGTGGTGCGGTGGAGCTCGAAGGTCATGGGTTCAGCGCATCCATTTGGGGGCAAAGCGCAGCTTGGGCTGGTTGGGCATGTGCCGCATCAGGCGGCGGTACACGAGGTCGAACACGAAAAAGACGGTGAGTGAAACCACGAGGAAATACAACGCGGCCACCGAGAAGTGGAGGAAAACGTTGTAGTCGCGCTCGAACAGCTCCTTGGCCGTGACCATCAGGTCCTTTTGCTGGCCGATTACCGGCAGGGCGAAATAGACGATGGCCGTGGCGTGGAAGAGGAAGACGACCTCATTGGTATAGGCCGGCCAGGCCAGGCGGATGGCGCTGGGCCAGATGACGGAGCGGAACTGTTGCCAGCGGCTCATGCCAAAGGCGCGGGCGGCTTCCACCGAGCCGCGCGGCACGGCGCGCAGGGCGCCGTAAAAGATTTCGGCGGTGTAGGCGGCGGTGTTGAGGGTCAGCACGACCGGGCCGATGAAGAGGGGATGGAGCACCAGCCAGGAGATGCCCCATGGCTTCCAAAGGCTGATATTGAGCGAGAGGGCCAGCGAATAGAACATGAAGAACTGGATAAAGAGCGGAGAGCCGCGGAAGGCATAGATATAGCCGCGGCAAAGGCGCGACAGCAGCGGATTGCGCGCGTTCTTGCCCATGGCCAGCAAAACCGCCAGCACGAAGCCGATGGGGATGGATGACGCGGCGAAATAGATATTGAACCAGACGGCGGGCCAGAACAGCGCCAGTTCAGCGAAAAAGCGCTCCATCAGCTGTGGCCCTCGCTGATGATGCCGCGCCCGACTCGGCGTGTGATGGCGGCAAAGGCCTTTTCGGAGAGGAAGGTCACGAGGATATAGAAGACGAAGAGAACGAGGTAATAGCGCCAGCGCCAATCGTCATGCACCAGCCCGACGGTGGGCAGGAAATTGGGGGCGCCGAGCCGATCGGCCCACAGGACGATGTCGGCGATCTGTAGCAAGGACAGCAGGGATGTCGCCTTGATGATCAGCATCCAGACATTGGAAAGGCCGGGCAGGGCATAGACCCACATCTGGCGGATCTGAAAGCGCCAGAGCACCTGACGGGCCGAAAAGCCGAAGGCCTGAGCGGCTTCGAGCTGGCCCTTGGGCACAGAGCGCAGGGCGCCGTGGATTACCGTGCTGGCGAATGCGCCGTAAACAAGCCCGAGTGAGACGGAAGCGAGGACGAGGTATTCGGGCGTCCCCAGGAGCCAGTTTGCGCCGGGACAGGGCGGCCAGGCTGCAGCTTGGGCCGCGATGTCCTCGGGTGAGCAAACCTGCTTGGCCAGCAGCCACTCCATGCCTTGTTCGAAGGCCAGGGGGAAAAACAGGAAAAACAACACATCAGGTACGCCGCGCACGATGTTGGCGTAAAAACCACCGACAAGCCGCAGCGGCAGGAAGCGCGAATTGCGGAATGTGGCCCCGAGCAATCCAAAGATCACGGCCAGAGTGCCGCCGGCCAAAGCGGCAAAGATCGTGAACTGGAAGCTCGCATACCAGGTGAGGTGCTTGCCATTGGTCAGATAAGCCAGCCAGAAGGCGATGTCTTCGCTCATAGATAAGGGCTGACCGGGCAAGAGGAGGAGACTTGGCGAGAAGCCGGGGCAGGGTGCCTGCCCCGGAGCAATGGTTTATTGGGCGAAGTAGGGACCGCGGCCTTCGAACCACTTGGCGATCAGATGGTCAACGGTGCCGTCGGCCTTGAGGGCCGCAAGGGCGCCATCAAGCGTTGCCTTGAGTTCGGTATCTTCCTTGCGGATGCCACCGCCGATGCCCTCGCCGATGAGGACATCTTCGCCAACGAACTCGATCCCGCCGCCCGAGGCATTCACGACAGGCTCGAGATAGGCCCCGTCGGCAAAGATGACGTCGAGATTGCCACCAGCCAAATCGGCCATCGCCTGATCGGCGGTGGTGAAGGACAGGATGGTATTGCCTTCAGCCATGTTCTGCTCGGCGTAAGCGGCCTGGATGGTGCCGCCCTGAACGCCGATGCGCACGCCGCTGAGGTTGGCGAAATCCAGATCAGCGCCGGCAGGGGCAGCGAAGCGCGACGGATCGGGCGGGAAGTAGTTGTCGGTGAAGCCGATCGACTCGCGGCGCTCATCGGTGATCGACATGCCCGCCATGATCAGGTCGTAGTTACCGGCAAGCAGGTTGGGGATGATGGAGTCCCAATCATTGATAACCCATTCGCAGGTGAGGCCCGCCTGTTCGCAGATGGCATTACCCAACTCGATCTCATAGCCAGCGGGAGCGCCTGAGTCATCGAGGTAGTTCCAAGGGGCATAGGCACCTTCGGTGGCGATGCGCAGGGTTTCCTGGGCTTGAACGGCTCCGGAAAGCGACAGGGTCGCGAGCGCCGCCAGCAGTAATTTTTTCATTGTCGTCTCCGTTTTCGCTGATGTGCTGCCTAGCTGTGCTGGGCAGCGTTGAAGAATTGCCTGAGCCGAGCGGATCTGGTGAAGTTGAAAACCTCCTCGGGCGTACCTTCTTCCTCGATGCAGCCCTGATGCAGGAAGATAACGCGGTCCGAGACCGAGCGGGCGAATTCCATGTCATGGGTCACAAGGATCATGGTGCGGCCTTCATCAGCCAAGACCTTGATGACGCGCAGAACCTCTACCTGTAATTCGGGGTCGAGTGCCGAGGTCGGTTCATCAAACAACATGACGCGGGGATTGATGCAGAGGGCGCGGGCGATGGCGGCGCGCTGCTGCTGGCCGCCCGAAAGCTGGGCCGGGTAGCTCATGGCCTTATCGGCGATGCCTACTTTATCGA
This sequence comes from Devosia sp. Z11_6, assembly GCF_058133665.1. NCBI lineage: Bacteria > Pseudomonadati > Pseudomonadota > Alphaproteobacteria > Hyphomicrobiales > Devosiaceae > Devosia > Devosia sp. Z11_6. The sequence continues at coordinate 553,008 of NZ_JBYUNQ010000001.1, forward strand.
GCATGGCGAGAGCTTCACGCTCCACTTCGGCGCGGCCGCGTTTTTGCACCACGAGCGGCGCTTCCATGACGTTCTGGAGGATCGTCATATGTGCCCAGAGATTGAAGGACTGGAACACCATGCCGAGCTCCGAGCGGATGCGGCGGATCTGCTCTTCATTGGCGATGCGGCGATGTGAGCCCTCGCCGCGCAGGGCAATGGGTTCACCGTCGATGCAAACAGTGCCGCGCTCGGGCACTTCGAGCATGTTGATGCAGCGCAGCAGCGTCGACTTGCCCGAACCAGACGAGCCGATCAGAGATATGACCTCGCCTTCATAAGCGGCAAAGGAAATGCCCTTGAGCACTTCTAGTGCGCCGAAGGATTTATGCAGGTCCTGGAGCTGCACCACCGGGGATCGAGCCCCAGCGGGCTGAGTTTGCGTCATACTTACCTTGGGTCCGTGGCGGCCGGCAGCCGCTCTGGTCATGTGCTCGTTTTTGAGGCTCGCTCCTCAATTCGCAATCAAGAAATGCAAATCCACGGCAATAAGCAAGGGAAAACGCGTGTTTGCGGCTGCATGACTGCGTTCAAGCGCCGAACTGGTCGGCCGGGACGCGCAGTCGGTAGCTCAGCCGGTCCTCGTCGATGGTGAAGCTGGCGGTGCCCCCGACAGAAAGCGGCACGATGCGCTCGAGCACCATGGTGCCGAAGCGGGGCGCCTGGCGGGTTTTTTCGGTGTCGATGCCCGTTTCCTGCCACTCGATGAGGAGGGATGGGGGCTGCTCGTCCTCCTGGCTTACCTGCGCGTCGATCCAGACATGCCCCATCTGGCCATCCGAAAGCGCGCCGTGAAAGACGGCGTTAGCGGCAAGTTCATGGATGGCGAGACCGATATGCAGGGCAGCGTTGGGCCCGAGCAGGGGATTGTCTCCGGTCAGGCGCATCTCCTTGAGCATGGCCGAACTCACCCGGGTGAGCTGTGAGGTCACAAGCGACTGGAAGTGCGTGCCCTGCCAATTGCTTTCGGTCACAAGGTCCTGCGTGCTGGAAAGCGCGTGCAGGCGGCCGCGGAACTTGTCGAGGAAGTCCTTGATGCCCCCGCTGTGGTGGGCGGTCTGCATCGCGACGCTTTGCACGATCGCAAGGAGATTCTTGGAGCGGTGACTGACTTCACGCAGCAGCGCGGCGATGGCGGCCTCGCGGCTGCGCTCGTCGGTGATATCATTGAGGACGATGATAACCCCGTCGCTGTCGGGCAGGAACCGGCCCTCGAACTGTCGGCGGCGGGGGCCGTCAGGCAGCTCGAAGGTGTTGGTTTGCACTTGGCCGGTGGCGCGGCAATCGGCAACGGCCTCGGCAAAGCTTGACGCGACGGATTCGGGCAATAGCTCCCGTTCGGTGCTGCCAATGATCGGGCAGTTGGCCCAGGCGGAGGGAAGATTTTCAGCCAGATCGAAACGGCCCTGGGAGTTGTGGTGCAAGATGGTGATCCCTTGCCCCGCCAGTCCGGCAGACAAGGCGCGCAGCCGCAGAGCTTCGGGGGGCTCGGTAGAGGTGCTCGGCATGGCGTTAACTGCTCACTATTTGCGGCTGCCTCGCAAGCCAAAGGCGCTGAAACAGCGTACGCCTTTGGCTTGCAAGGATCGCCTAGGATGCTTCAGACACGCCGCATAAGGCCGACGACGACAGAACTGGCGACCAGCGCCAGGAACAAAAAGAACAGAAGTTGCGCGGCACCGGCCATCGCGCCAGCGAACCCGCCGAAGCCGATTATGAATGCCAACGCCGCAATGACAAGGAAGACAAGCGCGTAATACAGCATGGGTTTGCTCCCGGACCTGCCAATGCAATGGTAACGGGTGGCCGATAGCGCGGTTCCTGCAAGGCACAAAAAAGGGCCGGGAAAACCCGGCCCGATCAATGGTTTGCAGTACCCTTAGGCTGCAGCGCGCGAACCCTCGTCAAAGAACAAAGCCTGGCTGATAAGGGCTTTGACCATGTCCGGGTTGAAGGGCTTGGTCACGAGGAAAGTTGGCTCGGGACGCTCGCCCGTCAGCAGCCGCTCGGGGAAGGCGGTGATGAAAATCACCGGGACCGAATGGGTGTTGAGAATGTCATTGACCGCGTCGATACCCGAGCTGCCATCGGCGAGCTGAATATCGGCCAGGATCATGCGGGGATTGGTCTGGTTGAAGAGATTGACCGCTTCCTTGTGGGTGCGGGCAACGCTGACCACTTTATGGCCAAGGCTTTCCACCAGCTGCTCGATGTCCATCGCGATCAGTGGCTCATCCTCGATGATCATGATCTCGGTGGCAACCTGCCGGGAGATTTCGACCGAAGCTTCGTCGAGGAGAGCGGCGAATTCGGCGTCCGAGACGGACAGAATTTCCGCCGCTTGCGGATGGGTGAAGCCTTCGACAGCCACGAGCAGGAAGGCCTGGCGGGGGCGGGGGGCAAGGTTGGCAAGGTTGCTGGCAGCGCGCTGCTCCCAGGCGAAGGTGGAGGCAGGCTCGGGAACCTTGACTGCCGAAGACGAGAACAGGGCAGAGAAGAGCTTATAAAGCGCAATCCGGTCGTTTGACGCTTCAGGGAACAATGAGATGTCCGCGATCAGAGCTTCCAGGGTGGCGGCAACATAGGCGTCGCCCGAGGTTTGAGAACCCGTGGTTGCACGGGAAAACCGCCGCAGATACGGCAAGTGCGGAGCGATCCGCGTGGACAAAGTCATTAACAACTCCCAAATGACGCTTGAAGCTTGTGGTGGCCACGATCCGAATAAACGGACCGGTGAAATGAAAGTTCCAATGGCTTGGAACTTTTTTGAGGACGGTGCATTCTACCGACCTAGTGGGCAAATCGGATCAGTTTTATAGGCATGATAAAGGATAATTTTGTGTCCCAGCAACGTATGCGTATGCAGGGGCGGGCGGAGGACGGCTTGGGTCCGAATTCGGACATCGGCTCGCGTCTGCGCGCGCTCTATGGCGCGGTTCAAGACGAGGGCGTACCCGAGCAATTGCTCGATCTTCTTGAGAAACTCGACAGCGCTGAGCAGGCACAATCACGCAAGAATCCTCAACATGGCGGAGAATAACGGCATGGAAGTTGAGGCTCCTTCTTTCAAGCGAGAGATGCTGTCGACCTTGCCGAGCCTGCGTGCATTCGCCGTATCGCTGACGGGCAAGCACGACAAGGCCGACGACCTGGTGCAAGATACCGTCATGAAGGCCTGGGCGAAGCAATCCAGCTTTGAGATGGGCACCAATATCAAGGCCTGGTTGTTCACCATCCTGCGCAATGAGTTCTACAGCCAGATGCGCAAGCGCGGCCGTGAGGTTCAGGACAGCGATGGCGCGTTCACCGAGCGGCTGTCCGTCCATCCCTCGCAATATGGCTCCATGGACCTGCAGGATTTCAAGAAGGCACTGGCCCAATTGCCCGATGACCAGCGCGAAGCGGTGATCCTGATCGGTGCCTCGGGGTTTTCCTATGAGGAAGCCGCAGAAATCTGCGATTGCGCCGTCGGGACCATGAAGAGCCGGGTCAGCCGTGCGCGCACGCGCCTGCAGGACATCCTCAAGATCAGTGGCGAAGCCGATTTCGGTCCCGACGCAGTCTCAACGCAGGTAACCACGTCCAACCACTCGTTCTAGGAACGACCGGCGAGCGCCCCTGTAATGGCGCTCGTCAATTTCTGCTCGGGCACGGGCTTGAGGACCACCGAGACATCCTTCATGCCAGGAACGCCGCGAGCAGTGATGTAGTCGGCTGTGGTGAACACCAGGGGGACTCCGGCCCCGCGCAACCCCTCGCACAGCGCCAGCTCATCGGGGGAGGCGCGCTTGAGATCCACGATCGCCAAGGCGCATGAACTCCACTGGTCCTGGAGCGCGAGGGCTTCATCGACGGAATGCGCCAGGGTTGTTTGACCAACATTAAAAGCTTCCAGCACACGCTGGATGTCCAGCGCGATGAGCAGTTCTTCTTCGACAACGAGAACAGTTTGGCCGGTGAGCATGGCGATCCGATAATGTGAGCCACTCTAATGGCTCCCGGCGCGAATCCTGTCATTAAAGTTTGACATGTGAGGGGGCCGACCCTTAGCTAGCCCGCCAAGGGGCCCCTTTGCTTTTCGCGGTGTTGTTTGAGTCTCGTTCTGCCCAGTTCCGGTCGACGGGTGCCTTGTCAGCAATGCCCATTGCGGGCGATGCCGCGCTTTCGCGAATTCTCCCCTGGCGAGCTGCAATTCATTTCCACCTTCAAGACGGGCGAGCTGATCGCCGAGACCGGCACCACCGTGTTGTCGGAAGGCGTCAACAACGCCCACCTTTATACGGTGCTGTCGGGCTGGGCATTCCGCTACAAGTCCCTGCCGGACGGGCGGCGGCAAATCCTCAACTATGTGCTGCCGGGGGACCTGGTGGGGCTGCAGGGCTCCGTGCTTGGGGAAATGCAGCATTCCGTAGAAGCGCTGTCGCCCATGGTGCTCTGCGTGTTCCAGCGCAATCGGCTGGACGAGGTGTTCCGCAATCATCCGGGGCTGGGCTTTGACGTCACCTGGCTTGCGGCACGCGAAGAGCGGATGCTCGATGAGCACCTGCTCAGCGTAGGCCGGCGCAGTGCCACGGAGCGGGCGGCCTATCTTATTGCGTTCCTTTATCACCGCGCGGCTTCGGTGGGCCTTGCGCCGTCGCGCACGCTGCATATCCCGATTACGCAAAGCCATGTTGCCGATACGCTGGGCTTGTCCATCGTGCATACCAACAAGACGCTGCGCCGGCTGGCCGACCGCATGCTGATTCGATGGCTCGACCGGGCGTGCGACGTGCTGGACCCCGATGGGCTGATGGCATTGGCTGATTGGGACGGGACAGTGGAGCCGAATCGGCCGTTTATCTGAGGATCGGCCTCAAAACCGCCACCCCCATTAACCAAGAGCGTGCCGGGGCCGCGCCAAGCGCATGTTGAAGTGAGGGCAGGTTGAGTCAGACCGGAACGGTCGTATCGTCGCGCGGATCAATACAAAGGCTGGCCGTGTTTGCCTCGCTGGCTCTGGTCTTGTTGGCCGCGGCGGCTGCCCTTGTGATGATGCAGGGCATTGATCGGCAACTGCGCGACGTGATCGACACCTATGAGGTGCGCAACCAGGCACGTGAGCTCACCAACGCCCTGGCGGAGGCGGAAAGCAGCCAGCGCGGCTATCTGCTCACGGGCGATGTAAGCTTCGTTGATCCTTATCGCCGGGCGAGTGCTGCAATTCAAACCCGAATGCTCTCGCTGGCTGCGCTGACCAAGGATCGCCCGAACCAGGCCGAGCGGATGGCGCTAATCGCCTCCGAGATCGCGATGCGCACCGCTGAAATGGAACGCAATGTGCAACTGGTGCGGACCATGCGGGCCGATCAGGCGCAAGCGCTCACCCAAACCGGCATGGGGGCACGGCTGATGGATTCGGTTCGCGAGTCGCTCGAGCAGTTTATCCGCGAGGAAAACCAGCGGCTGGGCGAGCGTAACCGCGCCATTGATACGTCGCGGCGCTGGCTGGTGGGTGCGGTGATTACCGCCTTGGCGGCAGCGGCGATCCTGGCTTATTCGCTGTTTAGCAGATCGCAGCGCATGGTCGTGTCGCTGGCCCATGGCCAGTCGGCGCTGCAATCCCAAAACGAGGTACTCGAAGGGCATGTGCGCGAGCGCACCCAGGCGCTGGAAGAAGCGCGCGCGCATGCCGAACATGAACGGCAGCGCGTGGAGGCGCTGCTGCAGGACACCAATCACCGTATCGGCAATTCCCTCGCGACGGTATCGTCCATGCTGGGGCTGCAGATGCTGCGCTCGAAATCGCCGGAGGTGCAAAGGGCGTTGGAGTCGGCTCGTTCCCGGGTGCACGCCATTGCGTCGGCGCATCGACGGCTGCGCTTGGGCGACGATCTGGAAACTGCCCGGGCCGATGAGTTCATGGAAGCGGTGCTTGATGATCTCAAGCTGACCGCCGCCAATGCAGGGGTGGTCCATATCGAAGGGGATGTGGAGCCCTTCGTGATTGGAGCGAGGGATGCCACCACGATCGGCATCCTGGTCGGCGAACTGGTCACCAATGCCCTCAAGCATGCTTTCCCGGAAGGGCAGGGTGGCACAATCTCGGTGCGGCTGCGGCGCTCGGAGGATGGCGTGCCCACGCTCGCGGTGGCTGATGACGGGGTGGGCATTGCGCCGGATCAGGACCTGGGCGAGGGTGGGCTCGGCAGTGTGATCGTCAAGCAATTGGCCGCACAGTTTGGCGGCGTGCCGGTTTACGAGCGGCGCGAAGAAGGCGGCATGAAGATCTCGGTGCCGCTGCCGACGATAGACTCTGCCGAAAACCCGACACACAGCTAAGAGGGCTGGGGATGCGCATCATTGCCGTGCTGAACCGCGATGGCGGTACGCTGCGCACCATGGACCTTGATGCCTTCAGCACTGAGGCAATCTCGATTTTTGCCGAGCACGGTCATTCCCTCGAGTGCCGGGTGGTGGGTGGCAAAGCTGTCCAGGGTGAGCTTTGGCGCGTGGCGGAAACGCCGGGGGTCGACGTCATTATGGCCGCTGGTGGGGACGGCACGGTTTCTGCAGCGGCGGGGGTGGCCTTTGCCACCAAGGTGCCACTGGCGGTACTTCCCGCCGGAACGATGAACTTGTTTGCCCGGTCTCTCAAAGTGCCGCAGGACCTGCATGAAGCGCTTGAGGCACTTGCTGCGGGAACTATCGGGCAGGTCGATGTTTGCAGCGCCAATGATCGCGCCTTTGTCTACCAGTTCAATGTGGGCGTCCATGCCAGGCTGGTGCGCATTCGCGAAGACATGGTTTACCGGAGCCGGCTGGGAAAGATTTTCGCCAGTCTGCGGGCCGTGGCCGCGACCGTAGTGCGGCCCCCCAACTTCGAAGTGGATCTGCATACGCCCACCGGCAGCCAGCGGCGGCGCGCGTCGGGCATTGTCGTTTCCAACAATCCCATCGGCTCGGGCCCGCTGCCGCATCCGGATCAATTGGATGCCGGCCTGCTGGCCGTTTATGTCGCCGAACCCATGTCGAGCTGGGCCCTGCTCAAGCTGGTAGTCGATGTTTTTCGCGGCACCTGGCAATCAAGTCCGCTGGTTACCTCCACCCTGGTCGAGGAAGCGGTGCTGCATTTTCCCAAACGCAAGCGCGGTGCCCATGCTGTGATCGATGGCGAGTTGATCCGGCTGGATAAACTGGTAAAACTGCGGGTTCATCCCGGCGGCCTGCCGGTGCTGCTGCCGCAGCCGGCGATGCAGGTTCCCGAATGATTGCAGAATATTGGCAACCAAATACCACCCTGGTCGTTTGGTTGGGTTGATGGATGTGCGGCCTTGTCGTTGCACCATTTGCCGCAACCGGTAACGGGACAAACATTGGCAGATAATCAACGCTCTCTTCCTTCTCACGTTCGGCAAGTTCTCGAAGAGCCTGAACGACTTGCAGTGCTCGAAAGCCTTGAGTTGCTGTATGGCGAACCCGACGCCGATTTCGATCGCCTCACCCGCATTGCTGCCAGAGTGTTTGGAGCCAAGTTCGCGCTCCTGCCGCTGCTTGACGCTGAGCGGCAATGGTTTCGCTCCTGTTTTGGCGTGGATGACCTGCAAGGCAGCGAGGTGGAGGCCTCCTTTTGCGCCTATACGCTAGCCGAGCCAGGATCCGAGCCGCTCGTCGTGCTCGACACCGCGGCCGATCCGCGCTTCGAGAATAATCGCTTCGTTGTGGGTTCGCCCAAGGTGCGCTTTTACGCTGGCGCGCCGGTGGTGGTGCGGGGGCAGCGCCTGGGTTCGCTTTGCGTCCTAGACACCCAGCCACGCTCCGAGATTGACCCCGATCAACTCGCGCAACTGGTCGATCTGGCGGGCGTGGTCTCCAGCCTTTTGTCGCTCAAGGATGAGGCGCGGGTGCGGGCGCGCACGGCTGCAGCATTGATCCGGGAGGAATGGCGCCACGCCTTGACGCTGGAAGCCGGCAAGGTGGGCAGCTGGGTTTGGGATGTGCCGAGCGGGGAGATCACCTGCAACGATACATTCCGGCGCATGTATGGATTGCCCGATAACGAGGCGATCGATGCGCAGCAGGTGTTGGACGCTCTTCATGCCAATGATCAGGAGCGCTTGCGCGAGGAGATCAAGGGTAGCCTCGAGGAAGGCGCTGACTTCAATGTCGAAGCCCGCTCAGCGGATGCGACGCGCTGGCTGGCGATGCGCGGTCGGGTTTACCAGCGCGACGCTGATGGTCGGCCCTTGGTGCTGATGGGTGCCAGCACCGACATCTCGGAAAACAAGCTCAGTGCCGACAATACCAGGCTGCTGCTGCGTGAGCTCAATCACCGGGTCAAGAATACGCTGGCGATGATTCAATCGGTAGCACGCCAGACCATCCGGCAGAACCCGGATCCGCAAAGTTTCATCGAGGCATTCTCGGGCCGGCTGAAAACCATCTCGGACGCCCATGTGCTGCTCGCCAATCGTGATTGGTCGGGCGTGACCATGTATGAGGTGATCGGCTCGCAGTTCGGCCCGCATTTTCTGGAGGAGCCGGACCGGGCCAAGGTCGAGGGTGAGAACATCATGTTGCCGGCCGACCATGCCCTGGGTCTAGGGCTGATCCTGCATGAGCTGACCACCAATACCCATCGCTATGGCGCCTGGGCGAGCGAGAACGGGGTTGTCGATATTGTTTGGGAGATCACCGATACGCCGGTGCGCGGCTTGTCGCTGAACTGGCGTGAGCGGGGCGGCCCCAAAGTCAGCAAGCCCACAGAATATGGCCTGGGGGCCCGACTGATCGAACGGAGCCTTGCCAAGGTGCTCGACAGCAAGGTCGATCTCAAGTTCAACCCGGCTGGCGTGGAAGCCAGCATCTGGATGCCGCTGCCCGAGGAAGTCTGAAGCGCGACGCCAGGAGCGTCGCGCTTGGTGCTTATTCGTCGGTGCGCTTGCCGCGCCGGCGGCTGAACAGGAAGGTTGCGGCAGCGGCTGCCGCCGGCAGGGCGATGTTGCGTAGGGCCGAGGACCTCCACAAGGCAGGCAAGGCCGTCACGGTCGCGCTGGTGACAAAGGCGCTGGCCTCGGCAGCCCGCCGCTTTTCCGCCTGTTCGCGCTCGCGGCGGGCGGCGCTAACCTGGATCACGATGAAGGTGGCGAAAGCCAGCACGATCGCTACCCCGGCGCAGATCAAGGCTGCGGGCACGGCGCCCAGCCAATCGGCCAGGGCCAGATAACCCGCGATCAGCAGGAAGCCGAAAGCGATCAGCCCGAACAGGCCCATTATCGCGTAAGCAATAATGGCCTGCCGGACACGACCGGTTATTGCCTCAAGCTCGATGCCGAGCAGGGCCGCAAGCGGCACGAGCATGTTCATGCTGTTAGTGCCGGCTCAGCAGCGCCAGGATGAAGCCTACACCCAAGGCGCTTGCCACGGCGGTGAAGGGCTTTTCACGGATGGTCTGCTTGAGGCTTTCCTCAAGCGCCCCGGCCTGATCCTGCACTTCGTCCAGAGCGTTCTGGCCGCGGCGCTTGAGGCGGTGCATCTCGGTTTCGGCGATGCCGCGCGCTTCGGTGACCTTTTCGCCGGTCAGCTGGGCCAATGTTGCGGCAATATCGCGAATATCGTTCTGGAGCTGGCTGACCTGCTGCTCGAGCTGTTGCTCCTTGGAGGCCGCGGGGATTGCGTCTTCTGCTGCTGAGGCCGCGCCGACTTTGCGGACGCCCGGGGGAAGATCAGTGCTGGTAGTGTTGGCCATGATGAGGCGGTCCTTCTCTGGAGTTGACGATTACGGGTTGATCCGGTGTGCGGCCCGCTGAAATGGGAAAGACACCCCGACGCGACAAGGCATCGGGGTGACAGGGCAAGCGCGGGAGGGGGCTTCCCGGCTCGCAAGGCGCGTCCTGCTTGAGCAGAGGCCAATTTCATTGGCTGCGCCATATTGGTTGAACTGGGAGGGTTAGACCCGTCCCATCAGCACCAGGATCAGAACGATCACGAGGATCACGCCGAGGATGCCGGAGGGGAAGTAGCCAAAGCCGCGCGAATAGCCCCAATTGGGCAGCGCGCCGATCAGCAACAAAATGAGGATGATGATGAGAATAGTGCCTAACGTCATGGGAACTCTCCTTTAAGTGACGCTAAAGTTCCGATCGCCGCTGGCCGCTAAAGAATGGCGAGCATCAAAGCGGCAGCGACGGTCAAGATAAAGAACGCAGGCGACAAAGCTTTAAGCACGTCGGAATAGTGAGTCTCCCCATCATAGCCCTCGAGTGACCATGCCGGTGCCCTGTGGCGTGCATGCTCGCTCAAGTTGCGGACAGAATTGTTCACGATGCCCTCCATGTGAAAGCCAGGTTTTCCAACAGGTCGACTGGCAATCACGCTTTGTTGTGCGTGATCAAATAACGGCGATGGAACGACTTGGTTCCGGTGATCTCCTCTCCGCCCTAGCCAGAAGGATTTACGTGCGGTTCAGCTGGCGCCTCAGATGGCTTATGATAACCAGCTAGCGAGCAGCCCTGTTGTCGTTCAGCGTGCGAGAGCGTGCTCAGTTCAGATTGGCGGGGCGGCGCAAGTCCAGTGTCAGCGGAAATTCGTCGGCTGGTTGTTCCTCGTGCAGTGCAAAGCCGCCAGCAGTGTAGTTGCCGGGCACGAACCGGGCGAGGCGGCGCGCTTCAGCCTCGTTGCCGTTGACGGGGAAAGTGTCGTAGTTGCGCCCGCCGGGATGAGCGACGTGATAAACGCAGCCGCCGACGGGACGTCCGGTCCAGCGATCATAGATGTCGAACACGAGGGGGGCGTTTGGCTCCAGTGTCGGGTGGAGCCCCGAGGCAGGTTGCCAGGCCTTGAAGCGTACCCCCGCAACCGCCGTGCCGGCGGCGTCGGTTTTGCGCAGGGGCAGGGGGCGCCCGTTGCAGCACACGGCGTAGCGGTCAGGATTGGTACCTTCAAGTTTCACCTGAAGCCGTTCAACCGATGAATCAACAAAGCGCACCGTGCCGCCAATTGCACCCTGTTCGCCCATGACGTGCCAGGGTTCCAGCGCTTGGCGAAGTTCAAGGCGCAGGCCCTCGTATTCCACCTCGCCGCAGAAAGGAAAGCGGAACTCCAGTTGAGCGGCGAACCAGGCGGGATCAAGCCGGAAGCCGTGGTGCTCAAGGTCGGCCAGAACATCAAGGAAGTCCTGCCAGATGAAGTGGGGCAGCATAAAGCGGTCATGAAGCGTCGTGCCCCAGCGTACAAACTTGCCCTCTAGCGGATCGGTCCAGAACCGGGCGATCAACGCGCGGATCAGCACCTGCTGCGCGAGGGACATGCGGGCATTGGGGGGCATTTCGAAGCCGCGGAATTCCACAAGGCCTAGCCGGCCGGTCGGACCGTCGGGAGAGAACAGCTTGTCGATGCAGATCTCCGAGCGGTGGGTGTTGCCGGTGACGTCGGTCAAGAGATTGCGGAACAGGCGATCCACCAGCCAAGGCCGTGGCGCCGGCTCGCCCGATGCCGGGTTCGGCACCTGCGCCATGGCGATTTCGAGTTCATAGAGGCTGTCATGGCGCGCCTCGTCGAACCGGGGCGCTTGGCTGGTTGGTCCAATGAAGAGGCCCGAGAACAGGTAGGACATCGCAGGATGGCGCTGCCAATGGAGCACGAGGCTCTTGAGCAGATCCGGACGCCGCAGGAAGGGGCTGTCCTCGGGCGTAGCGCCGCCCACAACAACGTGGTTGCCGCCGCCAGTGCCGGTGTGGCGACCGTCGATCATGAACTTGTCGGCGCCGAGGCGGGAATGGCGGGCTTCCTCGTACACGGCAGTCGTGGTGGCGACGCACTCATCCCAGTTATTGGCGGGATGGATGTTGACCTCGATCACGCCGGGATCGGGGGCAACGCGGATGACGTTGAGACGTGGGTCGGTTGGTGGCCCGTAGCCCTCGAGGTGCACGGGTTGGCCGACTTCGCGGGCTGCGGCTTCAGTGGCGGCAACGAGTTCCAGATAGTCCTCGAGGGTTTCCACCGGCGGCAGGAAGACGCAAAGCCTGTTGTCGCGGATTTCGGCGGTGACTGCAGTGCGCACCTCCCCCTTGATTTCGCTGATCACCTGCTCGGTGCGATCCTGCTGCTCGCCGGCGGCGGTGAACTCGGCGGCCGTTTGGGCGCGCGGATCGGCGGAAAGGCCGGGATGGGCGGCGTGGGGCAGGATAGTGTGGGCTGGCGGCAGTGGCCCACGGGGGGCGCCGGGGTCCTGCGCCACCACATGGGGATAATCGACTGGCTTGAGATGGGGCAGCGAAGACAAGGGCAGGCGATAGCCAGCGGGGCTGTCCCCTGGAGCCAGGAACAGCTTGCCGCGCCGCGTCTGCCATTTCTCAGTCAGCCAGGGGCTGGAAGCCTGTGCATTCCAGCGCTGCACCGGCAGCACATAGCCCGTGGGATTGGTCAGGCCGCGCTCGAACACAGTGGCAATGCGGGAGCGCGCTTCGGGGTCCGCGAGCTCGGAATTGGCCGGGTCGACATTGGGCGGCAGATTGGCTTCCTTGAGCAGCCATTCGCCCGGGTCCTCGTAAGCCGGCGCAATGGTGTCGCCGGATAGCCCCAGATGTCGGGCGAAGGCCGCAAGGAAGGCTTCGGCGTCGCCCAGCTTGGCGGTGGTGGCTACTCCCTCGCGAGCGATGAGGTTCTCATCCTGCCAGACCGGCTGGCCGTCGGTGCGCCAGTAAAGCGAGAAGGTCCAGCGGGGCAGGGTCTCGCCGGGATACCACTTGCCCTGACCATAATGCAGCAGGCCTGTTGGGGCGAAGCGCTGGCGCAGGCGCCGGATCAGGTCATCGGCCAGGGCGCGCTTGGTCGGCCCGACCGCTCCCGTGTTCCATTCCTCGGCCTCGAAGTCGTCAATCGAGACAAAGGTGGGCTCGCCACCCATGGTGAGGCGGACGTCATTTGCCGCCAGAACGGCGTCGACTTGATGGCCCAGCGCATTGAGCTCGTCCCAAGCGGCATCCGAGAACGGCTTGGTGACGCGGGGATGCTCGGCGACGCGGTCAACGCGCATGTCAAAAGCAAAGTCGACCTCGGCATAAGAGGCAAGACCCGAGATCGGGGCGGCGTTGCGGTAATGCGGTGTGGCCGCCAGGGGGACGTGACTTTCGCCCGTGAGCAGGCCCGAAGTGGGGTCAAGACCGACCCAGCCCGCACCGGGCAAATAGACCTCGCACCAAGCATGCAGATCGGTGAAGTCGCGGTCCGTACCGGCGGGGCCATCAAGGGACACGAGATCGGGCTTGAGCTGGATCAGGTAGCCCGAAACGAAACGGGCAGCAAAGCCCAAATGGCGCAGGATGTTGACCAGGAGCCAGCTGGAATCGCGGCAGGAGCCGCGGGCATTGCCCAGGGTTTCCTCAGGACTCCAGACGCCGGGCTCCATGCGCACGATGTAAGCGACGTGTTGCTGGAGGCGCGCGTTTAGCCCGGTGACGAAGGTCACCGTGTTGGTGGGCGATCGATCGATGCCGGCGAGGAACTGTTCAACCAGCGGGCCAATAGGTTCGGCCTTCATGTAGATGGCCAGGTCGTCGCTGATGTCTTCGGGATACAGGAAGGGCCAGGTTTCGGCGCGCTCTTCCACGAAGAAGTCGAACGGATTGTAGACCGTCATGTCGGCCACAAGATCCACCTCGATCTTGAGCTCGGTTACGGGTTCGGGGAAGACGAAGCGGGCGAGGAAGTTGCCGTAGGGGTCCTGTTGCACATTGACGAAGTGGTTCGCGGGCGACACCTTGAGTGCGTGGCTGAGCACCTTGGTCTTGGAATGCGGCGCTGGCTGGAGCCGGATGATCTGGGGCTGCAAATAAACGGGGCGGTCATATTTGTAGTGCGTGAGGTGATAGACGGCAGCTTTGATCGACATGCGGTTGCGTCGCTCGCTTGGGTGAAATCCGGGTCGCCTGGCGGCAGCCTAGTCCCCTTTGACCGCAGCCGCCAGCACTGCCGATAACGCGGTCGGGCGACGCAAGCTCCTCTTTACAAACGTGGAGTTTGTGGCAGGGCCATTGTCAGAGCCGCACGCATGTCGCGCTCTGTGTCCTTGAGGTGCAGGCGCATGGCTTCCCCGGCGGCGCGGCCATTGCCTGACTTGATGCATTCAAAGATACGCTCATGGTCGGCAATGGTGTTCCAAACGGTGTGGCCGCGCCGCTGATGGCCGCGCTGGCTGACGGTGAAGCCTTCGCGCAATGCCGGGGCCATGCCCTCGAACAGATAGCCGAGCACGCGATTGCCGCTGGCCAGCGCCACGGCTTCGTGGAAGGCCAGGTCATGGTCGTTGAAGCAGACCTCGTGGGTCTCCGCTGCGGTTTCCGACTCCCCCGCGGCATCGCGCATTCCTTGCAGGGCGTGCTCGATGGCCGCGGTGCCGGCCCGGGACGCGCGCTTGGCCGCCAGGGTTGCTGATTGCACCTCAAGGGACATGCGCACTTCCATGAGGTCAAACAGGCCCTTGGGATCGTAGCGCAACACCGAGGTGAGGAAATCGGTGAAGGCGGCGCCGTCCGGCTCGCGCACAACGGCGCGGCGGCCCTTGGCGATCTCGAGCAGACCCCGGCCTTCGAGCAGCTTGACTGACTCGCGAATGGTCAAGCGGCTCACCTGGTAGCGCAATGCGAGTTCGGCTTCGCTGGGCAGGCTTGTGCCGGGGATCATCTCGGTCAGGATCTGGCGTGCGAGGTGATCGGCCACGACACTGGCGGCGCTGCCCCCCTCAGGGGAGTTCCCATCCGTTGCGATGCTCAACTTTCCTCCTGCCTATCTGATAGGTCGACATAGATTGCATTGCTTCGAATGCTTTTTGGCCTCGGCGCACTGGCGGGCGGGCGGACGGTATCGTCAAGCAAGAGCGGCCGCAACCGGGCGGCTTGTTGAACTTTGGCAGGGTAGGGGGAGCGCGCGGGAAGCAAAGTCGCTTTACAGTCTTATCTGATTAAACTAGCTTCCGCGACGTGGGCTTGGGAGGGCCGCGGCTGCAACAGCGGCTGCCGGGAGAGGAATCAATGCAACGCAAATTGCTGCTGCGCCGGGGCGCCGCCGAGGCCTGGTTCGCTCCGGTTCGGCATGCCTTGAGCAGCCCGCATTCGTGGGGCGCCGCCCGCCCCCAAGCACCAATGCTTATTCTTGCATACTGAAGATCATAGGGAGTCGAGACGTGAAGCTTGCCAAATCTCTTGCAACCTTGTTGACGGTCAGCGCCGTGGCGCTGGTCAGTTCGGCAGCGGTTTTTGCCCAGGACAAGGGTGCCATCGGTATCGCCATGCCAACCCAGTCGTCCTTGCGCTGGATCTCGGACGGCAATGAACTCAAGGCCGCGCTCGAGGCCAAGGGCTATACCGTCAATCTGCAATATGCCGAAGACGACATCCCCAACCAGCTCGCCCAGGTCGAGAACATGGTGACCACCGGGGTCGAGGCGCTGGTTGTCGCGTCGATCGACGGCACGACGCTGTCGAGCGTGCTGCAGCAGGCGGCTGACTCGGGCATCCCGGTCGTTGCCTATGACCGGTTGATCCGCGACACGGGCAATGTGGATTACTACACCACTTTCGACAACTTCCAGGTCGGCGTGCTGCAGGCCAATTCGATCCTCAAGGGTCTCGGCTATCCCGAGAATCCTGGCCCGTTCAATATCGAGCTGTTTGGCGGCTCGCCCGACGACAACAATGCCTTCTTCTTCTATGACGGCGCGATGAGCGTGTTCCAGCCGCTGATCGACAAGGGTGACCTGGTGGTCAAGTCCGGCCAGCAGGGCATGGAAACCGTTGGCACGTTGCGCTGGGACGGTGCGGTGGCGCAGGCCCGCATGGATAACCTGCTGTCGAGCACCTATTCGGATGGTTCGCGCGTCGACGCCGTCCTGTCCCCCTATGATGGCTTGTCGCGCGGCATCATCTCCTCGCTGCGCGGCGTGGGCTATGGCTCGGCCGATCAGCCCTGGCCGATCATTTCGGGCCAGGACGCCGAGGCTCCCTCGGTCAAGGCGATCATTGCTGGCGAGCAGTATTCCACTGTCTACAAGGACACCCGTGAGCTGGCCCGCGTGACTGCGGACCTGGTGGAAACCGTGCTGACTGGCGGCACGCCCGAAGGTCTCGACACCACGACTTACGAAAATGGCGTCAAGCTCGTGCCCTCGATCCTGCTCACCCCCTATGAAGTCGACAAGTCCAACTACCAGGAACTGGTGGTGGATTCCGGCTACCTCAAGGCTGAAGATCTCCAGTAACTGCCGGGCTTTTCGTTCTCGCCCGGACGAGGAATGACTGCGCTGGCGGAGCAATCCGCCGGCGTTCTTGCAAAAGTTCTTTGCTCCACAGGGATGCGATACATGACATTTTTGAAGACCTTCGCCAGTGTTCTGGCGGTGAGCGCCGTGGCAATGACGGCCTCGAGCGCGGCCTTGGCCCAGGACAAGGGCACGATCGGCATTTCGATGCCCGAGCAGACCACGCTGCGCTGGATTTCCGATGGCGCCGAGCTCAAGGCCGCGCTTGAGGAAAAGGGCTATACGGTCGACCTGCAATATGCCGGCGACGACATTCCCAACCAGCTCGCCCAGATCGAAAACATGCTCACCACGGGCGTTGATGCCCTGGTGATCGCCGCGCTCGATGGCACGACGCTGTCGGCCGTGCTGCAGCAGGCGGGCGAGTCCGAAGTAGAAGTGTTCGCCTATGACCGCCTGATCCGCGACACCGGGAATGTGGATTATTACACCACCTTCGACAACTTCCAGGTGGGCGTGCTGCAGGCCAATTCGATCCTCAAGGGCCTCGGCTATCCCGAGAAGCCCGGCCCGTTCAATATCGAGCTGTTCGGCGGCTCGCCCGACGACAACAATGCTTTCTTCTTCTACGACGGCGCGATGAGCGTGTTCCAGCCGCTGATCGACAAGGGGGACCTCGTCGTCAAGTCCGGGCAGACCGGCATGCAGACGGTTGGTACCCTGCGCTGGGATGGTGCCACCGCCCAGTCTCGCATGGATAACTTGCTGTCCAGCGCTTATTCGGACGGCACCCGCGTCGATGCCGTTCTGGCACCCAATGACGGGCTGGCTCGCGGCATCATCTCGTCGCTGCGCGGCGTTGGTTATGGTTCGTCCGACCTCGCCTGGCCGATCATTTCGGGCCAGGACGCCGAGGCTCCGTCGGTCAAGGCGATTGTTGCGGGCGAGCAGTACTCGACCGTTTACAAGGACACCCGTGAATTGGCCCGCGTCACCGCGGACCTCGTGGAAACGGTTGTTTCGGGCGACACGCCTGAAGGCCTCGACACCACCACTTACGACAATGGTGTCAAGGTCGTGCCCTCGATCCTGCTGACGCCATATGAAGTGGACAAGACCAACTATCAGGAACTGCTTATCGACTCGGGCTATATCAAGGCCGAAGACGTCCAGTAATCCTGCAAACCAAGGACTGGGCCCCGCATTTGTTTGCGGGGCCTTTCCCGTCACAAAGGCGTTGCTTGCCGGACCCGGTAGAACCAAGCTAAGCGCCGCGCTACGGAGCGTTAGAGACAAGACGATGACCAAGACCATTCTGGAAATGCGCGGCATCACCAAGACCTTTCCGGGGGTCAAGGCGCTGCAGGATGTGAACCTGGATGTGCGCGAGGCCGAGATCCACGCGATTGTGGGGGAAAACGGCGCGGGCAAATCCACCCTGATGAAGGTGCTGAGCGGGGTTTATCCTGCCGGCAGCTACGATGGGGAGATCATTTATCAAGACAAACCGGTTGCCTTCAAAACGATCCGCGACAGCGAACATGTGGGTATCGTCATCATCCATCAGGAGCTGGCGCTGGTGCCGTTGCTCTCGATTGCCGAAAACATCTTTCTGGGCAATGAGCAGGCAAAAGCGGGGGTGATCGACTGGGATGAGACGCGCAATGGCGCGCGCAAGCTGTTGTCCATGGTCGGGCTCAAGGAAGATCCCGATACGCTGGTCACCCATATCGGGGTGGGCAAGCAGCAGCTGGTCGAGATTGCCAAGGCGCTGTCCAAAGAAGTCAAACTGCTGATCCTTGATGAACCCACCGCGAGTCTGTCCGAGAAGGACAGCGCGGCACTGCTTGATCTTCTACTGGAGTTCAAGGCGCAGGGGATTACTTCGATCATCATCTCGCACAAGCTCAACGAGATCGCCCGCGTCGCCGACCGGGTCACGGTGATCCGGGATGGGCGCACCATCGAGACGATGGATCGCGCGGATATGTCGGAAGACCGGATCATCGCGTCCATGGTGGGCCGCTCGCTCGAGGATCGTTATCCCAAGCGCGAACCGAAGATCGGTGAGGTGCTGCTCGAGGTCAAGAATTGGTCGGTTTACCACCCGCTCCACAGCGAGCGGCAGGTGATCAAGGGGGTCAACCTCAATGTGCGCAAGGGCGAAGTGGTGGGCATTGCCGGGCTGATGGGGGCCGGGCGGACCGAATTCGCCATGAGCCTTTTTGGCAAGACCTATGGCCGCAACATTTCGGGCGAAGTGTTCATGCATGGCAAGAAGGTGGATACCTCCACCGTCCGCCGGGCAGTGGATGCCGGGATTGCCTATGCCACCGAGGATCGCAAGACCTATGGGCTGAACCTGATCGACCACATCAAGCACAATACGACGCTCGCCAATTTGCCGGGCATCTCGCATGGCGGGGTGATCGACGACATGGCCGAGATGAAGGTCGCCAACGATTATCGCAAGATGACCAATATCCGCTCCTCGAGCGTGTATCAGATCGTGGGCAATCTTTCGGGCGGCAACCAGCAGAAGGTCGTGCTCAGCAAGTGGCTGTTCGCCAACCCTGACCTGCTGATCCTCGACGAGCCCACCCGCGGCATCGATGTTGGCGCCAAGTATGAAATCTACACGATCATCAACAAGCTGGCCGACGAGGGGAAGGGCATTCTGGTCATCTCCTCGGAAATGCCCGAGCTGCTGGGGATCTGTGACCGTATCTATGTGATGAATGAAGGCCGCATCGTTGGCGAGCTCGCCGGGAGCGAGGCAAGCCAGGAACGAATCATGCGCTCTATCGTGCGTGCAGAAGGAAAAATCGCATGACCACCGAAACCGTACCGCAGGTACCGAGCACCACTTCTTCGGCGCGCTCCGTACTCCAGGCCAATCTTCGCGACTACGGGCTGGTCGTCGCGTTGCTGGCCATCATGGTGTTCTTCCAGATCACCACCAATGGCACGATGTTCCGGCCATTGAACCTGACCAATGTGATCCTGCAGAACTCCTATATCGTGATCATGTCGCTGGGCATGCTGCTGGTGATCGTCGCTGGCCATATCGATCTGTCGGTGGGCTCGGTCTCGGGCTTTGTCGGCGGTCTCGCCGCGATCATGATGGTGCGCTGGGGCATTCCGCCACTCGCCACCATGGTGCTGTGCCTGGCGGTTGGTGCTGCCATCGGCGCGGCACAGGGCTATTGGATCGCTTATCTCAAGATCCCGTCCTTTATCGTGACGCTGGCGGGCATGCTGGTGTTCAAGGGCCTGGTGCTGGCGCTGCTGGGCGGCGCTTCGGTCGGGCCGTTCCCGGTGGAGTTCCAGCTGCTGAGCGCCGGCTTTGTCCCCGACATCATCGGCCCCATCACCATCCCACAGGGCGATGGCCCGCCGCTGGTGCTGCACACGACGACGCTGGTGATCGGTATCCTCGTGACGCTGGCCTATGTGTTCACCAGCCTGCGCAGCCGCAAGCGCCGCCAGGAACATGGCTATGAGGCCGAGCCATTTGCCGTGTTCGCGGTCAAGACCGCGGTGTTGGGTGCGCTGATCCTGTTCTTCTCGTATCTCCTGGCCTCCTATCGCGGCCTGCCCAATGTGCTGATCGTGATGTCGATCCTGATCGCGATCTTTGTGTTCGTGACCAAGCGCACGACACTGGGGCGGCGCATCTATGCGCTGGGCGGCAACAGCAAGGCGGCGCAGCTTTCGGGCATCAAGACCGAGCGGCTGACCTTTTATGTGTTCGTGATCATGGGTATGCTGGCGGCTCTTGCCGGGCTGATCTTTGCGGCGCGCCTCAATACCGCGACCCCCAAGGCAGGGCAGGGCTTCGAGCTCGACGTGATCGCGGCCGTGTTCATCGGCGGCGCCTCGGCCCTGGGTGGCGTGGGGCAGGTGGCAGGGGCCGTGATCGGCGCCTTCATCATGGGCGTGATGAACAATGGCATGTCGATCATGGGCGTCAATATCGACTGGCAGCAGGTGATCAAGGGCCTGGTGCTGCTGGGTGCCGTGGTGTTCGACGTTTACAACAAGAACAAAGCCTAAGCGCCTGTTCGCAGATTCAAATCTGGCCGCCGGAGCAATCCGGGGGCCTTTTTGTTTACAGGGTTGGGATGTGCCGAATCTCCGCTCGACCAAGGGTCAGCGGCTGCGACATGGGGCAAGGATCGCCTCGGTGCCGGTCGTCCGGCGAAAGGGTATAGGTGAAGCAAGCCTTGCCCCATGCTATCCCGGAGACTCTATGGAAAGGACCGTCCTCGGCTTAAGCCCGTGCCGAAAGCAAACCCGGGGGCTCAAATCGGGTCACAGATCATCCTTTAAACCACAGGACATGGAGCGACCCCCATGCCATCCGGCCTCCCCATGCCGACCGTTCGTCGCGACCGCGCAGTTGCGCATGAAGATGGGGCAACAATAACCGAGCTTTTGGCACCGGGGATAAGTTGGTCGGCCGCCACGGGGCGACCGACGCGCTCGGTGCCCGCTTACTCTGCCGGGACCGGTGCCGCCGGGGCGTTGGCGGCGTCGAGTTCGCGCTCGAGGCGCGCTTCCTGTTCGGCCTTAGGCTTGCTGAAGCGGGCCAGCAGCAGATAGGCCACCGGCGTCAGGTAGAGCGTCGAAATGGCGGCGAAGCTGAGGCCGCCCACCATCACCCAGCCAAGCGCCGTCCGCGCTTCGGCGCCCGCGCCGCTGGCCAGCACCAATGGCAGGCCGCCGATGATGGTGGCGATCATGGTCATCATCACCGGACGCAGGCGGATATTGGAGGCTTCCTCGATCGCCTCACCCACGGACCGGCCCTCATCACGCAGCTGGTTGGCAAATTCAACAATCAGAATGCCGTTCTTGGCCATGATGCCGACCACGAGGACGAGCCCGATCTGGCTGAAGATGTTGAGACTGCCTCCCGTGGCCAGCAGGGCGTAGAGCGCCGCCGCAACGCCAAAGGGCACCGTGGTCATGACGATAATGGCGCTCCACAAGCTTTCGAACTGCGCCGCCAGCACCAGAAGGATGATGACAAGCGCAAAGCCGAAAGTGAGGAACAGGCCGTTATTGGCTTCACCCAGCGTCTTGGCTTCGGCAAGGGGCAGGATGGCGGTGCCCTCGGGCAGGATCGGGCGAGCGATTTCCAGCAGCCGAGTATAGGCGTCGCCGAGCGCCAGGCCGCCATCTTCAAGGCTGGCAGTGACTGTCACTGCGCGCCGCTGCTGCTCGCGCCGCAAGGTCGGCGGCACCGCCGACTCAGTAATGGTGGCGATGGTCGACATGGGCACATAGCGGCCCTGGCCGGTCTTGACGAAGAGGGTTTCGAGGTCGCGCGGGTCGTTGACCGGATTGCTGGTGGAGAGCATCCGCACGGTGTAGCTGGTGTCCTCAATGAAGACTGTGCCCACATCGGTGCCGTCGATCATGGCCTGCATGGTGGTGGCAAGGCCGTTGATATCGATGCCGAGCGCGTCAGCCCGTTCACGGTTGACCGACAAGGTGAGCTGGGGCTGGGTCGTATCGAAATTGACGGTAACGCGACCGAAGCGCCCGTCTTCCTCGAGCCTGTCGCTGATGGTTTCGGCCGTGTCGGCCAGCACATCATAGTTGGAGCCGACCACGGCAAATTGCAGGCCCGAGCCGCCGCCGCGGATGCCAAGGCTGTTGCCCTGACCGACCGAAGCGCGCACGCCGGGAACCTGGGCCATCAGGGCATTGATGTCGGCCGCGATTTCGGCCTGGCTACGTTCCCGTTCACCCCAGGGGGCAAGGGAAAGAGTGAGCGAGCCGCCATTGCCCCAGCCGGAGAGCACAAAGATCGAGCGGATTTCGCCATTGTCGACAAAGGGCTGCAGCATGGACTCGATGGTCGTCATCTGGCTGCGCACATAATCGAGGCTGGCGGTGCTGGGGGCCTGCACGCGCAGGGAAATCTGCGAGCGGTCCTCGGGCGGGGTGATCTCCTGACGCAGATTGCCATAGACGTAATAGGACGAGGCGGCAAAGAGCAGGGCGACGAGCACGACCACAAAGGGGTTGGCGAGGGCGAGCTTGAGGGTGCGGTTATAAAGACGGGCAAAGAAGCGCCCGATGCCGCCGATCAGACCCTTGCGGGGTTGATCGGTATGCGGCTCGGCCTTGAGCAGGCGCGAGGCGATCATGGGGCCAAGCGACAGCGCCACTACCGAAGACAACAGCACGGCGATCGCGAGAGTGAAGCCGAATTCGCGGAACAGTCGCCCGGTCTGGCCGGCAAGGAATGACAGCGGGATGAACACCGCAGCAAGGGTCAGTGTGGTGGCGACCACGGCAAAGAACACTTCCTGGGTGCCCAGGACGGCGGCGGCGCGAGGTCCAGCGCCCATCGCCTTGCGGCGGACGATATTTTCCAGCACCACGATGGCGTCGTCGACCACAAGGCCTGTCGCCAGAACGAGCGCGAGCAGCGTGATGATGTTGAGCGAGAACCCGGCGAGGTAAATGCCGGCCACAGCGCCCAAAAGGGCGATGGGCATGGAAAGAGCGGGCACGATGGTGGCGCGCCAATCGAGCAGGAACAGATAGATGATGGCGACAACCACCAGTAGCGAGACGATGAGGGCAATCTGCACCTCATGCAACGCGCCTTCGATGAAGACCGCATCGTCGCTGGAAATCTTGACGTTGACGCCTTCGGGCAGGGTCTGGTTGAGCACCTCGACGGCGGCATGAACGCCTTCCGAAATCTCGATGGTGTTGGACTGGGCCTGGCGCACAATGCCCAAGCCGATGCCGGGCTTGCCGTCGGAGCGCAGCGACGAAGTGCTGGCGGCGGCGTCGAAGACGACAGTCGCGACATCGCCCAGCGTCGTCTTGCCCGAGATGATGATGTTCTCGAAGTCCTCCGGTTCGGTGACTTCGGAGAGGGCGCGCACGGAAATATTCTGGTTGGGGCCATTGATGGAGCCGGCGGGCGTATCAAAGGCAATGGTGGAAACGGCGTTGCGGATGTCGGCGACGGTGAGCCCAAGGCTGGCGAGCTTGACGGGATCGACATCAATCTCGAACGCGGTTTCGCGCGTGCCATAGACCTGCACTTCGGCCACGCCGTTGACGGCGGCGAGGCGCTCGGAAATCACGTCCTCGACCAGCTGGCTCAGCTCGCCTACCGGGACGATATCGGACGTGACCGCAAGCTGGATAACGGCTTGGGCATCGGAGTCTGCCTTGAAGATGGTGGGGTCATCTACCCCGTCGGGCAGGGAGCGCGTCACGCGGCTCAGGGCATCGCGGACATCGGAGGTCGCGACATCGAGATTGGTGCCGTCAGTAAATTCCAGGGTAACGCGGCTGGTATTGGTGGAGGAACTCGAGGAAATGGCGGTGACGCCCTGAACGCGCGCCACGGCGCCTTCTACAACCGCGGTGACCTCGCGATCAACGGTTTCAGCGGCCGCGCCCTCAAAGCGGGTGGAGATGGACAGGACGGGCTGCTCGACGCTGGGCAGTTCGCGCACTTCGGCGCCCAGCAGCGCGGCAAGGCCGGCCACGACGATGAGGGCATTGATCACCATCGCCATGACGGGGCGGCGCACAAAGAGGCCGGCGAGGGTGCCGCCGCGCTGGTTTTTTGCTGCAATCGACATGGGCAAACTCCTTTGCGGGCTAGCTGGCCGACGCGGCCTGGGGCTGTTCGCCCCCGGTGCCGTCGGGCCCTTCAAGGAGCGTCACCTGAGCGCCTTCGCTCAGCTGCAGCACGCCTTCGGTGATGATGGCGTCGCCCGGCTCCAGATCGGCCCGGACCAAAACGCCGTCACTGTTGCGCTGGACGATTTCGGCAGACACACGCACGGCGCGGCCCTCGACATATTTCCAGACATAAGAGCCCTCGGTGGACCACAGGATCGCCAGCGGATTGACGGCTGGATAGGTTTCGCCGGGGAAGCGCAGGGCCACCTGGAAAGACATGCCGGGGCGGAGGGTGCCGTCCTCATTGGGAATTTCAGCCTGGACCTGGAGCGTGCGGCTGGCGGGATCGACGCGATTGTCGAGGGCGCTGATCTCGCCTTCAAAAGTGCGGCCCGGCACGGCGAGGGCAGATACGGTGATCGGCGTTCCTGGCTGGACGATGCTGGTGTAGCGCTCGGGCACCCAGAAATCGACGCGCACCGACGCGATGTCATCAATGGTGGTGACGCTGGTTTGTGCGCCGACATAATTGCCGGGGGTGACCTGGATCAATCCGACGGTGCCGCTGATTGGGCTGGTAATGGTGCGACGGGCGAGGGCCAGTTCGGCATTGCGCACCTCGAGATCGGCATTGGCCGCGGCGAGCTGGGCGGCGGTGAGGGCGGTGTTGGCCACGACATTGGAGCTGGCGAGCCCTTCGGTGCGGGCAAGGGTCGCGGCGGCATCATCGGCGGCGAGGCGGGCGCGGTCCAGGGCAAGCTGTTCGGCATCGGCTTCGAGGCGGGCGATGACGTCGCCGGCTGCCACTTCCTGGCCGGGCGCGACCAGAACTTCGGTCAGCGTGCCGCCGGCGGAGGAAACCACGGTGACGGAGCGCACGGCGGTGCCTTCGCCGATGGCGCTGAGCGTGTCGTTGATGGTGGCAAGGGTGACCCCGGTGGTCACGACATTGGTTTGGCGACTGGCGCCGCGCGGGCCGCCTGGGCCGCGCCCGCCCGGACCTGAACCAGGGTTTGCGCCAGGGCCGGCCGCTGGTCCGCGGGGAGCGCCATCAGGGGCGCCAGGAGCGCCGCCCGGGCGCCCGGCTGGCGGGGCATTTGCAACTTCCTGGGTGGAGCCAAAGGGCAGGGCGATGCCGTAGGAGGCCAGGGTTTGTGTGGCGCCGGGGGCGAAAAAGACCCATGCCAGGGCCGCAGCGGCTAAAATGATCACCGATGCCAGAAGTTGCCGTATCAAGCTGATTTAATCCCATTCACCTAATGCGCGCGAAGGAGCCGCAGCGCTGCCGGTTGCAGCATATCAGCCTTGGTCCCCCCTGCGCACGTTACAATGCCGTTAATTAACCATGGAGCGCCGTTTCAGGCGATCGGAGCATCGGGATTGGCGCCCCATTCGGTCCAGGAGCCGTCATAAACCGACACATCCTTGGCGCCGGCGACCTCAAGCGCGAGCGCAAGGGCAGAGGCGGTGATGCCCGAGCCACAGGTGGTGATGATGGGGCGGCTGAGATCGATGCGGCGCTCGGCAAAGAGCTTTTGCAGTTCGGCCGGCGGGCGCATGGCGCCACCTTCGGTCAAAAGGCTCGCGGGCACATTGACGCTGCCGGGGATATGTCCGCCGCGCAGGCCCGGGCGCGGTTCAGGCACTTCAGCATGAAAGCGCGCCGCCGGCCGGGCATCGATGATCTGCGCTTCGCGGTCGCGGCTGCGCGCGGCGACAGTGCCGAAATCAGCCACGCGGGCTGGGTCGAGCCGGACCTCGAAGTGTTGCGACTCACGGTGCACAGGTCCCGAGTCCATTGGCCGGCCCTCAGCACGCCACTTCGGCGAGCCGCCGGAGAGCAGGAACACATTGGGGGCGCCCATGGTCTTGAAGGTCCACCAGACGCGGGGGGCGGTGGCCATGCCGAGCTGGTCGTAAACAACGATGGTCATGGTGTCGGAAATGCCGAGCTCACCCACGGCGCCGGCAAAGGCGGCCGGGGCGGGGAGCATATGGGGCAGGTCGGTGTCCTTGTCGGCGATGGCATCGATGTCGAAGAACACCGCGCCCGGCAGATGGGCCTCAAGATATTCGGCCCGCGGATCGCGCACGGAGCCGGGCATATGCCAGGAGCCATCCACGATCACCAGATCGGGATCGCCGAGATGCTCGGCCAGCCAGTCGGTTGAAACGAAGTGGTTATCCATTGTTCGGCTCCTTGCTTGTCGCGGGGGCACCATGGCGCGCGCGCGCGGGCGCGTCAAACGCGCAGCGCCGTATCTGCGCTGGCAAGTGCGCGCCGATAGCCGGCGCAAGCGGCGGGCAATACACGCGGATTTGTCCCCGTTCTTGTCAAAAGACAGGCGGCGGGCGAATTCAGGTGGCCGCTGCTTGACAGTATAGGGGGCCTCTGGTTGTCTCCTAGGGAAGGCGCTTTGGGAGAGTGTTGGGGCAACCAACCAACTGAAGCCTGAGGGGAATGCTGGCAGCGCCGCCCGGGAAAGGCGCGCTTGTTGGCCGGGTTCTTCCTCGATCACGTGTTTCATTCGGGAGGATACCAATGAAGATCA
This sequence comes from Devosia sp. Z11_6, assembly GCF_058133665.1. Classification (NCBI taxonomy): domain Bacteria; kingdom Pseudomonadati; phylum Pseudomonadota; class Alphaproteobacteria; order Hyphomicrobiales; family Devosiaceae; genus Devosia; species Devosia sp. Z11_6. The sequence continues at coordinate 579,504 of NZ_JBYUNQ010000001.1, forward strand.
ACAAGCTGATGGCCGGTCTGCTGGCAAGCGTCACCCTGGTGGCCAGCGCCGCCCAGGCGGCGGAGCTGTCCATCGTTTCGGGCGACACGGGCACGGGGCTGGCATTCCTGCAGACCCAGCTGACCGAGTTCACCGAGCAGACCGGGCACACTGTGACCATCGTACCGATGCCCTCATCGACCACGGACCAGTTTGGCCAGTACCGGCTGTGGCTGGCGGCGGGCAACAGCGACATCGATGTCTACACCACCGACGTGATCTGGGCGCCTCAGTTGGCCGACCAGTTTCTCGACCTGAGCGAGGCGGCGGCCGGGGTTATTGGCGATCACTTCCCCTCCATCATCGAATCCCAGTCCGTGGACGGCAAGCTGGTGGCCATGCCCGGCTATACCGACGCGCCGGCGCTGTATTACCGCAAGGACCTGCTGGAAAAATACAACAAGGAAGTCCCGGGCACGTGGGCCGAGCTCAAGGCCACTGCACAGGAAGTGATGGATGGCGAGCGCGCCGACGGTAACCCCGACATGTTCGGCTTTGTGTTCCAGGGCAATGCCTATGAAGGGCTGACCTGCAATGCGCTGGAATGGGTCAAGTCCTTTGGCGGCGGGCAGATCGTGGAAGCCGACGGCACCATTTCCATCAACAACGAGCAGGCGGTGGCCGCGCTCGAGGAAGCTGCCAGCTGGATCGGCACGATCTCGCCCGAAGGCAACCTTGCTTATGGCGAAGAAGAAAGCCGCGGCGTCTGGCAGCTCGGCAATGCCGTGTTCATGCGCAACTGGCCCTATGCCTATGCGCTGGGCAACGGCTCGGACTCCAGCATTGCGGGCAAGTTCGATGTTGCTCCGCTGCCGGCAGGCGAAGGCCCCGAAGCACGCTCCGCGGCCACGCTGGGTGGCTGGAACTATGCGGTGTCCAAATATTCGCAGGACCCCGATGCAGCCATTGAGCTTGCGATGTTCCTGAGTTCGCCCGAAGTGCAAAAGGCGCGGGCGATCAACCAGTCGCAGCTGCCCACGATCGAAACGCTCTACGACGATGCGGAGATCGCCGAAGCCTCGCCGATCATCCCGAACTGGAAGGAAATCTTCCAGAATGCAGTGCCGCGTCCATCCGCGCCCACCAAGGCGAACTACAACGAAGTGTCCTCCATGTTCTGGAGCGCGGTGCACAATACGCTGTCGGGCAATGGCTCGGCCGCCGAGAACCTTGAACTGCTCGAAGTCGATCTGAGCGATCTGCAGGGGAGCGGCTGGTAAGCGATTAGTCGCGCTCCCCGACAACGCGGTGCGGACGGCAGGATTGCCGCCCGCACTGACGCCGGGGGCGAACAACAGGGCAGGAGCAGCAGATGGCTACCGATACCCTGGCGGCGCCAGTCACCGCGGCCAGACCCAAGATCCAGTCTCAACTGATGCAGCAGCGCCTGCGCGCTGCTCGCTGGTTTCTCCTGCCCATGCTGGCCGCCCTGGCGGTGGTTGCGGGCTGGCCCTTGCTGCGCTCGATCTATTTTTCCTTCACCGATGCCTCGCTCAACGACCTCTACGGGGCCGAATGGGTGGGCTTTCGGAATTACCTGCAGATCCGGACGCTCGAAAGCGGGCGCACGATCTATCGCGGCCTGCTGGTCGATCCGGCCTGGTGGAATGCGGTGTGGAATACGGTGCGGTTTGCGGTGATTTCGGTTTCGGCCGAAGCGGTGCTCGGCATGCTGGTGGCGCTGGTGCTCAATGCCGAGTTCAAGGGCCGCGGCATTGTGCGCGCGGCCATTCTGATCCCTTGGGCGATCCCGACCATTGTTTCGGCCCGGATGTGGGGCTGGATGCTCAACGATCAGTTCGGGATCATCAACGATCTCGGCATGAAACTGGGGCTGTTGAGCCAGAAGGTCGCCTGGACCGCCTCGCCCGAAACGGCGATGACGGCGGTGCTGATCGTGGATATCTGGAAAACCACGCCTTTTATGGCCCTGCTGATCCTGGCGGGGCTGCAGATGATCCCGCGGGACATCTATGAGGCTGCCGAGATCGATGGCGTGCATCCGGTCAAGCAGTTCTTCCGCATCACGCTGCCGCTGGTGCGGCCGGCGCTGATGGTGGCAATCATCTTCCGTATTCTCGATGCCCTGCGCATTTTCGATCTGATCTATGTGCTGACGCCCAACAGCGCCGCCACCAAGACCATGTCGGTGCTGGCGCGGGAGAACCTGTTTGAGTTCGACAACTTTGCCTATGGCTCGGCGCAGTCGACCTTGCTGTTCCTGATCATCGTGCTGTTCACCATCCTTTATATCTGGCTGGGCCGGGTGAACTTTGATGGGGGAGACCGCTGATGCATGCCGCCATCAATCCCTGGAAGCTGTTCAAGCAGGTGCTGTTCTACCTGGCGGTGGCGGTTATTGTCGTCGTGTCGGTGTTCCCGTTCTATTACGCGATCCTGACCAGCTTCAAATCGGGCACCGATATTTTCCGGGTCAGCTATTGGCCAACTTCGTTCAGCCTGCAGAACTACCAATCGGTGTTCAGCTCGGGCAGCTTTCCGCGCAATCTGCTCAACTCGGTGTTTGTCGCAACGGTCACGGTGCTGCTGGCGCTGTTCCTCGCGGTTACGGCTGCTTATGCGCTTAGCCGGGTGCGCTTCCGCGGGCGCAGCTTGCTGCTGATGACGATCCTCGCGGTATCGATGTTCCCCCAGATTGCCGTGCTGGCCGGGCTGTTCGAGGTGATCCGCAGCCTTGGCATCTACAACACGCCATGGGCGCTGATTTTTTCCTACACGATCTTTACACTGCCCTTTACCGTTTGGGTGCTGACCACCTTCATGCGCGACCTGCCGGTGGAGATCGAGGAAGCGGCGATCGTGGATGGGGCGACGCCCTGGGTGATCATCACCCGCGTCTTCCTGCCGCTGATGTGGCCGGCGCTGGTGACGACGGGGCTCCTGGCCTTCATCAGCGCCTGGAACGAGTTCCTGTTCGCGTTGACCTTCACCTCATCCAACAATACCCGCACTGTTCCGGTCGCCATTGCGCTGCTCTCGGGTGGTTCGCAGTTCGAAACGCCCTGGGGGCTGATCATGGCCGCTTCGGTGATCGTGACGGTGCCGCTGGTGGTGCTGGTGCTGATTTTCCAGCGCAAGATCGTCAGCGGGCTCACCGCCGGCGGCGTCAAAGGCTAGGAGTGTTCCCAGATGGCTAGCATTGAGCTTCGCAATATCCGCAAGGCCTTTGGCGTGGTGGAGGTGATCAAGGGCGTTGACCTGCAGGTGCGCTCGGGCGAGTTCATGGTGTTTGTCGGGCCCTCGGGCTGCGGCAAATCCACCTTGCTGCGCCTGATCTGCGGACTCGAGGACATTACCTCGGGCGAGATGCTGTTTGATGGCGAGGTGGTCAACGCGCTGGCCCCATCCAAGCGGGGCATCGCCATGGTGTTCCAGTCCTATGCGCTTTATCCGCATATGACGGTCTACGAGAACATGGCCTTTGGGCTGACGTTGGAAAAGGGCAAGGGCAAGGAAGAGATCCGCCAGCGGGTGGAGCGGGCCGCTGATATGCTGCAGATTCGGCCCTATCTCGACCGGCTGCCCAAGCAGTTGTCGGGCGGGCAGCGCCAGCGCGTGGCGATCGGGCGGGCGATCACGCGCGATCCGCGGGTGTTCCTGTTTGACGAGCCGCTCTCGAACCTCGATGCGGCGCTGCGCGTGGCGACGCGGATCGAGATCGCCAAGCTGCACGAAGAGATGAACGACGTCACCATGATCTATGTGACCCATGATCAGGTGGAAGCGATGACGCTGGCCGACCGCATCTGCGTGCTGCGTGACGGGATGATCGAGCAGGTGGGCACGCCGATGGAGCTTTATGAGCGGCCCGATTCCATGTTCGTCGCCGGGTTTATCGGTTCGCCCAAGATGAACTTCCTCTCCGGGGAACTGGCGGCGCCCTTTGGCGCCAAGACGGTGGGCATTCGGGGCGAACACATCATCATCAAGCCCAGCGAGGGGCTGTGGACCGGCAAGGTGATCCATACGGAAAACCTGGGTGCCGACAGCTATGTTTATCTCGAAATGGGCACCGAAGAGCCCGTAGTGGTGCGGCTCGATGGCAGCAACAGCTACCATTCGGGCGAAACGGTGCATATCAGTCCGATGGACGACAAGATTCACCGCTTCGATGCCGCGGGCAAGCCGATCCGGTGAGGGCGCCGCTCGACGGCAAACGGCAGGGGCCGCAACGCGGCGCTGCCTCCCGGCGTTAGCGTTTTGAGAACACCTCCTGGGTCTGGCGCCTTTCCGCGCGCCTCGGCCGCGGAGCTGCCAAGCGCCTTGGTTCAATGGCCTTGCGGAAGCAATGACCCGCCGGCCGGCAATTTATAGGAGACGACAATGCCGATCCGAACCCTGGTCTGGGGCGAGAATGTCCACGAGCAGAAGAACAAGATCGTGGCGGACAACTACCCCCAGGGCATGCACAACCAGATTGCCAAGCTGCTGAGCAGCGACAGCAATATCTCAACCAAGACCGCGACCCTGCAGGACCCCGAGCATGGGTGCAGCGAAGCGGCTCTGGCCGAGACCGATGTGCTGATCTGGTGGGGACACGCCGCCCATGGGCAGGTCGAGGACGAGGTGGTCGAGCGGATCGCCCAGCGCGTCTGGGAAGGCATGGGGATGATCGTGCTCCATTCCGGACATTTCTCTAAAATCTTCAAGCGGCTGATGGGATCACCCTGCGGCCTTTCCTGGCGCGAAGCGGGCGAGCGCGAGCGGCTGTGGGTTACCAATCCCGGCCACCCTATCGCCAAGGGCCTGCCGCCATATTTCGAGCTCGAGATGGAAGAAATGTATGGCGAACCGTTCTCGGTGCCCGAGCCGCTCGAAACGGTGTTCGTGTCCTGGTTCCAGGGCGGGGAAGTGTTCCGCTCGGGGCTGACCTATCGGCGTGGTGCCGGCAACATTTTCTATTTCCGCCCAGGCCACGAAACCTATCCGACCTATCACGACGATACGGTGGGGCTGGTGCTGCGCAATGCGGTGAACTGGGCCTACAGTGCCAACAGCTACCCGCAGTTGCTCACCGCGCCCAACCGGCCGGTGGATGAAGCGCCCGAACAGATCGAGGAGCGCGGGCCCAAGCTGCATCACGGGCGCGAAGAAGGGTTTCGCTAGGCCCGGCAAGCCCAGCGCAGTGAACATTCCCGATCTTGCAAGTGCGGCTTCCATTGCGCATCTAGTGGCGCGAACAAGGGGACCGAAATGGGCATTATCTGGAGTATTTTCGTTGGGTTCTTTGCGGGGCTGATCGCGCGCTGGATCACGCCGGGCGATCACAAGCCATCCGGCTTTATCCTCACCACGGTGCTGGGCATTGTCGGCTCACTGGTGGCGACATTCCTGGGGCAGCAGATCGGGCTCTACGACGCTAATGATGGGGCGGGGTTTATCGGGGCGGTGGTTGGCGCGGTGATCGTGCTGCTGGTTTGGAGCCAGTTGGCCCGGCGGGCTTAATCCGTTGCAACCAACAAAAAAAGGCGCCCCTCGGGGCGCCTTTCGTGTTTCGGGGCGGCCACTATTTGATGACGGTGATGCGGCCATCGGTATAGGGCGTGTATTCGCCGCCGAGCTTGGCAATGTATTCAGCTACGACCTGCTCGAGCGGGGGACCGAAATCATAGGCGTTGTCGCCGCCGGCAAAGCTGGCAAAGCCGTCGCCGCCGCCGCGCACATAGTTGTTGGTGACGATCTTGTAGGTGGCCTCCTCGTTGATCGCGACCCAGTTCTCGCCATCCTTGACCATGACATCGCTGACCCGGCTGGCCACGGGCTGAGAGATATCGAAGGCGTATTTGAGCCCGGCGACCTGAGCGAAGCGGCCCGCGCCGTTCTCGACGTCACTGACCCCGTTTTCGAGAGCCTCGATCACATCGGCGCCGGTGATGTCGACCGTGGCGAGCGTGTTGGAGAAGGGGAGCACGGTGATCACTTCGCCCATGGTGATTTCGCCGGCGTCGATCGAGGCGCGCACGCCCCCGCCATTTTGGAAGGCGATGGTGGCGCCCTGGTCGGCGACACGGTCGAGAATGGCGTCGGCCAGCAAATTGCCCATCGCGCATTCCATGGCGCGGCACACTTCACGCGAGCCTTCGATTGGCGCGGTGGCGGTGCCGATCACCTCGCCCATGGCTTCCTCGATCGGGCCGGCCAGTGCGGTCAGCTGGGTGGCGAAGTCCTCGTTCCCCTCGACGGAAGCATCGATCAGGAAGGGCTCGCCTTCGGCTGATATCACCTCGCCTTGGTCGTTCCAGGTGACGGCGAGATTGCCGAGATATTTGCCGTATTGATTGGCTTGGACCACCGGCACTTCCACGCCCATGGGGTTGTTGACCAGGGTGGGGTAAGGGCCGGCGGCGCCTTCGGCGGTGTTGGACAGCAGGGTGTGGGAGTGGCCCCCGACAATGACGTCGACGAGGGGCAGGGCGGCGGCAACCTGCTGGTCGAGCGTATAGCCAATATGGCTGAGGAGGATGATCTTGTTTACCCCAGCCGCATCAAGGGCTTCGGAGGCGCCGCGCACATACTGAATCACGTCGGTGAACTCGACATCGGCGCCGGGCGACGCAATCTCGGGGGTGTCTTCGGTGGTGGCGCCAATGATGCCGATGCGCTCGCCGCCAACATCGAGAACGATGGAGCCCTTGATCTTGCCGCGCAGATCTTCGGACCGGGTCACGTCAAAATTGCCGCCGATGATGGGAAATTCGGCGGCGGCGATGAAGGTGGAAAACTCTTCGGGGCCATCGTCGAACTCATGGTTGCCGGTAGCAACCACGTCGAAATTCATCTGATTGAAGAAGTCGGAAACGACCTTAGACTTGTAGGTGGTGTAGTAGACCGAGCCCTGGAAGTTGTCGCCAGCCGAAAGGAGCAGCGAGTTGCCACCGGCCGCGTCAATGTCGGCGCGCGTGGTATCGATGATGGACTTGAGGCGGGCGATACCGCCAAAGCACTCGCCGGCCGCATCGGTTTCGGCGTCGCAGTCGGAGTCCGAACCCGTGATCGGCTCGAAGCGCGAGTGGAAATCGTTGATGTGCAGGATGTTTAGCGTCCAATCGGCGTAGGCTGCGCCAGAAAATGTGGCGCAGAGGGTGAGCGCGCTGGCGCCCAAGAGCAGTTTCTTCATCCCTGTCATCCTTGATGCTTTCGACCGTGCTGTTGCAATGGCGCCTCAAGCGAGGCCGGACCACCTCGGGGAAGTTAATCAGTTCTTTATGACAGGTGGAAGTGGTTCGCTTCACTCTCCCTCATCATCGCCTATATTGCCGTGATTTCTCGCTGTCCGCCGCCAAACTGGGCCGAAACACTGGAACAGCAGGGCAGGTTTTTCGAGGGGTGGCGTTGTGCTTTGCCGGTACGTCTTCAACAGCATAGCTGGTGGTTTCTGAGCGATGGCGAGGCCAAATCGATCATGAAGGGCGTTCGGGCCGGGGTTCCATTCACCGGTTTATACGGTAATCTCCGCCCCCATTGATTTGCGGGGGAATGCCATGCGAAGCGCATTGATTGTTTATGGCGGTTGGGCTGGGCACGATCCTGAGGAATGTGCTGCCATTTACCGCCGGTGGCTGCACGAAGATGGGTTTTCGGTGCGCATGGCGACCGAGACGAGCGCCTTTGCCGATCCGTCCATCCACGATCTGTCCTTGATCGTGCCGATCTTCACCATGAGCAAGATCGAAAAGGAGGAGGTGGAGAACCTCACCAAGGCCGTTCAAGGTGGGGTGGGCCTGGCGGGCCATCACGGGGGCATGAGCGATGCCTTTCGGGAGGCGGTGGAGTACCAATTCATGGTGGGCGGGCAGTGGGTCGCCCATCCCGGGAACATCATCGACTATACGGTTGACGTGACCAAGCCCGATGACCCGGTGATGGCCGGGATCAAGTCGTTCCCCTATACGTCCGAGCAGTATTACATGCATGTGGACCCCTCCAACGAGGTGCTCGCGACCACAACGTTCAGCGGCGAACACGCGCCCTGGATCGAAGGCGTCACCATGCCGGTGGTGTGGAAGCGGCACCATGGGCAGGGCCGGGTGTTCCACATGACGCTGGGGCATCGGGCCAAGGAATTCGAGAACAGCGACATGGCGACAATCATGCGCCGGGGCCTCAACTGGGCGGCTCGCGACGAAGAATAGCTGGGCCTCATCGCCGTGAGTTGACTTGAAACTGCGGTGCCGTTCGCTTCGTATCTTGATGGGGTCACAAGTGGAGCGGCAAGTGAGTGAGGCAGACACAGGACGCCGCAGGAAGGCCGTGGGGCCGCTGGTTTACCGGCAGTCGCTGGCCACCCGCGTCACCCATTGGGTATGGGCAGTGTGCCTGTTCTTCCTGCTGCTGAGTGGGCTGCAGATCTTCAACGCGCATCCCACGCTTTATATCGGCGAGCAGTCGGGCTTTGAATTCGACAATTCGGTGCTGGCGATCGGGGCGGTGAACAGCCCTGAGGGGCCGCGCGGGCAAACGCGGATTTTTGGCCAGACCTTTGATACGACGGGCGTGTTGGGCGCGTCGGGTTCGGCGGAAAGCCCGGTGTTCACCGCCTTCCCGGGGGCGGTGACCATTCCCAGCTATCGGGATTTGGGGACCGGCCGGGTGGTGCATTTCTTTTTCGGCTGGCTGTTTTTGGGCACGATGCTGGTCTGGTTCGTCGCCAGCCTCGTCCAGGGGCATTTACGCCGCAACATCGTGCCCGGGATTGCCGACCTCAAGGCGGCGCCGGGCGATCTCGTCGATCATGCCCGCTTTCGCCTCCACCACAATCGCAGTTATGGGCCGGTGCAAAAGATCACCTATTTTGTCGTGCTGTTCGTGCTGTTTCCCCTGATCGTGCTGACCGGGCTGACCATGAGCCCCGGACTCAACGCTGCCTGGCCCTGGATGCTCGATCTGTTTGGCGGGAGGCAAACGGCGCGCACGATCCATTTTGGCGCCATGGTGCTGCTGGTGCTGTTCTTTGTGGTTCACCTCGTGATGGTGATTGCGGCGGGGCCGTTCAACGAACTGCGCTCCATGGTTACCGGCTGGTACCGGATCAGCGCGGGTAATCCAAAGCTCAAAGGAGATCGACCGTGAGCCGCCTGCTGCTTTCCCGCCGCCGGTTCCTGCAGGGTTCGGCGGGTGCTGCCTCAGGGTTGATCCTAGCGGGGTGCGACCAGTTCGATTTCCTCGGGCAGCAAAACCATCCGGCCCGCAACTTCGTCGAACAAGCCAATGTGCTGACCTATCGGGCGCAGCGCCGCCTTGTTGGCGAGCAGACGCTAGCGCGCGAATATGCTGCCAGCGAAATCCGGCAGGGGCAGAAGCCCAATGGATCGACCCAGCCGACGACGCCCGAATACAAAGCGTTGCAGGAGGGTAAATTCGCCGATTACCGGCTGCAGGTCACCGGGATGGTCGAGCAGCCCTTGAGCTTCTCGCTCAACGAGCTGCGCAATATGCCAGCCCGGTCGCAGATTACCCGGCATGATTGCGTCGAGGGCTGGAGCTGCATCGCCAAATGGACCGGTACGCCGCTGGGGCCGATCCTTGACGCCGCGCGCGTCCATCCTGACGCGCGGTTCTGCGTTTATCACTGCTTTGATAATATCGAGCGGGGCCTTTCGGGCGATGTCTTTTATTACGAGAGTTCGGACCTGGTGGACGCCCATCATCCGCAATCGATCCTGGCTTACGGCCTCAATGACCAGGTGCTGCCGGTAGCAAACGGCGCCCCGGTGCGGCTGCGGATCGAGCGGGCGCTGGGTTATAAACAGCCCAAATATCTGCACACGATCGAATTGGTGGCGGACCTGCAATCCTTTGGCCGGGGCAATGGTGGGTATTGGGAAGACTATGGCTATGACTGGTATGGCGGCATCTAACCCCGGCGGCGCAGGGCGGCCATGCAGCCGGAGAGACAATCGAAGCTTGCTATTTGCCCCCGGCTCCTCCACATAGGATGCATCGTCACCCGCACGGTCTTGGACCGGGCAGCTATCAGTGGTGACGGACTTCTCTTCTTATCCTTGCGGTGAGCGGCGAAGTCAGCCCGGAAACAGTTTGTCCGGGTTCGAGCCAGCACCCGCGCGATACTTTCCTTTTATCGCCCGATTGCACCTGTTGACGCGCCACCTGCACTTTGCGGCTGGCGACCGGCGCGCTGCATTGTTCTGCGCGCCCGATGCGCTTCATCGGCGCAGAAAGTATGATTGAATTGAACGATTTTATTTCCCTCGGCCTGCCCGCAGTCCTGACTGACAGTCTGACCGCCGGCGGCTTCACCGAGCCCACCAAGATTCAACTCCAGGCCATTCCCAAGCTGCTGGCTGGCCGGGACATGGTCGGCATTGCCCAGACCGGTTCGGGCAAGACCGCAGCCTTTGGCCTGCCGATCCTGGCGGGGCTGCTGACGCTGACCGGCAAGGCACGGCCGTTGACCGCCCGCGCGCTGATCCTGGCGCCGACCCGCGAATTGGCGGTGCAGATCGAAGAAAACATCCGCAAGTTTGCGGGCTCCAAGATGCAGCTCTCCACCGTTCTGGTGCTGGGCGGGGTGTCGCGTTACCACCAGGTCCAGAAGCTCGCCAAGGGCGTGGACGTGGTTGTCGCCACTCCCGGTCGCCTCAAGGACCTGATGGACGACGGCAAGATCAAGCTGAACGAAACGCGTTGGCTGGTGCTCGACGAGGCCGACCGGATGCTCGACATGGGCTTTATCGCCCCGGTCAAGCACATCGCCAAGGCCATCGGCACGCGCCGCCAGACCATGCTGTTTTCGGCGACCATGGCGCCCGAAGTTGCAGAGCTGGCCAAGGGCCTGCTGAACGATCCGGTGCGGGTTGATGCGCAGGTCGCCGGCTCGACCGTGGTCAAGATTGACCAGCGCGTGATCATGTCGGGCTCCAAGGCCAAGCGTGGCGTGCTCAACGAGCTGCTGGCCAGCGAAACCGAAAATATGGAGCGCGTCATCATCTTCTCGCGCACCAAGCATGGTGCCGATCGGGTGGCAAAGAGCCTCGAGATCGACGGCCACAAGGCCGCGGCGATCCACGGCAACAAGTCGCAGAATGCGCGTCAGGCAGCCCTCAAGGGTTTTGCCACCGGCGAAGTGCGTATCCTGGTCGCAACCGACATCGCGGCCCGCGGCATCGACGTGCCCGGCATCACCCATGTGGTCAATTACGAACTGCCAGACGATCCGGAGAACTATGTTCACCGCATCGGCCGGACGGGCCGGAATGGCGCTTCAGGCATTGCCATTACCCTGTGTGACGGCACCGAGCGCGGCAAGCTGCGCGACGTTGAACGGCTGATCCGGCGCACGCTGCCGGTTTCGGGCGACCTGCACTTGGCCAATGACACCGGCGTCGTGGAAGCACCGCGCTCGGCTTATAAGCCAGCCGGTAATCGCCCCGGACCGCGCACGGCGCGCAACCCCAAGCCGGCGCAGCAGGATCGTCGCTCGCCAGCCGAGCGCCGGCCATTCGCGGCCTTTGCGGAAGAAGGCAAGCCTGCCGCACGGACCCGGCCGCCTGCTGAAGCTGCACCACGCACCCGCCCGGAAGGGCAGGTCAACCGCGTGCGTCGTGATGGCGATACCGGCAAGCTGATCGGTGCCAAGGTGGATGGCAAGCCCAAGCAGCGCTGGGGCAAGCCCCAGAAGGAAGCCGGGCGGGCGCGTCGCGCCAACGGCTAAACGGAACAGAAAAGGGCGGCTCCTCGGAGCCGCCCTTTTTGTTTACCGGCTCGGTTCGCCACTTCAGGCGAGATAAAGGATGTCGCGCTTGGGCGTGCCCGAGGAAGCTCCCGCGGGGGAAAGGCGCGCGAGGAATGCCTTGGACCAGTCGTCCACATTGTGTTTTTGGGCCGCGGCCATCAAAGAGCGCCAACGGGCCTGACGCTCCTCCAGGGGCATATCCAGGGCGAGGCGCAGCGCTTCGGCCGTTTCATCCGTATCAAAGGGGTTGACGAGGATGGCGTCCTCGAAGATCTCGGCCGCGCCGGCAAAGCGCGACAACACCAGGACGCCGGGATCCGCCGGGTTTTGCGAGCCGATGAATTCGTGGGCAACAAGGTTCATGCCGTCCCGCAGGGGGGTGACCAGACCCACCCGCGCCAAGCGGTAGAAGCCGGCAAGGCTGGCTTGGCCATAGGCGCGTTTGACATAGGTCAGCGGCGCCCAGTCGGGTTCGGCAAAGCGGCCCATGACGCGGCCGCAGATGGCGTCGAGCGTGTCGCTGGTTTCCTGGTATTCCTTGATGGAGTCCCGGGAAGGGGGCGCGATTTGGAGCATATGCACGCGCCGGCGGAAGCGATTATTGTTCTCGAGCAGCTTTTCATAGGCCTCGACCCGCTGCGGCAAGCCCTTGGAATAATCAAGCCGATCGACGCCCAGGATCAATTGCTGTCCGACAAGGACGCGGTCCATGCGCTTGACCATCTTGTTGGCGGCGGGGCTTACCGCCATGCGCGAAAAAGCGGCGGGATCGGAGCCGATAGGGAAGGCGGCAACCTCGGTGCGGGCGAAATCAAACAGCTGCAGCGGGTCGCCCGAAAGATTGGTGTGGGTCATGTTCTCCACCGCCTCGGTGAAGGCGGCGACGTCGCGATTGGCCTGCATGCCCACAAGGTCATAGCGAGAGACGTCCCGCATCAAATCGAGATGATGGGGAATGGCATAAAGCGCGTCGGCAGTGGGGAAGGGGATGTGCAGATAAAAGCCCATGCGGTTGGTGGCGCCAAGGCTACGCAACTCGCTGGCGAGCGGGATCAGGTGGTAGTCGTGCACCCAAATCACGTCGTCTGGCTGCAGCAAGGGCAGCAGCGCCCGGGCGAATTGCTGGTTTACCCGGCGATAGCCCTCGTACCAGGTGGAATCGATATGCGCCAAGTCGAGGCGCAGATGGAAGCTGGGCCACAGGATGGAGTTGGAGAACCCGGCATAATAGGCCTGATGGTCGTCCCGGGTCAGATCGATAGTCGCAACCGAGAGCCCTTCAACATCCTCGAAGCGCGCTTCAACCGAGGGGGCGTCGGTCAATTTGCCAGACCAGCCGAACCAAAAGCCTTCGCGTTCGGACAGGGTTTTGCGCAAGGCGACAGCAAGTCCGCCCGCGGCGGCTGATTTGCCCGGGGTCCGGTTGGAAACTACAATCAAGCGGCTCATTGCGACGGGTGCCCCCCTTCGTCTGGTCTCAGTGTGGGGGCAGGGCGTCACGCTCGCGCGCGACGATGTCTCCCAGCCCACGGATCAATGCATGCACCGATGCAACATTGGAAATGCGCATCCGCGCATGGGTGTCGCCTTCGCCCAACTTGATGCCGACGCCGCCCAGTTCCTGGGCCGCGATGAAGCCGTCCTCGTCGGTGACGTCATCGCCGATAAAGATCGGGGTGCGGCCGACAAAGGGCTCTTCCTGCATGAAGGCGCGTAAGGCGGTACCCTTGCTGATGCCCTTGGGGCGGGCTTCAAAGACCATTTTGCCGGCGATCAGCGCGAAATCGGTATAGCTGTTGACCGCTTCTTGCATGGCCTGGCGGCAGAGTTCTTCGAGCTCCGGCGCCTGGCGGAAGTGGAGGGCGACGGCGCCATCCTTGGCTTCGATCAGCAGTTCAGGGTGCGCCATAACGAGCGGCGTGACGGCTTGCGCGATGTGTTCGGCGCCCGAAAGGAGTTCTGAATCAATCTCTTCCATCGTGCCATCGGCGCGGCGGCGCTGGGTGCCATGAGCGCCGGCAACCGGGAGTTGCAGGGGAGAGAGGAACTTGTCGATGTCCTCGATCTCCCGACCGGTGATCACGGCAAAGGCGCTGTCGAGTTCGCGTGCGGCGCGCTGAAGTTGATCGGGTAGAGACGCTGGAACATCAATGGAATCAGGGGTCGGCGCAATCTCAACCAGAGTGCCGTCGAAATCGGTGAAGATGGCGAGGCGCTGCGTCGTATGGGGCGCTGAATGATCGATCATGGACATGCCAGAAGCCTTCCGAGCTGTGGATGCAAGGCCAACGCGGTGGCAGGGGATTGGTTCGCTCGGGCAAGGCCGCCATGCGAAAACCACGAAGATGAACGCAGTCTTAACGGATCGTGAACGTGTTCATCAACCCTGCGATCAATTTCTTCGGGTGCGCGGGGGCAAGGTGCGCCTGCCGCGCCAGCTCAAACCGGGGCTGGCGCGCGCAGGCTCTTTTCGATCCGGGTGACAATGGGGTTGTAGCGGCTGCGCTCGTCTTCGGGGTAGCTGATCTCGAAGGCTGCGAAGGCGGAGCGGTCGCGGTTGAACAGGAACTTGGTATAGACCACGAGTTCCCGGCCGTTCTCGTCGGTGTCGTAGCCGGAAAGGACAAACCAGCTATTACCGCTGGCCCGGTAGGTGACATTGTCGATCTGCCCGCTCGAGGCGACGGCTTCCTGCAACTGAGCGATGCTAAGGCCGTCAGTGTTGGGGGCGCCGAAAATGCTGAGCTGGCCCGAGCCATCGAGCGCATCAAATGTGCGGATGCCCGAAGCATCGGCCGCACCGTCCTGACCATAGTGATCGAGCGGGACCTCGATGCGGTAGCCGAGAGCGGGATCCTCAAAGCGCGTCCAGCCGAGACCCGACTGGGCGGCGACGGGGCCGGCAAGAGCCAGGAAGGTGGCGGTGAGTAGCGCGGCGGGGAGGGAGGTCTTGTGCATTGCGGGATCCTCTTAACCAAGCATTCACCAACGCGGTGACCGCCCGGCCTGTTCCCGCCTAGCCAAGATCAGTGCCGTTCAGCTCGCCGCCACAACCTGCCAGGGGGTGGGGTAGAAATATTCCTCGAGATTGGGTCCGTCGCCGGCGCGATCGACCAGGAGGAAATCGGCGGGCTCGTTCAGCGGGGTCAGCACGCCATGCCAGGTGTTAATGGCGTAGTTGATGCCTTGACCGGGCGCGGTGAGGAAGGCCCGGGGGCGGCCGGGGGTGCCGTTTTCGTCGGGCGCGACGATCACAAGGAAGGGGCGGTTCGACAGCGGATGAAAGGCCTGGCTGCCAAAGGGATGGCGCTCGACCATGGCCAGGGTCAGGGGCAGGCTATAGGGCTGGCCGCGGGCGATGGAGATGATGGGGCGCGAATTGGGGCCGGCCAATTGCACCTGCGCCAGATCATGAAAGCGCTCGGTCTTGCCGTTGTTGATGGGAAAGTGCTGGGCGCCCTCGGTCTGGATCACCTGACCAAAGGGCGCGAAGGCCTCCCCCGTCAGCGGTTCAATGAAGATGGTGGTGTCGCTCATGGGCTTAAAAGCTCAGCTTGGCGTGGCGGTTGACGTCTTTGTAGAGGAGATAACGGAAGCGCTCGGGGCCGGCGTAACAGGCCTGGGGGCAAAAGGCGCGCAGCCACATGAAGTCGCCTGCTTCCACCTCAACCCAATCGCGGTTGAGCCGATACACGGCCTTGCCTTCGAGCACATAGAGGCCGTGCTCCATCACATGGGTTTCCTCGAAGGGAATAACGGCGCCGGGTTCGAGGGTGACGATGTTGACATGCATGTCGTGCCGAAGATCGGTGGGCTCGACAAAGCGGGTGGTGCCCCAGCGATCCGAAGTTCCGGGCATCCAGTGGATGGGCTGCTCGGTTTCGTTGGTGACAAAGGCGGTGGGCGCTTCGATGCCAGCGGCGGCCTCGTAGCGCTTGCGCACCCAGTGAAAGCGCAGCGGGGCCGAACCCGAATTGCCGAGGGTCCAGCGGCAGCCCGGGGGCAGGAAGGCGTAGCCGCCGGCGAGGAGGGTGTGGGCCTGGCCTTCGATGGCGAGGCTCGCCTGGCCGGCAACCACGAACAGCACGCCTTCGGCTTCGGGATTGGGCTCGGGTTGCTCACTGCCGCCGCCGGGCGCCACTTCAACAATGTATTGCGAGAAGGTTTCGGCAAAGCCCGAGAGGGGCCGAGCGATGATCCAGCAGCGGGTATTGTGCCAATGAGGCAGGAAGCTGGTGACGATGTCGCGCATCACGCCTTGCGGGATCAGCGCATAGGCCTCGGTGAAGACGGCGCGGCCGGTGTGAAGGGCAGTCTGGGGCGGAAGGCCCGCAGCGGGGCTGGCATAGGATGGGGGCATGGACTCGGGTGCCGATGGTGAACGCTGGGCAAACACTAGAGCGTGTTTTGCCGCTCGGCCATGGGGAAGCGGCGGTGAGGAGCGGCAATTGTCACGCTCGCTTTGCCGTGGTTGGCGCTTGGCGGTTTGTGCGGGCAGAGGCCCGCGTAAGACGTGCGGCTTACGCAGTTCTCGCGGTGGCCTTTCCCGGATGGGCTTGTTCCTAGCGCTGCAGAGGCCCGTGGCGCGCTGAGTTGAACCCCGACCAAGAGCTAAGCTTCCGATTTCGCTACGCTTTTTCGTTCTGGACCCTCAGCCGATCCATTGTCACGATCTAGATCAAAGGCGGTATTCCAGTAGGCTCATCTGGCTGGTTTGCCGGGATGGATTGGGCAAGTCACCTTCCTTGCGTATGCATTTTCCACGTTGGGCGGGGGCCGGGCAGTGGAACACACCTGCGGGGGGTAGCCATGAAACTGGCTCAGACGGTGGTCTATGGTTTGAAGGGGGCGACACGATCGGGGATCGGCTATCGCCTCAACCGGACGGCGAAATATGCGGCCGGATTATACTTCGATCTGTTTGTGCGCACCTATCGCAGCGAAGGCATGGTGTTCACCATTCCCGCTGCCTACACATCGCGCGAAATGCGCGGGAAATTCACTGTCGATACCTATGAGTATCCCGAGAGGACGCTGATCAAGCGCTATCTGCCGCACAATGCCTGCGTGCTGGAGCTGGGGGCCTGTATCGGGGTGGTGTCCTGCGTCATCAACAGCCTGCTGGACAATCGGGACCTGCATGTCGCGGTGGAAGCCAATCCGCTGCTGATGCCGACGCTCGAAGCCAACAGGATGGCCAATGGCGCCCGATTCCACGCGGTCAATGCCGTAGTGACGCGGCAGCCCAGCGCCATGATCAGCACCGATGCCGATATGGACAGCAACCAGGTGGTGGCGAGCGGCACGCCCGTGCCCACCACGACGGTGGAAGCGCTGGAAGCTGTAGCGGGAGAGGCGTTCAGCGCCCTCATCATGGACATTGAGGGGGGCGAATACGAGTTCTGCCGCGAAAATCCGATGCTGCTGCGCCAGATCGACGTGGCGATCATCGAGTTCCATCCGCTGGCGTTCGGGGAAGCGCGGCTGGGGGAATTGTATCTGATGCTGGCTTCGGCGGGACTGGAGCGGCGCGAGATGATTTTGACGGTGGAGTGCTGGTTGCGGGTGGAGGATTGAGGCTTTTGGTCCGCGCTGAGCGGCGGGGTTTGCGTCGCGTATCTGCGGTGGGTCCTAAATCAGCCCGGGTGCCGGAACCCCCACCCTCGATCCCTCCCCTCAAGGCGGAGGGAGGCGATGGCTGTGCGGGCAGGGCCCGGCCGTGAAGGGTTGGTGCAGGATGGAGTGACGTGGCCGTTTCCTCGACCCCCACCCCGGCCCTCCCCTCAAGGAGGAGGGAGGGCAGGAGCTGAGGGTTTGGGAGTGGCTTGGATAAGCTAAGAGCTTTGGGGCTTTCGCACCCCCACCCGGCCTCTCCCGTCGAGGGGGAGGTGAAGAAAGAGTGGCTAGGGCAGGATGGCCTGGAGGCGGAGTTGGGCGATGCGTTCGACCTGGCGGCAGGCGGTGGTGAATTCGGCCTGGGCGCTGTTGTCGAGGCGATGGCGGAAGGCGGCGAGGATGGTGGCCTTGGTGTTGTCGCGCACGGCGATGATGAAGGGGAAGCCGAATTTTTCCACATAGGCGGTGTTGAGGCGGGTGAACTCGGCACGCTCCTCGTCGGTGAGGGCATCAAGGCCGGCGGAGGCCTGTTCGGCCGTGGAGGCCTCGGTGAGGCGTCTGGCGGCGGCGAGCTTGCCGGCCAGATCGGGGTGGGCGCGCAGCACGGCGAGGCGTTCTTCATCGCTGGCGAGGCGGAACTGGGTGCGCAAGGCGAAATGCAGGCCCAGCGCGGTGTTGTTGGCAGGGGCGAGTTCGCCTTCCCAGGCGCGCTCGGCGATCCAGGGGGAGTGCTCGAAGATGGAGCCGAAACGCTCGACGAATTCGGGTTTGGGCAGCTGGCTCGGAGCCAGGGCAGGCGCCTGGTAGGGGTGCTCGCGCGCCCAGTGCTCGGCAATCTGGAGGCGAGTCGGGACCCAGACTTGGGGGAAGCTCTTGATGTAGTCGCTGAACTTCTTGAGGCCCTGGAAACGACCGGGCTGGCCGACGAGGCGGCAATGCAGGCCAATCGACATCATCTTGGGTGAGCCGGCCTGGCCTTCGGCGTAAAGGCAATCAAAGCTGTCCTTGAGGAACTGGAAATATTCCTCGCCATTGTCAAAGCCCGAAGCGGTGACAAAGCGCATGTCATTGGCCGAGAGCGTATAGGGGATGATGAGCTGCGGGCGGTTCTGGTGGACGCGCCAATAGGGCAGGTCGTCATCATAGGTGTCCGAGACATAGGCAAAGCCGCCTTCTTCGGACACGAGATCGACGGTGTTGAGCGAGCAGCGGCCGGTATACCAGCCCAAGGGGCGGCTGCCGGTGGCGATGGTGTGCAGGCGAATGGCCTCGCGGATCTGCTCGCGCTCGAGTTCGGCGGGCATGTCCTTGTGCTCGACCCATTTGAGGCCGTGGCTGGCGATTTCCCACCCCGCATCCTGCATGGCGGCAAGCTGAGCGGGGGCGCGCATGAGGGCGGTGGCGACGCCATAGATGGTGACGGGCAGCCGGGCTTCGGTGAACAGGCGATGGAGCCGCCAGAAGCCGGCGCGAGCACCATATTCATACATGGACTCGATGTTCCAGTGGCGAAGGCCGGGCCAGGGAGCGGCGCCCACCACATCGGCGAGAAAGGCTTCCGAGCCCGCGTCACCATGCAGGATGTTGTTTTCGCCCCCTTCCTCGTAGTTCAGCACGAACTGCACTGCGATATGGGCGCCGCCGGGCCAGTTGGCGTGGGGCGGGGTGGGGCCATAACCATGCATGTCGCGGGGGTAACGATTCATGAGAGAAGTTCCGGGCAAGTGTCTGATCGAGCCTAGCGAGTCGCGGGCGTCGCACCAAGATGCACAAATTTGGACCAGCTGGTAAAAATTAGGCGTTGCCCGCTGGCGCTATTGGTTTAATCTCGCGGGGCGGGGACCAGGGAAGTAGAAGAATAATGGCGGGTTCAGGACGCCTGACGACGCATGTACTGGATACCATGAACGGCACGCCGGCGCGGGGCATGCGCCTCGACCTGTTGTTTGTGCATGGCGATCATAATCACCATATTGCCGAGAGCTACACCAATGCCGACGGCCGGGTCGACCAGCCGCTGCTGGAGGGTCAACAGTTCCAGCAGGGCGAGTTCGAGATCCACTTCCATGTGGGGCAGTATTTCGCCCGACTGGGGATGGAGCCGGAAGCGGCATTTCTGGACGTGGTGCCGGTGCGGTTCACGATCAGCGAAGACAAGCATTATCATGTGCCGCTGCTGGTGAGCCCCTTTGCCTATTCCACTTATCGAGGCAGCTGATGGCTGAGACTGCAAATGCGATCCGCTTTATCCTCAACGACCAGGAAGTGGTGCTGACCCAGGTTCGGCCCGAGCAGACGCTGCTCGATTTCCTGCGGCTCGAACGCGGCTTGCGCGGCTCCAAGGAAGGGTGCGCGGAGGGCGATTGCGGGGCCTGCACCGTGCTGGTGGGGCGGGTGATCGGCGACGAGATCATCTATGACAGCGTCACGGCCTGTATCCGGTTCGTCGCGAGCCTGCATGGCACGCATGTGGTGACGATCGAGCATCTGGCGGCCAAGGATGGCACGCTCCATCCGGTGCAGCAGGCGATGGTGGATCACCATGGCTCGCAATGCGGTTTCTGCACGCCCGGGTTCGTGATGTCGCTCTATGGTCTGTGGATGCGCGACCCGCAGCCGAGCCAGCGCGCGGTGGAAAAGGCGCTGCAGGGCAATCTCTGTCGCTGCACCGGTTATGCGCCGATCATCCGGGCGGCGCAGGCGATTTCGAGCTATGGCGCGCCTGAGGCCGATCCGCTGCGGGCGGAGCGGATTGCGCTCAAGGGGCGGATCCTGGCGCTCAACGACGGCAGGCGGGTGGAGATCGGGGAAGGGGCGGAGCGGATCATCGTGCCGGCCAGCCTGGATGATTTCGCCGCGGTTTATGAGCAGAACCCGGAGGCGACGATTGTCGCTGGGTCCACCGATGTGGGGCTTTGGGTCACCAAGTTCCTGCGCCCGATCGGGCCGGCCATTTTCATCAACCACCTGCCTGAGCTCAAGCGCATCGCCGAGAACGACAGCGAAGTGCGCTTTTATGCCGGGGTGAGCTATTCCGAGGCGCTGCCGATCCTGCAGAGCTATTTCCCCGCAATGGAAGAGCTGTGGAGCCGGCTGGCGGGCGAGCAGGTGCGCAATATGGGCACGATCGGGGGCAATATCGCCAATGGCTCGCCGATTGGCGATACGCCGCCGGCGCTGATTGCGCTCGGGGCCAAGCTGACGCTGCGGCGCGGCGAGCACCGGCGCGAGATCAAGCTCGAGAACTATTTCCTTGCCTATGGCAAGCAGGATCGCGCGCCCGGCGAGTTCGTGGAAAGCGTGACCGTGCCGCATCTGCCGGCGGGCGAACGGTTCGCGGTTTATAAGGTCTCCAAGCGCCGGGAGGAGGATATTTCCTCGGTTTGCGGGGCGTTCCGGGTGTTCGTCAACGATGCCGGGAGCGTGGGGATGGCGCGGATCGCCTTTGGCGGCATGGCGGCGACGCCAAAGCGGGCTCGGGCGGTGGAAGCGGCGCTGGTCGGCAAGCCCTGGAGCCTCGAGACGATCGAGGGGGCCGTGGAAGCTTTCGCGCAGGATTATCAGCCGATCAGCGATATGCGCGCTTCGGCCGAATACCGGCTGCTGGTGGCGCAAAACCTGCTGCGCCGGCTCTTTCATGAAAGCACGAGCGGGCAGGTGCGGCTGAAGCGGGAGGTGGCGTGATGAACAAGCATCCGACCCTGTTGCGTTCCACCCTGCATCAACCCACGCGGCACGATAGCGGCCCCAAGCATGTGGCGGGCACGGCCGAATATATCGACGATATGATCGAGCCGCGGGGCACGATGCATGCCTATCTGGCGCTCTCGACGCGGGCGCATGCAGAAATCCTGGGCATTGATTTTGCCCCGGTGCTGGCCGCGCCGGGGGTAATCGGGGTGCTGACAGCGGCCGATATTCCGGGCGAGAACGACATCAGCCCGAGCCACCGGCACGACGAGCCGATCTTTGCGGAAGGCAAGGTGCAGTTCTGGGGGCAGCCGCTGTTTGCCGTTTTGGCCGAAACGCGCGACCAGGCGCGACGGGCGGCGCATCTCGCTGTGGTCGATTACAAAGAACTGCCCTTTATCGGCGATGTGCGCGCGGCGCAGGCGGCCGGCCGCAAGCTCGTGGTCGATCCGCTGACCTTGCAGCGCGGCGATGTGGAGGCGGGGCTCAAGGCCGCGCCCAAGCGGGTCAAGGGCAGCGTGGTGATCGGCGGGCAGGATCACTTTTATCTCGAGGGGCAGATCGCCTTTGCCATCCCGGGCGAAGACGAGGATGTGACGATCTATGCCTCCACCCAGCACCCCAGCGAAGTGCAGCTGATGGTAGCGCAGGTGCTCGATATCGGGCACCACGCGGTGACGATCAATGTGCGCCGGATGGGCGGCGGCTTTGGCGGCAAGGAAACGCAGGGGAACCTCTTTGCCGTGGTGGCGGCGCTGGCAGCCAAGAAATGGAACCGTGCCTGCAAGATCCGGCCCGACCGCGATGACGACATGACGGCGACCGGCAAGCGGCACGATTTCGTCGTCGATTATGATGTGGGCTACGATGAAGCCGGCCGCATCCAGGCCGTGGATGCCGTGTATGGCGCGCGCGCGGGGTTCTCCTCGGACCTTTCGGGACCGGTGACGGACCGGGCGCTGTTTCACTGCGACAATGCTTATTGGTATCCGGCGGTGCGGGCGCGCTCGGAGCCGCTTTATACCAACACTGTGTCCAACACCGCCTTTCGCGGCTTTGGCGGGCCGCAGGGCATGTTGGCGGCGGAACGCTGGATCGAGGAAATCGCCTACAGCCTCGGCAAGGATCCACTCGAGATCCGCAAGGCCAATTTCTATGGCACCGACAGCAATAATGTGACGCCCTACCACCAGACGATCACCGACAATGTGATCGCGCGGGTGGTGAGCGAGCTGGAAGCCAGCTCGGACTATCAGGCGCGGCGCCGCGCGGTGCTGGCGTTCAATGCCACGAGCCCGGTGCTGAAAAAGGGCATTGCGCTGACGCCGGTCAAGTTCGGCATTTCATTCACCGCGACCTGGTACAACCAGGGCGGGGCGCTGGTGCATGTCTACAAGGACGGCACGATCCAGCTCAATCACGGCGGCACGGAAATGGGGCAGGGGCTCCATACCAAGGTGGCGCAGGTGCTGGCGGAAGCCTTCTGCGTCGGGCTCGACCGCATCAAGATCATGACGACCTCGACCGCCAAAGTGCCCAACACTTCGGCGACGGCGGCCTCGTCGGGTTCGGACCTCAATGGCATGGCCGCCTGGGATGCGGCCCGGCAGATCAAGGAGCGGCTCGCCACCCATGCCGCCAAGCTCTACCAGTGCGACGAGGCCGAGATCGTCTGGGTGCCCGAGGGCATCATGGCGGGCGAAGAGTTCGTCCCATTCACGGAACTGGTGGCCTCGGCTTATCTCAACCGGGTGCAGCTCTGGGCGGCGGGTTTCTACAAGACCCCCAAGATCCATTGGGACCGGGCCACCGGACGCGGGCAGCCGTTCTATTATTATTCCTATGGCGCCTCGGTTTCCGAGGTCACCATCGATACGCTCACCGGCGAATACCAGGTGGACCGGGCCGATATCCTGCATGATGTCGGCAAGTCGCTCAACCCGGCGCTTGACCTCGGGCAGATCGAGGGCGGGTTCATCCAGGGCATGGGGTGGCTAACGAGCGAAGAATTGTGGTGGGATGCCAAGGGGCAGCTGCGCACCAAGGCGCCTTCGACCTACAAGATCCCGCTCGCAAGCGACGTGCCGCCCGTGTTCAATGTGCGGCTGGCGGAATGGTCCGAGAATAGCGAACCGACGATCGGGCGCTCCAAGGCGGTGGGCGAGCCGCCGCTGATGCTGGCGATGAGCGTGGTGGAAGCGCTCTCGATGGCGGTGGCAGCGGTGGCCGACTACAAGCTGCCGCCGCGGCTCGATACGCCGGTGACCCCCGAGCGGGTGCTGCTGGGGTGCGAGCGGTTGAAGCGGGAAGCGCGGGGGTGATGGTTTTGCGCCCGACGGTTGGACCCCCACCCCGGCCCTCCTCTCAAGGAGGAGGGAGGGCACGAGCCCGAAGCTCCGGGATCAGCCCGCGTGCCTGCTTGCGGGGACGGCTGTCATGACTCTGCGCCTGCCACAGCTGCAATCTTTCCTTCGCGCCAACAGCGAGGCGATTGCCTGTGAGCTGACGCGGGTGCGCGGGTCGAGCCCGCGCGAGCAGGGCACGTTCATGCTGGTGGGTGCGCAAGGGATTTTCGGCACGATCGGGGGCGGGGCGCTTGAGCATATGGTGATCGACCATGCGCGGCGGCTGCTGGCCTCGGGGCAGGCGGAGGCGGCCATGGATGTGCCGCTCGGGCCAGAGATCGGGCAATGTTGCGGCGGGCGCGTTGGGGTGCAGTTGCGCTATGCCGATGCCGCGCTGCGCGAAGCCCTGCTCGAGCGGGTGGCGGCGGAAGATCGGGCGCTGCCGCATGTCTTCGTCTTTGGTGCCGGCCATGTGGGGCGGGCATTGGCGCAGGCGCTGGCGCTGTTGCCGGTGCAGGCACATGTGGTGGATACGCGGGCGAGCGAGCTCGTTGGCTTGCCGGCCGGCGTCGAGGCGCGGCTGACGCCGCTGCCGGAAGCAGCGATCCGGTCGGCGCCGCCGGGCAGCAGTTTTGTTGTTCTGACCCATGACCATGCGCTCGATTTCCTTCTCTCCAAGGAAGCGCTGGAGCGGGCGGACAGTCCTTATATCGGCATGGTGGGATCGGCGACCAAGCGCGCCAGGTTCAGCAGCTGGTTTCGCGCCGAAGGAGGAGACCCTGCGGCCCTCCAGCGGCTCGTTTCACCCATTGGCCGCCAAGGGCTTGGGGATAAGCGCCCCGAAGTCATTGCGGCACTAGCGGCAGCAGAAATTATGGTTCAGATTGGTCGGCGGGAAGCTGATATTGGGCATGTACAGGGCACCAGGGAACTGAGGGCCGTGGATGGACGCTAGCATGCCGTTGCGACTGCAATTGACCGGGATCACCAAGCAGTTTCCCGGCGTTCTTGCCAATGACAATATCTCGTTTGGCGTCAAGCCGGGCGAAATCCATGCGCTGCTGGGCGAGAACGGCGCGGGCAAGTCGACGCTGGTCAAGATGATCTATGGGATCATGCAGCCCGATGCTGGCGAAATCCGCTGGAACGGCGAGCCGGTGGTGATTGCCAATCCCAAGGCCGCCCGCAAGCTGGGCATCGGCATGGTGTTCCAGCACTTTTCCCTGTTTGAAGCGCTGACGGTGCTCGAAAACATCGCGCTGGGGATGGATGGCTCGCTCAAATCCCGCGAGCTTGAGGCGCGCATCCGCGAGGTGATGACGACTTACGGGCTGCTGCTCGATCCGCACCGGACGGTCGCGACCTTGTCAGTGGGGGAGCGGCAGCGCATCGAGATCGTGCGGGCGCTCTTGCTCGATCCCAAGCTTTTGATCATGGACGAGCCCACTTCGGTTTTGACGCCGCAGGAAGTGGAGCAGCTTTTTGAAGTGCTGCGCAAGCTGGCGGCGCAGGGCTGCTCGATCCTCTACATTTCCCACAAGCTCGATGAGATCAAGGCGCTGTGCGATACGGCGACGATCCTGCGGGGCGGTAAGCTCGTGGACACCTGCGATCCCAAGCAGGAAACGTCGCGCTCCATGGCCGAAAAGATGATCGGCACGGGGTTGCGCGACATTGTGCGAGCCAAGGGGCGGCAGCTGGGTGCGCCCAAGCTGGTCGTGTCGCGGCTTTCGACGCACAAGATCGGCCATTTCGACGTGCCGGTCAATGATGTGAGCTTTACCGTCCGGGCGGGCGAAATCTTTGGCATTGCCGGGGTGGCGGGCAATGGGCAGAACGCCCTGCTCGATGCGCTGAGCGGGGAGATCCTGGGCGATAACAAGGAAGCCATTACGCTCGATGGCTATCCGCTGGGGCTGCTCAACACGACCGGCCGGCGCAAGCGCGGGCTGTGTGCCGTACCCGAAGAGCGCAATGGCCATGCGGCGGTGGGTGAGTTCTCGCTGGCGGACAATTCGGTGCTGACGGCGCGCGATCGGCTGGGCATGGTGATGCTGGGTCTCATCAATTCGGGCGCGGCCAAGACCTATACGGGCAAGGTGATCGCCGATTTTGCGGTCAAGGCGCTGGGCCCGAGTTCGATGGCGGGATCGCTGTCGGGCGGCAATCTGCAGAAATACATCATGGGGCGCGAAATCCTGCAGCGCCCGAGCGTGCTGGTGGTCAGCCAGCCGACCTGGGGCGTCGATGCCGGCGCCGCCGCGGCCATCCACCAGGCGCTGGTGGATCTGGCGGGGGAAGGCTCGGCCATCGTCGTGATCAGCCAGGACCTCGATGAGCTCCTGGCGCTGTGCGACACGCTGGCGGTGATCAATCTTGGCCGCCTTTCGGCGGCGCGGCCGGTGGGCAAGGTGAGTGTGGAAGAAATCGGCTTGCTGATGGGCGGGGTCCATGGCGCCACGGAGGCAAGCAATGCTGTTCCGGCTTGAAAAACGGCGCGAGCCCAGCCAACTCATGCGCTATCTGACGCCGGTGGCGGCCGTGGTGCTGACCATGGTGGTGGGCGCGATCATCTTTTCGCTGATCGGCTATGACGGGATCGGGGCGGTGCGCGAGATCTTCCTCACGCCGCTGACCAATTCCTATAAATGGCAGGATCTGGGGGTGAAGGCGGCGCCGCTGATCATTATTGGGGTGGGGCTCTCCATCGCCTACCGCGCCAATGTGTGGAATATCGGCGCCGAGGGGCAATATGTGGTTGGCGGGCTGGCCGGCACCTGGGTGGCGCTGGCGACCCATGGCCTCAACGGGCCCTGGATCTTGCCGCTGATGGTACTCGCCGGCGTGTTCGGGGGCATGGCTTACGCGGCCATTCCGGCGCTGCTGCGCACGCGCCTCAACGTCAACGAGATCCTGACCTCGCTGATGCTGACCTATGCCTCGGTGCAGCTGATCTATTACCTGATCCGCGCGCCCTGGAAGGACCCGATGGGGATGGGTTTCCCCCAGACGCGGCTATTTGCCGAGGCGGCGCGGCTGCCCACCATCCTGCCGGGCACGATCGTGCATCTGGGTGTGCCGATCGCGGTGCTGGTGGCACTCGTGGCGTGGTTCATCATGTCGCGCTCGGTATTCGGCTATCAGATGCGCGTGGTGGGCACGGCGCCCCATGCGGCGCGCTATGGCGGATTTTCCGAGAACAAGACGATCTGGCTGGCCATGCTGGTGTCGGGGGGCCTTGCGGGGCTTGCGGGCGTGTTGGAAGTGGCCGGGCCGTTCCAGCGCATGGTGCCGGGCTTTCCCACCAATTACGGCTTTACCGCGATCATCGTGGCGTTCCTGGGACGGCTCAATCCGCTTGGGGTGATCTTTGCCGGCCTCGTGATGGCAATCACCTTTGTGGGTGGGGAAGTGGCGCAAACGACGATCGGGCTGCCCAATGCCGCCACGGGCATTTTCCAGGCCATGGTGCTGTTCTTCCTCCTGGGTGGTGACCTGCTGGTGCGCTATCGCGTGCGCCGGGTTCATAGCGCCGCGGCGCCGGGGACGGCGTAATGGAAATCATCATTCCCATCATCGTCACGCTGGTGTTTGCGGCGACCCCGATCCTCTTGGCTGCGCTCGGCGAGCTCGTGGTGGAAAAGTCGGGGGTGCTCAACCTCGGTGTCGAAGGCATGATGCTGGTCGGCGCCATCGCCGGCTTTGCGGGCCAGTTCTATACGGGCAACCCCTATTTCGCGCTGCTTTGCGGGGCGACGGCCGGGGCGGCGACCTCGATCATCTTTGGCTTCCTGACGCTGAGCCTGTCGGCGAACCAGACCGCGACCGGGCTGGCGCTGACCATTTTCGGCACGGGATTTTCGGCGCTGGCCGGCGCGCCGTTTTCCGCCCGGCCCATTCAGCTGATGGGGCCGCTGTTTCCCGCCGAGCTTGCCAGCCACCCGGTCTTGCGGGTGGTGTTCGGCTATTCGGCGCCGGTGTATTTCTCGTTCTTCATGGTGTTTGCCGTTTGGTATTTCCTCGAGAAAACCCGGCCCGGGCTGATCCTGCGGGCGGTGGGCGAGAACGACCTGTCGGCCCATTCCATCGGCTACAGCGTCAAGCTCGTGCGCTATCTCGCCGTGTTGTTCGGCGGGGCGATGGCCGGTATTGCCGGGGCGTGTTTCCCGCTTCTGCTGACCCCGCAATGGGCCGAGCGGATGACGGCCGGTCGCGGCTGGATTGCCGTGGCGCTGGTGGTGTTCGCCTCCTGGCGCCCGTTCCGCCTGCTCGCGGGGGCTTACCTCTTTGGTCTTGTGATGACCATGGAGCTTTACGCCAAGGCCGGCGGCGGAGTGCTGTCGGTTATTCCGTCCGAACTTTGGGCCGCCTTGCCTTACCTCGCGACCATCATCGTGCTCGTGCTGATTTCGATCAAGCGCGATGCGTCCACCAATGCTCCGGCCTGCCTCGGCAAGCCGTTCCTGCCCACGAATTGAGCCGGCGCCAACGACCGTTTCAAGCAACCACGACCATCAGGAGAGACACATGACCCTTAACCGCCGCACTATCCTCAAGGCAGGCGCCGCCGCCGCTGCGCTGCCGCTGCTGGGCTCCCGCGCCTTCGCCCAGGGCGAGCCGCTCAAGGTGGGCTTCATCTATGTCGGCACGATCAACGACAATGGCTACAACTATGCCCACAATCAGGGCCGTATCTTCCTGGAAGAGCAGCTGGGTGATCTGGTCGAGACCACCTATGTCGAGAACGTGCCGGAAGGTCCGGACTGCGAGCGCGTGCTGCGCGAACTGGCCCAGCAGGGCAACAAGCTGATCTTTGCGACGAGCTTTGGCTTTGGCGACTCCGTGATGAAGGTTGCCCAGCAGTTCCCCGACGTGAAGTTCGAGCATGCCACGGGCTACCAGAAGGCGGACAATGTCGGCCTCTACAATGCGCGCTTTTATGAAGGCCGCGCCGTTTGCGGCACCATTGCCGGGCACCTCTCCAAGACCGGCAAGCTCGCCTATATCGGCTCGTTCCCGATCCCTGAAGTCGTGATGGGCATCAATGCGCTGGCGCTGTCGGCCCGCAAGGTGAACCCCGCCATTACGGTCAAGCCGGTTTACATCTCGACCTGGAACGATCCGGCCAAGGAAGCCGATGCGGCCCGCGCGCTGATTGACCAGGGCGTGGACATCATTGCCCAGCATACCGATGGCCCGGCAGCGCTGCAGGTGGCCCAGGAACGCGGCATTATTGGCGGGTTTGGCCAGGGCGCCGATATGAGCGCCTTTGCGCCCGAAACGCAGCTGACCTCGATTATCGACCACTGGGGCCCGCGCTATGTGGCTTCGGCCCAGGCCTTGATCGACGGCACCTGGACCGCTGGCGACACCTGGGAAGGCCTCAAGGAAGACGTGGTGCAGATCGGGCCCTATGGTCCCAAGGTCACCGAAGAGGTCAAGGCTGCAGCCGAGGCCGTGCGCACCGGCCAGATCGATGGCTCGTTCCACATCTTCACCGGCCCCATCAAGGACAATACCGGCACCGAGCGCGTGCCGGCCGGCGTGACCATGACGGATGCCGAGCTGCTCAGCATGGACTGGTATGTGGAAGGCGTCGAACAGCCGGCATAAGCTGGGGTTCGAATCGAGTTGGAAGGGGCGGGTTTCGGCCTGCCCCTTTTGCTGAGCGGCTGCGGGTGGGGGAGGTGAGGCGGAGCATCACCGAGGGACCCCACCCCGGCCCTCCCCTCAAGGGGGAGGGAGGGCTGGAGCCCCGGTCGCGGTGGCTGAACAAGCCAGCATGCCGCCAGGGGTGTATCGAAGGGACGAAAAATGCCGGATTATGCGATTGCTTGGGAATGGCTGATGTTTGCGGTGCGCTGGCTGCACGTGGTCACGGCAATCGCCTGGATCGGCTCGTCGTTTTATTTCATTGCGCTCGATCTGGGGCTGCGCAAGACGCCGAGCCTGCCGCCGCTGGCGCATGGCGAGGAATGGCAGGTGCATGGCGGGGGCTTCTACCACATCCAGAAATATCTGGTGGCGCCCGACTTCCTCCCCGAGCACCTGACCTGGTTCAAATGGGAGAGCTACTGGACGTGGCTGTCCGGCTTCATGCTGCTGGTGCTGATCTATTATGTCGGTGCCGACCTGTATCTGGTTGATCGCAATGTGCTCGATGTGCCGGCCTGGGGGGCCATCCTACTTTCCATGGGCTCCATCGTGCTGGGCTTTGTGGTCTATAACCGGCTCTGCAAATCGCCACTGGGTGAATCGCAGAACGGGCTGATGCTGGTGCTGTTTGCGATCCTCACCGCCATGGCTTGGGGCTATACGCAGATCTTCACCGGCCGGGCGGCGATGCTGCATATGGGCGCGTTCACCGCCTCGATCATGGCCGCCAATGTCGCGATGATCATCATCCCCAACCAGAAGATCGTAGTGGCCGATCTCAAGGCCGGGCGGGTGCCGGACGCCAAATATGGCAAGATCGCCAAGCAGCGCAGCCTGCACAACAACTACCTGACGTTGCCCGTCATCTTCTTCATGCTTTCAAGCCATTACCCGCTGGCCTTCGCGACGCAGTGGAACTGGATCATCGCCTCGCTGATCTTCCTTGTGGGCGTGGTGATACGGCATTATTTCAACACGCGCCATGCCCGGAAGGGCAATCCGCACTGGACCTGGGCGGTGGCGGTGATCTTGTTCGTCATCATCGCGTGGCTCTCAAGCGGCCCCAAGCTGCCGGGCGTAGGGGACCAGGCGGTGACGTCGCGCGCGGCAGAGCCGTTCATGGCCGCGAGCCTGTTTGCCGACGCCAGTCTTGCCGTGCAAACGCGCTGTTCGATGTGCCACACCGCCGAGCCGGTCTGGCCCGGGATCTATGAGGCGCCCAAGAATGTCATTCTCGACAGCGATGCGGCGATCGCCAACCACGCCCGCGACGTCGCCATGCAGGCCGGCTATTCCCACGCCATGCCGCCGGGCAATGTGACCGAAATCACGCCCGAGGAGCGGGCGCTGCTGGTGGCCTGGTTCCGTGAGGGCTCGGGGGAGTGAGCCGCACGGTTCTGCGCGGCCGGGTGCTGAGCTTTGTCCGCGAGCCACAAGGGGCCGATGACGCCGAGAGCTACCGCTTCTGGGAAGATGGCGCGATAGCCATTGCCGGTGGCAAGGTGGTCGAGGTCGGCGACTTCGGCGCGATCGACAGCCGTGACAGCGAGATCATCGATCACCGGCCGCATCTGATCCTGCCCGGCTTCATCGATACGCATCTGCATTATGTGCAAAGCCAGATGATCGCCTCCTATGCCGGCTCGCTGCTGGAATGGCTCAACACCTACACATTCGTGGAAGAACAGAAATTCGGGCAGCAGGGCCATGCCGGCGCCGTGGCGGCGGGGTTTCTCGACGAGCTGGTGCGCAATGGCACGACCACGGCGGCTGTTTATTGTTCCAGCCATCCGCAATCGGTGGATGCGTTCTTCGCCGAGGCGGAACGGCGCGACATGCTGATGGTCGCTGGCAAGGTGATGATGGACCGCAATGCGCCCGAGGCGCTCTGCGACACCGCCCAGTCGAGCTATGACGACAGCAAGGCGCTGCTGGAGCGCTGGCATGGACGGGGGCGGGCGCATTATGCGATCACGCCCCGCTTCGCGATTACCTCGACGCCGGCCCAGATGGAGGCAGCGCAGGCGCTGGCGCGCGAGCATCCCGATTGCCATGTGCAAACCCATCTGAGCGAAAACACCGACGAGATCCGCTTTTCGATGGAGTTGTATCCGGACGCGCCGGACTATGCGGGCATTTATGAGCAGTATGAACTGCTGGGGCCGCGTACGCTGCTGGGGCACTGTATCCACCTCAACCATCGCGAAACCGCGGTCCTGGCGGAAACGGGCGCCGTGGCGGTATTCTGCCCGACCTCCAACCTCTTTTTGGGCAGTGGCCTGTTTGATCGCGAGCGGCTGGCGCGGGCAGGGGTGCGGCTGGGCATCGCCACCGATATTGGCGGGGGCACGTGTTTTGGCATGCTGCGCACGCTCGACGAGGGCTTCAAGGTGGGGCAGTTGCGCGGGCAAAGGCTGAGCCCGCTGCACTCGTTCTTCATGGCCACGCTGGGCAATGCGCAAGCGCTGTCGCTGGAGGGCGTGATCGGCACCATTGCCCCGGGGTGCGATGCCGATCTCGTCGTGCTCGATGCCGGCGCTACCCCGGCCATGCGGCTGCGCCAAGCGACGGTGAACCACCTCAGCGAAGAACTTTTCCTGCTGCAAACCATGGGCGATGATCGCGCCATTGCCGAAGTTTATGTGGCAGGCAGACGAGCTAAATCGACCTTAGTTGGGTTGGCAGGGGCATCTGCTTGACCTAAAGCTGTGCCGCGCCTGAAGAGGAAGTAAGCATGAGCCAATATTTGACCAAGTCCGGACTGTCCGTCGACGCGGGACTAGTGGACTTTGTCGAGCGGGAGGTCCTGCCGGGCCTGCCGGTTTCCCCCGATCAGTTCTGGAGCGGTTTTGCCGAAGTGGTGGCGCAGCATGCGCCGGTCAACGCCCAGTTCCTGGCGCGCCGCGATGAGCTGCAGGGCAAGGTCGATGACTGGCACCGCCGCTATGGTCCAGTTGCCAACAACCCGCAGGGTTACGAATTTTTCCTCAGGGATATCGGCTATCTTGTGGCCGAGCCCGAGGATTTCACCATCGAGACCACGGGGCTCGACCCGGAGATCACCAGCCTCTGCGGGCCGCAGCTGGTGGTGCCGGTTTCCAATGCTCGTTATGCACTCAACGCCGCCAATGCCCGCTGGGGCAGCCTGTACGATGCGCTTTATGGCACCGACGTCATTGCGCGCGATGGCGAGCTGGCGCCGGGCAAGGGCTACAACGCCGCGCGCGGCCAGGCCGTGGTGGCGCGCGCCGCCGCGTTCCTTGACGAGGCACTGCCCCTCAGCCGCGGCAGCCATGCCGACGTGACGGCCTATGTGGTGGCCGAGCAGGGTGGCACCGCCACTCTCGTGATCGACACCGCGGCGGGCCCGACCACCTTGCGCGATCCCGAGGCCTTTGTCGGCTATCGCGGCGAGGGCGCCAGCGCCGAGATCGTTTTGCGCCATAATGGGCTGCATGTGATCCTCGTCATCGACAAGGCGAGCGCCATCGGCGCCGAGCACGCGGCGGGGCTGGCCGATGTGGTGGTGGAAGCGGCGCTGACCACGATCCAGGACTGCGAGGATTCCGTCGCGGCTGTCGACGCCGAGGACAAGATCGGGGTGTATCGCAACTGGCTCGGCCTGATGCAGGGCACGCTGGAAGACACGTTCGAAAAGGGCGGCAAGCAGGTGACCCGCCGCCTCAAGGACGATCGGGTTTACACCTCGCGTTCCGGCGGGGAGCTGGTGCTCAAGGGGCGCTCGTTGCTGCTGGTGCGCAATGTCGGGCACCTGATGACCAGTGATGCGGTAAAGACCGCTGATGGCAAGCCGATCGGCGAAGGGCTGCTGGATGCGGCGGTGACCGTGCTCTGCGCCATGCATGACAAGGGCGGCAACAGCACGACGGGTGCGATCTATATCGTCAAGCCCAAAATGCACGGGCCCGAGGAAGTGGCCTTTGCCTGCGCGATCTTTGCTTCGGTCGAAAAGATGCTGGGGCTGGCACCCCTAACGGTCAAGATCGGCATCATGGACGAGGAGCGCCGCACCTCCGCCAATCTCAAGGCGGCGATCCATGCGGCGCGCGACCGGCTGTTTTTCATCAATACCGGGTTCCTCGACCGCACGGGCGACGAGATCCATACCTCGATGGAAGCAGGCCCGGTGCTGCGCAAGGACGAGATCAAGCTCGAGCGCTGGATCGCGTCCTATGAGGACCGCAATGTGCTGATCGGGCTGGCCTGCGGGCTGTCGGGCCGGGCGCAGATCGGCAAGGGCATGTGGGCGCGGCCCGACGACATGGCGGCGATGATGGCGGCCAAGATCGGGCATCCGCAATCAGGCGCCAATACCGCCTGGGTGCCATCGCCGACAGCGGCGACGCTGCATGCGCTGCATTACCACCAGGTTGATGTGTTCGAGGCGCAGCGCCGGCGGCACAACGAAGCGACGCCGGCGCTGGCGGAGCTGTTCTCCATGCCGGTGCAGGCGCCTTATTCGCTCAGTCGCGAAGAAATTACCCGCGAGACCGAGAACAATGCGCAGGGGATCCTGGGCTATGTGGTGCGCTGGGTGCAGCAGGGCGTTGGCTGTTCCAAAGTGCCCGACATCAACAATGTGGGGCTGATGGAAGACCGCGCGACCTGCCGGATTTCGAGCCAGCACATCGCCAATTGGTTGCGCCATGGTTTGGTGAGCCGGGACGAAGTAACCTCGATCTTTGAGCGCATGGCTGCCGTGGTGGACGAGCAGAATGCGGGCGATCCGCTGTACCGGCCGATGTCGCCCAATCTGCAGTCCGTGGCTTTCCAGGCGGCGCTCGACCTGGCGCTGCATGGTGCCGACCAGCCGAGCGGGTACACCGAGCCGGTGCTGCATGCGCGGCGCCTGCAGGTCAAGGCGCGCGAGCGCGCCCGGGCCTAAGCCTAGAGCCGGTAGCGGGGCAGGGTGATTGCGGTCGCCTGCCCCGGACCGTGCAAGATCTCGATCGTGTTGGCGAGCATGGTGGTGGCGGTGCCGATGGGCTCATCGGTGCCGAGATTACGGGCATAGCGCGGATGGGCGCCTGAGGCGATCAGGAGACGCAGGCGATGGCCGGGCCGGAAGGCATGGGCGGTGGCGTGGAGCGGGAACTCCAGCCGCCAGGAGCCATCCGG
The DNA here is from genome assembly GCF_058133665.1 of Devosia sp. Z11_6. Lineage (NCBI taxonomy): Bacteria > Pseudomonadati > Pseudomonadota > Alphaproteobacteria > Hyphomicrobiales > Devosiaceae > Devosia > Devosia sp. Z11_6. Next base: position 613,701 of record NZ_JBYUNQ010000001.1, read on the forward strand.
CTCTCGGGGCGTCGCGGGCGTGACGCGATAAAGCCCGTCGCAGATATTGATCGACCGGCCCTCGGGCGACACATCGCATAAACGCACAAAGAAATCGGCATGCGGGAGCGTGGCGCGGGCGTGGAGGGTCACGCCCGTTTGGCCGATCACCGTCAGCGTTTCGGTGAGCGGCGCCGAGGAATACACCAGAACATCGCTGCGGGCCTCGAGGAGCGCGTTGTCGACGGCACCGGCGCCGGTGAAGGCGAAGATGGCGCCGCCCAGATTAGGGGTGGGGTCGGCGGGATCGTAGCGGTAGCGATCAACGCCGGCGGAGGTAGGTGCGGTGGGTGTGAGCGCCGCGTCGCTGCCCAAGAACCATTGCTCCAGATCGGGCGGGCCGGGCGGGTAGTGCTCGAACTCGCGCCATTGGTCGAGGCCCGAAATGTAGATGCGGACGGGCTTGGTGCGCAGGCCGGAGCTGTCGCCTTCGAGGTGGGCGCGCATCCAAAAGATGGTTTCGCGCAGATTGTCGCGCTGCAGTTCCTCGGCGATGTGGAACCAGGTGCCGACCGTGAGGTAAGGGCGATGGCCGAGCTCGACGAGGCGCGCGTAATCGGCCAAGAGCGGGTCGAGCATGAAGTCGTACCAGCCCGAAATGAAGTGCACGGGGGGCGTGGTGGCGGTCAGGCGGTGGCGGTGATCGATGGCGTCCCAGAACCGGTCATTGCCCACGGAATGCTCGAACCAGTGGCGCCAGAACGGCACGGAATGGCCTGAGGCGGCGCGGTCGGCCTCAACGAGCGGGAGGGTCATGCCGGCTTGGGCGGTGGTGCGCTCGATGCGGCCGGAAAACATGCGGGTGGCGGTGTGGAGCGGGCGTTGGCGCAGGCCCTCGATCACCTGCAGCCAGGAGAGCCAAAGCCCGAGGTGAAAGGCGCCTGAGGGGAAAACGACGGGCCGGAAATCGGCTGTCGTGACCTTGGTGGCCATGGCCGAGATGGGCGGGAGCGCATCGCAGATCGCCCATTGTGCATAACCGAGATAGCTGGGCCCGGACAGGCCGAGCCGGCCATCGAACCAGGGCTGGGCCTTGAGCCAGTCGAGGGTGGCGAGGCCATCGGCGCGCTCATTGGTGAGGGGATCGAATTCGCCGCCCGATTTCTCGGTGCCGCGGCAGGCCTGCAGCACGACATGAAAGCCGCGCTCGGCATAGACTTGGGCGATGGTGCCAAAGCCGCGCCGGCCATAGGGCAGGCGCATCAGGATGGTCGGGAATTCACCGGTGGCGCGCGGCGCGAAATGGTCGGTCATCAGCACCACGCCGTCGGGCATGGTGACCGGGATGTTGCGGTGTGTCCTCACGCCATTGCGGCGGGGCGGCAGGTCCTCGACATAGGCCAGAAAGAGGCTGCTGAGGCTCATCGTCAGTCCACGAAATCAAAGGCGTCGACGTCAAAGAGGCCGCGGTCGGTCATCTTGAGATGGGGGATGACGGGGAGGGCGAGGAATGAGACCTGGAGGAACGGCTCGGGCAGGACGCAGCCAATGGCACGGGCCGCATCGCGCAGCTCATGGAGCGTAGCCGCAACGGTTTCGAAGGGCTCAAGGCTCATGAGGCCGGCAATGGGCAGCGCCAGTTCGGCGGTGATCGCGCCGTTATCGGCCACGGCAAAGCCGCCGCGCAGCTCGATCAGGCGGTTGACGGCCAGCGCCATGTCTTCGTTGTTGGTGCCGACTACGGTGATGTTGTGGCTGTCATGGCCGACGGAAGAGGCGATGGCGCCGCGCTTGAGGCCGAAGCCGGTCACAAAGCCACGGCCGATATTGCCGTTGCGCCCGTGGCGCTCGACCACGGCGACCTTAATCACATCGGCTGCGAGATCGGGCTGGAGCCCTTCGTCGGTGGAGGCGAGAGTCGCGGTTTCGCGGAAAGTGAGGATGAGGCCCGGCTTGACCCCGATTACCGGCGTCTGATTGCGCGCCGGATTCGCTGGGGTGTCGAAGGTGGCGGGCGTTACCGGCTGGAGCTTGACCGAGTTGAGGCCCACTGGATCGGTGGCGCTGCGGCCGGCAAAGCGGTCTGGTGTGACCAGGCGGCCGCCGGCGATCACATCGGAAACGCGACACTCCTCGAGGTTATCAAGGAGCGCGATATCGGCGCGCCAGCCCGAGGCGAGCAGGCCGCGATCGCGCAGGTTGAAGATGCGGGCGGCCGAATGGGAGGCGGCGCGATAGACGTGATGGAGCGGGCAGCCGCGGGCGATGAGGCGGCGGATGGAGCTGTCGAGATGGCCTTCCTCGGCGATATCGAGCGGGTTGCGATCATCCGTGCAGAGGGCAACAAAACTCGAAGTGTCGGCATCGAGGATTTCGGCTAGGGCTTCGAGGTCCTTGGACACCGAGCCTTCGCGGATCAGGATGGCCATGCCCTTGGCGAGCTTTTCGCGCGCTTCGGCGGCGGAAGTCGCTTCGTGGTCGGTGCGGATGGCGGCGGCGAGATAGCCGTTGAGCCCCATGCCCAGCAGCAAGGGCGCATGGCCATCGATATGGCCGCCCTGGAAGGCGGCGAGCTTGGCGAGCAGGCCAGGGTCCCCGGCCAGCACGCCCGGAAAGTTCATCATTTCGGCGAGCCCCACGACTTTGGGGTGGTCGCGGAAGGGGGCGAGATCTTCGATCTCGAGCGTAGCGCCATTGGTTTCAAAGCCGGTGGCGGGCACGCAGGAGGAGAGGTTGACGCGGATGTCCATGATCGTGCGCTCGGCACAATCGAGGAAATAGCGGATGCCCTCGGCGCCCAGGACATTGGCGATCTCGTGGGGATCGCAGAGGACGGTGGTGACGCCATGGGGCAGCACGCAGCGGTCGAACTCGAAGGGGGTGACCAGCGAGGATTCGATGTGCAGATGGGTGTCGATGAAGCCGGGCACGGCAAAGCGGCCAGCGCCATCAATGGTCTGCAGTCCATCATACTGGGCCAGCGTGCCCACGATCCGGTCGTCCACGATGGCGATATCGGTGGGCGTGACGGCGCCGGTGATCACATCGAGCAGCTGGACATTTTTGATAACCAGATCGGCAGGGGCCTTGCCCTGGCCAACGAGGATCATGCGGGCGAGTTGAGACGAGCTGGTCATGGGGCCTTCCGAAAGCAATTGGGTGTGAGGGTCGGCCGGGGCGGCTCAGCGGTCAAGCCCTCGTGCGGTTGCAAGGGGGAACCGCGACGGCATGGCACACGTTGCCAATGCACACTCTGGGAGAGCTTTATGGAAACCTACGATCCGCACAAGAACACGACCGAGACTACGCAGGCCAGCCCCCGCAAGATGAACCTGCGCGTGCTGATCATGTCGTTGGTGGCCGTGATCGTGCTGTTTGCCATCGTCTACATGGTCTTTGCCGGAGCGCAGCCTAACCCAACCTGAGACCAACATGGTTCGGCTCGTTAAGGTCGCCAGAAGCGATCTCACTATTATCCGCCAGCGTCGCGGCAAGGGCTTTTGCTTTTTCGATAGCACTGGGGCCCTTGTTGCCGATCCGGCTATCAAGGCGCGCGTGCAGGCGTTGGGGATTCCCCCGGCCTGGCAGGATGTGCGCATTTCGGCCAAGCCCAACGGGCATATCCAGGCGCTGGGCAAGGATGAGGCCGGACGCGAGCAATATGTCTACCATGACGATTGGGAATTGCGGCGCGAGGGCAAGAAGGTCAAGCGGCTGTCGCTGATGACGGCCGTGTTGCCACGCCTGCGCAAGCAGGTGCAGCAGGATCTGCAGGCACCGACCGGGAGCCGGGAGCTGGCGCTCGCCATCGGCGTGGCGCTGATCGATCGCACCGCCATGCGGGTGGGGCGCGAGAAATATCTCGAGGCCAATGGCACGCGCGGCGCGGGAACGCTATTTTCGCGCGATGTGCGGGTGTCGGGCGATGATGTGGTGATCGCCTTTGATGCCAAGGGCGGCAAGCGGGCCGAATATGGCTTTACCGATGCCGGGCTGGCCCAGGCCATAGCGCGGATCAAGACCATACCGGGCAAGCGGCTGCTGGTGTTCCGCAATGCCGAGGGCGTGATCAAGCCGATCAAGACCAGCGCACTCAATGCCTATATGCGCGAGGTCACGGGGATCGAGATTTCCGCCAAGGATTTCCGCACCCTGCGGGCCAGTTCCCTGGCGGCGGAATCGCTGGCCAAGCTCGACGCGGGCAAATCGGCATCGGCGCGTAAACGGCAGATGGCGCAGGTGGCGCGCGAAGTCTCCGAAGTGCTCAAGAACACGCCCGCGATCTGCCGCAAGTCCTATATTACCCCATGCCTGTTCAAGCTGTTTGACGAGGGCAAGCTGCAGGACTTGTGGTCGTCGGCGGGCCCAGGACGCGCGGGATTGCTGCAGCGTGAAAAGCGGTTGGCCGCGGTGCTCGCCAGCGTCAGCTGATGGCCGTCTGGCTGATTGCACAGCGGGAGGCGACGCGCTAGGCAAGACGACAGCAAGCGTCTTGAATAGGGAAGAGCAATGACAAAAGTGCGGGCACTGGTGCTGGAGCGGCAGCACGAGCTCAAGCTGCGCGAGATCGAGCTGCCACTCGAGGTCGGGCCGGGCATGGTCAAGATCGCGATCCACACGGTGGGGGTGTGCGGCTCGGACGTGCATTACTACACCCATGGCAAGATCGGGCCGTTCGTGGTCAACGATCCCATGGTGCTGGGCCATGAGGCGGCGGGCACTGTCATCGAGGTGGGGGAGGGGGTCACCCATCTCAAGGTCGGCGACCGCGTCTGCATGGAGCCCGGCATCCCTGATCCCAATTCGCGGGCGTCGCGGCTGGGGCTCTACAATGTCGATCCCGCGGTGACGTTCTGGGCGACGCCGCCGGTGCATGGGGTTTTGACCTCGAAAGTCGTGCATCCCGCCAATTACACCTTCAAGCTGCCCGACAATGTGAGCTTTGCCGAAGGGGCGATGGTCGAGCCATTTGCCGTGGGCATGCAGGCGGCGACCAAGGCCGGGATCAAGCCGGGCGATACGGCTGTGGTGCTGGGCGCCGGGCCAATCGGGACCATGGTGGCGATTGCCGCTCTCGCTGGCGGTTGTGCGCGGGTGATCGTTGCCGATCTGGCCCAGCCCAAGCTCGATATTGCCGCCAAGTACCAGGGCGTCATTCCGGTCAATATCCGCAAACAAAACCTTGTCGAAGAGGTGAAGCGGCTGACCGATGGCTGGGGCGCCGATGTGGTCTTCGAATGCTCGGGCTCGCCCAAGGCGTGGGAAACCATCATGGACCTGCCGCGGCCAGCGGGCACGATCGTGGTGGTGGGCTTGCCGGTGGAGCCGGTCAAGGTCGACATCGCCGCCGCTTCCACCAAGGAAGTGCGCATCGAAAACGTGTTCCGCTATGCCCACCAGTATGACCGCGCGATTGCGCTGTTTGCTTCGGGGCGGGTGGATCTCAAACCGCTGATTTCCGAGACCTTTGCCTTCGAGGACGCGATCAAGGCGTTCGACCGGGCAGTGGAAGCGCGGCCAGACGATGTGAAGCTGCAGATCCGGGTGGCGGAGACCGCTTGATCGCAGCACCGGCGGCCGGACTTGTCTTGCCAAGGAGTACGCGATGGATGTGGGCAATGAATGGGGCTGGGTGCATACCTATCTGCCCACCCACATCATCGCGATCCGGCTGCTGATGGCCGCGGTGCTGGGCGGGATGATCGGCTTTGAGCGGCAGGTCAACACCGCCGAAGCGGGGCTGCGCACCCATATTCTTGTTGCGGTGGCGGCGGCGCTGTTCACTATCCTGACTTTTGAGATTTATCACACGATCGATGTTGGGGGCGGTGCAGGCGGCAATGTCTCGCGGGCTGATCCCATCCGTGTCATCGAGGCGGTGACGGCCGGCATCGCTTTCCTGGGCGCCGGGGCGATTTTTCGCAGTGGCCGGAATGTGCAGGGGCTGACCACCGGCGCCGGCATGTGGCTGGCGGGTGCCGTGGGCATTGCCTGTGCGCTGGGCTATTATCCGATGGCGGCGGGGGTTGCGGTGCTCGCCGTGATCGTGCTGGCGCTGCTGCGGGCCTGGTCGCACAATGTGCTGCGCCATGTGAAGGGCCCGCACGAGGCGGCGCAGGCAAGCCAAGACCTGGAGCGCTAGCGGCTGGGGATCAGGCCGGGCTGAACAGCGCCTGCGCCAGCTCGATGAAGCGGCGGCCGCGTTCCTCGAAATTCTTGAACTGATTATAGGACGGCGCGCCGGGCGAGAGGAGCACGGCGTCGAACTGCGCCCTGTGTTCGACGAGGGCGCGCATGGCGCTGTCGAGATCGGGTGGGGTCAACACGGTGATCTGGGGCGCGGCGTGGCGGGTGGCCTCGGCCAGGCGGGCGCCGGTGACGGGCAGGCAAGCGAGGGTCGTCACGCCCGCACCGGCGAGGAGGCTGGCGAGTTCACCGTAGTCCTGCTCGCGCTCATGGCCGCCAGCGATCAGGGCGATCCGGTCCCCACGATAGGCGGCGAGCGCCGCCTTGGTGGCTTCGGGCGTGGTGGAGATGGAGTCGTCGACAAAGACGAGGTCGCCGATGCGATGTTCCTCGAGCCGATGGGGCAAGGGCTGGAAGGCGGCAATGCCGGCGATGATACCGTCCTGAGTGCCGCCGGCAGCGAGGGTGATCTGGGCTGCAAGCTTGGCATTGTCGAGATTGTGTGCGCCCTTGAGGCGGGAGGTGGAGGCCGCGGCGGTGATGGCGGCGACAGTATCGGCAGCAAGGGCGGGCAGTAGCTGGGCGGGGTTGCGCAAGGCGGCGAGGACGCGGGAGTTGGTTTGCGCCGGCCGGCCGAGAGCGATGCGGATGTCACCGGGCTGGGCGAGCAGATGGAGCTTGTCGGAATAGTAGCGCTCGACCGAGCCGTGCCAATCCACATGTTCGGGATAAAGATTGGTGAGCGCGGCGATATCGGGCGCAAAACCCATGTCGGCGGTCTGGTAGCTCGAAAGCTCGAAGATCACCGTTTGGTGGCGATCAGCGATCTCGAGCGGGGCGAGGCCGACATTGCCGGCAAGGCCGGCATCGACGCCCGAACGGGTCAGCATCAGATGGGTGAGGGTGGTTGTGGTGGACTTGCCCTTGGTGCCGGTGATGGCGATCACCTGGCGGCCGGTGCGGTAGGTCTGCGCCCAGAGGTTGAGATTGGAGGTAACGGGGATGCCCGCTTGCCGGGCGAGCTCGAAGACGGGCTTGTAGAGCGAGACGCCGGGGCTTTTAACGATGAGGCCGAAGCGGCCTTCGGCAAAGGCGGCGGGCAGTTCCGCCGGGGCAATAAAGGTGGTGCCGGGCAGATCGGCGGTGCCGCTATCGGTGGTCACGAAAACGGGCAGGTCGGGGTGACGGGCGGCGAGAAAGGCGCGGGTAGAGAGCGCTTCGCGGCCAGCACCGTAGAGCAGCACGGGAGCATCAAACGGCATGGGGGGACACTGCGGCAAGAACCGGGGCGGGGATCAGGTGATCGGGACTGTCGGCCATCAGGTCGTCGAGGGCAGCAGCCAGGGCCGGAGCGCCATACTGGGCTTCGAGATCGGGCTTGAGGCGCGCGACAATGGTGTCGCCTGACCATTCGGGGCGCTGGGCCAACGCGTAAAGGCAGGCGGCAGCTTCCAGAATCTCGCCGACGCATTCCCATGGCTTTTGGCCGGCAAGGCCGGTCAGTTCGCGGAAGGAGGCTTCGTTTTCGCCATTGTCGAGCAGGTTCTGGCCAAAGATGGACAGCAGGCGCGCCTTGTCCATGACCGGGGCGAAGATCAGGAAGACGAAGTGGCATTTGGGGCAGTGGCCGCACCAGAGCGGGCCATCATGGCCGGCCAGCTTGAAGTTCTGGTTGCAGCTGGAAAAGACTCGGTCATAGCGGGTTTCGCGGGCAAAGAGCGCGGCGATGCGCGCTTCCGAATAGGGGCGCAGAAGCGAGAAATATTCGAGTGCGCCACCGGTGGCTTCGGCGAGGATGGTGGCGATGGTGCGCTCGAAGCCGAGCGACTTGGAATATTGGTGATTGGCCTCGCGGCCATCGAAGACCACATTGCCCTCGCTGGCAGAGCGCTCGTTGGACAGGACGATGCGGTTGAAGCCAAAGAGCAGCGCGCAGAGCGAGGCGATCATGGAATTGATGGCAGTCGAGGGGACGTGGCCATTGTAAAAGCCTGGCTCCTTGCCCAGCCGGATCATTTCCTTGTCGAGGATGCGCCGGACATAGATCGGGGGTACGCCGATCTTGTCGACCGAGGTCAGGATGGGGCCCTTGGGGTTGACGGCAAAGGGCGTGAAGGGGATGGCGGCGGCGGACAGGAGTTCGACGCTGACCAGCGAATCCTTGCCGCCCCCGATGGGCAGAAGGGCGCGGTTGGGTAGTTCAAGCTTGCGGTCCGCTGATGTGGTCACGTCATGGGGCGTTGAGACCACGAGCTTGCCGAAGCGCGACAGGTTGTTGCGCGCGTAGAACTCGCCCAGCCCGTTCTCGTAGACATCGAGGACGAAAGCGGTTTCGCTCTGGGTCAGCGCGATGTTGGGCGCGCAGATTTCGAGCGGGGCCTTGAGCTTGAAATAGCTGACGCCGAGGACGATCGCGGTCAGGTCGAGCAGCTTGAGGAAGGCTGGCAAGGTGAGTGCCGCCGGGTCGGTGATGGCGGGGAATTCCAGCACTTCAATGAAGTGGCGGCCATCCAGCCCATAGCTGAAGCGGGCGGTGGCATTGGCGGCATCAAAGATCGGGCGCTCGATAAGGAATTGGGACTGCACGGCCTATCGCATCTCCGTGCCGGCGTGGTCGCCGGCTTTGCCCTGATATAGTTGATTTCTGCCCGATGCGGGAGAGGCGCTTAGTACAGCCGCATCTGCAGGCGCATGACGATGTCGTTGCCCAAGCGCTGGAAGCCAAATTCGCGCATGGTGCAGGACCAGGTATCCCCGTTCTTTTCGATGCGGAAGAGGTTGTAACGTGCCGGATCATCGAGCGTGCCACCCTGGGCGGCGCTGGCGGCGGCAACGCCGACAACGGGCACTTCGCGGCCAACACCGGGGATGGTGTGGATGGAGGAGCGATGGGTGTGACCGTGCAGGATCAGCTCGGCCCCGCATTCGGCGATGACCTGACGGAAGAGGCGATGGCCCTTGAGCCCGAAGGAGGGGTGCTGCAGTTCCTGGCAGGGGGGGTGATGGATCAGCACGGCGCGGTAATAGCCGCCTTCGCCCAGAACCTTGAGAATGCGCGCGAGGCGGCTGGCCTGCTTTTCATCAAAGCGGCCGAGAGCCACGAAGGGGCGGGTCGGCACGGCGCTGGAGCAGGACACCACGGCCAGTTCACCCTGGCGGCGCACAAAGGGATAGATCGCGTCATCGACGGTCTCGCCCTTCATGTAGTCGCCCCAGATTTCCTCGGCGGCTTCGAGGGCGCCCGGAACATAGGCGTCGTGATTGCCCGGGCAAACACAGATCTTTTCCGGGCTGCCCAAGGCTTGCAGCCATTCGCCAGCCCGGGTGATTTCGGATTTCAGCGCCAGATTGGTGAGGTCCCCCGTGACTGCGGTGAAATCGGCATTTTGGCCCTGGAGATGGGCAACAAGGCTGGCCAGCGTGCCGCTGTTGAGCTCGCCATGGCGGCGCAGCTTCCAGTTGAGGTAGCCCGTGAGCCGTTTGCCGACCAGGTCGCGGACGGCAACCTGAGGCATGGGGGACAGGTGAATGTCGGAAATGTGGGCGAGGGTGATCATTGTCGCTGTAATGCCAGAAGCACTGCCGCAAGAAAATGACGAACTCACTCAAGGCACGATTTTGTGGTCGGCAACACTCTGCTAGGCCTAAGTGAACGGAGTGAAGCCATGCAGATGAATCGGTTTCAGCGCATTCGAGCCAAGGTGTTCCTCAACGTCATGGGGCTGACGCACCGCATGACCATCGGGGCGCGGGTGATGCTGGTGGACGGGAACAAGGTGCTGTTGATTCGGCACACCTATGTGCCGGGCTGGCAGTTTCCCGGCGGTGGGGTGAAGCCAGGGGAAACCGCCGAACTGGCCGCGCAGCGCGAACTGGTCGAGGAAACCGGGTATCGCAGCACGGGTCGGCTCGAGCTGTTCGGGCTTTACCACAATACGGGCCCAGTGACGAACCGGGACCATGTGGCATTCTTCGTTGGGCGCGAGTTCGAGCAGGCGTTCGAGTTCAAGCCTAACTACGAGATCGCCGAGGTGGGCTGGTTCGATCGCACGCAACTGCCCGAAAAGGTTACCCCCGCGACCTCGCAGCGCGTCGACGAAGTGTTCGACGGGGCGCCACGCCGCGAGACCTGGGGCTACTGAGCCTTAGCTCAGAAAGGGCAGTTCGGGGCCGATGGGAATGATCCGCGTCGGATTAATGGTGACGTGGCTCCAGTAGTAGTGGGTGCGAATATGGTCGAGGTCGACCGTTTCCTTGACGCCGGGCACCTCGTAGAGCGCCTTGAGATAATGCGAGAGGTTGGGATAATCGGCAATGCGGCGGCGGTTGCACTTGAAGTGGCCGACATATACCGCGTCGAACCGCACCAGCGTGGTAAAGAGACGCCAATCGGCTTCGGTGATGTTCTCGCCGGTGAGGTAAGCGGTCTGGCCGAGCAGGTCCTCCACCCAGTCGAGGGCTGAAAAGAGCTTGACCACGGCTTCGTCATAGGCGGCCTGGGTCGTGGCAAAGCCGGCCTTGTAGACCCCGTTGTTGATGTCGTCATAGATGCGTGGGTTGAGCTCATCGATGCGCTCGCGCAGCTCGGCGGGATAGAAGTCCTCGGTGTTGCCGGTCAGCTCGTTGAAGGCCGAGTTGAACATGCGGATGATCTCGGCACTTTCATTGGACACGATGGTGCCGCGCTGCTTGTCCCAGAGCACCGGCACGGTGACGCGGCCGGTATAATGCGGGTCGGCCTCGGTATAGACCTGCCAGAGCATGTCCTTGCCAAAGAGGGCGTCGCCAGTGGAGCCTTCATCCGTGCGGAAGGTCCAGCCGGTCTCGTCGGGCATTTTGGGGGAAACGACCGAAACCGAGATCAGATCATCGAGCTCCTTGAGGCGCCGGAAGATTAAGGTGCGATGCGCCCAGGGGCAGGCGAGGGACACATAAAGGTGGTAGCGGCCCGCTTCGGCCTTGAAGCCGCCTTCGCCAGAGGGGCCGGGGCTGCCATCGGCGGTGATCCAGTTGCGAAAGCCCGATTGGGAGCGCTCGAACTTTCCGCCGGTCTTCTTGGTATCATACCATTGGTCGGACCATTTTCCGTCGATCAGCTGTCCCATGATGAGGCTCTTTCACGAGTTTGTTGCGCATGCGAGGTAAAGTCCCGCAAGCGTCGGGTTGTTGCAGGATTGAACGGGGAAATAGGGGAGAATGCCCGCCCGGATAAGCAGCCAAATCGGCAACAAATCGTTGTGCAAAAGAAACACGGACCGCTCGCTCTTGTTTTTGCCGGCACCCGGTACGACCTTTTTGTTTACGCAGGGCCATGGTGGTGCTAATGCGGATTTCAGGCGTGGAGGCGCCCAGGATGGTAAAGGTTTTGCTGGCAACACGACGACCCTAGAGGGTTTTTGAGCGGCGCGCTTTTTGTGGCGCCGGGTTTCTGCCTGCTGCTTCCATGTTGGATTTTGCCATGACCATTGCCGCGTCCACAGCCGTTTCGGCTGCTCCTCATGCCGGTGTGCTTTCCGTTCGCCCAGCAACTCCTGCCGATGACGCGTTCATCGATGAGTTGCAGGCCATTGCCTTTGGCCCAGGCCGGTTTGCGCGCACGGCCTTTCGCATCCGCGAGCGCTTTCCGATCGACAAGAGGCTGAGCCTTGTTGCCGAGGTCGATGGCGTGCCGTGCGGTTCGGTGTGGATGACCCCGATCAGCGTGGGCGGCAGCAATGGCTATCTGCTGGGCCCGCTGGCAACGCACCCCAATTTCCGCAAGCGCGGCGCCGGCAAGCTGCTGGCGCTGGAAGTCAGCAAGCGCGCGCTGGCCCGCAACGAGGGCAAATTCGTGCTGCTGGTGGGTGACCAGGATTATTATTGCCCGCTGGGGTGGGTCCCGACCGTGCCTGGTGCCATCCAGTTCCCCGGGCCGGTCGACCCCAACCGCGTGCTGCTGCTGGCCGAAGATCCGGCGCTGGCCAAGTCGCTGAGCGGCGTGATCGGCGCCTTCGGGGCCTGAAGGCTACCCGCACGCTGCTTGCAGAAGGGGCGTGCAGGGGACGGCGCTGTGTCATAGATAGGGGCGATGATTGTTCGCGCCGGTGACGCTTGATTGCAGAACTAGACCTTGATGGGCTGGCAGCACGGCTGCTGGCGCAGCCCCCAGCTTTGCCCGAACGCCACCTGTTGGTGCCCGACTGGGCGCCAACACGGCCGTTCGACCGGGCGCCCGTACCGGCGGCGGTTTTGATCGCGCTGATCAAGCGGCCGGAGGGACATACGGTGCTTTACACCGAGCGCTCGCCCGATTTGCGCTCGCATTCGGGGCAGGTGGCGTTTCCCGGCGGCAAGGTTGACCCCGAAGACGAGGATGTCGCCGCGGCGGCGCTGCGCGAGGCTTATGAGGAAGTGGGGATGGTGCGCAGCGATGCGCAGGTGCTGGGTTTCATGCCCACTTATTTTACCGGTACCAACTACCTCATTACCCCTGTGGTGGCGCTGGTGGAGCCGAGCGGCCCGTTCGTGCCTAATCCGGGGGAAGTGCATTCGGTCTTCGAGGTGCCGCTGAGCCGGGTGCTCGATCCGCAAAGCTATGGCGAGGTCAAGGTGGAGCGGGGTGGAACGGTGCACCGCACCTGGCAGATCGACCATGACGGGCACCGGATCTGGGGCATCACCGCCAATCTGACGCGGCGCTTTCGCGACGTGGTGATGGGGGCAGGGCCATGACGGGGGCAGCCGAAGCGCAGCAGCGCTTGCGCGATGCCGAATGGCGGCAGCGCGCCGAAACCCAGGCAATCTTTGCGGTACTCGATGGCGCGGAGGGACGGACGCGGGCTGTGGGCGGCGTCGTGCGCGACACCATCCTTGGGCGCAGCGATGTCGATATCGACATGGCTACGCAATTGTTGCCCGAGGCCGTGATGCAGCGCGCGCAAGAGGCCGGGATCGCGGCTTACCCGACGGGCATTGCGCATGGCACGGTGACGTTGCGGCTGGGGGAAACGCTGGTCGAGGTCACGACCTTGCGGCGCGATGTGGAAACCGATGGCCGCCATGCGGTGGTGGCGTTCGGGACTGACTGGGCCGAGGATGCGGCCCGGCGCGATTTCACCCTTAATGCGCTTTATGCCTGTGCCGACGGCACGCTGTTCGATCCTTTAGGCGGGTTGGACGATGCGCTCAATCGCAGGGTGCGGTTCATTGGCGATCCGGCACGGCGAATCGCCGAAGACGGCTTGCGGGTTTATCGGTTCTTCCGATTTTCGGCGCGGTTTGCCGGGCAGAGCCTAGATGCCGCAGCCCTTGCGGCCTGTGCCGCGGCGGTTGGTGCGCTCGATCATCTTTCCGCCGAGAGGGTGGGCGGAGAAATGCTGCGGATGCTGGCCTTGCCGCAGATCGCGGCGACCTTGCGGGTGATGGCCGGTATCGGGTTGCTCGACCTAGAGGCGCCGACCCTGGCGGCGCTGGAGCGGTATGAAGAACTCGGTGGGGTGGCGGTGAGTGGGCGGCTGGCGCTGCTGTTGGGAGAGAACAATCCAGAACAGCTGCAGCACAGCTGGCGATTGGCCAATGAAACCGTCCGCGAAGCCGTAGAGGTGCGCGCGGCGGCAAGGCTGCTGTTGCAAGGCCAGTTGAGTGAAGCGCTTTATCGCTTTGAGGCAGGGTGCGGGGAAGGGGTCCTCGTCGCGGCGGCATCGGGTGACTGGAGTGCCGAAGCAACCGTCGAGCTGCAGCGGCGGGTCGAGGAAATCGTCGTGCCGCCCTTGCCCATTGGTGGCGCCGATCTGCTTAAGCTGGGCATGAAGCCAGGCCCGGCATTGGGCCAGGAGCTGGGGCGACTGGAAGCGTTGTGGCTGGCCAGCGATTTTGCGCTGGACCGGCAGGCGCTGCTGGCAGCCGCCCAGGTATGAGCGGAGCCGAGCGCCTGCAGCAGTCCAGATGGGTCAGGGGAAGCGCACTTCGGGCGGCATGGACGACAGAATCGAATTCACATTGCCGCCGGTCTTGAGGCCGAAGGTGGTGCCGCGGTCGTAAAGCAGGTTGAACTCGACATAGCGGCCGCGACGCACCAGCTGCTCATGGCGGTCGGCTTCGGTCCAGGCCTGTTCGAAATTGCGGCGCACCAGACGGGGGTAGATGTCGAGGAAGGCCTCGCCCACGGCCTGGGTGAAGGCGAAGTCGGCTTCCCAGTCACCGGTATTGTGGTGGTCATAGAAAATGCCGCCAACGCCGCGATGCTCGTTACGGTGGGGCAGGAAGAAGTACTCGTCGCACCATTGCTTGAAGCGCTCGTAGTCGACGCCCGGGCGGTTCTCGCAGGCGGCGCGCATGGCGGCGTGGAAATCAACGCTGTCTGGATCGGTCTGGGTGCGCCGGCGGTCGAGCACCGGGGTGAGGTCAGCACCGCCGCCGAACCACTGCTTGCCGGTGACGATCATGCGCGTGTTCATGTGCACGGCCGGCACATGCGGGCTCCAGGGATGCACGATGAGGGAAATGCCCGAACTCCAAAAGCTCGCGCCTTCCTCGGTGCCGGCGATCTGCTTGGCGAAGTCGCCCGAGAAATTGCCGTGTACGGTCGAGATATGCACGCCGGCCTTTTCAAAGACCCGGCCATGAAGCATCGACATTTCGCCGCCACCGCCCGCCGCACGATCCCAAGGCGAACGCTCGAACTGACCGGCGGTCAGATGGGCATGGCTGCCTTGATGTTCACGCTCGATGGCCTCGAACTCGGCGCAAATGCGATCCCGCAGCTGCCGGAACCAGGTGGTGGCGCGGGTTTTCTTGGTCTCGATATCGTCTGGGATATTCATGCTTGGGATATGTACCGTCATTGCAGGCTCGTCCACCCGTCAGTTTGTCGTTTGGCTTCCCCCAGAATAAGCGCTGCCGCGACGGCGACATTGATCGAGCGCAAACCGGGCTGCATCGGAATGCGAATCTTGAGATCCGCGATTTCGGCGACCGCATCAGGTACGCCAGCGCTTTCGCGGCCCATCAGCAGAATGTCGTTCTCTTGGTAGCTCGCAGCATAGGCGGAAGTCGTGGCCTTGGTCGTAAGCAGCACCAAGCGGCGCCCGGCCGATTGCCGCCAGGCATCGAACTGGCTGAACCCGGTATGCTCCACTACGCTGGCGCGATCCACATAGTCGAGCCCCGCACGGGCCAGGTTCTTTGGTGAAAAGGGGAAGCCGGTGGGATGGATGATGTGGATGGTCGTGCCCACGCAGGCGCAGAGCCGGATCAGGGTGCCGGTGTTGTTGGCGATATCGGGTTGATAAAGGGCGAGATCGACCGGCATGAGCTTGATCGTGGCAAGGGAGCGCGCAGGCATAGTCCAATAGCTGGCGAAAGGCGCCGGGTATAGTGTCGCAGCCAGCCTCGTTCATTCCCGCGCGCTCTGGACAAGCGCCGGGGACAGTGCAAAAAGAGCGCACCTGACGGGCCGCTTGAGGGCGGACGGCGGCCGATTCTGCGTAGGTGGGAGCTGGCTGCGCTTGCCGGCCGCGTCGAAGTGTATTGTACGGGGATCGTGACCTTGGCTACGCAAGCTGAACATTCATCCACGCGACGGGATTTCCTGTTTGTGGCAACCGGGGCCGTAGGGGCTGTAGGCGCCGCTGCCGTGGCCTGGCCGCTGATCAATCAGCTGAACCCGGATGCGTCTACGTTGGCGCTGGCCAGCATCGAATTCAACCTTACCGGCATCGAAGAAGGCCAGGCGGTCACCATCATGTGGCGCGGCCTGCCGGTGTTTGTGCGTCATCGCACTCCGGCCGAGATCGAGGAAGCCCGCGCTGTGCCGCTGGCAGACCTCAAGGATCCCGAGACGGACGAGCAGCGCACCCAGGAAGGCCACGAGCAGTGGCTGATCATGATCGCGAACTGCACTCATCTCGGTTGCGTGCCGGTGGGTCAGTCCGGCGACTTCGATGGCTGGTTCTGCCCGTGCCATGGCTCGCACTACGATACGGCCGGACGTATTCGCAAAGGTCCCGCACCAAAGAACCTGGTGCTGCCGCCTTATAATTTCGTCAGCGATACGCTGGTCCAGATCGGTTAGTGGGGGCTTCGCCGATGTCAGAACATTCAACTTACCAGCCGGGTACCGGTGTAGAAAAGTGGCTCGACGAGCGGTTGCCCGTTGTCAGGTTTGCCAAAGAGCACCTGATGGACTTTCCGACGCCCAAGAATCTCAACTATTTCTGGACCTTCGGGGCCATTCTGGCGATCATGCTGGTGGTGCAGATCGTCACCGGCATCATTCTGGCGATGCACTACACCCCAAACATCGCCATGGCATTCAACTCGGTTGAGCATATCCGCCGTGACGTGAATGGCGGGCGCATCATCCAGGCCACCCACGCCGTAGGCGCCTCGATGTTCTTTGCCGCCCTCTACATCCATATGGGCCGCAACCTGTATTTCGGGTCCTACAAGGCTCCGCGCGAGATCCTGTACATCATCGGCGTGCTGATCTTCATCATGGTGATGGCAACGGCCTTCATGGGCTATGTGCTGCCATGGGGCCAGATGAGCTTCTGGGCCGCTACCGTTATCACCAATATCTTTGCGGCGATTCCGATTGTCGGTAACCCGATCCTGGAGCTGCTGCGTGGCGGCTTTGCTGTCGACAATCCGACGCTGAACCGCTTCTTCTCCTTGCATTACCTGCTGCCATTCGTGGTCGCAGCACTCGTGGCGCTCCATATCTGGGCGCTGCACGTGCCCGGCAACAACAACCCGACCGGCGTTGACGTGAAGTCGAGCCGCGATACCGTGCCCTTCCATCCGTACTATACGATGAAGGACCTGTTCGCGGTCGTGGTCTTCGCCATTCCCTTCGCGTGGTTCGTGTTCTTCATTCCCGATATCCTTGGCCACCCCGACAACTATGTCATGGCCAACAGCCAGGTGACGCCGGCGCATATCGTTCCCGAATGGTACTTCCTGCCCTTCTACGCGATCCTGCGCGCCATCGACTTCAACATCCTGTTCATCGACTCGCGTCTTGGCGGCGTCATCTTCTTTGCCGGCTCCATCGTGATCCTGCTGTTCGTGCCGTGGCTCGATCGGTCGCCGGTTCGCTCGGGCACCTTCCGCCCGCTGTTCAAGTGGTTCTACTGGCTGTTCATCATCAACTTCCTGGCTCTGGCCTATCTGGGCGCGGCGCCGGCTGAAGGCATCTATGTGGTGCTCGCCAAGATCACGACGTTCTACTACTTCTTCTACTTCCTTGTTGTTCTGCCCTTCCTGCCGATGTTCGAGAAGCCCCGGCCCTTGCCGACCAGCATCTCGGAAAGCGTACTGGGCAAGGCACTGCCGTGACGGTTGGGATCAGGTCAATGTTCAATATCAAGACACTCATCTCCGCCGCAGCAGTGTCGGCCGCTCTGATCGCAGTCCCGACTGTCGCCCAGGAAGCCGATACCCACGCCACTCCGCATATCGAGCGGCAGGACTGGAGCTTTGCCGGCATTTTCGGCACCTATGACCAGAACCAGCTGCAGCGCGGCTTCCAGGTGTACCGGGAAGTTTGTGCCAACTGCCACAGCGCCAATCTGCTTGCTTTCCGCAATCTGGCCGAGCCCGGTGGCCCGCACTTCTCGGAAGAACAGGTCAAGGCCCTGGCGGCCGAATATGAGGTTGCCGATCCGGCAGCCGAGGGCGGCGTTCGGCCGGCCGTACCAGCAGACCGCTGGCCGGCGCCTTTTGCCTCCGATCAGGAAGCTCGCGACGCCAATGGCGGCTCCGTGCCGCCGGACTTCTCCGTGCTGGCCAAGGCACGTGGCGTCAGCGATCCGTTCCCCACCTGGATCTTCAACTACTTTACCGGTTACGCTGAAGGCGGCCCGGATTATATCCACGCGCTGCTCAACGGCTATGTCGAACCACCTGAAGGCTTCGAGCTACCGGAAGGCAAGTACTACAACGAGTACTTCCCAGGGCACGCCATCGGCATGGCACCGCCCCTGGCGGACGACCAGATCACCTATGAACCCGGTGAAGACGGCCAGACTGTTCCACAGACAGTCGAGCAGTACTCGCAGGATGTGAGTGCGTTCATGATGTGGCTGGCCGAACCTGGCCTTGTGGCGCGCAAGCAGACCGGCTTTGTGGTTCTGCTGTTCCTGTTCGTGTTCGCGGGCCTGCTGTGGTTCACCAAGAACCGCATCTGGAAGAGCGTCGAGCACTGAGTGCTCGCCGCCGAACTGCGTTGAGTTGAAGGGTCCTACGGGACCCTTTTTTCACGCCATGCCCCAGTTCGGGCCTATCCCCTTGTTATTCTCGCGCGAGACCGCATTATGGGTCTCGAATCTTCGCCGAGGAGCCGTCATGTCCGCGATCCGCATTGCTGTTACCGTGGTGAGTGCAGCCGTGGCCGCCAGCCGCCATCCCGTGGTGCGGGCGGGCATGCGGGCGGTGGCCAACAATCCCAAGGCGCGCGATGCAGCCGTGACCGTTACCCGAGGTGCCGCCTACCAGGCCGGAGTGGTGGCACGGATAATCGTTCGGCGCCGGCTGCGCTAAGCTTCCCAATATTGCGAGTGTTTCATGCCGCTTGACCTGCAATCGCTGGTTCGCACCATTCCGGACTACCCCAAGAAGGGGATCCTGTTCCGCGATATCACAACGCTGATCGAGCACCCCGAAGGGTTCAGAGAAAGCATCGAGCGTATTGCTGCGGCCCATCGCGACCTCGGCATTACCCATGTGGCGGGAATAGAGGCGCGCGGCTTTATATTCGGGGCAGGGGTGGCGATCGCGCTCGGCGTGGGTTTCGTGCCGATTCGAAAGCGCGGCAAGCTGCCGGGCCAGACCATCGGCCAGAACTATGTGCTGGAATATGGCGTCGACACGATCGAGATCCACGCCGACGTGCTGACCGACGTGCACAAGGTGCTGCTGGTGGACGACTTGATCGCCACCGGTGGGACGGCCTTGGCGGCTGTGGGGCTGCTGCGGCGCACGGGTGCCATCTGCGACCATGCGGCCTTTGCCATCGACCTGCCCGACCTTGGCGGCGCCGAAAAGCTGCGTCACGAGCAGGTCGAGATTTATTCGCTGATGGCGTTCAGCGGCCACTGACTACCAGTTATTGCGGCCATCCACCTGGGAAACGGGCAGGGAGCTCGGGTCGAAGTCGGGAATCATGCGCAAGTTGACGGTGATGATCCGGTTGGCAGGGATGGCGTCGGTCATGCCGGGCTTGAGCGTGCCGTCAAGGTTGTAGAGTGAGCCCCAGTCCGGGCAGTCGCTGTGCGTGTTGCTGCCGCACGTGGCGCAGAAATGATGCAGGTTCACCCCTTCGCTGGCCGAGTAGACCTGATCGTTAGTCGCGGTGATGCGAACCTCTTCAGGGGCAAAGCTGGCCCAGACGGCGCCCACGCGATTGCACAAGGTGCAATTGCACTCATGGGCTTCGGTGGGGGCTTGCAGCATCTCGATCCGGGTGGAGCCGCAGTGGCAGGTTGCAACAAGTGTCATCGTGGTTCTCCCTGAGGGTTGTGGGAGCAACCTGCCAGAAAGGGATGACAGAGCCTGTCAGCAGTCCTCAGGCGGCAATGGATTCCTGGTTGTCGAGGAGGCAGAACTGGTTGCCCTCGGGGTCGCGCAGAATGGTGCAAGTGGGTAGCACGCGCACAATCTCAGCGCCGGCCTGGGTCAGCTTGTCCACTTCGCTAGGGCGATCTGAGGCGACGATATCGAAGTGAACGCGGTTGTTGTCGGGCCGGCGGCCGTCGATGTTTTGAAAGCAGATGCTGGGTCCGGGGCCGTCGAGCATCACCATCTGGCCGGCTTCGTGAGCCAGGCCCAAAGCGGCCAGGCGGGCAAGTTCCGCCTCGTCCTGTTGGCGCAGTGCATAGCCGTCCAGCAGATTGACCCAGAACTGGGCGAGCTCGGTTGGCTGTTCGCAGTCAAAGACGATCTCGTGGATGGCACCCATGCCCGATCTCCTGTTCCAATTCCCGCATTGCTTAGAAAGGAATTGCGGCAAGACTAGGCAGGGGTGCTCCAAGGGGCGTCACGCGGGGCCGGTTAGGGCTCCAGCTGACCGGTTTTGGGGGCCTCTTCAGCGCTGATATCGGGCTCGTTGCGGGTCTTCCACAAGGAGAAGAGCACGCCACCGGCCAGGATACCAACGGTCACGACCAGCGAGAGCAGGGTGTCGATCTTGATCTCGAGGGGGACGAGGAAGATCTTGATACCCACCAGCACCAGCACGATGGCAAGAGCCGTTTGCAGGTAGCGGAACCGGTTCATGGCGGCAGCCAGGGCGAAGTAGAGCGCGCGCAGGCCAAGGATGGCGAAGATGTTGGAGGTGTAGACGATGAAGGTGTCCTGGGTCACGGCAAAGACCGCCGGCACGGAGTCCACCGCAAAGATCAGATCGACGGCTTCCACCATGATCAGCGCCACCGCCAGCGGGGTCAGGAACATCACCACCTTACCCGTCTTGGGGTCTGGCTCACGCACGGTGAAGGCGCGGCCATGCAGGCGATCGGTGATGCGGAAGTGCTTGCGCAGGAAGCGGAAGATCGGGTTGTGCTCGATATCGGGCGTTTCATCCTGATGCTTGAACATCCGGAAGCCGGTGAAGATCAGGAAGGCGCCGAAGCCGAACAGAATCCAACTAAAGGAGTGCACCAAAGCAGCGCCAAGGCCGATCAGAATGGCGCGGAAGGCGATCACGCCCAGAATGCCCCAGAATAGCACGCGGTGCTGGTAGAGGCGGGGGATGCCAAGGAAACCAAAGATCGTGGCGATGACGAACATGTTGTCCATCGCCAGGCTCTGCTCGATCAAATAGCCGGTGTAGAATTCCAGCCCGGCTTCGGCGCCGCGCGCCCACCAGACCCAGCCGCCAAAGGCCAGAGCAATGGCGACGTAAAAGCCATAAAGCGTCAGGCTTTCGCGCGCCGAAATTTCGTGTTCGTCCTTGTGCAGAATGCCAAGGTCAAACACCAGCAATGCGATAACGACCGTGATAAACGCGGCCCAAAAATAAACGGGGGTACCCAAAAAATCGCCCGAAAGGGCGGCAAGAAGCGATTCCATCGCCGGACCATCTCCATGTGAACATTGGAGCAGCTCCGACATCGCCATAGTGAACTATGACCAGAGGGGCCCGGCGCCGCACAGCAAGAATGCGCAAATGCGGCGAAAAGTTCAACCCGGTGCGGCAGGATGCCGCCCAGTTAATTCAGCGGGGAGCGCAGAGCATGACGACAGCGTCGTTTGTTTCGAGCTGGATCACAGTGCCACGGGTAGGGTCGGGCACGATCCGACCGGCCTGAATGCCGCGCGCTGACTTGAGGCCTCCGTCGTTGAAGCCCACTCCATCCTGGTAGCCGGTGATGCTTCCGGTTCCCGAAGCGGCATCCGCAAGGGCTGTGGAAGCAAAGCCATAGACCGCACCATAGATGGTCAGAATGCCCGCCTTGCCGCCGGTCTCGTCGCGGCAGCTCCAGTTGCCCTCAAAGCTTTGCGCTGAAGCGGGCAGAACCAGCAGGGCGATGAAGGCGTAGGAAAGGGTGATTCGGCGCATGGCGTTAGTGTGAATCGCCTCCGTGCGCTGTTCAACTGCGTCGGGCGATGAGCGGGCCGATGAGCGGGAGGTTGGTGAGTGCCTGCAACAGTTTTTGCCACCAGGGCATCCGGTAATCGCGTAATTTCGAGAAGCCGACCAATTCGGCGCTATAAACAAGATCGCCGTGCTGATTGGTGCCGGTCAGCCGGTTGAACAGCAAGCCCCAACCCGGCAGGGAATTGGAGGGGCGCTTGCCGGTGACGACAAGCTGAAAGCTCACCACATCGTCGGGCCGGACTGGCGTGGGGAAATCCATGCTGTTGACACCGGGGGAGGGGCCGGACACGCCAGGCTCACGGCCAAGGGCGCGCAGGCGTTCTTCCTCGGCAAACAGCGCGTCGACCATCTTGCGGTGACCGACGCTGGCGATGTGCCAGCCGCTGGCAACCAGCCCGCCTAGATAGCTTGCTTGAGCCATTTCTGGATTGGTGTGCACGGGCTGGGGATCATAGAGGCTGGCGAAGCGGACCATGTCTTCGGTCGCAAAGCCATGGGCACCCAGATCGAACACTTCATCGATGACGATGTCTTCAAACCAACGGGTCATACGGACACTCCCGATGCTTGGGTGGGTATCCGCAGGGACAGGCGCATCTGCAGCACCGGCTGGCGCTTCTGATTGCCGACATCAAAGTTTAGAGCCACGATGCCGAGTTCGGGTTGGCTCGGCAGACTCGTCAATTCCGCAATGGTAGCGGTGCCGCCGATATCGTCACCAACCATGACCGGATTTTTCCACTTCAGATCCCGAACGCTGGCGATTCCTGCGGAGTTGGTGGTGGCAAGGAAGCTATCGCCCAGCATGCGCAGGCACAGCGCGCCAGTCTGCCAGCCGCTGGCGGCCAGGCCGCCAAGCAGCGAGGCTTGGGCTGCACTTTCATCGAGGTGAAACGGGAAGGGGTCGAACTCACGGGCAAAGCTCGTGATCATGTCCCGCGTTACGGTGGTGCGACCAAGCTCGATCACTTCGCCGAGCTGCAGATCCTCCCAGAAGCGGGGAGAGGTAATTACCGGTTCGGTCATGCAGTTGCCCCTTACGTCAAGGCGGTTGTGCACGCTTCAGACGTGGCGGGCAAGATGGATGCGAGCGGGGAGGGCAGGCGGACGGGCGAGTGGTACTCGTCCGATCCGGTGCCGTTCAGACGAGGTCAGGTGTTGAACTTGAACAGCATCACGTCGCCGTCCTTGACCACATATTCCTTGCCTTCGTCGCGTGCCTTGCCGGCTTCCTTGGCGGGAACTTCGCCGCCGAGGGTGACGAAGTCGTCGTAGCCAATGGTCTGGGCGCGGATGAAGCCGCGCTCAAAATCGGAGTGGATGACGCCGGCCGCCGCCGGGGCCTTGTCGCCCTTGTGGATGGTCCAGGCGCGCGTTTCCTTGGGGCCGACGGTGAAATAGGTTTGGAGGCCTAACAGGTCATAGGCTTCACGGATCAGCCGGTTGAGGCCGGGCTCGTGCAGGCCGAGCGATTCCAAATATTCGGCCTGTTCCTCATCGGGCAGCTGGGCCAGCTGGCTTTCGATCTCGGCCGAGATGATGACGACGCCCGCGCCATTGGCATGGGCGTAATCCTCGACGGCCTTGCTCATGGCGTTGCCGCTTTCAGCCGAGCTTTCGTCCACATTGCACACATAGAGCACGGGCTTGGAGGTGAGGAGCTGCAGTTCCCCGAACGCCTTTTCTTCCTCGGGGGAGCGCTCGACAAAGCGGGCCGACTTGCCCTCGCGCAGCAGCACCAGCGCGCGGTCGATCAGATCGAGCGTGGTCTTGGCTTCCTTGTCATTGCCCTTGGCCTTCTTCTCAACGCCGGCACGGCGCTTTTCGAGGCTTTCGAGATCGGCCAGCATCAGCTCGGTTTCCACCACTTCGGCATCGGCGAGCGGATCGACCTTGTTGGCGACGTGGATGATGTTGCCGTCTTCAAAGCAGCGCAGCACATAGGCGATGGCGTCGCATTCGCGGATATTGGCCAGGAACTGGTTGCCCAAGCCTTCGCCCTTGGAGGCACCCTTCACGAGGCCGGCAATATCGACAAAGCTCATGCGCGCGGGCAGGACGTTGACGGACTTGCCGATGGCGGCAAGCTTTTGCAGGCGTTCATCGGGCACCGGGACGTCGCCCACATTGGGCTCGATGGTGCAGAACGGGAAATTGGCGGCGGCAGCCGCGGCGGTGCGCGTGAGCGCATTGAAAAGGGTCGACTTGCCGACATTGGGCAGGCCGACAATGCCCATCTTGAAACCCATGGGAAACTCCGGAAATTTGTTGGCCCCCACTTGGGTCGGAATGGCGGGGAAGTCAATGCAGGCGTGCCCATCTGAGCGGGAAGCAGCCTTGCCCGGGCCGGGAAGGGGGATGTAGCGTGCCCTCGATTGAAGGCGCAAAGGAAGTGAAATGACCCCAATCGTGCTCGTGCCGGGACTGCTGTGTTCGGCGGAGATCTTTGCCGCGCAGGCCACTGCCTTGTGGCCTTATGGACCGGTAACGATCGCGTCGACGCTGGAGGGCAGCACGATGGCGGAAATGGCGGCGGCAATCCTTGCCGCAGCGCCGCCGCGCTTTGCCTTGGCCGGTATCTCGATGGGCGGCTATATCTGCCTCGAGATCATGCGGCAGGCGCCCGATAGGGTGGTCAAGCTCGCCCTGCTCGACACGTCGGCCCGGCCGGATACCCCGGAACAGACCGCGGTGCGGCGGGAACGGCTGGCGCGGGCCCAGGCCGGCGAGTTCGAAGCAGTGGTGGTTGAAGCCACCGGCGCAACACTGCATCCGGACCGGCAGGACGATCCGGAGCTGCGGGCCGTGAACCTGCGCATGGCGCTCGCGGTTGGCCTCGAGGGCATGGTGCGCCAGCAGGAGGCAATCATTGCCCGGATTGACTCACGGCCAAGCCTTGGCGCCATCGCGGTGCCGACGCTTGTGCTAGTGGGGGATAGCGATCCACTGACGCCACCCGAGCGGGCGCGCGAAATTGCCGAAGGGATCGCGGGGGCCGAGCTCGTGGTGGTGCCCGATTGCGGACATGCGTCCACGATCGAGCAGCCCGAAGCGGTCAATGCGGCGCTGATCCGGTGGATCACGGCCTGAAGCTGAGCGCGGCCTAGTCCTTGTTGCCGAGCAGGCGCTTGAGCATGTCGGCCATTGGGCCAGTGGCGGGCAGCTTGGCTTGTGGCTCGGCGGGGCGAGCCTGGCGGATATGGGACTGGGCCTTGGCGGCTGGCTTGGGCGCAGCCAAGGCGGCTCCCTCGCTCTTCGTGGCCAAGGCGAGCTTGTTCATGAAACCGCTGTCGTCGCCCGCAAGCAGCATGCCGATATTGGCCGCGATGGCATCGAGCAGGGGCTCGAGCCAGGTAGCATCGGCCTTGCTGAAATCGCCGAGCACATGGTGGGTGACGAGGTCCTTGGAGCCGGGATGGCCGATGCCGAGGCGAACGCGCTTGTAGTTGAGGCCAATCTGCGGGTCGATTGAGCGGAGCCCGTTATGGCCACCATTGCCGCCACCGATCTTGACCCGGACCTTGCCGGGGGCGAGGTCGAGTTCGTCATAGAGCACGATGATCTCGGCGGGGTCGATCTTGTAGAAGCGGGCGACCTGCTGCACGCTGTCGCCGGATTTGTTCATGAAGGTCTGCGGCTTGAGCAGCAACACGCGCTCGCCATTTATCGTGGCTTCCGAAATCAGGCCGGCATGCTTGCTTTTCCAGGGACCGGCATTGTGGCGCCGCGCGATGGCGTCGATGGCCATGAAGCCGATATTGTGGCGGTTGCCGGCATATTGGTTGCCAGGATTGCCGAGGCCGACCAGCAGGTACATGAGGAACTCCCGAAACAAAACGAGGCGACCCGGAGGCCGCCTCGAAATTCAGCAACAGAACACCAGGCCGATCAGGCGGTGGCTTCTTCGCCGGGCTCGGCCTCGCCGCCTTCAGACGACTTGAGCGCCGAAGGAGCAACGATGGTCGCAATGGTGAAATCGCGATCGGTGATGGTCGGGGTCACGCCGGCTGGCAGCTGGACAGCCGAAATGTGGATCGAATCGCCGATTTCCGAACCGGTGAGATCGACAACGATCTCTTCGGGGATGGCATCGTTGGGAGCCAGCACTTCAACAGTGTGACGCACCACATTGAGGGTGCCGCCGCGCTTGAGACCGGGGCTCTGCTCTTCGTTGATGAAGGTGACATGCACTTCCACCTGGAGCTTGGAATTGGCGCCGACGCGGAGGAAATCCACGTGCAGGGCGAAGTCCTTGACCGGATCGAGCTGGTAGTCGCGCGGGATCACGCGGTGGACGGTGCCGTCGACGTCCAGATCGATGACGTGGCTCAGAAAGCCGCCGGCATAGATGTTCTTCATCGCGTCCTTGTAGGCGAGCGAGATGGTGACTGGGGGTTGTTTGTCACCGTAGATAACAGCGGGAACGAGTCCCTGACGACGCAGTTCACGAGCGGCCCCCTTGCCCACTCCCTCACGCGCCTGTGCCTTGAGCACCTTGGTCTCAGCCATGGAATTTCCATTCATGGTGTTGGTGTATGCGTCCTTACAACAGCATACGCGCCCGTCCTCCAGGGGTGACGAGCGCTTCATGGGCGGGCTATAGCCCAAAGCCGGGGGAGGAGCAAGGGAATGCTCGGCGTCGGGCAACTGTGGCGCAGGTTCCGGCAAGATTTCGGGATCGCGGTAGCGCTGGCCAAGGCGGGCCCTCGGTCGGACTGCGAATCATCCCAAGGGCTTGGACTGCCTTGTTCTTGTGGAGCATTGACGCCCCCGACGCGCGGGGACGCCGCCCGCAGCGCCGGACTGGATTAATCGAATAGGCTCGAAACGCTTTGTTCGCTCGCGGTGCGGGCGATGGCCTCGCCAATGAGCGGGGCAATGGAAACGCGGCGGATATTGCCGGCGTTGCGCTGGGCTTCGGTCTGCTCGATGGAGTCGGTGATCACCAGTTCCTTGAGCTTGGAGCCGGCGATGCGCTCGGAAGCGCCCTCGGACAGCACGCCATGGGTAATATAGGCGGAGACTTCCTTGGCCCCGGCCTTGATCAGGGCTTCGGCGGCGTTGACCAGGGTGCCGCCGCTATCGACGATGTCGTCGATCAAGAGGCACGAATGGCCCGAGACATCGCCGATGATGTTCATTACTTCCGACACGCCAGCCCGGGGGCGGCGCTTGTCAACAATGGCGAGATCGGCGCCGATGCGCTGGGCGATGGCGCGGGCCCGGGCCACGCCGCCAACGTCGGGCGACACGATCATCAGGTTCTTGGTGTCGTAATTCTCGTCGATATCCCGCGTTATTACGGGGGCTGAATACAGGTTATCGGTCGGGATATCGAAAAAGCCCTGGATCTGGGCGGCGTGCAGATCAAGCGTGATGACGCGATTGACGCCCGCGCCCGCAATGAGGTTGGCCACGAGCTTGGCCGAGATGGGTGTGCGGGGTGCCGATTTTCGGTCCTGGCGGGCATAGCCGAAATAGGGGAGAACCGCGGTGATGCGGCGGGCCGAGGAGCGGCGCAGCGCATCGGTCAGGATCAGCAATTCCATCAAGTTGTCATTGGCCGGGAAGCTGGTCGACTGGAGGATGAAGGCATCCTCCCCGCGCACGTTCTCATGCACCTCGACATAGACTTCCTTGTCGGCGAACCGCTTGACCGTGCAATCGGTCAAGGGGAGTTCAAGATAGGAGGCGACGGCTTCAGCGAGGGCACGGTTGGAGTTGCCGGTGACCAGCTTCATATGGGGTGATCCTGTCTCAACGACCCCGGGGAAGGCGGGGCTATCAGTTTCGGGCGGAGCATTAACGGCTGAAGCCCTGACTAGCAACGCTCCTAACACAGGATAGATAAGAAGATTTATCCCAGACCGATAATGGCGATCTGCCGGCCCGTCGTGGTGCCGGCATGCGTGGCGTAGCGGTGCGAGAAATAGCGGGCGGGATCGGCATAGGTGCAGCCCCCGACCTTATCGACGGTGCTGACCCCGGCGGCGGCCAACTGATCGGCGACAAAGCCGGGAAGGTCAAAATGCGCCTGGCCTTCGGGTGGCTGGTTGAAGCGGTGCTCGCTGCCGGGGTGAAGCGCAAGGAAATCGGCCTTGAACTGTTCGCCGACCTCGTAGTTGGCCCCGCTGATGGTGGGGCCGATGGCGGCGATGATGCGGGCAGGTTCGGCGCCCTGTTCCGCCATGGCCTCGACGGTAGCGCCGATGATGTTATCGGCTGCGCCACGCCAGCCAGCATGGGCAGCGCCAACGACGCCGGTCACAGGATCGGCCAGGAGAATTGGGGTGCAATCGGCGGTGAGGATACCCAGCGCGATGCCGTTGCGCGCGCTCACCATTGCGTCGGCCTCGACCCGCGGGCCGGTATGGGGACCGGTGATGGTGACAACGCGAGCGGAATGGGTCTGCTTGAGCAGCGCCAGGCGGTGGGGGTCAAAGCCCAAGGCTGCCGTCACCAGCTTGCGGTTATCAGCCACCACAGCGGGATCGTCGCCATTGGTGTCGGAGAGATTGAGACTGGCGAACGGCCCTTCCGATAGACCACCCTCGCGGCCGAAAAAGGCGTGCCGGACATTGGGAATGGCGATGAGGCCGGGGCTTTGTTCGTGGGGAACGTTCATGCGCTCAATCCTGGCGGCTGCAGGCCGGGGCTGGCGGCGCAAAAGACCTTGAAGAGATCACCCATCTGATCGGGGGCGACGAGGCGGTTACGGGCCGCTTCCAGATTCTTGGCCGAGCCCGGATTGGCGGCGCTGAGCGCGCGGGTGCGCTCGTTGATGCCGAGGCGGGAGAGGAATTCGCCCTGCGTTGCCAGAGGTTGAACCGCAAGGCCGGCATTGCGCGCGACATTGCCCAGGGCTTCGAAATCCACATGGGCGGAAAGATCGGTTTCCCCGGGCGCTTCGAGCACATCGGCAAAGGCATGGCGGCGCACACCTTGCAGGGTTTCGCCGGTCTGGGTGCGCCCATAGCCATAGTCGATGGCGAGGATGGCGCCGCCTTGCGCCGCAACGAGGCGGGACAGGCGCGACATCACCTCGCCGGCAGCAAAGCCGACCTCGAACACGGCATTGGGCGGCGCATCGGCGATGGCCGTTGGCATGGTGCTGGCGGGAATGGGAGTGGGCGAAAGGCCAAAGGCCAGCTTGTCGTCGGAAAGTCCGACCAGGCGTTCGTTCCAGCCCTGTTCGGTGCGCACGAATTGCCGGATCGGCATGGCGTCAAAGAACTCGTTGGCAACGACGAGGAGCGGCCCGGGCCCGACCTTGTCGAAGCCATTGATCCATTGCGGCTCATAGGGCTCAAGCCGGCGGTGCTGTTCGGCAATGAGGCCGGGACTGGTTTCAAACAGGCGCAACTGGAGCGCGTCGCGGAAGCCTTCAGCGCGGCAGGCGACGCGCAGCATATCGGCCATCAGTGTGCCGCGGCCGGGACCGAGCTCAAGCAGGGTGAAGCTCTTGGGCTGGCCAAGTTGCTGCCAGAGATTGACGAAGAAGAACCCGATCAGCTCGCCGAACATCTGGCTGATCTCGGGGGCGGTAATGAAATCGCCGGCGGCGCCCAGTGGATCGGCGCCCTTGTAATAGCCTTCGCGCGGATGGGTGAGGCACAGGCCCATATAGGTCGCGACCGACATGGGGCCGGTTTCGCGAATCTGCATGGCGATGACTTCGGACAGGCTCGGCTTGTCAGCGGACATGGCGGCCTCGCGAAGCGTATACAACAAGGATGATGCCGCCGATCAGCATCGGCAGGCTGAGCACCTGGCCCATGGTGAGCCAGCCGCCATAGAGATAGCCGATCTGCTCGTCGGGCAGGCGCACGAATTCCACGGCAATTCGCGCCAGGGAGTAGCCAATCGCAAAGATGCCAGCGGTAAGGCCAGGGCGGCGCAGGCCATAGGCGATGTGGGTGACGAAGCGGATCACGAGGAAGAGGAGCAGGCCCTCGAGCGCCGCTTCATAAAGCTGGCTTGGATGGCGCGGGGTTTGCAGTGGATCAGTGGGAAAGATGACGCCCCAGGGCAGGGTAGTGGGTGCGCCATACAGTTCGGCATTGATGAAGTTGGCGATGCGCCCGAGCATAATGCCGATGGTGGCAACCGCGCCCAGGAGATCGAGCGCCGACAGCCAGTTGCCGCCCTTGGAGCGCGTGAAGAGGATGCCGGCAAGCATCAGGCCCAGCATGCCCCCGTGATAGGACATGCCGCCATCAAGCGTGTTGAAGGCCTGCAGCGGATTTTGCAGATAGAAGGGCAGGTTATAGAACAGGACGTAACCGACACGTCCGCCCACCACGATGGCGAGCATGGTCCAGAAGGCGAAGTCCCAGATCTCCTCGGCCTTGAAGGGCGGGCGTCCATTGGGCCAGAGCCGCGTATTGCGCAGCAAAAGATAGCCATAGGCGGCGCCGAGGCCGACGCCAAACAGGTATGCGAGGGCATACCAGCGAATGGCCAAGGGGCCGATGGCAAAGGCGATGGGGTCGATATCTGGGAAGGGCAATGAGCGCTCCATGGAGGTCGCGTGGACCATTGCCGCTTCGCCCGCTCTGGTCAAGTCGGCAGCGCTCCCCTACATTTGGGGCAAATGAACCCAACAGGTGTCCTGATGAGCCAAGGCAAAAGAATTTTCGACGATCTGGGTCGCGTGATGAACGAAGCTGCCGGCGTTGCCGATGGCGTGCGCCGGGAAGTGGAAACGGTGGTTCGCGGCCAAGCCCAGCGTTTTGTGACGGACATGGACTTGGTCAAGCGCGAAGATTTCGACGCGCTGCGCGAGCTGGTTCAGGTGCAGGGCGAAGAGATCGACGCCTTGCGCAAGGAAATCGCGGCCTTGCGGGAAACCGATACGGGCCCGATCGTGATCTAACGAGGCTCATCGCAACAACAACCTTGAAGAGGCGCTGCAGTTTGCAGCGCCTCTTTTGTTTCCGCCCGGGCCAGAGGCGTTGTTAACGCCGTCTTAATGCGGGCTCACCAATCTTCCACAAGAGATTGCCGTTCTGAGGCCCCGCCTCGTCCCCGGAATCGCCGATGGCGTGTAGGGTTCTCGTTAAGAACGATTCGTAGGCAATCCCGCGTGCGGCCAGTTCCCTTGCGTACCCGAACCTGCGGCCTTTTGGCCGTGGCATCGATCATCGTTGCAGGACCAAGCTGCCATGTCGCTTTTTCAGGTCGAAGCTGACCGTACCATCCACCCCGTTGATATCATCGAGCAGATCGCGGCGATCAACGACTGGAATTTCGAGCGGCAGGATGCCGACGAGATTTCGATTTCGGTGCGCGGCGGGTGGTGCGACTATCACGTTTCCTTCAACTGGATGGAAGACCTCGAGTCGCTCCATGTCGCGAGCGCGTTCGATCTCAAAGTGCCCGAAGGGCGGCGCAACGAAATCAAGCAGCTGATTGCGCTCATCAATGAGCAGCTCTGGATTGGGCATTTCGACAGCTGGAACCGGGAAGGGGTGGTGCTGTTTCGCAATTCGCACCTCCTGACCGGGGGCGCCGAGGTGTCACCCCAGCAGTGCGAGGCGCTGCTGCGTTCGGCAACCGATGCCTGCGATCTGTATTATCAGGCTTTCCAGTTCGTGGTTTGGGCCGGCAAAACCGCTGCCGATGCCCTGAGCCATGTGATGTTCGAAACGGTAGGTGAAGCATGAGTGCAGCCCTTCAGACTATCGGTCCGGTGATGTTGATCGGGGCAGGCAAGATGGGCCTGGCCCTGGCGCGGGGGTGGCTCGAGGCTGGGCTGCCGGCCCATAATCTGGTGTTGGTGGACCCGTCGCCCAGCCAAGCTGCGCAGGAGCTGGCGCAGGATTATGAATTGCCGATCAACGCCGAGGCGGTCGGGCTGCAACCCAATGTGCTGGTGCTGGCCGTCAAGCCGCAGGTTGTAGGTCCCGTGATGGAAAGCCTGCAGCCCGTGGTGGGTTCGCATACGGTGGTACTTTCGATCGTGGCCGGTATCCAGCTGGCGCAGCTGACGGCAGCTCTGCAGACTGGTCGCGTGGTTCGCTGCATGCCGAATACCCCGGCGCAGGTTGGCAAAGGCATCACCGGTGCCGTTGCGGGCCCCGAGGTCAGTGCATCGGACAAGGCTTCGGTCGATGCGCTGCTGCGCGCTTCGGGCAAGGTGGTCTGGCTCGAGAGGGAGGGCGATATTGATGCCCTGACGGCAGTGTCAGGGTCCGGTCCCGCTTATGTGTTCAACCTGGTTGAAGCCTTGGCCCTAGCTGGTGAACAGCAGGGCTTGCCCGCAGCCATCGCGATGCAGCTAGCGCGCCAGACAGTAATCGGTGCTGCGGCGCTGCTGGAGGCGGATCCGGCGCCGGCCAGCGTCTTGCGCGAGAATGTGACCTCACCCAAAGGGGTGACTGCTGAGGCCCTTGCCGTGCTGATGGCGGCCGATGGCTTGACCCCGCTTGTGGCTCGGGCCGTGGCCGCGGCGCGGCAGCGCTCGGAAGAACTCGGGCGAACCTAATCTGGCTCGTTCAGGTAGCGGATTACAGCTTTTCAGTCAGCTTCAAGCCATCGAGGACGGGCCGGTCGCCGGGTTCGACCATACCGGCGAGGAATTGGCGTACGATGTGACCGGCTTCTTCAGGCAGGCCGCTGATGGCCGCTTCGATGCGGCTGGCCTGGCTGGCTGAGAGACTGGCGAAGAGTGCGCGCCCCTTATCCGTCGCAAACAGCAGGCGCTGGCGGCGATCAGCCTGCCCGGTTTCCTGTTCGATATAGCCATTGTCGATTAACTGGCGCAGCACGCGGGCAAGGCTTTGCTTGGTAATCTTGAGGATATCGAGCAGGTCGGCGACCGGCATGCCGGGCTTGAGATTAACGAAATACAGCACCCGGTGGTGGGCACGGCCAAAGCCCTGGCGTTCAAGCAAGGCGTCGGCGTCGCCGGTGAAATCCCGGTAGGCGAAGAAGAACAGGCCCATGATGTCGAGGGGCAGATCAGGGGGGCCTTGGTCGCCCAATTTTATGTCAGCTATGTTGACATTTCTCTGCTGCGCTGACATTGTCTTCCTTATCGACCGCCGATCATTCTTATCCCAAAGCCTTTGCCGTTTGCCAAGGGTATGGGCCTCGGGCATGATCCCCGGCCAGGCGGGTCTGCCAGGATGCAGCACCGATCAATAAACGATTTTGGAGAGGATCATGGCAGGCTTGCCCATGGACCAGCGCGATGGCTGGATTTGGTTTGATGGTGAAATGGTGCCGTGGAAGGACGCGAAGATCCACGTCCTGACCCATGGCTTGCATTACGCCAGCTCGGTATTTGAGGGCGAGCGCGCTTATGGCGGCGAGATCTTCAAGTCGCGCGAGCATACAGAGCGCTTGATCCGCTCCGGCAAGACGCTGGACTTCACCATTCCTTATTCTGCCGACCAGATCGAGGCAGCCAAGCGCCTCGTGCTCGAGCGCAATGGCCTGATCGACGCCTATGTCCGTCCCGTCGCCTGGCGCGGCTCGGAAGAGCTGAGCGTGCCGGCGCGTAACAACACTGTGCATCTAGCGATCGCTGCCTGGGTGTGGCCGAGCTATTTTTCGGTGGAAGAAAAGCTTAAGGGCATTCGCCTCGAGTGGAGCAAGTGGAAGCGCCCATCGCCAGAGACCATCCCTTCTTCGGCCAAGGCCGCAGGTCTTTACATGATCTGCACGCTGTCGAAGGACGCGGCGATGGCTAATGGCTATGCCGATGCGCTGATGCTGGATTATCGCGGCTATGTGGCCGAGGCGACCGGCGCCAATGTGTTCTTCATCAAGGGTCAGGAAATCACCACTCCAGCGCCCGACTGCTTCCTCAACGGCATCACCCGCCAGACCCTGATCGATCTGGCCAAGCGCAATGGCTACACCGTGACCGAGCGGCACATCATGCCCGAGGAGCTGAGCCAGTTCGACGAGTGCTTCCTCACTGGCACGGCCGCGGAAGTGACGCCCGTGTCGCAGATCGGCGAGTTCCGGTTTACGCCGGGGCAGGGCTGCCGCACCTTGATCGACGCTTATGGCGCCGAAGTGCAGCCCAAGCGGGCTGCAGCCGAATAAATAATGAGAATTGGAGGCCGGGTATTATGCCCGGCCTTTTTGTTACCGGTGTGCCAGCCAGCGCTCGCGCGCGGCGTCGTCCGCAGGCTTGGCCTGGACCCAGCGGGTGCCCGCAGGCGTTTCTTCCTGCTTCCAGAAGGGCGCATCGGTCTTGAGATAATCCATCAGATATTGCGCGCCATCGAAGGCGGCCTGCCGATGCGGCGCCAGCGTCATCACCTGCATGATCGGCTCTCCCGGCACGAGGCGGCCATAGCGGTGCAGCACGGACGCGGCGTTGAGGGCGAAGCGCTGTTTGGCCCGCTGAAGGATAACGCCGATCTCGTTTTCCGCCAGCTCGGGATAGCATTCGAGAATGAGCGCTGTGATGGGGTGCTCGGGGGTGGAGCGGACAATGCCCGTAAAGGTCACCGCGGCTCCAGCGCCATTGTCACCGGCCAAAAAGGCATTGCTGAGCAAGCCGGGATCAAAAGGCTGGTCGGTGATGCGAACGGACATTTCAGCCGCCGGTCATGGGCGGCAGGATCGCCACTGTGCTGGCGCCGATGATGGACGCATCA
This sequence comes from Devosia sp. Z11_6, assembly GCF_058133665.1. Classification (NCBI taxonomy): domain Bacteria; kingdom Pseudomonadati; phylum Pseudomonadota; class Alphaproteobacteria; order Hyphomicrobiales; family Devosiaceae; genus Devosia; species Devosia sp. Z11_6. The sequence goes on from NZ_JBYUNQ010000001.1 coordinate 648,060, forward strand.
TGGGCGATGATATGGGCGTCGCGTGAAACCTTGAACTGCTCGGGTTTTTCAAGAGCGAGTGCCAGCGCCTCGTCCTGCTGGGCCAGCCAGGCCAGCAGATCGGCGGCGGTCTCAACCTCAGGCGGCAAGGTGACGTCGTCTTCGCTGCGGTTGAGGCGCTCGCGCAGCCAGGCGAAATAAAGGATTTTCACGGCGCTTCGCCCGACAGGTGCGGCCAGCTGGCCCGGAAATATTGCAGGCCAGTCCAGAGGGTCAGGATGCCGGCGAGCCAGAGCAGGAGGTCGCTGATCAGGCCAAGGCCAGGCACGAGACGCTCCAGCAGCACCAGGGTCAGGGCGACCAGTTGCACGGTGGTTTTCCACTTGGCGAGCTGGCTGACGGGGAGGAGGACCTTCACATTACCGAGAAACTCGCGCAGCCCCGAGATGAAGAACTCGCGAAAGAGGATGGCGATCACCGGGATCATGTCCCACCCCGAAAAGCTGCCATCCCAGGCGAGCACGGCGATCATGATGCCGACCAGCATCTTGTCGGCGATGGGATCGAGCATGCGCCCGAGGGGCGAGACCTGCTGCCACTTGCGGGCGAGATAGCCATCCACCCAGTCGCTGGCCGCCGCAACGATGAATAGCACCAGTGCCACGGCATGCAAGTTTTGGTCGCCGGTCATCACCAGCCAGGCGATCGGCACGATCGCAAAGATGCGCGCGATGGTGATGAGGTTCGGGATGGAGGTGATCTGGGACTTGGCCATGGGGCGAACAAGACAGGAAGGCGCCCGACCGGTCAAGGGTCGAGGCGCGTGCCAGTTGATGCAGCTGCGGCCCGGTGACGCCGGGCGCAGCCCGCCAGGTTCAGGCGACCTGCTGGTTGGTCGCCTGGCGGCGAGCGGTGACAGCATCGGCCAGATGGTTTAGGGCGGAGACCGTGGTGTCCCAATCGATGCAGCCATCAGTGATCGACTGGCCATAAACGAGGTCTTGGCCGGGCACGAGGTCCTGACGGCCGGCAACCAGGTTGGATTCGAGCATGACGCCAATGATGCGGCGATCACCGCTGGCGACTTGCAGGCCGACATCGCGCAGCACTTCGGGCTGCTTTTCGGGCTTCTTGGACGAGTTGGCGTGACTGGCATCGATCATGATGATCGCCGGCAGGCCGGATTTGCCGGCCTGGTCGGCGGCGAGCGCCACGCTGGCGGCGTCATAGTTCGGCGCTTTGCCGCCACGAAGGATGATGTGGCAGTCCGGATTGCCGGTGGTGGTGGCGACGGCGGAGCGACCCGATTTAGTGACAGCGAGGAAGTGGTGGGGTTCGCGGGCGGAACTGACCGCGTCGAAGGCGATCTTGGTGTTGCCATCGGTGCCATTCTTGAACCCCACGGGGCAGGACAGGCCAGAGGCGAGTTCGCGATGGATCTGCGACTCGGTGGTGCGGGCGCCGATGGCCGCCCAGGACACAAGGTCAGCGATGTATTGCGGGGTGGTCATGTCGAGGAATTCGCAGGCCGCCGGTAGGCCCAGATTGTTGATCTCGAGCAACAGGTTGCGGGCGGTGCGCAGGCCAGTATCGATGTCGAAGGAGCCATCGAGATTGGGATCGTTGATGAGACCCTTCCAGCCCACGGTGGTGCGGGGCTTTTCGAAGTAGACGCGCATGATCAGCTGCAGGCGATCGCCGAGCTGGTCCCGCAGCGCCGCCAGCCTGCGCGCGTAGTCCATGGCGGCCAGAGGATCGTGGATGGAGCAGGGGCCAACGACAACGGCGAGGCGGTCATCGCTGCCCTTGAGGATGTTGCTGAATTGGTGGCGGGCGCTCAGCACGGTGCGGGTGGCGGCATCGGTACGGGGATGCTGGCGCATCACCTCGATGGGGGTCGCAATTTCGGCGATGGCAGTGATGCGCAGGTCGTCAGTTGATTTGAGCAATTGTTGGTCCTCGGTAGGGGAAGGCGGCCAACAAAAAAGCCGCCTGTTGGGGGCGGCTGGCTTCGGGTTTGACTGGATCGTGTCGGGATCAGTGCAAGCGCGCGGTAGCCTCCGCCGGGAGCGGATAGCTAAAATACCAAAACGAAAAGGTGGCGGCGCTGATCATGACCGAAAGCTTAGCGCGGGTGTCGGGAGGAGTCGAGGGCCTTGAGATCAGTCTTATGGCTAAGGCTGCGCACAAGGGTTTCACTCCACGCGGTTGAAATGGTCGTAGATCATCTGCGCCATCTGATCGGAGATTCCCGGCACTGCTGCCAAGTCCTGCAAGGAAGCCCGGCCGACCGCCTTGGCTGAGCCGAAATGATTGAGCAGGGCCCGCTTGCGGGTGGGCCCGATGCCATCGATCTCGTCGAGCGGGTTCCTGACCACATCCTTTTTGCGGCGGGCGCGGTGGGTGCCGATGGCGAACCGGTGCGCCTCGTCGCGCAGGCGCTGCACGTAATAGAGCACCGGGTCGCGGTGCGGGAGCATGAAGGCGTCGCGCCCTTCCATGAAGAACTTTTCGCGGCCGGCATCGCGTTCCTCGCCCTTGGCAATGCCGATAAAGGTCACGTCCTTGGGCAGGTTCAGCTTGGCGATGACCTCGCGCACCGCATTAAGCTGGCCGGCACCACCGTCAATGAATACGACATCGGGCCAATCGGGCATGCCGGTCGCTTCGTCCTCCGCGTCGTCGGGGCTTTCGGCGGCAAGCCGGCTGAAGCGGCGGGTAAGAACTTCGCGCATCATGCCGAAATCGTCGCCAGGGGTGATGTCCGTCGAGCGAATGTTGTAGGTGCGGTAGTGCTTTTTGGAAAAGCCCTCTTCGCCCGCCACGATCATGGCGCCTACGGCATTGGTGCCCGAGATGTGGGAGTTGTCATAGACCTCAATGCGGCGGGGCACCTCCTGCAGACCAAAGATCTCGCCGACGCCTTCAAGGAGGGTCCGGTTGGTGGCGCCCTCCGCCAGTTGGCGACCAAGTGCCTCCCGGGCATTGTTGAGGGCGTGATTGACGAGGTCGCGTTTTTCGCCGCGCTGTGGCGTCTGCACGCGGACCCGGTAGTCGGCGCGAGAGGACAGGGCCTCTTCCATGAGCTGGGGTTCGCTGAGCTCGTGGCTCAGCAGCACCAGCTTGGGCGGCGTCCGCGACTCGTAGAACTGGCTGACAAAAGCTTCGAGCACCTCGGCATCGGACATGCTGGCGTCGGCCCGGGGGCGGAATGCGTGATTGCCCCAGTTCTGGAAGGCGCGGAAAAAGAACACCTGAACACAGAACTGGCCACCTTCATGGTGGATGGCAAACACGTCGGCTTCCTCGACGCTCTTGGCGGTGGCATCGCCCTGCGACTGGATCAGCGCCAAAGCCGAGAGGCGATCGCGCAGCAATGCAGCCCGTTCGAAATCAAGCGCTTCGGCCGCCTCGTTCATGTCCTTTTGCAAATGGTCGCGGACGCTTTGGGATCGGCCGCTGAGGAATTCCTTGGCCTCGTGCACGAGCTCGCCATAGTCGGCTAGGGAGATCTCACGCGTGCATGGCCCCGAGCAGCGCTTGATCTGGTGCATGAGGCATGGGCGAGTCCGGGCGGCATAGAAGCTGTCCGAGCAGTTGCGCAGCAGAAAGGCCTTTTGCAGGCTGGCGATGGTGCGATTGACCGCTGTAACGGAGGCGAAGGGGCCGAAATAGTGCCCCTGGCGCCGCCGGGTGCCGCGGTGCTTCATCAGCTCGGGCGCTTCGTGGTCGGTGGCAATGAGAATATAGGGGAAGCTCTTGTCGTCGCGCAGCAGCACGTTGAACCGGGGCTTGAGCCGCTTGATGAGGTTGGCCTCAAGCAGCAGGGCCTCGCTCTCAGTCTCGGTGCGCACGAACTCCATCGAGCAGGTTGCCGCCACCATGCGCTGGATGCGCACGGGCAGGGCCTCAGGTCGGGTATAGTTAGAGACGCGTGCCTTGAGGCTGCGCGCCTTGCCGACATAGATCACCTCGCCGCTCGAATCGAGCATGCGGTAAACGCCAGGCGCGGCCGGGAGCGTGCGCACAAAGGCTCGGATCACTTCGGGGCCGCAAGCCTGCGGGGCGCCGGTTGGGGTATCGTCGGTCATCTTCGGGGCGTAGCAGCGTTTCGGGGCAGAAATTGGAGATGCTCGCCACCATCGAGCAACAGCATCTGGCCGGTCATGGACGGGTTGTTGAGCAGGGTCAACACACCGTCGGCAATGCCCTGTGTGCCGGCATGCACCTGGAGCGGCAAATCCTCGATCTCCTGCTCGAAGTCCCGGGCGCTTTGGCTGGCATGGGGCATGACGGGGCCGGGGCCGATGGCGTTGACACGGATGGCCGGTGCAAAAGTTTGCGCCATGGTGCGGGTCGCGGTCCACAGCACGGATTTGGAGAGGGTGTAACTGAAATAAGCCGGCGAGGGGTGCAGCACGCGCTCATCGATGATGTTGACGATGTTGCCCGCCACTCCCTCGGGCAGTTGCGCCGCGAAATCGCGGGCGAGGAACACGGGCGCTTCCGCATGAATAGCGAAGTGGGTGTCCCACAGCGCTTCATCGACGTCCCAAGCGCTATCCGGCTCGAACACGGATGCATTGTTGACGAGCACGGTCACTGGCCCGAAGGCAGCGCTTGCCTCCATCACCAGCTTCGCGCGTTCGGCACGGACTGTTAGGTCCGCCTGCACGGCAATGGCCGAGCCAACGCGGTTAAGCTCGCGGCAGAGTTGCTCGGCTTTTTCCGCGCCGGTGCGATAGTGTACCACTACCTTGTAGTTCGCCTGCACCAGCGTGCGCGCTATGGCGGCGCCAATGCGATCGCTGGCGCCCGTCACCAGAGCGACAGGATGGGAGTGCGGCAGAACGGGGTGATTCGTCATCGGTGCGGGGCTAGGGGAGACGGGAAGGGACCATAGGCCGCTTCCGCTGCCTGCTTCAACCTCCCAACAAGATGGTGAGCCGTCCTGATTTTGCAAGCTGTCGTGGCGGGCTGAATCGGCGCTGGCAGGTGGCGTGCAGGCACTGCTTGCGCTATGGCTCAGCCCGGCCGGCGCCGGCCGGTGGTGCTTTCATCCATGCGCGAGCCGTCTTCATGTCCGCTGTAATAGCCCAGTCCAAGCCTGACCAGATCGGCCGGGCGATGATGCTGACGCTGATCACCATTTCGGTGTTCGGGGTGCAGGATGCCATTTCCAAGGTGCTGGTGCAGAACTACTCGCCGTTCCAGACGACGATGCTGCGCTTCTGGGGCTTTGCTGCGTTCTCACTCGTGCTGGTACTGCGTCAGGCGCCGTTGAGGCAGGCGCTGTCGTCCAAGGTCCCGGGGTGGCAGCTGCTGCGCGGCACCTTGCTGATCGTGGAGATCTGGTTCTTTGCCCTGGCCCTGCGTACGGTGCCGCTCGCCGAACTGCAGGCTATATCGCTGGTTTACCCGCTGCTCGTAACCCTGTTTGCCATACCGATCCTGGGTGAAAAGGTCGGAGTGTTCCGATTGGTCGCGGTTGGCGTTGGTTTTGCGGGAGCGATGATCATTGTGCGCCCGGGCGGACTGCCGCTCGATTGGGGCGTGTTCCATGCCATGGCTTCGGCGTCGCTGTACTCGCTCTACATCGTCATCACTCGCAAGGTGAGCCGCCACGATACCCCGGCGACCAGCATGGCCTATGCCAGCTTTGTCGGGCTCGTGTTGTCGACCGTGGTCGGCGTGTTTTTCTGGCAGCCCATGGCCTGGCCTGATGTTGCGCTAATCCTCGTCATCATTGCAACGACCTGCATCGGGCATGGGCTGATGGTCCAGGCGCTGAGCCTTGCTCCTGCCAGCGTCTTGCAGCCGTTCAACTATTTTGCGCTGCCCTGGGCCATTGTGCTTTCGGTGCTTGTGTTCGGGCACATGATTGACTTCATCTCGCTGCTGGGCGCCGCCATCATTGTTGCCGCGGGCTTGGTGGTGATGGCGCGTGAAAGCTGGCGCAAGCGAACGGCAGTCGCGCCTATCTTGCCGGGCAAAGACTAAGGGCTGAGGAGAACAGATGATGATCTGGTTGATTGTGCTGGCGCTGATATTGTTGCTGGTCGGCGGCGGCTTCAAGCTCCTGGCGCGCGGCAAAGGCACCGACAAGCGCGAAGCGCTGACGCTGCGGCGAGTAGAAGGCTATCTCGAGATCATACGGCGCGAACGCAGCAATCCGGCGCTGGCAGCGATGAGCGACAGCGAGTTGCGCGATCTGCTGCACTCCGGGGCGCGCAATCTGGGGATTGCCGTGAGCGCAAGGGTTGGACGCTGCTGGGTGTGGCGGCGGTAGCGCTGTTTTGCGCCATCGTTGCGGCGAGCCAGGACGGACTGCGCGGCTTTGCCATCGCCATCGTCGTCGGCGCGCTCGCCGTCTATGGTCTCAACGAGTTCCTGTCGCGACGCATGCGCGAGCCGCTGCAGCGGCATGGGATCGATGTGGAGCGCTTGCGAGTCGAGTAAAAGGAGCGCCGCCTAGGGGCGGCGCTCCAGCCGGGCTAGCTGCCGGCGCAGAAGTAACCGTTGGGGCCGTTGAAGCAGAAGCTTGCGTCCGGCTCGGCTGGGTACACCCGATAGGGCCGATAGTCGTCATAGTGACGCGGCGGACGGGGCGGGTGCCAGCGCGGCGGCGGGGGAGGATTCCACCCGCGCGGGCGGTCCCAGCCACGATCATCCCAGCGAGGGCCCCGATCGCGGCCGCGTTCCAGGTAGCTGGCGGAAACCCAGCCATCTGGACCGGGCTTGGTTACATAGCACCAGCTACCCCGGCAGTAATCGATATCCACGGCTTGACCGCGCTGCAGGCTGTCTACTGCGGCATAGCCGGTGCCAGGGCCCGAGCGCACATTCACATTGGCGCTGGCAAATGCGGGGGCTGCGGAAGCTGCTACCGTGGTTCCCAGCAGCGCCAAAGCAGCGAAACCGCTAGCCAAGAGCTTTTTGTTTAAGGCCATTTGCTCCACTCCTCTTATCGTCCGGCATCACCTGCCGATGGCGGCAGAGAACACCATTGCCGATGAACCCAAGCTGAATACCGCAGTCATCTTGGTAGCTTAGAGGGTCAGTAGTTCAACGAAGCGCTTAAGTGTGTTGGCCAGCTTCTTGCGCTGCTTGGGCTTGAGCTCACCGATCAGCGCTTCCTCGAGCTGGGCCCAGTGGTCGGAGAGATTGTTGCGGATCCGGATCCCACGCTCGGTCAGGGCGACCCCGACTGCCAGCTCCGGCCCGACCGCCTGCTGGCCGACAAGCTCTCGCTCGATCAACCGGCGCAGGCGAGGAGCCAGGCTGGCTTCGTCCAACCCTAGTTCGTTGGCAAGATCGCTTTCAAGCGTCGCTGCCCGTCCGAGAATAAAGAGCACGGCGTCATCCCCCGGCTCCAATCCGCGTTCCAGCAAGGGAGTCAGCAAGGCTTTATGCGCCAACTGACCCGCTTCGATGAGCCGGTACAGCGTGGAACTGGATGTAGGTTTGGCCATGAGTGGGAAAATAGTTCGAACTCCTTGGATACGTCGAACAAGCAAGCATCCTATCGTTAATCGTGCAACGGCCAAGACGGCTTGTTGTTCGCTTGTACCGGATAGTTTATGCCGACATCCGAGCCTGCTGTGTGCGTTCGGAGCCCATGACCCAAGATCTCGCCCGCATTCGTGCCTTCGTGCAGGTGTTCGACGCCGGCGGCTTCTCTTCGGCAGCGCGAGAGCATGGACGCTCCAAGGCACTGCTCTCCAAATATGTCACTGATCTTGAGGATTATCTGGGCGTCCGGCTGATGAACCGGACCACCCGCAAGCTCAGCCTCACGGAAGCCGGCGAAGCCTATTATCGGGAAGCCAGCGCGCTGCTGCAACAGCTGGACGAGCTCGACGCAACCATCACCGACCAGACCTCTGAGCCACGCGGGATGCTGCGCGTGTCGGCGCCGCGCAACTTCGGCGAAGATACGCTGGCGCCGGCGATATTTTCCTATCTCCTCAAGTTCCCCAAGGTGACGCTCGATTTGCGGCTGGAGGACCGCTATGTCGACCTTGTTGACGAAGGCATCGACGTTGCACTGCGCATCTCAACTATGGCCGATAGTTCACTGATCGCCCGCAAGATTGCTGACATGCATGTGGTGGTGGGCGCCGCTCCGGCGCTGCTCGAGAGCCACGGCACGCCACAACATCCTGAGGATCTGCGCAAGCTGCCCTGCATCGTTGACGTAAACCTGCAAGGGCAATCGAACTGGCGCTTCACCGAAGAGGGGCGAACCATATCGGTGCCAGTGACCGGGCCGTTGCGGGTCAATTCGCCCCTGGCGGCCCGGCAGGCCGCAACTATGGGCCTCGGCTTCGTTGTGCTGCCTTCTTATCTCGCAGACCCGGTGGTCGCCAAAGGGGAATTGACGCCCGTGCTGACTGAATTTCTGCCCACCGGGCAAACACTGCAAGCCGTATACCCGCATCGCCGGCATTTGGCGGGTAAGGTGCGTGCCCTTATCGACCACTTGGTGGACTGGTTTGCGGTTCACCCCATTGCCTGATCTTATGAACCTGCTCACCATTCGCCGCACCGTCAAACGCCTTCTGGCCTCAGCCAGCGTGGTGCTGATCGGCGCAATACCGGCGGTCGCGCATCCCCATATTTTCATCGACGCCCAAGTCACCATTGTCTTTGATGTCAATGGCGCCGTGTCGGGTTTGCGCCACGACTGGACCTTTGATGCCGCTTTCTCCAGCTGGGTGGTTCAGGGCCTCGACACCGATGGTGATGGGATTACCAGTCCGGAGGAGTTGCAGGACCTTGCCGACGAGAACCTGGCTGGGCTCGCGGAATTCGGCTTTTACACCTTTGCCGGTGCGCAGGATGCGCCCATGGCCTGGGAGGCAGCGGGCGACCAGCGCATGGTTTATGCGGACGGAAAGACGACCCTCAGCTATTCCGTCCTGGCGGAAACCCCAGAGGAGGTCCGCGACGGATTTGAACTGGGCATCTATGATCCAGAATATTACGTCGCGATCAGCGTCCCCGATGCCGGCAGTGTGCACCTGGAGAACGCTCCAGCCGGTTGTAGTGCCGTGGTGGAGCCGCCTCGGCCGATGGATCGGGCAGTCGAGGAGCGCCTCTATGCCCTTGGGCCCGATGTGCTCGAACTGCCACCGGATCTCGCGGCCGCGATGCGCGGCACGCAAGGGTTGATCCGGATCACCTGCCCAGCAGGTGACGCGGGGGGTGAGCCCGCCAATGCTGCCGAAGCGGCTGAGGCCATGGCGCAGGCCCGGCCCGCCACACCGTTTGGAGGCCCACCCGCAGAGCCGAGCTTGTCGCTGCCGCGGTCCGGCTTTTTCGGCTGGCTGCAGGAGCAGCAAAGGAACTTCTACCAGGCCATGACGGCCTCGCTTGCTGCTGTGCGCAGCGACTGGACGGCATTCTGGCTGCTAGGTGGTCTCAGTTTCCTTTATGGAGTGTTTCATGCGGCCGGTCCGGGGCATGGCAAGGTGGTGATCTCATCCTATATGCTGGCTAACGAGACCCAACTGCGCCGCGGCATCCGCTTGAGCGTGGTTTCGGCAATGCTGCAATCCGTTGTCGCCGTCGCATTGGTGCTCGTGGCTGCCGGTGCGCTGGGGATGACGAGCCTCGCCATGGGCAATGCCGCCAACTGGATCGGCATCGGCTCCTATGGGCTGATTGCCCTGTTGGGCTTGTGGTTGGTGTTGCGCAAGCTGCTGGGCTGGGGGCACGATCACGATCAGGATCATCATCATGATCATGCGCACGAGCACGGGCATGCACACGCGCACAGCAATGTTGCTCACGGGCACGCGCATATCGTAGCGCCGCAGGCAACGAGCGGTGGCTGGCGTGAACAGCTTGCCGTGGTGCTGGCGGTAGGGTTGCGGCCCTGTTCGGGGGCGCTGGTGGTGATGGTGTTTGCCCTGTCGCAGGGCGTGCTGGCGGCCGGTATTGTGGCTGTGTTCCTGATGGGGCTGGGTACGGCGATCACGGTTGCGGCATTGGCCAGCGTCGCGGTAGGCGCAAAAGGCCTCGCCAGACGCCTCAGTGCTGATAATCCCGTTACTGTGAGTGTGGTGTGGTGGGCCGAGCTGCTCGGCGCCTTTGCGGTGCTGGGATTTGGGGTGGTTTTGTTGCTGGCGAGCCTCTAGCGCGACCCATCGCCGCCTTGCGCGCGCGGCAGGAAGAACTATGGTGCGCCAGCCTAGAATCCTTCCAAACTGGCTGACATGTCCGATCACCTGCCGCCCAACCATCCGCCTGTGCCAGAGCAAAAGATCGGCGTCCTGCTGCTCAATCTCGGCACGCCCGACGCGACCGATTACTGGAGCGTGCGGCGCTATCTCAAGGAATTCTTGAGCGACCCCCGGGTGATCGAGACGCCGAAGTGGTTGTGGTGGCCGATCCTCAACCTCGTGATCCTTTCATTCCGGCCGCAGAAAAGCGGGCATGCCTATGCCCAGATCTGGGACCAGCGCACCAATGAAAGCCCGCTGCGGGTGATCACGCGCAACCAGACCGAGGCGCTGGCCGACCGGATGTCGGGCGAGGGCGTGGTGGTGGATTATGCCATGCGCTATGGCAATCCTTCCACCAAGAGCGTGCTCGAAAAACTGCAGGCGCAGGGCTGCACCAAGATCTTGCTGGTGCCGCTTTATCCGCAATATTCGGCGACCACCACGGCGACCGCCAATGACAAGGCGTTCGATGCGCTGGGCGAGATGCGCTGGCAGCCGGCCGTGCGCACGGCTCCGGCCTATTTCGAAGACGCTAAGTACATAGAAACATTGGGAAATTCGATCCGCGACGGCGTTGCCGCCTTGCCGTTCGAGCCGGACCTGGTGATCACCTCCTACCACGGCATGCCGGTGGAGTATCTGGAGCGCGGCGACCCCTATCACTGCCAGTGCTACAAGACGACGCGGCTGGTGCGCGAATATCTGGGTTGGCCCAAAGAAAAGCTGATGGTCACCTTTCAAAGCCGGTTCGGGCCGACCAAGTGGCTCGAGCCCTATACGGATGTGACCTTAGCGGCGCTGCCGGGCAAGGGGATTAAAAAAATCGCCATCCTCGCGCCGGCGTTTTCGGCGGACTGCATCGAAACGCTGGAAGAAATCAGCATGCAGGGGCGCGAAACCTTCATGGAGGCGGGGGGCGAGGAATTTGCCTATATCCCGTGCCTTAATGACTCGCCGGGTGGCATGGACATGATCGAGGCCATGGTGCGGCGGGAATTGTCGGGCTGGTTGTAAGCCAGCCCGAACGGCCGCGGGACTAAAGATCCACCTTGGCGTTGTCGCCAAAGCTGGGTTTGGCGCCGGTGACGGCGGCGGTGAGCATTTTGGCGGTGGCGACCAGCTGGTTGGGGCTGTCCCAGAGCTCGGCGCCGTCCGGGCGCACGGTCAGCAGGCGGATATCGGGATCGTTTTCGTCGTCCCACCAGGCCTTGTCCATGTCGCTCCAGAGGTCCTTGATCTTGGCGCGGTCATTGCTGAGCGAGGCAAGGCCATTCATCGCCACATATTTGTGGCCGGAGTTATCGGCAAAGGCGCAGGACACCTGCGGATATTGCTCGATCTCGATATTCTTGTGCCCATTGGCATCCACGAGGAAATACACGGCATGCTCGTCGCGGAACACGCGCGCCGACAGGGGCCGCGAGCGCTGTTCGGTGCCGTTCCAGGTGGTGAACATGCAAAAATCGATCTTTTTCATCAGCTCCCAGATGCGATCTTCAACTTCGTCCGGGGTTTTGTCGGTGTGCTGCTGGTCGTTGGCCATATTTGGCTCCCTTGTTGCGTTGCCAACCGAACGGGGCGGAGGGGGCTTGGGTTGCAGGCAAGCGGGGACGCCGCCCGGCCGGACGCCGCGCGGGATTTTGGGAGCGGGGCAGGCACGGCACGGTGCGGCTTTCGCCTCATCGGGGTGGTCAAAAGAGTGAGGCCAAAACCGCACTGCACGCGTGGATTTTTGGACCGTAGCGCCTCGAGCGGCTTCCCTGGAGGGAGGGGTTTGCCGGCCCGCCGCTCCCGATCTTTTGGGGGCAAACGGGCCAGGAACCGGCCGGTAGTCGGCACAACCACGGCTGTCCGGGCGACCCCGAACAGTCCACACCTCCCGCCCGGCGCTTCGTCGGCGCCGCGTGTTTTCGGCGGGAATGGAGACACTATCGCATGGCCTTGCAGGGGCGGGGATAAGTGAACGACCGGGGTCCCAAACTGAACGGGTTCTGAACGCGTTGTGAACGCGTTTCCCCGCGCCCTGAACGACCCTCCAAAGGCCAAAAAAATCAGGGGTCGAGCCGCCAGCGCGGCGCGTCCTCGCCCTCGCCCCGGCAATAAAGAGCCGCAAAGCCCCCGAGCGCTGTTTCCGCTTCCGCCAGCTTTTCGAGCAGCGCCGCCCGGGTGTGCGGTGCGCCGGGCTGCAGCAGGGGCAGGGCGCGGCCAAAGCCGTCGCGCGAGGTGGTTCGACGGGTTTCCCGGATCAGCTCGGCCGCGAGGGCTTTTTCGACTGGAGAGGCGGGCTGGTCGGGTTCACCCAGGGTTTTGAGCCGCGCGACGAAGTTCTGCAGGCGCGGGCGCACGGCCTCGTAGCGGGCCAGATTGGCAAAGGGGATGGTTTTGTCGGGAATGGGCATGGGCGGCTCCGGAGTGATGGAGCCACGAGTGTGAGCGAAGGGGTAGTAGGCGGGGATAAGCTCCCCGCCGAGCTGTGGGCCAATATGTCTTCCTGGGCGGCGTTAACGAAGAACATTGTTAAAGCGAGGTTATACTTGCTCGGGTGAGTTATACGTAATAACTTGTGCTTAGTTTTGGAGGTGACGAATGCATTCACCGACTGAGAAACTAAGTCATCATTACTACCCGCGAAGTTTGATGTCCCATAAAGAACTTCTTGAGCAGCTCATGCAAGGGGTAGGGGTGAGTGACGCAAGTAGTGTTGCATCAAGCATAATAGAACGATTTGGCTCGCTCCCGCTCGCGCTGTCCGCTTCTGCCTTGCGCCTAAGTGAGGTGAACGGCGTAACTGGTGACCTCGCTTCCTTGCTCAAGACCGTCAAGAAAGTGGCTGCGGGAATGGCTCGCAATCGTATTGAACTCAATAGTCCTCGGCTGAGTTCGATCAGCGAGCTTTTAGATTATCTACAAAGAACGATGACAGTGGGGGATACGAGGGGAACGAGAGTTCTGTTCTCCGACAGGAGGCAGAGGTTGATCGCTGATGAAATCCTGCACGCAGAAGTCGCTACTCGTTCATCGTTCTCCCCTGTACAACTTATAAGGCGTGCACTCGAGCTTTCGGCGAGTAGCATGATCCTGATTCAGATAACTAATTCAGAAGTAGACTACCCATCAGAAGCAGAAATTCGGCTGACTAAGAAGTTGGTAGCCATTGCCGGGCTGCTCAACATCTTTGTCATTGAGAGAATGATTATCGGTAGTTCGGAACATCTCTCGTTTCGGAAAATGGGGATTCTTAGTTCGGAACCGTCGTCTTCTAGTCCAATATCATTCTAGAACTCTTAGCTTGAAGGGTCGTAGTCCAGGTTTAGTGTCCTGCGGCAAGTCATACGCGCGGGTTGTGAGATTGTTTTTTAGCCGTTTTGGAGGCAAGATGCCGCGATCAGCTAGGGCCAGTTATTGTTCATTCTGGAGCGGGGCTCAGCAAGAGAGACTGCTTTTGGAAATACTGATGCATGTTGTGCCAGATGTGAACGCTTCGGCCCTGGTGTCCCGACTAATGTCCAGGTTTGGTTCCCTCCCGGCCACCCTTTCAGCTTCTGCAAACAGACTCACGGAAGTGGATGGTGTCACCGATGACGTTCTAGCCTTACTGAGAGCAGTCAGGGACATCGCTCTTTGCACGGCACAGGGTAGGATCAACTTCGACAAGCGCCTTGTACCGAACCAAAGCCAGCTTCTTCGCGATTACCTGCACGTAACCATGGCTTTTGAGGAGGTTGAACATTTTCGAGTGTTCTTTATCGACCCCTGGGGCAAGCTTATCGCCGATGAACTATTGCACAAGGGGACCGTGGACCATGCGCCAGTGTACCCTCGCGAGGTGGTTAGGCGTGCTCTAGACCTTTCCGCCCGCAGCATGATTCTAGTCCATAACCACCCGTCCGGCGATCCTTCTCCCTCGTCGGCGGATGTCACGCGTACCCAGGAGCTTGTTGCTGCGGCAGCTGCCTTCGACATTAGGGTGGATGACCACATCATTGTTGGAAAAGCTGGTGAGATGTCACTCGGCCAACTTGGTCTACTTGATCCATAACCAATAGATTTCTTCTGTGAGTTAGTTTCCAACCAACCGCTCAAACACCTCATATGGCACCGGCTCCGTGTACCTGAACTGCACCGTGTCCTTGTGGGCGCGGAAGGGGGCGAGGGCGGGTTCCAGCTCCGGGGGGAGGGGCGGGATCGGGTAGAGGCCGATATGGTGCTTCCAGGCGCCCAGATAGAGATAGCGCTCGTTCCACCGAAACAGCGGCATGCCGTATTTGATCGACTCCGCCACTTCAGGCGCGGCGCGGTGGATGATCGCGCGCAGGCGCTCGAGGATGGCGCGCGCCTCGGGCGGCTGGGCGGCGAGATAGAGATCGACGCTGGCGGGGGCGGGTTGGGGCATAAACCTGGCTCCGGGTTCGGCAGCATAGGACGCGCGGGGGTGTTGGGGGCCGACAGTTTTGGGTGGGTTTTTGGGGGAGGGATCGGGGCCAGCGAGGGCCCCGACCCTTCGCCATTCGAGGGTCTGGGGCTCTCGTTGTTGGCAGGAGCGGATGAGTTGGGGCTTCCCTCCCCCTTGAGGGGAGGGATTGAGGGAGGGGGTCGTGGAGGAGGGCACGGTGGTGCCGAGGAATGTGGGCTCTTTGGCAGTGGCTGCTCGGAGTCTGGTGAAGGCGCCGACGGACCCCCACCCCTTGGCCATTCGAGCATAGCTCTCATGGCCTTCTCACCTCGGATCGCTCCACTGGAGCGATCCGCCGCTTTGGCGGACGGCTCGAAGCCCCTCAAGGGGGAGGGAGGGCAAGGGCCGACGGGTTTGGGGCTCTCGTTGCGGGCAGGAGCGGATGAGTTGGGGCTTCCTCCCCCTTGAGGGGAGGGATTGAGGGAGGGGGTCGTGGAGGAGGGCAGGGTGGTGCCGGGGGCTGTGGGCTCTTTGGCGGTGGCTGCTCGGAGTTTGGTGAAGGCGCCGACGGACCCCCACCCCGGCCCTCCCCTCAAGGGGGAGGGAGGCCAGGAGCCGAGGGGCTGGAGCTAGACCGCGCGGTAGGCGACTAAGAAACCTCGCCGGATAAAGTATCCAGTTCCATTTCCTTGAGGCGCTTGATCTCGTCCCTGAGCCTTGCGGCTTTTTCGAATTCGAGGTTGGTGGCGGCTTCGCGCATGGCGCGTTCGAGGTCCTTGAGGACGGCGGCGAGGTTTTCGCCGACGGCCAGTTGTTCCTTGCCGTCGCGGCCCTTGCCGATCGAAACGGTGACGTGGTCGCGCTCGTAGACGCTGTCGACGATGTCGTGGATGTTGGAGCGCACCGACTGCGGCGTGATGCCGTGTTCCTCGTTATAGGCGATCTGCTTTTCGCGGCGGCGATTGGTTTCGGCGAGCGCGCGTTCCATGGAGCCGGTGATGTTGTCGGCATACAGGATCACCCGCCCGTCGACATTGCGCGCGGCGCGGCCGATGGTCTGGATCAAGGAGGTTTCCGAGCGCAAGAAGCCTTCCTTGTCCGCGTCGAGAATGGCGACAAGGCCGCATTCGGGAATGTCGAGGCCTTCGCGCAGGAGGTTGATGCCCACCAGCACGTCGAAGGCGCCGAGCCGCAGGTCGCGGATGATCTCGATGCGCTCGATGGTGTCGATGTCCGAGTGCATGTAGCGCACGCGGATGCCCTGTTCGTGCATATATTCGGTGAGGTCCTCGGCCATTTTCTTGGTGAGGACGGTGCAGAGCGTGCGGTAGCCCGTTTTTGCCACCTGGCGGATCTCGTCGATGACGTCATCGACCTGGGTCTTGGCCGGGCGGATTTCGACGGGCGGATCGATGAGGCCGGTGGGGCGGATCACCTGTTCGGCAAAGACGCCCCCGGTCTGGTCCATCTCCCAGGAGCCCGGCGTGGCCGAGACATAGACCGATTGCGGGCGCATGGCGTTCCATTCCTCAAAGCGCAGCGGACGATTGTCCATGCAGGAGGGCAGGCGGAAGCCGTATTCGGCCAGCGTCGCCTTGCGCCGGAGGTCGCCGCGATACATGGCGCCGAGCTGGCCGATGGTGACGTGCGATTCGTCGACAAAAACGAGGGCGTTGTCGGGGAGATATTCGAAGAGGGTCGGGGGCGGCTCGCCGGGCTTGCGGCCCGAGAAGTAGCGCGAATAGTTCTCGATGCCGGCGCAGGAGCCGGTGGCTTCCATCATTTCGAGATCAAAGAGCGTGCGCTGCTCGAGGCGCTGGGCTTCGAGGAACCGACCGGCGCCGTTGAGCTCCTGCAGGCGCGCATTGAGCTCGGCGCGGATCAGCTTGATCGCCTGGTTCATGGTGGTGCGCGGCGTCACGTGGTGGGAATTGGCGAAGACGCGGATGAAGGTGAGGTCGGCCGACTTCTTGCCCGTGAGGGGATCGAATTCGGTGATGGATTCGATCTCGTTGCCAAAGAGGGTGATGCGCCAGGCGGCGGCTTCATAGTGGGCGGGGAAGAGTTCCACGGTATCGCCGCGCACCCGGAAGGTGCCGCGCACAAAGCCGGTGTCGCCGCGCTTGTATTGCAGGGCGACGAGCTTGGCGAGCAGCTCGCGCTGGTCGATCTTTTCGCCCTTTTGCACATCGATGGTCATGGCGGTGTAGTCTTCCACCGAGCCGATGCCGTAGATGCACGAGACCGAGGAGATGATGATGACGTCGTCGCGCTCGAGGATCGCCCGGGTCGCCGAGTGGCGCATGCGGTCGATCTGCTCGTTGATGGTGGATTCCTTTTCGATATAGGTGTCCGTGCGCGGCACATAGGCCTCGGGCTGGTAGTAGTCGTAATAGGACACGAAATATTCGACGGCGTTGTCGGGGAAGAAGCTCTTGAACTCGCCGTAAAGCTGGGCGGCAAGGGTCTTGTTGGGCGCAAGGATCAGCGCGGGGCGATTGGTGCGCGCGATCACCTGGGCGGCGGTGAAGGTCTTGCCCGAACCGGTGACGCCGAGGAGGACCTGGTCGGTTTCGCCATTCTCGATGCCTTCCACCAGTTCGGCAATGGCCGTGGGCTGGTCGCCGGCGGGCTGGTAGTCGGTGACCATGCGGAAGGGGCGGCGGGGCGCGCGTTTTTCGAGGCGGTTCTGCGCCTTGTGGGGCATCCAGGGGGAGGAGCCTTCCACTTCCTTGCGGCCATGCAGGATGATCTGTTCGAGCGCCTTGACGGTGGCGGTGACGCCCACGGTCTGGGCGTTGGAGACGTCCTCGTGCTTTTTGGCCTTGGCCTTCTTGGTGGCGGCGGTCAGGGCCGCGCGGATTTCGGCGGTGGCCTCGGGATCCGCGTCCTTCGAGACGGCGCTTTGCGCCTCCTCAGGATGAGGGGCGCCGGTGATCTTGCGGGCGCTCAGCGCCTTGGCGGAGGGGACGTGGCCAAAGCCGGCCTGGGGGGCTTCGCCCATGCCGGAGAAATCGGGACGGACGACGGAATTGATCTTGGTCTTGCCCGTCTTGGGCGACATGCCGGTGACGGTGTCGTGCGAGGACTTGGTGGTGCGGCGCTTTTCCAGGGCCGTCTTGGGCTTGGCGGCTTCCTTGGCAGCCTCGTCGGCGGCAGCGGCGGCGGCCTGATCGGCGCGATCCAGCGCGCGCTTGTTGCGCATGCGCTCGGCGTAAAGGGGTTTGCTGGCGGCGAGGTCCTCGGCCTTTTCGATCTCGCCCAGGAAATCGTCGATGGAAAACTCGGCTTTGCCGGGACGTGCGGACTTGTCGGCCATAAGACACCAATGCTCGGGAAGGCACCTGATGTGGGAAACGGTGCCGCAAATTGCAACGTGCTTTACCTTAGCAGGTGGTGAACGGAGACGGAACAGGGGTGCTGACAGGCTTTGTCAGGAGCACGCAGTGTTGATGCCGGTTGCCCCGATGAACAAAGGGCAGGGCTGGCCGTTGTGGGGGCGACAACGGAGTTCGAGCAGATGAGCCAAAACCAGCCCGAGGCGAATAGCCCGACCAAAAAGGCCGCCGAGGGATTAAACCCCGCGCTGACGCGCAATATCGATGCCATCATGGAGCGGCGGCGCGAAAGCGCGCGCTCGGCCTCGCTCGAGGAACGGGCCGCGGCGGCGATCAGCAAATTCGCCGGCTCCATGATGTTTGTTTATATCCATATCGTGTTTTTCGGGCTCTGGATCGGCATCAATGTGGGATGGTTGCCGATCATCCCGCCCTGGGACCCATCGTTGGTGGTGCTGGCGATGGAAGCGTCGGTCGAGGCGATTTTCCTCAGCACCTTTGTGCTGATCAACCAGAACCGGATGGCGGCGGAGGACAATATCCGGGCCGATCTCGACCTGCAGGTTAGTCTGCTCAACGAGCATGAAACCACCCGGCTGATCGAGCTGGTGAGTGCGATTGCCCGCAAGCTCGATATCCATACGGAGGCCGATGAGGAATTGGGTGAACTCGAGCGGGATGTGTCCCCCGAAGCGGTGATGGATCGGATCGCGGATGCGGAGGAGAAGGCGGAGGTGTGAGGGGTTTTGGCGCTGGAACTTTGCCGGCAGGGGCCAATGAATCGGGGCTCACATCCCCCAGCCCTGACCCCTCCCCACGGAGGGGGAGGGGGAGGGTGAGGCAGGGGCCGAGGGTTTGGAATGTTCGGTTGGTGCTGAGGGTGAGGTTGGTGCTTCCCTCCCCCTTGAGGGGAGGGATTGAGGGAGGGGGTCGTGGGGTGAGGCTCGGTTGGACCGGTGCGCTGAGACTTCTAGTGGAGGGTCGGACGTCGGTGATAGGACCGAACGACCCCCACCCCAGCCCTCCCCTCAAGGGGGAGGGAGGGCAGAGCCCGATGTATCGGACTTGGAGCCAGCGCGGCTCGCGCCGTTAGTAGACTTCGATCGAGGAGAGGGCCTTGTTGAGGTATTGGTCAAGGCGGGGCTGGCTGTGGGTGATGCGTTCGCAATAGCTCTGGAAGAAGCGGTCGCGGCAGGCGGCGACGGCGACTTTGCCTTCGATGCGCACGGAGGAATAACGGTTGTCGGCGCCAATCAGCAGCAGGTCTTCGATCTTGGTGCCGGGGTCGAGGCAGAGCGCGCCGCCGGTATAATTCTCGCCCTCGTAAAAGCAGACCTGCTTGGGCGCGGGGCGCTCAAAGGTCCATTCGTTCCACTCGATGCCGCGGGGATCCTTGCCGAAATCGACAGCGTGGATCGAGGTCCAGCCGCGCCCGCCTGGGCCATCGATCATGCACCAGACCCGCTGGCAGCGCAGCACCTTGATGCGCTGTTCGGCCGGAATCTGGCCCAGGATGGGATATTCGCGGCCGGGGCCCTGGTGGAGGGTCGCGGGCTTGGTAGTCCAGGCAAGGCTGCCCGATTCGGACGCTGCGAGCGTAGGCAAAGCGCCCGCGACCAGCGAGAAGCCAGCAATGGCGAGGAAAACGAGAGTGCGAAGAAGATAAGGCATGACGCTGTTCCACAACAAGGCTGGGCCCGGGGACACTAGCGCGGCACCGGGCCAAGGCCAAGGTTTATCGGAATCCTGGATGTGAAAAAGGGCGCCATCGTAGGATGGCGCCCGGGAGTGGCTGCAGCCTGGGATCAGCGGACGCGGATCGAGGCGATGTAGTCGTCGTAGTCACCGAGCGAAGAAGCGCTGGTGGTATAGGTGCGGCAATTGCGGAAGTTCACTTCGGCGCAAACCTGAACCCGCAGGCCATCGGGATTGTCGATCGAAGAGATGCGGTCGGCAAAGCCGCCCAGATTGCGCACGCTTTCGCCTTCCTCAAGGCACTGGCTTTCGCCGCGGAAGCGGGTGCGGTCATAGAAGCAGACCTCGGCGATCTCTTCATCATAAACGGGCGGGGCAGGTGGGCGCGGACGGCCGGGAGGATTGCGGCCTTCATTGCCAACGCCGATATTGATCTGCGGGCCACCGGGGCCGGTGGAGAAGCCGAAGGACAGGCCGGGCTGGCCGGAATTGACGGGACGACCACCTGCGCTCAGATACTGAGCCGAGACCCAGCCATCCGGGCCGGGCTTAGCGATATAGCACCACGAGCCTTCGCACTGCTGCACATCCACATTGGTGCCAGAGCGCACAGTGTCCACTACCCCGTAATTGCCGCCAGGGCCGGAGCGCACATTGATGTTGCTCGTCACCGTACCGGGAGCTGCCTGGGCAGCTGCGGGCAGGAACACGATCACGGCGGTGGCTGCGACGGCAATACCCGTAGCCGCGGTTTTCAGCAGCTTGCGGTTGTAGCGGTTCATCCTTGAACTCCTGTTATATTCTTGGCCGACAACCGTATTAGGCCGATCGGCAGTGACGCTGTTGTTGTTGTTGATCAAACGATGATGGAAACAAACGGTTCCGGCCCAGCACGAAGACTCTGTTGCTCTTTAGACCTTAGTAAACGTCCAGAGAGGAGATGCGGCGGTCGAGTTCGCGCGGCAGCCGGGCAGTGTCGCGCCGCAGGGTGGCGCAAGCGCCTGAAAGCTCTTCGTCACGGCACACATCCACCCGGGCGCCGCCATAGATTTCGACCGAGCGGAAGCTGTCGTCCCACAGGCCCGGCAGGTAGTCATAGGTTTCGCCTTCGGTGACGCAGAACTGCTCACCGCGGAAATCGGGGCGGGTATAAAAGCAGGCGCCGGCTTCCTCATCATCGTAGACCGGGGGTGCCGGCGGTGGAGGCGGGAAGGGACGTCCAGGACCCCCGAAGTTGAATTCGAGGTCAAGGCCGGGTTCGCCAAAGCCATTGCCACGGGGCGCGACCTGCGCCTGGGCCTGCCGGCCAATAACGACGAAGTCGCTCGAGACCCAGCCGGCAACATGCCCGGCCGAGATCTGGCACCAGCCGGCGCTGCACTGGCCGGCATCTACGGTGTTGTTGGCAAAGAGCGAACCGACAACGGGATGCTGCGTGCTGGGGCCAGAGCGCACATTGACATTGGTTGAAACGCTGGCCGGGGCGGCAGCAGCGGCAATAGTGCCGGCCAGCACGGCGGCGAAGGTGGTGATCAATCCGAGGCGAACAGACTTCATCGAGGGCTCCCCTTGCTTGCCGGCGCTTGGGGCCGGCGTGGTCCATAAGACCCGATGGCAACTGAATGCTGGCTGAACGATCCGGTTCGAAAAAAGTCAGGTAATGGTGCGCTTGCGGCCGTCTTCGCCCATGGCGACGTAAACAAAGTGGCCCTGGGTGACCTTGACGCGATCATCGCGCCGCTCGCGCCGGGCCCAGGCTTCGATGGCGATCGTGACCGAAGTGGTGCCGACGCGGTCGACGGCGGTGTAGACGCAAAGGATATCCCCGACCTTGACCGGGGCGATAAAGGTCATGGCCTCGACGGCCACGGTAACGACGCGGCCGCCAACGCGCTCGACGGCGGCGATCGCGCCGGCAATATCCATCTGGCTCATTACCCAGCCGCCGAAAATGTCGCCAGCGGGATTGGCGTCGGCGGGCATGGCCAGGGTGCGGATGGTGAGCGCGCCCGAAGGTTCAGTGGAGGGTGTGGTTTGGACGGGGATCATGAGGACGGTCCTTTCACGGGCCAGCGGCCAACGGCTTCTTCCCAGTGCATGCGGCAGAGGGAGAGATAAACGGACTTTTCGATGGCGACCTGGTCGCCGGCGGTGAGGACCCGGCCGGAGGGGTCCTGACGCACCACCATGGTGGCCTTGCGGCCGCAGGAGCAGATGGTGCGGATTTCGCGCAGGATATCGGCAATCGCCAGCAGTTCGGCCGAGCCGGGAAAGAGCTTGCCCTGGAAATCAGTGCGCAGGCCAAAGCACATCACCGGAATGCGCAGGCGATCGGCGACGCGGGCGAGCTGCCAGACCTGTTCGGGGGACAGGAACTGGGCTTCATCGGCAAAGACGCAATCGACCTTGGCGCTTTCAGTGGCGTCGTGAATGGCAAGGTAGAGATCGTCCGCCTCGCTATAAAGCGCGGCAGCTTCGGAGATGCCGATGCGCGAACTGATCCTGCCTTCGCCATCACTGGCGTAAAGGCCCGAGGTGAACAGCAGCGCATTCATGCCGCGCTCGCGATAGTTATAGGCCGCCTGAAGCAGGAGCGTGGATTTGCCCGCATTCATTGCGGAATAGGAGAAATAAAGCTTGGCCATGGGCTGGTTGTGCCGGAGCGGGCCCGGGGGTGCGAGGGGAAACACCGGGTGGTCCACAACAAACTGCTGGCAGGCGGGAGGGGTTGCGCGGGGCAGGTTGGGCGGGGGCGGGCTAGGTCGTCAGGGCCTCGGCGCGGGTGCGGCGGCGCAGGAGGATGGGCGGCAACACTTCGCCGAGGAGAATGGCGAGGAAGATGACGAGGGCGCCGAGATAGCCGATGGGCAGCAGGCGCTCGCCAAGGAGCAGCGCGGCGCCGAGGGCGGCGAACAGGGCTTCGGAGGACAGCACCAGCGCGGCATTGGTGGCGGGAACATATTGCTGGGCGACGGCCTGGAGGGTGAAGCCGATCGCGGTGGAGCCAATGCCGGCATAGGCGACGGCGAGCCACTGCTCGCTGATCTGGGCGAGGGTGGGCGCTTCGAAGACGAAGGCGAGGAGGATCGCGCCAAGGCCGGCAAGGATAAAGGTGCCGCAAGTGATGGCGAGGGGCAGGCCGGTGCGGCTGGCGATGGCGCCGAGCATGAGCACATGGATGGCCCAGAACACGGCGCAGAGCACGATCAATGCATCGCCGATATTGAGCCGGTCGAGGCGGGCGCCGTTGAGCAGGTAGATGCCGACAAGGGCGAGAGCGACGCCGATCAGCACCAGCGGATGGGGCTGAGTGCGAAAGACGAGGAAGGCGATGAGAGGCACAAAAAGTACGTAAAGGCCGGTGAGAAAGCCGCCATTGGTGACGGTGGTGCTGGCGAGGCCCACCTGCTGCAGCCAGCTGCCGATAAAGAACACCAGCGTCATGGCGCCGACAAAGAGCCAGTCACGGCGGGAGAGAGTGGCGGACTTGATGCGGCGTTCGCGCAGGGCCAGCGGCAGGAGGAGGGCGCCGCCGATGATGAAACGCACGCCGGTGAAGCTGAGCGGACCCATGGAGAGCATGGCGTGCTTTTGGGCGATGAAGCCAAAACCCCAAAGAGCAGTGGCGAGCAGAAGGCATAGGGTGGCGGTGGCGCGGGTCATGGTGGTTCCGGTCAGCTGCCAGCTATAGCTAGAGCAAGGCCGGTCGAAATTAAACCCCGGCCAATCGGGGCCGGGGCAAATGCGGTGCCGCGCCTCTCGGAGGAGAAAGGCGCGGCACCGCGGGTGTGGTTAGCCCCGGATGGCGGGAGCCGGGCTGGACGGTGGGGCGGGCGGCTGGCTGGGCGGGGCGGCGGGTGCGGCGCCCGGCTGATCGGCTGGGGGCGGTGCGGCGGGCTGATCAACGGGCGGCTGGGCTGGTTGATCAGCGGGCGGCTGCGAGTCCGACTGGTCCGGCTGATTGTTGCCGGGCCCGCCCCAATTGCCGCCGCCGCGCTGGCCGCGTTGGGGCGGCGTCAGCAGCGCTTGCTGCTCGGGGGTGAGGCTTTCGTAAAATGCTGTGACCGAAGGAACAACGCTGGTGAGCGCCTCGAGCTGGGCATTGTCGAGCACGATCCGGCGCTGCAGCAGGTCGGGGATGGTGAGGGGAGCCGTGGGGGTGGAGCGCTCGGCGCGAACCTGTGCAGTGTCGTCAACATATTTGCGGACGGCGTCCATGACCGCGGTGCGCATCTGCTCAAACAGCGGGCGCTGTTCGGCGGTGAGATCGAGCCGGTGGCTAATCCGCACAAGCGCCAGTTCGATGGCTTCGGCGCCCCTTTGGAAGTTGAACAGGCCCGTCATGCTGTTGCCCAACTGGCGGCCGTTCTGGCGCATGCCGGGGCCGTCGTTGCGGTCGGAAGGGCCGTTCATGTCGCCACCCATGCCGCCGCCGCGGCGACCGCCATGCTGACCCTCCCAGCCGCTGTTGCGCTGGCCATGCCAGCCGCCGCGGCGGTGCCCGTCGCCCCGCTGCCAGTTGCAGTCGTCATCGCCGCCGGACTGATAGCCCATAGGAGGCTTCCCAGGCTGGGCCAAGGCGGGGCCGGTGGCCGCAAGGCCCGTGGTCGCGGTGAGAAGGACCGCGAGAGCCGCGGCGGAAATCTTGTTCATCGGATTGCTCCCTGGTGTCTGGCCGGAGGTTTCGGCTGGCCAGATGATAGAGCAAGTGCCGTGGGCAGAACCTTGCGGGAAGGTGAAAGCTTGGCAAGGTTGGTAAGGTAGGCGGAGCCTGGGCAACAAAAAGCCGGCCCCTAGGGCCGGCAATTTGGCAGCAAATCTGAGGTGGTTCAGCGCCGGGGCGGCGCGGGAGGCAGGCGGCTGGGCTTGATCCTGGCCGGCGCTTCGGCGGGCAGGTTGCCCCGCAGGGCAACGCGGGTAACTTCAACCAGAATGGCGAGAACCAGGAGCGTCAGCGGCACCATAAAGACGGCAATCTGGGTGTCGGGTTCCTGGGCGAGAGTGGCGGCAGTGGCAGGGGTGATGCCGGCGAGGACCGCAGCGGCGCCTCCCAAAACCAGAAACATGCCGGAGGCGAAAGCGTAGAGCCTGAAGCGTTTGCGCGGGGCAGGTGTAGATTCACGCATGGGGTCGCATCTTCCTTGAAGCTATCGAGCAGCGCAGAAGTGTCACCCCAATGCGGTTCGATTGTGGCGGGCAGCGTCACGAAGCGCTGCCGACGGGATGCCGACAAGCCGGCTTGGCGAAACTGCAGGGCTGCGAGCTTAGGCGGCAGTGGGAGCTTCGTAGCGGGCGCGGGCGTGCAACACGGTTTCGTGATGCTCGGCCGCCCACAGTCCCAAGGCGCCGATCGGACCGAGCAAGGACTGACCCAATCGGGTCAGGCTGTAGTCAACCCGCGGGGGCACGGTGGGGGTCACGACGCGCTCGACGATGCCGTTCTTTTCCAGCTCGCGCAGCACCGAGGTAAGCGACTTCTGGGTGATGTCGCCGATCTCGCGCTTGAGTTCGGAAAAGCGCTTGGGCCGCTCCTGCAGCAGGGCCACGACGAGCACCGCCCATTTGCTGCCAATGATGGTGAGGATGTCGCGGGTGGCGGCGCAGTGGGGATGGCTGTGACTGAGGTAGGACGGTCTCATGGAAGTGACCTCGGTATCTTACAGGTGCCGTCTTGTGTCGGCTGCTCACTCTCATATACGACAGGTTGGTATCCCATGGAAACCTGGGTTTCCAAAAGATACATCCAATTGACCACAACAGCGGTCGGAGCCGGAACGCCAGCGTGGCGGGCCCGATCCTGCTTTTTGCTTCATGAAAGAAACTCCGAATGGCTCTCCAACTCAAGATCATAATTGCCAGCACCCGGCCCGGCCGCGTCGGCCCAACCGTTGCCCGCTGGGTGGAGGACTTTGCGAGGGAGCAGGGCAAGTTCGACATCGAACTGGTTGATCTGGCCGAGGTGGGACTGCCGCTGTTTGATGAACCCAAGCACCCCATGCTGCAGCAATACGAGCATGAGCACACCAAGCGCTGGAGCAAGACCGTCGGGGAGGGCGACGCCTTTGTGTTCGTGACCCCCGAATATGATTATTTCCCCCCAGCTTCGGTGGTCAATGCCATCCAGTATCTGTCAAAGGAATGGACGGGAAAGCCCGCAGGCATCGTCAGCTATGGCGGCGTTTCGGCCGGCCTGCGGGCCAGCCAGGTGCTGCGCCAGCTGTTGAGCAATCTCAATGTCGTGGCGCTCAGCCAGTCCGTGCCGATCCCGTTTACCGCCAATTTCCTGGGCGAGGACGGCGTGTTCCGACCCAATGAGCCCATGGTGCAAGGCGCCGGCCTGATGTTCAATGAGCTGCATAAATGGGCCGTGGGGCTCAAGAATATGCGCGAGGCACAGCCGCAGGCATAAGCCGGGGGCGCTGGGCCAAGGCATGGAGCTTGGGGGGTGGGTCGCTCCCCAAGCCTGTGGCTAGTGACCGAAGGCCGGCCCTTCGGGGCAGGGGCCGCCCCGCGTGACCGGCGGAGGGCGGAAACCCAGGGCAAGGCGACCCGCACTGGCGAGCCAGGTTGTTGCCCGCCGGTGCCAGCCATTACCACCGCCCAAATGCGCCGGCGTAGCCGCCGCGACGGGGGCGGGGCGTTCCCATTCATCGAAGTAAACTGATTTGAAGAGATAGCTTGGAGGGATCATTATCGCACTACTCCTTGAATCGGTTCAACCCGAGGATGTGAGTGTGGGTTGAATCGGTTCAAACTAGCATTGCGATTGCCAGCGTCAACCCGATTTGAACCGATACATCTTTTTTGCTAGTGGTGGAGGGAAGGAGTTCTTCGTGGTCAAACCGCCGGTCACCATAAAACTGAGGGATGTAGCGGCGGCGGCCGGTGTGTCGCAGGGCACGGCATCCAATGTGTTCAGCCGACCTGAACTCGTTCGGCAAGAGGTGCGCGAGCGCGTGCAAGCGGTTGCCAAGGAGTTGGGCTATGGCGGGCCGAGCCTGAAGGGGCGGCTGCTGCGGGCGGGCAAGGTCAATGCCATCGGGGTCGCTGCGGTTGAGCCGCTGTCCTATTTCTTTGAGGATCCGTGGGCCCGCAGCCTGCTCGCGGAGATGTCCGAAATCTGCGATCGGCGGGGCGCCGGCATGGCGCTGGTCTCGGCGGTGAACCGGGAAAAGCTGGCCTGGAACATCGAAACAGCTTTAGTGGACGGGTTTGTGCTGCTGTGCGTGGAAGGCGGGCACGAACTGGTGGCGCTGACGCGCAAGCGGGACCTGCCTTTCGTGGCGCTGGCGCTGGGAACAGGCGACGACTCCATCCCTGCGATCGGGATCGACAATATTGCCGGCGCGGCGATGGCGGCGCAGCACCTGGTGGAACTGGGGCACTGGCGCTTTGCGGTGCTGAGCACCGAGCTTAAAGAGGGGCATGCGGGCCCGGTGGGAGAGGCGGAGATCGCGGCGGCAATTTATTCCACCTCGCGCGACCGCATGCTGGGCTATTGGCAGGTGCTGGACGGTGCCGGCATCGCCCGCGCTGACGTGCCGGTGCATGAAACCCGCAATGAGCCGGCCAGCGTATGGGCGGCGCTGGAGGCAGTGTTCACCGGGGCGACCAAACCAACGGCCTTGCTGTGCATGTCGGACCGGATTGCGATTCTCGCCCTGGACTGGCTGCGCGGGCGCGGGCTGCGCGTGCCTGAGGATGTTTCGGTGGTGGGTTTTGATGGTGTGCCTGAAAGCGCCGCGGCGCAGCCGCCGCTGACCACGGTGCAGCAACCGCTGGCGGATATTGCCCATCGGGCCGTGGCGGCGATCCTCGACGGGCCGGTGGAGCGCCAGGTGGTTCCGCTGTCGCTGGTGGTCCGCGGTTCCACGGGAGCGCCGCCGCCATAGCGCTTGCCGGTGCCCGAACGGGCCAGTATCACATCCCACAGATGTGGAGATGATCGATGAAACTGTTGTCGGATGCATTGGACCGGGTGGCGCCTTCGGCCACGGTGGCCATCACGCAAAAAGCGCGCGACATGGTGGCCGCGGGCAAGGACGTGATTGCCCTTTCGGCGGGGGAGCCCGATTTCGACACCCCGCTGCACGTGCGCGAAGCCGGGATCCGCGCCATCAATGAGGGCAAGACGCGCTACACCAATGTGGATGGGATCGCCGAGCTCAAGGAAGCAGTGGCGGCAAAATTCCGGCGCGACAACGGGCTCGATGTTCGGGCCGATGAGTGCTTTGTGGGCTCGGGCGGCAAGCAGATCATTTTCAATGCCCTGATGGCGACGCTGAACCCCGGCGACGAAGTGGTGGTGCCGGTGCCGTTCTGGGTGAGCTATCCCGAAATCACCCGGCTTTGCGGCGCCGAGCCCGTGCTGGCGCGGGCCGATGCCTCGACCGGCTTCAAGCTCAAGCCCGAAGTGCTGGAACAGGCGATTTCGCCCCGCACGAAATGGTTGATCCTCAATACGCCGTCCAACCCAACGGGCGCAGCCTATTCGGCCGAAGAATTGCGGGCGCTCGCGCAGGTGCTGCTGCGCCATCCCCAGGTGATGATCCTGACCGACGACATCTATGAGCCGCTGGTTTATGACGGGCGCCAGTTCGCGACAATTGCCCAGGTGGAGCCCGCGCTACGCGAGCGCACGCTGACCATGAATGGCGTCAGCAAATCGCATGCGATGACGGGCTGGCGCATCGGCTATTGCACCGGGCCCAAGCCGCTGCTGGCGGCGATGACCAAGCTGCAAAGCCAATCCACCACCAATGCCTGCTCGATTTCGCAATGGGCGGCGGTGGCGGCGCTGAACGGGCCGCAGGAGTTCCTCAAGGACTGGCGGGCGGCGTTCCAGGCGCGGCGCGACCTTGTGGTCGAGGGCCTGAACGCCGCCGCGGGGGTCGAGTGCCTGGTGCCCGAGGGCGCGTTTTACGTCTTCCCCTCCTGCGCTGAATTGCTGGGGCGCACCAGCGGCGGCGGCACCAAGCTCGAAACGGACGAGGACTTCGTCTTGGCGCTCCTGGCCGAAACGGGGGTGGCGCTGGTGCATGGGGCCGCGTTCGGGCTGCCCGGGCATTTCCGGCTGAGCTATGCGGCGGCGGATGCGCAACTGCGCGAAGCGGTGGCGCGCGTGCAGCAGTTCTGCGCCGCAGTACGCTAGACCCAACGAGGTATGGGGGTGCCGGCCAGTGCTGGCGCCCTAGCGATCGACGAAGCGGGCGGGGAAAAAAAAGGGCCCCATCCGAAGATGGGGCCATGGATAGGGCCGAAGCCAAATCGCTAGTAATGGTCCCGCGCAAGGGAGGAGGAGATGCGCCGGACCGGGTGGACCCAAGCCGAGGGAGGAGGATACGGCTTGAACCCGGTGTCGGGCAACGCAGGTCCGAGGGAGGAGGAAACGGACGGCGTCGCAGCGACAAGGACGTATATAGATAGCCCGATCAGTTAGTGCAACGCGGAAGAGCGAATAGGAGCTATGCGTTAGGCACAGCGACAATGTGTCCACTAAATAAGCAGGCGCATTGCTCGGCGTTGCAACCCGCCGGAACAGGCGAAAAAAAAGCCCCATCCGAAGATGGGGCTGATGATAGGGCCGAAGCCAAATCGATAGTGATGGCGAAGCGCAAGGGAGGAGGAAAGCGCTTCACCGATGGACCGGGATCGAGGGAGGAGAATCGATCCAAATCCGGCGTCGCGATGCGGGGTCCGAGGGAGGAGGATTCGGAGCGCGCCTCAGCGACAGGTTCAATATGAGGGAGACCCGCCCCGCCAGCAATGCGCGATGGGTCATGCCAGCCATGCGCCACATGCAGGCGATATACGATCACAATTGTGGGTTTTGGAGCCGGGAGTGCCCGGCGTGCTGCAGAAAGATTCGCGATTCTTGCGCTGGGCGCGCAGCGTCATTCCGCGTGAATATTTGGGACTGACAGGGCGTTAGCTGGGTAGGGGCCCCGACGGTGTCGCTGGCGGGGCAGGTCCGCCCAGCGATGGGTATTTGGAAGGCGCATCCGACAACGAACGCGTTCGCCCGCTAAAAGCTCCACTCGCGCGCCTTGCCGACGATGAAGTCGCGGAAGACGCCAACGCGCTTGGAATTCTTCAGCGCGGGAGGGTAAACAAAGTATGCTTCATAGGCCGGCAGCTCGATTTCGGGCAGAACCTGGACGAGGCCGCCGTCTTCCTGCTCGGTGACATAGTCGGGCAGCATGGCGATGCCGATGCTGGCCTGGCAGGCCTGGAGCATGCCGTAAATCGAATTGACCTTGAGCACCGCACGGCGCGGGCTGGAATCGCTGCGGCCCATGCGCTCGAGGAAATTGAGCTCGGGCAGGTAGGAAGGCACCGGCTCGCCAAAGCTGATGATGCGATGATCGTCGAGTTGCTCGGGGCTGTTGGGAGAGCCGAATTCGCTCAGGTATTCGGGCGTGGCATAGAAGTGGTTATGCACGGTGAACAGCTTGCGCTGGATCATCTCGGACTGGTTGGGACGATGCAGGCGAATGGCGACGTCGGCTTCGCGCATGGCTAGATCGAGCTCGGCGTCGTTGAGGCGGATTTCGAGCTGGATCAGCGGATAAAGGCGGATGAACTCGTTGATGCGCGAGGACAGCCAGGTGGAGCCGATCCCGACCGTGGTGGTGACGATCAGCGGGCCGGTGGGCTCGTCCTGGGACTCGGACATCTGGGTTTCCACCTGCTGCAGTTCCCAGTGCATGCGGTGGGCGGTGCGGAACAGCTGCTCGCCGACCTCGGTCAGCACGAGGCCGCGGGCATGGCGGATAAAGAGTTTAAGCCCAAGGTCGTCTTCGAGCGCCGAAATCTGGCGGCTGACGGCCGATTGGCTCATTCCCAGTTTTTCGGCGGCGTGGGTGAAACTGCCCGACTCTGCGGCGGTATGAAAAATCCGGAGCTTGTCCCAGTCGAGCATTACACAGTGCTTTCTTCTTAGTGGGTGGTCTACTCCGCCGCTTCGGCGAGTTCGTGTTCGGCCAGGAACCGTTCGGCATCGAGCGCGGCCATGCAGCCCATCCCCGCTGCAGTGATGGCCTGGCGATAAACGTCGTCGGTGACATCGCCGGCGGCAAACACGCCGGGGATGTTGGTCTGGGTCGTGCCGGGCTGGACCTGCAGATAGCCGCCCGGCTTCATGTCGAGCTTGCCGGCAAAGATCGAGGTTGCGGGCGAGTGACCGATGGCGACGAATACGCCGTCGATCGGCTGGGAATAGGTGCGGCCGGTCTTGAGGTCGCGCAGGGTCACTGCGTTGACCGAAGGGGGCATGGCGCTGCCATGGACTTCGTCGATCTCGGTGTTCCAGCGCACTTCGATCTTGGGGTTCTTGAACAGGCGATCCTGCAGGATCCGCTCGGCCCGGAACTCGCTGCGGCGATGCACGAGAATGACCTTGGAGGCGAAGTTGGTGAGGAAGAGCGCTTCCTCGACTGCGGTGTTGCCACCCCCGACTACGACCACTTCCTTGTTGCGATAGAAAAAGCCATCGCAGGTGGCGCAGGCGGAAACGCCAAAGCCCTGGAACTTCTGCTCGGAGGGCAAGCCCAGCCACTTGGCCTGGGCACCGGTGCAGATGATGATGCTGTCGGCGGTGTAGGTGGTGCCGCTGTCGCTGTGGAGCACAAAGGGGCGGCGGTCGAAATCGACCGAGGTGATCACGTCGTTGACGATGCGGGTGCCGACATGTTCGGCCTGCGCGCGCATCTGGTCCATGAGCCAGGGGCCTTGGATGACGTCGGCAAAGCCGGGATAGTTTTCAACATCAGTGGTGATGGTGAGCTGGCCACCGGGCTGGATGCCCTGGATCATCACGGGCTCCAGCATGGCGCGCGCCGCGTAGATCGCAGCGGTGTAGCCGGCCGGACCCGAACCGATGATGATGACTTTGGCGTGCATCGCAACGCTCTCCCCAGAGTACGAGGCCTCCCTTGGCCTCAGTTAAAGGCCGAAGTGCGGGCGGTTTCAAGGCCACCGGCACGCCGGGGGCAATTCAGCTGGGGCTGTGCACCGAAAAAGCACAGCCTGCACCAGCCTTTGCTCGCTAAACAGGCTTAGCTGTAGCGGATTTTCAGGATTTCGTAGGAACGCGAACCACCCGGGGCGGCTACTTCAAACGAATCGCCGACCGATTTGCCGATCATCGCCTTGGCAATGGGCGAGGAAATGGAGATGCGGCCACCCGAGGCATCGGCCTCTGGATCGCCCACGATCTGATAGGTCTTTTCCTCTTCGGTGTCCTCGTCGACATAGGTGACGGTGGCACCAAACTTGACGGTGGAGCCCGAGAGCTTGGAGACATCGATGATGTCGGCCAGCGCCAGGATCGATTCAAGTTCCTGGATGCGCCCTTCGTTCAGGCTCTGCTGTTCCTTGGCAGCCGAATATTCGGCGTTTTCGGAGAGATCGCCATGGGCGCGCGCTTCGGAGATGGCGTCGATGATGCGACGGCGCTCATTGGCAGTGCGGTGCTCATATTCAACGGTGAGGGCCTTGTGACCAGCCACCGTCATCGGGATCTTGTCCATTCGTATCGCCTCCAGGGCAAATGCAGGTGTCTTCCAGCCGCAACCCGTTCGGCATCCGCTTCACGACTAGTTTTCGGGGAAGATGGTTCAAATTGCCCGCCAGACGCGTTGCGGTCAAGCGGGTGACGTTCAAGAACATGGGGTGTCCACACGTGCGTTCAAGCTCCGCCCTAGTGTCAAGAGGAGGTTTGCCAATGCGCCGTCTTTTCGCAACACGATGTTCTTCCGTCATTATTGGGCTGTTTGCACTTGGGCGTCGCGCTGCCGGCTAGCATTCGCGCGCGCCGCTCGGGGAAGGTGCGGATAAGCCCGGGCTTGCGCCCGTCGGCAAAAAGCCCAGCGCCCAGGGATGGCGGCTGTTGAATTTAGGTCTCAGCGCAGGCCTCAACAAAAAAGCGCATCCGGTGGGATGCGCTTCCTATCGGTTGGGGGATTATTGAGGTCAGGAGGCGACGAGATTGTCGGCGGCGGATTTGCCGGTGCGTTTGTCCTTGACGATCTCGTAGGTAATCTTCTGGCCCTCATCCAGACCGTTCAGGCCGGAGCGCTGAACCGCCGAAATATGGACGAAGACATCGGTCCCGCCTTCGTCGGGCTGGATGAAGCCGTAGCCCTTTTGACCGTTGAACCACTTTACGGTGCCAGTTGCCATGATGCGCGTTCCCTCGTGCAGTCGCTGCTGTAGGCGGCCTTGGTCACAGCGACCAAGACTTGGTTGAATCGAATTGTCGGATAATGACGTCAGCAGGAGCGAATGGTATTCGCATGATCAGATCAGTCGGCCGCTTTATTCGATGAGGGGAGCTTAGCTCTAAACAATGGGGGGTTCAATACAGCGAATGATCGTGCCGAAGCACCCGGCCAAACATTCGTTTTGGCTAGGTCAAGAGCAACATGGCTCTAGTGCTTGGCATAGACTTGCGCGCTGCCAAGGCGGGAACTGAAGACGGCTCCGTAAGGGACCCAATGCTCGACAGCAGCAAAAAGCTGCAGGCGATGAAAAGATGTTAGCTCAAATGCATCCCAATGTAACCCTTTTGCGCAAAGCGTGTTCTTGCTTTTCGTCAAGAAATCCGTCACATCCGCCCTCCATCACCTCCATTCAGAGATCGTATACGCTTGACCAAGGCGTTCCAGAGTTCGGGCGACATGATCGCCGACCGACGTGCCGGTTTCGCACGACTCCTATCCGAAGAAGGCGATCACCACGCAGCTGCAG
Source organism: Devosia sp. Z11_6 (assembly GCF_058133665.1). Taxonomy (NCBI): domain Bacteria; kingdom Pseudomonadati; phylum Pseudomonadota; class Alphaproteobacteria; order Hyphomicrobiales; family Devosiaceae; genus Devosia; species Devosia sp. Z11_6. The sequence goes on from NZ_JBYUNQ010000001.1 coordinate 681,443, forward strand.
AGGTGATGGCGCAAACCCTGGAACTGGCGCCCGATTGGGCCGGGGGCTGGGACCTGCTGGGCACCTACTGCGAGAAGGCGGGCGATGTGAGCGGGGCCATTTCGGCCTGGCGGCACCTCGAAGCGCTGGACGACGAGGGGGTGTTCGGCACCGCCCTCAAGCTTTCAGCCCATGGTGCCGCGGTCGCAGCCGCAGGAACCGCAGTGAGCTATGTGGAAGCGCTGTTTGATCAATATGCGCCGCGGTTCGAGGCGTCGCTGGTGGGCAAGCTTGGCTACCAGGTGCCCGAACTGCTCGATGCAATGATCGAGCAGGAGATGGCGCGGCAGGGGATCGGGCGCTGGACCCTGGCGCTGGACCTTGGCTGTGGCACGGGCCTGATGGGCGAGCGGCTGCGAGGCAAGGTCGAGCGGCTCGACGGGGTCGATCTTTCCGCTGCCATGGTCGCGACAGCCCGGCGCAAGAACATCTATGATCGACTGGAAAAGGACGAACTCGTCCGGTTCCTCCAGCGCCGGCCAATCGAGGCCGATCTGATCACCGCGGCCGATGTGCTGATTTATTGCGGCGCGCTGCCCCCGGTGCTCAACGCGATGGTGGGAGCACTCAAGCCGGGTGGGCTGCTGGCCTTTTCGCTCGAGGCGCATGAGGGCGAAGAGCCGATGTTCTTGCGCCCGTCGCTCCGCTATGCGCATGGGGTTGCGGCAACGCGGGTGGCCCTTGCCGATGCGGGCCTGCATGTGTGTCAGTTTGAGACCGCGACTCTGCGCCAAGACCGCGGCGCGCCAATTGCCGGTATGCTGGTGGTGGCGCAAAAGCCCGATCCGGCCCAGCTTGAGGATGAAGCATGAATACGCTGCGTTATGATTTCCGCTCCGACACCGTGACCCGTCCTTCCCCCGGTATGAGGGCGGCGATGGCGGCGGCGGAGGTGGGTGACGATGTTTATGGCGATGACCCGACCGTGCAGCACCTCGAGCAGCGGATGGCAGCGCTGCTGGGCAAGGAAGCGGCGCTGTTCGTGCCGTCGGGGACAATGTCTAACCTCCTGGCGCTGATGAGCCATTGCGGGCGCGGCGACGAGTTCATTGCCGGGCAAAACGCGCATTGCTACATGTTCGAAGCGGGCGGGGCAGCCGTGCTGGGCTCGATCCAGCCCCAGCCCATTGCCCACCAGCCTGATGGGACGATGGCGCTCCATGACATCTCGGCAGCCATCAAGGCTGACGACATGCATTTTGCCCGCACCCGGGTGATTGCGCTCGAAAACACCTTTGGGGGCCGGGTGCTGCCGCTCGATTATATGAATGAGGTGGTCGAGCTGGCGCGCGAGCGTGAGCTCGGGTTGCATCTTGACGGCGCGCGAGCGTTCAATGCCTGCGTGGCGCTGGGGATCGAGATCTCGGAGTTTGCCGCACCGTTCGATACGGTGTCGATTTGCCTATCCAAAGGGTTGGGCACGCCGGTTGGGTCAGTGCTGGTGGGAACCGGCACGCTGATCGAAAAAGCGCGGCGCAATCGCAAGATGCTCGGTGGCGGGATGCGGCAGGCGGGCATTCTGGCGGCGGCGGGGCTTTATGCGCTGGAGCACAACGTGGAGCGGCTGGCCGAGGATCACCGTCGGGCCCGGCGGCTGGCAGAGGGGCTCGCGGGCTTTGCGGGGCTGAGCGTGCCGATGCCGGACACCAATATCGTCTTCGTGAAGGCTGATGCCGAGCTCGAAAAGGCGATGACGCAGTTCCTGGGGGAGCGCGGCATTGCCATCGGCGGGCAATATGGGCAGCAACGCTGGGTGACGCATCTGGATATCGATGATGCGGCGGTGGGCGATGCGCTGGCGGCCGTGCGCGAGTTTTTCGGGGGCTGAGACGTAGGGGCGGGAGCACGAGCCGCCGCCCCTTTGAATTTCACCCCAGGGCCACGCGGATGGCCCTTTCCACCGGGGAGTAGTTGTCGTCTGCCCGCTCGAGCTGAAGGGGTTCGGCGGGCAGGAGTGGCGGCTGGGCCATGAACTTGACCGTTTTGCCGCGGTGGATCTGGGCGGCGTGGACGAGGAACGGGTGGCACAGATAAACCGTGCCCGCGGGACCCGTGGCGAGGGCCTCGCGACCGGTGTCAAACCAGTCAGGCCGGTCCGTCAGCATGTCGCGCAAGCTGCGTCCGTCTTCCCCAGCCGGAGCCAGATAACGGGCGACTTCGAGATGCGAGCCGGGGCGAATGCGGGTGGGGGCATCGTCCGCCCCGACATCGGAGAACAGGAACAACATCAAGAGCGCACGGCCGCGCGAGTTGATGTTGGCGCGCCATTCGAGGAAGTCCGGGTTGTCGTCGCCAAAGCTCGCATCGATGTGCCAGCCGGTGTCGCCCGCATCCTGGGGAATGGGGAAGCGGACCGGGAAGGTGCCGAGGCCGCCCCGTGGCAACCAGCGACCGGGGCCGACGAGCTGGTTATAGGCGGCCCTCAGTGTTGGCGTGTTGACGGCTTCGCGGAAGGGCGGCTGGGAGAATTCGCCGAGCCGGATTACCGGTTGAGTCCAGGTAGCGGGGTCATCGGGATTGCAGCCGGTGGCGGCCCAGAGGATGGCACGACCTTCGGCGGCGAGTTCGGCAGGAAAGGCATGGTCGAGGCGTACGAAGCCGTCGGTGATGAAAGCGTTGATCTGCGCTGGCGTGAGCCCGTCCGAAGTTTCAGGCATTGAGATGTCCATGAGTTCGCGTGGCCGCACGGCGGCCTGGAGGCGGCTGGGCCGCCAGTGTGTGCCTCAGGAGGCGCCGATCAGGCGCGCAGGAACACGGCGAACTTGTTGGACAGGATCATCATCATGGTGAGCCAAGGATAGCAAAAGCGGCGCCGAGTGCAAGCGGGCGCCAGGCTAGAGGTCTTCGAGCACTTCGGCGATCCAACCCTTGGGGTCGGCGGTGAAATCACGGTAAAGCCGGAAGTGGCGGGTATCGGCGAGCCGCACCGGGGCAAGGCCGTCGCGGGTGATTTCGAGGAGGGTGGCGCCGGGGAGCGCCATCAGCAGGGGCGAGTGGGTGGCCATGATGATCTGGGCGGTGGCGTTCTGGCCCAGGCGATGGAGCAGGCGCAGCAGTTCGCGCTGGCGCTGGGGCGAGAGGGCGCTTTCAGGTTCGTCGAGGAAATAGATGCCCTGGCGGGTCATGCGGCTTTCAAAGAAATCAACAAAGCCCTCGCCATGGCTTTGCGACAGGTAGTCCGGGGCTGCGCCACCGGCGTCCATGGCTGCGGCATCGAGATAGCGGGCGACGGAATAAAACGACTCGGCGCGAAAGAACCAGCCATTGGTCACCTTGGGGAGCCAGGAGGCGCGCAGCACGTCGGTGAGGAGGGCGCCGCTGCGGTCGAGGGCGCTGGAATGGTCGACCGGCATATAGCCCTTGCCGCCGCCCGCTTCATCATAGCCGCTGAGGGCCGCGATGGCTTCCACGAGGGTGGATTTGCCGGTGCCGTTTTCGCCCACGATGATGGTGATGGGAGTGGTGAACTCAAGGCTCCAGTCGGGATCCTGCAACCAGGGGAGGTTGAAGGGATAGCCGGAGCGGGTACCCCAATCGGGGAGTCGCCACAAGCGCTTGAGGAAGGGAGCGGGGAGGCGGGTTTGCCGGCTTTGACGGGCCAAGACCGCCTCCCTTGAGCTTTGGTTGGATGGGCAGGAAAGCTTCGCCAGATGGCGAAACTTTGGCTCCCAGCCGATCTAGTGGGCGAAGTAGTCCTGCAGCGGGCGGACCTGAAGGTTGCCGTCGCGATAAGCGAGGATACCCTGCACGGCCGCCATCGCCCCATCGATCGTGGTGTAATAGGGGATCTTGGCATAAAGCGCGGTGCGGCGGATGTCGCGGCTGTCGGAGATCGACTTCATGCCATCGGTGGTGTTGATCACCAGCTGCACGCCGCCATTCTTCATCAGATCCACAATATGCGGGCGCCCTTCGAGCACCTTGTTGATCTTGGTGGCGGCAATGCCGTTTTCCACCAGATAACGCTGGGTGCCGCCGGTGGCGAGGATGGTGAAACCAGCCTGCTCGAGATGGCGGGCGGTGTCGATGATCAACTCCTTGTCGTCATCGCGCACCGAGATGAAGGCGGCACCGCTGGTGGGGACCTTGGAGCCCGCACCCATCTGCGACTTGGCGAAAGCCATGGCGAAATCGTAGTCGAGGCCAATCACTTCGCCGGTCGACTTCATCTCGGGCCCGAGCACCGTATCGACGCCCGGGAAGCGGCTGAAGGGGAACACGGCTTCCTTGACGGCGATGTGCTTGAAGGTCTTTTCCTGGAGATTGAAGCTCGCCAGGCTTTCACCGGCCATGATGCGCGAGGCGATCTTGGCAATGGGCTGGCCAATCACCTTGGCCACGAAGGGCACGGTGCGCGAAGCGCGCGGATTGACTTCGAGGAGGTAGATGACACCGTCCTTGAGGGCATATTGCACGTTCATCAGGCCGCCCACCTTGAGGGCAAAGGCGAGTTCGCGGGTCTGCCGCTTGAGCTCGTCCATGATCTCGGGGGAGAGATTTTGCGGCGGCAGCGAGCAGGCGGAGTCGCCCGAGTGGATGCCCGCTTCCTCGATGTGCTCCATGATGCCGGCAACGAAGACGTCCTTGCCATCGCAAAGCGCGTCGACGTCGATTTCGGTGGCGCCGGACAGGTAGGCATCAAACAGCAGCGGGTTGTCGGACAGCACCGAGTTGATCTGGCCGGTGCGGTCATTGGGGTAGCGCTGCAGGATATCGGGCGGCACAAGACCGGTCAGGGTATCCTGCACATAGCGCTCGAATTCGCTGGCGGAATGGACGATCGCCATGGCGCGGCCGCCCAGCACATAGGAAGGGCGGATCACCAGCGGGTAGCCCAGGCGCTCGGCAACAAGGCGAGCCTGTTCAAGGCTATAGGCGATGCCGTTCTTGGGTTGAGTCAATTCGAGCTTGTTGAGGAGCTTGGAGAAGAGGTCACGGTCTTCGGCCAGATCGATGGCGTCGGGCTGAGTGCCGAGAATGGGCACGCCAGCCTTGAGCACGGCTTCAGCGAGGTTGAGCGGGGTCTGGCCGCCGAACTGCACGATCACGCCATGGAGCGTGCCGTTCTGCTTTTCGGTGAGCAGGATCTCGATGACGTCTTCTTCGGTCAGCGGCTCGAAATAGAGGCGGTCGGAGGTGTCGTAGTCGGTCGAGACAGTTTCGGGATTGCAGTTGACCATGATGGTCTCGTAGCCGGCCTCACCGAGCGCGAAGGCGGCATGGCAGCAGCAATAATCGAACTCTATGCCTTGGCCGATGCGGTTGGGACCGCCGCCAAGGATGACGACCTTCTTGCGGTCGGTGGGACGGGCTTCGTCGGCGGGCTCGCCGGCAAAAGGCGCCTCATAGGTCGAGTACATATAGGCGGTCGGGGAGGCGAACTCGGCGGCCGAAGTGTCGATGCGCTTGTAGACCGGGCGCACGGCAAGTGACTGGCGCAGCTTGCGCACATCCGTGGTTTTCACCCCGGCGAGTTGAGCGAGCCGCGCATCGGAAAAGCCCATGGCCTTGAGCGAGCGCAGGGTCGCGGCGTCCTTGGGCAGGCCGAATTGCTTGACCTTGGCTTCGGTATCCACGATCCCCTGCATCTGCTCGAGGAACCAAGGGTCGATCTTGCAGGCGGCGTGAATGTCCTCAAGGCTGGTGCCCAGCCGCATGGCTTCGGCGACATGGAGGAGCCGGTTGGGCGTTGGCGTGCCGAGAGCCGCCTTGATGGCGTTTTTGTCTTCGCCTTCGCCAAGACCGGGAATGCCGATCTCGTTGAGGCCGGTCAGGCCGGTTTCGAGCGAGCGCAGCGCCTTTTGCAGCGATTCCTGGAAGGTGCGGCCGATAGCCATGGCTTCGCCGACCGACTTCATCGACGTGGTCAGGCGATTGTCAGCGCCGGGGAATTTCTCAAAGGCAAAGCGCGGGATCTTGGTGACGACATAGTCGATGGTGGGCTCAAAGGACGCCGGGGTCGCGCCGCCGGTGATGTCGTTGTCGAGCTCATCGAGCGTGTAGCCGACGGCGAGGCGCGCCGCGACCTTGGCGATGGGGAAGCCGGTCGCCTTGGAGGCGAGGGCGGAGGAGCGCGACACGCGCGGGTTCATCTCGATGACAACCATGCGGCCGTCAGCCGGGTTGATGCCGAACTGGACGTTGGAGCCGCCGGTTTCCACACCGATCTCGCGCAGCACCGCCAGCGAGGCGTCGCGCATGATCTGGTATTCCTTGTCGGTCAGGGTCAGGGCGGGGGCGACGGTGATAGAGTCGCCGGTATGCACGCCCATGGGATCGATGTTCTCGATCGAGCAGATGATGATGCAGTTGTCCTTTTTGTCGCGGACAACTTCCATCTCGTATTCTTTCCAGCCGAGCACCGATTCTTCGACCAGCACTTCGTTGGTGGGCGAGGCGTCGACGCCGGACTCGACGATGGCGAGATATTCTTCGCGGTTATAGGCGATGCCGCCGCCGGTGCCGCCCAGGGTAAAGGACGGGCGGATGATGGCGGGCAGGCCAATCACTTCAAGCGCCTGGAGCGCTTCGATGGTGTTGTGCGCCAGCATGGAGCGTGGGGTTTCGAGTCCGATCTTCTTCATGGCGTCGCGGAAGAGTTCGCGGTCCTCGGCCTTGTCGATGGCTTCAGCGGTGGCGCCGATCATCTCGACGCCGAACTTTTCGAGCACGCCCATCTTGCGCAGCGAAAGCGCGCAATTGAGGGCGGTCTGGCCGCCCATGGTGGGCAGGAGCGCATCGGGGCGTTCCTTCTCGATGATCTTGGCGACCACTTCGGGGGTGATCGGCTCCATATAGGTCGCGTCAGCCAGATCCGGGTCGGTCATGATCGTGGCCGGATTGGAATTGACCAGGATGATCCGGTAGCCCTCTTCCTTGAGCGCCTTGCAGGCCTGGGTGCCTGAATAGTCGAACTCGCAGGCCTGGCCGATGATGATCGGGCCGGCACCGATGATGAGGATCGATTTGATATCGGTACGTTTTGGCATGGTGCTCGCTCAACTGTTCACGTCGTAGTGGCGCGCTGCCGAGCAAAAGTGAGAACCACTTTTCCGGCAACGCTCCGAGAGCCCGGCGAGAAGGAGGGAATCGCCCGGACAGCACCTGTCGTGGCAAACTCGCGCGGCGGCAGCGCTGCGCGCGCGGGGTCAGATTCCAGACATGGTGGTTAGGTGGGCTGTCTAGCCGAGATGGTGGGGAAAGGGAAGGGGGTGGCAGCTCTGCATAACGCGGGGAACTGACGCGGGGCGCCTTGCCCGGGCGGGGTAAAAACCGCGCTGCCGCTGGGGTTTGGCTGCGGTGTTGCGCAAATGCGGCAAATACACGGCATGTTAAGTGGACTTGGCCAATAGTGCGGCTGGGGAGCCAGGATCGCGGCGCCCGTGAGTTCAAGTGGGCAGATCCGGCAGCAGCGGCAAAGGTCGCGGCGCGAGGGCGGCCTTCAAAGCGAGTGTATGCTGCATGCGCCTTCTTGTCGGTATTCTGATCGTGGTCGGCTGCGTCATGGGCGGCTATGCCGGCGTGGGCGGGCATTTTGCGGTGTTGTGGCAGCCGTTTGAATTCATCATCATCCTGGGGGCCGCGATCGGGGCCTTCGTGATCGGCAATACCGGGCCGGTGATCAAGGGCACGCTGGGGGCGTTTGCGACGCTGTTCAAAGGCCCAAAATACAACAAGGCCGCTTATGTCGAGCTGCTGGGCATGCAGTTCACGCTGTTCAAGCTGGTGCAGGCCAAGGGGATCCTCGCGCTCGAGCCGCATATCGAAAACCCGCATGAATCGGAGCTGTTCAAGCGTTTCCCGACCTTTGCCAACAACCACCATGCGGTGGAGTTCGTGTGTGACTATCTGCGCATGGTGACGCTCGGGTCCAACAATGTCCATGAGATGGAAGCCCTGATGGATGAGGAGCTGGAGACCCACCACCAGGAGCAATATCGGATCGTGGGCGCGATGCAGGCGCTGGCTGATGGTACGCCGGCGCTCGGGATCGTGGCGGCGGTGCTGGGCGTGATCCACACGATGGGCGCGATCAGCGAGCCGCCCGAAGTTTTGGGCCACATGATCGGCGGCGCACTGGTCGGGACATTCTTTGGCGTGTTCGTCGCCTATGGGTTCTTTGCGCCCTTCGCCCAGTCGCTCAACAATATCTACCAGGCGGAATCGAAATACTTCCTGTCGCTCAAGGTCGGCCTGCTTGCCCATATCTCGGGGCAGGTGCCGGTGATGGCGATCGAATTTGCGCGCAAGGCGCTGCTGTCGGAAGACCGCCCGAGTTTTGAAGAGGTCGATGCGGCAACGGCAAACCTGGCCGCGGCATAAGAGTAGAACGCCATGGCCCAGTATAATCAGCCCATCATCATCAAGAAGGTCAAGAAGGCGGCCCACGCCCATCATGGCGGGGCCTGGAAGATCGCCTATGCCGATTTCGTGACGGCCATGATGGCGTTCTTCCTGCTGCTCTGGCTGATCAGCATGACGACGCCGGAGCAGAAGGAAGGCCTGGCGGATTATTTCGCCCCGCCGAGCATTGCGCCGACGACGAGCGGGGCGGGGGGCTTACTGGGGGGCACGGCGCTTGACGCCGCTGGCGCCAAGATGGCCGGCACTTCGCTCAAGGACCAGCAGGAGGCGGCTACTTCTCCCGCAAGCACGCGCGCGGGCAGCCAGGAAGCGGGAACCGAGGGGATCAAGGGCGAGACCGGCGCAACCGAAACTACCACTGGCGTTGCGCCCAAGGACTTGAACACAGTCCAGGCCTTTCACAGCGCTGCGGCCAGCATCCGCCAGGCCTGGCAGGCGCTGCCCGATATCACGGAGATCGCCGATAATCTGCTGGTGGAAGCGACCGAGGACGGCCTCGACATCCAGATCATCGACCAGGAAGGGACGCCCATGTTCCCCGAAGGATCGAAATACCCCACCGAGCCGGCGCGCCAGGCGATTGCTGCGCTAGGGCCGATTTTGCAGAAGCTTTCCAGCCAGATCACGATCTCAGGCCACACGGCGGCGGGTGGCACATATGTCAATCCGCGCTATGGCTCCTGGGAGCTTTCGAGCGATCGGGCCAATGTGGTGCGGGGGCTGTTGGGCGAGTTCGGGCTCTCCGATGACCGGGTGAGCGCTGTGAGCGGCAGGGCGAGTGCCGATCCGTTCTTTCCCAACGACCCCTATCAGGCAGCCAATGAGCGGATCAAAATCGTCGTGCTCAACCAAGCCCCGCCGGTGCCGGCCGGCTTAAGCTTCTAGTTGGCTGAAGCGCTGCCGTAGCGCTCGCGATTGCGAGCGCGCGCCTTGGCGGCTTCGATCTCCCGATCCTTGGGCGGGGCGGCGGTTTCGAGCGCCTGCAGCAGGTGGCGCAGATTGCGCTCGATGGCTTCGACGGCCTCATGGAAGGCGGCCTCGTTAGCCTTTGATGGTGCCGTAAAGCCCGAAACCTTGCGCACGAACTGGAGCGCGGCGTCGTGGATCTCGTTGCCGCTCGCGGGCGGCTCGAAATTGAACAGCGGCTTGATGTTGCGGCACATGTTTATTCCTCCGGCTCGGTGGTGAACAGCAGCGGGTAGCCCTTGCTGCGCGCCGTTTCGGTGGCCCGGTTGGCCTTTTCCTCGGCGATCTCCTTGGTGAACACGGCAACCACGCACGACCCCTTGGTGTGGGCCGTCAGCATGATGCCAAGGGCCTGAGCCTCGGGCACGCGGAATTCGGCCTTGAGTAGCCGCACGACGAATTCGCGCGGCGTGAAATCGTCATTGACGAGGATGACCTTGTGCAAGGGCGGGCGGGCAGTTTTCTGGCGCGTCTCGACGCGAGGCTTTGAGTCGGTGTTGGTTCCAGCCATGAGCAAGCCTCCCTGGTGGTGATGGTGCCTGGAGCGCCGCCAAATTCTAGCACATCTGCTGTCGGAGCAGGAGGGGCGCTGGGCAAGGGCTGCAGAGCTAAGGCAAAGGCGCGGCCAAGGGCGCCGCCTTGTAATTAGCCCGGCGGAAGAGCATATATGAGCGGTATGTTTTCGGCCAATTGGCTACCTGATCCTCCCGGTCCTGCCGGTTGCTTGGCGATCCCCGAGACTTGCGACTCCCCGCAGCGCCCCGCTTTTGAGCCCGTGCTGCCCGTCCATCTTGATCCCCAGGCAGGTGCCCATGTCCAGTTTCAACTACAATGCCGCGGCCGAACTTTACCCTAGCAAGAGCTTCTACAAATCTCGCCAGGTGCGTTACCAGCGCTTCACTTCGGCCGCCGAGGCGCTCCGCTACGCCATCGAAGAGATGCCAGCGGAATTGCTGCGTGGCTCGTTGCTCGAAGTCGACGAGCAGCGCTTCGAAGGCAGCGATATTCGTGATCTGTATTACGCCGAAGGTTATCCACTGGCGCGCGCGCAGGGCTAACCGACGACCGGGCTGCCGCCGGTGGCGGAGCGGCCCGGAGAGCGCAGGCATGAAAAAGCCCCGCTCCAAAGAGCGGGGCCGGTATGGCATCAAGCCTTGGGCTAGATGCTGGTCTTGCGGTCGCCAAGGCCGGTATTGCGGTCGTCCTCGACTTCCACTTCGGTCTTGCGCACGGTGTCGCTGATGGTTTCCTCGCGGCTGGCTCCCTCCTTGCGCAGGGAGATTTCCTCGGTAACGCGAGCCTGCTTGTCGACCACAGCTTCTTCGGCGTGCTCCTCGGCCTCGATGGTGCGATCCTGGAAGGCGGCGTCGCCGGCGCCCAAAGCACGATCCACGGGGCGACGCTCGATGGTCACGCGCTCCTCATAGAGGTTCACATTGGCGCTGACGGGTTCCTCGCGAACATAGGAGCGGACGCGGACCCGACCCAGATTGACGTCGCGCTTGCCAACGCGCAGTTCTTCCTCAACCACCGGGATCACTTCATCAGTGCCGATCTCGGAGGTGGTGCGATCGGTATATCCAGCACCCGAGGTGGAGGTTGTCTGGCCCTGGCTGGTCGAGGCGTAGCCCGCGCTGCCAGTCGAGCCGGCAATGTCCGAGGTGGTGGTGGCGCCTACGCCGCTCGCGCCCAGCGTGCTGCCGCTGGTGGTGCCTGCACCCAGAGTGCCGCCGGAGCTGTTGGTGGAGTCGGCGGCGCGGCGGGCAGTGCCGGAATAATCGGTGGTGTAACCGGTCCAGCCTTCCGTGCGCCAGCTTTCCTCGCGCTCGTCGAGATCAATGGCCCCTTCGTCATCCAGGATGTCGAGAGCGGTATCGTGGTTCGTTGAATCCAGATCGCTGACGGTCACCAGATAACCGCCGCGGCTCAGGCCCTCGGCATAGGTGTAGCGGTCCTCGTCGGGCATGAAGAAATCAGCCAGCGAGGCAAAGAAGCCGCGGTGGGTTTCTTCGCGATTCTGCACAGGTTCGTCATTCTCGTAGCCAGGCATAAGGCGAACATTGTCGCGCGAGATGCCCGCGTCAATCAGCCGCTCGACAGCGCGATCAGCTTCGCTGCGGGAGTCAAAAAATGCCGAAAGCGTGCGCTCGGCGCCGGTTGCGGAAAACTGGCTCATTTATTGTTCCTCTTCGATGTTGGGTTGGTCCGTTTCACTTCTTTCAACCACCGCGTGCTGCTTGCGCAGGGTGATCGGTAATTCGACGTGCTCACGCGATACAGAACGGCGCAGATGAAGCTCCTCCTTGAGCACCAGGCGCTTTTCGACCACGAGAACCTCCTCAACCACGGGGATGATGGTAGTATCCCCTTCGGTGCGGATTGGGGGGGCCTCGGTGATCTCGATCCCACGCGGGACGCGGGTCACTTCAACATCCTGGCGGTCGAGCATGGCCGAAACCACGTCCTCCACGAGCTCAGTCTTGGTGCTAACCCGGACCTTGCCGGTGACCACGTCCTGCTTACGAATGGTCGAAAACTCGTCAACGACCTGCAGGGTATCTTGGGCGTCTGTCATTGCTGTTCCGCCGCTGTGTCGAGGCCAAGGGAACGGGCGGATTCAGGCTTGGTTCCCAATTGTGAAGTGCCGGGCGGGCACGGTTTTGTTAACATGGCTTTCACCACGTCAGAGTGATGATCGAGTGTTAGTAGGAGTTCGTGGATGCGCCAGATCGAGGTGCTAGATGGAGTGCGGGTACGGTTTCCGGGCCGGGACGATGAGTTCGACCTGGGTGTAGAGATCGGTGCGGCGGTTGTGTTGATGGCTCTTGGCGAGCCGGTGATCGAGCGGCGGGTGCGGGCTGAGTGCGTCGAGCAACTGCGCCCCCTGGCCGAGCGGTTCGGGTATCGCCTGGTTGGGGGCGAAAGCGACGAGCAAGCCGAAGCCGAAATCACGCTGTTCCATGCGTCCCGCCGGCCGCAACTCAAGCTCGTGCCGACGCAGGCTAAGCGCTAGCTGGTGCCTCCTGGGTGATAGATCATCCCCAGGCGCTGAACTCTTGGAGCGGAGAGCCGTTGGGCAGGGAGTTTGAACCTGCGCAAGGAGCTTTCGCATGGCCGGCGTCCCCAATATTTCCCTCAATGATGGCAATTCCATTCCCCAGCTTGGCTTCGGGGTCTGGCAAGTGCCCAATAATGAAGTGCAGGCAGCGGTCAGCGAAGCCTTGCAGGCGGGGTATCGCTCTATCGATACGGCCCAGGGCTATAATAATGAAGAAGGCGTGGGACGCGCCATCAAGGACAGCGGCATTGCGCGCGAGGAGCTGTTTGTCACTTCCAAGCTGCGCACCCGGGACCAAGCTTATGATCAAGCGATCAAGAGCTTCCATGGGTCCCTCGAAAAGCTCGGGCTCGATTATCTCGATCTGTTTTTAATCCACTGGCCGGTGCCGGGGCAGGACAAGTATCCCGAAGCCTGGAAGGCCTTTGTGCAGCTGCAAAAAGAAGGCCTGATCAAGAGCATCGGGGTTTCCAACTTCCTGCCCGAGCATCTGGAGCGAATCATCGGGGAGACTGGCGTGACCCCGGCGGTCAACCAGATCGAGGTGCATCCCGAGTACCAGCAGCGCGACGTGCTGGATTTCCATGTGAAGAACCGCATTGCGATCGAGAGCTATAGCCCGCTCGGCAGCGGGGCGGCGCTCAAGAACCCCACAATCGCCGAGATTGCCGAAAAGCACGGCAAGAGCCCGGCGCAGGCGATTTTGCGCTGGCACATCCAGGAAGGTTTTATCGTCATTCCCAAGTCCACCCATCCGGAGCGCATCCGGGCCAATATCGACGTGTTCGATTTCGAATTGGACGGGGAAGACCTGCAGCGGATTGCGGGGCTCGACCGGCCAGATGGCAAGACGGGTGGCGATCCGGCGACCAATAACGCGATCTGGTAGGAACTAGCCGTGCCTGGGGCTGAGCAGCTTGGCCAGCCCCAGCACAAAAACGGCGACGAGCGCGGGACCAATTGCGAGGAGCGAGCCCGCCGCCATGAGCGCGCCCGTGCCGGCCCACATGATGGAAGCAAAGGCTTCCGACAGGGTGGCGGCGCGGGAGGCGACCTGGCGGCGGCGGAACATGGAGCGCTTGGCGGTAACGCGGAACCAGAGCTGGATGGCCGTGGCGGAGCCGGCGGACAAGGCCGCGCAAAGCGCCGTGACGGCCGCCATGGCTGGCGAGGACAGAGCCAGCAAGGCGAGCAGTGGCAGGAGGATGATCGCAATGACGGCGAGCACCGCCTCGATCTTGCTGATCAGCACCGTGCGCGCTGCGAGGGGCGCGGTGGCCACGAGGTCAGGGGCGTCCTCACCCGAGATGGCGAGCCAGGCGAGCCCGCCGGCAAGCTGGCCCGCGGCCATCACGAGAACGGGCACGGCCACGACATAGGCGCCGGCGCTGTCGCCATAGTTGATCCAGAGCAAAAGAGCTGGCGGCAGCAGGTAAAGGATCTGCATCAGCGTTTGCGACAAGAGCCAGGGGTCGCGCTTGAGAAGGCGCCATTCCTTGCGGCGCAGCGCCTGGGCTTGCGTCATCGGGCGAAAACGCGGCGGGGATGGCTCACTGCCGGCGCGGACATGGGCCAGACCTGCCGCGGCAATGGCGTGGCGCCCAAAGCTCGAGGCGGAAAGCGCGATCATGCCAGCGAGGGCACCAAAGCTGATCGCTGCGGCCAGCGTCAAGGCCACCCAGTCCCCCAGGGCTGCGCGGGCGGGAAGCCAAACGGGGCTGTTGAGAGCCGGAGCGGCGTTCACCAGATCGGCAGACTGGAACAGGGTGAAGCGCGAGAAACTGCCGTAGTGAATGATCGCGACCGCCTGGATGCCAATGATGAAGCCGGCGCCGATAATGGCGGCGACGATCTGGGCGATCAGCCGGGTTCGCTTCGCGCCGACCAGGCGGAACAAGGCGATGGTGATGGCGACGGCAATGGCGGTGGACAGCGCGCCCGCGGCGAGAAGAAGGCCGTAGGCAGCGAGCCAGCGGGGGCCATCGAGCAGCGCCAGCATGTTGATGAGCGGGCTGGCCAGCAAAGCGGAGAGGGCCACGGTGGTGATCGCAACGGCGCCGGTGCGAACGGCAAAGAGGCGGCGTGACGAGGCGGGGGACGAGAGGATCAGGTCGAGATCGGAGCGGGCGTAATAAACGCGGGTGATCGACTCAAGGGCCTGGGAAAGCGTGACGGACCAGAACAGCAGGCCGGTGCCGGTCAGCAACACCAGCGTTGGCTTGTCGGGGACGATGCCCGCCGCGACCCAGGGGCGCACCAGCCCATAAGCAAGGAGGTGGAAGAGGACGGCGGCAAAAATACCGAACAGTACAATCGCTACCCGGCGGCCCGTCTGGCCCCCGGTCATCATGACCAGCCAGTCGCGCCAGGCGAGCTTGAGCTCGTGGCGGGCAAACCAGAAAAGGGATGTGGGCGCCGTGGTCATGCAGCGGCGGTATCCGGTTCGTTGCGCGCGACCAGATCGAGGAAAATATCCTCGAGGCTTTGGTTGGCTCCGCCGATCCGGTTGCGCAGCTCGGCGAGCGTGCCTTCGGCAATGAGCCGGCCACCGCTGATCACCCCGATGCGCTCGGCCATGCGTTCGGCGACTTCGAGAATGTGGGTAGTCATGATGACGGTGACGCCTTCGCCCACCTTGCCCAGCAGCACGTCCTTGACCTGGCGGGCCGAGCCGGCGTCGAGTCCGGTGAGCGGTTCGTCGAGGATGATGAGGCGCGGGTCGTGGACGAGGGCGCCGGCAAGGGCGACTTTTTGCAGCATGCCTTTGGAGAAGCTGCCGCAGAGCTGATTGGCGTGGGGCGCGAGGCCGAGCCAGTCGATCAGGTCATGGGCCTTGCGACGGGCGGTGGAGGCGTCCATCTGCCAAAGGCCGGCGACGAATTCGAGATATTCCAGCGGGGTGAGGCGGTCATAAACCATGGGCTCGTCCGAGACCCAGGCGAGGATGCGCTTGGCTGCCACCGGGTCTCGCCGCGCATCGATGCCGAAGATGGAAATGGCGCCGCGGTCGGGCTGCAGCAGTCCCGCCACCATGCGCAGGATCGTGGTCTTGCCCGCGCCATTGGGACCGAGCAGGGCGTAGAACTCGCCGGCCCGCACGGTGAGATCAAGCTGCTGGATCACAGGACGATCAAAGGATTTGGACAGATCGGAAATGGCGAGGGCAGGGGCGGCGGTCATGGCGAACTCCGGCTGACAAAGCCAGGTTTAGCGCCGGGAGCGTTGCGGTGGCGTGAAGGGGGGCAGTTAATGTTCGGCAAAGCGGCATTTGCTGGAGCCGGGCAACCAACCCGGCCCTAGGGGTGTTCAAACCCCAACCCAGGAGGTTCGATAATGGCTGACGTGAAGTATGAAGTTGTGGAGCATGATGGCGGGTTTGCCTACAAGGTAGGGGACGTGTTCTCCGAGGCTTATCCTACCCACGAACTGGCGCTCGATGCGGCCGTGGCTGCGGCCGACCGGCAGCAACTGGCCGGCGACACCGCGGCCATTCTTTACCAGGACGCCAAGGGCGAATGGCACGAGGAACTCGCCACGGGCGAAGACCGGCCGCAAACCGAGATCGAAGATGCGCTGGTGGATCAGGAGCCGGTTGCCGCTGAAGAAAACGCCGGTGAGGGTGACTTCGTGGTCGGCACCACCGTTGTCGAGGGTAAGGCGCATAGCCGTGATGAGAGTTACAAGGGCCGTGCGCCCCTGGCCTCACCGAACGAGCGGCAGAGCTAGCTTCCGGAACCAAGTTGGCGCCGCGCGCATTGTGGCGACAACATAGTGCAGGAGTTACAAATGGATATTCGCGAACGTGAAACCGTTGTGGTCGATCGCGGGAGCCGCGGCGGTGGCAGCGGCTTGTTGATCGGCATCATCGTGGCGCTCGCGCTGCTCGCCATCGGTTACCTCGTGTTCTTCAACAATAATGGCGGTGGCGGCGGGACAGTCGATGTCGACGTTCCAGCAGTCAGCGTCGATGTGGTTCCCGACGGGCAGTAAGCCCCGTTACCACCAGATGCAGCAGCGGGCGCCTTCAGGGGCGCCCGCTTTGTTTTGTTCAGAGGGTGATGCGGTACAGCCCGAAGCCGTCTTCGTTGTTGTCGCCGGTGGGCTCGACTTTGACAGCGGTGACATCGGCGACGTGCTCGGCGGCCTTGGGGCCGGTGGCAAACAGGACGGTGGTGTCGCCGATCGGGGCGAGCGACCAGTTGCTGTCCGCCTTAGGGTCAATCGTGCCGTTTTCGACGATATAGCGCACGATGAGGTCGCGATTGGTGTCGGGCCCCTTGAAGACGATCTTGTCGGCGCCAATGCCGGGGAAGGTACCGCCGCCTCCAGCGCGGTAATTGTTGGAGGCGACCACGAAGCGGGCAGCCGGATCGATGGGCGCGCCGTTGAACTGCAGATCAACGATGCGGTTGGCGTCGGGATTGAGCTCCTGCTTGCCGTCGGCGGAAAAGCGCGAGGGCTGGGTGATGTCGATCTTGTAGGTCACGCCATCGATGACGTCGAAGTTGTAGGCGGGAAAATCGAGGTTGATGAGTTCGGCGTCGGAGGCGCCCTTTTCCACCTGGTTGAAGATGCCGGCGGAGCGCTCGAGCCAGTTCTTGACGTCGGCCCCGGTGATGACGAGGGCCTGGATGGTGTTGGGGTAGAGATAAAGGTCGGCGACGTTCTTGATGGCGACGGGGCCCACCGGCACATCGGTGTAATAATCGGGGCCGCCGCGACCGCCGGACTTGAAGGGGGCTGCGGCGGACAGGATCGGCAGACCCTCCCATTCAGTACCCTTCATCATCTGGGCGATGTACCAGGTCTGAGCCTGGGAGACGATCTGCACGGATGGATCATCGGCCACGAGGGCGAAATAGGAGTGGAGGGGGGCTGAGGTTTCGCCCACAGGGCGGCGGATATAATCGAGGGTTTCCTCATGCTCTTGCTTGGCGGCGGCTGTGACTTCCGCCTGGTCCTCCACCAGCGGGGTGACCTTGCCATCGACGCGTTCGAAGATCGGGCGAGCTTCGGCGGTGTGGGAGACGACGGACCATTTGCCCTCGGCGTCCTGCTCGAGGAGCAGGTCGATCAGGCCCACATGCGAGCCCCAGAAGCCCGGCATCACGGCGGGCTTGCCGTTGAGGGTGCCAGCATCGACATCGGCGCCTTCCAGTTCGGCAAAGTCGGGGCCGGGGAACACCAGATGCTGGTGGCCGGTGAGGACCACGTCGATGCCCTCGACACCAGCCAACTGCAGGGAAGCGTTTTCCGAGCCCGGACCTTTGTCTTCGGCGATGCCGGAGTGGGAGAGGGCGATGATCAGGTCGGCGCCTTCAGCACGCATGCGCGGTACATAGGCCTTAGCGGTTTCCACGATGTCGCGCGTGGCGACCTTGCCGGTGAGGTGGCTCGAGTCCCAGGTCATGATCTGAGGCGGCAGGAAGCCGATGATGCCGACGCGGATGGTCTTGCCCGCGCCCGAGCCATCAGTCAGCTGTTTTTCGATGATGCGGTAGGGCGCGATATAGGTGTCGTCGGCTGTGGGGTCGTCGCCCAGCGTCGTGCCGCGCACCAGATTGGCTGATACAAAGGGGAAGTTGGCGCCCGAAAGGGCGGCGTCGAGATAGTCGAGGCCGTAGTTGAATTCGTGGTTGCCGAGGGTGGCGGCTTCGTAACCCAGCGTGTTCATGGCCGCGATCATCGGGTGCACATTGCCCTTAAGGCCCTTTTCATAGGCGATGTAATCGCCCATGGGCGTGCCCTGGATAATGTCGCCGTTGTCGACCAGCATGGAGTTACCCGCCTCGGCGCGGATCTGCTCGATGATCGCCGCGGTGCGGGCCAGGCCCATCGTGTCGTTGGGCGCATCGGCATAGTAATCATAGGGGAAGACCGCGACATGCAGATCGGTGGTCTGCAGGATGCGCAGATGGGCCTGATTGGCCTGGGCGAGGCTGGCAAAGGGGTGCATGGCGGCGAGTGCACCAATGCTGACCGACCCGGCAAGAAAATGACGCCGGGACATGCTGGGATTGAACTTCATCGCGTTCTCCGAACTGCGGCTCTGGGGAGGAACTGCCCCCGTGGGGGCGGCATCGAACTCGGGTGGTCTGCCGTGTCGCCGTGACGCTGCGATGACAGCGGCAGGAGCAGGCTAGGCCTTCTGTCGGGACGGGTCAATTTGGCGCATCAGGGCCGCGGGGGAACTCACATCCTCCTCCAAGGCTTATGGTGGCAGGCATTGTTACGCCCCGCGCAAGGATCCAGCATGAAGTGGCAAGGAAGAAATCGTAGCTCCAATATCGAGGACCGGCGCGGGCAGGGCGGCGGTTTTGGCGGCCGTCGTGGCGGCGGGCTGGGCGGACTTGGACGGGGCGGTGGTATTCGCATTCCAATGGGCGGCCGCACGGGCGGTGGCCTGGGGCTGTTTGGCACCATCGTCGTGCTGGGCATCCTCTGGTTTGCGACTGGGCAGAATCCGCTCGATATGCTCACGGGCGGGTCGAGCACCGGCGGGGTTCCGGCGCAAAGTTCGTCGCGCAGTCTGCCCACGCAGGGCGAGGATGAACTCGCCGATTTTGTGGGCGTGGTGGTCAAGGAAACCGAGGATCTCTGGACCGAGGTGTTCACCGCCCAAGGCGCGGAATATGTGGAGCCACGCGTCGTGCTGTTCACCGATGTGGTCAACACCGCGTGTGGCACAGCCGATTCGAGCACGGGTCCGTTTTATTGCCCCGGCGACCAGCGGGTGTATATCGATCTGAGCTTTTATGATCAGCTGCACCGGCAGTTTGGCGCGCCCGGCGACTTTGCCCAGGCCTATGTGCTGGCCCATGAAGTTGGCCACCATGTGCAGAACCTGACCGGCATCCTCCCCGAATTCAACCAGCGCCGGCAGAGCATGAGCCAGGAAGATGCCAATGCTTATTCGGTGCGCATCGAATTGCAGGCCGATTGCTATGCCGGGGTGTGGGCAAACTATGCGGGGCAGCAAAACCTGCTGGAAACGGGCGACTTTGAAGAAGCGCTCAATGCGGCCGAGCAGATTGGGGATGATACGCTGCAGATGCGCTCGCAGGGGTTCGTCGTGCCCAAGACCTTCAATCACGGCACATCCGAGCAGCGCCGTAACTGGTTTGACCGCGGTTACCGTTCGGGGGATCCGGCCGATTGCGACACTTTCTCGGCGCGTATCTAATGCTTGAGCCGGAAGAGTTGCTGCTCGCCGATGACGGCGTGTTTCCTAATAGCCGGCTGCCGGTGCTGGTGTATCGTGGCGCGGTCAAGCCCGAAGACGGCGCGCCGGCGCTGGAGCGCTTGTTCGAGCGTAATGGCTGGCCGCCCAAATGGCGCGACACGGTGTTCACGTTCCACCATTATCATTCCAACGCGCATGAATGCCTTGGCGTGGCTGAGGGAAATGCAACCCTGCGCCTGGGGGGACCGAGCGGGGCCGAAGTGAAGGTGGAGGCGGGCGACGTGGTGGTGATCCCCGCCGGGGTGGCGCATCAGCGGATGCTGGCGAGCACTGACTTCATGGTGGTGGGCGCTTATCCACCAGGCGAAGAGCAATGGGATACGCTGCGCGGGCAGCCCGATGATCGACCCAAGGCCGATGAAACCATCGCCAAGCTGCCGCTGCCGGAAAGCGATCCGGTGACCGGCAAGACTGGAGCACTGGTAGACCGGTGGCGCTAGTCGCCAGGCGTGCTTAAAGGCCGAGCAGGTGCCGGGCGACCATGGCGGTGGCCCAGCCGGCAAACAGCATGATGAGGCCGGGATAGCGCAGCGACACGAGGCCCGCGACCAGCAGGGCGAGTTTGACGTCCCAGCCGCCATTGAAGAAGGCCGGAGCGAACAGGGTTGTCAGCACGGCCGCCGGAACGGCATCCAGCGCTGCCTGCAGGCGGGGCGGGATGGTGTGGAGCCGGGTGATCAGCACATAGCCGCCAATTCGGGTCAGGTAGGTGGCCACTGCAGCCGCAGCAATCAGGGCCAGCATTCCAGCATCGACCCCCATCAGTGCGCCTCCGGCGCTACGGAAGACCTAGCCTGCGCCAGCGGAGCGGGCAGCAGCACGGCAACAAGGATGCCGAGGACTGCGCCGATGCTGACATGCCAGGGGGAGCCGACGAAGTGATAGGCGAGCACGGCGCCCGTCATGCTGGCGAGCACAACCGGATAAAAGCCGGTCCGCCGGCGGAAAGTGACCACGAGACCAAGGAAATAGATGGGCAGCAGCACGTCGATGGCGAAGGTGCGGGGGTCGCCGAGCAGGCCGCCGAACCAGGCGCCAAGGACGGAGAACACCACCCATTGCAGCCAGACCACAAGGCCGAAGGTGAGATACCAGGTGAAGCTGAGCGACTGGTTTGTCTCGGAGCGCCGGATGGCGTCGGCATATTGCGGATCGGTGAGGAGAAAGAAAGCGAGTAGCCGCTGCATGGGGCTGTAGCGGCTGAACATCGGCGCCAGCGCCGCCGAATAGAGCACGTGCCGAAAGTTCACCGCGAGGATCGACAGAACAATCAGCCAGGCTGGAACGTGGCTGCCGAAAAGCTCGATGCCAACGAGCTGGCTGGCGCCCGCAAAAACGAGGGCGCTCATGAGGCCGACATCGAGAACGCTCAGGCCATTGTCGACCGCGACCGCCCCAAACAGCACCGCGAACGGCGCCGAGGAGACGGCCACCACAAAGCCACTGCGCAGGCCCGCGAGGAAATCGCTACGGTTCATGAGGCGAAACGCTTCCTCGCGTGAGACTTAGGTGCCCTTAGACGCCGGGCTGCTTGTGTTCGGGCTCGGGGGCCATGCCCTTTTGCTCGCGCACATGGTTGAGAAAGCGCGTGAACAGGTAATGGCTGTCGCGCGGGCCGGGGCTGGCTTCGGGGTGGTATTGTACAGAAAAGATCGGCTTGCCCTCGACCGCCAGGCCGGCGTTGGAGCCATCGAACAGGGAGATATGGGTCTGGGTCACGCCGGCGGGCAGGCTCGCGGAATCAACGGCAAAGCCGTGGTTCATCGAGGTGATCTCGACCTTGCCGGTCGTGAGGTCCTTGACCGGGTGATTGGCGCCGTGATGACCCTGGTGCATCTTGGAGGTCTTGCCGCCCAGGGCAAGGCCGAGCAGCTGGTGGCCAAGGCAGATGCCAAAGACCGGCTTGCCGGTATCCATCAGCTTCTGGATGGTGGGCACGGCATATTCGCCGGTCGCCGCGGGATCGCCGGGGCCGTTGGACAGGAAAATGCCGTCGGGCTGGTAGGCCATCACATCCTCGGCCGTGGCGGTCGCGGGCAGGACAGTGACGCGGGCGCCCTGATCGGCCAGGCAACGCAGAATGTTGCGCTTGGCGCCGTAGTCGATGGCGACGATGTGGAAGGCCGGATCGGTGACTTCGGCATAGCCTTCGCCCCATTTCCAGCCGGTCTCGGACCAATGATAGGTTTGGGCGGTGGTGACTTCCTTGGCCAGGTCGAGCCCTTCAAGGCCGGGGAAGGCGTTGAGTTCGGCGGTAATGACCGCATCGTCAAAGGCGCCGTCGGGCTGGTGGGCGATCACGCCATTGGGCATGCCGCCTTCCCGGATCTTGGCGGTCAGGGCGCGCGTGTCGATACCGGCAATGCCGATGATGTTGCGCTTCTTGAGCCAGGCGTCGAGCTTTTCAGCGGCCCGGTAATTGGAAGGATTGGTGATATCGGCCTTGAGCACGACGCCCCGCACGCCCGACAGAGCGGCCTGGTTGACCATCTCGATGTCTTCGTCGTTGGTGCCGACATTGCCGATATGGGGGAAGGTGAAGGTGATGATCTGCCCGGCATAGGAGGGATCGGTCAGCACTTCCTGGTAGCCGGTCATGGCGGTGTTGAAGCACACTTCGCCGGCGGCCTGGCCCGTGGCTCCGATTCCGCGCCCCTCAAGACGGGTACCATCCGCAAGGATCAAAAGGGCGGTCGCGGGGGATTGCTGCCAGCCGGTCACGGTGGGCCTCCAGGGTTCTTGGCAATGTCGATTGAGGTCTCCTTCTAGAAGGAGCCACGGGACCGCGCAAGTGGCGCACGGCTTTGTTTACGCCTATATGGGCCGGCAGAATTGCATGGCAAGAGGAGATCGAGTGTGCGCGAGACCATCAGCGAAGCCCTGAAAACTGCGCTCAAGGCACGGGACCAGCGCCGGACGGCCACGCTCCGGGCGATCAGTGCGGCCATCAAGGACAAGGATATCGCGATCCGCCAGGACAATCGCGGGCCGGCGACCAATGAGGAAGTGCTCGCCATCATCCAGAAGATGGTCAAGCAGCGGGAAGAAAGCTTTGCCATTTATGCGCAGGCGGGACGCGCGGACCTGGCCACGGTGGAAAAGGAAGAAATCGATATTCTCAATGAGTTCCTGCCCAAAGGACTCACGGAGGATGAGGTGGACAGCGCCATCAAGGCCGCCATTGCGGCTACGGGCGCCGAGGGACCCAAGGACATGGGCAAGGTCATCGCCCAGCTTAAGGCTGACTATCCCGGACGGATTGATTTCGGCAAAGCCAGCGGCAAGGTGAAGGCTGCGCTGTCGGCCTAGGCCACTAGCCGGCGCCCGGCAGTGGGGTCTTAAACGCAGTCCGGCCCGCCCGCTTCGGACTAATAAAGAGCGTCATCAGCGCGACGCAGCAGCTCTTTAAAAAGGTCCGCCCGGCGGTCCTCAGGCGGCGGCAGGCGCGCCGGGCGGCACTTCACCGCCGTGGCGCTCCCACGCATAGGAGAGAACTGCAATGGCCAGCGCCAGCAGCAACGCCGCGACCCCGATCAGGGGGAGGTTGCGGTACCCAAAGCCGTGCTCGAGCAAGGTGCCGCCCAGCACCGCGCCGATCGCAATGCCGATATTGAAGCCGGTGGGCACCAGGGCCGAGGCCAGATTGGGCGCATCGCCGGCCCAAGCGAGAATGCGGGACTGCACGGGTGAGCCGAAGGCGAAGTTGACGCCGCCCCAAGCGATCACCGTGATGGCCATCAACCAGGGGACGGGGCTGGCGAGATAGAGGGCTGCATAAACGCTGGCCTGCAGCACCATGATGCCGATCAGCGATGGCATGAGTTTCCAGTCGGCGAGGCGGCCGCCGATGAAAACGCCAATGGTGGAGCCGATGCCGAAGAGCAGCAGCACCCACGGCACGACGCCGGGTTCGAGTTGGGTGACTTCGAGCAGGAGCGGGGCGATGAAGGTGAAGAGGCTGTATTGGCCGATCATCACCAGAACGACGATCAGCAGCGAGCAGATAATGGCTTGTCGCCCGAGCGCGCGGAACTCGCGCTTGAAACTGCCCGCAGCGGCCTGAACGCCGGGGGCGGCGGGCAGGAAAAAGGCGGTTGCCAGCGTGGCGACAAACCCGATAGCGCCCACGGTCCAGAAGGTGGCGCGCCAGCCCAGGGCATTGCCGATCGCGGTCCCGCCGGGCACGCCAAGAATATTGGAGACGGTGAGGCCCGACAGGATCAGGGCGACGGCAAAGCCGCGCCGTTCGGGCGCGACCAAGGTCACTGCGACCACGGCGGCGATGCCGAAATAGGCGCCATGCACGACCGAGACGATCACCCGCGCCGCCATCAAGAGCTCGAAGTTGGGCGCGATGGCGCAGAGCGCCTGTCCCAGGGTGAACACGGCGCCTAGAAGAAGGATCAGGGTCTTGCGCGACATGCGATTGGTCAGGAGCGCAAGGAGGGGGCCACCTATGGCGATGCCGATGGCGTAGCCCGAGATGAGGTAGCCGGCGACCGGAACCGAAACGCCGAGATCGGTGGCGACATCAGGCAGAATGCCGGCGATGACGAATTCGGCGGTGCCGAAGGCAAATGCCGCAAGAAACAGGGCGAGCAGCGGCAACGACATCAAAGCAAACCTCGGCATGGATGGGGCGGGGCGACAAACCATGCCCGAAGCGGCAGGGCAATCCACATCAGGGTCGCAGTGGCTCGGCGGCAACCAGGGCAAGGGTGACCGATGGCTTGCGCCGCGCTAGAGTGGGGTGCTGGCAGCGGGGCCGGCCGGGAGATCTTTTGATGGCGATTAATGGAGAAATCAAGCGGCGCTTTGCGGCGATTACCGCCTTGCGCGGCCTCATCATGTTGCTGGCGGGGCTTTATGCGATCCTGGCGCCGGGCGATGCGCTGACGGTGCTGGTGCTGGCCGGCGGCATTATTCTGATCGTCGACGGCGCCCTGGGTTTGTGGAGCCTCACGTTTGGTGGCGGCAAGAGCGGCAATTACTGGTTCGACGTTATTTCCAATGCCTTGTCGCTGCTTCTTGGTGTGTTGATTCTGCTCAGCCCGCTGGTCGCCACGATTTTAACGGCGACGTTCCTCGCGAGCCTTGTCGGGCTGGCGGCGCTGCTGGTGGGGATCATGCAAATCGTCGTCATCATTCGCGAGCGTGAAATCTACGCGCGCATCTGGCCGGTGCTGCTGTCGGGCATCGCCTATGTGGTGCTTGGTCTGGTGTTTCTGGTTTTTCCCCTTGTCAGTTCAAGCGTGATGGTGGTGTTGGGCGGCATCATGCTGGTGCTATTCGCCTGTGGCCTGTTTGGCTGGGCCTGGCGGCTGTATCAGCGCAGCAAGCGCGCCTGAGGCTGTGGAAAACCGCTGAGGACGTGACATCGGTCAAGCCAGTGCTTACCTAGCGGCTATGCGCTTTTCCGATCAGTTCCTGGATGAAATCCGTCAGCGCCTGCCGATAACGCAGGTGGTAGGCGAGCACGTCATTTGGGATAAGCGCAAGTCGCAGCCGGGCAAGGGCGACATGTGGGCCTGTTGCCCGTTTCATGGCGAAAAATCGCCCAGCTTTCACGCTGATGACCGGCGCGGCATCTATCATTGCTTTGGCTGCGGGGTGAGCGGGGACCATTTTCGCTTCCTCGTGGAAAAAGCCGGGTTGAGCTTCCCCGAAGCGGTAGAGCGGCTGGCTGGGATGGCTGGCGTGCCGATGCCGGCGCGCGACGAGCGTCAGGAGAAGCGAGCCGCGCAGCAGCGCACGCTGATGGATGTGATGGAGCTGGCCGCCAAGTATTTCGAGGCGGCGCTGCATCACAATATCGGCGCGCGGGCGCGGGGCTATCTGCATGAGCGGGGCGTTTCAGCCGCCAGCCAGGCGCGGTTCCGGCTGGGTTTTGCACCCGATAGCCGCAATGGGCTCAAGGAGCATCTGGCGGCCAATGGCGTATCGGGCCAGCAGATGCTCGAAACGGGGCTCGTGGCGACGCGCGACAATGATCCCATGCCCTATGATCGCTTCCGCAATCGGCTGATGTTCCCGATCACCGATTTTCGTGGGCGCATCATCGCCTTTGGCGGGCGGGCGCTGTCGGCGGATGTGCCGGCAAAGTACCTCAATTCGCCCGAAACGGAGCTCTTCAAGAAGCGCCAGACGCTTTACAACGGCCACACGGCCCGACAGGCCGCCCATGACGGAGCGACGGTGATCGTGGTCGAGGGTTATCTCGATGTGATTGCCGCGGTCAGCGCCGGCTTTGAAGGGACGGTGGCGCCCTTAGGGACGGCTCTGACCGAGGAGCATCTGCAGCTGCTTTGGCGCCTGAGCGATACGCCGGTGCTGTGTTTTGACGGCGATGCGGCGGGCCAGAAAGCAGCGCAGCGCGCGGCGGAAATGGTGCTGCCGCACCTCAAGCCCGGTCAAACCGTGAAGATTGCGACGTTGCCGGAAGGGCAGGATCCCGATGACCTGATCAAGGCGCAGGGCAGGGCGGCCTTTGCCGATGTGATCGAGCGGGCGCGCAGCTTGTCGGATGTGATCTGGAGCCTGGAAACGGGTGGGTTGGTGCCCGAAGCGCCCGAGGAGCGGGCAGCATTGCAGGCGCGACTGCGCGAGCGCGCCAATTCCATCGGCGACAGTTCGGTGCGCTTTCATTACGCGCAGGCATTTGATGAGCGTTTGAAGGCGTTCTTCTCGCCTGTGCGCTCGGGAGGCTATGAACGGCGGGGTGGCGGAGGCGAGAAGCGATCGCCCTACGGTGCTGGCGGGTATGCTCGGTCGGGTCGCGGCTCACCGCGGGTGGTCGTGTCCGATACGTTGCGCAATTCGCGGTTGCTGAAGCCAGGTCTTGCCGCCGAGGCAACGCCGCGCGAGGCAGCGATCATCCTTAGTCTGGTCAATCATCCCGCATTGGTGGAAGACAAGTTCGAAGCGCTGGCGGCGCTCGACTTTGAGACTCCTTCGGCTCGCAATGCGCTAAGCGAAATCTTGCGGCTGGTGGTACGGCACCACGATATTTCGGCGGCCGATCTTAAATCGGCACTGAGCATTCGCGGATTTGGGCCAGCCTTGGAACGAATGGAGCAAGTCCTGCAGGGGCAGGGCGTCTGGCAGATCGGGCTGGAGATTGCCCTTATTGACGCGGAAACTGGATTGAGTCACGCGCTGGCCTTGCATAACAAGAAAGTTCAGCTAAATAAGGAACTCAAGGCAGCCGAAGCGGCGCTGGGCGATGACCCGAGCGAAGAGACCTTTGAAAGGCTGCGCGACATCAAGAACCAGATAACCACTGTCGATGGCACAGAGGCACTGATAGAAGGATTTGGTTCGCTATCGGGACGCGCGACACGCAGTTTTTAGGGTTTCTCCCTAAATGCCGCGGGTACGCGCAATTTTGCATATGTGAAGAACCCGAAGCGAACCCGGTAGCGCGCCGCGGCGTTAACGCTTGAGCTACCGCACCTTTACCGCGCTTTGAGGTGTCACCACTTAAAGACCTTACCGGCACTCGCCTGCAGCGGGTCCCGAGGAGTACCAGATGGCCACTAAGGCAGCTACCAAGACCACCAAGGAAACCGAGAAGCCGGAAGCCGGCGCCCCCGAGGCGACGAATGACAGCCCGCTACTCGACCTATCCGATGCCGCCGTCAAAAAGCTCATCAAGGTCGCCAAGAAGCGCGGCTATGTGACTTACGAAGAACTCAATGCGGTTATGCCCTCGGAGGAAGTTTCCTCCGAGCAGATCGAGGACATCATGTCGATGTTCTCGGACATGGGCATTAATGTCGTTGATGAGGACGAGGTCGAAGAAACCGAAGTCGAAAAGGACGAGGACGAGGGCGGCGGCGGTGAAATCGCGCCTGCCAGCAGCACCGGCAGCGCGGTTGCGACCACATCCAATGCCAAGGCCGGTTCAGACCGGACCGACGATCCCGTGCGCATGTATCTGCGCGAAATGGGTTCGGTCGAGCTGCTGAGCCGCGAGGGCGAAATCGCCATCGCCAAGCGCATCGAGGCTGGTCGCGAGACCATGATCGAAGGCTTGTGCGAATCGCCGCTCACTTTCCAGGCCATCATCATCTGGCGCGATCAGCTCGCCGAAGGTGAAATCCTGCTGCGCGACATCATCGACCTGGAAGCAACCTATGCAGGCCCCGATGCCAAGCAGGCCGCTCCCGCGCCCGACCTCGTCAACCTCAACGCTGCCCCGCGCATGGAGAGCGTCGCTGAAAAGCCCAAGGCTGCGCCGGCCTCGCGTCGCGCCGGTTCGGGCGAGGATGACGACTATGTGCCCGAGGAGCCGCAGGCCCCGCAGGACCCGGTCGACGATGACGACGACGAGTTCGAGAACGCGCTGTCGCTCTCGGCGATGGAAGCCGAGCTCAAGCCGCAGGTCGTGGAGACCTTCGATCGCATTGCCGAAGCCTATGGCAAGATGCGCGAGATGCAGGACCGGCATGCTGAGGACCGCAGCGCCGATGTCAGCGATGCCGATCGCAAGCAGCTCGATGAGTTGCGTGGCGAGGTGATCGCCGACGTCAAGTCGCTGTCGCTCAATGCCGGCCGCATCGAGAACCTGGTCGAGCAGCTTTATGACATCAACAAGCGGTTGGTGAAGCTCGAGGGCCGTTTGCTACGCCTGGCGGAAAGCTATGGCGTCAAGCGCGAGAAGTTCCTTGAAAGCTATTACGGCCAGGAAGTGAACCCGGCCTGGGAAGAAAACCTCGCCAGTTTCGATGGCAAGGGCTGGGCTGAGTTCGCCAAGCGCGAAGCCGACACGATCCGCGAGATTCGTGGTGACGTGGCGACGCTGGCGACCGAAGCTGGCCTCAATATCGGCGAATATCGCCGCATCGTGCACAAGGTGCAAAAGGGCGAGCGCGAAGCTGCCATCGCCAAGAAGGAAATGGTGGAAGCCAATCTTCGCCTCGTGATCTCGATCGCCAAGAAGTACACCAATCGCGGGTTGCAGTTCCTGGATCTGATCCAGGAGGGCAATATCGGGCTGATGAAGGCCGTCGATAAGTTCGAATATCGACGCGGCTACAAGTTCTCGACCTATGCGACCTGGTGGATCCGGCAGGCCATTACCCGCTCGATCGCCGACCAGGCGCGCACCATACGTATCCCGGTGCACATGATCGAGACGATCAACAAGATCGTGCGCACCTCGCGCCAGATGCTACACGAGATCGGGCGCGAACCAACGCCGGAGGAGCTCAGCGAAAAGCTGCAGATGCCTTTGGACAAGGTGCGCAAGGTGCTCAAGATCGCCAAGGAGCCGATCTCGCTTGAAACCCCGATCGGGGACGAGGAAGACTCAAACCTGGGCGATTTCATCCAAGACGTGAATGCGATCCAGCCAATCGACGCGGCTATCCAGAGCAATCTGCGAGAGACGACGACGCGCGTGCTGGCGTCACTGACGCCACGTGAAGAGCGCGTGCTGCGCATGCGCTTTGGTATTGGCATGAACACCGACCACACGCTCGAGGAAGTGGGCCAGCAGTTCTCGGTTACGCGCGAACGTATCCGTCAGATCGAGGCCAAGGCCTTGCGCAAGCTCAAGCATCCCAGCCGCAGCCGCAAGCTGCGCAGCTTCCTTGATAACTAAGTGTAACCGGGCATCCTCGCCGGTGGCGGGGATGCTGATGTCGGCAAGGCAAGCTTTCCCATGTCCGCTGTGCAGCGCCTGAAGGTTACGGCGATCCGCGCCATAGTGCCATTCAAGCTGGTGGTCACCTTCTCGGATGGCTCGAGCGGGACCTTCGATGCCGCTCAGATGCTGAGCGAGCGAGGCGAGGGGGTCGAGCCCCTGCGCGACCGGCGTTATTTCGGCAGCGTAGCCCTGGCTAATGGCGTGCCGACCTGGCCGAACTATTTCGACCTGTCGCCTAGCTGGCTCCGCGAAGAAATGGAGCGGCGCGGTGAGTTAATTGTGCCGCGCCCAGCGCGGCAGCGCCCATAAGGAGGATGGCGATGTCGTTTCTGAGCAAGCTTTTTGGTGGCGGGGCCAAGACATCGGCTGAGCCGGCGGGGGACAAGGTTCTGGGCGAAGAAAGCTACAAGGACTTCACTATCCGGGCCATCGAGATGCGGGCGGGAAGCGAATATCAGCTGGCCGGGACCATCGAAAAGGACGTCGGCGGCGAGCTCAAGACCTATCGGTTCGTTCGGGCAGACCGCATGAGCTCCAAGGATGATCTGATTGCGATGGCCTTGAACAAGGGCCGGCAGATCATCGACGAACAGGGCGAGAATATTTTCAGCTAGCCCTTTTTTCAATCTTTGCAACCGGACCGGGCGCGCAGCCGTGCGCCTGGCGGTTGCTGCTGTTTAGGAGAACCTATCATGGCAAGAAAGCCAACCGCCCGCAGTGAATTCGTGATGTTTGACGTTATCTATGAAGATGGCAGCCAGCGCTCTAACCGCAAGGTCGACGCAGCCTTGTTGGGTGGCCTCGACGGCGATGAGCCGGCGCGTGCCGCCATCATGGAGCAAGATCGCGCCATTTCCGAGAAGTCGGGCCTGCCGCCGCTGCAGATCAAGTCGATCCGCCGCAGCGGCAAGTAGGCGCTTGCGTTTTATGGCGCGGCAGGCGCGCCCAAGGCTTTGTCCACCGCAGGCTTAACCACCGTTCCATAAAGCTCGATGGCCTTCATGACCTTGTCATGGGGGAGGGTGCCGACGCTCATCTGCAGCCCGAAACGGTCGTGCTTGAACCATTCATGCTGCTGCAGGATCTTGTCGATGACCTCCTGCGGCGAACCCATCACATAGGCTCCCTGTGGGCTCGCTCCAGCCTCGAACTGTGCGCGGGTGGTTGGTGACCAGCCCCGCTCCTTGCCGATCCGGCTCATGGCATCGCTATGGGCGGGAAAGGCGATGTCACGGGCGTCCTGGCTGTCTTGCGCGATGAAGCCATGCGAGCTGATGCCAACGGGTAGGGTGGTCTCTCGGCCAACTTGCGCCAGAGTGTCGCGATAAAACTGCACCAGAGGCGCGAACTGCCTGGGCTGTCCGCCAATGATGGCGATCATCAAGGGCAGGCCGTAATAGGCGGCGCGAGCGACCGAGTTTGGAGTGCCACCCACCGCGATCCAGAGCGGCAGCGGCTGTTGCACAGGTTGCGGGTAGACGGTTATGCCGGGGATGGCGTGCGTGTGCTTGCTGCCGGGCCAAACGACCTTGCCGCCCTCGCGCAGCTTGAGCAGCAGTTCAAGCTTTTCCTCAAATAGTTCGTCGTAATCGTTGAGGTCATAGCCGAAGAGCGGAAAGCTCTCGATGAACGAGCCTCGCCCGGCCATGATCTCGGCACGGCCGTTCGAGAGCAAATCCAGGGTCGCAAACTGCTGGTAGACGCGGATCGGATCATCCGAGCTCAGCACGGTAACGGCGCTGGAGAGGCGAATGGATTTGGTGCGCGCGGCCGCTGCGGCCAGGATCGTTACGGGTGCGGAAGCCACATAGTCAGGCCGGTGATGTTCGCCCAAGCCGAAAAAGCCGAGGCCCAACTGATCAGCCAGCTCAATCTCCTCCAGGAGGTCACGCAGCCGTTCTGCCGGGCTTTGCAGATGACCATTGTTCAACAGATCCGGGGTGTTCTCGGCGAAGGAATAAAGTCCAAGTTCCATGCGATGTCCTTTCCGTCCGCCCGGAGATGACCCTGCTGCCTGGCGCAATCAAGAACGCACATGGTTGTAACTGCCCAATGGGCGCATTCCTGTTGCCCAAACAGAAGGGCCCCGGCGAATGCCAGGGCCCTGAAGATGCCTGCCTTGGGAGTGCAAGGGCACCGTATCTGAAGTTTATTATGGAGCCACTGGAGCGCCAGCAGCAGGGGCTGCATCAGTCGCCGGAGCGGCTGGGGCAGGGGTAGCTTCAACGGGGGGAGCCGATTCGATGGCCGGAGCTGGAGCCGTCATTGCGGGTTCAGCCGCAGGCTCGGTGACAGCTGCGGGCGCCGCTGCGCCATCAACTGCAGTTGACGTGCCGGAGTTTGCAGAAAATACAAGGTAGCCAATCGCCAGCAGGGCGAGAGCTACGATAATGCCGACGAACCAGCCAGTGCCGCTACTTTCGCGCACATAGGTGGTCCGAGTTGTGTCTGTATCATACACGGTGTCGCGTTCTGGATTTGCCATAGTACTCACTCCTCTATGCTGTTCCGTAGTCCAGAAACGCGAGGTTTTTACTTTCGTTCCCGATTAAGTGATCACAAGGATCATGCCGTTCCGGGAGTCTTCGGGACAAAGAAAAAGGCCGGGCACATTGCCCGGCCTTTCCAAAGTCAGTGGCTCTGACGCCGATTACTTGTTGGCGACCGTGATGAGCGGCGTGATCCGGCGGATCGTCACGCGACGGTTTTCCCGCTCGGGAGCTTCGGTGCGGATCTTGAGATAGCGTTCGCCATAGCCCTGCGTAGCAAGGTTCTCAGGGGGCACGTCGTAGAAGTCGGTCAGGATACGAGCGACCGTGGCGGCGCGAAGATCGGAGAGCTGCAGGTTCGAGATGTCCGAACCAACCGCGTCGGTGTGGCCTTCGATCAGGAAGGTTTCAGCCGGGTTGCTTTCCAGCAGGTCGAGCATCGCGGCCGCGACCTTGGACAGCGAGCCAACCTGGTCCTGGCTGATCGTGGCAGCACCGGTGTCGAAGGTCAGACCGCCCACTTCGAGCTTGCGCACGCTGTCGCGAACGCGGGCCGAACGCTTGACCTCGTCGATGGAGTAAAGGCGCGCAACCTGTTCCACTGGTGGCTGGCGGAAGAACACTTCAACCTGTTCCTCGTCAGCATCGGCGGCATCCAGCACATATTCCTGCACCGGAATGTTGAGACGCAGCGGCGGGAGGTCCTGACCCGGGTCGCGCCATTCCAGGAGTTCGTCATCATACTGTTCGTCGAAATAGGCGAGCACGACTTCCTGGCCGTCTGGCCGGATGCGGGTGCGCTGCAGCACGTCACCATTGCGGTTGCGCACGGTTACGATCTGGGTGCCGTCGGGACGCGTCACGGTTTCGCGGATGCGGCCGTTGCGGAGCTCTTCGTAGAAGACCTCGTCCTCATTGGCATTGTAGAAGCGCGAAGTGTCCTGGCCGGGAGTGTTGACATAAAGCTGGTTGCCAAGCTCCACGACGACCTGGGTCAAGGTATCGCCATAATTGGTCTGCTGGACATTGTTCTGCTGAACGTTGTTTTGCTGAACGTTGTTCTGCTGACCGATATTGGTCGAGTTGTCGATGGCCGTATTGTTGGTGGTGTTGTTCGTGACGTTGTTGACCACATTGGTTTGGTTAACAACCGTGACGTTCTGCGGCACCTGCTGGGCAGGCAAAGCCTGAGCCTCGATAACCTGACCCTGCTCCTCGCGAACGGCAAGGACGGCAGCTTCTTCAGGAACCGCCAGGCGAGCTTGGGCGTCCGCATCGCTGGTTGGCGGGGGCGCGGCAGGCTCTTCAGCAACTGCGGGCTGTGCTGCAGTTTCGGGGGCAGCCTGGCCTTCCACGGGAGCCGTTTCGGCGTCCTTGGCGCTGTCCAGAACCGGGGCGACCTGTTCCTGGGTGACGCCTTCGGGCAGATCTTCGATGACTTCGGCAGGTTCTTCGGCCGATAGGGTCTCGATCGACTCCGAGGTAGCAGGCTGTTCAGTGGTGGTGGCTTCGGGCGTGGTCAGCTCGGGGGTGGTTTCGGCGGGCTGTTCGGTTGCAGGCTGTTCGCCGGTTCCGGTGGTAGCGGCTGGCTCTTCACCGGCCTCGGTGGTTTGCTCGGCTGCCGGCTCTTCGGCGGTCGCGGGTTCTTCCGTGACAACGGTTTCAGCAGCAGGCTCTTCGGCTGCCGGAGCGGTCTCCTCAGCGGCCGCGGGCCCCGCTTCGGGCGCGACGTCCTGGGTGGTTACGGTTTCTTCGGGATCGGTTTCCTCGACGGTTTCTTCTTCAACCGTTTCTTCGTCTACCGATGGTTCTTCGACGGCTTCCGTCTCGACCGCAGGCTCTTCAGCGGGTGCTTGCTCGACAGCCGCAGGTTCTTCGGCCGGAGCTTCTTCCTCGACGGCAGGCTCCTCAGCCGGCGCCTCGTCTACAACAGCGGGCTCTTCGGCAGGGGCTTCTTCGGTGGTTTCGTCGGCAGCGGGAGCTTCCTCTTCGTCCGGGGCGGCTTCGGCATCGGCGCCGGCGGGCTGCGCGGCGATGCAAGATTCTAGCGTGCTGAACCCGGCGTCAACGCAAGCCTGGGGCAGCTCGGCTGGTGCGACGCTTTCCTGCGCCGAGACGCTCAATGGGGCAACGGCCAGAAGGCCCAGGCTCGTGCTGGTCAGGAGCCAGTTTCGGATGCGCATTGCTGTTTTTCCTTTAATTTTTAATGTTGGCATCAAGCATCAGCATCTCAGATGAACGGCTTCTGAACGAAACGACAGCTGGCTGGATGATGCTCTTATCCCCGCAAGGCCCGCAACGCCGGGGGTTAGGGGTGGTTCCACCGGAGCGCTGCGGCTTACTGTCTTGAAGCCAAAGATGGCGCGATTGCGGCGTAGGCCAGTGGCGGCGCGACGGGCGCCATGCTAGGGCGGGAACAGGCTCGTGGACCTTGCATGCACCAGATCATTGAAACGCTGACGATGCCGACCCGGGGGCAGGGGCTTTACGAGTTCACCGCCAAGGCTCGGGACGTGGTCACGCGCGCTGAGGTCGGCACGGGGCTGCTGACCGTGTTTTGCCGGCATACTTCATGCTCGCTGCTGATCGGGGAAAATGCCGATCCGGATGTGCAAACCGACATGCAGGGCTATTTTGAGCGGCTGGTGCCCGAGGGCATGGATTGGCTGGTGCATACCGCCGAGGGTCCCGACGATATGCCGGCGCATCTGCGCACTGCCCTTACCCAGACCTCGATCGGTATTCCGGTGATGGGCGGCGCCCCGGTATTCGGGACCTGGCAGGGCTTGTTTTTGTTCGAGCACCGCCGCCGCCCGCATTGGCGGGAGGTCGTGCTGCACCTGTCAGGAGAGCGCTGATGGCCTGGACTGAACTGGTCGGGTACTGGCCCTTCGTACTGGGCCTCATGGTGACCGGGGTGTTCTCCGGCCTTGCCGCGGGTCTGCTGGGGATCGGGGGTGGTGCCATCATCGTGCCGGCATTGAGCAATGCGCTGCTCCTGCTAGGGTTCGATGCCGATGTGGTGCAGCACGCCGCGGTGGGTACCTCGCTCGCCATCATTATTCCCACCGGCCTGATGAGCGCACGGGCGCATCTGGCGCGTGGGGCGCTGGATGTGCCGACGCTCAAGCTTTGGGTGCCATTCATTGTCGCGGGGACATTCCTGGGTGGTTTGATGGCGGGGTTATTTTCCGGCGATGCCTTGCGGATCGTTTTTGCGGTGATGGCCTTTCTGATCGCCGCCAATATCGTGTCCAGCTGGCAGACCCGCTTGATGGGGCACCTGAACGGCTCGCGCTTGGTGCACCGGATCGCAGCCAGCATTGTTGGCTATAATTCGGCGCTGATGGGGGTCGGGGGCGGCTCGCTCACCGTGCCAACGCTGGTCGCCTTTGGTGCCACCATGCATGCCGCGGTCGGGACCTCAGCGGCGATCGGGGTGGCCATCGCCGTCTCGGGAACCCTGGGCTTTATCATTTCGGGCTGGGGCGTGCCGGGCCTTCCCCCACTCAGCCTGGGCTACATCAACCTGGTGGCGCTCGTGCTGGTGGGAACGCTTGCAGCGGTGTTCGCGCCCTATGGGGCGGCGCTGGCGCATCGGCTGGACCAAAAAACGCTCCGCTATCTGTTCGCGGCGTTCCTGGTGCTGGTCGGGCTCAACATGCTCTGGAAGGTGTTGGCTGGATAGGTTGATGGGGGCGGTTTGACTACGGTGGTCCGCCCCCATCGCCCATACCCCTCGCGAGAGGAGAGTGGGATTCTTATTTGTCGGTGTCGAGTTCCCATTGCACCGAGACATTGATGGCGAAGCTGAGCTCGCCAGCCTCGACAGGAACATCCTTCTGGGGCGCAGCGGCGGCCATGCTGCGCGCCTCGAATGGCTGCGGGCCGCTGAAGTTCTGGCTTTCGTTGATCGACACGATCTCCTCGAGCGAACCGCCGGCGGCAGTAGCATAAAGCTCGGCCTTGGTGCGGGCATCGGCAAAGGCTGCCTTACGGGCCTCGTCCAACAATTCGCGTGGATCCTCGACGCTGAAGGACACGCCATTGATGGTGTTGGCGCCGATGGTCACCGACTTGTCGAGAATGGCGCCGAGCTGGTCGAGCGCGCGAACCTTGACAGTCACGACATTGGCCACCTGGTAGCCGGCGATGCGAGGCGGCAGGGTATAGCCGTTGGTGTCGCGCTCGTCGGAATAAACATAATTTGGGCTGACTGAGAAACCCGAGGTCTGGATGTCGCGGGCCTCGATGCCCGAAGCCTTGAGCTCGGTGATCAGCTCGGCCATAGCCTTGGTGTTGAGGTCGAGCGCTTCGCGGGCGGTGGCGCCTTGGGTGGTCACGCCCGAGGTGATGAAGGCGGTATCGGGGGCGGCGGTGACTTCGCCTCGACCTTCGATGGAGATGGTCCCGGCATAGGCCGGCAAGGCAAATCCGGCCACGAGGGCGAGGGGCAAAAGAGCAGCAAGGTGACGCATCTGAACACTCCATCAGGGGCGGGGAGACTTCCCCAGTCAATGCGTCAGTATTGCGGCACAGCTGAACCGGAGTTGAACAAGGCTGTGGGTAATCGTTTAGCGCAGCCGAACGCTTCGGGGCCTGCGAGGTCTTGCGCGAGCGGGCGCCCGAGAGTAGTCAAACCCCATAAGCGGAGGGAGCATTATATGAGCGGGCAGGATTATCCCGAGGGCGTGTTGCTGGGGCGGGCACGAGTGCCGGGACACAATCATCCACGCGTGGTGACAGTGCGCGACGACGTGCTGCTGGACATCACGGCGCCGGGTTTTGCCACAGTGCGCGACATTGCTGAAAGCCAAGATGCGTCAGGATATGTCAGTTCAGCGCAGGGTACGCCGATCGGTCCTGTCGAAGCGGTGCTACGCAACAGCCATGCCCCCAGCCACGATGCCAGCCAGGCCAGCCTGCTTTCGCCCATCGATCTGCAGGCGATCAAGGCTTCGGGCGTCACTTTCGTGGTGTCCCTGCTCGAGCGCGTGATCGAGGAGCAGGCACGCGGCGACAAAAGCCGCGCCGATTCCCTGCGCACAGAGATCCTCGACCTGATCGGCACGGACTTGTCCGAACTGGTGCCGGGCTCGGAAACGGCAGCGCGCGTCAAGGCAGCGCTGATCGAGCGGGGCGTGTGGAGCCAGTATCTGGAAGTCGGCATCGGGCCGGACGCCGAGATCTTCACCAAGGGCCAGCCGATGAGCTCGGTGGGCTATGGCGCCAATGTGGGCCTGCACCCCGCTTCGAGCTGGAACAACCCCGAGCCGGAAGTGGCTCTGGTGGTGACCAGCAAGGGCGCGATCATCGGCGCCACGCTGGGCAATGACGTCAATCTGCGCGACGTGGAAGGCCGTTCGGCACTGCTGCTGGGCAAGGCCAAGGACAACAATGCTTCGGCTTCGCTAGGGCCATTCATCCGCCTCTTCAGCGGCGACTTCACGCTTGAAACGGTCAGCAATGCCGAGATCACGCTGCGGGTGGAAGGCGAGGATGGCTTCGAGCTCGACGGCCATTCGTCCATGAGCCAGATCTCGCGTACGCCGGCATCGCTGGTTGCAGCCACGATCGGGGATCACCATCAATATCCCGACGGCCTGGTGCTCTATCTCGGCACCATGTTCGCCCCGGTCAAGGATCGCGGCGGCGCCGGCAAGGGTTTTACCCACAAGCTGGGCGATGTGGTGTCGATCTCGACCCCTTCGCTGGGGAAGCTCACCAACCGGGTGCAACTATCCACCCAATGTCCGCCCTGGACCTATGGCGCCAGCCACCTGCTGCGCGACCTCGCCAAGGCGAACCTGCTTTAAGGCTTTTCGGAAAGGCACGAAACCATGACTGACCTCTACCAGAACCTGATCGACGGCGAATGGGTGGGCTCGGATGGCGCCGAGAACATCAATCCATCCAACACGGCCGAAGTTGTGGGTGTTTATGCACGCGCCTCGGCCGAAGACACCAAGCAGGCCATTGCGGCGGCCAAGGCGGCATTTCCAGCCTGGTCGCGTTCGGGCATTCTCGAGCGCCATGCCATTTTGCGCAAGGCCGCCGACGAGATCCTCGCGCGCAAGGCGGAGCTGGGCGAACTGCTGAGCCGAGAAGAAGGCAAGACACTGCCCGAAGCAATCGGTGAAGTGACCCGCGCCGGGCAGATCTTTGACTTTTTTGCCGGCGAAGTGCTGCGCCTGACGGGCGAAGTGGTGCAGAGCGTCCGCCCCGGCGTCGGCGTCGAGATCACCCGCGAGCCCATCGGGGTGACCGGCATCATCACGCCCTGGAACTTCCCCATCGCCATCCCGAGCTGGAAGATTGCGCCGGCGCTTTGCTATGGCAATACCGTGGTGATCAAGCCGGCCGACCTCGTGCCGGGCTCAACCTGGGCCATCGTCGATATCCTGCGGCGCGCGGGGCTGCCCAAGGGCGTGCTCAACCTCGTCATGGGCAAGGGTTCGGTCGTGGGCCAGACCCTGCTCGACAGCCCCGATGTGACTGCCATCAGCTTCACCGGCTCGGTGGGCACCGGCAAGCGCGTGGCTGCGGCTTCCATCGAGCATAACCGCAAGTTCCAGCTCGAGATGGGTGGCAAGAACCCGGTCGTGGTGCTGGACGATGCCGACCTCAAGGTCGCGATCGAAAGCGTGGCGCAGTCGGCGTTCTTCTCGACCGGCCAGCGCTGCACGGCCTCTTCGCGCGTGATCGTGACCGAAGGCATCCATGATGCGTTCGTCGAGGGTCTGGCGGAGCGCGCCCGCAATCTGCGCGTCGGCCATGCGCTGGATAAGAACACCGAGATCGGGCCGGTGGTTGATCCCAACCAGCTCAAGCAGGACACCGATTATATCGCGATCGGCAAGCAGGAAGGCGCCAAGCTGGTGGCCGGCGGCGAGCGCGTCCAGAAGGACACCGAGGGCTACTTCCTCCAGCCGACGCTCTTCACCGAAACCACCAACCAGATGCGCATTTCGCGCGAGGAAATCTTCGGGCCGGTCGCTTCGGTGATCCGGGTCAAGGATTATGAGGAAGCGCTCGCCGTTTCCAACGACACGCCGTTTGGCCTGTCGGCGGGTATCGTCACGACCTCGCTGAAATATGCCACCCACTTCAAGCGCAATGCGGAAGCGGGCATGGTGATGGTCAATGTGCCCACCGCCGGCGTTGACTTCCACGTGCCCTTCGGTGGCCGCAAGGGCTCGAGCTATGGCCCGCGCGAGCAGGGCAAGTATGCGGCTGAGTTCTTCACCGTGGTCAAGACCGCCTATACAGCGGCCGGCTAGGCTTACCCAGGAGGGCAATGATGGACAAGGCAGACCCGCGAGCGGCGACCCCATTGGCCATCATTGCCGCCGAGGCCCCGGTTCGCATCAAGCCGTCCAACTATCCGCCGGTATTTGCGGTGCGGATGGAAGGGCGGGTCAAGCAACCGCTGGGCGATCTGTTCGCCCTGCGCAATTTCGGCGTCAACCGCACGACGCTCAATCCGGGGGCGGTCAGCTCCCTCCAGCACCGGCACAGCCGCCAGGACGAGTTCGTTTACGTGCTCGAAGGCGAGTTGTGGCTGGTGGCGGGCGAGACCGAGATGCGGCTTGAGGCGGGGATGTGCGCTGGCTTTGCGGCCGGCGGCATCAGCCACCATCTGGAAAACCGCTCCTGGGAGCCCGCAATCTATCTCGAGATCGGCGATCGCAGCCCAGGCGATGTTGGCAGCTATCCCGATGACGATCTTGTTGCCAACCACACGCCCGAGGGCTGGCGTTTTACCCACAAGGACGGCACGCCTTATTGAGGCGGCTTAGCGCAGCGTATTGCCGGAGACGGTGAGGGTCGGGAACTGGCCGGCATCGTCCTGCAGACGCTCGGAGGCGATCTCGTTCCAGCGCGCGGCGACCAGCGGGTGGAGCGTTTCCGAGATCAAATTGCCGGTGATGCGGGCGGCTCCGGCGCCTTCGGCGACGCTAACCACAATGCCGCGCTCGGTGCCGCGGATCAGATTGTCGGTCACAAGCACATCGCGCAGGAACGGTCCCCAGCCCACGCCGATGCCGATGCCGGGCACGGCATCGATAATATTACCCGAGATGACGGCGTCTGCTTCGGCGGCGATGCCATAGGGATTGACGTCGGGATTGGTGCGGGAGGTGGCGGTGATGTTGCGCACGATATTGCCCGAGCACATGGCGAGGCGCCCGCCATTGTCCCAATTGGTCATGGAAATGCCGCCGGCGGCGCCATCCACCAGATTGTTGGCGATGATCGAGCCGGCAAAGGCGAATTCGGAATAGATCGCGATCTCGCCGCCATTGGTGCAGGTGTTGCCGGTGATCTGGGTGTCGTTGGCCGTGTTGAGGCGAATGGCCGAAAAGGCGCAGTCGCTGATCTGGTTGTCGGAAACGATCACGCCGTCAGCGCGGAAAATGTTGATGCCATTGCCGTTCTGGCCATTGCCGCCGTCACGCCAGTCGATGCTGCTGACCGCATTGTTGGTGATGATGGAGCGATCCCAGCCCGGTTCGCTGCGCCAGATCAGAATGCCGCCATTGCCGCAACCGGTGATGCGGTTGCCAGAGATGAGCATGCCCAAGCTGTCGATGGAATAGATGGCGGCGTCGGCGCTGCGCGAAAAGCTGCAGCCGGTGATGGAAGCGGCACTGCGCGCAAGGAGGAGGCCCTGGGCCGGGGCATCGGTGAAGCGGCAATCGCGCAGCGTGGTGTCAGTGGCGTCCACCAGTTGGACGAGGCCGGTATCGCTGCGGCCGGTGCCACTGCCGTTGCCGGCGAAGCTGAGGCCATCGAGGATGACGTCGGCGGTGTTCTCGATGGAAAGGAGGCTGTCGCCGCCGGCGGCGAGCGCCAGGATGGTCTGGCCGGAGCCTTGGAGGCGGAGGGGAGCCGTGATGCGGATATCGGCGACCGCGTAGGTGCCGGAGGGGAGGGCGAGCGGCTGCCCCAGGCCGGTGGCGGCGTCGATGGCGGCTTGCAGGGCACCGGACTGGTTGGCGCTCGACGTGCCATCGAGGCCAAAGGCTGATGCGTCAAGGGCCGGTTGGGCGCGCAGGGGGGAAGCTAGTGCTGCGGCGCTCGCCATCACACCCAAGGCCAAGATGCTGCGTCGCTGGATCATTGCCGGTACTCCTTTGTTCAAGGCTAGCGAGTTGCGGCGAGAGCGGGGTTAAGGCGTGGCGGGGCGGGGCTAAAATCCCTCCGTGTGCTTAGCACTTCCTTCACGCGCAACTCCGTAGTGTTGCCGCGATAGGCGTCAGGCGGCGCCGCAGCGCTGCAGGGCCGGCTCATGGCTGAATTGGCGGGCGCCTTTGCGCCTCACACAGGTATCGGCACTCGGCTAGGGCGCAGCTTCCTGCGCGACCGCGCGCTCTGGCTCTTGCACGCAGCGGTGGCGATATGGGTGTTCTCGGGTGGCGTCGTTCTGTTCGAGCCATCGCCTTACGAGTTCAGCTTCGTGCTGGTGCTTGCCATGGCACTGGCTGCGGGGATGAGCCTTTTTAGTTCGACCATCCCGTTGCTGCTGTTGACGACGGCCTTTATCCCGTTCGGGCTTATCGCAGCGTTCCAGGTGCGCTACACGCCGCTGACCGAGGCTTTCACCTTTGTCGCGGTGACGATCTTCCTGTTCATCACCAGCTATTTCGTCGCGAACTTCGTGGGTGAAGCTCCGGAACGGCGGGTTCGGCTGATCGTTCGTGCTTATATGGCCATCGCCGTGCTGTCGTCAGTGCTCGGCGTCTTGGCTTATCTCGGCCTCATGCCGGGCGCTGATGCCTTTGTGCTGTATGGTCGCGCCAAGGGGCTGTTCAAGGACCCCAATGTGTATGGGCCCTTCCTGATCCTGCCGGCTATGTATGTGCTGCGCGACGTGTTTTTCCTGCGCGGCGGCAAGCTCTTGATCCCCGCCATCTTGTTCATGCTGGTGATGATCGGCGTTTTCATGAGCTTTTCGCGGGCGGCATGGGGGCATTTTGCCCTGTCGTCGCTGCTGGTGTTCGGCTTGTGCTTTTTTCTTGAGGCTTATGCCCGCGACAAGGTGCGGATGTTGCTCCTGGCGCTGGCGGGTTTGTTCGTGATCATGATCGCGTTAGCCGGACTGCTGAGTATCCCGGCGGTGGGGAGCCTGTTCGAGGAGCGGGCCAGCGTCACGCAGGATTATGATACCGGCGATACCGGGCGGTTTGGGCGGCAGGGCTATGCGTTCGATCTGGCGCTATCGCATCCGCTGGGACTTGGACCGACCGAGTTCCACAATCTGCGCATCATCGAGCAGCCGCACAACACCTATGTCACTGTGATCCAGGCCTATGGCTGGGGTGGTGGTGCTTGTTACTATCTGCTGGTGCTGGCGACGTTGTGGCGCGGGTTCCGCGGCCTGGCCGACCGGAGCCGGCGCAAGCTGCTGATCCCGGCACTGGCGGTGTTTATCCCGCTCGCGCTGCAATCGGGCGTGATCGATACCGATCACTGGCGGCATTATTTCCTGGTCGTAGGGTTGATCTGGGGCGTGACTGTCCGGGCCGATCCAGACCTGCGGCTGCCCGCTTTGCGCAAGCAGGCCGCCCGAGGGCTATGACCCTCAGGCGGGCGGGAAGCGTCAGCCCATTGCGAGCACGCCCCCCAGCACGATCATCGCCAGCGT
Source organism: Devosia sp. Z11_6 (assembly GCF_058133665.1). Classification (NCBI taxonomy): domain Bacteria; kingdom Pseudomonadati; phylum Pseudomonadota; class Alphaproteobacteria; order Hyphomicrobiales; family Devosiaceae; genus Devosia; species Devosia sp. Z11_6. Next base: position 723,899 of record NZ_JBYUNQ010000001.1, read on the forward strand.
GACGAGCATGGAATAGGCTAGCAGAATGGACAGCGGTGGCGCGTGTTCGGGCTTAAGGGCCCGCGCTAGCAGCAGCAGCAGGATGGGCAGCCAATCTAGGGTGAAGCGCTGGGCGGCATATTGCGAGAAGCCGTTGGAATGGTAGAGCAGCGTCAACCCAAGAATGGCGGCGCAGGTGCCCAGACCCCACCAGAAGCTGCGGTTCCAGTTACCCAGAAACACCCACAACAGCACTGGCGTCACGAGGAATAGCGAGGCGCCATTGGTGTCAAAGCCGCCCATCTGCGTGAGATAGGGCCCGGTGAAATCCACATGCGGACCGGCAACGAACATGTAGATGAGGTTGAAGATGAAGTAAGCGGGGGCAAAGATCCCGATTTCGCGTACCCGCGAGACAAGGAAGTTGCCCGCTGTCTCCCCCGTGTCGAACTGGGGTGGGAAGATATAGTTGTAGCCCGTTTCGGTGAAGGAATCGAAGCGGACATAATTGTAGGCGAGGTAGATCAGCACCCCGAGAATGGGGAAGGCAGCAAGGGTAAAGGCTCGCCGCCATGCGGCCTGATCGATGCGGAACAGGGGCACGCCATCTTCGAGCAGGAGGATGTAGAGGAAGGGCAGGTAAAGGATCGTCATCTGCCGCGACAGGAAGGCGAGCGCGATGAAGAGCCCCGCGAGCAAACCGTTGCGGCGCACCAGCGCGAAGTAGATCGCTGCCGTACTGAACAAGGTCCCCCAGCTCTGGGCGAAGAACCAGACCCGGTCGCCCCGAATGGTGACAAAGGCGAGCGGCGTCGCGAACAGCACCAGAAAAACGAGCAGGACGGCCAGATCGCGGTTGAGCTGTATCGACGCGTTGGCGATGCGCCACCAAAGCCAGCCGGTGAGGCCAAAAGCAAGGATCGTCAGCGGCAAGAAGAAGTGAAAGCTGCTGCCGAACAGGGCTACGAAGGGCAGGATGACCAGCCCGGGCGCGGGCGGAAACACCACATAGGTGCGGCCCTCATAAAGCGCGCAGTCGCCGTCAAAGCACGGCCCGGTGGCATCGAGCCGCCCTTCGAGCCAGGATTGGGCGAGCAGCGCGTAGCTGTTGGTGCCGGGCACTTCGCGCAAAATCGAAACTGCCATGACGGCGAGGAAGGCGAGGACGAGCCCGCCCAGTACCCCTGAGATAACAAGACGCTTGCTGTTCACTTCTGCCCCCAATTACTGGGCAAAAACCTAGCCAGCAAAGAATGAAGAAAATCTCGCTGCAATTAGCAACAATTGTGAGGGAAGATGATTGGGGCTGAGCGCCCATCGAGTTGCTGTTTCTATGCTTTCCCAAGCATTTCCACCCGCGGTTAACGGCGTGAACATGGAAAGGCACTAGGCTGCCCCGGTTCCTGCCGTTAGAGGCCAGTTGCTTGCGCGCGTTTGACTCCCAGATCGACCTTTATCAGCTGCTCGGAATTATCTGGGCGCGCCGGTGGGCCGCGCTGCTGGTGCTCCTTGTGGTGCCCGTGCTGGCATATGTTGCCGTGTCACGCGTTCCCCGGCTTTATGAATCTTCGGCCACGATCCTGGTGGAGCCACGACCCAACTACTTCGGGGCGGGTCAGCCAGCGTCCGTATCAGTTCCGGACCGAGCGACCATTTCCAGCAATGTGCAATTGCTGCGCTCACGCGACACTTTGATGGATGTGGTGGCGCAGCTCGGGCTGGCGCAGCAAGCCGAGTTCAACGGCGGCGAAACGGGGCAGGCGGCGTTTGACGCCGCGGTGCTGGCGCTCGATGAGCGTACGCTGGTAACGAGCGAACTGGGAACCGCGATAATCTGGCTGAAGACCCGGGCCCGTGCACCCGAATTGGCACGCCGATTGGCGCTGAGCATCGCCGAAACGGCGATCGCCCGACGGGCGCAGCAGGGGCTCGACGATGCCCGGCAGGCACTAACGTGGCTTGAGAGCACGATACCGGAGTTGCGGCAGCGAGTGTTTCAAGCCGAGGACGCCGTGGCCAAGTTCCGCATTGCGCGGGGGACGATTGGGGACCTGCCGGAGGGCAGCATGGTTGGCAGCCAATTGAGCGACATGGCGGGGCGACGGCTTGCGGCTGAGGAGCGCAGTTCGAGCTTCAGGGCGCGTGCGGCGGTGCTGCGGCAGCGCCTGGCGCTAGGAGGTTCGCTGGTGGGCAGCACGGAACTGGCGGCGGACGCAAGGGGCAGAAGTCTCATTCAGCTCCGGGCCAGTCTGCAGGGACAGCTGGCGCAGCAAGCCAGCAGTTTATCGTTCAACCATCCGAATGTTCTGGGATTGCGGGCGCAGATTGCGGACGTCGATGCGCAACTCGCTACCGCGGCGCGGCACATTGGTGACCAGATGGATCGGCAGGCCGAGACTGAAGCGGCTCTGGCTGCGGCACTGGCGGCCGACCAGCAGATCTTGCAACAATCCGTCGGCGGGGAAGAGCGCGACAGCGTGGCCCTCGCGGCGCTGCAGCGCGATGCGGCGGCGCAACGTAGCGTCCTCGAGCGTTACCTGCAGCAGGCGGAAGCGGCGCGGGCCCAGGTAGACGGGGGCGCTGCATTCCCTGATATGCGCCTGGTGTCGCATCCGGTGGTGTTGAGTGCACCGGTTTCGCCCAAGACCGGGCTGGTGCTGCTGGCGGTGATGATCACGGCGGGAGCGCTGGTGTTGACCTATCTGATCGTCACGAGCCTTGTGGCCCGTCGTCCGGCTGCAGGATAGGATCGATCAGTCGGGTTTTGACTGGCGCCACTGGCGCAGCTGCTTGGCAAAGCTCCAAAGCTTGTCGTTCTGCTTGATGTGCCGCTTAAGCGCGCGCTTGCCATTAAGGAGGGCGGCGGCGGCAGTGCCCTTAGCGCTTAGCGCAATCGCCGCGTCGTTGATCGGCGTCTTCTGGGTCCAGGAGGTTTTGTAGGCGAAATCGCCCACGCCCATATCGATGCTGCTGATCCCCGCGGCGATAAGATCTTCCACCAGCAGGAACATCAGGAGGCCCACAAGGCTGTATTTGGAGGCCGGCCCGTCCGTGTTGGAGTTGATGTATTGCGAATAATGGCAGGGGGAATAGGTGCCTACCGCCGTCGCCACGATTTCTTCGCCGACATAAAGCGCATGGAGCGCTACGGCCGGCTTGTCCTCGCTGGCGCCGGCAATGGCCCCATCCCGGAACAAGGCGCGGAAGTGAGGCTCGGCAAAGACATTTGGCACGCCCATTTGCCGGAATCGCACGGAGCGATGCTCAAGGAAGGCCGCATGGACTTGGTCGATGTGCTCGAGCGTTGTGGCGCGGCGCAAGGTGACGGGACCTAGCGTTTCTTCGAGCCGGCGACGCCCGCGCAGGATATCGACCCGCCGCTTTTTGGGGAGCGTTTCGAGCATGGTGGGCGCAATGTCCGCATAATAGAAATGGTCCGGCGAAGGCTGATGGGGAAAGCTCAGCAGGGGATTGTCGATGCCTCGCCATTGGGGAGGCAGGTGCTCGAAGCTCAGCACATCGACGCCGGCCTCGTCTCGCAACTGGGCAAAGGCCCGGTTCAGCAGGAGTCGGGTAAGAAGCGCCGCAGCATCGCGCCGAACAGGCATCCAGTCGCTGTTGCCAAAGGAGGAGCCGGGAATGGCCGCAAAGGTGCAGCCGGCCTTGCGGTGAAGATGCAAGGGAAGCAGGGCGGCGGGGCTGCCATCGAATTCGATCTGTAGGGTGACGAAGTCCGCATCTTCGAGCTGCTGGGAGCGGGCAATCTCGGCAATCCAGTCGAAGCGCTGGTAGGGCGTGAAGATCGCCTCGCGCTCAAGAGCGCGCCACGCCGGCTCGGCAGCGGCGAGGCCGCGCTGCAGGGTGATTCGGCCGCCGGAGGTCGTGGACCCCGGAGCCGGCTGGTTGGCAAGCTCGTCGATCAGGCGTTGATCCGTGGTGGTCATGCACTGCCCCGCCGTTCCCTCAAGAAAACAGCGTTAGCAGCCGGCTTTTAACAAACCGCTTGAGCAGATCGTTACAAAATCATCAACAGGCGAGAGCAGGATCGCTCAGGCGGGCTGGGCGAAACGCTCGTCAAAGGCATAACCAGCGCCCCGCACGGTGCGGATCGGATCGGCATCGCGGCCCCGGTTGATCGCGCGGCGCAGGCGGCCGATGTGCACATCAACGGTGCGTTCATCGACATAAACCTCGTTGCCCCAAACGCCGTCGAGCAACTGCTCGCGCGAATAAACCCGGCCGGGATGGCGCATCAAATATTCCAGCAGGCGGTATTCAGTAGGGCCAAGATGGACGTCGCGGCTGCCGCGCCGCACCCGGTGCGTGGTGCGATCGAGTTCCAGATCACCCAGCTTGAGCGAGGCGGTGACGAGATTTGGGCTGGCGCGGCGCAGCAGCGCCCGCACCCGGGCAACCAGTTCAGGCACCGAGAAGGGCTTGACCATGTAGTCATCGGCACCGGTCGCCAAACCCCGGATGCGCTCTTCTTCCTCGCCACGGGCGGTCAGCATGATGATGGGGATCAATGCGGTTTCCTGGCGGGCACGGAGGCGCCGGCACAACTCGATGCCGGAAATTTCAGGCAGCATCCAATCGAGCAGGATCAGATCGGGAACCTTGTCCTTGATATGCTCGAGCGCATCATTGCCGGTTTCGGCCGTGAGCACCGCAAAGCCTTCGGCTTCGAGATTGTAGCGCAGGAGGATCGAGAGGTCTTCTTCGTCTTCGACAACAAGAATTGTGGCTGGCATGGGTTACCCTCCAGTCGGGCTCAGCGACCCGATTGTTCAACTGCGCACTCCCTCCCACAGGGCAGGGTGGCGCCAAAATAAACCTTGGTGCGTGCTATGCTTTGATTTGCGTGCGGTGCAGTTCCTGAACGTCGCCCGTAAGCTGCCGGCCGGTTTGCAGGTAGTAGGCCCGTTCGGCAATGTTGGTGGCGTGATCGCCGATCCGCTCCAGGCTTTTGGCGCAGAACAGGAGATGGGTGCAGGTGGTAATGTTGCGCGGGTCTTCCATCATATAGGTCAGGAGTTCGCGGAAGAGCGATGTGTGCATGGCATCGACCTCGTCGTCGCGATTGCAAACCTCGATGGCAGCGGCAGCGTCGCGGTTCGAATAGGCATCGAGTGCGTTCTTGATCTGGCCCAGCACCAGCGCCGTCATGTTCTTGACGCCGTTATAGAAGGTGGGCTGTAGGTTCATGCCTTCGAGTTTGAGCGAGCGGCGGGCCAGTTGCTTGGCCATGTCGCCGACGCGCTCCAGGTCCTGGGCGACGTGGATCGCGGTGATGATGGCACGCAGGTCCGAAGCCATGGGCTGGCGCCGGGCGATCATTGACACCGCCATGTCGTCGATGCGGCGCTGCATGTCGTCGATGCGCTGGTCGGCGATGATGGTGAGGTCGGCCAGTTCGCGGTCAAGCTTGAGCAGCGACTTGGTGCCGTTCTCGATGGCGAGTTCCACCATGCCGCCCATTTCCGCGATGGCCTGGGCAAGCGCGACCAGTTCGTCGCTGTAGGACGTTACAATGTGGTCTTTAGTGGCGGGCATGGCGTTTCCTCCGTTGGTGCCGGGCAAATCAGCCGATGCGGCCCATGATATAGTCTTGCGTCTGCTTGTGGACCGGGTTGGTGAAGATGTCTTCGGTCACCCCTTCCTCGATCAGCTTGCCCAGGTGGAAGAACGCGGTTTTCTGGGACACACGCGCTGCCTGTTGCATGGAGTGGGTGACGATCACGATGGTGTAGTTCTCGCGCAACTCATCGATCAGTTCTTCGATGATGGCGGTGGCGATCGGATCAAGGGCTGAGCAGGGCTCGTCCATGAGGATGACTTCGGGGCCGACGGCGATGGCGCGGGCAATGCACAAACGCTGCTGCTGACCGCCCGACAGGCCGGTGCCGGGCTCGTTGAGGCGATCCTTGACCTCCTCGAACAGACCGGCCTTGCGGAGCGAGGAGACAACGATCTCGTCGAGATCGGACTTGTTGCGCGCCAGGCCGTGAATGCGCGGTCCGTAGGCGACGTTCTCGTAGATGGATTTGGGGAACGGGTTGGGCTTTTGGAACACCATGCCGATCCGGGCGCGCAGTTCCACCACGTCGAGCGCGGGATCGTAGATGTCTTCGCCGTCGAGCTTGATGGTGCCGCCGACTCGAGCGCCTTCGATGGTGTCGTTCATGCGATTGATGCAGCGCAGGAAGGTCGACTTGCCGCATCCCGAGGGGCCGATAAACGAGGTCACCGCGCGATCGGGGATGTCGATGGAGATGCCGAACAAAGCCTGCTTGGCGCCGTAGTGGACGGTTACGTCCCGGGCTTCGATCCGGATAGGACGATCCAAGGCGGCAGACGGGTTCATGGCGCTAGTCACTGATTGTTGGGTCAACTTCACCTTACCGGCAAGCATGTCCATTTTCGATGTCCTTGTTGCGTGAGGTCGATCAGACGCGCTTTTCGAGGCGCGAGCGCAGATAGATGGCCGTGCCGTTCAGCACGATCATGACGCCAAGCAGCACCATGATGGCCGCTGCCGTGCGCGGTTCAAAGAAATTGCGGTTCTCGTTGCCTTGCCAGAGATAGATCTGGACGGGCAGGGCGGTGGCCTGATCGAGCGGGGTAGCGGGCACCTGGGCCACAAAGGCCTTCATGCCGATCAGCAGGAGCGGCGCTGTTTCACCAAGGGCGTGGGCGACGCCCAGAATGGTGGCCGTGAGGATGGAGGGAAGCGTCACCGGCAGTACATGATGGAACACCATCTGCGTCTTGCTGGCCCCCATGCCCAAGGCGGCTTGGCGCAGGGCGGGGGAAACGCCCAGCAGCGCGCCACGGGTCGCGATGATGATGGTGGGAAGCGTCATCAGCGTCAGCACCAGACCACCAACCAAGGGAGCCGAGATGGGCAGGTGCATGTAGTTGATGAAGACCGCGGCGCCGAGCAGACCGAAGACGATGGAGGGCACGGCGGCGAGGTTGTTGATGTTGACCTCAATGAAGTCGGTCAAGCGCGACTTGGGGGCAAATTCCTCGAGATAGATCGCCGCGGCAACACCGACGGGAACGGCCAGGACGATCACGATCAGCATCATGTAAAGGGAGCCCACAAAGGCGCCCAGCAGGCCCGCGGAGGCCGGCGCGGCGCGGCTATCGGCATTGGTGAACAGTGACCAGGCAAAGCCATTGGTGACGGTGCCGTTCGCCTCGAACGCATCGATCACGCTGCGGGCGGCCGGTGACAGCTGCTGCTGCGCATCGCCGAGCGAGCGGTTGATGTTGCCCTTGATCCAATTGTCGGCGTTGGCCGAGGCGAGAACGTCCACCGGCACAGTGCGGCCAAGCAGCGCTGGATCGGCAACGAACATCTCCCGGAGTTGATGGCGGGCATTGGTTTCCGGAATCGAGAGGAGTTCGCGCGAGGTGATCTCGGTGCCCGACGGCAGCTTGGCGAGCAGCGCGGCCTCTAGGATGCGGTTCCAGTTCAACAAAGCCAGTTCACGCCGCCACCGAAGGTCCGCAGCCTGATATTCCGCGGGCGAGGGGAATTCGCTGGCCACGGGCGCAGGGCCGACATCGATGATGGCGGGATCGAAGAACACCTCCAGATGCAGGTTGGACTGTACGAAAGCCGGGATCCCCTTGCGGGTCACATCCACGAACAGGAGGGCGACAAAGCCCAGGGCGAGAACAATGGCGCCGATGCCCAGTCCTCGAAAGATCGCTTCGTTCCGGTGCCGGCGGCGCAAGCCCGACCGGACCAGGCGCGTGCGCTGCTGGGAGATTTCGCGGGGGGCAGTGGTGAGGGTGGTGGCCATGTTACTCGTACTGCTCCCGGAAGCGGCGGACGATATAAAGCGCGAAGATGTTGAGGCAGAGGGTAATCACGAAGAGGGTGAGCCCCAGGGCAAAGCCGACGAGGGACTGAGGGCCGGAGAAATCGGTATCGCCGGTGAGCTGGTTGACGATGGACACGGTGATGGTCGCAACGGGCTCGAAGGGGTTGCCGCGCAGCACGGGTGCATTGCCCGCGGCAAGCACCACGATCATGGTTTCGCCAATCGCGCGGCTGACGGCCAGCAAAAAGGCGCCAACGATGCCCGGCAGCGCGGCGGGCAGCAGCACTTTTCGGATGGTTTCGCTCTGGGTGGCCCCAAGCCCGTATGAACCATCGCGCAGAGTGCGTGGCACCTGGTTGAGAATGTCGTCGCTGAGCGAGGAGACAAAGGGGATGATCATGATGCCCATGACAATGCCGGCGGTGAGGGCGCTGGTGGCATTGATGTTGAGCCCGACTAGACGGCCGAAATCGCGCAGGAATGGCCCGACGGTCACGAGTGCGAAAAACCCGAAGACGATGGTCGGAATGCCGGCCAGCACCTCGATCAAGGGCTTGGCGACGGCCCGCAGCCGGCGCGGCGCATATTGGCTGAGATAGATGGCGGCCATCAGGCCTAACGGTACGGCCACCAGCATCGCGATGGCGGTGATCATCAGCGTGCCGGCGAGGAGCGGGAGCAGCCCGTAGCGGCCGTAATTGCCCGCAGCGGGGGCATTATTGGGGGCCCAAACCGTACCGAAGAAGAAATCGAGGGGATGGATGAAGGTGAAGAAGCGGATGGCTTCGGTCAGCAGGGACGCAACAATCCCAAGGGTGGTGAGGATTGCGACCGCCGAGCAAAGCAGCAAAACGATGTTGATGACCCGCTCCACTGCGTTGCGAGCGCGAAGACGGGCAGTGATGCGCTTGCGGGCGTAAAGAAGCGCTGCACCACCACACAGTGCGGCGACCAGCAGCACGCCGGCATTGGTGAGCATTTGGAACCAGCGCAGGTGCTCCCCGGCGGCTTGCTCATAGGGGGCGACTTCGCCAGCAACGCCAAAGCCCGAGGCGATAGCCTGGATGCGGCCGATGGTGGCGTTCAGGCCGGTCTGGTCGAGCGACCGGAGGGTTTCGAGGGGAATTTGCGCGACGATGTAGTTGTGGGTGATCTCGCCACCGAACCAGGCCCAGAGCAGCAGAACCAGCAGGGCGGGGATCATGGTCCAGATGGCGGTATAGGCACCGTGGTATTGCGGGCGCGAATGGACCTTCTGGCCACTGGTTGTTGCAAGAGCGCGGCTGCGCGACCAACCCGTCTGGTAGGACAAGCCGAGCAACACCAGCAAGAGGCCGGCAACAGCAAGGGAATTCATGCGATGCTCCCGCACATAAGGGAGCGGGCCACCTTCGAGGGTGGCCCGCCGGATCGATTACTGGGTCGGGCCAGCTTCGAAAGCGGCCATAACTTCTTCGGTTTTTTCGGCGGGCTGGGGAATCAGGCCGGCAGCTTCAAGCACGCCGCCTTCGCCGGAAACGGCCTCGGACAGGAAGAAGGCGACATAATCTTCCAGGCCCGGGATGACGCCGATATGCTGGCCCTTGACGTAAAAGAACAGCGGACGGCTGACAGGGTATTCACCCGCTGCAACGGTTTCCTTGGAGGGCGTTACACCGTCAACGGTGGCGACCTTCAGGGTATCGGTGTTCTGCTCGTAAAAGGAGAGGCCGAAAACGCCGACGGTGTTGGGGTCGGAATTGAGACGCGCCAGAGTTTCGGTATAGTCGCCCGAGATCTCGGTGACCACGTCCTGACGGTAAGTGGTGCAAGCGGCTTCTGCTTCGTCCTCGCTCAGCCCTTCAGGCAGCCCGGCTTCCTCGCAACCGGCGTCCACAACGCGTTCCTGGAATACTTCACGCGTGCCGTGGTTCGAAGCGGGAACCGCCAACATGATCGGCTGGTCGGGCAGCGAGGGATCGATTTCGGACCAGTTGGTGTAGGGATTGTCCACGAGTTCGCCGTCCACAACTACCTTGTCTGCGATTGCCTTGTAGACATGAACAGGGGTGAGGGCAAAGTCGGGGCCCGAGGCGGCAGAAGCAAAGACGATGCCGTCAAAGCCGAACTGGATTTCCCGGATGTCAGTCACGCCGGCGGCGGTGCAGGCTTCGCGCTCGCCGTCGCGGATCTGGCGGGATGCATTGGCAATATCGATGGTGTTGTCGCCAACGCCAGCGCAGAACTGGGACAACCCACCGCCCGTGCCGCCGGAGCCAACAACTGGCGTGTTGAATTCAGGGAAAGCTGCGCCGAATTCTTCAGCGACGATCGACGCGAAAGGCAGAACGGTGGAGGAGCCGGCGATCTGGATGGTATCGCGGGTCTGGGCGAACGCAGCAGTGGAGCCGGCAACAAGCGCAACGGCTGCAGCACTGGCAAGAAGTGCAGTTTTCATGTGGTTCCCTTTTCGGAGTTCGTCTTTATCGTGTTAGCCGATCCGGCAAGTCCGGGCCCGCGCTGTGACCCGGCCAACCTATGAAGCCGTGGCGACGGTTTTATTACGGATGTGCAACACCTGTGTGACGGTGCAAGTCATTGCCGCCACGGGCGAATTTCAATGACAACGCCACGCTTGCCAAAGGACGGGCTTTCTCAGGTGGCATAGGTGAGTAGGCGTGCCACGGAGTGCCTCGGGCGATCCGCTGCGGGATTAACACGGGGAAAATTGAACCGCAGGCGAGATCTGACCGTTAGCTCACGGACAGGAGGCCCTATGAGAAACGTTCTTATCGCTCTCGCAATTTTTCTGGTTCTCGGCATCGGGGCCGTAGTGGTCAGCTCGTTCAATGCCGCAGGTCCGCAGCGTGACGTCACGGCACCAGAGTCGCTGGAAGGCGGAGCCGAAGCCTCCCAGTAGCCGAGTCTGCCGGATCAGCGTTGATCCGATGGAGGTGGAGCCGCCCTGGGGCGGCTTCCTTCGTCAGGCGCGGCCGCCGTCGACGCTCAGGATCTGCCCGGTGATCCAGCTGGCATGTTCGGACGCTAGGAATAGCACGGCCTTGGCAATATCGGCGGGCTCGCCCAGCCGGCGGAGATGAATGGAGTCAACAAGCGCCTTTTGCCCCGCCTCACCATAGCTTTCCCACTGCCGCTGGGTTGCGGGGTTGGAGAGAACAAAGCCAGGGGCGACACTGTTGACCGTGACGCCATGCGGCCCGAGCTCCAGGGCGAGTTGCTTGGTCAGCCCGACCAGGGCGTGCTTGGCTGAGCTATAGGCCTGGATCCCAGTCAGGCTTGGGCGCAGCCCGGCCCCCGAGGCAATGGTGACGATACGTCCCCCTTTTTGTGCTTTCATGCCGGGGGCGGCAGCCTGGGCGCACCAGAAGGCAGCATCGACATTGGCGGCAAAGAGCTGATGCCAGGCCTGCTCGGATACGTCCTCGAGCGGGTGGGCCACCTGGCCCCGCACGCCCCCTGCAGCCAGAGCCAGCACGTCAATGCCCCCGAGCAGGGCATTGATTTCGCTGAACCTTGCCTGCACCTGACTGCGGTCGGACAGATCAAGGGTCATGGTGTGTTCAGCACCTGCGGCCTTGGCTTCGACGAGCCCTTCTGGGTCCAGGTCAAGAGCCACGACGCGGGCGCCGGCTTCAACCAGCGCCGCAACGATGGAGCGGCCAATGCCTTGGGCGGCGCCCGTGACGACCGCGCGTTTACCGGTGAAATCTAGCTGCATGCTGCCAACAACTCGTCCAGAACGTCCCAGGATTGGGGGCGGCCATTTTCCACTTCGTGCACCAGCTCAACCAAGCGCTTGGTGATCGGGGCATCAACGCCCGCTTCCTTGGCCAGATCGATGATAATGGCGAATTGCGCGTCCACCTCGGTCTTGCGCTTGCGCACGGCGATGTCGCGCCATACGCCCGAATGGGTCTTGGCGGTGTGGCGGTTGTGTTCTTCCATGGCGGCAATGGAGCGCTTGGCGTCCTCGGTTGAGGAGCCCGGCATGAAGGCGGCAGGATCAAAGCCGTTGAAGCCCAAGGGCGTCACGCCACGGGCGCGGGCGACGGCCATCACTTCACGGCCAAGGCCTTCAAAGACCGGGGCGTGCTTGGGGCTGGCGAAGTTGTCCGACATGGAGGCGGGGGTGAGGGCGGTGGCGAACAGCATGCCGCCATAGCCCATCTTGCCCCAGAGATAGCCCCAGATATTGGTGGTGAGCTCGGCATCGGGCTCGTAGAGCGAGAAGAGGCGGTGCACTTCGCGCAGCCGGTCGGTGACCGAGCCGTCGAGTTCACCGATCGCCACTTTGCCGCGATTGCCCAGGAGAATCTTGCCCGCTTCGAGCCAATCGGCGCCGAAATTGACAAAGCAGCCAATGGTGCGCTCGGGGCCGATCAGCTTGCCAATGGTGAGCTCGTTGAGGCCATTCTGGGCGGATACGACATAGCCGTCATCAGCCAGGAACGGCCGCAAGGCCTCGATGGCCGCTTCGGTGTGCTGGGCCTTGACCGCCAGGATCACGGTCTTGAACTTGCCGGTGACCTCAGCGGGCAGGGCCGCCTTCATGGGCTGGGTGAAGGTTTCCACCGGCCCTTCGATGAGCAGGCCATTTTCGTTGATGGCAGCGACGTGCTCGGGGACGATGTCCACCAGCAGCACATCCTCGCCGGCGCGGGCCATGAAGGCGCCGAGCGTGCCGCCAATGGCGCCGCCGCCCCAGATCAAGATGGTGTCGGTCATGCCCAGCCATCCTCGATCAGCGCGCGGGTTTCTGCAATGGCAACGTCCCAGATCGCCTGCATGTCTTCGTCCGAGCGCTGGTAGCGGCCGCCGAAATTGCCGTCGCCCAGGTATTCCTTGACCTTGCCGGCGTCCATGGTCTTGAGCTTGTCGAGGTCAGCCATCGGCTTTTGCTCGTCGGGCATGCCGATATTGGGCAGGCGCGTCCAGGGGAAGTTCTCCATCCAGGAAGCGTGCGAAGCCACGGGATCGATGGCGTGCACCTTGGCAAGCGTCTTGGGGGCGTTCCACCAGTTGTGCCAGCGGATTCGGCAATCGGGGTTGCTGTTGAGCCATTCGAGCGCCGCGGTCTGGCCCGGCGTGTTGCCGCCATGCCCGTTCACGAACAGCACGCGCTTGAAACCAGTGCTCGCGAGGCTATCGAGAATATCGGTGATGATGCGCCCATAGGTATCCATGCGCAGGGTGATGCTGCCGGGATAGGTGGCGAAATAGGGGGTGATGCCAAAAGCCAGGGCCGGAAACACCGGAATGCCATAAGGTTCAGTAGCTTCCACCGAGATCTTCTCGGCAAGAATCGAGTCCACCGCATTGCTCAGATAGGCGTGCTGTTCGGTAGAGCCGAGAGGCACGATCGCCCGGTCATCCGATTTCAGGTAGGCTTCGACCTGAAACCAATTCATGTCGGCGATTTTCATGCTGTCTCCTTGGCAGTGGTATTGTTTCTCAGGTTATCAAGCAGCGGCAGGACGTGTTGCTGCACGAAAGTCCGCTCCGGCGCGTGCCGGTATTCGAATGCCTGTTGATGGGGAGCGACCTTGGCGGCCATCCAGTCCAGGCCGGTGGCATAAACCACGACGTCGACCTGCTCTATAAAGCGTTCGAGCTCGGGATCGTCGGCCATGGTGATCGCCGTGCTGGTCACATGAGGGCAAAAGCGCATGACGCCGGACTTCATCATCGCCATGAACTGGGGGAAGATGGAGACGATGCCGACCCGCATGCTTGGATCGAGGCCGGCGAGGCGCGTTCGGGTGGCCTCCGAGGCAATAAACTGAAGGCCGAGCACCGGGATATTGGTGCCAACGATCTGCTCGACTTCAGCCCGCCGGTTGGCGAAGGTTAGGATCAGGTCGGCAGGGGGCAGGGGCGCTCCATTGCGCAAAGCGTCGACGGTTACTGCAACAAGAGTGTCAGTTGCGGGCAAGTTCGGGCGAATGTGGTCGGCATAGGCCTGGGTCGCATCGGCAAACAAGCCCACCAGCACGAGATTGAGCCCGTTTGCCTGCTGGAACCGCAGATGCCCGGCACGACCGGCAATCATGGCGGTGATCCTGCCAGCGTCCACGCCCAGGCTTTGCCCCAGTTGCAGCAGGGCGTCGATGGCGGGGTTAAGCCGCTGGAACACCGTGGGGTCGGGCAAGCTCTCGGTCTTGGCTACGAATGTGCCCGAACTGCCACGCGACTCGATCAGTTTCTGTTGCTTGAGTTCGTTGTAGACGCCCACAATGGTCATGGGGGCTACGCCGGCGCTTTCCGCCAGCTCGCGTACAGAGGGTAGCCGCATTCCGGCCGGCAGGTCGCCGAGCGCAATGCCATATTGGATAAGGCCCTGGAGCTGCACGCCGAGTGGGACGGGCAGGGAGCGGTCGAGTTTCGCAGCAAATGTGGCCAGGATTAGCTCAGCCTGCGCATGTCCTAGGCGGTCAGAACGATTTGATCGTTTTTCCGGCAGATTAGTGCGAGGAGAGCTTGACATCAAGGGCCGATCTGGTTCCGTTTGGGCGCAAGCGTTCTAGTCAGTCAGTACAGGATTGAACAGTGGCGCCACGTAATCAAGGGGTTCAAATGCTTTTCCGGAAGAATGCCGTCCTCGCCCTCACCTTAGCCCTGATCGGCTCCACAACTCTGTCCGCCCAGGTCATGGCTGACGACCTGACGATCGGCGTGCGCGCCGGTCCTGACTCCATCGATCCGCATTGGTCGACCCTGGGTAGCCAGGCAGAGTCGCTGCGCCACATCTTCGATACGCTGATCGGCGTCGACAAGGATCTGCAGCTGCAGCCGGCGATCGCCACTTCGTGGACGCCAGTCGATGACGACACCTGGGAATTCAAGATCCGGGAAGGCGTCAAGTTTCATGACGGCTCCGACCTGACCGCCGAGGACGTCAAGTTCTCGATCGACCGCATTCCGCAGGTCACTGGCCCGATGAGCATGACCATCTACACCAAGTCGGTGGATTCGGTTGAGGTCATCGACGACTACACCGTGCATGTGCACACCAAGGGTACCGCGGCAACGCTGCCCAACGACTTTATCCGTCTCTTCGTGGTGTCGTCCGAGATCGGCGAAGTAGGCAACGAGGAGTTCAACTCCGGCCAGGCTGCGATCGGCACCGGTCCCTATAAGTTCGTCTCCTGGCAGCCCAAGGGCGACCTCGTCCTCGTGCGCAATGAGGAATATTGGGGCGAGCCAGCCCATTGGGAAAATGTCGTCCGCAAGGAAATCCCCAATGACGCCTCGCGCGTTGCGGCTCTCCAGTCGGGTGAAGTCGACCTGATCAACTATGTGCCGGCGACCGACTATGCCGCCATGCAGAATGACTCGCGTCTGGACACCTTCATCGCCGACAGCGTCTATATCCTCAACATCACGCCTAACGTGAAGGATGAGCTGCCGGTCAAGGCCAAGGTGAACGGCGCTGAGATCGCCGAGAACCCGCTCAAGGACCTGCGCGTTCGCGAAGCCATGGATCTCGCCATCAACCGCGACATCCTGTCGGAAGTTGTGCTCGAAGGGTTGGGCAAGCCTGCCAATCAGCTGATGCCGGCTACCTTCTTTGGCGGCTCGACCGAACTGCCAGTGCGTGAGTATGATCTCGAGCGCGCCAAGGCGCTGCTGGCGGAAGCTGGCTACCCCAACGGGTTCGAGCTCGATTTCGCCTGCACCAACAATCGTCTTCCCGGCGATGCTGCTGTGTGCGAGGCCCTGTCGCAGATGTGGGCGCGTGCTGGTCTCAAGATCAACGCCAATGCACTTAACGGCACAGTGTTCTTCCCGGCCCAGCAGGCTGGCGAATTCAGCCTCTGGCTCTCGGGCTGGGGTACGTTGACGGGCGAAGCGTCCTATACCTATGGTTCGCTGGTGCACACCGCTGATCCGGAAAATGGTCTCGGCGCGTTCAACAAGTCGGGCTACTCCAATCCAGAGATCGATGCTCTGCTCGAGGAAGGCTCGCGCACGCTGGATGATGAAAAGCGCCGTGGGCTCTACAAGCAGGCCACCGAGCTCTCGATGAACGACCGTGTGCTGATCCCGACCGTGATCATCCAGACTGTATGGGCTGCCAAGGCCGATACGCTGACCTTCGAGCCGCGTGTTGACCAGGAAACGCTCGCCCACCTGATCCAGCCTGTCGCTCAGTAAAGCTCTCGACGCCCGGCTGTTCAGCTGACAGCCGGGCGGTTCCCATCAACCTGTTGAGCCCGATGGGGCTTCACGCTAGCGGATTTCCTGTTCTTGGGATTCTTCATCCAACGCATTTTTCAGGCAGCCATCGTCGTGGTGGTCATGTCGATCCTGGTGTTTATCGGCGTTTACGCCATCGGCAATCCTATCGATGTGATGATCGATCCGGCCTCAACCCAGGAAATTCGAGAAAACCTCATCCGGCAGTACGGCTTCGACCGGCCGCTGTACGAGCAGTATTTCGTGTTCGTAGGCAATGTGCTGCAGGGCGAGTTCGGCCAGTCATTCGTATACCGCGTACCGGTGCTGGATCTGATCTTTTCGCGCTTGCCAGCGACTTTTGAGTTGGCGCTGGGCGCCATTTTGATGGCTGCCGTAGTCGGTGTACCCCTCGGGATCTGGGCCGGCTACCGGCCACGGGCGTTTTCGTCCAAGGCCATCATGGCGCTGTCGATCCTCGGCTTTTCGCTGCCGACCTTCTGGGTGGGCTTGTTGCTGGTGCTGACCTTCGCCGTGCAGCTGCATTGGCTGCCTTCAGGCGGGCGCGGGCCGACCAGCGACCTTCTCGGCGTGCCCTTCTCGTTCTTCACGCCAGAGGGCTGGAGCTACATCATCCTGCCGGCCTTTAACCTCGCGCTGTTCAATATGGGCCTGCTGATCCGGCTGGCTCGCGCGGGCACGCTCGAGGCGATGAGCTCAGACTATGTGCGCTTTGCGCGCGCCCAGGGCCTCAAGGAAAGCAAGGTCGTGGGCCTGCATGTGCTCAAGAACATCTCGATCCCGATCGTGACCGTGTTCGGCCTCGAATTCGGTTCGACCCTGGCCTTTGCCGTCGTGACCGAGACAATCTTCAACTGGCCCGGAGTGGGCAAGCTGATCATCGACTCCATCATGGTGCTCGATCGCCCGGTGATGGTGGCTTACCTCATCCTGGTGGTGCTTCTTTTTGTTCTCATCAATCTGGTGGTCGATCTGCTGTACGGCATTCTCGATCCGCGTATTCGCGCGAGGCGGTCGGCATGAGCATGGTTGAAGATCTTCAGGTTGAAACCTGGCGCACACGGCTGCGCGACTTCTGGAGCGAGTTCTCCGAGAGCAAGGTGGCGCTGGTCTCGCTGGTGGTCATCGTCGCCATCGTGCTGATCGCCATCTTTGCCCCCTGGCTGTCGCCGCAGAACCCGTATGACCTGGCCAAGCTCGACCTCTTCGACTCGCGCCTGCCGCCAGGCAGCGTTGGCTCGGGCGGCTATGTGCACGTGCTGGGCACCGATGCGGCGGGTCGCGACCTGCTGTCGGCGATCTTTTATGGATTGCGCATCTCGCTGCTGATCGGGCTGATGTCGGGTGCCCTGGCATTGCTCGTTGGCATGACCATCGGACTCATCGCCGCCTTCAAGGGCGGCCGGGTCGAGGCGCTGATCATGCGCGTGGTCGATCTGCAGCTCTCGATGCCGGCGATCCTGTTGGCCCTTGTGCTGACGGCGATGCTGGGGCAGGGGCTGTGGCAGCTGGTGACGGCTTTGGTCGTGGCGCAGTACGCCTACTTCGCCCGCACCATTCATGGTTCGGCCAGTGCCGAGCGCGACAAGGACTATATCGAGGCGGCAATCGCCACGCCCTTGCCGGCGCACATCATCCTCCTGCGGCACCTGCTGCCCAATTCGCTGCCCCCGCTCATCGTGGTGGCGACCGTGCAGGTCGCAAGCGCCATTGCGCTGGAAGCGACATTGTCGTTCCTCGGCCTTGGGCTGCCGCTCACCGAGCCCTCGCTCGGCGCGCTGATCTCCAACGGCTTCCAGTATCTGCTGTCGGGCCGGTTCTGGATCTCGGTTTATCCGGGGGTCGCGCTGGTGATCACCATCGTTTCAATCAATCTTGTCGGCGATCAGGTTCGGCATGTGCTTAATCCGAGGCGCGGCCAATGAGTGATGCCGTTCTGTCTGTGGAAGAACTGCAGACCCATTTCTTTACCCGCAAGGGCGTGCTCAAGGCCGTGGACGGGGTATCCTTCTCCGTCGGCAAGGGTCGGATCCTGGGGCTGGTTGGCGAGTCCGGTTCGGGCAAGTCGGTCACCGGCTATTCGATCCTGCGGCTGGTGGATGCACCGGGCAAGATCGTCGGTGGCCGGATCCTGCTGAACGGGACCGATCTGGCGAGCCTCGACAACGAGGCCATGCGCAAAACGCGTGGCGCCGTCATCTCGATGATCTTCCAGGATCCGATGATGACGCTCAATCCCGTGCTCAAAATCGGCACGCAGATGGTGGCGGCGCTCAAGGCGCATGTCAAAATCTCCACCGGCGACGCGCGCAAGCGCGCCCGGGATGCGCTCGCGCTGGTGGGTATTCCCGCTCCCGATGAGCGGCTCGATGTCTACCCGCATCATTTGTCCGGCGGGATGCGCCAGCGCGTGGCGATTGCTATTGCGCTGCTGCACAAGCCCGCGGTGATCATTGCCGACGAGCCGACCACGGCGCTCGACGTGTCGATCCAGAGCCAGATCCTGGCCGAGGTGCGCCGGCTCGCCGATAGCACCGGCACAGCCTTTGTCTGGGTGACCCACGACCTGTCGGTGGTGTCGAGCCTCGCGGACGATATTGCGGTGATGTATGCGGGCCGCATCGTGGAGTCGGGGGAAAGCGCGGCCGTGCTGGCTCACCCCAAGCACCCCTATACGGCCGGGCTGATCGCTTCGGTGCCGAGCCAAGCCAAGCGCGGCGAGAAGCTGGCGCAGATCAAGGGTTCGACTCCTTCGCTGGCCAATTTGCCGCCGGGCTGCCCATTCCAGCCGCGCTGCCCACGCGCCACCGAGATCTGCCGAACCATGCCGCCATTGGCGCCGGTCGGCGACACCATGGTGCGTTGTTACCACCCCATTCTGGAGGGCGCGGCATGAACCAGCCGATCCTTGCCATCACCAACGCCTCCAAGCGCTTTGTGCGCCGCCCAGCCCTGACCGACAAGATCGCCCATAAGCTGGGCGGCAAAGACCGCACGCAGACCGTGCATGCCGTAACGGACGTCAGTCTTGGCGTCCAAAAAGGGGAAGTGGTCGGCCTCGTCGGGGAGTCGGGCTGCGGAAAATCCACCCTTGGGCGGATGATTGCCGGCATTTATGACCCGAGCGACGGGTCCATCACCCTTGACGGCAAGCCCGTGGCCACCAGCACGGGCGGGCGCCCGCGCAAGCTGACGACCCGTGTGCAGATGGTGCATCAGGACCCGTTCTCGAGCCTTGATCCGCGCATGCGGGTGGGCGACACGGTGGCCGAAGGCCCCGTGCACCACAAGCTCGTGCCGGCCAGCGGCGCGGATAGCTATGTCGCCGACATGCTGCGTCGGGTGGGCCTTGATCCCAGCACGCGCCGCCGCTTTCCGCACCAGTTCTCGGGCGGCCAGCGCCAGCGCGTAGCCATTGCGCGCGCCTTGGCCATGCAGCCCGAACTGCTGGTGCTGGACGAGCCGGTAGCGTCGCTCGACGTGTCGATCCAGGCGCAGGTGCTCAACCTCTTCCTTGATCTGCGGCAGACACTGGGGCTCACCGCCGTCTTCATCAGCCACGACCTCAGCGTTGTGCGTCACGTGTCGGACCGCGTCGCGATCATGTATCTGGGGCGGATCGTGGAACTGGCCGATGCCGTGCCGCTGTTCGATGCGCCGGCCCATCCCTATACGCGTGCCTTGCTCGATAGCGTGCCCAAGCTGGGTGCCGGGCGCGGTGCGTTTTCGGCCGTGGTCGGGGAAATTCCGTCGCCGCTCAATCCGCCGCCAGGATGCCCGTTCCATCCGCGTTGCCCCCATGCGGGGCCCCGCTGCAAGGTTGACCGTCCCGTTCTCAAGCCTGCCGCCGGTGCCCCCGGCGATGTTGCCTGCCACCTTTATGATGGTGGCACAGGAGCCTGATTGACATGACTGCATACCAAGATTTCGTCACGCGCTTCGGCGCGGTCAACGACGTGCTCAACGCCGTGAACATCCTCAACTGGGATGCGCGTACGATGATGCCGGCGCAGGCCAGCGTCACGCGCTCCGAACAGGTAGGCACGCTGACGGGCCTCGCGCGCGATCTGATCGTCGAGAGCAAAACGCGCGACCTGACCGCTGCCGCCGACGCGGAAACCGCCGGCCTGCCCGACGATTCCATCGAGCGATGCAGCGTGGTGCAGGCCAAGCAAGCCATCGACTTCCACCTGCGCGTGCCTGGTGAGTTGGTGCGCGAGCGGGCGGCCCAACATTCGGTGGCGAATGATGCCTGGATTGCCGCCCGGCAGGCCAATGATTTTTCGATTTTTGCGCCTCATCTGGCCGAAATGCTGCGCCTCTCCAAGCTTTATGCCGATGCGATCGGCTGGCAGGAGCATCCCTATGATGCACTGGTGGGGCTTTATGAACCCGGCGAGACCGCCGCCAGTTTGACGAGTCTTTTCAGCGCCCTGCGGGCCGGTCTTAAGCCGATCTACGACGCGGCCGTGGCGCGCCCGGCACCGCGCAGCGACTTTCTGTTCCGCACGGTGGATCCGGCCCTGCAGCGCAAGTTCGCTGCCCGGATGGCGGAGGCGTTCACTTTTGATCAGAACCGTGGGCGGCTCGATATTTCCGTGCATCCTTTCGAGGTGTCGTTCACGCGCAACGATGTGCGCCTGACCACGCGCTATCGTCCCAACTACATGCCGATGGCCTTGTTCGGCACCCTGCACGAAACCGGACACGGGCTCTACGAGCAGAACATTGCGCCCGAGCTGACCCGCTCCGTACTCGCGACCGACCTCATCGGGCTTTATGCCGTGGGTGGCACGAGCTTTGGCGCCCATGAGTCGCAGTCGCGGCTGTGGGAGAACCATGTCGGGCGCAGTCGGTCGTTCTGGCAGCGGCATATGGACGATCTGCGCAGCGATGTGCCAGGCGTTTATGACGATGTCAGCGCCGAGGAGTTCTACAAGGGCGTGACCCGGGTTTCGCCGGGCCTGACCCGGGTCGAGTCCGACGAGATGAGCTACGACTTCCACATCATGCTGCGGGTGGAGCTCGAGCAAGCCATGCTCGATAGCAGCGTGGCTGTCGCGGATGTGCCGGGCGAGTGGAACAAGGCAATCAAGCGCGATCTGGGGCTGGATGTGCCCGATGACCTGCAGGGGTGCCTGCAGGATATCCACTGGTCGGTGGGTTACCTCGGCTCGTTCCCGACCTATACGATCGGCAACATCACGGCAGCGCAGCTGATGGAAACTGCACGCAAGAACGTTCCCGAAGTGATCGCCTCGAGCGAAGCAGGTGATTATGCGCCGCTCGCGGGCTGGCTGCGCGACAATATCTGGCAGCATGGCCGGCGGTTCTCGCGCGATGAACTGCTGCAGCGCGTGACCGGGCGTTCGCTCGAGATCGCGCCCTATCTCAACTATCTCCAAGCCCGTTATTCGGAAGAGGCATAAAGCATGGCAAGTCTTGTGATCCACGGCGGCGCCGGCACCATTCCGCGTGCCAACTTTACGCCCGAGACCTACCAGGCCGCCCGGGATGGTCTGCGTGATGCGCTGCGCGCCGGCTGGGACGTCCTCTCCCGTGGTGGGTTGGCGGTTGATGCGGTGGAAGCGGCCGTGGTGGCGCTCGAGAAGCACCCGAGCTTCAATGCCGGCCATGGCGCGGTGCTCAATGCCGCCGGCGACCATGAGCTGGATGCCGCCATCATGGACGGCCGCACCCGCGCCGCTGGCGCCGTTGCCTCGGCCCGCGCCATCCGCAATCCGGTGCGTGCGGCGCGCCGGGTGATGGATGACAGTGATTGTGTGCTCTTGTCGGCCGGCGGTGCCGATGCCTTTGCGCGCGAGCAGGGGCTCGAAATGGTGGAGCAGTCCTATTTCACGACGCCGCTGCGCCAGCAGCACTGGCTGCGGGCCCAGGAAGAAAAGGCGGGCCTGCTGATGCGGCCGCGCAGCGAAGCCGAAAAGCACGGCACCGTGGGTGCGGTGGCGTTTGACGATCAGGGCAATCTGGCCGCGGCGACCTCGACCGGCGGCTATACCTATAAGCGCGTTGGCCGCGTTGGCGACACACCGGTGATCGGGGCCGGCACCTATGCCTGCAATGGCGTGGTGGCGGTGTCCTGCACGGGCCTGGGCGAGTATTTCATCCGCCGTGGCACGGCCCATGACATTGCCGCGCGCATCCGCTATCGCGGGGAAGCAGTGGCGGATGCTGCACAGGCTGCCATTGCCGATCTGACGGAAGACCAGTGCGGCGCCGGGCTCATTGCGGTTGATTTCGAGGGCCGGGTCGCCATGCCGCACAACACCGAAGGCATGTATCGCGGCTCGGTGACAGCCGAGGGGATCGCTTCGGTCGGCGTTTATGCCGACGATTTCAGCGCGGTGCCGCTGTAAACCGCACGGTGGGCGCGTTCACCGCGCCTGCCACTTGCGAGAAATTAACAATCCTCTTGTGCGCTTAAGCCCTGACATCGCCGCGCTGCCGGGTTAAGCGGAAGCCGAGCGTCGCAACGCCCCTCCCGGGGCGCGGCGGCGTAAGCGTTTTCAATGCCGCTTGGCTGGCCCGGAGCAAAGTGCGGGTCAGCTGCCCAGCGGCGCAAAGGGTAGTTTTATGGTTCGCAAGTTTATTCTCGATACCGATGGTGGCGTCGACGACGCTCAGGCGCTGCTGATGCTGATCGCTGCGGGGCGCACGCCTGACGCCATCACCACCGTGTTTGGCAATGTGGGGCTTGATGCCGCCACGCGGAACATTCTGGCGGTTCTCGCCGTAGGTGGGGCGGGCGATGTGCCCGTGCATAAAGGGGCGGCACGGCCGCTGACCCAGCCCATCATCGATGCCAAATATATCCATGGCGAAGATGGCCTTGGCGGTGCACCGCGGCCGACGCAAACGGCGCAGCCCGCCAGCGAAGATGCGGTTGGCTTCCTCGTTTCGAGCCTACGCGCAGCGGCCCCTGCCGGCGACAAGATCGATATACTAATGATCGGGCCGTTGACCAATCTGGCCCTGGCCTTGCGCCTGGCCCCCGACATCGTGGGCGGCATCGGACAGCTGACGATCATGGGCGCTACGGTTTACGGCCGCGGCAACACCACGCCCGCGGCAGAGTTCAATATCTATGCCGACCCGGAGGCGGCCGCGATCGTGTTCGGGGCCGAGATCGAGACCCTCGTGGCACCCTGGGAGCCCTGCGTTACCCATTACATGACGGGGGCGGAAGTGGATGCGATGTTCGCAGCGCTCCCCGAGTGCTTCGAAAAGCAGTTCTCGCTGGCCCTGGCCCACCATGCCCGGCAAACCAATATCGGCTATGGCGGGGAAGACCATTTCCGCTTCGTCGATCCGCTAGCCGCCGCGGCCGTGATCGAGCCCGGCATCGTGACCAAGACGATCGAAGCATCGATCGATGTGGCGCTGGCACCCGGCATCACCCGCGGCATGACCGTGGTGGACCCCTCGGGCCGGCTGGGCACGCCAAAGGTTACCGTGATCGAGGAAGCCCGGATCGAGCGGCTGGTGGCGCTGTATCAGCGCTCGGTGGCGTATCGTTCCGCTGCCAGCTAAGGGCAGGGCGCCGCTGCCGACGAACTTGGAGTAAGACCGTTATGAGCGGTCGTCTCCAGGGTCACGCTTCGGCTAAAGCGGCGTGATGGCGAAAGCGCGATCAGCCACGATTGGCTGCGGCGTGAATTCAAGCGCTCCGTTCCGGGCACTGGCGACATGCTGGTCGAGAGCGCGCCCATCCGAAGTGTTCCAGCCCGTGACCTGGTAAGTGCCTTCGGCAATGCCAGGAACACGGACCATGGTTGAGCGGGCGGAAACGTCGGTTCGCACCCGCCCATCCGCTGCCAGTTCATCGCGGCGCAAGAGCCAGAGCAGTGCCTGCTGGGCGTCGCCGCAGCCAAAGGCGTGAAAGCCTTCGGCGGTGATCTCGGTGTTGAGGTTGCGGCGCCTGAACTCGGTCCAGTTCAGGAGCGGCAGAAAGTCGGCCATGGCCTTTTGTGCGCGGCGCATGCCGGGCGTCAGCACATGGGGATGGCGATTGGGCCAGCGCATGCCGCCGCCCACCGCACCCGAGGCGAGATGGGCCCAGGAGATATGGCGGAAATACTCGTCGTCGAATGCTTCGGGCAGAGTTTTCTTCTTATCCTTGAAGCTGTGGATCGGGCCGTGCTCGGTATCGAGAAAGGGACGGTTGTCGCGGATCTCGGCGAGACTGTCGCGAACGATCTGGCCAAACAGGACGGCCGGCTGCACCGTGTCCTTGGGATTGTCGATCGGCCCCGAGCCATAGATATGGATGGTTGCGAAATCGAGATCCGGATGGCGGAAGATATGCTCGTGCAGAGCCATATGCGGCTTCCACGTCAACTCGGGCCCGAAGACGGAAACGGTCTGGGGATGAGCGCGGCCGTAGAGTTCGGTTTCCAGTTCACGGACATAGCTGGAGAGGTCATGGATGAATTCAGAAAAGTTGTCGGCGCTGTCGCCGGCTTGAGCGGGGTGAATTTCGTTCCACAGATCCCAAGCAAAGAGCGCGCCTGATCCACCCCAGCGGCGGGCGGCAAAGCCCAGCCTTGCCTTGATCAGCTGCCGGGTTTCGGGGCAGGTGAGGATCTCCGAGGGCGAGCGGAGCGGACCGCCATTGGCCGTGTTCCAAGGGTGCCAGCGCCAATGCAGCCAGGTCCAGAAGGTATCAACCGGGGTCAGGAGCAGGCGCAGGCCGATGCGCTCGCAAAGGGCAAATAGGTCGTCCCAGAACTGCACCATGGAAGGCACGTAGCGGCCAGCGGGGCGTTCGAAATAGCGGTGCCGGACTTGGGCATATTCCAGCATCAGCCGCAGACAGGTAACCCCGCTGTCCTTGAGCCACAGCAGGTGTTTTTCGACGCTTTCCGCGTCGCGGCGGCGAAACAGGCCGTTCAGCTCGGGCCAGCTGATAGCGTCGTTCTGCCCGATGGGCGTCCAGGGAGAGCCGGTTTCATCGACAAAGTATGGCGCGTGACGCGCCACCGAGATCCAGGAGAGGGATGGGGTCGCAGCGGAAAGAAGCGAGCCGTCCGCGCCAACAGCCTTACTCATCCAAACTCCTGATATTTAACTCAAGCTGCGAGCCAAATGGTTCGGGCCGGACGGGGTTCCTCCTGGCATGGACACATCAATTGGTCCAGAGCGGAGTGGCGCCCACCGTGGATGAACTCAGTGGATATTGGCCTCAGCAACGATCAAGAGGGTTGGAGCTGAAACTCACTTCCGCTCGCGTAGGGCCTTGCGGGCTCCGGCCGCGGCGCGGCGGATAATGGCGGCACGTCGATCATCCTCGTCGGCAGCCCACATCGGGTCCACCTTGTCTTCCTTCATGATCAGATGGCGCGTCGGCTTGGTATCGGGATGCAGTTCAGCGTTCATGAGGGTGTTCTCCTGCATGGACGGTGCGCCGCTGATGGTTAGCGATGTGTGAAGAAGGTCGATCAAATCTGTTACATCGCGGGACTGTGATCTGGCGGTGATGCATTCCGCGAATAGCTCGCCCGCAAGTCAGCGAACCACCCCTTAATGGTCCAGCTTGGGGCTTGCCTAGTGGCCTTTGCCGCCGCTTTCCAGCTGCAGCTTTCGCCAGCGGGCCAAGCGCTCCGGGTCGAGCGTGCCTGCCGCCACAGCTGCGCGAACGGCGCATCCTGGCTCGTGATCGTGGCTGCAGTTGCGGAACTTGCAAGCGGGGGCAAGCTCAGTGATTTCGGCAAACAGCATGTCGATGCCTTGGCCGACATCCCTTAAATGCAGGCTGCGCACCCCGGGTGTGTCGATTACCCAGCCGCCAGCTTGAACGGCGTGAAGAGAGCGCGACGTCG
Organism: Devosia sp. Z11_6; assembly: GCF_058133665.1. Lineage (NCBI taxonomy): Bacteria > Pseudomonadati > Pseudomonadota > Alphaproteobacteria > Hyphomicrobiales > Devosiaceae > Devosia > Devosia sp. Z11_6. The sequence continues at coordinate 749,748 of NZ_JBYUNQ010000001.1, forward strand.
TTGTGTGGCGCCCTTTTGAGTCAGTCTCCCGGACCCTTCCGGTTTGCTGTGGCGGCTCTCCGGTTTCACCCACCAGCGTATTGACCAAGGTAGATTTGCCAACGCCCGATGAGCCGACCACGGCTACTGTGGAGCCAGCCCCGCACCAGGGCTGCAGCGCTAACGCGGCATCAGGCGAGCGAGCGTTCAGTGTAAGCGCAACCAGGTCGCGCTGCAGGCCCTTGGCCTGGCGCAGGTAATCGGCTGGGTCGCTGGCCATGTCGGCTTTGGTCAAGACGATAACGGGTTCGGTTCCTGCATCATTGGCGAAAGCGAGGTAGCGCTCGAGGCGAGCGGTGTTGAAGTCGGCATTGCAGGAAACGACAACCAGCAGGGTGTCGACATTGGCCGCGACGAGCTGGGCGGGCCTTCGGCCCTCGCCGGGACGCTGCAACAGCGTTTTGCGCTCCAGCCGTCGGTGCAGGAGCCCTGTCAGGGGATCTGCGAGGACCCAGTCCCCAACGGCGAAGTCAGCCGTGTCGGTACGCACCGGTAGATCGATGTCGATCTGGCCAGTCACCGAGAGCGCGGTGAGCCTCGCACGGTGCACGGCATCGATCCTGGCTGGGGTAAACTCTGCCTCCCCGGCCGAAAGCTGGTCCTGGAGAAATGTTCCCCAACCCAGCTGGCGCAACGAATCTGCCTGGTCCGGGGGTGGGGGCGACTTCACGCTCCGGCCCTGACAAGAAGCAGTGTTTGCAGCCCGAAGGTCGATCCCTGCGAAGCCATCTACTGCTCGCTGGAGGTCTGGTCGGGATCGGTGTTCTCGGTTTCGCCGGCGGGTTTGAGCTTGGCTTCAGCTCGTTCAGCCTTTTTCTGCTTTTGCAGCCGCTCGCGTTCCCGCCGTTCGAAGTCGTAATTGGGTTTGCGCGCCATGGATGCCTCTTTCTGTATGTCTGCGTAGGTGAGGCTTTGGCGCTCAGATTGCAACCCGTCCGCGCGCTTTCCTACTTGGAGCGTGGATCGAGCGCATCACGCAAACCGTCGCCCAGCAGGTTGAAGGACAGCACGGTGATGAAAATGGCCATGCCGGGCCACAGTGCCATCCAGGGTGCGTTGCCCATGAAGCGCTGCGCCGTGTTGAGCATCGAGCCCCAGGACGGTGCCGGGGGCTGCAGCCCCAGTCCGAGGAAGGACATGCTGGCCTCTGCAATGATGGCCGCAGCAATGGTCAGCGTGCTCTGCACCATCAGCTGGGGCAGGATATTGGGTAGGATATGCCGGAAGGCGATGCGCCAGCGCGGATTGCCGACGGCGCTTGCCGCTTCCACATATTCTTCGCTCTTGATCTGCAGCACCTGGCCGCGCGTCAGGCGGATAAAGAGCGGCATGGCGGTGATGCCGATGGCGAGCATGGCATTGGTCAGGCTGGGCCCGAGAAAAGCGGCAAGTGCAATGGCAAGGATCAGGAAGGGGCAGGCCAGCATCGCGTCGGTAAAACGGCTGATGAGGCCATCGACAAAGCCGCCGATGAAGCCGGCGGCGAGCCCAAGCGGGACGCCGATGGCGATAGCAATGGCGACCGAGGTCAGGCCCGCCATCAGCGAAGCGCGGGCGCCATAGATGATGCGCGAAAGGATGTCGCGCCCGGCCTCGTCGGTGCCCATCCAGAATTCCGCGCTTGGCGGCTTGCGGACGGCCGTCCAGCTTTGGGCCGTGGGATCATAGGGTGCGATAAGGGGCGCGAAGATCGCGACCAGCACCATGAACACTACGATGATCAGGCCGAACATGGCGCTTTTGTGCCGCACGAGGCGGCGCCAGACGCGATGTTGGGTCCAGGCGGTCAGTGGGTTGGTGCGCGGCGCAGAAGAAGAGATTGCGGCCAAGATCAGCTCCTCAGACGAGGATTAACAAGGATATAGCCGATATCGGCCAGGAGATTGAGGATGATGTAAAAGAGGGCCGTCACGAGGACGACGCCCTGCACCACCGGGTAATCCCGGGTGAACACGGCATCCACGATCAGCTTGCCGAAGCCGGGAATGGTGAAGATCTGCTCGGTCAGCACCGCGCCGGACAGGAGCGCACCAAATTCTAGCGCACCGAGGGTGATGATCGGCGTTAGGGCATTGCGCATGGCGTGCTTGAACAGCACGACCCATTCGCTTAGGCCCTTAGCGCGGGCGGTGCGGACGTAGTCGCTCTGCAGCGCCTGGATCATGGCACCACGCGTGTGGCGCATGATGACGCCGGCAATGCTGCAGCCGAGAACGAAGGCCGGCATGATCGTGGTGGCCAGATTCATCTGCCAGTTCTCGCCGGGGCTGACATATCCCGAGGCCGGCAGCCAGCGCAGATAGATGGAGAAGAACAGGATCATCATGATCCCGAGCCAGAAATTTGGGATCGAGATGCCGGCCAGCGACACGACGTTTGTCACGTAGTCGACGGGGGTGTTGCGCTTGAGCGCCGAGATCACCCCGCCGGTGATGCCGAGCAGCAGGGCGATAACAATGCCCATCACCGCCAGCTGCAGGGTCACGGGGAGTTTCAGCAGGATCAGTGAGGCGACGGGCTGGCCATGGCGCATGGAAACGCCCAGATCCCCGGAGAACACGCCCTGGACCCAGTAGAGATACTGCACGAAAATAGGCTGATCGAGATGGTACTGCGCGCGGATGGCGGCGACCGTTTCGGCATCCGGGTTCTCACCGGCCAGGATCAGGGCCGGATCGCCGGGCAACAGATGCTGGAGCGAGAAGATGATCAGCGACAGCAGGAATACGGTGGGGACCAGCTGCAGGAGGCGGCGGGCAAAGAGGCTCCACATGGCTCTAGTTCCTCCCTGCGGCCGTGATCGGCGCAGTCTCGAAAGCGGCAAAAAGCTGCTCGAGCTTGGGATTGCGGCTGGCGTCAGTCCGGGTCACGGGGCCAGGTTCGGGCAATTCGCGCCAGAAGGCGCAGGCATTGGCGTGGCCATTGGGTTCAACATCAAGCCGCATATCCACCTCCTTGCAAGCGGGGCGGGCGTGGGGGCAGCGGGTGTGCAAGCGGCAGCCCTGCGGGGGCGCCAGCGGGCTGGGCAGATCGCCCTGCAGGGTCGCGGCACTCGTTTCGCGCTTGGTGGGCGCGGCGACGGGGATCGCGGCCAGCAGCGCGCGGGTATAAGGATGGCGCGGGGCGCCAAAGATCATGTCGGCGGTGCCGATTTCCACGAGCTTGCCCAGATACATGACGGCAACGCGGTCGGCGATGTGCTTGACCACGCCCAGATCGTGGGAAATGAACACCAGCGCCAGTCCAAGTCGCTTCTGCAAATCCTTGAGCAAATTGAGGATCTGGGCCTGGATGGAGACGTCGAGAGCTGAGACGGCTTCATCGCAGATGATGGCGCGGGGCTCGGAGGCGAGGGCGCGGGCAATCACGACACGCTGGCGCTGGCCGCCGGAGAACTCGTGCGGATAACGGTTGGCCTGTTCGGGACGCAGGCCAACCATTTCCAGCAGTTCGGCGACGCGCTGGCGGCGCTGATTGGCGGGCACCACATTGTGCAGCATCAGCGGTTCAGCGATGGTCTGGCCGATGGTCATGCGCGGATTAAGCGAGGCATAGGGATCCTGGAAGATCAGCTGCACCTTGTGCCGGCGGCGGCGCATGGCGGCGTGGCCGAGCTTGGTGACATCTTCCCCGTCGATCCAGACCTGCCCGGCCGTCGGCTCGATCAGGCGCATCAGCAGGCGCCCGACCGTGGATTTGCCGCAACCGGATTCGCCGACAATGGCGAGGATTTCGCCCGGCATCAGCGCCAACGACACGTCGTCAACGGCTTTGACGCTGGCCAGCGGGCGACCCAGGAAGCTGCGCTTGGCGACGAACTGCTTTTCGATGCCGCGGATTTCGACAATCGGGTGAACGGCCGGCGCAGTCTGGGCTGAAACGGTGGAGGCGGTCATGGGACGAGGTTCTCCAGCGGAGTGCGCCAGCAGCGGCTGAAATGGCCAGGCGAGACTTCCAGCAGGTCCGGCATCTCGGCGCATTTGTCGATGCTGAAGGGGCAGCGGGCGCGGAAGCGGCAGCCGCTCGGTGGATTTGCCATATCGGGCACGGTGCCGCTGATTGCGGTCAGGCGCTCGCGCTTGCCATCAAGCCGGGGCAGGGAGCCGAGCAGGCCAACGGTATAAGGGTGTTCGGGAAAGGCGAAGAGCTGCTCAACCGAGCATTGCTCGACCACCTGGCCGGCATACATGACGATCACGTCGTCGCAGGCTTCGGCCACAACGCCCAGATCATGGGTGATGAGGATGATGGCGGTGCCGGTTTTCTCCTGCAGCTCGCCCATCAGTTCGAGCACCTGCGCCTGGATGGTGACGTCGAGCGCGGTGGTGGGTTCGTCGGCAATCAGCAGTTCGGGATCGCAGGCCAAGGCCATGGCGATCATCACGCGCTGGCGCATGCCGCCGGAAAGATTGTGCGGATATTGGTGGTAACGGGTTTCGGGCGAGGGGATGCGCACAAGGCGCAGCATCTCGATCGTCCGTTCCGCAGCTGCCTGTTTGGACACTTTGCGGTGGCGCAGGATGGCTTCGCTGATCTGGTCCCCAATCGTATAGGAGGGGTTCAGCGAGGTCATCGGCTCCTGAAAGATCATGGCGAGGCGATTGCCACGCAGATCGCGAATGGTGCCGTGCGGTTCGCCCAGGAGTTCGCGGCCGGCGAAATTGACAGCGCCCGAGATGCGGGCGCTGTCTTCGGGCAGGAGGCGCATTACCGCCAGCGAGGTCACGCTCTTGCCGCTGCCTGACTCACCCACGATGGCGAGCGTGCGGCCCTTGCGGACGGCAAAGCTCACGCCATCAACCGCGGTTACGGTGCGATCTTCGCCGGCGAAAACGACGCGCAGATCGTTGACCTCGAGAACCGGGTTGGCGGCAAGGTCAGCCCGTTTTTCTGGGCGGGCTGACAGGGTTTGAAGCGGAGTGGGCGTGCTCATTGCAGCGGTAATGCCTGTTGCTTAGTCCTGCCGGCTGACGCCGCCCAGACGGATGATGCCGTCGGGGAAGGGCTGGAAGCCGGACAGATTGGCGTTGTGGGCGAAGATCCACTGCGAGTGGTAGAGATAAACGATCGGCAGATCGCGCAGCAGGATCTCGATGGCCTGGGCGTATTTGGCCTTGCGCGTTTCGGTGTCCCCGACAGCGCGCGCTTCGGTCATGATCGCGTCCAGTTCCTCGTTGCAGTAGTGCGCATCATTGCCGGCTGCACCGCAAGCGAGCATGGGCGTGATGTTGAGGTCAGGATCGACGCGGCCGCTCCAGCCCACAAGGTGAGCTTCAAAGGCGCCTTCGCGGGCGATGTCGAGCAGGGTCATCAGCTCGGTCGGCTTGATTTCGACATTGATGCCGACTTCACCAACCATGGCCTGGATGATCTGGGCGACCTGCTGACGCTCGGCGTCGGTGGGCACCAGCAGTTCCACATCAACCGAGCTCACGCCGGCTTCGGCCATCTTGGCGCGGGCAGCGTCAAGGTCGCGAGCGGGAATGGGGTAGTTCTGGTCGTAGTATGGGCTGCTGGGTGGGAAGGGCTGGTTGCCGGTGGTGAACTGGCCTTCGAACACAACCTGGTTGATGGCGTCGCGATCGATGGCCAGGCTGAAGGCTTCCCGAACGGCAGCCCTCTTGCCGGCGTCGAGGTCGGCGCCGGAACCCGTAATATTGAAGGTCACGCCATAATAGCCCAGGCCCACGACGGGAGCGACCGCGAGGTTGCTTTCGCCCTGAACAGCCGGAACATCGGTCGCAGCAAGGCGCTCGATCAGATCCATCTGGCCCGAGCGCAGGTTGAGCAGGCGCACATTGCCATCGGGCATGCCACGATAAACCAGGCGGTCAAAGTGGTAGTTGTCGGCGTCGTGGTATTCGGCGAACTTTTCGAGGACAATGCGGTCCTGGGCAATGTGTTCGACGAACTTGTAGGGGCCCGAGCAGACTGGGCTGTTGGTGAAGTTCTCACCCAGCTCTTCGCCGGCCTTGGGGCTGATGATCATGCCGGCGCGATCGGTGAGTGCGGCCAGCAGCGGCACCGAAGGCTCGCTCAGATTGATCTGGAGCTGAAAGGGGCCGAGCACCTCGATGTTGGCGATGCTGCTGATCTCGGACTTGCGGCGCGAGGCTTCCATGGTCAGTGCGCGATCGAGATTGTACTTGATCGCTTCGGCATCGACCTTCTCGCCATCGTGGAAGGTGGCGTCTTCGCGGATGGTCAGGGTCAGCGCGGTGCTGTCGGCATTCCATTCCCAGCTGGTGGCCAGCATGGGTGCGATCTGGCCTTGTGCGTCGATGTCGACGATCTTGTCGCACAGCGACTGCAGCACGTGGCGGCCAACAAAGCTCCAGTTGGTTGCCGGATCGAGGGTATCGGGATCATCCTGCAGGCCGATATTGAGCACTGACTGTGCCTGAGCCGGCGCGGCAGCGATGCCCGTCAGGGCAAGGCTCGCCATCAGGGCGATGTGTAGTGGCTTGAGCATCATTCTGGTCTGTTCTCCCATTCGATATGATTGTTGCGGCTAGCGCGCGACCGCGTAGCCCTGCATTCCGCGCGGATTGGCTGCCGCCTTGATGACTTGCGTCGTCCCGTCCATCTCACGGGCGACGGCGCTGAGCCGGCCTTCCGACCAGGCATCCCCCAGGGTGATCTTGTGACCGCGCCGTTCCAGTTCCGCCTGGGTTTCGGCGGAATAGCGCGACTCGAGGGTCACGGCGCCAAGGCTGATCTCGCGTGGCCAGAAGGAGCTGGGCAGATGGTCGGTATGGAAGCTAGGCGCGTCGATAGCTTCCTGCAGGTTCATGCCGCCATGGATGTGGCGCAGCAGCATGATGAGCTGCCACTGATCCTGCTGGTCGCCGCCAGGAGTGCCGAAGGCGAGATAAGGAACGCCGTCGCGGAACACCATGGAAGGCGTGAGCGTCGTGCGTGGCCGCACACCCGGCGCCATGCTGGAATTGAGACCCTCATCGAGCCAGAACATCTGTCCGCGCGTGGTGAGGCCAAAGCCGAGACCTGGAATAACCGGGCTCGACTGCAGCCAGCCGCCCGACGGCGTGGCGGAAACCATGTTGCCCCAGCGATCCACCGCGCTCACCTGCACGGTGTCGCCGCGCTGGGCGCCATCGCGGGTGAGGGCAGGCTCGCCCTGTTTGTCGGTGGGCAGCAGCACATCGCGCGCAACGGTCGGCTCGCCGCCGCCGATACCCGGCTGGGGAATCGTGCCGACGGGCCGCAGCGGCGGCAGCGCGGAGTTGCGGCCCTCGGGGGAGCCCGGACGAACCTCCATCGAGGCGGTGTCGCCGATCAGCTTGCGGCGCTCATCGGCATAAGCATCGGACAGCAGCGCAGTCAGCGGCACATCGGGGCTGTCGCCATACCAGGCTTCGCGGTCAGCCATGGCGAGCTTGGCGCTTTCCACCACCAGATGCACGAAGTCGGGGCCGAGCGTGTCGACCTTGTCGATGCCGGTGCCCTTGAGCAGCTGCAGCATCTGGAGCAGCACCGGCCCCTGCGACCAGGCTCCGCACTTGTAAACGTCGTAGCCGTGATAGCTGACCGAAACGGGCTTTTCGATCTGAGGCTGCCAGTTGGCCATGTCCTCGGCGGTCAGCAGGCCTTTGTGGGCTTTGCCCGAAACGTCCCACACTTCCTCTGTCGCGCAAAACCGGTCGATCTGTTCGGCCACGGGTCCCTTGTACCAGAAGTCCAGCGCCGCATTGATGCGGGCTTCGCGCGTTGGCGCCTTTTGGGCGTCATCCAGAATGCGGGTGTAAAGCGCCGCGACCTGCGGGTTGCGAAACAGCTTGCCTGCTTCGGGTGCCGCGCCGTTGGGCAGGTATAGTTCGGCCGAGCTTGGCCAATGGGTGGTGAACAGCTCGCGCATGGACGCGATGGTGTTGGCGATGCGTGGCACCAGGGGATGGCCGTTGGCCGCGTAGTAAATGGCCGGCGCCAGCACATCTTCGAGTTCGGCCGTGCCGAAATCACGCAACAGAGTCAGCCAGGCGCCGAATGCCCCCGGCACGCAGGCCGGCAGCATGCCAGTGCCCGGAACAACGGTCAGGCCAAGTTCGCGAAAATAGTCCAGCGTTGCCTTGGCGGGAGCAAGGCCTTGCCCGGAAATCACGATCGGCTCGGAGGCGCCGGCGGGCGTTACCAGAATTGGAACTTCGCCCGCGGGGCCGTTCAGATGCGGCTCCACGATCTGCAGCACAAAGCCCGCCGCGACAGCGGCGTCAAAGGCCGTGTGACCTTTTTCGAGAATCGCCATCCCCGTAGCCGATGCGAGCCAGTGGGTGGTGGACACCCCCCCGAACGTACCGCGCAGTTCCGGACGTGTTGTAAAGCTCATCTTTTCCCTTCAGCTTCTCGGATACGCCCTTGAGGCGCTGTGGACAAAACTCGTATCAGCTGTGAGTATTGTATACGATACAGCTGTGCGGCCCCAACACAGCGGGGGATAAGGCGGCATACTGTATATTGTTTGCGCACATTGCAAGGCTGTTGCATAATTCACCGATGCAAGAATGCCGCGGCGCCAAGAGGGTCCGCGAGGAAGGAGCACGATGCTGGAGACGCGCAAGGTCCACAGCCATGTGGTTGCGGAGGAACTCGAAGAAGAAATTATCGCTGGGATCATCCCGGCGGGATCTCGTCTGGATGAGAGCTCCATTGCGGAGCGATTCGGCATTTCGCGCACCCCCGTTCGCGAGGCCCTCCATATCTTGTGCGGCCGCTCGCTTGCCGAGCGCGTCCCCTACAAGGGCGTTCTGGTGGTGCAGATTTCGGCCGAGCGCATCGACCAGATGTTCGAGGCCATGGCCGAAATGGAGGCCACCTGTGGCCGCTTGTCCTCGCAGCGCATGACTATGAGCGAGCGCGCCGAGCTCGAGCGCCTGCACCAGCAGATGAATGCGCTGGCTGAAGCGGGCGACCATGGCGGCTATGACACCGCCAATGCCGCGTTCCATGAGCTGTTGTTCCAAGGCAGCCACAACAGCGATCTGGCCGCGATAGCCCAGGCCCTGCGCGTCAAACTGGCTCCGTTCCGCAAGTATCAGCTCAAGGATACCGGCCGGCTCAAGCGCTCCTGCATCGAGCACCAGCAGATCGTTGATGCCATCTTGGATCAGGATGGGCGCGCGGCGGAAACGGCCCTGCGGCGCCATCTGGTTTCGGCAGCGCAGGAAGTGCTGATCCGCCGCCAGATCCAGGACAGCGCCACCAGCCATTCCACCCTTTCACCCGCTTGAACAAGACCCCACAATGTCCCATTCCGAAGACGAAGCCGCGATCCGCACCGTAATTGCCGACATGCAGGCTGCTTGGAATAACGGCGACTTTCACGGCTACATGGCTGGCTTCGCCAACCCTGACGTGGTCTTCGTCTCCCGCGGGCGCGTGCAGCGCGACTGGCAGGCAACGCTCGACCATTATATCCGCGATTATGGCGCGGCCCCCGAGATGCGTGGCGAGCTTGAGTTCTCCAATATTCGCATCGAGATGCTTGCACCCGATGCGGCCCAACTCATCAGTTCCTACCGCCTGTCGCGGCCGCGCGAGGCACAGCAGGGCATTAATACAAGGCTAATGCGTAAGCGGAACGGGCGCTGGGTGATTGCGCTAAACCACGTTTCGAGCTTCGAGCCAGACTAACCTCTCTTTCTTCCCATTCCTTCCGGCGCGCTTCTGCCGCCCAACCAATTCGGCGACTTCAATGGCATTTTCCACGCGACTCAAGAGCCTCGGCATTGATATTTACATGGTGCTGCTGATCGGCATGGTGGTCCTCGCGACGCTGTTGCCGGCGCGTGGTTTTGGGGCGGAGGTGGTTTCGAAGGCCTCCTACTACGCCGTAATGCTGCTGTTCTTTTTGTATGGTGCCAAGCTCAATACCTCGGCCATTGTGGCGGGCATCGCTAATTGGCGGCTGCAGCTGCTGGTGTTTGCGTTCACCTTCATCGCTTTCCCGTTGCTGGGCCTTCTTGCGTCGACCGCGCTGGGCCCGGTGCTGCAGCCGGAAATCGTAATGGGGCTGCTTTATCTCAGCCTCCTACCGTCAACGGTGCAGTCTTCCATCGCCTTTACGTCCATCGCCGGTGGCAATGTGCCCGCTGCAGTCTGCGCGGCATCGGTGTCGAACCTGTTGGGTGTCTTCATAACCCCGGCGCTCACAGCGCTACTCCTGCACACCGGCGGGCATGGGGTTGATGCCAGCGCCATGCTGAGCATCGGCGTGCAGATTCTGCTGCCCTTCTTTCTTGGGCAAGTGGCCCGTCCGCTGATTGGACCATGGGTCCAAAAGCATAAGCTGCTGACTTCTATCGTTGATCGTGGCTCGATCCTGTTGATCGTTTATTCCGCCTTCAGCGCGGGCATGGTGGCCGGCATCTGGAGTCAGGTGGATTGGGTGGCGATCCTCATTCTCATGCTGATCAGCTCCGTTCTTCTTGCCGTGGTGATGATCGGCACAGTCTATGTCGGGAAGGCCTGCGGCTTGTCGCAGGAGGACCGCTTGGTGCTGCTGTTCTGCGGCTCCAAGAAAAGCCTCGCGAGCGGGTTGCCCATGGCCAATATCCTGTTTGCCGGGCAAGCCGTGAGCCTGATCATCCTTCCCGTGATGATCTTCCACCAGATCCAGCTTCTGGTCTGCGCCGTCATCGCCCAACGCATCGCCAATGGCCGCAAGGCGATGGTGGCCCAAGTCGAGCCCAAGGCCTCGGCAGCTTAGCAGGCTTCAAAGGCGGCGTGCTGGCGGCTTTCGCCGCTCGCGGCCTGGAGGCGGTCATTGTTGATCTCCCGGTCTTGATCAGCAATGACCATGCGCTTGGGAATCAGCTGACGTTCGGTTCAGCCAATAGTGGGCCAACTGCGCTTCGCCTGCAGGTGTCGCTTTCCAGGACCGCTAAAAAGCGCTGCTTTCCCGCCCGGATACAAACCGCTCGTCGCAGCGTTTGACTTTCGTTTGCAGGGTTCGGCCATGAGCGACCAGCAAACCACCCCCACTCCCGCGCCGATCCAGACCGGTCCAGCCCAGGTCGCGCTCTATGCTCTGGTGATCGGCGCGGTTGTTGGCCTGATGCTCGTCGCATGGTTCCTGCGTCAGATCTTGCTGCTGTTCTTCGCGGCGATCCTGTTGGCAGTGATCATCTGGAGCGTGGCCGAATTGGTGCGCAAAATCCTGCCGCTCCGTCCAAAAGGGTCGGTGGCAGTCGCTTGCCTGATCATTGTCGCCCTCGTTGTCGGCCTGGTCTGGCTGATGGGCGCTCAGGTGGTCGAGCAAGTCTCGACCTTGCGTGACGCAGTTCCCTTGGTGGCATCTGAACTGAAAACCCGATTTGGCCTGGATGTGCAGCAATGGTTCGCCCATGCTGACTACACCAGCTGGCTCCAGGACGCTCTGGGCTATGTGCCGAGTGTGTTCAGCACGGTATCATCCAGCATCCTTGTCGTGGCCGGCGGAGTCTTTCTGGCGCTTGATCCACAGGGTCATCGGGAAGGGGCCCTTTTGCTGGTGCCCCGGTCCCGACGCGAGCGGCTGCGCCAAACGCTCAATCTGGCGGCACGGTCACTGCAACATTGGCTGGCGGGGCAGGTGATTGCCATGGTGATTATCGGCGGTGCAACCGCTGCGGTTCTCGCCATGTTCGGAGTTCCCTCCGCGCTGGCCCTAGGGCTGATTGCAGGTCTGCTGGAATTCGTGCCCTATGTCGGCGCCATCGTCGCCTATGTTCCACTTGGGTTGGCCGCCATTGCTCAGGGCGTCAACACCTTCTGGTGGGTCTTAGGGGTTTACGTCCTCATCCAGCAAAGCGAGGGCAATATCCTCATGCCGCTCCTCCAGAAACGGACGGTGGAGGTGCCGCCAGTCGTCGCGCTATTTTCGGTGGTGGGCTTGGCACTGCTGTTCGGACCACTGGGAATTGTCCTGGGCGTGCCGCTGACGGTGGTGCTGCTAGTAGCCCTGCGCGAACTCTATATCATCGATGTGTTGGGGGAGCCGCGCGAAAGCGCAAGGTCCGACCGTATCCGAGCCAGACCGACCCGAAGGGCCTAACTCTAAGCACTTGAATAGAATGGTGGGCCCACCAGGACTCGAACCTGGAACCAGACCGTTATGAGCGGTCGGCTCTAACCATTGAGCTATAGGCCCCGGCTGGGTGTGTAGCAAAGTGTCGGGAGGGCCGAAAGGGTCAACTGCCAAGGAAGTAACACTTCCGTCAGGGTCTGACGTTGGGTGCTGGAGCTGGGGCTCATCGCCCCGAGGCACTGGGGCGGCTGAACAGTTCGGTGAGCTTGAGCAGCGCCGCCAGATGCACGTTCTCGGGGGTGGAGGGATCACGCAGGCAAAGCACATCGCTGACAACGGTGAAACTCACGCCGTTGCGGATGCCCGACGCGGTGAAATGCAGCCGCCGGTGCTCGGCCGAATAGCGGGCATGGGTCACTTCAAACTGCATGATGCCAGCTAGGCATAAGCCGTTGGCAAGGCAAGCGCGATGCGCAAGAAGCGCCCAGTAGTCCGCTCAATTCTGCATGACCGGCAAGGATCAGGGTAGCCGGGCCAGCCGTTCGGCCAGCAAGGCATAAAAGCCATCGGCATCTGCGTGGCGCATGAACTGCACATTGGCTGGCTTGCCGGTGACATGCCAATAATCGGCCACGCTCATGCCGCGCGTCAGCTCGCTCCCCGTTTCAACCGCAACATGACAGTGACGGCCGGTGAACAGGGTGGGCTTGAGCAGATAGGCGATCACCGTGGGATCATGCAGCGGCGCGCCTGACCAGCCATATTTCTGCAAATCGAAATCCTGGGAAAAGCTCAGCATCTCGTACACCGCCGTGCCGGCGCGATTGCCCAGGGCGCGGATGGCGGCGAGCCGCTCCGGTGTGGACTGTACGCCATGCGTAACGTCGAGCGGCATCATGGTGATTGGCGCCCCACAACGCAGCACAACATCCGCGGCTTCGGGATCAACATAGATGTTGAATTCGGCCGCTGGCGTGATGTTGCCGACTTCGAAGTAAGCGCCGCCCATCAAGACGATCTCGGCAATCCGCTCGGCGATCCGCGGCTCCTTGATGAGCGCCATCGCAATATTGGTGAGAGGCCCCAGCGCACAGAGGGTTACCGTGCCCGGCTCGGAAGCGAGCAGAGTATTTACGATGAAGTCCACCCCATGCATCCGCTCGAGCAGGAGCTTGGGGGCCGGCAGGTCGGGGCCATCGAGGCCGGTTTCGCCATGCACATGCTCGGCCGTGATCAGCGGGCGCCGGATGGGGCGGCCGCAGCCGGCGAACACGGGAATGTCCTTGCGGCCGGAAAGCTCGACCACCTTGAGCGCGTTGCGGGCGTTTTGCGCAAGCCCGACATTGCCTGCAACAGCGACCACCCCCACAACCTCAAGTTCCTCAGGTGATGCCAGCGCCAGCAGCATGGCGACAGCATCATCCTGGCCGGGATCGGTGTCGATGATGATCTTGCGGGTCATGGAAGAACCTGAATTTAGTTGGATCGAAGAATAGCTGAGTGGCGCCAAGGGCCTGGCGCGCCAAACCTTACATCGGCCGGCGCCCGGCGCGATAGCCGAATAGCTGCCATGCCCTCATGTGCTTGACGGATGTCGCTTGGCTGCCGAACAGTCCGGGTTCATCGAAGACAAGGAATCGAGTGTGGAACACGTGGTAACGGAAGCGGCAGGTCACGGGGTGGACCTGATACCCATCGTGGTGCTGCTGGCGGCAGGTGTGTTTGCCGTACCATTGTTCAAACGCATCGGGCTCGGCTCAGTGCTGGGCTATCTCGCCGCTGGGTTGTTGCTTGGCCCATCCGTGCTGGGCGTGATCCATGAGCCTGAAGCCGTGCTTTCGGCCGCCGAGCTCGGGGTCGTCCTCTTTTTGTTCATCATCGGCCTCGAAATGGAGCCGACGCGGTTGTGGGCGCTGCGCAAGCAGATCTTTGGCCTGGGGGTCGTCCAGGTACTGGTCTGCGGCGCGCTGCTGACGGGGGTGGGCATTCTCCTCGGCTTTGCGCCACCGGTGGCCTTTGTCGCCGGCATGGGCTTCGTTTTGACCTCGACGGCCATCGTCATGCAAATTCTCGGCGAGCGCGGGGAACTTGCCACAGATAGCGGCCAGAAAATGGTCTCCGTTCTGCTGCTCGAAGACCTTGCCATCGTGCCGCTCCTGGCCATCGTGGCGCTGCTCGGCCATTCCGGCGGATCGGACAGCTTCGGTACCCGCCTGGTGAGCATTGCCATCGCGCTTGGCGCCGTGCTGCTGCTGATTTTTCTCGGGCGCCGCATCATGAACCCGCTCTTTGCGGCGCTGGCCTCCACCAAGCAGCGTGAGGTCATGACTGCCGCTGCATTGCTGGTGGTACTGGGCGCGGCCTTGTTGTTTCAGTTGAGCGGGCTTTCCATGGCCATGGGAGCCTTCCTGGCTGGCGTGCTGCTCTCGACCTCGACCTTCCGGCATCAGCTGGAAGCGGATGTGGAGCCGTTCCGCGGCATCCTGCTCGGGCTGTTCTTCCTTGCCGTCGGGATGTCGCTGGACCTGCGCATTGTCGCGGACAACTGGGCGATCATTGCGCTCAGTGTTGCCTGCTATATGCTGGTCAAGGGTATTGGCATCTATGCGATTGCCCGCCTGTTGCGGTCCTCCCATGGCGAAGCGCTGGAGCGCGCCGTGCTCATGTCACAGGGCGGCGAATTTGCCTTTGTGTTGTACACGACGGCGACAGCCGCTGGCATCATCGACGCACCCACCAACTCCATCTTCACCGCGACAGTCGTGATCTCGATGGTGCTGACCCCCTTTGCGATCGCGGGCCTGCGTTTTGTGACGCCAAAGACCACCCAGTCCATGGACGGGGTGGATAGGGTGAGCAATCTGCGGGGCAGGGTGCTCATCATCGGCTTCGGGCGCTTTGGCCAGATCGCCAGCCAGCCGCTGCTGGCGATGCATCATTCCGTCTCGATCATCGACAATGATACCGACATGATCCGGGCTGCCTCGCAGATCGGCTTCAAGGTCTATTACGGGGATGGAACGCGGCTCGATATCCTGCATGCCGCAGGGGCTGACAATGCCGAGATCATCCTGATTTGCGTCAATGACAAGGCGAGTGCAACGCGCATCGCCGAATTGGTGCGTGACGAGTTTCCCCTTGCTAAGGTCATGGCCCGTGCATTCGACCGCGGGCACGCCATTGAACTGGTCAAAGCCGGGGTCGAGTATCAACAGCGCGAACTGTTCGAGTCCTCGTTGATCCTTGGCGGCAAGGCGATCACGCTGCTTGGCGCCAGCCAGGAAGAAGCCGACCAGGTCGTGGCGGGCGTTCGCGAGCGCGACAGCCAGCGGTTCGAGTTGCAGATGGTGGGCGGCGCGCAAATGGCAGGGCGCCACTTGCTGCTCAGCAATGCGGTCGATCAGGCGCGTGAAAGCGGTGTTGCCGTGCGTGAGGAGGACATCGACGAAGACGCTAAAGAAGCGTCTTCGGTGGGAGGAGCCCGTTAGTGCCGCCAAAGTGAGGGCTTTAACCAACACTGGTTAAATGCCAGACTAAAGTCTAAGAGGGACCTGTTCGTCACGTATTCCGGATCGCGATATGCCCCAGAAGCCAATCGTCTACGACGCTCCCACCCCCCAGCCTCGTGCCACTACAGTGGAGGCATTGGAAGCCGAGATCCTTGAACGGCTGATCTATTCGGTCGGCAAGGACCCCATTGTCGCGCGGCCTCATGACTGGCTGGCGGCGACAATTCTGGCGGTGCGCGATCGGGTGATGGACCGCTGGATGGAGTCCTCGCGCGAAACCTGGCGCATTTCCCACAAGCGCGTTTATTATCTCAGCCTCGAGTTCCTGATCGGCCGCCTGATGCGCGACGCCATGAGCAATGTGGGCCTGCTTGAGCCGGTGAGAGAAGCCCTCAAGAACCTCAATGTCGATTTGGGCGACCTTATCGATCTGGAGCCTGATGCCGCGCTCGGCAATGGCGGCCTAGGCCGTCTTGCCGCGTGTTTTCTTGAGTCGATGTCCTCGCTCAAGATCCCTGCCTATGGCTATGGCATCCGCTATGTGCACGGGCTGTTCCGCCAGGAAATGAGCGAAGGCTGGCAGGTGGAGCTGCCCGAAGAATGGCTCGCCCACGGCAATCCCTGGGAATTCGAGCGGCGCGAAAGCTCCTATGAAATTGGCTTCGGCGGCATCGTTGAGCCGGTTGAAGGGCCCGATGGCACGGTGCGCCAGGAATGGCGCCCCAACGATCATTTCCTTGCCGTCGCCTTCGACACACCCATTGTAGGCTGGCGCGGAGCGCGGGTGAATACGCTGCGCCTTTGGAGCGCCCAGCCGATTGATCCCATCCTCCTCGACAAGTTCAATTCGGGCGACCATCTCGGGGCGCTCGAGGAAAGCTCACGGGCCGAGGCGATCACACGGGTGCTCTACCCCGCTGACTCGACCGCCGCCGGGCAGGAGTTGCGGCTGCGTCAGGAGTTTTTCTTCTCCTCGGCTTCCCTGCAGGACATCGTGCGCCGGCACTTGCAGCAATATGGCGATCTGCATTCCCTGCCGGACAAGGTCGCCATCCAGCTCAACGACACGCACCCGGCCATTTCGATTGCCGAAATGATGCGCATCCTAGTGGATTTGCATGGTCTGGATTGGTCCGTCGCCTGGCCGATCTGCAAGGCAACCTTCAGCTACACCAACCACACCCTGTTGCCCGAAGCGCTGGAAAGCTGGCCGGTGGCCTTGCTCGAGCGCATGCTGCCGCGGCACATGCAGATCATCTACCAGATCAACAGCCAAGTTCTGGGCGAAGCGCGGCGCAGCGCCGAGTTCACCGATGCGCAGGTGGCCAATCTGTCGTTGATCGATGAGAATAGCGGGCGGCGGGTGCGCATGGGCCAGCTGGCTTTCGTCGGCTCGCACGCCACCAATGGTGTGTCGGCGCTCCACACCGAGCTCATGAAGCAGACGGTGTTTTCCGATCTGCACAAGCTTTATCCCGACCGGATCACCAACAAGACCAATGGCATTACGCCGCGCCGCTGGCTGATGCAGTGTAATCCCGAACTCACCAAGCTCATCACCGAAACCATTGGGCCCGCATTTCTGGATGATGTGAATGCGCTCCACGCGCTCGCTGATCACGCCGAGGATCCGGCCTTTCAGAATAAGTTTGCCGCAGTCAAGCGCGGGAACAAGGATCGGCTGACCCGCCTGATCAAGGATCGCATGAACATCGTAGTCTCACCGGACGCCGTGTTCGACGTCCAGGTAAAGCGCATCCACGAGTACAAGCGACAGTTGCTCAACATCATCCAAGCCGTTGCCGCTTATCAGGAAATTCGCGCTCACCCGGAACGCGAATGGGTGCCCCGCGTTAAGATCTTCGCGGGCAAGGCAGCGCCAGGGTACTGGAACGCCAAGCTCATCATCAAACTCATCAACGACGTCGCCAAGGTCATCAATAATGACCCGGCGGTGCGCGGTCTTCTCAAGGTGGTCTTCCTGCCCAACTACAATGTCAGCCTCGCCGAGGTGATCATGCCAGCAGCCGATTTGTCTGAGCAGATCTCGACAGCGGGCATGGAGGCATCGGGCACCGGCAACATGAAGTTCATGGCCAATGGCGCCATCACCATTGGCACCATGGATGGCGCCAATGTGGAGATGCACAAGGAAGTTGGCGCGGAAAACATCGTCATCTTTGGCTTGTCCACTGAAGAGGTCAACGACAAGCGAGCGCGGCACGAGGCGCCCATCCAGGCCATCGATAGTTCGCCAGCTCTCAAGGAAGCCCTCGAAGCGATCGCGTCGGGCGTGTTTTCGCCCGATGATCCGCATCGCTATGGCGATCTGATCGGCGGGCTTTATGACCGCGACTGGTTCATGGTCGCGCGAGATTTCGACTCCTATGTGGCGGCCCAAGCCCGGGTGGATGGCTTGTGGCTCGATAAGGCGCGCTGGAATGCCATGGGCATTCGCAACACGGCGCGCGTAGGCTTTTTCTCTTCGGATCGCACGATTAAGCAATATGCCGAAGAAATCTGGGGCGTGCCCGTCGCTGCAACCTAGGTTGCAGCGGAGCGCGTCCGATGAATGCAATAAGTCAATGAGGTCCAGCCGGCTTTGACCGGCTGTGATCGGACAAAGGATGCGCGGGTGGACAGGCAGGACTGGCAGGCAGATGCCCGGGAAGTGGAAGCGATCGTCGGTGGGCGTCATGCCGACCCGTTCGCCTTTCTGGGCTTGCACGAGAGTAACGGACAGATGGTGCTGCGCGCATTCGTGCCGCACGCCGAGAAACTGAGCGCTTGGACGCTGGGCGGCGAGTTCCTTGGTGAACTGTTGCAGAGCCATCCGGCTGGTTTCTTTGAAGGCCCGGTCCCGCTAGCTGCCCGCCAGCCGATCCGCTATAAGGCAAGCAATGCGGGCGGGGAGTGGGATGTCTATGATCCCTATTCCTTTGGTCCCGTACTCGGCCCGCTCGATGACTACTATATCGGCGAAGGCAGCCATCTCAGGCTTTACGACAAGCTTGGCGCGCATGAGATGGAATTCGAAGGCATCCATGGCACTCACTTTGCTGTCTGGGCGCCCAATGCGCAGCGCGTGAGCGTCGTTGGCTCGTTCAACGAATGGGACGGCCGGCGCCATCCCATGCGCAAGCGGCTAGATACCGGGGTCTGGGAAGTCTTCATCCCCGTGCTCGGAACGGGCACGCTCTACAAATACGAGATCGTCGGTCCCGACGGCGTCACCCAGCCGCTCAAGGCCGATCCTTACGCCCGCCAGGCGGAAATGCGCCCGCGCACCGCTTCCGTGGTCCCCGATCCCTCGCCGTTCGTGTGGACGGATGCCCAATACATGGAAGAGCGCCGCTCCAAGGATTGGCGGCGCATGCCTATGTCCATCTTTGAGGTGCATCTGGGCTCATGGCGCCGCAAGCCTGATGGCGGCTTCATGTCCTATGAACAGCTTGCCGAGCAGCTGGTCCCCTATGCCGCCGACATGGGCTATACCCATATCGAGCTGATGCCGATCACCGAGCATCCCTATGATCCGAGCTGGGGCTACCAGCCCACCGGGCTTTATGCGCCGACGGCAAGGTTCGGCGATCCCGCCGGCCTTGCCCGCTTTGTTGATGCCGCTCATGAAGCCGGTATCGGGGTCATTCTCGATTGGGTGCCGGCGCATTTCCCGACCGATGCGCATGGGCTCGCTCATTTCGACGGCACGGCGCTGTATGAGCATGCCGATCCGCGCCAGGGTTTCCACCCCGACTGGAACACGGCGATCTACAATTTCGGCCGCCGTGAGGTCGTCTCCTTCCTCGTCAACAATGCCCTCTATTGGCTCGAGCAGTTCCACCTTGACGGCTTGCGCGTCGATGCAGTGGCCTCGATGCTTTATCTCGACTACTCCCGCCAGCCCGGCGAGTGGGTGCCCAACCAGCATGGCGGCAATGAAAACCTGGAAGCGGTCGAGTTCCTGCAGCGGGTAAACACTGAAGCTTATCGGCTTCATCCGGGCACATTCATGATCGCCGAAGAGTCCACGTCCTGGCCCGGGGTGAGCCGCCCCGTTGATGCGGGCGGGCTGGGCTTCGGGTTCAAGTGGAACATGGGGTTCATGAACGACACCCTGCGTTACATGAGCCGCGAAATGATCCACCGTCGCTATCACCACAACGACATGACCTTCGGCACGGTCTACGCGTTCACGGAAAACTTTGTGTTGCCGCTCAGCCATGACGAGGTGGTGCATGGCAAGAAGTCACTGATCGAGAAAATGCCGGGCGATGACTGGCAGAAATTTGCCAATCTGCGCGCTTATTACGCCTTCATGTGGGGCCATCCCGGCAAGAAGCTCTTGTTCATGGGGCAGGAGTTTGGCCAGCGTGAAGAATGGACCGAGGCCCATTCGCTGGATTGGTGGCTGCTGGAAGCAGGCATGCATGAGGGACTGCGGAGGCTCGTTGCTGACCTCAATGCTGCCTATCGCCAGCTTCCCGCCCTGCACGAGCGTGATTGCGAGCCGGAGGGCTTTGAGTGGGTCATTGGCAACGACCACGCCAATTCCGTCTTTGCCTGGTTGCGCAAGGCCCCGGGCGCCGATCCGGTGCTGGTGGTCTCCAACATGACCCCCGTGCCGCGCAGCAACTACAAGATCCCGATGCCGATTGCCGGCAAGTGGGTCGAGCGTATCAACACCGATGCGGGTTGGTATTCCGGCAGCAACACGGGCAACCAGGGTGCTGTTACCGCCTATCCCGTCGAGGGCATGCATTGGCCGGCAGAAGCCGAGCTCTATCTGCCGCCACTTTCGACACTGTTCTTGAAATTCGAACCTGCGTGAACCGGCGGGGGCCGAAGAACGCTCCGGGTCAAACCGGGCTATTTTGGAGGGATTAAATGGCTGATTATCGGGCGCCGTCGCCGCTGGCACGCGAGGCGATGGCATATGTGTTGGCCGGTGGTCGCGGCACGCGTTTGATGGAACTGACCGACCGCCGCGCCAAGCCCGCAGTGTATTTCGGCGGCAAGTCGCGCATCATCGATTTTGCGCTCTCGAACGCCATCAATTCGGGCATTCGCCGCATTTCCGTGGCGACGCAATACCAGGCGCACAGCCTGATCCGGCACTTGTCGCGCGGCTGGAACTTCCTGCGCCCCGAGCGTAACGAAAGCTTCGACGTCTTGCCCGCCAGCCAGCGGGTGCGCGAGGACATGTGGTATGCCGGCACTGCCGATGCCGTGTACCAGAACATGGACATCATCGAGGATTCCGGGGCGCGCTATATCGTTATCCTCGCGGGCGACCACATCTACAAGATGGACTACGAAATCATGCTGCGCCAGCATGTGGACACCGGCGCCGACGTGACCATCGGCTGCCTGGAAGTGCCGCGCATGGAAGCCACCGGCTTTGGCGTGATGCATGTGGATGGCCGCGACCGGGTCGTCAATTTCGTCGAGAAACCCAAGGATCCGCCTGGGATCCCCGACAAGCCGGACATGGCGCTGGCCTCGATGGGCATCTATGTGTTCGACACGCGGTTCCTGATGGAGCAGCTGCGGCGCGATGCGGCCACCGAAGGCTCCAACCGGGACTTCGGCAAGGACATCATCCCCTATATCGTCAAGAACGGCACCGCATGGGCGCACCGCTTCCCACGCTCCTGCGTGCGCTCGTCCAAGGAAGAAGTTTCCTATTGGCGCGACGTCGGCACGATCGACGCCTATTGGAAGGCCTCGATCGACCTCACCGATATCCAGCCCCAGCTCGATCTCTATGACCGCGACTGGCCGATCTGGACCTATGCCGAGATCACCCCGCCGGCCAAATTCGTGCATGACTATGACGGGCGGCGCGGTGCGGCGGTGAACTCCCTGGTCTCGGGCGATTGCATCATCTCGGGCGGCTCGCTGCAGCGCACGCTGCTCTCGACCGGGTCGCGCGTCCACTCCTATTCCGAACTCAACGAAGCGGTGGTGCTGCCCTATTGCGACATCGGCCGCAGTGCCAGGTTGCGCAAGGTGGTGATCGATCGCGGCGTCAACATTCCCGAAGGCCTGGTTGTGGGCGAGGATCCCGAGTTCGACGCCAAGTGGTTCCGCCGCAGCGATGATGGCGTGACGCTGATCACCCAGCCCATGATCAACAAATACCTGGCGAGCCGATGATTGAAGTTCTCTCGGTCGCGTCAGAGGTTTACCCGCTGATCAAGACCGGCGGCCTGGCCGATGTGACGGGCGCCTTGCCCGCCGCGCTGGCTGGCCGCGGCGTCAATATGCGCACCCTTGTCCCCGGCTATCCAAGCGTGCTGGGGCAGATGGAAGGTGGTCGGGTGGTCAAGGAGCTCGATGATCTCTTTGGCGGTCCCGCACGGCTGCTGGCCGGCCGGACGGCTGGCCTCGACGTGATCATCATCGATGCGCCGCATCTCTATAATCGCCCCGGCAATATCTATGTCGGCCCCGAAGGGGACTGGCCGGATAGCTGGCAGCGTTTTGCCGCGCTGGGCTGGGTCGGGGCTGAACTGGCCATGGGCATGGTGGGTGGCTATCACCCCCAGATCATCCATGCCCATGATTGGCAGGCGGGCCTTGCCCCGGCCTATATCAAGTTCGGCCGCTCGGACCGGATCAAGACCGTGATGACCATCCACAACATGGCATTCAAGGGCTTTTTCGGCGCCGAGATTTTTGGCCAGCTCCGCTTGCCGCCACAGGCCTTCAGCGTGCACGGCGTCGAGTACTATGGCGGCATTTCTTACCTGAAATCGG
This sequence comes from Devosia sp. Z11_6, assembly GCF_058133665.1. Taxonomy (NCBI): domain Bacteria; kingdom Pseudomonadati; phylum Pseudomonadota; class Alphaproteobacteria; order Hyphomicrobiales; family Devosiaceae; genus Devosia; species Devosia sp. Z11_6. The sequence continues at coordinate 772,080 of NZ_JBYUNQ010000001.1, forward strand.
GGCTGGAATGCGCTGACTTTGTCACCACCGTGAGCCCCACCTATGCCGAGGAAATCCGCACGCCCGAGTTCGGCCTCGGCCTCGAAGGGCTGCTGAACGCCCGCCAGAGTACCGTTGCGGGCATTCTGAACGGCATTGACACCCAGACCTGGAACCCCGCCACCGATCCGGCGCTGGCACAGAAATATACCTCCAGCACTGTGCATATGCGTCGCGTCAACAAGGCGGCGGTGGTTGAGCAGTTCGGCCTGGACGGCGTGAACGGCCCGCTGTTCTGCGTCGTCAGTCGTTTGACCGACCAGAAGGGCATGGACCTGCTGCTGCAAGCTGTGCCCGACCTGATCGGGGCCGGTGGGCGGCTCGCGGTCCTGGGCTCGGGAGAAGCTTATCTTGAGGATGGCTTCCGCCACATGGCCGCTGCTTACCCCGGCAAGGTTGGCCTCGTCGTGGGCTATAACGAGAACCTGTCTCACCTCATGCAGGGCGGGTGCGACGCTATTGTGATCCCGTCGCGGTTCGAGCCCTGCGGGCTGACCCAGCTTTATGGCCTGCGCTATGGCTGCGTGCCGGTTGTCAGCCGCATCGGCGGTTTGGCCGATACGGTGATCGACGCCAATCCCGCCGCGCTGCAGGCGGAAGTCGCCACCGGATTTCAGTTTGCGCCCAACAGTGTCGAGGCCCTTGCTGAAGCCCTGCGCAAAGCCGTCCGGCTTTACCGCCGGGACAAGGTTTGGAAGAAAATGCAACGCCGCGGCATGAAGGCTGATGTGTCCTGGGAAACCAGCGCCGGCCTTTATGCAGACCTTTATGCCTCTCTCCTCCGGCTCAAGAATGACGATGATCAAGACGATTGAAACCACGCCTTACCCCGACCAGAAGCCGGGCACATCCGGGCTGCGCAAGCGCGTAACCGTTTATCAGCAGCCCAACTATGTCGAGAACTACATCCAGGCGATCTTTGACTCGCTCGAGGGGTTTGCGGGCCAGACCCTCGTGATCGGCGGCGATGGCCGGTTCTACAATGATGTGGCCATCCAGAAGGCGATCCGCATCGCGGCTGCCAATGGCTTTGGCAAGGTGATGGTGGGGCAGAACGGCCTGCTCTCGACGCCCGCCGCCAGCCACATCATTCGCCACTACGGCGCCTTTGGCGGCCTCGTGCTCTCGGCCAGCCACAATCCGGGCGGACCGGACGGCGATTTCGGCATCAAGTACAATATCGGCAATGGCGGGCCGGCGCCCGAAAAGATCACCGATGCGGTGTTCGCGCGCACCAAGGTGATCGAGAGCTACAAAACCGTCGATGCGCCCGATGTGGGGCTGGGGCAGGTGGGTAGCCAGCGCGTCGGCGACATGGTGGTCGAGGTGATCGACCCCGTGGCTGATTACGCGGCCTTGATGGAAACTCTCTTCGACTTCGACGCCATCCGCGCATTGTTTGCCGGTGGTTTCCGCATGACCTTTGATGCGATGCATGCGGTCACCGGGCCCTACGCCAAGAATATCCTCGAGGACCTACTGGGTGCTCCTCATGGCACTGTCGTGAACGGCACACCGTCGCCCGATTTCGGCAACGGCCACCCCGATCCGAACCTCGTCTACTGCAAGGACATGCACGACCTGCTGATGACGCCTGAGGGTCCTGATTTCGGCGCCGCCTCTGATGGCGATGGCGACCGGAACCTCATTATCGGCAAGAACCGCTTCGTTACCCCCTCGGATTCTCTCGCGCTGCTCGCCGCCAATGCGCATCTCGCGCCCGGCTATCGCAACGGCATTGCCGGGATCGCTCGTTCCATGCCCACCAGCGCCGCGGCAGACCGGGTCGCGGAAAAGCTGGGCATCGAGATGCACGAGACGCCCACCGGCTGGAAGTTTTTCGGCAATCTTCTCGATGCTGGCCGCGTCACCATCTGTGGCGAGGAAAGCGCGGGCACGGGCTCCAATCACGTGCGCGAAAAGGATGGGCTCTGGGCCGTGCTGCTGTGGCTCAACATCATCGCCGCGCGCGGGCAGAGCGTGGACGAGATTGTGCGCGAACATTGGGCCACTTACGGGCGCAACTACTATACGCGGCACGATTATGAGGAGGTCGATGCCGCGATTGCCAATACGCTGGTCGATGATCTGCGCGCGCGCCTGCCGAGCCTTGCCGGCCAGACCTTCGGCGAGGACCTGCAGATCGCCTATGCCGATGACTTCACCTACCATGATCCGGTGGATGGCTCCACGAGCGCCAAGCAGGGCATCCGCATTGGCTTCACTGACGGCTCGCGCATCGTCCTGCGCCTGAGCGGCACGGGTACCGTTGGTGCCACCTTGCGGCTGTATCTTGAGCGTTACGAGGCGGCCGACGGACGTCACGAACTGGAAACGCAAATGGCTCTCGAGCCTTTGATCGCCATTGCCGACCAACTTGCCGGAGTTCGGCAACGCACTGGCCGTGAGGCACCGAGTGTTATCACCTGAGATGGTGCCGCGGCTGCTCCCCGGCCGCGGCAACACCCATGATCTGGGCGCGACGATCACCCCTGCGGGGGTCAACTTCGCGGTTTATTCCTCTGCTGCAACAGCGCTTTGGGTATCGATCTTCGATGAGCATGACAGTGAGGTTCATCGCTTTCCATTCGATGTGCATCACGACGGTATCCATGCCGCTCTGATCGCCGGTCTGGGCGTCGGCACGCGCTATGGGCTGCGTGTCGATGGTCCATATGCGCCCGATAGCGGCTTGTTTTTCGATCCCGCGCGGCTCCTCGTTGATCCCTATGCCCGGCAACTGGATCGGGTCTTCGCCTATTCGCCCGATTTGCGTTGCCCACGAGACCCCTCCTTCGATACTGCGCCACTGGTGCCCAAGGCCGTTGTCGTCGAAAAGCTTACGGCTGCGACTGGGCCGCTCCTGACGACTCCTAAGTTCTTCTACGAGCTCAATGTGCGTGGTTTCACCATGCGCCACCCCCAGGTCCCACCGGCCGAGCGCGGTACGCTGAAGGGCTTGGGTGCGCCGGCCGTGATCGAGCACTTCCAACAGCTTGGCGTCGACACCCTGCAGTTGATGCCGGTGACCGCCTGGATTGACGAGCGGCACCTGCCGGCGCTGGGGCTGAGCAATGCCTGGGGCTATAATCCTATTGCCTATGGCGCCATTGATCCGCGCCTTGCACCCGGCGGTATCGCCGATCTACGTCAGCTCACAGACCGCTATCGGGAAGCGGGGATAGCGGTGATCCTGGATGTGGTGTTCAACCACACCGGCGAAAGCGATGCGCAAGGCCCGATCCTGAGCCTCATGGGTCTCGATCCCCAAGCTTATTTCTGGTTTGCCGATCGCGAAGACCGCCAGGAACTCGTCAATTACACCGGCACTGGCAATACGCTGCGCTGCAATCATCCAGCGACGCAGCGCCTCGTCATCGATAGCCTGCGCTTCTGGGTGGAGGAGGGCGGTGTGTCAGGCTTTCGCTTCGACCTGGCGCCGGTGCTGGGGCGCGAGCCCGAGTTCAATTCCAGCGCCGAACTGCTCGAGCGGATCAAGGCCGATCCACTGCTGAGCCGGTGCATCCTTGCCGCGGAACCCTGGGATCCGGGTCCTGGCGGTTATCAGCTGGGCCAGTTCGGGCCGCCATTCCGGGAGCACAATGACACTTATCGGGATGGGGTGCGGGCCTTCTGGCGGGGCGAGCCCGGCTCGATCGGCCGTTTTGCCTCCAAGCTTGCCGGCAGCGCCGAGTTGTTTGATCGCGATGGACGCACGCCCGCTTCGGTGATCAATCTGCTGGCGGTGCATGATGGCTTCACCCTGCGTGACCTCGTCAGCTACGCGCACAAGCATAATCTCGCCAATGGCGAAGACAACCGCGACGGCCACAACCATAATCTCTCCTGGAATTGCGGCGTGGAAGGGGAAACCGAGGACGCGCAGATCAATCTAGCCCGGCGCCGCGATGTGCGCGCGCTGCTCGCCACGCTGCTGCTGTCGCGCGGCGGCATCCTCCTGCAACAGGGCGACGAGTTGTTCCGCACGCAAGGAGGCAACAACAATGCCTATGCGCAGGACAACGAGATCACCTGGCTGGACTGGTCCAACGGCGATTGGGAGCTAGCGGCCCTTGTTGCCGCCCTTTGCGCTTTTCGCCAGGGGCATCCGGCGGTGCATGCTGATCGCTTCCTCAACGGGACCGGAGCCGCCGGGCACCGCGACGTGACCTGGCTGCACCCATCGGGTCACGAGATGAACAGCGTCGAATGGGAGCATCCCAATGCTTCGGTTCTCGGCATGCATCTCTGCTACGGCTCCGATGACGTGCTGATCTGGTTCAACCGCCGGCACGATAGCCTCGCGGCGCAACTGCCCGCTGGCGACTGGAGAGTGGGTCTCGCTTCCGACCTGCACCCGGTGATTGGCGGCGGAACGGTTACTTTGGGGCCCCGTACGGTGGTGGCTCTGGTTCGGGGAAAGGCAGACAATGATCATCGCCCAGCTCAGTGATATCCACGCCAACGGAACCCGAGAGGCGCTGGCCCGGCTCGATGCCGTGCTGACCTGGCTGCGACCTCTCGCGCCGGACGCGGTAATCGTGAGCGGGGACTTGGCGGAAGATGGCGCACTGCAAAGCTATGCTGATGTTGCCGAACGGCTGGGATCGCTCAAGGCGCCGGTCCAGGTTGTGCCCGGCAATATGGATCACCACGGCCCCATGCGGCGCGTCTTCGGAGCCGAGCACGGTTGGGGGCTGCAGGGCGCGCTTCACAGCATCAGGGATCTGGGGTCGCTGCGATTGATCGGGCTGGATGTGACCGTGGCCGGTCAGCACCATGGTGACGCTGCACCCGTGCTTGGGTGGCTCGCGGAGCAGCTGGCGGAGCAGGTCCCGCCAGCGCTCCTGTTCCAGCACCAGCATCCTTTTCGCTGCGGCATCGACAACAAGGATCGCAATATTTGCCTTAACGGCGCCGCCTTGGCGGACACGATCGCTGCGGCTGCCTCGCCCGTGCTAGGCCTTACCTGCGGGCATGTGCACCGACCATTGTTCACGAGCTTTGCCGGCCGCCCCGCCACGATGGCTCCTTCTGTGGCGCGCTCCAACAAGCTGCGCCTCGATGGCAAGGAGGCTCAACGCGTCGACCCGCCCGGGCTGATGATCCACCATTTCGCCGATGGTCGTCTGGTCAGCCATGTGGTGATGATCGCTTCCTAGTCCGTCGCCTCGACCATGCCCATGCGGCGGTAAAAGCGTTGCGCGGCAATGTTGTCGGCCTCGACCTTGAGATCAACCTGGGTCAGCCCCTCGGCGGCAAAGACGGCCAAGGCGGTGCGCAGCAAGGCTGCGCCAATACCTCGATGGCGCCACGCTGGCGCAACAGCCAGATCCTTGATGAAGCCACTAGTCCAGCACTGGGCAATGCCGATGGGCCGGTCATTCGCGTCCGCGGCGATGATGACGAGCTCGGGACGAAACTCGTCATCCTCGACAAGACCTGTCCACCAGGTCTCAAAGGGCGGGACACTGCCGCCGCCATCGCGGTAAGCCAGCACCAGCAGATCGTGCAGATCTCGCGGTCGGGCCACCGCCAGTGGCATCCGGTATGTGCCTTGGGGCCAGACCGGCGCCGGCGGCGAGCCCGTAAGGCTCGCCCGCAAGCGCAGAAAGACGGTCACTGCTATTCCGCGGCCGCGGTCACCTCGGCCAGCCCGCCGGCCTTTTCGATGAAGGCGATGATCTGATCGAGGCTTTCGCGGCGCAGCAGGTCGGTGAACACATAGGGGCGGCCCTCGCGCACCTTTTGCGTATCGCTTTCCATCACTTCAAGGCTGGCGCGCACATGTGGCGCAAGATCGGTATGGGTGATCACCAGCAGGTCCGAGCGCGAGATCGCCGGGCCGCCCTTGCGCGGGATCTTTTCGCCCTGGGCCACCGAAATCACATAGATGGTGAGGTCAGCCAGGTCGGGCGAGAAGGTTGCGGCCAGATTATCGCCGCCGCTTTCGATCAGGATGATGTCGAGATCGGGGAACTTGCGGTTGAGCGCGTCGATGGCCGCAAGGTTCAGCGAGGCATCCTCGCGGATCGCCGTATGCGGGCAGCCACCGGTTTCAACGCCAACGATGCGATCTTCCGAAATCGCCTGCACCCGCGCGAGGATCAGGGCATCCTCCTGAGTGTAGATGTCGTTGGTCACCACGGCCATGGAATAGCGCTCGCGCATGGATTTGAGCAGCATTTCACATAGCGTGGTCTTGCCCGAACCGACGGGACCGCCAATGCCGATGCGGAGGGGACCGTTGAGCGACTTCATAGGAGCCTCAAGAGAACAAGTGCCAGAAAGCCCAGCCCGATAAACAGGCAAAGCGGTGAATAAACCCGCCGGTCGTTGAACCGGAAGCTTGGTTCAGGGGTCCGTTCCGCCCAGCGGGCGGTATAGCCCAGGCCTCCTCGCGCCAAAAATGGGATCGCACACAGCGCGCCGACCAGTGTCAGGGTGGCGCCGCCGCTGTCATGGTCCGCGAGTGCCAGGGCGACGATGCCGGCGGCCAGCGTGCCGATTGCTACGGCCAGCGAAACCAGCCGAGGCGGCATCCGCGTGACGCCCGGGGTGCCCACAACGGTTTGGGCGAGCAATTGCTCGTTGCGGATCGGCCAGGTCGTGCCCACCGACCAGAGTAGGTGGGCAAACGAAACCGCCAGCAAGGGAATGAACATGAAGGCGGCAATGAACATGCTCATGAGCGGAAGATTCTCGTATGGAGGGTCTCGTGGGCCATTTGCGCGATATCGGCGGCATAGGCAATGCCCCCGATCTCGTTGAGGCCAGCGCTCCCGCACAACGTCGCCACTTGCGCGACCGCCGGCTCCAGCGCAGCCATGATCCGCAAGCCATCGGTTTGACCGATGGGCACGAGCCGCACAGCCACCGAGACCTGCGCATGCACGGCCGCAGTGATGAAGGCCAGGAGTGTGGCGCCGGGCTCAAGCCCGTGCTTGCCGGCAATGGCGCCTACGGCGATGGGGTAGGGGCAGGGCTGAGGCAGCACCAGGGTCCCCGTCCCGGACCAGGCCTGCGCTGCCGCAGCAAAGGCATCGCCGGTAGTGACGGTTTCCGTGTGTCGTTCTCGCGCCGGCGTCAGTGCGAGGCACAAGTCGGCAAGCTCACTTAATGCTGCCGCGTCATCGGCCACGCGATGGGCGGCGGCCAGGAGGATGGCGTCGGTGCGCAGCCCACCATGATGCAGGCTGCCCTCGATCCAGTCCTGCGTCGTGGCGCGGTCATGCACCACACGGGTCTGGATGGCGGTTTCGAGCCCCGCCGACCACGCGAAAGCCCCGACGGGAAAGGCGGGTGACAGCCAGGTCAGCAGCTTTTGCAGGTCGCCGCCGCTCATCGGTTAAGCAAGGCGTGCCCGGCATCGCCATGGCTGTGATAGGCGCCGTGCTCGGCGAAAAACGGTTCGGAGATATTGGTGATGCGCGCACCGAGCCCTTCCAACATGGTTTTGAGCACGTGATCGCGCTTGATCAGGATGCGATCCGCCTCCAGCTGCGCTGAAGTGTGGCGATTGCCGATATGCCAGGCGAGCCGCACCAGATGGGCGCGATCGTCGGCCCGAATCTCATAGAGCAATTCGTCCGCAGCAATGATCCCTGCAAGGCGCCCGTCCTCGAGCAGCAAGGCCCCGTCATGCTCAAGGGTCAGGGTTTGGGGAAAATCCACCAGCACTTCGGTGCCGCCGCGCAGGGTCAGGAGCTTGCGGCGCAGGCGCCGCTCGTCATGGGCAAGACTGATGACGTCAAAGGCATCCCCACGGCCATGGCCGGGGGGCAGGTGGGCGGAGGCACGCAGCATGGGTTCACTCTGTTGCCTGAACGAGGGCTCAGGGGGTGTTGTTGACTTCACTACAGGTATTGATCGGGTCGGCATCCTCGCCTTCGGTGATGTCGATCAGCGTCGCGTCGACACCCTTGGTGGACCAGATGAATTGCCCCGCGGCATAGCGCACACCCGAAGCGGAGAGCACCGCGGCAAACACCAGCGGTTCGGTTTGGTCGGGCACGGGCAGGATGGCGAGGAAGTTGGGGGCGGCATTGATGTATTGCACGCTGATGGGATCACCCACTTCGCAATCATAGACGGTCACTCGGCGCTCCAGATCGCCACCTTCGTTGCCCAGCGTTATGGAAACGCTGGTCTGCGCTGCCATGGCTGGCACCGCCGTGCCGGTGAGCACCGCAAGCGCGGCCAGAACTCGTTTCGTGATCATCGTGGCTCTCCCTATCGACCTCAGCCCAAAGACTTGCACCAACAAGCGGCGGAAGTTGGATGGCGCTCAGACCAGCGCCACTATAGCGAAAGCCAGAACAATCGCGATAACGTCTTCCACCAGCCCCGCGGGTCGATCGCTGCCGAACGCGGCGGCCATGCGGGCGCGCAATTCAGCGCCGCCTAGGGTGCCCAGAACCGCCCCTATGGCGCCGGCGATCAATCCGCCGATCAGGCCGTCGCCCGAAATGCCAAGCACGGCTCCAGAAAAGGCGCCGGTCACGATGCGGGCGCCAAATTGCATCGGCACCTTGCGGCTGGGTGTTTGCGGCAGTTGGTCGGTCACCAGCTCCAACACCGCAAGAATGGTGAAGATCCAGGGTGTGATCGCCGACCCCATGAACGACGCCCAGCTGTTGCTGAGGTCGATCCAGCCCAGAGCCGCCGCCCAACTGACGGCCGCCAGCGGGGTCACGGCGCGCAAGCCGGCAACAACGCCAATAAGAAGTGCGAGAAGGTAGATCATCGACGCCTCCAGCAACGATCCGCGGCAGACTGCCGCCCTGCAAGATTAGTGCAGCCGGGAAGGCTTGTATCTAGGCCGATCCCAGTCAAAACAGGAAATAGCGTTGCGCCATCGGCAGCACGGTTGCCGGTTCGCAGGTCAGCAACTCTCCATCGGCTCGCACTTCATAGGTTTCGGGATCAACATCGATAACCGGGGTTGCCGTGTTGTGGATCATCGCTGCTTTGCCGATACCACCACGGGTATTGGTGACGGGCAACAATTGCTTGTCGACGCCCAGCTTGCCGCGCAAGCCGTCTTCATAGGCCGCTTGCGAAATGAAGGTGACCGATGAGTTGGTCACGAGCTTGCCGAAGGCGGCGAACATGGGCCGGTAATGCATGGGCTGGGGCGTTGGGATGGAGGCATTGGGGTCACCCATGGGGGCAGCGGCAATCGAGCCGCCAAGCAGCACCATTTCGGGTTTGACGCCGAAAAAAGCCGGGCTCCAGAGCACGAGGTCCGCCCGTTTGCCCACTTCGATCGAGCCGATATGCTGGCTCATGCCATGGGCGATTGCGGGGTTGATGGTGTATTTGGCGATGTAGCGCTTGACGCGGAAATTGTCATTGCTGCCCGTTTCTTGCGGCAATTGTCCGCGCTGCCGCTTCATCTTGTCGGCGGTCTGCCAGGTTCGGATCAGCACCTCGCCGACCCGGCCCATCGCCTGGCTGTCCGACGAGATGATCGAGAGCGCGCCCATGTCGTGCAGGATGTCTTCCGCCGCAATGGTTTCCTTGCGGATGCGCGACTCGGCAAAAGCCACATCCTCGGGAATGTTCCCGTCGAGGTGGTGGCACACCATCAGCATGTCGAGATGCTCGGCAATGGTGTTGACCGTATAGGGTCGGGTCGGATTGGTGGAAGAGGGGATCACATTGGGCAGCCCCGCCACCTTCAGAATGTCGGGTGCGTGCCCGCCGCCGGCGCCTTCGGTGTGGAAGGCGTGGATAGTGCGGCCCTTGAAGGCGCCGATCGTGTCTTCCACAAAGCCCGATTCATTGAGCGTATCGGTGTGGATCATCACCTGCACGTCAAACTCGTCAGCGACAGAGAGGCAGTTGTCGATGGCCGAGGGTGTGGTGCCCCAGTCCTCGTGCAGCTTGAGGCATGATGCACCGGCCAGGATCATTTCGACTAAGGGGGCAGGGCGCGAAGCATTGCCCTTGCCCGCTAGCGCCAGGTTCATTGGAAAGGCATCAAAGCTCTCGATCATCCGCCCGATATGCCAGGCGCCGGTGCAGGTGGTCGCCAAAGTGCCGTGCGCCGGGCCCGAGCCGCCCCCCAGCATGGTTGTCACCCCGCTCATCAGCGCTTCCTCGATCTGCTGGGGGCAGATGAAGTGAATATGGGCATCCATGCCGCCCGCCGTCAGGATCTTGCCTTCCCCGGCTATGGCCTCCGTGGAGGGGCCGATGATGATGTTGACGCCCGACTGCGTATCGGGATTGCCCGCCTTGCCGATGGCAAAGATCCGGCCGTCCTTCAAGCCGATATCGGCCTTGTAGATCCCTGTTACGTCGACAACCAAGGCATTCGTGATCACCGTATCCACGGCGCCTTCTGCCCGGGTCCGCTGGGACTGGCCCATGCCGTCGCGGATCACCTTGCCGCCGCCGAACTTGACCTCTTCGCCATAGGTGGTGAAGTCCTTTTCCACCTCGATAAAGAGTTCCGTATCGGCCAGGCGCACCCGGTCGCCGGTGGTCGGGCCATACATGTCGGCATAGGTAGCGCGGGAAATGCGGGCGGGCATTGAAACGGCTCCGGTGGTGGGCGGCTGAGGGTTGGTCCGGCGATCAGTTCGACTTGGCGGGGCGCTGCTGGCGGTAAAAGGCGATGGCGCGTTCGATCAGCGTGTCGATCAGTTGCTCGCCTTGAGCCACTACGGGATCATCGGCATGGCTGCGCGCCAGGATCGACATGGAAAGGGCCTGGATGGCATAGGCCTGGTTGATCCGCCCGGCGCGCTGATGGGTGTCCATTTGGGTGCCGAATTCCCCAAGCACCGCGCGCACAAAGGTCATGTTCATGGCGGATTTGGCATCGGGCCAGGTTGCAACCCTGAGCTGGTCGGCGATGCCCTGCGCCAGATGGCCCAGCGTCAGCATGGCAGGCGCGCTGCGGATGCCATCCCCGTTGAGGTCTGCCATCACTGCTGCCAGGCGCCGCTTGAACTCTTCGCGCTGTCCCACTTCGGTCTCGCTCATAGTGCCCCGCCGATCTGCCCGCGAAACCCATAGACTTGCCGGTCGCCGCCAAGCGGGATCAGCCTGATCTCTCGGGTTTGCCCGGGCTCGAAGCGCACGGCAGTTCCCGCTGCGATATCGAGCCGCATGCCGCGGGCTTGCTCGCGCTCAAAGCGCAGCCCCGCATTGGCTTCATAGAAGTGATAGTGCGAGCCGACTTGCACCGGGCGATCGCCGGTATTGGCCACTTCGAGCACGGTCACAGCAGCGCCGGCGTTTAGTTCAACATCGCCGGGAACGGTGATGACTTCACCTGGAATCATGGACGGGACCTGTTGGTTCTTGGGCTGCCGAGCAGACTCGGCTCAGCGGATCGGTTGGTGGACGGTAACCAGCTTGGTGCCGTCGGGAAAGGTTGCTTCCACCTGGATGTCATGGATCATCTCGGCAATCCCTTCCATGACCTGGTCGCGGTTGACCACATGGGCCCCGGCTTCCATCAGTTCGGCCACCGGCCGCCCGTCGCGCGCGCCTTCCACGACGAAGTCGGTGATCAGCGCGATGGCTTCGGGATGGTTGAGCTTGACGCCGCGCTCCAGCCGCCGACGGGCGACGGTTGCGGCCATGGAGATCAACAGCTTGTCTTTTTCGCGGGGGGTCAGGTTCATCGGAAGTCCTATAGATGCCACAGGCGCGGCACGCTGCCGGTGCCGGAGAGCTGGGCAAGAAGTGGAACAATTCGGCGCCGTAGCGCAAGCCCGCCTTGAGCGAGTGCGCGGATCACGAGCCGTTCGCCAACGACGCTGGCCGCGATGGGCCCGTCCAGATCTGCAATGGTTTGGCGCACTCGGGCAAGTTGGGCTTCGGCGGCATCAGCGCTCGCGGCGATGTGGAGGATCGTGGCAAAGGCGCGATGGCCGGCCAGCAGCGACAAACCTTCGCGCGGCGAGGATTCCGGCGTCAGCCGGTTCGCTTCGGCATGAATAAGGCGGCCCTCGCGCCGCACCCGCCATTGATCGGTCAGGGCGGCATGGGACGCGGTTTCTCCCATCGCATCGCGCCCGAGCAGAACCGCTTCAACGGCGGTGAGAGTGGCGCCGGCCTCCAGTTCGATGTCGATACGACGGTTGAGGGCGCTATGTTCAAAGAGAATGGTTTCCTGGGGCATCCAGTCCAGATGCGCGCCAGCGCCCACTTCGAGCCGGGCTTGCACCTGCGCAGGCCCGCCTAAGGAGCGATAGATGCGCTCGCAAGCCTGGGTGGTCACCAGCAGCTTGCCGTCCGGGGCCACCTGCGCCGACCAGGCCATTTGGTCGCCGCCGGTCAGGCCCCCCGCGGTGTTGATCAACACCGCTTCGAGATGTTGCCCATGGGTGTTGGGCAGGCGGATCTTGGCGCATCCATCCTGGAACAGGGTGTCGATCCGCGTCGCCCCGGCGCGCTCCTTGGTGCGGAGTTCACCGGCCCCGCGGGCGCGCTGCAAAACGGGGAATGAGTGCTCTATGGTAAGTGAATGCTTCATTGCGACAGTTGAATGGGGCGAGCAACGATTTGCGCGAACCGGCGTTCTTTCTGCGAGCACATGCTCTTACAGCACAAAAAATAAAGAGGAACCTTGCATGCGTACAAAGTCTCTGCTTTCAGCCGTTGCACTTGTCTCCGCCATGACGTTTTCTGGCTCCGCCTTTGCACAGACCATGTTCAACGGTGTTGAGCTGACCGGATCCGAGCTTGATGCTGTCCAGCAGCGCTGCACGCAGCTGGCAACCGCTGCCACCACCGAGTCGCTGACCGAAGATAGTGCTTCCGACGACGGCGACGGTGCTACGGAATCCACTCCTGGTGCCGGTGCGGATTCTACCCCCCAGGTCGAGAATCCTCCGGCCGCCAATGAAGTCGAAAATGCCGGCATCAATATCGACCTCGATACGATCACGCTGGAACAGTGCGAAGCTGCCGGTCTCGGCGAGTAAGCACTCCAAGCTTCTGCTTTAACGCCCGGCCTTGCCGGGCGTTTTTGTTTAAACCATGAGGTGCCGGCGCACTTCGGGCCGGTCAAGATCGCTGGCAGGCCCTGCATGCTGAATCTCTCCTCGGTCCATGACATAGATATCGTCGGCGACCTCCCGGCAGAAATCCAAGAACTGTTCCACCAGCAGGATGGTCATGCCCTTTTCGTCGCGCAGGAACTGCAGGGCGCGGCCGATATCCTTGATGATCGAAGGCTGAATGCCTTCGGTTGGTTCATCGAGCACCAGCACTTTGGGCCGGGTCACCAGCGCCCGCCCGATCGCCAGTTGCTGCTGCTGGCCCCCTGACAAATCCCCGCCGCGCCGGTTGAGCATGGATTTGAGCACCGGGAACAGCTCGAAAATGTAATCGGGAATGGTGCGCTCCGAGCGGGGAACGCTCGCAAATCCGGTTTCAAGGTTTTCCCGCACGGTGAGTAGCGGAAAAATTTCCCGGCCCTGCGGCACATAGCCGAGCCCCAGCCGCGCGCGCTTATAAGGCGGAGATTTGCGCAGCAGTTCGTCCCCGAGGGTGATGGAGCCTGCGGTAATATTGTTGATCCCCGATATGGCGCGCAGGGTCGAGGATTTACCGACCCCATTGCGCCCGAGCACGGCGGTGATGCGGCCGGGCTGGCAGGTGATGGACACGCCGCGCAGCGCCTGGGCGGCGCCGTAATGTAGGTCGATGGCGTCGATGGAGAGGGCGGTCATGCTCAGCGTCCCAGATAGCGTTCGATGACGAGGGGATTGGCGCTGACCTGTTCGAGGCTGCCTTCGGCCAGCACCGCGCCCTCGGCGAGGCACGTCACGCGTGAGCCCAGATCGCGCACAAAGCTCATATCGTGTTCCACCACCACCACTGAACGGGTCGTTGCGATCTCGCGCAGGAGCTTGGCGGTTTCGGCCGTTTCGCTGTCGGTCATCCCGGCAACAGGCTCATCCACCAGCAGCAGCTTGGGATCCTGCGCCAGCAGCATGCCGATTTCGAGCCACTGCTTTTGCCCATGGCTCAGATTGGCGGCCAGATCATTCTTGCGGTGACCGAGCCGGACCGTGTCGAGAATGTCCTCGATCCGGCCGATGTCCTCGGCGTCAGCGGTATAAAACAGCGTCGCAAAGATGCCGCGCGGCTTGCGCAACGCCATTTCCAGATTGTCCCAGACGGTCTGGCTTTCGAACACGGTGGGCTTCTGGAACTTGCGGCCGATGCCCAGATTGGCGATCGCCGCTTCATCGAGGCGGGTTAAGTCGGTGCGCCCATCGAACAGCACTTCGCCATCATCGGGCCGAGTCTTGCCGGTTATGATATCCATCATCGTGGTCTTGCCCGCGCCGTTGGGGCCGATAATGGCCAGCATCTCGGCGGGATAAACGATCAACGACAGGTTGTTGATCGCCTTGAAGCCATCAAAGGCGACCGAAACGCCATCGAGATACAGCATGGTGCCGGTTTTTTCGGACATGGCTTACTCCGCTGCCTTGGGTTGAGGATCAAGGCCGGCTTCCAGCTGCATCGGGCTGGGCGTCTGCGGCTGGTGCTGCTCGCGCCTCGTGGTGAGACTGCGATATTGCCCGAGTAGGCCGACAATGCCCTTGGGCAGGAAGAGCGTAACGCCGACGAACAGTGCGCCCAGCGCAAACAGCCACAACTCGGGCAGGGCGCCGGTGAAATAAGACTTGCCCATATTGACGAGAATTGCCCCGATGATCGGCCCGACAATGGTGCCGCGCCCGCCCACTGCGGTCCAGATCACCACCTCGATGGAATTGGCGGGATCGAACTCGCCGGGGTTGATGATCCCGACCTGGGGCACATAAAGCGCGCCGGCAATGCCGGCCATGACTGCCGACACTACAAAGGCAAAGAGCTTCACATACTCAACCCGGTAGCCGAGAAAGCGCGTGCGGCTTTCGGCGTCGCGCACTGCCACCATCACCTTGCCGAGCTTGGAGCGCACAATTGTGGAGCAAACCAGCACGGAAAGTGCGAGCGCGATTGCCGTCGCTGCGAACAAGGAGGCCCGTGTCGTGGGCGCGGCAATCGGCTGGCCGAGGATGTCCTTGAAGTCGGTCAGCCCGTTATTGCCGCCAAAGCCCATGTCATTGCGGAAAAAGGCCAGCAGCAGTGCATAGGTCATGGCCTGGGTGATGATGGAAAGATAAACGCCCGTGACCCGGCTGCGGAAGGCGAGAAAGCCGAACACAAAGGCGAGGATGCCCGGCACCAGCATCACCATCAGCATGGCAAAGGCGAAATTGTCGAAGCCCTGCCAATACCAGGGCAGTTCCTTCCAGTTGAGGAAAACCATGAAGTCAGGCAGCTGGGCATTGGCATAAACGCCGCGATTGCCGATCTGGCGCATCAAATACATGCCCATGGCGTAGCCACCCAGCGCGAAAAAGGCGCCGTGGCCGAGCGAAAGAATGCCGCAATAGCCCCAGACCAGATCAAGGGCGAGCGCCAGCATGGCGTAGCTCAGATATTTGCCGAAGAGGGTCACGGCATAGTTGGGAACGTGGCCGAACTGGCCCGGCGGGATCAGCAGGTTGGCGGCCGGCACCAGCACGGCCAGCGTCACCAAGATGCCAATCAACCAGATCGCCTTGCGATCCAGCGCGCGAAACAAGGCCTGGGTCAGCATGGGGCGGCACTCCAAGATGGGTCAGTCCGGCACAGCGCACGGGGCTCCTGCGCTTCCCTCCCCCTTGAGGGGAGGGATCGAGGGTGGGGGTGGCTGGGCGCGCCACTGAACGACCCCCAGCCCAGCCCTCCCCTCAAGGGGGAGGGAGCGAACACACCGAGATTACCGATCGTTCTCACGCCTCCACCGACCTTCCCTTGAGCGCGAACAGCCCGCGGGGCCGGCGCTGGATGAAAAGGATGATCAGCACCAGGATCAGGATTTTGCCCAGCACCGCCCCGGCATAGGGCTCAAGGAACTTGTTGGCGATCCCGAGCGTCATGGCGCCCACCAGCGTGCCCCAGAGATTGCCCACGCCGCCGAACACCACGACCATGAAGCTGTCGATGATGTAGCCTTGCCCCAGATTGGGCGAGACATTGTCGATCTGGCTGAGCGCCACCCCCGCGAGCCCGGCAATGCCCGAGCCGAGACCAAAGGTCATCGCATCGACAAAGGGGGTGCGGATGCCCATGGCCGAAGCCATGCGCCGGTTCTGGGTGACAGCGCGCATCTGCAGGCCCAGCGCCGTGCGATTGAGCACCACCAGCAGCGCGACGAATACGACAATGGCAAAGACGACGATCCAGACTCGGCTCCAGGTCAGCGACAGTCCGTAAAAATCCACGGAGCCCGACATCCAGCTGGGATTGCCGACCTGCCGGTTGGTGGGCCCGAAGATCGAGCGTACGGTTTGCTGCAGGATCAGCGACAGGCCCCAGGTTGCGAGCAGCGTTTCGAGCGCCCGGCCGTAAAGCCAGCGGATCACGCCGCGCTCGATGGCAATGCCGATCAGGGCAGTCAGGAGAAAGGCAAGGGGTAGGGCAATGGCGAGGGAATAGTCGAACAGAGCCGGCGCGTTCTGGCGGATCACCTCCTGCACCGCAAAGGTGGTGTAGGCGCCCAGCATCACCATCTCGCCATGGGCCATGTTGATGACGCCCATGACGCCAAAGGTGATGGCGAGCCCGATCGCGGCGAGCAGCAGCACCGAGCCCAGCGACACGCCGAACCAAACATTTTGCAACGCCGCCCAGGCGGCTCGATCACGCTGGAGCCCATCAAGGCTCGATTGGATGGCGGGCTTGAGGTCGTCGGGCGCACTGGCCAATGCCGATGTGAGGATGGTGATCGCATCGCGGCTGCCGGAAGCCGCGACGGTGGCTGCGGCCTGCTGCTGGTCTTCAAAGCTCACATCGTCGGATTTGAGCAGGATCACCGCGCGGGCCAGCTCCATCGTGGTGCGGATCTTGGGATCGGCTTCGCTGGCCAAGGCGGCGTCGAGCAGTTCCAGATTGGCTGGATCCGCATCGCGCAAAATGGATTGGGCAGCCGACAGGCGCGTGCCGGGATTGTCGCTCAGCAGCGTCATCTGCCCGATAGCCGTACGGATGGTGCGCCGAAGCGAATTGTTGACGCGCACCTTTTCGGAGTCGCTGCGCGCAACCTCGCCGAGCGCGGCACCGGTCACCGGATCGGTCAGGGCATAATTGCTGCCGCTGCGCTCGACAAAGGCCACCTTGCCGGTCGCTTCCACGGCGTAAAGATCGCCTTCACCCAGCACCTGCAGTACCGGCACAGCGCGCGGGTCGCCGGTGGCCACCAGCGCGGCGATGGCCGCTTGCCGGTCACCATAGTCACCGGGATAAAGGGCATCCACCAGCGTGGAGAGTTGCTCGTTGGGTGCCTGGGCGAAGCCGGGTGAGGAGAAGGAGACGAGGAGCGCCATAAGCAGAGTCAAACGAGCGGCCAAGGAGCGCCAGTTCCACTGACGGTTTAACCGCAAGCCGAGGCTCGCCGTCTTGCTGCCAGACCGCTCGCCGATAAGGCTGCCCTCGATCATGCTCATATGCTTTGCTCCGCCTAGACAGGAGCGAAGGCGGCAGACCGCCTTCGCCAGCTCAGGTTGGGGTGTTACTGGGCGGCGACAGCCGCGCCGCAACTCTTGGTCTGGGTGTTGTAGTTGCCGCAGTTGATGGGCGCGGTCCAATCGGCTTCCAGCACCGCCGACTCGGGCAGGAAGTCCGACCAGGCATCGCCCGGGACCAGGTCTTCGGTTTCCCACACGACGTCGAACTGGCCGTCGTCCTGGATTTCGCCGATCAGCACCGGCTTGGTGATGTGGTGGTTGGGAAGCATCTTGGCGACGCCGCCGGTCAGGTTGGGCGTTTCGAGCCCGACAATGGCTTCGATCACCGCATCAGCCTCGGTGCTCTCGGCCGCTTCGACCGCCTTCACCCAAAGATTGAAGCCGATATAGTGCGCTTCCATCGGGTCATTGGTGACGCGATCCTCGCTGCCGATGAACTCGTGCCAGGCGGTGATGAACTCCTCGTTCTCGGGCGTATCGACCGACATGAAGTAGTTCCAGGCCGCCAGGTGCCCGACCAGCGGCGTGGTGTCGAAACCCGAAAGCTCTTCCTCGCCCACCGAGAAGGCCACGACCGGGATGTCTTCAGCCGCGACGCCCTGGTTGCCCAGTTCGCGATAGAAGGGGACATTGGCGTCGCCATTGATGGTTGAGACCACAGCGGTCTTCTTGCCCTCCGAGCCGAAGGCGACGATGTCGGAGACAATGGTCTGCCAGTCGGAATGACCGAAAGGCGTGTAGTTGATCATGATGTCTTCCTGCGCGACGCCCTTGTCGAGCAGGTATTGTTCAAGGATCTTGTTGGTGGTCTGCGGATAGACATAGTCGGTGCCGGCCAGCACCCAGCGCTCCACGCCTTCGTCGTTCATGAGGTAATCGACAGCCGGGATCGCTTGCTGGTTGGGGGACGCGCCGGTGTAGAACACGTTGCGCTGGGACTCTTCGCCTTCATACTGCACGGGATAGAACAGCAGCCCGTTGAGCTCCTCGAACACCGGCAGCACCGACTTGCGGCATACCGAGGTCCAGCAACCGAATACGGCATCCACTTCATTGACGGTCAGCAGTTCGCGGGCCTTTTCGGCAGCCAGCGGCCAGTCCGACGCGATATCGACCACTACTGGCTCGATCTGCTTGCCCAGCAGCCCGCCCTTGGCGTTCTGCTGCTCGATCAGGAACAGCATGGTGTCCTTGAGCGTGGTTTCGGAGATCGCCATCGTGCCCGAGAGCGAATGGAGGATACCGACCTTGATGGTGTCGTCTTGAGCGAAAGCGGGGACCACGGCCGCGCCCAGTGTAATGCTCGCGCCCAGGCCCAGTCCCGCGATCAGGCGGTTTACTTTTGTCATGCTTACCTCCGGCAGATGATTGCAGCGAGGTAATTGCAAAGCCTGTGCCAGCAGCTAGCGGCGGCGGCTAAGAGACTGATTCAAATACAGGCTAGTCGGCAAATACTCGCCGCCCCCTGCCCAGAGCGGGTGGGCGCGTGCTGCATCTGTAAGCAGGCCCCTAATGGTCCGGCTATATTTTAGGCATTGAGCGTGACTGCTGCTGAATTGCGCATAACTGACGGTGTTCACGAAATTTTAGCTAGCGCAAAACCCGGGAACATTTCATCGGGCAACCCGTTCTTCCAGCAAGCTGCAGCCCCGCGAACCTGGTGGCCGGCAGGAATTGGCGATTGGCCCGGTGCCGCGCCAAATGATCGGCGGGCGCTGCAAAGGCTGACGCTCCTTTGCAGCGCCTCCGGTGGGGGCGTGAGGCTTTGGTCTCGCGCCCCTTTTTGATGTTCGCTGCCTCGTTCCGGTAGGCATTGCGCCGCCATATTGTGCAACGGAGCTCGTTGGCGCGAAATGATGCAGTTTCTGCTTGCGCCTCGCTGTGCCGTGCGCTTGACTTCCCCCAACATTGTTGAGGGACAAACGCATGTTCAATCGCCGACATTTCACTGCTTGCGCAGCTCTAGCCGCCACACTGGCCGTCACTGGCTTTGGCAGCCTGCCTGCCATGGCGCAAACTGCCATCAAGCTAACGCTCGACTGGCGCTTCGAAGGCCCTGCTGCCGGCTTCCTTTTGGCGCAGGACAATGGCCACTTCGCCGCCGAAGGGCTCCACGTCACCATCGACACCGGCAACGGCTCGGTGGAAGCCATTCCGCGCGTTGCCACTGGCGCCTACCAGTTTGGCTTTGGCGACATCAACTCCCTGATCAAGTTCCTCGACGAAGATCCTGCCCAGCCGGTCAAATCGGTCATGATGGTCTATGACAAGCCGGTGTTTTCGGTGGTCGGCCGCAAGTCGCTGGGCGTGACTGACGATCCCAAGTCGCTGGAAGGCAAAAAGCTCGGCGCCCCGCCGCCCGATGGCGCTTTCGCGCAGTGGCCCGCCTTTGTGGAAGCCGCCGATCTCGACACCTCCTCCATCACTATCGAAAGCATCGGCTTTCCCGTGCGCGAGCCAATGCTGGCTTCGGGCGATGTGGATGGCGTCTTCGGCTTTGCCTTTTCGGTGATCCTCAACCTTCTGGCCAATGGTGTGCCCGAGGATGACATCTCCACCATCCTCTTTGCCGATCACGGCCTTGAGCTTTACGGCAATGCCATTCTGGTCAACGAGACCTTCGCTGACGAAAACCCCGAGGTCGTGACTGGCTTCCTGCGCGCCCTTGCCAAGGGCTTTGCCGATGCCGTCGCGGATCCCGCTGCCGGGGCCGCGGCCGTTCTGGCCCGCAACGAGACGCTCAATATCGATACCGAAACGGCGCGGCTCGAAATGGCCAATGAGATGAACATCAAGACCCCTTACGTGGTCGAGAACGGCTTTGGCGGCATCGATGAGGCGCGCCTTGCCGCTTCCATCGAAACCCTCAAGATCTCCATGGATCTCAAGGGTGTCGTCACCGCTGCCGATGTGTTCGACGCCAGCTATCTGCCGCCCGCGGCCGAGCGTATGCTGCCCTGATAACAACAACCACGGGGTGGTTCGGCATGCCGGACCATCACCACTGACGGGGGAGATTGCATGGCGCTGGTCAGCATTGAAAACGTGGATATGCGCTATGGCGGCCCGGAGGGCACGCTCGCCGTATCCGGCCTTTCCATGAACATCCAAAAGGGCGAGTTCGTGGCCGTGGTTGGGCCCTCGGGCTGCGGCAAGTCCACGCTGATGAAGCTTGTGACGGGTCTCCATATTCCTCAAGCCGGAGACGTGGTCGTGGCCGGCTCGCCAGTGACCAAACCCGTCTCCATCGTGGGCATGGCCTTCCAGAACCCAACCATGCTGCCCTGGCGCACCACGCTCGAGAACATCCTCTTGCCCCTCGAAATCGTCGAGCGCCACCGCCATCGCCTGCGCAGCCACAAGCGCGACTATGTCGAGCAGGCCGAGCAATTGCTCGAAACCGTGGGGCTCAAGGGCTTTGGCTCTAAATTTCCCTGGCAACTCTCGGGCGGCATGCAGCAGCGCGCCAATCTCTGCCGCGCGCTGATCCACCAGCCCGAATTGCTGATGCTGGACGAACCTTTCGGCGCGCTGGATGCCTTTACCCGCGAAGAGCTCTGGTGCGTAATCCGCGACCTGCATGCCGCGCAGGGCGTCACCATCGTGCTCGTCACGCACGATCTGCGCGAGTCAGTGTTTTTGGCCGACAAGGTCGTGGTGATGAGCGCCCGGCCGGGCCGGGTCATTGCCGAGCACCGGGTGCCTTTCGCGCGCCCGCGCCAGCTCGACATCATGTACCAGCCGGAGTTCAACGAGATGGTGCAATCGCTCCATGGCGAGATTGCCAGTGCGCGGGTGGCGGCATGAGCGTCATCACCCAGAACACCGCCGTTGCCGGCACCCCGCCGCGCCCAGCCTTCCGCATCAACTGGATCCGCCTCGCGCCGCTGCTCTACACCATCGGGCTCTTCGTGCTGTGGGAGATCGGGGTGCGCCTGTCCGGCCTGCCGCACACCATTCTGCCCGCGCCCTCGCGCGTGTTCGAAGCCATCGTGCAGTACTGGTCGCCGATCTGGAAGAACTCGCTACAAACCCTTTACACCACGACGCTGGGCTTCCTGATCGCCGTGGTGGCGGGGCTCGGCATTGGCCTTTTCATCGGCTGGTCCAAAACCATCTATGCCGGGCTTTACCCGATCATGATTGGCTTCAACGCCATCCCGAAAGTGGCGCTGGTGCCGGTGCTGGTGATCTGGTTCGGCATCGGCACCGTGCCCGCCGTGCTGACCGCCTTCCTGATCTCGTTCTTCCCCATCGTGGTCAATGTCGCCACGGGGCTCGCCACCATCGAGCCGGAAACCGAGGATGTGCTGCGCGCGCTCGGGGCGAAAAAGCTCGACATCATGCTCAAGGTCGGCATCCCGCGCTCGATGCCGTATTTCTTTGGCTCGCTCAAGATCGCCATCACCCTGGCTTTTGTCGGCTCCGTGGTCAGCGAAACCGTCGCCTCCAACAATGGTTTGGGTAATATGATGGCTTCGGCGCAGTCCAACTTCAACGTGCCGCTGGTGTTCGCCGGGCTCTTGATGCTCGCCGTTGAAGGCATCGCTATGTATGCGCTGATGGCGTGGCTGGAACGGCGCATGACCGGTTGGGCGCACCGCTCCACCATGGCGCAATAGCGACAAAGAAAACGGGCGCCGCGGCGCCCGTTGCTTTATTCCGCTGCCGCTTCGATCACGGCGCAAGCGACGCGATCACCCGAATTACCCGAGGGATCGGTCTTGTAGTCGTCGGCGCTGGCATGGATCACCAGGGCGGTGCCATCGTCATCGAACACGTAGGCGTCGTCACCTTCCTCCAGCGAAATCATCTCCGTGGAAAGCTCGATGTCTGCCATGCCATCGGCATCCGCCGTGATGTTGGGCAGGTCACCGGCATGCGGCCCTTCGGGATTCTCGGTGCCGTGCTGATGCTCGGTTGGGTTGAAGTGCGAACCCGCCGATTCAAAAGCGGTCGAGGCATCGCAATCGCCCGTTTCGTGGAAGTGGAGGCCGTGCTCGCCCGGGGTGATGTCCATCACATGCCCAACAATGCTGACGGCATCGCCGTCCTGGGTGAGCGTCACCGAGCCCACTTCATTGCCCGAGGCATCGATGAATGTGGCTGTAGCCGTAGCGGCGTCCTGCGCTTGGGCGGGCAGGGCGGCGGCGAGAGCGAAGGCGCTGATCAGAACTAAGCGTCGCATCGTGATGCTCCATTTTTGGTGTTGGAAGGTAACGATGCCGGCTCGCCTCCGTTCCGCCGTTCAGCGCCGCTCCGAACCGCAGCGCAGCCAGCAATAGCCATAGGGCCCCAGTGTCACTGTCGTGCCGCTAGCGAAGGGCGTGCGGTTCTCGGCGTCCGACAGCAGCGGCACATAGCGTTCGATGTCATCGATCTCCATCACCATGCTGACGGGACGGTCGGTAAAGTTGTGCAAGGTCACCACATGCCCGCCGCGCCAGCGATAGCTCAGCGCCAGCACATCGTCCGTGCCCAGGTCGACCACTTCGCATTCGCCCCAGCCGATTTCGGGCGCCGAGCGGCGGGTGCCGATCATGCCCGCCACCGCATGGAGCAGGGAATCGGGATCGCATATCTGCTCGGCGACATTGACCCGGCGGTGCCCGTTGGCGCCTTTAGCCGGCACTTTGCGCACGGTCTCTTCGGGTTGGGCGGCCGAAAAGCCGCCATTGGGTTGCTCGTTCCATTGCATGGGCGTGCGCACCGCCGCACGCTCGGGCAGGGACAGGTCCTCGCCCATGCCAATTTCCTCGCCGTACCACATCACCGGGGTGCCGGGCAGGGCGAACATCAGGGAATGGGCGAGCCGCAGCCGGGCGGCGTCATTGCCCAGCATGGGCGCCAAGCGCCGGCGAATGCCGCGCTCGTAAAGCTGCATGTCGGGCTCGGGAGCAAAGGCCTTGAACACTTCGCGCTGCTCGGCCTTGGACAATTGGCCGAGGTTCAACTCGTCATGATTGCGCAAAAAGCTCGCCCATTGCGCCGCTTCGGCCCGCTTGGGACGGTGCATCAGCGTTTGGCGCACGGGTTCAGCCGTCTTGCGCGCAAAGCCGAGGAACAGGCTTTGGTTGAGAGGGAAATCGAGGATCATGTTCATGCGATTGCCATCGCCAAAATAATCGCCTGATCCCTCATAGGGAATGTCGGCTTCGGCCAGCAGCACCGAGCCGGCTCGCCGCCAACTCATGAATTCCTGCATTTCGGTCAGCAGCACAAAAGGGTCAGCGCCGGTGTTCTCCAGTCCCATATCCTCGATGAGGAAAGGCACCGCATCCACCCGGAAGCCCGACACGCCTAGGGCCAGCCAGAAGCCCATGATCTTGAGGATTTCGGCCCGTACTTCGGGATTGGCGACATTGAGGTCGGGCTGGTGCTTGAAGAAGCGATGCAGATACCAGGCACCGGCCTTGCGGTCATAGGTCCAGATGGCTTCCTGCACGCCCGGATAAACCACGCCTTCGGTAATGTTGTCGGGCTTCTCCTTGCTCCACACATACCAGTCGCGGAAGGGGGAGTCCTCGCTTTCGCGCGCCGATTGAAACCAGGGATGGTCAATCGAGGTATGGTTCACCACGAGGTCGAGGATCACCCGCATGCCCCGGTCGCTTGCCGCGTGCATGAACTCCACAAAGTCCCCGAGCGTGCCATAGCGCGGGTCGACCCCGTAATAATCGGTGATGTCATAACCATTGTCGCGCCGGGGCGAGGGATAGAACGGGTTGAGCCAGATGCAATTGACGCCCAGGCGCTCCAGGTGATCGAGTCGGTCGGCCAGGCCAACGAAGTCACCAATGCCGTCGCCATTGCCATCCATGAAGGTTTCGACATGCAGGCAATAGATGACGGCGTTTTTGTACCAAAGATTGGCTGACATGAATTCTCCCGGCGTAACCGGAACGCCAACGACGCTAAGGGCTTGGCCGTTCCCGCTTCATGTCGTCGCGCTAAAGCGAGCTTTGCGCCGGGGCGACACCGCCGCCGAAGCGGGCGCTGGTGTTCAGCCGCCGCTACCTACGGGCGCATTGCCGTGGCGCTCGGCTTGGCCTACATAGCAGCCCAAACCAAGGTTCCTACGAGGTCGCAAGCCTATGGCTCGCCAGTTTATCTATCACATGAGCGGAATGTCCAAAGCCTATGCCGGTGGCAAGAAGGTCTTGGACAACATCCACCTGTCATTCTACCCCGATGCCAAGATCGGCGTGCTGGGTCCGAACGGCTCGGGTAAGTCGACCCTGCTCAAGATCATGGCGGGCATCGATACCGAGTTCACCGGCGAAGCCTGGTTGGCCCAGGGCGCCAAGCTCGGTTACCTCTCGCAGGAGCCCGAGCTTGATCCGGCGCTCAACGTGCTCGGCAATGTCATGACCGGGGTCAAGGAAAAGAAGGCCGTCATCGATCGCTATAACGAGCTGATGATGAACTATTCCGACGAGACCGCCGATGAAGCGGCCAAGTTGCAGGACCAGATCGACGCTGAAAACCTGTGGGACCTCGAGTCCCAGGTGGAGGTGGCGATGGAAGCCCTGGGTTGCCCTCCGGGCGAAGCCGACGTGACCAAGCTTTCAGGCGGCGAACGCCGCCGCGTGGCCCTGTGCGCCCTGTTGCTCAGCAAGCCCGACCTGCTGCTGCTCGACGAGCCCACCAACCATCTCGATGCCGAAACCACCGCCTGGCTGGAGCGCCATCTGCGCGAATTCGCCGGCGCCGTTTTGATCATCACCCACGATCGCTACTTCCTCGACAATGTCACGGGCTGGATCCTCGAACTCGATCGTGGTCGCGGCGTGCCCTATGAAGGCAATTACTCGGCTTATCTCGCCGCCAAAGCCAAGCGCTTCGCCCAGGAAAAGAGCGAAGACCAGGCCCGCGCCAAGGTGCTCGAGCGCGAACGCGAATGGATGGGGCAGTCCCCCCAGGCGCGCCAGTCCAAGAGCAAGGCCCGCCTCAAGGCCTATGACGAGTTGGTCAAGATCAACGAGGCGCGGACGCAGTCCTCGACCGCCCAGATCATCATTCCTGTGGGCGAGCGGCTGGGCCAGAACGTCATCGACGTGGAAGGCCTCTCCAAATCCTTTGGTGATCGCCTCCTCATCGACAATCTCACCTTCAAGCTGCCCCCGGGCGGCATCGTGGGCATTATCGGCCCCAATGGCGCAGGCAAGACCACGCTGTTCAAGATGCTGACCGGCCAGGAGCAGCCTGACTCCGGCACCATCAAGGTCGCCGAAAATGTCCATATGGGCTATGTCGACCAGAGCCGGGACAGCCTCAACCCCAACAAGACTGTGTGGGAAGAGATCTCGGAGGGCGACGAAATCCTCATGCTGGGCAAGCGCGAGGTCAATTCGCGCGCCTATACCTCGTCCTTCAACTTCAAGGGCGGCGATCAGCAGCAAAAGGTGGGCAATCTTTCGGGCGGGCAGCGCAACCGGGTGCACCTGGCCAAGATGCTCAAGTCTGGCGCCAACGTCCTCCTCCTCGATGAGCCGACCAACGATCTGGACACCGAAACCCTTGCGGCGCTCGAAGAGGCGCTGGAGGAATTCGCCGGCTGCGCCGTGATCATCAGCCACGATCGCATGTTCCTCGATCGGCTCGCGACCCATATGCTGGCCTTTGAAGGCGACAGCCATGTGGAATGGTTCGAGGGCAACTTCGCCGACTATGAAGCCGACAAGGTCCGGCGCCTCGGCGCCGATGCGGTCAATCCCAAGCGCGCCACCTATAAGCCGCTGACGCGCTGATCGGACCAATAATGATGGGCGAGCCATTCGACATCGAGATCGGCCAGGCAATCCTGGCCGGCTCCGAACTGGGCGAGGGCCTGCCCGTCGTCTTCCTGCATGCCGGCGTTGCCGACAGCCGCATGTGGGCCAGCCAGATGCAGGCGGTCGCCGATGCCGGCTGGCATACCATCGCCTATGACCGGCGCGGCTTCGGCGAAAGCGAAAGCCCCGACGAGCCCTTTAGCCATCTCGATGATCTCGAAGCACTGCTTGATGCGCTCGATATCCATGCCGCCGTACTGGTGGGCTGCTCGCTCGGGGGTGGCCTCGCCCTCGATTTTGCCCTGCGCCATCCCGGCCGCATCATCGGTCTCGCATTGCTCGGCACGTCGGTGACCGGCGCGCCCTGGAGCACTTCGGACATGGAAGCCGCGGTGGAAGCGGCCGAGGAAGACGCCTATGAGCGCGGCGATCTCGACATGCTCAACAAGGTGCAGGCTCACCAATGGCTCGATGGTCCGCGCGCCCAAAGCGGCCGCGTTGGCGGGGCGGTGCGCGAGCTGTTCCTCGACATGAACGGCATTGCTTTGCGCAAGCCCGAACTCACGCAAGGGGAGCGCGCGTCCGAAGCCTGGAGCCGGGTAGGGGAGGTTGCCGCCCCCACGCTGCTGCTGGTGGGCGACGAGGATTTCGGCGCCCTCATCGAGCGGCACGACCACCTTTCTGAAGAAATGCCCAACGCCTTTGCCGCGGTGCTCGAGGGCGTCGCCCACCTGCCCAGCATCGAGCGGCCTGATCTGGTCAACACGCTGCTGCTGCAGTTCCTCGATGCCATTGAAGGCGGCGGCTCGCCTGAGCTCGACTAGCCGGTGACCACAAGGGTCTTGGCGCCGCTGTCACGCCCCTGCTAAGGACACCCGAGCCCCGGTTCCGGGGCGGAGCATCCCATGTCCGCGCCAACTTCCCCCGCTACGTCCCCATCCACGACGCGCCCGCAAAGCGCCGACGCGCGCACCGGCGTTCTTGCCGCGATCGGCACGTTCCTGTGCTGGGGCTTCCTGCCGCTGCTGTTCCGGCAGCTCGATGCGGTGGGCTCGGTGATGATCGTCGCCGAGCGCACGCTGTGGTCGTTGCTGCTCTTGGGCGTTATCCTGCTCGTCACGCGCAAGTTCGGCGAAGTTCGCGCTCTCTTTGCCGATCGGCGCAAGGCCATCATCATGCTGGTGTCCGCGGTGCTGCTGGGCGGCAACTGGCTACTTTATATCTGGGCGGTGGAAACCGGTCAGGTGATCGAGGCCAGCTTTGGCTATTTCATCAATCCACTGGTCAATGTCGCCATGGGCATGGTGCTGTTGGGCGAACGGCAGAACCGCCTGCAAACCATTGCCATCGCCATCGCCGCCTTCGCCATCCTGCTCCAGGCCATCGGCATGGGCAGCTTTCCCTTTATCGCGCTCGGTCTGGCGCTGACCTTCGGTTTTTACGGCTACTTCCGCAAAACGGTTATGGCCGGCCCGGTGTCGGGCCTGTTCGGGGAAACGGTGCTGCTGGCTCCGGCGGCCCTGGCCTATGTCGTCTTCAACATCGCGACCTATGGCTGGGGCGCCCATGCTGATCCGGGCACGATGGTGCTGCTCATGCTGACCGGCCCCGCCACGGCGGTGCCGCTGCTGCTGTTCGCCTATGGCGTGCAGCGGCTGCGCCTGACCACGATCGGCATGCTGCAATATATTTCGCCGTCCCTGCAGTTCATGGTCGCCGTCTTCGTGTTCCACGAGGAGCTCAACGGTGTGCGGCTCCTCAGCTTTGGGCTGATTTGGCTGTCCCTTGCCGTGTTCAGCTATGACAGCTTCCGCAATCGCCGGCTGCCGGTGGAGCCCGTTCCGGCAGGCTAGCCTTTGGCCTCGCCCATCCCGGTCTCGCGGATCAGCTCGGCCACTTGTTCAAACACCCCGGCAAATGGCGATCCATCTCGCCATACAAGCGACAGGTGCCGGCCTGCGCGGGGCGGCGCCAAGGGGTGGATGGCGATGCGGTCGCCCGCTTCCTTGCGCAAAGCAATGCGGGGTAACAGCGTCACGCCCTGGCCGGCGGCAACAAATTCCACAATGGTGGACAGCGAAGTGGCGGCAAAGGTACGGCTCGATAGCTCGCTGCCGAGATCGCAAGCCGCAATGGCCTGGTCACGAAAGCAATGGCCTTCATCGAGCAACAAGATGCGCTCAGGCGGCACGCCGGCCAGCGATACCGGACCCTCGCGCGCTTCCGCCAAACTCGTGGCCAGCACAAAGGGATCCTCGAACAAGGGGAGGCTGCTCAGCTTGGGGCCGCCCCTTGGCAGCTCGGAGCCGATCAGCGCCAGATCAAGGCTCCCGTCGCCCAGCGCCGCCAGCAAGGCGCCCGTGCGGTCCTCGCTGATGGCAAAGCGCATTTCGGGCAGCCGCTGCGCCAGGGCCGGGAAAACATCGGGCAGCAGATAGGGCGCCACAGTTGGAATCAGCCCGAACCTGAGCGGTCGGTCGGGCGCGGTGGCGGGCCCGGCGGCAAAACTCGCCAGCGCCTCGGCTCCCGATAGCAGCGGGCGGGCCCGCCCAACGAACTCGCGCCCAAAGGGCGTCAGGCGCACTTCCCGCACCAGCCTATCGAAGATCGGGATTCCGCACCAGGCTTCAAGTGACTGAATTTGCTGGGAAAGTGCGGGTTGAGTAACGTTGCAGGCGGCGGCCGCGCGGCCGAAATGGCCGAGATCGGCGACCGCGATGGCGTAGCGAAGCTGTTTGAGGGTAAAGCTCATGATAGGTTCATCTTATCGCATTAAGAAGATCAATCAATTTGCCTGATGAAGATTGATTGGGCACAAAGCTGCCAGATTAGAACGGGTCCAGCTTGCTGACTCGTTGGCGCAAGGAGTTTCTCGTGAGCGACAGACCAAGACTGACCACCACCGCCGGTGCGCCGGTTACCGATAACCAGAATGCCAAGACCGTCGGCCCGCGTGGCCCGGTGCTGCTCGAGGACTACCAGCTGATTGAAAAGCTCGCGCACCAGAATCGCGAGCGCGTTCCCGAGCGCGTGGTGCATGCCAAGGGCTGGGGCGCCTATGGCACCCTGACCGTCACCGAGGACATTACGCGTTATAGCCGTGCCGCCTTGTTCTCGCATGTGGGCAAGCAGACCGAAATGCTGCTCCGCTTCTCGACTGTGGCCGGCGAGCAGGGTGCCGCCGACGCCGAACGCGACGTGCGCGGCTTCTCGCTCAAGTTCTATACCGAAGAGGGCAACTGGGACATCGTGGGCAACAACACGCCCGTGTTCTTTGTCGCTGATCCCTACAAGTTCCCTGACTTCATCCACACCCAGAAGCGTCATCCGCGCACCAATCTGCGCTCGGGTACCGCCATGTGGGATTTCTGGTCGCTGTGCCCGGAATCGCTGCACCAGGTCACCATCCTCATGTCCGACCGCGGCATCCCCCAGGCGCCGATGTTTATGAACGGCTATGGCTCCCACACTTTCTCCATGTGGAATGCCAATGGCGAGCGGTTCTGGGTTAAGTTCCACTTCAAGACCCAGCAGGGCCACCGCACCTTCACCAATCGTGAAGCTGAGGACGTCATTGCCAAGTCGCGCGAGAGCTACCAGGAAGAGCTTTACACCACGATCGAGAACGGTCAGTTCCCCAAGTGGACCTTCTTCATCCAGGTCATGCCGGAAGGCGAAGAAGACGAGTTCGAGAGCCGCACCGGCTGGAGCGCGTTCGACCTGACCAA
The DNA here is from genome assembly GCF_058133665.1 of Devosia sp. Z11_6. Classification (NCBI taxonomy): domain Bacteria; kingdom Pseudomonadati; phylum Pseudomonadota; class Alphaproteobacteria; order Hyphomicrobiales; family Devosiaceae; genus Devosia; species Devosia sp. Z11_6. The sequence goes on from NZ_JBYUNQ010000001.1 coordinate 802,158, forward strand.
GGTCTGGCCCCATGCCGACTATCCGCTGATCAAGGTCGGCGAGATCGAGCTCAACAAGAACCCCGAGAACTACTTCCAGCACATCGAGCAGGCTGCCTTCAACCCGTCCAACGTGGTCCCGGGCATCGGCTTTTCGCCTGACAAGATGCTGCAGGGCCGCTTGTTCTCCTATCCCGATGCGCAGCGCTACCGTATCGGCGTCCACTATCAGTCGATCGAGGTCAACAAGCCCCGCTGCCCGGTGCATCATTATCACCGCGACGGCGAAGCCACGCTCGGTATGCGCACCAATGCGGACGCCTATTACGAGCCCAACAGCTTTGGCGGCCCGGTGGAAGATCCGAGCTTTGCCGAACCACCGCACCGCTATGAAGGCGTAGTGGGCCGCTATGACTTCCGTGGCACGGCCGATCACTTCAGCCAGCCGCGGGCACTGTTTGCCCTTTTTGACGAAGGCCAGCGCCAGCGGCTGTTCTCCAACATTGCCGAAGCCATGAACGGCATCCCCCAGTTCATCGAAGATCGCCAGCTGGCGTTGTTCGATCAGGTGGACCCGGCCTATGGCGCCGGCGTGCGGGCAGCTCTGGTCAAGGTGAAGGGCGAAACCGATGCCGAGAAGACCTCGAGCATCAGCACCAGCCACAGCAGCGAAGTCGGCTCGCACTAAGTCGCAGAGATGATCGAAGGGGCGCACTGGTTGCGCCCCTTTCTTCTATCTGGTTGCGTACAATTTTAGTCAATTGCTCCGCATCCGTTTGACCGGGCGCAAGCGAGTGCGGGCGCAGGGTGGTTTTACGCATAGTCGTGGAGACCACCGATGAACGAACTCGATCAAGGCCAACGCGCATTCTCCAGCTTCCGGGTCTTGAATGGCGAGGACAATCACTCCGAGCGCGAACAGCTGTTCCGCAACATGGCGCAATTGTTCAGCTATGTTTCCGACCGCTGCGACGATGAGCAGGTTGCCCAATATGATGAGGTGCTTTGCCACCTGGCCGAGCTGGTCGAGGTGGAAGCCCGCGCCCATGTCGCCAAGCTGCTGGCGCCGCTGGAACGCGCTCCGGGCACTGTCGTGGTCAAGCTCGCCAATGATGATATCGAAGTGGCGCGTCCGCTGCTCGAATTCTCCAATGTCCTCAGTGACGACGATCTGATCGACATCATCAGCAAGCAGAGCGAAGCGCATCGTGTCGCCATTGCCAGTCGCCCCAGCGTGCCCGAACGGGTGGGCGAGGCCATTATCGAGCATGGCGAGACTTCCTCGCTGGTGCGGCTGGTGCGCAATTCCCATGCCGAGTTCGACCGGGCGACGTTGCAAAAGCTGGTCGCCCGCGCCACCCAGGACGCCGAGATCGCCCATGACCTGCGCGGCCGGCACGATCTGGATTGGCAGTCGCTGCGCGGCGAGATCCACCAGCTGTCGGACAAGGTGCTGGAAGATCTCTCGCGGGCCGAGAGCACGCTGGATCCGGTGGCCGCTGGCAAGGTCAACGCCGTGGTGTTCAACCGCATCCGCAATGGCGTCGGCTTTGCCGCCTCCGAGTGGAAGCTGGCCTATAACCAGGTCAAGGCGCTGTCCGATCGCAAGCAGTTGGACGACCGCGCGCTCGCGCGCTTTGCCCGCTTTGGCTATGGCCACCACGCGGCCGCTGCCATCAGCGTAATGCTGCGCATCACCCCGGAAGTGGTGGTGAAGTGGCTCGCGAGCCAGGATTATGTCGCGGTAAGCGTCGCGCTCAAGGCCGCGGGCGTTGCGCCCGACCTGTTTGCAGCCCTTTTTGCCGTGCTGCCCTGGCGCGATCTGCCCAGTGCCGATGACAAGGCATTGATCCAGCAGCGTTTCGTTGGCATGGATCGCGAGGAAGCCGACGAGATATTTGCGCTGTGGCGGGCCCATTCCTTCCGCAAGCGCACCGCGACCGACGAACGCGCCTCCGCCTAGGCCCAAGCCTCTGGACCTCCGTCCCAAAGGGATATAAAGATATCTTTATATCTCGTGAGGGCTGATGGCTGAGTTGGCGGAATTGGTGGGAGTGCTCAAGGCGGCAGGTGAGGGGACTCGCCTGCGCCTTCTGGCTTTACTCGCTGGCGGGGATCATTCCGTCAAGGACCTGACCGAAATCCTTGATCAAAGCCAGCCGCGCGTTTCGCGCCATCTCAAGCTCCTAGCCGATGCTGGCCTCGTGCAACGCAATGCCGAGGGCGCCTGGGCTTATTATGGCCTCGCCCAGGATGGCGAAGCGGGAGCGGTTGCGCAATGGCTGGTGGGGCGGGTGGATCACACCGACCCAGAGCGGGTGCGCGACTGCGAGCGGCAGGCCGAGGTGCGTGCCGCCCAGCAGGCGCAGGCGGCGCATTACTTCGCCAAGGTCGCCGGCAGCTGGGACCTGCTCAAAACGCTCCATGTTCCTGAAGACGCCGTCGAATCGGCTGTGCTTGAGGGCTTCCAGGCAGGGGCGGTGGAGTTGCTGCTTGATCTGGGTACCGGCACCGGGCGCATGCTCCAGCTGCTGGCCGACCGCTACAAGCGCGGCATCGGCGTTGATTCCAGCCGCGAAATGTTGAGCGTGGCGCGCGCGCGGCTTGGGTCGGCCGGCGTGACCCATGCGCAGGTGCGGCTCGGAGACATGGCCGAACTGGACCCTGCACTCGGACCGGCCGATGCGATCGTGATCCACCAGGTTCTGCATTATTTCGATGATCCGGGCCGCATGCTGATGGGCGCGCGCGAATTGCTCAAGCCAGGCGGGCAGATGGTGATTGTCGATTTTGCCCCTCATGAACTGGAATTCCTGCGCACCGAGCACGCGCATCGTCGGCTGGGCTTGTCCCAGGCGCAGATGAGCGGTTGGGCCGCGAGTGCCGGGCTGCAGGTTCAGACCGTGCGGGAATTCCCCAGTGACAATGGCGAACGCGGGCTGACCGTCTGCCTGTGGCGCCTCTGCGCATAAACTTGAATGGAACAGCCATGATCGAAGACAGCGACCGCACCAGCCGGCAACTTGCGGAAAAGCGCCCGCCGCTTCACCTTTCCTTTGAGTTTTTCCCCCCCAAGAACGACGCTACCGAGGAGCGCTTCTGGGAAAGCCTGCACAAGCTCGCGCCGCTCCACCCCGAATTCGTTTCCGTCACCTATGGCGCCGGGGGCACGACGCGCGAACGCACCTTGCGCATGGTGTCGAGCATCACCGACCAGACCGGGCTATCGGGTGCCGCGCACCTGACCTGCGTCGGCGCCACGCGCGACGAGGTTGATGCCGTCGTGCGCGCTTATCAAGCCGCCGGGGTCAACCGCATCGTTGCCCTGCGCGGCGATCCGCCGGAAGGGGTAGGGCAGCCCTTCACGCCCCATCCCGAAGGCTACCGCAACGCCGCGGACCTCGTCGCCGGTATCCGCCGCATCGGTGATTTCGACATTTCCGTCGCGGCCTATCCCGAGCGGCACCCGCAAAGCCCCGATTGGCAAAGCGATATCGATAATTTGAAGAGCAAGCTCGACGCCGGCGCCACCCGCGCGATCACGCAGATGTTCTTCAACAATGCCGATTACCTGCGCTTTCTGGAACGTGCTCGCGCCGCCGGCATCACCGCCCCGATCATCCCCGGCATCCAGCCCATCCACAGCTTCAAGCAGATCTCGGGCTTTGCCGCCCGCTGCGGCGCTTCCATCCCACCCTGGATGGTCGAGCGATTCGAGGGCCTGGACGATGATCCGGAAACCCATGCGCTTGTGGCATCCGCCGTGGCTGCAGAGCAGGTCACCGAGCTACTCGACGAAGGCGTCACCGCCTTCCACTTCTATACGCTCAACCGCTCCAACCTGGTGCTGGCGCTTGCCCGGCTGCTGGGGCGGCGCGCCAATTAATTCCGCCTTAACCATGTTCTGGTGGCGTGGCCAGATGCCGTTCAGGTTCTGTTCAGGCGCGTGGCCGCTATGTGGCGGGCTGACATGGTCTCCTTGAAATGGCCATGAAAACCGTCTTTCTCCCGGTTTTGAGGGCGGGACAACAGGGTTTGAGAACATGAAATTCGATCGTCGTCTCACCAATGGCCTGGCATGGGCCGGTCTGTTTGTTGTTGTCGGCGTACCCGTCGCCGATATGCTGTCAGCCCAGCTGCTGGGCGAGCCCGAGCGCGTGGCCGTCACCTCGCCCCAGGCGCCGATCCCTGCGCCAGCGGGCGAACGGCCCACAGCCAAGCCGGTAAAGGAAGCTGTCTCCAGCGCACCAACAACTCCGGTCGCCGCCAAGCCAGCCGCGATCGCCCCGGTCAAGGCTGATTCGGCGGCGCCCGCCAAGGCAGTAGAGCCGGTCAAGCCCGTGGCCGAGCCCGCAAAAACCGGCAACAAGCCCGGCGATCCGGTGAACTCGTTCCTCGAGTCCGGCAAGGCGATGCCTTCCTATATCACCGAGGCCAATTCTGCGCCCCAGGCTGCCCCCGCTCAACCGACGGCTCCGGCTCCCGTTGTGGCTCCGGCTCCCGCTCCGGCCGTTGCCGCTGCGCCGCTCGAGCCCGCGGCTCCTGGAGTTGACCCCGTGGAAGTCGCTTCGCTGCCGCCCCAGAAGGTGGCACCCGTGCCGATGCCACTGTCCATGCGTCCCCCGGCGCAGATTGCCGTGGCACCGAGCCGGGATGAGCCCGTGATCATTCCGCCCGATGTTGTCAGTGCCGACCGTGGCCGGATCGACGCTGACGATCTGGAGGACTGGGAGTCCGGCCCGCTCTCCGAATTCCTCAACCGGCGCCAGGGCGGATCCGGAAGGACCGCCGGCTTTGAGGAAGAATTCTATCCCGAGGAACCGGTTCGCCGGGGCCGGGATCGCCTGATCGGGCCCGTTGAGGAAGTTTATATCGTCCCCTTCCGCTGATGGGCTGGCATGCGCGGGGAGTGGTGGACGCCGCCCCACGCCGCCGGTATTTTCCCAACCCAACTGGCCGACGAGTCGTTCGCCGGACGCTGCCGAAAGGAGCCGCAATGCTGTGCTGTGTGCGCAAAGTGGAAGAGAACAAGGATCGCTGGGAGAAACTCTCGGCCTTTCTCGGCTCGTTCACGCGTCGCACTGGACTGGCCGGCTCTGTCGCCAATATCCTTGATCCCGACACCTGGCTGCCGGGCGGACGCGACGCAGCCTTTACCCTCGCGCTGATTGCGCTTTCGGCCAAGATGGCGGTGGCCGATGGGGCGGTGACCGCCTCGGAAGTGCGTGCCTTCAACGCGACGGTCGAAGTCTCCCAGGAGCAGGAGCCTCAGGTTGAGCGCTTGTTCAATCTGGCCAAGCAGGATGTAGCGGGTTTTGAAAGCTATGCCCGCAAGATCGGCCGCTTTTTCGCCGACAGTCCCGACACGCTCGAGCATGTGCTCGATAGCCTGTTCTTTATCGCTACCGCCGACGGCATGGTGCATGAGGCCGAGCTGGAATATCTCCACTCCGTGAGCAACATCTTCGGCTTTGATGAAGCGCGCTTCGAGCAGATCTCGGCCCAGCATGTCATGCTGGATAGCGATCTTGACCCCTATCTCGTGCTTGGCCTGACTCCCGGCGCGCCACCAGAAGAAGTGCGCCGCGTTTATCGCCTTCTTGTTGCCGAACACCACCCTGACCGTCTCATCGCCAAGGGCGTACCTGAGGAACTGATCGAGGTTGCTACAGCGCGCATGGCGGCGATTAATCTGGCCTATCAGGCGATTACCAAGCCACGCGTCCAGCCGCTGCTGCCCAGCAGTGCTTGACGGCACCAACGATCCGTTTCTACAAGGCCCATGCCAGTTGACCGGGTGGCCGCTGCCGGATGGGTAACCATCCGGGAGAGGAAAGTCCGGGCTCCTTCGAAACACGGTGCCGGGTAACGCCCGGCGAGGGCGACCTCAGGGAAAGTGCCACAGAAAGCAAACCGCTCCGGCGCGCCGGAGTAAGGATGAAAGGGTGCGGTAAGAGCGCACCGGGGACCCAGCAATGGGGACCGCACGGTAAACCCCACCGGGAGCAAGACCAAATAGGGATGACGCGGGGCTTCATGCCCCAGCCGGTTTTGAGGCCAGATCATCCGGGTTGGTTGCACGAGGCGCCTGGCAACAGGCGTCCTAGATGAATGGTCACCACGTACCGCGCGCAAGCGCGGTGCCCTACAGAACCCGGCTTACAGGTCAACTGGCGCCTTTTACGAGGCAGAGAACTGGAGCGACACGCGGGTGCCGCGTCCCTCGGCCTGATAGGCGACAGTGCCCCCAAGGCCGTGGGCCATTGCCTTGACAATACGGCTGCCCAGGCCCGTGCCCTGGGGCTTGCCGGTGCCGTTCCAGCCGATCCCATCGTCTTCCACCACCAGGTCGATCAGTTCGCCCTTGCGGGCAACGCTGATGCGCACTTCGCCACCGGCATCGGCGCCATAGGCGTATTTTATGGCGTTGGTGACGAGCTCGGTCACGATAACACCCACGGAAGCGGCCTTTTCCGTGGGAATGGAGATGTTCTCGACCGCAACGAGGATGCGCGAAAGGCTGCCCGCCGCCTGCATCGAGGTTTCAAGTTCGCTGGCAAGGCTTTGCAGATATTCGCCAATATGGACCGAGCGCACATCGTCAGTGGTGTAGAGATGCCGGTGCACGCCCGCGATAGCCTGGATGCGGGCCTGGGTTTCGGCCAGCGCGCTGCGAGCTTCCTCATTGGTGATGGCATTGGCCTGCAGGCCCACCAACGCCGCCACCATGGCCAGGCTATTGGCCACGCGGTGGTTGACCTCGCCCAGCAGCGTTTCGGCGCGGTCCTTGGCCTCGCGCATTTCCTGCTCCGCCTTGGCCTTGGCGCGGTTGAGGCGTTGCAGGTCCACGGCATGGCCGATCGCGCTGGTCAGGAGTTCCAGGAAGTCCATGTCGACGGTTTTAAGGACGTAATCGGCCGCGCCCGCCTTGAGCGCCGCCACCGCCACGGCCGTTTCCACCGTGCCAGTGACATAAACCACCGCCGGCCGGTCAGGCATATCGGCCAGTTGAGCCAGAACATCGAGCCCGGTGCCGGTGGGCAGATTATGATCCAGCGCCACCACGTCGATGCCGCCTTGCGCAATGCGCGCCAGGCCTTGTTCGCCCGTCGTTGCATGCTCGAAGATATAGCCGCGTCGCTCTATTGCCTTCTGCACAAGGCGTGCAAGGCCGGCATCGTCATCGATATAGAGCACATAGGGCGTGCGGTTAGGCATGGGTCAGTCGGCTTCCGGAACCTGAATCACCGAGAAAAACAATCCCAACTGGCGAATCGCGTTGGCAAACCCGTCATAGTCGACCGGTTTGGTGATATAGACATTGGCGCCCAGATCATAGCAACGCTGGATTTCGCGCTGGTCATCAGTGGTGGTCAGCACCACGACCGGCGAGCGGCGGGTATGTTCGTTGCTCTTGACCTTCTCGAGGATGTCGACGCCGGTCATGTCGGGCAGGTTCAGATCGAGCAGGATCAGCAATTGCCGTCCGCTGCTGACTTCGCCGCTGCCATCATTGCCCATCAGATAGTTCAGCGCCGAGGTGCCGTCGGTGAAGGGGATGATCTGGTTGCTGACGCCGGCCCGCCGGATGTTCTTCTCGATCAGCCGCGCGTGCCCCTCGTCGTCCTCGATCATGACAATGGTGACGGGTGTGCCGGAGTTCATTTTGCATTGCTCCCGAGATAGCTGCGCAGATCGCGCGGCAGATTGATTCTAAAGGTCGTTCCTTTGCCCAGCTCCGAGGAGAGGGTAATTTCGCCACCCAGGCTGCGCACCATGGTGCGCACATGCGCCAGGCCGATGCCTTCGCCCGGTTGGCTCTGGCTACCAGAGCGGCGGAAAAGTTCAAAGACGCGCTCATGGTCAGTAGACGCAATGCCGCGGCCGTTATCGATCACTTCGATGTTGAGTCGGTTGCGCTCCGCGGGCAGGGCGCGGATGGCCACGGTCAGCGGTCGGCCAGGTTCCTGGTACTTGACCGCATTGTCCAGGAGATTGCCGAGCACCTGTTCCAGCGAAAGCCGGTCAGTGACGAGGCGTGCGACCTTGACCTCGGTTGTAACCGAGCCGCCATTTTCCGTCACCTGATGCTGGATGGCGCTGACCGAAGCGTCGATGATTTCGGCGAGGTTCAGTGCTTCGGGCTTGAGCTGGCGCCGGCCTTCGCGGGAAATCTTGAGGATGGCGTTGATCAGTGCATCCATCTTGCGGGTCGAAGAGCGGATAAAGCCGATCGCCTCCGGAAGGTCCTCCGTGGCGGCCAGGCGCGCCTCGGCGAATTTCGGATCGCCCGATTCTTCGCGCTCGCTCATATAGTCACGCAGGGTAGCGACGCTGGTTTCCAGTTCGCTGGTAAACCCCATGATGTTGACGAGAGGCGCGCGCAGATCATGGGTCACGATGTAGGCGAAGCGTTGGATTTCCTCATTGGCCTTGCCCAGGTCCGCGGTGCGTTCCTGCACCCGCTCCTCAAGGCTTTGATTGGCTTCTTCCACTTCGCGGCGCGCCCGGGCAATTTCCCTGGTATAGGCCAACGCTGTCCAGACTGAGCCCCCCACCACAGCAACGATCACCAGCGCGCCAAAAATGGCGACCCAACGCAGCGCGGTGGCGGCATTGCGCTGGTCGACCACGCCGGTATCGAGGCGCTCCTGTGCGCTTGCCACCAGTGCCACGAGGAAGTCGCGGGTGCGCCCCATGTTCTCATTGCCGGTGTCGCTGTTGACGATCGCCAGGGCGGCATCACGGTCGCCAGCGCGCATGAGATCAATAGTTCGGGCAAGTTCTTGCAGCTTGATGTCGATGGCAGATTGGAGTTCGACAAGGCCTTCGCGAAGCTGGGGATAGGGCGCCAGCACGGTGACCAGCCGCTGCTGCAACACGGGCAGGCGTTGAACGGCCCCGGTATAGGGTTCCAGATAGGCTTCGTTGCCTGTCAGCAGAAAACCGCGCTGCCCTGTTTCGGCGTCCACCAATGCGTTACGCAGATCGGTAGCGGCGCTACGGATTTCGCGCGATACGACCACCTCGTTGAAATAGCCCTGAGTGCGCTCAACCAGCCAGATCGTCGTGCCGACAATGCCGACCAGTGCAAAAAAGCCGACCAACAAGAGAATGGTGGTCGCGCGAACAAAGGCATTGTTCGATATCGGCATCAAATTACCCTGAAGTGACGGTTGTTCATGGCCTAATCCGCTGGAGGGGGCAACCTTGAATTCCGCCCTCCAGGTGGGCAGGCGTCGCGCGCGATGCGTCGGGTGTGATCGGCAACTTGCCGCGTGCGCGACATGGGAAACAGAATCTTAAACACACTGGTCCAAGAGTGAGCTTGGTTTGAGTGACCCGCATCGACGCGGGCGTGGAGTTATGGTCGCATGGGCAAGAGTAAGATGCCCGAAGCCAGCCAAGAGAATATGTCGCATATCCCCGTGCTCCTCGATGAGGTGCTGGCGGTGTTTGCGCCTGTTCATGGCAAGCGAATCGTTGATGGCACTTTTGGTGCCGGCGGCTATTCCCGCGCGCTCTTGGCTGCCGGGGCCGAGGTCGTGGGCATTGATCGCGATCCAAGCGTGCTGCCCTTTGCCGATGCATTGAAGGCCGACTACCCCGACCGGTTTACCTTTCTGCCGGGCACATTTTCCCAGCTTGACGATTTGGCGGGCGAGCAGGGCCCGTTTGACGGGGTGGTGCTCGATATCGGCGTCAGCTCGATGCAGCTGGACGAGGCCGAGCGCGGCTTTTCCTTCATGCGCGAGGGTCCACTCGACATGCGCATGAGCGGGGCAGGCGAAAGCGCTGCTGATCTCGTCAATGGCCTTGAGGCAGAAGCGCTTGCCAACCTGCTTTATGCCTTCGGCGAAGAGCGCAAGTCGCGGCGTATCGCCCAGTTCATCGTGGCGGCCCGCCAGGAAGCGCCAATCGAAACAACCTTGCAGCTGGCCCGCATCATCGAGAAAGCCATCGGCCGCAAACCCGGCGATGCCCATCCGGCCACCCGCTCGTTCCAGGCGCTGCGTATTGCCGTTAATGCCGAGTTCGAGCAGTTGGTGCAGGGCCTGTTCGCGGCCGAGCGCCTGCTAGGTGAAGGTGGGCGGCTCGCCGTCATTACCTTCCACTCCCTTGAAGACCGCATCGTCAAACGCTTCTTTGATCCCGACAAGGGCGCGCCAACTCAGTCACGGCACCTGCCGCAGGTGGTGGGCGAACAGCGGCGCTGGGTCGAAGTTGCCAAGGCGAAAAAGCCTGGCAGCGCCGAGCTTGAGCGCAACAGCCGCTCGCGGTCGGCCATTCTGCGCTGGGCGGTCCGGGGCGCTGCGCCCGCCCGTCCGGTGCGAATGGAGGGCCTTGGCGTGCCAACAATCCGGGGGAATGCATGATCCGCAACCTCAACATTCTGCTGCTGTTTTCCAGCGTGCTGATGCTTTCGGGCGTTTACGCGCTGAAATTCTCCATCGAGCACACCGCCAGTGAGCGCACCGCGCTGATCGCCCGCATCGACCAGCAGGAGGGTGACCTTTCTCTGCTCAAGGCCGATTGGGCGGTGCTCAACCAGCCCGGCCATATCGATCCGATCGTTCGTCGGCACCAGGCGGCGCTAGGCATTGTGCCGGTCAAGCAAGAGCAGTTTGGCTCTTTTGCGAGTCTCCCCATGCGGCCGGTCAAGCCCAACAGCGCCGCGCTTAACGCGCTGTTCCAGTCGCTGGACGCCGGCATCGACCCCATCGACGCTATTCTCGAACTTGAGGGTATTGAGTAATGGCCTTGGCGCACGAGAATTTCGCCCCGCCCATTTCGCTCGACGGCGCCCGCAAGGTTCGCGGCAATCTCACCCAGGCGCGCATTCGCTGGATGATCTTCGCGATCGTGCTGGGTTTTGCCCTGGTGAGCGCGCGGCTGGTGCAGTTGGGCATGGTCGTGCCCGACTCCACGATCGAAGGGCAGGCACGCGACCTGATCACCGCGACTCGCCCACCAATTCTTGACCGCAATGGGCTCGAAATGGCGGTCGATATTCGTGTTCCCTCGCTGTTTGCCGAGCCGCGCCGCATCATCGATGTGGAAGAAGCCGTGCAAAAACTGCGCACGGTCATCCCTGATCTCGACGAGAAGTGGCTGCGCGACCGGCTCACCGGCGACAAGGGCTTTGTTTGGCTCAAGCGCGAGCTGTCGCCCTCCATCCAGGAGCGGGTGATGCGGCTGGGCATTCCAGGCATCGACTTCATCACGGAATCCAAGCGCTTTTACCCCGGCATGGCCGAGGCTTCCCACGTTCTGGGCTCAACCAATATCGACAACCAGGGCATTGCCGGCATCGAGCGGCACATGGACGGCGAAAACGTCGCGCTCCTGCAGGAGCTGGGTCTTGCCCGCGGCAATGCGCTGACCCCGGTTGAGCTTTCCATCGACATGCGCGCCCAGCATGTGATGCACGAGCAGCTGATGGACGCGATGACGCGCTACCAGGCGATTGCTGCCGCCGGCATCATGCTCGATGTGCATACCGGCGAGGTCATTGCGCTCGCCTCCGTGCCCGATTTCAACCCGAATGATCCCGCCTCCGCACTGGTCAAAGACAGCTTCAACCGCATCACGGCCGGCCTTTTCGAGCCCGGCTCCATCTTCAAGACCGTGACCATTGCCGGTGCACTCGATAGCGGCGCAGTGTCGGTGGGCGATCAGTTCGATGCGCGCTTCGGCGTTCGCTTTGGCCGCTTCACCATCGATGACTTCCACGGCAAGCACCGCATTCTCAGCCTGCCTGAAGTTTATAAATACTCGTCCAATATCGGCACGATCCGCATCATGCAGGCCATGGGCAAGGAGCCCTACCGGCAGTTCCTGAGCACGATGGGCTTTGACCAGCGGGTACCGTTCGAGCTGCCCGAGATGCGCTTGCCAACGGTTCCCAAGCAGCTGTCCGAAGTTGGCGCGGCCACCGCGTCTTTCGGTCACGGCTTATCGGTTTCCCCGCTGCACATGGCGGTAGCCTATGCAGCATTCGTCAATGGCGGCAATTACGTGCCTCCCACGCTTTACAAGCGTGACCTGGGGGAGGCCGAGACCCTGTACCGGCGCGTCCTGCAGCCATCCACCAGTGATGCCCTGCGCTATCTCATGCGGCTTAATGCCCTTGAAGGTTCGGGCTCGCAGATGAACAAGGAAGCGCTGGGTTATCGCGTCGGCGGCAAGACCGGCACGGCCGAAAAGGTGGTTGACGGCCGCTATTCTTCCAGCAAAGTCACCAACTTCTTTGCGTCGGCGTTCCCGCTGGACAATCCGCGCTATGCAATGGTGATCATGGTCGACGAGCCAAAGGCCGAAAACCCGCAGTCCGGCACCACCGCGGGCTGGAATGCCGGTACCGTCACCGGCCGCATCGTGCAGCGGGTTGCGCCCATGCTGGGCATCGCGCCCGATTTCTCCGAAGCGCTCGATCAGGCGCTGAAGCCCGCTGGCGTTTACTAAGGCGAACCACAAGGACCTGTTGCAGTGTCACTGAGCGTATCCCAGTTGCTGGAAGGATCAGGCGCCGCGCCGGTCGAGGATCTGGGTGCGGTGTTCGGCCTCAACTCGGACAGCCGGCGGATCGAGCTGGGCGAGCTGTTCTTTGCGCTCCCCGGCGCAGCGGTGCATGGCAATGCCTTTATCGCCGATGCGGTGGGGCGCGGGGCCCTGGCAGTGGTCACCGATCTCGCGCCGGCCCAAGATCCGGGCGTGCCGGTCATCTTGGTTCCCGATGTCCGTGCCGCCTATGCCCGCGCCGCCGCGCGCATCTTTGCGCCCCAGCCGCAAACCGTGGTGGCGGTCACCGGCACCAATGGCAAGACGTCCGTCGCGTCTTTCGTGCGGCAGATCTGGCAGCAGGCCGGAATTGCTGGCGCCAGCATCGGCACGCTCGGGGTGCAAACCGCCACGCGCCACATCGAGGGCAGTCTCACCACCCCCGACGCGCGATCGATCCACCAGAACATGCGCGCGCTCAAGGGGCAGGGCATCGACCATGTCGCGCTCGAAGCCTCCAGCCATGGTCTTGACCAGCGGCGTCTCGAAGGTATGCGCTTTGCCGCTGTCGCCTTCACCAACCTGACGCGCGATCATCTCGATTACCACGCCGATATGGATGAGTATCGCGCGGCTAAACTGCGGCTCTTTAGCGATCTGCTGGCCGATGGCGGCACGGCGGTGGTCTATATGGACGATCCCGAGCACGCGGCTTTCCTCGCGGCCGCGGCCGAACGGGGCGCAAAGCTGCTGGGCGTTGGCCATGCCCCCGGGGCTGCCATCCAGATCCTTTCGGTGACAACGCAGGGCTACGGGCAGCGCGTCGAGGTCCGCTTCGAAGGCGAAACCGTGAGCTTTCACCTTCCGCTCACCGGCGAGTTCCAGGTCGGCAATGCCCTGGTCGCCGCCGGGTTGGCGATAGCGAGCGGTGTCCCAAAGGCGCAGGCTTTCGCCGCGGTGGAGCAGCTGCGTGGCGCCAAGGGGCGCCTGGAGCTCGTAGCCGAGCACAACGGCGCGGCGGTGTTCGTGGATTATTCCCACACGCCCGACGCCTTGAAGACCGCGCTCGTGGCTTTACGCCCCTATGTGACGCGTGATCTGCGTGTGGTCTTTGGCGCCGGCGGTGATCGCGACAAGGGCAAGCGTCCGCAGATGGGCGCCGTTGCAGCCGAGCTGGCGGACAAGATCATCGTCACTGACGACAATCCCCGCACCGAAATTGCCGCCACGATCCGCGCCGAGATCATGCATGCGGTACCCCGCGCCGCAGAGATCGGCGATCGCGGCGAAGCCATCAGCACCGCCGTTGCCGCGCTCCAGCCCGGCGACGTTTTGCTCGTTGCCGGCAAGGGGCATGAGGATTACCAGATCATCGGCACGACCAAGCACCACTTCTCGGACCACCAAGCCGTGGCCGAGGCAATCAAGAGACTCTGATGCCCGCACTCTGGACCCGAGACGCCCTGTTGCAAGCCACAGGGGGGCGGATGGTGGGAACGGTTGGGGCGAGCATCGGCTCGGTCTCGATCGACTCGCGTGACCTGGGTCCCGATTCCTTGTTCGTCGCCATCAAGGGCGACCGCTTCGATGGTCATGACTTTGTGGCCCAAGCCCTGGCCAATGGCGCCGCTGCTGCATTGGTGAGCGAGGGTCGGGGCGAACAAGACGGCTGCATCGTCGTCCCCGATGCGCTGGAGGGACTGCGCGATCTCGCTCGCGCCGCCCGTGCCAGGAGCGAGGCGCTGGTGGTTGGCGTCACCGGCAGCGTTGGCAAGACCACCACCAAGGAGGCGATCCGCACCGTGCTCGAGGCGGCAGGTCCGACCCATGCATCGATCAAGAGTTTCAACAATCACTGGGGCGTGCCGCTGATGCTGGCCCGTATGCCAGCGGAAGCGCAGTTCGGCGTCTTCGAAATGGGCATGAACGCCGCCCGCGAGATCTCGCCCTTGTCGCAACTGGTGCGGCCGCATGTCGCCGTTATCACCAATGTGGCCGCCGCACATCTGGAAAATCTCGGTTCTTTGGAAGCCATCGCCGCGGCCAAAGCTGAGATCTTCGAGGGGCTCGAGCCTGGCGGCACCGCGGTGCTCAATGCCGATCACCCCCAGATCGAGCTGCTGCTCGAGGCGGCAAGCAAGGCGGGCGTTCAACGGGTGATCACCTATGGCTTCACCGAGGGCTGTGACTGGCGCATCCTCGAAGCGGATCTGCAAGCCGAGGGCAGCACCGCCACGCTCGAGCATGCCGGCGAGCGCATCTCGCTCCATCTCAACACTCCGGGCCGCCATATGGTGGTCAATGCCGTTGCAGCGCTGATTGTCGCTGACCTCGCCGGAATAAGCCGGGAGCCTGCCGTGGCAGCATTGGCCAGCTTTGGCGCACAGCCGGGCAGGGGGCAGCGCCTGCTCCTGGGCGATCCCGAGCGCCCGCTGCTGCTGATTGATGAAAGCTACAATGCCAACACCGCCTCGATGACTGCGGCGCTCGACGTCTTTGCGGCCCAGCCCGCACCCGGCGGCCGCAAACTGCTGGTGCTGGGCGACATGCGTGAGCTTGGCGCTCAAAGCGCTGCACTCCATGCCAGCCTGGCCGAAGCAGTTCTGCGCTCGGGCGCCGAGCGTATCTACCTGGTCGGCCCCGAAATGGCCGCCCTCGCCACTACACTGGGCGCCGGGCGTGTGGCTTGCCACACACAAACGGCAGCAGAGATGGGGATGATCGTGCTCAACGATCTTGCTTCGGGCGATGCAGTTATGATCAAAGGGTCCAACGGCGTGGGGCTAGCGGGCGTCGTTGAAAAAATCCGGGGCCATTTCCACCAGAAATAGCCCACCCACGCGAGGACACCTCCCAGAAATGCTGTACTTTCTTGCCCAGTTGGGGGACACGCTCGCGGCGTTCAACGTCTTCCGCTACATCACCTTCCGCACGGCGGGGGCGGTGGTTACCGCCTTGTTCTTCGTGTTCCTGTTTGGGCCGGGGATGATCTCCTTGCTGCGCCTCAAGCAAGGCAAGGGTCAGCCGATCCGCGAAGATGGCCCCCAAGGCCACCTGCTGACCAAGAAGGGCACGCCCACCATGGGCGGGCTGATGATCCTGTCGGGCGCGGTTATTTCGACCCTGCTTTGGTCGAACCTCACCAATGGCTATGTCTGGGTGGTCTTGTTCGTGACGGTCGGCTTCGGCGCCATCGGCTTTTACGATGACTACCTCAAGGTCAAGCGCATGAGCCACAAGGGCTTTGGGGGCAAGCAGCGCCTAGCTCTTGAAGCCATCATCGGCGTGGTGGCCTGCTACGCCATCTCGCAACTCTCGCCCGGCGCGTTCTCCAATGCGCTTTTGTTCCCATTTGCCAAGGGATTGGCGGTTGATCTTGGCATCTTCTTTGTGCTGTTCGGCGGCTTCGTGATCATGGCCGCCGGTAACTCGGTGAACCTCACCGACGGGCTGGATGGCCTCGCCATTGTGCCGGTGATGGTTGCCTCGGCCTGCTTTGCCCTGATCGCCTATCTCGTGGGTAACCAGGTCTTCTCGGATTACCTGCTGCTCAACCATGTCCCCGGCACAGCCGAACTTTCGGTGGTTTGCGGCGCCCTGATCGGGGCCGGCCTCGGCTTTTTGTGGTTCAACGCCCCGCCAGCCCAGATCTTCATGGGCGACACCGGCTCGCTCGCCTTGGGCGGCGCGCTCGGCTCAATCGCCGTCGCCACCAAGCACGAAATCGTCCTTGCCATTATTGGGGGCCTCTTCGTGCTGGAAACCGTGTCGGTGATCGTTCAGGTCGCCTCGTTCCGTCTCACCGGCAAGCGGGTGTTCCGCATGGCGCCCATCCACCACCATTTCGAGCATATGGGCTGGACGGAGAGCCAAGTCGTGATCCGGTTCTGGATCATTTCCTTCGTGCTGGCGCTGATCGGGTTGAGCTCGCTCAAGCTACGCTAGTTGGCGGCGCTGCGCCGCAGTTGTCCAACTTGTTGCAAAATGCGATGCAAGTTGGAAATCGGTAACCATCCCTGGGTTAGATATGGGGACTAGTGTTCCGCCTGGAGGCCGCGAGGCCGACTGCCCATGATGTTTTCCCGTGCCGAAAAAACACCCATCGCCGAATGGTGGTGGTCGATCGATCGCGAACTGCTTGGGGCGCTGATCCTGTTGCTGACCTGCGGCATGGTGCTGAGCTTTGCCGCCAGCCCGCCGGTGGCCGAGCGCATCGGGCTGTCGCCGTGGTTCTTCATCATTCGCCACGCCATGTTTTGTGGGCTGGCGCTGCCCGTGCTGGTCGCAACCTCCTTGTTGAGCCACCGGCAGGCGCGGGTTGGCGCTCTCATTGCGCTGGGTGTCAGCGTTGTCCTGCTCTGGGCGACCCTGAAGCTGGGCACGGAAGTGAAGGGCGCCCGGCGCTGGATCACCCTGGCCGGCCAGTCCATTCAGCCATCCGAATTCGTCAAGCCGGCCTTTGCCGTGCTGGGCGCCTGGTTGTTCTCGGAATCGATGATCCACCGCAATGTACCGGGCAAGATCCTTGCCACGCTGATCATGCTGGTGATCGTTTGTGGCCTCTTGCTGCAGCCCGACATCGGGCAGACCGCGCTGGTACTGGCGACCTGGGCCGTGCTGCTGTTCCTGTCCGGCATTTCCTGGTTCATCATCTTTGGCCTGGCCGGTGTCGCAGCCGTGCTGCTGTTTGGCGCTTATATGTTCTTCCCGCACTTTTCGCGCCGCATCGATACCTTCCTCAACCCCGATGGTGGTGGCAATACCTACCAGATCGACCGCGCCCTCCAGTCCTTGCTGGAAGGCGGCTGGTTTGGTCGGGGCCCCGGCGAATCTATTGCCAAAAAGCTCATCCCCGACGCCCATGCGGACTATGTGTTCTCCGCCGCCGCCGGTGAGTTCGGCATTCTCTTCTGCATGGTTTTGGTGGGATTGATCGGCTTTATCGTTATCCGCGCCATGCTCGGGGCACAGCGCCAGAGCAGCCTGTTCGCCCGGCTCGCGGCTTCGACCCTCGCAATCCAGTTCGCCATGCAGTCAGGCATCAACCTGGCCGTGAACCTCAACCTCGTTCCACCCAAGGGCATGACCTTGCCCTTCGTGTCCTATGGCGGCACCTCGATGATTGCCATTGCTTTTGGCATGGGGCTGATGCTCGCGTTCACCCGCACCAAGCCCGAAGAACGCCTGGCCACCGGGCTGCCCAGTTACAAAAGCGCATTGGTGCCCGCAGAATGAAAAAGTTCATGTTGATGGCCGGCGGCACGGGCGGGCACCTGTTTCCCGCCATGGCCCTGGCCCAGGAATTGCGCCGTCGTGGTCACGTCATCGAGCTGATGACCGACCATCGGGTGGAAAGCTATGGCAGCGAATTCCCGGCGCGCGAAATCCACATCGTGCCCTCCGCCACGCCCTCGACGCGCAACCCGGTCAAGTTTGCCGCGGCGGCGGTCAAGCTGAGCGGCGGCGTTGCCGTCGCCTTGCGCAAGCTGCGGCGCAGCCGACCTGATGCCGTTATTGGCTTTGGCGGCTATCCCACCTTTCCACCATTCGTCGCAGCAAGCCTCCTGGGCATTCCCGGCATCCTGCATGAGCAGAATGCCGTAATGGGTCGGGCCAACCGCGCGCTGGTGCGTTTCGCCGATCTGCTTGCCCTGAGCTTTGCCAGCACCAAATATGCCGAGGCGCTGCAGATCGAAACCGTGCTCACCGGCAATCCGGTGCGTGACCGGGTGCGCGCCGTTGCCGATCGCCCCTATGCGGCGCCCGATTCCGAAGGGCCGTTGCACCTCGTTGTGTTCGGCGGCAGCCAGGGCGCCAAGGCGCTGTCCGACATTGTCCCCGCCGCCATTGCCGAGTTGCCCGAAGCCCTGCGCCAGCGCCTTCAGGTACTGCAGCAGTGCCGCGCCGAAGACCTCGACCGGGTGGCCGAAATTTACCGCAAGGCTCGAGTCAATGTTGAACTGGCGGCCTTTTTCGGCGACCTGCCGGAGCGCATCGCCGCCTCCCATCTGGTGATCGCCCGCTCGGGTGCATCGACGGTGGCGGAACTCTGCGTCCTCGGGCGCCCCGCAATCCTTGTGCCGCTGCCTGGCTCGATTGATGCCGATCAGAAAAACAACGCCCTCACGGTCGAAGCGGCCGGGGGCGGCTGGGTGGCCGAGCAGGCTACGCTCTCACCGCAATCGCTTGCGACACGCCTTGGCACCTTGTTGACCGACCCTCCGGCTCTTGCCACCGCAGCGGCCCGGGCCAAGGGGCTGGGCGCGCCCCATGCTGTGGAAAAACTCGCTGACCTCGCCGAAATGCTGGCGGGCAAAGACTTTCAAGAACTGGAACATACCCCATGAAAATGCCGCGCAATATCGGGCCGGTCCACTTTGTCGGCATCGGCGGCATCGGCATGAGTGGCATCGCCGAAATCCTGCACAATCAGGGCTATGTGGTGCAGGGCTCGGACGCCGCTGCCAACCCCAATGTGCAGCGCCTGCGCGACATGGGCATCCGCATCGAGATCGGCCAGCGCGCCGAAAATCTCGGTGAAGCCGCTGTTGTCGTCGTCTCTTCCGCCATCAAGAAGGACAACCCCGAGCTGGTGGCCGCCCGTGCCCGGGCGCTGCCGGTGGTGCGGCGTGCCGAGATGCTGGCCGAGATCATGCGCTTCAAGAACGCCATCGCCATCGGCGGCACCCATGGCAAGACCACGACCACCACCCTGGTCGCGACGCTGCTCGATGCCGGCGACCTTGATCCCACCGTTATCAATGGCGGCATCATCAATGCCTATGGCACCAATGCGCGCCTCGGCGCCGGCGAATGGATGGTCGTGGAGGCCGATGAAAGCGACGGCACCTTTGTCAAGCTGCCGGCCGACGTTGTCGTCGTCACCAATATCGATCCCGAGCATCTCGATCACTATCGCGACTTCGAGGGGGTCAAGCGCGCCTTCCACAACTTCGTCGAGAACGTGCCCTTTTACGGCTTTGCGGTGATGTGCCTCGATCACCCCGAAGTGCAGGCGCTGGTCGGCGAGATCCGCGATCGCCGCGTCATCACCTATGGCACCAACCCCCAGGCCGATGTGCGCCTCGTGGACCTGGAAACCGTGGACGGTATCAGCAAGTTCTCCGTCGAGATCCGCGACCGCATCCGGTTGACCCAGCTGCGCATCGACGGGCTCGAACTGCCCATGCCGGGCGAACATAACGCCCTCAACGCTACCGCCGCCATCGCGGTGGCCGACCAACTCCATGTCCCGGCCGAAGCCATCCGCAAGGGCCTCAAGGGCTTTTCGGGTGTCAAGCGCCGCTTCACCAAGACCGGCGTGGTCGGCGGCGTCACCGTGATCGATGATTACGGCCACCATCCCGTCGAGATCGCCTCGGTGCTGCGCGCCGCCCGCCAATCCACCAAGCGCGACGTTATCGCCGTGGTCCAACCGCATCGCTATTCGCGCCTGCAGGATCTGTTCGACGATTTCTCTGCCTGCTTCAACGACGCCGACACCGTGATCGTCGCCCCGGTCTACGCCGCCGGCGAGCAGCCCATCCCCGGCGTCACCCATGACGAACTGGTCAACCGTATCCGCGCCCGCGGCCACCGCGATGCTCGCGTGATCGACCGCGCCGAAGCCCTTGCGCCGCTGCTCGCCAGCCGCGTGGCCAAGGGCGACTATGTGGTGTGCCTGGGTGCCGGCAACATTACGCAATGGGCCGCCGCGCTGCCGGCGGAACTCGGCGCGCTTATGGGGGAGGATCCCCAGTGAGCCACCCCGTCGCGTTCGCTGTTCCTGGAGCAATTTGATGGCCAAGCATGTTGCCGTCCTTATGGGCGGATTGTCCAATGAGCGTCCCGTATCCCTGAGCTCCGGCAAGGGCTGTGCCGAAGCCCTTCGCCGCGTCGGCTACCAGGTGACCGAGGTCGATGTCGGCTATGACGTCGCCGAACAGCTGCGCGAGATTGCGCCAGACGTTGCCTTCAATGCTCTGCATGGCCGCTATGGCGAGGACGGCACCATCCAGGGTGTGCTGGAATTTCTGCGCATTCCCTATACCCATTCGGGCGTTTTGGCTTCGGCCTTGGCCATGGACAAGCACCAGACCAAGATCATGCTCAAGGCCGCCGGCGTGCCGGTGACCGACCATGTGGTGGCGAGCCGCGCCGAAGTGGGCCGCTCCCATGTCATGCCCGCGCCCTATGTAGTCAAGCCCGTCGCCGATGGTTCCAGCTTTGGCATCCTGATCGTCAAGGCTGACCAGTCCCATCCACCCCAGGAGATCCTGGGCGAAGACTGGAAGGGCGGCGAAGAGCTGATGGTGGAGCGCTATATCCCTGGGCGGGAGCTGACCTGTGCCGTGATGGGCGATGTAGCCCTTGGCGTCACCGAGATCGTCACCGATCTGGCCTTCTACAACTACGAGGCGAAATACTCCGCCGGCGGATCACATCATGTGCTGCCGGCGCAAATTTCACCGAAAATTTACGACAAAGTGCAGAAGATGAGCCTGCTTGCCCATGCGGCGTTGGGGTGTCGCGGGATTACCCGAAGCGACTTCCGCTTCAACGACGCGGCAGGCGAAGATGGTGAATTGGTCTGCCTTGAAATCAACACCCAGCCGGGAATGACCCCCACTTCGCTGGCGCCCGAACAAGCGGCTCACGCCGGGCATTCCTTCGAAGAACTGGTCACCTGGTTGGTGGAGGACGCGAGTTGCAACAGGTAAAAAGCGAGGCGTTTTTCGCCGGAGCGCGGGTGGTCAATCCGCGCCAGCTGCCTGTTCGCATGCGACCGCCCCGGCGCAAGCTGGCCAATATTGTGGGCCGCGCCTGGGTGCTGCACCGCCTCGCCCTCGTGCGGGCCGCCAGCGCTATGGCGCTGCTCGCCGTTGGGCTGGGTGTGTGGCAGGTCCGCGAGCCGATCGGGCTGGGGATGGCCACACTTGGCGAGCTGGCGCAAGGGCAGGCTGCCGCTGCCGGCTTTGCCATTGGCGAAATCTCGATCACGGGCCAAGCCCTGACGCGCGAGCAGGACGTCTTCGATGCCCTTGGCGTGCAGCCCTACACCTCGACCGTTGCGTTTGACGTCGAAGCGGCCCGCCTGCGCATTGCCGAGCTGCCTTCGGTAGAAGCCGTCAGCGTCCGCAAGGGCCTGCCCGGCGATATCGTCGTGACCATCACTGAAAAGGTGCCGGTGGCGCGTTGGCGCGTGGATGGCGTCACCTTTGTGGTGGATGCCCAGGGCGACCAGATCGGCGAAGATGCTGGTGCTTATGGCGATCTGCCCCTCGTCGTGGGCGATGGCGCGGCGGATGATGCCCTCGTGATGATCCGGGCGCTGCAGCAATATCCGGTGCTGCAGGAGGGTCTGGTGGCCCTGTCGCGCATCGCCGATCGCCGCTGGGACATGATCTACGAAACCGGCTTGCGCGTGCAATTGCCCGAGCTTGGCGTCGCCCAGGCGCTGCGCAAGCTCGATATGTATCAAACTGAATACCAGCTCCTCGACCGCGACGTCACCGTGATCGATTTGCGCGTGGATAGCCTCGTGGCAGTCCGGCCGGCCGAGATCGAAGAAGAAAAAGAAACCAAGAAACCATGATGACCGATGCCATGACTTCGCGGCTTCGTCCCCTTCAGCCCGGGCGCACCACGCTTGTGGCGGTGCTCGACATCGGCTCCACCAAGATTTGTTGCGTGATTGCGCGTTTGTCGCCCCGGCCGGAAGGCAAGTCGCTCAAGGGCCGCTCGCACAAGGCCGAGGTCATCGGCTTTGGTTATGGCCCATCCTCGGGGGTCAAGAGCGGGGTCGTCACCGATATAGAGAAGGCCGAGCAGGCTATTCGCTCGGTCGTGGGCATGGCCGAGCGCGCCGCCGGGCTGACCCTGGAGTCGGTGCTCGTCAATGTCACCGCAGGCCGACTCGGCTCGGAAACCTTTTCCGCGGCCGTCTCGCTTGATGGTCAGGAAGTCGAAAAGGCCGATCTGCAGCGCGTGCTGCGCGCCGTTAACGAGCGCAGCGTTCGCCCCGAGCGCTCCATCATCCATGCCTTGCCCATCGGCTATTCGCTCGATGGCCAAAAGGGCATCCAGGATCCCAAAGGCATGGTCGGCGACAAGCTCGGCGTCGATGTGGCGGTGGTGAGCTCGGAAACCCTTGCCATGCGCAATCTCGAATTGGTGCTGCATCGCTGCCATTTGCAGATCGAAGCGCTGGTCGCCACGCCCTATGCCTCGGGTCTGGCGACCCTGGTTGATGATGAAGCCCAGCTCGGTGTCGCCTGCCTGGATTTCGGCGGCGCGACCACGACCGTTTCGGTCTTCAACGAAGGCCATCTTTGCTATGCCGACGCTATCGCGATTGGCGGGCATCACCTGACTCTGGACATTGCGCGCCAGCTCTCGGTCAGCGTTGCCGATGCCGAGCGCCTGAAGACGCTTTATGGCTCGGTGCTGCCCGGCCAGGCCGATGAACGCGACATGATTCCCATCCAGCCGGTGGGCGCGACTCACGATGAGGCGCCGGGGCAGGTGGCTCGTTCCGTGCTGACCCGGATCATGCGGCCGCGAATCGAAGAAATCCTGACGGCCATCCGTGATCGCATGCAAGCCACGGGCATGATGGATATGTGCGGGCGGCGCTTCGTGATGACCGGTGGCGCCAGCGAAATGACGGGCCTGCCCGAAGTCGCGCGCCGCGTGCTCGCACGCAATGTGCGCAACGGCCGGCCGATGGGAATCGCGGGGCTGCCGGAGATGGCCAAGGGCGCAGCCTTCGCGACCGTTGCCGGCATGCTGATTTACCCGCAGGTGTGCTCGCATGAATATGCCGAGCCGCGCGGCGCCAGCAAGCTGACCGGCACCGATGGCTACCTGGCGCGGGTCGGGCACTGGCTGAAGGCCAGCTTTTAGCGTGGTTGGCCGGGCAGCCTCCGCTGCCCGGCGACTCACTTTATCCCCGGTGCCAAAAGCTCGGTTATTGTTGCCCCATCTTCATGCGCAACTGCGCGGTCGCGACGAACGGTCGGCATGGGGAGGCCGGATGGCATGGGGGTCGCTCCATGTCCTGTGGTTTAAAGGATGATCTGTGACCCGATTTGAGCCCCCGGGTTTGCTTTCGGCACGGGCTTAAGCCGAGGACGGTCCTTTCCATAGAGTCTCCGGGATAGCATGGGGCAAGGCTTGCTTCACCTATACCTTTCGCCGGACGACCGGCACCGAGGCGATCCTTGCCCCATGTCGCAGCCGCTGACCTCCGGTCGAGCGGAGATTTGGCACGTCTCAGCCGCCCTGGCGCCGTTTACCATCTCGTTTTCGTGAAGCTGAAAGCCGGCCTGAAACGCCGCACGTCCCCTGGTCTCCAGAGAGCGGGGAAGTGTTGCATTTTGCATGAGGGTTAACGGCAATGGGACAGTTGTTAGGTGCCCGTTAACGATTTGGGAGGTAAATCTTTACCAACCAAGCCACTATGGGGCCCCTAATGACCATCAACCTCACGATCCCAGATATTCAGGAACTTAAGCCCCGCATCACCGTATTCGGATGTGGTGGCGCCGGCGGCAACGCCGTTAACAACATGATCGAGTCTGGGCTCGATGGCGTCGACTTCGTCGTTGCCAACACCGACGCACAGGCTCTCGCCCTCAGCAAGGCACAGCGCATCATCCAGTTGGGTGTCGGCGTTACCGAAGGCTTGGGTGCTGGCTCGCACCCGGAAGTCGGTCGCGCCGCAGCCGAAGAAAGCTGGGACGAGATCAACGATCACCTCTCGGGCTCGCACATGGTGTTTATCACCGCGGGCATGGGCGGCGGTACCGGCACCGGTGCGGCACCGGTTGTGGCTCGGGCCGCTCGTGAGCAGGGCATCCTGACGGTTGGCGTGGTCACCAAGCCGTTCTCGTTCGAAGGGAATCGTCGCGCTCGTCTGGCTGAAGACGGCATCGATGAGCTGCACCGCCATGTCGACACCCTGATCGTTATCCCCAACCAGAACCTGTTCCGGGTTGCTAACGAAAAAACCACCTTCGCCGACGCCTTCGCGATGGCAGATCAGGTGCTGTTCTCCGGCGTGGCCTGCATCACCGATCTGATGGTCAAGGAAGGCCTCATCAACCTCGACTTCGCCGACGTTCGCGCCGTGATGCGCGGCATGGGCAAGGCGATGATGGGTACTGGCGAAGCATCGGGCGAAGACCGTGCGCGTCACGCTGCCGAAGCTGCCATTGCCAATCCGCTGCTGGACGATGTGTCCATGCAGGGTGCACGTGGCCTGCTGATCTCGATCACCGGCGGCCCTGACCTGACCCTTTACGAAGTGGACGAGGCTGCCAGCCGCATCCGCGAGGAAGTCGACTCGGATGCCAACATCATCCTGGGTGCAACCTATGATCCAGATCTGACCGGCACGATCCGCGTCTCCGTCGTGGCGACCGGCACCGATGCAACCATGGTGCAGGCGCTTGAGCCCGCAAAGCCGCATGCTTCGCGCACGCCGCTTTCGGTAAAGCGTCATGTTCCCGTCGAGCCGACCCGTATTGCCGCCGAGCGTAGCGCCCAGGGCGTTGTTCAGCAGCAGATCGAACATCAGGTGGAAGCCGCGGTAGCCGAGGCTATCTCCCATGAAGCGCCAGCCCCCGCCTATAGCGGCCATGACGATGATGGTGTGATGGTGGAGCCCTATATCCCTTCGGCCCAGGCCATCGACGAGATGGACGAGCCCGCAATGCCCGAAGAATCGCCGGTGCCGAGCGTTTATGTGCCTTCGCACGCCGCTCGCCCCGAAGGTCAGCGCCGGATGCCCCGCACTGAGGAGCTTCCAATTGTTGCGCGCCGGTCACAGGAGCCGCAGGAAAGGCAGGACGCCGAGCCCCGCAATGCCCGTGCCTTGTTCAAGCGTTTGGCCTCCAATGTGGGCCTGAGCCTGGGTCAAACCGCTGAAGGCGGACGCGACGAAGCGGTCTATTCCGGAGCCGATGATGCCGCTGCCCGCAGCGCGATTGAGGCAGGCGGCCCAAGGGCTTCGCGGGTTCCGGCTGCTGCTGAAGGTGCGCGCGGCGCTCTTGATCCGCATGGTCGCCAGCCCGCTCCTGCGCCCCAGAAAGAGCATCTTGAGATCCCCGCTTTCCTGCGCAAGCACGGTTAACGGTTCCTTGTAGCGAGCATCCAACATCACTCGGTGCGGCTTCCGCACCGAGTTTTTTTTGGCTAACAGTTTCCGCGTACCCCGCTGGGGTGGAGTGATCCCGAGTATGAATAAACTGTCCACGCGCCAGCGCACCCTGTCATCCACCCTGTCCTTTGCTGGATATGGTGTTCACGGGGCACAGCCCGTTACGCTTACCTTGGGCCCCGCGCCCGTAGATAGCGGGTTCCTGATTTGCCGCGAAATGAGCGACGGAAGGGTCACCAAGCCCGTACCGGTGCATTTCTCACGCATTACCCGCACCACGCTGTGCACCACGCTCGATCTGGGCGACAGCGTCAGCGTCGCCACCATCGAGCATGTGACCTCCGCCTTGTCGGGCATGGGCGTCGACAATGCCTTGATCACTCTGGACGGCCCGGAATGCCCCATTCTTGATGGCAGTGCATTCCCGTTCGCCCAGGCGATTCTGGAAGCAGGGCTCGAAATCCAGCCCGCCCAGCGCAAGTTCCTCAAGGTCATGCGCGCTGTTACCGTGCGCAACAACGACTCCTTTGCCGCGCTCGAGCCCTATAACGGCCGCGCCCTCGATCTCGAGATTGATTTCGACAGCAAGGTCATTGGCCGCCAGCGCATGATCTTCGACTGGACGCCGCGCCGGTACTACGACGACGTTTCGCGTGCCCGTACCTTCGGTTTCGTTCGCGACGCCAAGATCCTGCGCCAGGCCGGCTACGCCATGGGCTCGAGTCTCGACAATTCCATCACCGTCCATGAGGACAAGATCCTCAATCCCGGCGGCTTGCGCTACGAGGACGAATTCGTCCGTCACAAGCTGCTCGATGCCATCGGCGACCTGTCACTCGGTGGCTTGCCGATCTGGGGCCGGTTCCGCTCCTATAAGGGTGGCCACGCCTTGAACGCCCATGTTCTGGCTGGGCTATTTTCGAGTGAAGCCAACTATGAAATAGTGGGCGCCGAGGCATTGCCGCTCGAATTCGAGGCGTTTGACGATCAACCTGATGGGCTGGCTGTCAATCATTACCTGCGTTCGGTGCGTTAATTCTTCGTGGCCGGCACGGCCACAGTTTTGATCCATTTTCTATCTACGCCGCAGCAGCGGTACGTGTAAGGACGGGACAGTTCGTGACAGTTGTTGCTTTTGGTGGTCGCGCTAGCCGGACAGTCCGGTTGCTTTCGGTTGGCGTCATGGTCGTGGCGCTTACGGGCTGCTCGGGCATGAACCTGTTCGGGCCCCCTAAGGCCAAGGAAGAGCCGATCATCCCGGCGGAGTCGCTGTATCAGCAGGCTCTCGATAATATGGACGCGCAGCGCTACAACACGGCTGTGACCCAGCTTGAGCGCCTCGAGCGCCAGCACCCCAATTCGCCCCTGGCGGAAAAAGGCAAGCTGATGCAGGTCTATGCGCATTACCGCATCGGCAAGTTCGCCGAAGCGATCCTCGCCGCCGACCGCTTCCTTGCGCTTTATCCGAACGGCAAGGACGTTCCTTACGTGCTCTATCTCAAGGGCAACTCCTATTACGGGCAGATCAAGGACATCACTCGCGACCAGCAATTGTCGCGCGATGCCATCGACACCTATAATCTGCTGATCGCCAACTATCCCAAGTCGCCTTACGCCGAGGACGCTAAGGAAAAGCTGCTGGTTGGTTATGACCAACTCGCTGGCAAGGAAATGTCGGTTGGCCGCTATTATCTCGGCAACGGCCAGTACACGGCTGCCATCAATCGCTTCCGGGTGGTTGTGGAAGAACACCAGACCTCGACCCACATCGAGGAAGCGCTTTATCGCCTGACCGAGGCCTATCTCCTGCTCGGTCTCGTCAATGAGGCGAAAACCGCAGCGGCCGTGCTTGGACACAACTATCCCTCCAGCACCTGGTACCAGGAAGCCTTCAAGAAACTGGGCCAGCAGGGTCTGGCTCCTGCCATGGGAAGCGGCAGCTGGATGAGTTCGCTGCGCAAGTAACGAACTAAAGTGTTGCTTGTTTGTTCCGGGGCGCGCTAGTTTGCTGGCGTGCCCCGATTATTTGCCGGCCATGCCGCGCAGCGGTGCCGGTCTGGGTGGAGCTTGGGATTTCCGGGAATGCTGAACGCGCTTTCGGTTCGCAACATTGTCCTTATCGATCAGCTTGATCTGGCGCTGGGCGCCGGCATGACAGTCCTCACCGGTGAGACCGGCGCCGGCAAGTCGATCCTGCTTGATGCGCTGACGCTGGCTCTCGGCGGGCGGGGGGACGCTTCGCTGGTGCGCCGCGGCAGCGAGAACGGCCAGGTTGTCGCCGTGCTGCAACTTGCGGCCGATCACCCGGCGCGGGCGGCACTGCGCGACAACGCCATCCCGGACGATGAGGACGTGATCCTCCGGCGGGTGCAATATGCCGATGGCCGCACCCGAGCGTTTATCAATGATCAGCCGGTGTCGGCTGCGCTCCTGCAACGCGTTGGCTCGCAGATCGTGGAAATCCATGGCCAGCACGATGACCGCGCTCTGGTGGATGTCGCAACCCACCGCGCGGCGCTCGACGCCTTTGGGGAATTGGACACCCAGGCGGCTCTGGTCCGGGACGCCTGGCAGGAACTCGCCGATGCACAAGCTGCGGTCAAGGAGCAGAAAGCCTTGGTTGCGGCGGCGTTGGCGGAGGAGGACTTCGCCCGTCACACTGTCGAAGAGCTCTCCAAGCTCGCCCCGCAGGTCGGCGAGGAAGAAGAGTTGTCCGAGCGCCGGCAACATCTGCAGCAGCTTGAGCGTTCGGCCGCCGAGGTCGGGGAAATTGACGAGTTGATCAACGGACCCATGGCTCCGGCGCCGGCCCTTGCCGGGCTGATGCGCCGCTTGCTCCGCAAGATCGACGGTGGGGCAGACCTGTTCCAGCCCATTGTCGATGCGCTCGATAACTCGTTAGTTGCGCTTGATCGTACCGCCGATGCGCTTGAAGAGCTCAAGCGTGAGATGGCGTTTGACCCGGCCGAGCTGGAGGGTGCGGAAGAGCGCTTGTTTGCCCTGCGCGCTGCAGCACGAAAGCACCAGACCAGCTGCGATGACCTGCCAGCCGTGCTGGCGCGGTTCTCCGCTGACCTGGAGACCCTGCAAAGTGGGGAAAGCCGATTGGCCTCCCTTGAAGCCGCGGCGGCGCAGGCTGAAGCGCTCTACCGCAGCCATGCCAAGGCTCTCAGTGCCAGCCGGGCCGAGGCTGCCGGGGCACTGGGCGCGGCCGTGGGCGCCGAGTTGCCGGATTTGAAGCTGGGTTCGGCGCGTTTCATCGTTGATCACCAGATCGATGAAAGCCGGCTCATGGCGTCTGGCTACGACCAGATCGCCTTTCATGTGCAAACCAATCCGGGCACCATGCCCGGGCCGCTGCTCAAGGTTGCCTCAGGGGGCGAGCTCAGCCGCTTCCTTCTGGCGCTCAAAGTGGTGCTGGCCGATCGTGGTTCGGCGCCGGTGCTGATCTTTGACGAAATCGACACCGGCGTTGGCGGCGCGGTGGCAGACGCCATTGGGCGGCGCTTGGCGCGCCTGGCCAACAAGGTGCAGGTTCTGGCCGTGACCCACGCTCCCCAAGTTGCCGCCCGTGCTCAACGGCATCTCTTGATCGAGAAGCAGGCGGTTGAAGAGGGCGCCTTTGTCCGTACGCATGTCAAACCGCTGGATACTCCAGCGCGGCGCGAGGAAGTAGCGCGCATGCTGGCCGGCGCAAAGGTTACCGAGGAAGCCAGGGCCGCTGCCAGCAAGCTTCTGAGCGAAGTGCACTGACGGATCTGGAAGCGCGGAGCATTGGCAGCAGCGGATTTCCCGCTGCTGCAGGGCTACAATCTAAGCCGCTTCGCCGCCGCTCTTGTTCAGCCGTACAATCAGCACATCGCGGGCCGGCACGGTAATTGCCCCCGCACCATCCGCAGCGTTGTATGATGACCAGTAAGGCTTACCCAGGGAGGCGATTTGCTGGTCCACCATGACTTCCGCCTTTTGCGCCTCGCGCGTAGGATTGATCACCCAAAGCACAGCTCCTTCCGGTCCTTCATGCACGCGGGCATGCAGTTGGGGGTTTGAGAGGGTTAATAGCGGTTTTTTGCCGGTCCACGCGAGCACATCAGCAAAGTAAGCCAGGTTTTCCGCGCTGCTGGTGCGAAAATATGCAATGCCGGGATGGGTGCCGACCAGCAATGTCCGGCCCTTACCAAAGCTGTTCTCCACCACCGCGGTGCGACCGTCCGTGAAAGCGCCGCGCGCAGTGCCCGTCGTCGGAGCATAGGACTGCAGGAACCCGCCGCCGCCAACTGGCTTCCCACCGAAATCGAAACGGATGCGATCCCCGATATCAGGCATGAACTCGACCTCGCTTTCGCGCGCCCCGAACACCCGGTCGAGCCCGTTGTGGGGCTGCACCGTTCCAACCTTGCCGCGATCGCCGAAATAGCCCGGCGTTGCTTCCGAGATCAGGGTTCCGCCGGCTTCCACCCAAGCTGCCAAGGCCTGCGCATGCTCACCAGTCAGCATGATCGGGTAGGGGGCATAGATGGTGTCGTAATCGTCGATATGATCGATATGGACCCAGTCGGCTTGGATGCCATTGTCGAAAAAGCCGCGATAGGCACCCCACATTGCCTCACGATAAGTCTCGGGCTTGTGGTTGTGGTTGAGCAGGTAGTCCCATGCCTGCGCCTCCGGGATCACCAGCAGGGCGATATCGCCTTTGACCGGCTTGGCCGCAAACAGCGACTTCTGCTCGGGTGCATTGGCCCATTTGCCGATCTCGCTCGCCATGTCCGAGCGCGGGGTGCGCGATCCGTCCATGCCATAGGAGCCAAAGGCGCCAAACAGCGGACCGTCCAGCAGCGGCCGGTAGCGCAGGTTGAGCACGCCAGTTGCGCCGGCGGCAAAGGAGGTCATGGTGAGCGTGCGGATATCTTCGGGGTCCATCACCCGGCCATCTTCCTTGTCGCGGCCCAGCACTTGCGGCTGCAGCCACAGCGGGCCGCCAGGCCGTTCGGCATGCCACCAGGGTTTGCCGCGGGCAGCCGCTCGCGTAATGTCTGGCCCGAAGAAGTTCTGCCAGGGTGCAAAGCCGCGCCGGCTCGGCACCCAGGTCAGCCCGTAGAGCTCGACCTTGGAAGCGGCGAGCCAGTCATCGGAGCCATTGGCGGCCATGTTGGGGATCGCGCCACCCACGCCATGGGCGGCAATCAGGCAATCCGGATCGATCCCGCGGATGGTGTCGATCTTGAACTGCATCTGGTCGTAGTAGTTCTCGCGCTTGAAGGCGAGCCAGTCGAGATTCTCGGGGTAAGCTGCCACTTCGCGGGGCGGCTCGATGTCGTCCCATTCGGCATAGGAATAGCGATACCAGGCATTGGCGAGCCTATCGAGATCGCCATACTTGGCCTGCAGCCAGAGCCGGAAATCGGCCTTCATGAACTCGGAATAGTCGACGTCGGCGGCGTAGTTGACCTCGTTCCACACGTCATAGCCGAGCAGGCCGGGATGGCCCTTGTAGCGGGTCGCGAGGGTAGACAGGAAGTTGCCCACCGCTTCCTTGACCTCAGGCGCATTCATGCTCAGCGAGCCCGCGCCACCGCCATTATTAGCAAAGCCGCCGGTTGCCGCGCTCACCCCCATAGTGGAGGTCAACGGCCGCCCGTCAGCCCGCAGCTGCCGGGCATGGGCAAATTTGCGGTAAGCCCAGTCTGGCACGGTGTGCGTCAACTCGGCGATGATGGTCTTGATCCCGTTCTTGGCGGCAAGGTCCATCTGCCGGTCATAATCGTCCCAGTCATAAAAGCCGGGGCGCCGCTCGATGGCCGACCACATGAACCAGTGCCGGAACACATTCATGCCGTCCTCGGCAGCAACGGCATAATCGCGCTCCCAATCCTCGCGCGGTGGATTGGATTTGCGGAAATACACGGCTCCAAATGGCGTCTGCGGCAGCTTGTCGAGTGGCATGGCTTGGTTCCTGGGCATGAAGGTTCGTTCAGCGGCACGTCGGCGCCGCTGCTGGCAAGCTTGTGCTGGTGCGTGGGGCTAGCTGCTGCCGCCCGCCAGCGCCTCAAGGGTGCGGATCAGGGCGGAATGGTCTTTGTCGCCGTCACCTCTGGCGACAGCGGCATTCATCAGCTGCTGGGTTGCCGCGGCGTTGGGCAGGGCAAGGTCAAGCGCGCGCGCCGCATCTACCGCCAGCGCCAGATCCTTGCGGTGCAGCCGAATACGGAATCCGGGATCGAAGGTCTGCTTGATCATGCGTTCGCCATGCAGCTCAAGCACGCGGGACGCGGCAAAGCCGCCCATCAGCGCCTCGCGCACCTTGGCGGGATCTGCGCCGGCTTTCTGGGCAAACAGCAAGGCCTCGGCGACTGCCTGGATGTTGAGCCCGACAATGATCTGGTTGGCGACCTTGGCGGTCTGCCCATCACCGACACCACCGACGAGCGTGATGTTTTTGCCCATGGTCTGGAACAGCGGCAGGGTGCGCTGGAACACCGCCTCCTTGCCACCCACCATGATGGTGAGAGCGGCGTTCTTGGCGCCCACTTCGCCGCCCGAAACCGGTGCATCCAGATAATCAGCGCCGAGCGCCTCAATGCGGCTGGCGAAGTCCTTGGTGGCAATGGGCGAGATGGAGCTCATGTCGATCACGAGCTTGCCGGGGGCAAGGCCGGCGGCCACGCCCTCAGGTCCAAACAGCACCGCTTCGACATCGGGCGTGTCGGGTAGCATCAGGATGACGATGTCGGAGGCCTCAGCCACGGCCTGCGCGCTCGACAGCGCCTTGCCGCCTTGCTCGACCAAGGCTTGGGACGCTTCCTTGACCCGGTGCAAGGCGACCTGGTGCCCGGCAGCGATCAGATGGCCGGCCATGGGGCGCCCCATGACGCCGAGGCCGATGAAACCGATATTCATGTTGCGCTCCTTAGAGATAGGGTTTCATCCAGCCGAGCCCGGCGCTGGTGCCGGCCTTGGGCTTGTACTCGCAGCCTACCCAGCCGGTGTAGCCGAGCCGATCGAGTTCGCTGAGGACGAAGGGATAGTTGATCTCGCCCGTGCCCGGCTCGTTGCGGCCGGGATTATCGGCGATCTGGACATGGGCGATGCGCTCGCGCAGCCGGGCATAGGTGGGCACGAGGTCTCCCTGCATCACCTGGGTATGGTAGACGTCGAATTGGATGAAGAGGTTGTCGGACCCCACCGCATCAAGGATGCGCTCGGCATGGTGGGTCGTCGAAACGTGGAACCCCGGAATGTCACGCAGATTGATCGGCTCGAGCAGCAGCTTGATGCCGGCATCGGCCAGACGCGGTGCCGCATAGCGCAGATTGTCGATCAGAATTGCATCGCGCTCTTCCACGCTGCTGCCCGCAGGGGCGATGCCGGCAAGGCAGTTCACCTTGGTGCAAGCCAGGGCCTGCGCATAGGCAACGGCGGTCGTTACGCCGCTCCGGAACTCCTCGACGCGGTTGGGCAGACAGCCAATGCCGCGCTCGCCAGCGTCCCAGTCACCGGGGGGCAGGTTGAACAGCGCCTGCTCAAGACCATTGTCCTTCAGGCGCTCCGCGACCTCATCGGCGCCAAAGGCGTACGGGGCAACATATTCGACGGCCCTGAACCCATCGGCTGCCGCCGCGGCAAAGCGGTCAAGGAATGGCTGGTCGGCATAGAGGAAGGCGAGATTGGCGGAGAATTTGGGCAAGGCGGTTTTCCTTCAGGCCACATAGCGGGTGCGGTGCAGCATCCGTTTGTTGCGGGGATCGGGGTTGGGAACAGCCGAAATCAGGCTCTGGGTGTAGGGGTGTTGCGGCTGGGTGCAGATCTGCTCGGCGGTGCCGACCTCCACCAGCTTGCCCAGGCGCATCACCGCAACCCGGTCGCAGAAATAGCGGACCACGGAGATGTCGTGGGAGATGAAGATGAAGCTCAGGCCCAGCTTTTGCTGGATGTCGAGCAGCAGATCGAGGATCTGGGCGCGGATCGACACGTCGAGCGCTGCCGTGGCCTCGTCGGCGATAATGATCTTGGGATCGAGCGCCAGGGCGCGGGCGATGCCGATGCGCTGGCGCTGGCCACCGGAGAACGCATGCGGATAGCGCTCCATCGCCATGGGGTCGAGCCCTACCAGCGTCAGCAATTCGGCGACACGCGCTTCGATTGCCGCCCCGCGCATCTTGCCCGAGACATAAAGCGGATCGCCGATGATCTCCTTGACGGTCATGCGCGGGTTCAGAGACGCGAATGGGTCCTGGAACACCAGCCGCACATCGCGATGAAACGCCTTGAGACCCTGCTTGCTTAGAGCGGTGACATCCATGGGCGCGCCGGCACCATGATAGGTGACCGTGCCGGCGCTGGGCTCGACGGTGCGCAGGATCAGGCGGCCAAGCGTGGTCTTGCCCGAGCCGCTCTCGCCCACAATGCCGAGGTTCTCGCCGGGATAAAGATCGAGGCTCACATCATCGACGGCTTTGAGCGCATGGCTGTTGCCACCGAACCACGCGCTCGAGGCACCATAAACCTTGGACAGGTTGCGCACGCTAAGGACCAGCTGGCGCGCCTGCGTGCTGGTCTCGGCACGCGCGGCGGTGCGCTGGTTCTGCTCGAGCTTCACCGTCGAGTTGAGCAGGCGCACCGTGTAGGGATGACGGGCATCATGGAAAATGTCCTCAGCGCTGCCCGCCTCGACAATACGGCCATAGCGCATCACCGCAACGGCGTCGGCAACCTCGGCGACCACGCCCATGTCATGGGTGATCAGCAACATCGCCATGCCACGGCTCACCTGGAGGCGCTTGATGAGATCGAGGATCTCCGCCTGGGTTGTGACATCGAGCGCGGTGGTGGGCTCGTCGGCGATCAGGATGTCGGGATCAGCCGCCAGCGCCATGGCGATCATGGCGCGCTGGCGCATGCCGCCGGAGAATTCGAAGGTATAGCGGTCGACCATCTTGTCGGGATTGGGGATCTCGACCTGCCGCAAGAGCTCGATGGTTTCGGCACGCGCCTGCTTCTTGTCCATGCGCCGATGCAGACGCAGGGCTTCGATGATCTGGCTGCCGATCGTGTGCACTGGCGAGAGCGAGCTCATCGGCTCCTGAAAGATAAGCCCAATGCGTCCGCCGCGGATTTGCAGCAGCTTGGGATCGCGGTCCGAGAGCGCTGCGATGTCGATCTCTTCGCCCTGGTTGCCGAGGAGGATGCGGCCGCCGGTAATGGCCCCGTTGCGATCAAGGATACGAAGCAGGGCACGGGCGGTCACCGATTTGCCCGAGCCGCTTTCACCGACAAGGCACAGGGTCTCGCCGCGCCGCAGCACAAAGCTGACATCCCGCACCGCATGCAGGATCTCGGTGCGGAGCCGGAAATCGAGGCTGAGATGCTCGACACTGAGGACAATCGGCGCCTCATCGCCTGCTGGCTGCGTGCCGGTAGAGAGGGGATGGACAGTCATGGCTCAGCTTTCATAGGGGTCGGCCGCGTCGCGCAGACCATCGCCAAGGAAGTTGTAGGCCAGCACGGTCAGAACCACAGCGCCTGCCGGCCAGATCAGCAGCCAGGGCGCGCCCGCAATGGTGCGCACATTCTGCGCGTCCTGCAGCAGCACCCCCCAGGACACGACCGGTGCCTTGAGCCCAATGCCGAGAAAGCTCAGCGCCGTTTCAGCAACGATCATCGTGGGCAGGGCGAGGGTCACGACCGCGAGGATGTGGCTCGTCAGCGAGGGCATGATGTGCCGGAAGATCAGCCGGCGTTCGCTTGAGCCATCCAGACGGGCGGCGGTAACGAAATCCTCGCCGCGCAGGGCAAAGAAGCGGCCCCGCACTTCCCGCGCCAGTCCGGTCCAGCCGAACAGCGAGACGATAAGGGTGATGAGGAAATACACCGTCAGGGGTGACCAGCTCAGCGGAATGGCCGCGGCAAGGCCCAGCCAAAGCGGGATAGTCGGCATTGAGGAAATCACCTCGATGATGCGCTGGATCACCAGATCAACCACGCCGCCGTAGAACCCAGAGATCGCACCGAGCGTCACGCCGAGACAGAGGCTAATGGCGACGCCGATCAGGCCGATGGACATGGACACCCTTGTGCCGTGGATCAACCGGCTCAGCAGGTCGCGGCCGAGCTTATCGGTGCCCAGCAGATACATGGTATCGGTCGACTTGAGGGGCCCGAGCAGATGTACGTCGGAAGGGAACAGGCCCCAGAGCTTATAGGGCGCGCCCTTGACCAAGAGACCGATGGGCACGACGGCGTTCTCATCGATCACGTAGCTACGGCGCAGCGATGCCTGATCCACACTCATAGTGTAGCCAGTGACGTGCAGTTGGAAGTGTTGGCTACCATCCTGCTCGGTCACGAAAAGCCTTAGTTCCTGGGGCGGCGCATTGGTGAATTGCGGGCGGGCCGCGTCGGGCAGGGTGGGTGCCAGGAACTCGGCAAAGATGCCGATAAGATAGAGCATGAGGATGATCACGCCGGCGACGAGCGCGACCTTGTTGCGCGAGAACTTGGCCCACATCAGCCGCCATGGACCCGCGACCGCAGTTTCGATCGGCTTGCCGACCTGCAGGGAAGAGACGGCAGGGCCGGTTTCGGGCGTTCCCTCGATGAAAGTGTGCGCAAGCATCAGTTGAACCTGATCCGTGGGTCAAGAAGGGCGAGCAGAATGTCGGAGATCAGCATGCCAAAGAGCGTCAGCACGCCCATCAGCAGGATAAAGCTGCCGGCCAGATACATGTCCTGGCTGATCAGGGCCCGCAGCAGCAGCGGGCCGGCCGTGGGCAGGTTGAGGACAATGGCGGTGATGGTGACGCCAGAAACAAGCTCGGGCAGGACCCAGCCGATCGCCGAAACGAAGGGGTTCAGCGCGATCCGGACCGGATACTTCAACACGGCCTTGTATTCGGGCAGGCCCTTGGCCTTAGCCGTCACCACATAGGGCTTGTTCAACTCGTCGGTGAGATTGGCACGCAGGATGCGGATCAGTGCTGCCGTGCCGCTGGTGCCGATGACGATGATCGGGATCCAGAGGTGAGCCAGGAGATCGACGAACTTGCCCCAGCTCCAGGGCGCCTCGACATATTCAGGCGAGAACAGGCCGCCCACGCTCTGGCCCAGAACCTTGTAGCTGAAATACATCAGCGCCAGCGCCATGATGAAGTTGGGCACGGCGAGGCCGATAAAGCCGAGGAACGTGAACGCGTAATCGCCGAACGAGTGGCGTCGCATGGCCGAATAAATGCCGATCGGCAGGGACACAGCCCAGACAAAGAGCAGGGCGGCAATCGAGATGGCGAGCGTCGAGCCCATCCGCTCCCAGATCAGGTCGGCGACTGGGCGGTTCCATTCAAAGGAATAGCCAAAATCGCCGCGGAAGATGATGCCGCTGATCCACTTCCAATACTGCAGCCAGATCGGGTCATCAAAACCATAGGCGCGGCGCATGGCTTCGAGCTGCGCGGGATCGACGTTCTGGCCGCTCTCGGCCATGGTCGCCAGCATGGAGGTGAGATAATCCCCCGGCGGTAGCTGGATAATCATGAAGGCGATGAGCGACATGCCGAACAATGTCGGGATCATGTAGATCAGCCGCTTGATCACATAGTTCAACATGGCGCCGCCCCCTCTAGCTCCAGGTCAGGTGGACAACTTCGAGTGTCTCGATGCTGGGCACAACGACATTAAGCCGTTCGTCCACAAGGCTCGTCTCCAAGCGCTGGCCGGCGACCAGCAAATCGACTTTGCCCACAGTCTTGCCAGCTGGCACTGCGATGGAGACCGTGATCTCGCCGGTTGGATAGACTTCGCGGATGGGGCCCTTCATCATCATGGGATTGGAAATGTTGTTGAGCACAACAGCCATGCCCGCTTCGTTCTCGCGCACTGCGAGGTCGAGCACCGCGCGGCCGCCGATTTCGACGTCAGCACGTTTGCCCAAAGCCCAGCGTACGGCATTGCCGATGAGGCGGGAGTGGTCGGCCGCGAGAACCTCCCACAGAATGGCGCCGATATTCCACGGGATGTAGACAGTGCGACCGCCGCCGGGATGCTCGCGGGTCACCACCGCTGCGCCCTTGGGCTCTTCACGCGGGTAGACCTCTTCCATGGGCAGGTCGGGAAAATCGGGGACGTAAAGGAAGGGCTGGCTGGTGTCGGGCGCGGCATCTACGGCTAGAAGCCTGGTGCCGCCAATAATGCGGTTCGCGCCCTCAAAGCCCTCGGAGATCGGGTGTTCGCCGTTGATGGCGACATAGGTGTTCTTGACCGGTCCGCGGGCCGCCCCGGTCATGGACACACCCAGCAACTGGCCCAGACCAATGGCGTTGCGGAGCTTGTTGTCCGGCGTGCGGGTGGAGCTTTCGTGCGCCGCGACGATGCTGCCGCCACGGGCGACATAAGCCTCCAGCGCCGCGATCTGCTCGTCGGAAAGGCAGGTGGCATTGGCGAGGATCAGGACTTTGAACTTGTCCAATGCCTCCGGGGTCATCGCCTGGTCTGAAACCATCTCGAATGGAATGCGCGCTTCCACCAGAGCCAGATAAAAGCCGAGATCGTCGGCTTCGGCTGCCCTGCGGGTGTCGAGGCCGTGGTGGCGCAGGGTCGTGGCGGGGTCGAGGATTGCGATCTCGGCGGTTGGCGTCATTTGCGATAGCACCGGCTCGAGATCGGCATGCAGGTTGAAGCTATCGACCACCGGCTCGACCCAGCGGGTGTCGGGCACCACGCCATTGAACTTGGTGAACCAAGGCAGGAGCCCCTGCGTCGTGCCGTCGTCCATCCAGGCCTGGATCTCGGGGCCGGTGGTGACCGAATCTTTCCAGCGATATTCTTCTTCGGGACCGATGGAGGTGATCAGGATTGCAGGCCGGTCGCGGAAGGTCGCGCGCATGCGCTTGCCATTGCGCCCGCTCATCCACACAGGTTCGGTCCCCCGGCGGCCCTGATCGTCGACGCACAGGAAGGGGCAGTATTTCTCGATGATCTCGAGGTCGAACTCGGTCAGCGATACCGAGCCCATATTGGGGATGAAGCTGGTATGCGGCTTGATCGCCTTCATCACCTCGTCCCATTCCACCACCAGGCGGCTCAGCACGCCACGGCGCCAGGCGGTCCAGGCCAGCCAGGCGGGGTTCTCGAGCTTCTGATCGAGGGGCAGCTCATGTCCGGTTGCTTCGCGGAAATTGCTCTTGCAGGCATCGCAATAGCACACGCCATGGCCCTGCCAGCGATTGGCGAAGATGGCGTCGATATCATAGTTGGCCGTCAGCTCGCGCAGCACCTCGGGCATGAACTTGAAGTTGTAGTCTGAATAGGCGCAGGTCACCCACACTTCGGGGAAAGCCCAGTGGCGGCGCTTGTTGCCGTCCTTATCCACGGCGATCCATTCGGGATGAGCGTCCGCGGCATCCTGGTGGATGGCGTGCGGATCGACGCGCGCCATGACGTGCATCCCGAGCTTGCGGGCGCCGGCGACCAGCTCACCGAACGGATCGCTGTCGCCGATGAACTTGGACACGTAGTGCAGCGGCACCTTGGAGGGATAATAGGCGATATAGCCGCCCGCGCTCAGGCAGGTGGCGTTGGAGCGCGTGCGCTTGAACACGTCCACCCAGAAGGCCGGGTCGTATTTGATGGGGTCGTCTTCGGCGAGGGTGAGCTGCGTCCAGCGGGTCGCTGACTTGTACCAGTCATGAGTGCGGAGGTGATCGGTTGTCTGCGACTTGCTGTCGAGCATGGGGTGTCCCTGGGCATGGGTTCGCTATCGCCGGCCCCGGGAGGGCCGGCGGAGTGGAAAAGGGCGACTGGTTAGCGGCAGTTAGCTCTTGAAGAACTGCTCGGGGCGAGCCGGGCCAGGGGTGGGCCAGCCGAAGGAGTTGGGCATCTCCTTCATCAGGTTCACCACGTTGTTCTTCACGATGCCGTAGCCATCCGGCGGCAGGCTGACGCCGAAGGTGAGGAACAAGTCGGCCGCGTTCTGCAGGACCTGCGCCATCCGCTCGTTCTGGCCAGCCGGATCGGCGGTGGCGACGAGTTCGCGGTAGAGCTCCTGCTGCGCCTTGACCTCCGGGGGAGGCTCAACCGCCGCTTCGTTGTCGGGCTGGGTGTAGTAGAGGGCCCAGCCAGGGGCATAAAAGCAGTTGTTGTTAATGGGCACGTAGAAGCGCGCGTCGAGCATGGCGGCGATGCCGGAATTGGCCCCGAACTGGTGCGCGGTGGCGTCGTATTCACGACCGCGGCGCACGCGTTCTTCCCAAAGCGAGCGGTCCATGGTGCGCATCTGCGCATCAATACCGACGGCCTGGAACATCGGGATGGCCAACTCGAACATGTCGAGGAAGGTCGTCCGGGTCTGGTCGATCTCGAAGATGATCGTGACGCGACGGCCTTGCTCGTCCAGCCGGTAACCCTCGCCATCCTTGTTGGGGATGATGGCGTCGAGCATCTCATTGGCTTTCGCCGGATCGTATTCGGTGAATTGCTTGGCCAGCTGCTCGTTATAGAGCGGATCGCCCTCACGCATGGAGGGCTGGGCAGGGGAGCCCTGACCCACAAAGACCGCGTCGATCATGGCCTGGCGATCGATCGCCACAGACAGGGCGTGGCGGAATGCCTTGGTGTTGAAGAGCGCGTTCTTGACGGGGTCGTTGTGGTTAAGATTAAGCTGGAAGGCCATGACGTTAGCGGCCGTTTCCTTGAGCGTATAGAAGCTGTAGTCGCCCGTCTCCTGGCTGTCGAACAGGACCGGCTTGTTGGCCGGCGTGGCGATATACTGGTCCATGATGTCGACCTCGCCCTGCAGCGTCTTGAGCAGCAGCACTTCGGGATCGGCGACCATCTGGTAAACGACGCGATCGAAATAGGGCAGCTGGGTGCCCGCGGTATCGACCTTGTAGTAGTAGGGATTACGGGAGGCGATGGCCTGTTCGGTGCTGGAGCCGGGGGCACGGTCGAACACCCAAGCATTAAGCGTGGGGCGGTTGCCGTTCTGGTAAAAGGTGTTGTCGTCCAGCATGCCGATCTCGCGCTGGAACAGCGCAATCCAGCTTTCTAGACCCGCTTCCTTGGCGAGGGTATTGGCCTCGGGATTGTAGCGGATGTGGAATTTTTCGAGGTAGTGCTTGGGGGTACGGGTCAGCTGATCCTGGTTGGCCCAGGCAAGCTGCTGCACAAAAAAGCCGTTGGGGCCGGGAAAGATGACCTTGAAGGTTTGTTCATCCACCACTTCGAGCTTGGCCGGCTCGCCATCGACCATCCACCAGGCATTGCTGCCATGGGAGGTTTCGGGGTCCATGAAGTAGGCGTCGTACCAGAACTGCACGTCGGCGGTGGTGAAGGGATGGCCGTCAGACCACTTGTGGCCCTTGCGCAGGGTGAAGGTGTATTCGGTCGCGGCGTCGTTGACCGACCAGGATTCAGCAACGTTTTCAACGAGGCCCGACCAATCCTGATTGTAACGCACCAGCGGCTCATAGCCCTGGTAGCGCACCAGCATGGAGAGGGAGCCGCCGCCGACCAGGGCGTGGTTCCAGTCGCCGCCTTGCTGGCCGACGCGCTCGAGCGGGGTGATGACGAGCGGGTTGGCAGGGAGACGCTCGGCGACAGGCGGCAGTTCGCCGCTATCGACACGCGCCTTAAGGAAGGCTGATTCCCCGGTGGTCTGAGCCCAGGCCCAGCCGGGCATTGCGGCAGCGCCAGCGAGTGCGGAGCTGGCGACGAGGAAAGCCCTGCGGCTTATTGATACCATGAATGTCTCCTCCAAAACCTGACCGCCTTTAGCGTTGTCAGCTGTCGGGGAGCTTGCGACGTCAAAACCGTTAGGTAAAGCGTTATGTTGTTCTTGATGTGGATTGTTGCTCGGGTTAGGTGAGGTCCAGGCTGCGCAGTTCCGCTGAACTGGGGCTTGGCAAGGAGTTGCGATGGCACGCGTTACCCTCTCCACAATCGCCCAGCATATGGGGATCTCCAAGTTCGCAGTATCGCGCGCGCTCTCGGGGAAGGATGGTGTCAGCGAAGCCACCCGCCAGCGGGTGCAGCAGGTGGCCGACGAGCTTGGCTATGAACGCGCGGGTGGCGACAGCGGCGTGCCGGCGCTGGGGATCGTGTTCCACGACACCGACCTCGTAAACTCGGAACTGCACCTGCTGGTGCAGAGTGGCTTTCACACCGAAGCGCAGAAATACGGCTATCAGGTGCGCATGGCTTCCACTCATTTGCTGGATGAAGTGGAGGAGTTTGCCTTGCAATGTCAGGGTGTTGCTCTGGTTGGCCCACATTCGCTGGAAAGCATGACGCGCATCAAGGAACTCGGCATTCCCATGGCGCGCAATGGGTGGGTGGACCCTCTGGCACCATTTGATCTCGTGTCAGGCACCGATCATGAGGGCGGCGCCGCGGTGGCTAATTACCTGATTGAACTGGGTCACCGTAACCTCGCCTATGTGCATGGCACGCCTGGTTATCGCGGCCGCACCGAGCGGTTCTATGGCATGCGCGAAGTGCTGGAAGCCCGAGAGGACGTGGAGTTTCGGGAGATCAAGTTCCACAGCGAGAAGCGCTTCACCGCGCATCTGAAGGAAGCGAAGGCAGATGGTTTCGAGCCGACGGCCTTCTTTTGCGCCCATGACGGGATGGCGCTGACGGTGGTGACCGAGCTGCTGACGCTGGGCTATCGGATCCCGGAAGATGTCTCGGTGGTAGGGTTTGGCGACTATTCTGCCGCTACCCAGATCACGCCGCACCTAACAACGGTTAGGGTGCATGGGCGCCAGATCGGGGCAGGGTTGGTGCGGGTGCTGGATGACCGGATCAAGGGGCGCATAGCGCCGGATGTGGCGGTTCGGATCTCGTTTGCAGCGCATCTGGTGGTGCGTGAATCGGCGGGGAAAGCCAGGGTTCGGGGGGCGGAAAGGCTGGCTGTGGAGTAGCTTGCTGGAGTATTCTTGACCGCCGCGCCGCAGGCGATCACCAAGTCAGAGTGCTCCGATGTCCGATTTCAGCCACAAAGATGAACGCGATCTGAACGAAGCGGAGGCGCAGCAGGAGCTGGCCCGGCTGGCGGTGCTGATCCGCGAGGCCGATCTCGCCTATCATCAGCAAGATGCGCCGGTGATGACCGACGCGGAATACGATGCTTTGCGGCGGCGCAATGCGACGATCGAGGCGCGCTTTCCGCAACTGGTGCGCGCGGACAGCCCAACTGAAACCGTTGGTGCCGCGCCGGCTGAAGCCTTCGCCAAGGTTCGGCATGGCGTGCCGATGCTCAGCCTGGGCAATGCGTTTGCTGATGAGGATGTGGCCGAGTTCGTGCAGCGGGGGCGCAAGTTCTTCGAGAAGGACCTGGCGCGCGATCCGGCCATGCAGCTCGAATTCACGGCCGAGCCCAAAATCGATGGGCTGTCGGCATCCTTGCGCTACGAGAAGGGCGTGTTCATGCGTGGCGCCACCCGTGGGGATGGGACGGTGGGGGAGGACATCACCGAGAACCTCCGGACGATCGCCGATATTCCGGCAAAGCTTGAGGGGGAGGGTTGGCCCGACCTGATCGAGATCCGCGGTGAGGTTTATATGACCCATGCCGAGTTCAAGCGCCTCAAGGATCATTCGGCCAAATATGGCGGGCAGGAATTCGTCAATCCGCGCAACACCGCGGCCGGCTCGCTGCGCCAGAAGGACCCGAAGATCACGGCCAGCCGCAAGCTCAACTTTTTTGCCTATGCCTGGGGCGAGGCGAGTGCGCCACCGGCGGCGACGCAGTGGGACGCAATGCAGAAGTTCCGCGACTGGGGCTTTGTAGTCAATCCACTGCTGATCCGCACGGCTTCGGTCAGCGAGTTGCTGGAGCAGTACCGCAAGATCGAGGCACAGCGGGCGAGCCTCGGCTACGACATCGATGGCGTGGTCTACAAGCTCGACCGGCTGGACCTGCGCGAGCGCTGGGGGTTCGTGTCGCGCGCGCCGCGCTGGGCGATCGCGCATAAATTTCCGGCTGAGCAGGCGACCACCGTGCTGCTGGGGATCGACATCCAGGTGGGGCGCACCGGAGCGCTGACCCCGGTGGCGCGGCTGCAGCCGGTGACGGTGGGTGGCGTGGTGGTTGAGAACGCCACCTTGCACAATGAAGATTACATTGCGGGCAAGGGCAGCAATGGCGAGCCGATCCGCAATGGCGTCGATCTGCGCATTGGCGACACGGTGGTAGTGCAGCGCGCCGGGGACGTGATCCCGCAGATCGTCGATGTGGTGATGGAGCAGCGCCCCGTCGATGCGCAGCCCTTTGTGTATCCCCATCAATGCCCGGCCTGCGGGTCCGACGCGGTGCGCGAGATCAACGAAAAAACCGGCAAGCTCGATTCGGTGCGCCGCTGCACCGGCGAGTTGATCTGCCCGGCCCAAGCGGTGGAAAGCCTCAAGCACTTTGTGGGCCGCAACGCGATGGATATCGATGGGCTGGGCGACAAGCAGGTAGCGCAGTTCTATGCAGAAGGGCGGATCGCGCGGGCGGCCGACATCTTCACCCTGCGGGCGCGCGACGAGCGCTCGGTCAAGAAATTGAAGGACGTGGAGGGGTTCGGCGCCGTATCCGTCCGCAAGCTGTTTGACGCCATCGATGCTCGACGCGAGCCGGAGCTCGATCGCTTCATCTTTGCGCTGGGAATTCGCCATGTGGGGGAGACCACGGCGGCGCTGCTGGCCAAAACCTTCGGGACGATTGAGGCGTTGCGCGACTCGGCGGTGGATTCAGCCAGCCACGAGGGCGAGATCAGCCCGGTGTTTCCCCAGATCAACGGCATCGGGGAAGCCGTGCGCTCGTCGGTGCTGGCGTTCTTCGGCAATGAGCGCAACATCCAGGCCCTCGATGATCTCCTCAAGGAGGTAAAGCCGAAACCTTATGTGGTGACCATTGCTGCCGATAGCGTGGTGGCGGGCAAGACCGTGGTGTTTACCGGATCGCTCGAAAAGATGACCCGGTCGGAAGCCAAGGCGATGGCCGAACGGCTGGGAGCGAAGGTTGCCGCCTCGGTTTCGGCGCAAACCGATATTCTGGTGGCGGGGCCCGGCGCCGGCTCCAAGCTCAAGAAGGCCGAGGAGCTTGGGGTCGAGGTGATCAGCGAAGAAGAGTGGTTCGAGCGGGTCACGCCGTGAGCCGCTTCATCGCCAGGTTGGTTGCAGGTGATTTGACACGGCAGGCGGGGCAGGGACCTCGCGGGGCTATCGGGAGCGAGAGC
This sequence comes from Devosia sp. Z11_6, assembly GCF_058133665.1. Lineage (NCBI taxonomy): Bacteria > Pseudomonadati > Pseudomonadota > Alphaproteobacteria > Hyphomicrobiales > Devosiaceae > Devosia > Devosia sp. Z11_6. The sequence goes on from NZ_JBYUNQ010000001.1 coordinate 847,011, forward strand.
AAGATGCGACTGATGATGCTGGCGGCAACGGCGGTGCTGGGCCTTAGTGGATGGGCGGTGGCACAGCCCTTTTCGACGCCCGAGGCGTTGCTGGAGGCGTTCTACGCGCCGTATTTCTCGGGTGAGTTCGCCGAAGACGAGTCTCAGTTCCGCTCGGCGGCGCTGCAGGCGCTTTACAACGCCGATGCGCAAAATACGCCGGAAGGCGAGATGGGCGCCTTGTCATTCGACCCCTTCATCAATGGCCAGGATTTCGAGATCACCGACTTTGCCATCGGGGAAGCGGGGGTGACCGGCGATACGGCTGTGGTGGAGGTGAGCTTTGAGAACTTCGGCGAGCCGACCGAGCTGACCTATGAGCTGGTGCTGGAAGACGGCGGCTGGAAGATCGACGATGTGGCGTCCAATGATCCCGAGAACCCGTATCGGTTGAGCGAGATTTTTGCGGAGGCGCAGGGGGAGTGAGGGGGTAGTTCCCTCGTCTTCTCGCTCTTGAGGGGGGCGTGCCTCGGCAGACTCCGAGCATGTGGGGCCGCCTGAACCCCCACCCTCGATATCCCTCCCCTCAAGGGGGAGGGAAGGCTGACTGCGGGGCTGTGGACCTAGACGCACGATCTCGGGCGTGGGCCTCCCTCCCCTTGGAGGGGAGGGTTGGGGAGGGGGTCGATGGGTGGAACGCTGATCACCTTCGCCGCTCACTTCACCCGACACTTGCTTAGCGGTGAGACGGTCCTTGCGTGGGGCGGCCGCGGTGTTTCGCGCCGCGACCCCCTCCCTCGGTCCCTCCCCTCAAGGGGGAGGGAAGGCCGACTGCGGGGCTGGTGGGGGCGCCCAGATCGGTTGGGGTTGATCGTTCGTAGATCGGGGCTGGATGACCCCTTTCCCTTAATTCCTCCCCGCTAGGGGGAGGGTGTCGACTGATGAGCTGGTTTGGCCGAAGGCAGAGAATTACTCTGTGAGCGGCGCTGTGGCGGCTTCGAGCCAGGTTTTGACTTCTCCGGTGAGGTGGGGGCTGATCTCGGTGCGGACGCGGGCGTGGTAGGTGTTGAGCCAGGCGCGTTCGGGGGGGAGGAGGAGGGTTTCGTCGATCAGCTGGCGGTCGATGGGGGCGAGGGTCAGGGTTTCGAATTCGAGATAGCCGGGGGCCACTTCGCTGTCGCGGACGGCGAGGAGGTTTTCGATGCGGATGCCGTATTCGCCTGATTTGTAGTAGCCGGGCTCGTTGGACAGCACCATGCCGGGCTCGAGCGGCAGGGTGTAGCGCGAGGAGATGCCGATGGGGCCCTCGTGCACACTGAGGGCGGCGCCGACGCCGTGGCCGGTGCCGTGATTATAGGTGACCCCGGCCTGCCACAGGAACTGGCGGGCGAGCACATCGATCTGGGCACCCGACGTGCCCTTGGGGAAGCGGGCCATCGAAATGGCGATCATCCCCTTGAGGACGCGGGTGAAGCGATCGCGCTGTTCATCGGTGGCGGGGCCGCTGGCCATGGTGCGGGTAATGTCGGTAGTGCCCGAGAGATATTGCGCGCCCGAATCCACCAGCATGAGATCGCCCGGCGCGAGGGTGCGGTTGGTTTTTTCAGTCACGCGGTAGTGCACGATGGCGCCATTGGGGCCGGCGCCTGAAATGGTGTCGAAGCTGGCGTCCAGGCAGGTGGGCTCCTCGCGGCGGAAGGCTTCAAGGGCGGTAACGATGGCGATCTCGGTCAGGGTGCCGGTGGGTGCACTCTGGACGAACCAGGCGAGGAATTTGGCAAGAGCGATGCCATCGAGCTTGTGGGCTTCGCGCATGCCGGCCAGTTCCGCCTCGTTCTTGCGGGACTTGGGCAGCAGCACCGGGTCGCGTTTTTCGACGAGCGTGGCGCCAGTGGCTTTGAGGGCGGCTGCGACCGCTTCGGGCGCGGTGGCGGGATCTACCAGCACGCGCTTGCCGGCACCGCCAAGCGCCTCGAGCGCTGCGGGGAATTCGGCCACGGGATGGACGAGGTCGGCGAGGGGGCGGATGGCAGCCAGGCGCTCGGGCGTGAGCTTGGCGCTGTCGACGTAAAGGGCGACATTGCGGTCCTTGTCGACCGTGGCATAGCCCAGCACGAAGGGCGCGTTGGGCACGTCGCTGCCGCGGATATTGAGCAGCCAGCAGATGGATTCGGGCAGGTTGAGCACGACGGCATCGGCGCCTTCGGCCTGAAGCGCCGTCGCGAGGTCCTCGAGCTTGGCGGCGCTGGATTTGCCGGTGAGATTGTCCGAGCGCAGGGTGATGGGGGCGTTGGGCGGAGCGGGACGGTCGGTCCAGATGGCGTCGACGAGGTTGGCGACCGGGCGCAGGGTGACGCGGCCGGCCAGGCGCTCGGTCAGCTCGCGGATTTCGGCGGGGGTATGGAGCCAAGGATCATAGGCCAGCACGCCATTGGCCGGCACGTAGTTGCCGATTTCGGTGCCCAGTGCCTTGCCCTGGCCGATCTCGATGACATCGACCAAGGTGGTGTCGGTCTGGGCGGGAGCCTGGAGGGTGTAGCGGCTATCGATGAAAAGGGCGGCGCGCTCGGGGCCAATCACGGCGACCCCGGCGGAACCGGTAAAGCCGGTGACATAGGCGAGGCGCGCTTCGCTCGGGGGTACCGATTCGCCGCGATGGGCATCAGCCCGCGGGATGAGGAAGCCATCGACACCAGCCTGCGACATTTGCGCCCGCAGGGCCTCGAGCCGGGGCGCGACATTGGCCGGGTCGGACTTTTCGGCAAAGCTCTGGAAGATGGCGGGTGGGAAGGTGGCGGGCATGGGCTGTCCTGGGAAGCAGGGGAGGTTTGACCCCATTGTAGCGGGGTATGAGGCGGATGGAAAACCGGGCGCGGGTGGGAGATTAAAGCGGCGGTAACCCGGGTTGCAGGACTGGCATGGCTGGTCTGTGCGGGCGGGCCTTACCCCAGTGGGCGGTTCGGCCTAGATGTGAACGCGACGATAAGATTTGTCGTCACCGTGCATGGAGTTTGCTGCAATGGCCGAGAACAAGATCGACTTCCGCAAAGCGCTGGGTTCCGTCGTGGATGCGCGCGGTCGCGAAACCAGCCGTCCGGGCAACTACCACATGCAGCACCAGCTGATCGGCGCCTTCACCAAGCGCCCCTGAGGCCGCTGTTTGGTTTTTTGCCGGACCTGATCACGAGCTGATCCGAGGATCCCCGAACCTGCGTTCGGGGATTTTGCTTTTTAGGGGGCTGCGCCTCAGCGCTTTTGCAGCATCAGGGTGGTCCATTCCTTGCGCTGCAGCTTTTGCACCAGCACCATGCCCTGGCGGGCATAGGCGACGATGACGCCGCGCGACTGATGCTCCAAAATGCCTGACAGGATGATGGAGGCGCCAGGCTCGGCAATGCGGCCCATGGCCGGCGCGAGCGCGGTGAGCGGGCCCGCGAGGATATTGGCGACGATCAGGTCATAGGGCGCGCCGGCCTGGATCGTGGGGTGATTAAGGCCGGTGGCCTCGATGGGCACGATGAAGCGCGACACGCCGTTGATCGCGGCATTTTCGGCGGTGGTGGTGACGGCGATGGGGTCGATGTCGCTGGCGATCACCGGGGTCTTGAGGCGCTTGGCCAGCGCAATGGCGAGCACGCCCGTGCCGGTGCCGACATCGAGCATGCGCCGGGGGCGGCCGCGCTTGAGGACGCGATCAATGGCTTCAAGGCACCCGGTGGTGGTTTCGTGGTGGCCGGTGCCGAAGGCCTGGGCGGCGTCGATCTTCATGGCGGTATAGCCATGCGGGATCGCGCCTTCATGGTGGCTGCCATAGACATAAAAGCCGCCGGCGATCACGGGGGGCAGGCCTTCAAGGGATTTGGCCACCCAGTTCACTTCGGGATCGAGCGTCGTGACGCTCCATTGCACGGCGCCGCCGAGGGTTTGCTGGGCGAGGGCGGAGAAGGCTTCGAGATCGGGCGGGGAATCGCAGACGGCTTCGAAGAACCATTCGCCCGTCGCTTCGTTCTCATGGGCAGAGGCGGTGAGCGCGAGGTCGTCGCGCTCCATCACGGCATCGACCAGCTTATAGGCGTCATCCTTGGAGAGCGGGGTGGAGAGTTGATCGACAGACATGCAGGGCTTCCAAAAGAGAGCAGGGCGATGGTGCCCTTCTAGGGGGTTGGGGAGGAAAATACCATGTACGGGTTGATCGGAAAGCTTTTGGCGGCACCGGGCAAGCGGGTGGACTTGCTGGAAATCCTGATGGAGGGCAATGCGCGGATGCCGGGATGCCTGAGCTATGTGGTCGCCATTGATCCGGCGAGCACGGACGGGATCTGGGTCACCGAGGTGTGGGATAACAAGGATAGCCACGCCGCTTCGCTGCAGCTGCCGCGCGTGCAACAGATGATTGCGCGGGCCCGGCCGATCATTGCCGGGTTTGGCGAGCGGTTCGAAACCGAGCCGCTCGGGGGCGTGGGGCTGCTGCCGCAGATCGTGCCGGCCGAAGACTAGGGCTAGAGCTTGACCGCGGTGCCCGAGACCGAGACCATCAGCATCGAGCCGCTGTCGCCGACAACTTCATAGTCGATATCGACGCCCACCACGGCATCGGCGCCGAGGCGGCGGGCTTCGTCGCGCAGTTCCTCGAAGGCCTGTTCGCGCGCCTGGCGGAGGGTGGATTCATAAGCGCCCGAGCGGCCCCCGACGAAGTCGCGGATGCCGGCAAAGAGGTCCTTGAACACATTGGCGCCCACGATCACTTCGCCGGTGACAATGCCGCGATATTCGCGGATCGGGCGGCCTTCGAGCGTGGGGGTGGTGGAAACGATCATGACGGTCAGCCCTTTTTGATGAAGCTATCGAGCACTTTCTTGCGGCCCGCTTTTTCGAACTCGATGGTCAGCTTGTTGCCCTCGATATCGGTGATGAGGCCGTAGCCGAACTTAAGGTGGAAGACGCGCTCGCCGGCGGCATAGGCCGAGCTTGAGCCCAGATCCACCGAGCGGGCGACCAGTTCACCCTCGATGGTGGTGGGGCCGCCGCCCTTGCGACTGGCCTGCTGGGCGCGGGCGCGCTGCCAGCCGGGGGTCTGGTAGACGCTTTCGAACGGGTCCGCCTTGTTGAAGCGGCTGGCCGCGCCACCGCCATAGCCATAGCCGCCATAGGCCGAGCCGCGGTCGGTGACCTCGACGGCTTCGGGCGGCAGTTCATCGATGAAGCGCGAGGGGATGGCCGATTGCCAGAGGCCGTGGATGCGCCGGTTCTGGGCGGCCGAGATGCGCACGCGCTTGCGGCCGCGGGTGATGCCGACATAGCCGAGGCGCCGTTCTTCCTCGAGCCCGGCGCGACCGGACTCGTCCATGGAGCGCTGGCTGGGGAAGGTGCCATCCTCCCAGCCGGGCAGGAACACAGTGTCGAATTCGAGCCCCTTGGCGGAGTGGAGGGTCATGATGGTAACGGCGTCGGTCGCTTCGACGCTGTCGCCCTCCATGACGAGGGAGATGTGTTCGAGAAAACCGCCCAGGGTTTCGAACTCTTCCATGGAGCGGCTGAGCTCCTTGAGGTTTTCCTTGCGCCCGTCGGATTCGGCCGACCGGTCGGCCGCCAACATGTCCATATAGCCGCTTTCCTCGAGGATCTGCTCGACCAGCTGGTAGGGCGGCAGGCTTTGGGAGCGATAGGCCCAATCCTCGAACTGGGTGACAAGGCTGCGCAGCGTGGTGCGCTGCTTGGGCTTGAGTTCCTCGGTTTGCACCATCATGCGGGTTGCCTGGAGCAGCGGGATGCGCTGGTGGCGCGCCGCCGCGGTCAGCATGTTGACGGTGGAATCACCGAGACCGCGCTTGGGCACGTTGATGATGCGGTCGAAGGCGAGGTCGTCGGCGGGTTGCGCGACGAGCCTGAGATAAGCCAGCGCATCGCGGATTTCCTTGCGCTCGTAAAAGCGCGGGCCGCCGACAACGCGGTAGTTGAGCCCGAGGGTGATGAAGCGCTCTTCGAATTCGCGCATCTGGAAGGAGGCGCGCACGAGGATCGCCATGGAATTGAGCGGCTCACCGGCGCGCTGGTACTGCTCGATCTCCTCGCCGACCGTGCGTGCTTCTTCCTCGCTGTCATAAACCTGGGTGAAGGACACGAGCTCGCCGCCTTCGGCAATATCGGTGTGGAGCGTCTTGCCCAGCCGGCCTTCGTTGAAGGCGATAAGGGTCGACGCGGCCTTGAGGATATTGGCAGTGGAGCGATAATTGCGCTCGAGCTTGATCACCTTGGCGCCGGGGAAATCGCTTTCAAAGCGCAGGATGTTGTCCACCTCCGCGCCACGCCAGCCATAAATGGACTGATCATCGTCACCCACGACGCAGATATTGGCTTCGGGCGCCGGCTTGCCTTGGGCCAGCAGGCGCAGCCAGAGATATTGGGCGGTGTTGCTGTCCTGGTATTCGTCCACCAGCATGTATTTGAACTTGCGGTGGTACTCGGCCAGCACTTCGGGATTTTCCCGGAACAGGCGAATGCATTCGAGCAGCAGATCGCCGAAATCGGCGGCGTTTAGCGTCTTCAGCCGGGACTGATAGTCGTAGTAGAGCTTGCCGCCCTTGCCATTGGCGTAAAAGCCGCTTTCGGCAGCTGGCACGTCCTTGGGCAGCCAGCCGCGGTTTTTCCACGCGTCGAGCATGCCGGCGAATTGCCGAGCAGGCCATCGCTTCTCATCGATGTTCTCTGCGGCCAGCAACTGCTTGATCAGCCGGATCTGATCATCGGTATCGAGAATGGTGAACTGGGGCTTGAGGTCCACCAGTTCGGCATGGGCGCGCAGGATGCGGGCGGAAACGGAGTGGAACGTGCCCATCCAGGGCAGTCCGTCCAGGCTGGGCACGATGTCGTGGATGCGCCGCTTCATCTCGGCGGCCGCCTTGTTGGTGAAGGTCACGGCAAGGATCTGGCTGCCCCAGGCCATGCGCTGGTTGAGAATATGGGCGATGCGGGTGGTCAGAACGCGCGTCTTGCCGGTGCCGGCGCCCGCGAGCACGAGGAGCGGGCCTTCGGTCGAGACCACCGCTTCGCGCTGTTCGGGATTGAGCCCGGACAGATAATCTGGCGCGGCGGCGCGGCGCAGCTGGCTGGTGATCGGCCCGGGGGCGGGGCGGTCATGGTCGTGAGCTTCAGCGGGCATCGAGTTGCTTTCCATCGCCGGGCGCCATCGTGCGGCGCGGCGCGAGGATTGACGAATCTTGATTTGTTCTCGCCGCAATATAGGTGCGGAGGGCGCCGGTGTATAGAACGCGGCATTGTCCATCGCCGGGCAGCACGGCCATATTGGGGCCGATTTGCCATTTCGCGGGCCATCCTTCAGCCCTTTTACCGCCTCAGCGACAAGCAAGGCTCGCCAAAGCCGCGAATGCGCTGATATGCGGGGGCAGGCGGGGTTGCGCGAGGCGCGGGCTTGCCTAAACTCCGCTGCGAACACCGGGTGAACACGCGCCGTGCTGAACCGCATCTATATCATCATCGGTACCCTGGCGATCATCGTGCTCGCCGGCGGATTCATCGCACCCTATTTCATCCGCTGGAGCGATTATCGCGGGCGGATGGAAGAGTTGGCCACAAGCGTGCTCGGCACTCCTGTGACGGTGCGCGGCGACATCGCCTTCAGCCTGTTGCCCAATCCGCGCCTCGAATTTTCCGACGTGCTGGTGGGCTCCCCCGAGGAGCCGGCGGCAACGGTTGGCTCGGTCGAAGCTGAATTCTCGCTGATGGATTTCCTGCGCGACAACTACAATGTCACCCGGCTCGTGCTGCGCGAACCAGTGATCGACTTCACCGTGGATGAAAGCGGGTTGTTTGGCAGCGGCGTCGATGTTTCGGGTGATCGCTCGGCCGTGGCGCTGCAGCAGGCGAGCATCGTGGATGCAACGATTCGCCTGGCGGACCGGCGGGCCGGGGACAACTTCGTGCTCGACGATCTCGATGGCGAATTACGCCTGGCGAGTTTTTCAGGGCCGTTCCAGTTTCAGGGCAATGCCGATTACGCCGATCGCCGCTATGCCTTGCGGTTCAACGCTGCGGTGCCCGAAGGCGATGGCAGCAGCCGGGTGAGCTTTTATCTCGAGCCGGTGGATCGCACCTCCTCGCTGAGCCTTGAGGGCGTGCTGCTGGGTGGAATGGCGCCCAAGCTGGATGGCCGGCTGGTATATCGACAAACCCCGCCAGCGGGCGAAAACGCCGATGCGATCCATGGCGATCTGGTGTTTGAAAGCCCCGTCAGCGGGTCTGCCGACCGGATCGTCTTGTCCGGTTACACCTTGCAGCCTGACGAGACGCGGGCGGGAACACGGCTAACTGGCGCGGCCAGCATCCAGCTGGGCGCGCAGCGCAGTTTCGATGCGGTGATTTCGGGGGGCGTATTTGCACTGCCCCCGCGCGACGCTTCCGAAAACACTGCTGATCTGCCTTATGAACTGGTGCGGATACTGGGGGAATTGCCCGCGGCACCGGTGCCGCAGCTGCCTGGTCGGATCGGGGTTGATCTGGCAGAGGTGGGCTTGCGCGGCTTCGCCTTACGCAATTTGCGGCTCGATGCGCGCAGCGATGGCAGCCAATGGCGCATCGAGCAACTGATCGCGCGCCTGCCGGGGGAAACCGAGTTGCGCGCGCAGGGAATGGTGACGGGCGAAGGGGACCAGCCCGTGTTCACGGGCGAGCTGGCACTGACCAGCCAAAGGCTCGATGCGCTGGCGCAGCTGTGGCGCAAGCCAGCCGAAGACAATCCGCTGTTCAACCAGCCGGGCTCGCTCGCGGCCCGGGTGATCCTGGGTCCCGACGCGTTGGGGCTGACCGGAGGGCGGCTGACCCTGGACGGGCAGGTGCATGGGCTCGAAATGCGGATCGGGTTCGGCGAGGAACCGCGGCTCGACGTGGTGGCGCAGCTGGGTGAGCTCGGTGGCCAGGGCAGCGCGATTTTGGCGGCGCTGCTGCCGGGCATCGGCAATGAACCGCAATTCGGCAACAGCTTTCCCGAAGGCAGTTTTGCCGTGAATGCCCGCAGCGCCGAAGTGCTGGGGCAGGCGGGACGCGATCTGCAGGCGCAAGGCGAGTGGTCGCCAGGGCAATTGCGGCTGGAGCGGCTCGCGGCAGCTGACCTGGGGGGCGTGGGGCTGGATGCCCAATTGCAGCTGGCAGGGAGTTTGACGGAACCGATGATCAGCGGGGATGGCAGCGTGCAGATTGCGGCGGCCGATGCGCCGGCGCTGCGTGCCGTTTACGACCTGCTGGCGGTGCCGGAGGGTTGGCGGCAATGGCTGGCGGGTTCGGCCCCCGCTGATCTGCGCTTCGATCTGGCGGAGCCCGTCGAAGGGGGCGCGCAATCGCTGACCCTGGACGGCACGCTCGGGACGGCGGCGCTGCATGGGCGGGCGGAATTGTCGGGTGGGCTCAACGGGGCGCTGTCGGCGCCAGTGCGCCTGCAAGCCAATCTCGAAAGCACGGATATCGAGGCGCTGACGCGGCAGCTGGGGCTCGGTGATGCAGTGGTGTTCAGCGGCAGCGGCTCGGCGCTGGTGGTGGCAGGGCTGCAGGGCAACGCCGAGAACGGCTTTACCCTTGGGCTCAATGCGAGCCTGGGCGAGGAACGCGTGAGCTTCAACGGTGATGTCGCGCTGGCCGACACGGGCGAGTTGCAGGGCGATGGGCGGATCGAGCTCGCGCTCGAGGATGCCAGCGGGCTGGCGCAGGTGGTGGGCGCCGATGGGGTGAGCCTGCCGGGCGTAAGTGTCGGGGCGCAATTGCGGTTCGAGGGCGAGCGCATGCTCGCGCTAAGCGAGATCAACGGCCAGGCTGGGGATGCCGGCTTTTCGGGCACGCTGACGCGGACACGCACAGGCGATGCGACGGCGCTGGAGGGGGAGCTGACCCTCGAGGCGGCAAGCGTCGAGGGGATTGCGGCGACGGTGTTTGGGCCGGCGGCGCTGGTGGGGGCGGATGGCGCCTGGCCCGAAGGGCCGCTCAGTGCGGGCGCTGGAGGGCGCGGTACGCGGGGCACGGTGCGGGTCACCGCGGAGGCCGTTTCTGCCGGCGGTGCCCCGTTGCTGCGCGATGCCGTCTGGGAGCTGGCCTGGGACGAGAGCCGTTTGCGCCTGGCGGGCTTTACGGCGCGCGCGGGGAATGGCGAAGTGCGGCTCGATGGAGCGGTGTGTTGCTCGGGGGCGCTGGCCGACAAGACCGTCACCGGGCGATTGTCGGTGGCAGGGGTTGACCTGGCCGCTTTGGCGCCGGCAGGACTGGCATCTGCGCTCGGTGGCCGGCTCGATGGCGGCGTGCAGTTCGAGGGCACGGGTGCGAGCCTGGCCGGGGTCGCGGAAAGCTTGGCGGGCGAGGGGAATTTCACCCTGGTGGATTTCACTGCCGCCGGACTCGACCCCGATGTGTTCGGCACGGTGGCAGGGCTCGAGGATGTGCTGGAAACGCCGCCTGAAACGCTGACGACGCTGATGGGGATCGCGCTGGGCGAGGGGCCGTTCCGGGCGCCCAGCGTCACCGGCGCATTCACCATTGCGGGCGCGGTGGTGCGGCTGGGCAATCTCCTCGCGGAAAACCCGACGGCGCGGCTGGCCGGCAGCGTTGACCTTGATCTGCGCACGCTGGCGCTGCAGGGGCGGTTTGCACTCACGCCGAAGGGCTTTGTTGATCCGCAGGGGCTGGTGCGCGACGACACCAGCCAGATCTTTACCGCGATCGCGGGGACAATCGGGGCGCCGGAAGTGCGGCTCGACCTCGAGCCGATGGTAGGCGCGATCCAGGTGCGGGCCAATGAGATCGAGGTGGACCGGCTCGAAGCCTTGCGCATCGAGGATGCCGAGCGGCAGCGTGCGGCGGCAGAAGCGCGCAACAGGCTGATCGAGCAGCAGCGCCAGCAACGGGCCGAAGAGGAAGCGGCGCGCCTGGCCGAGGAAGCAGCGGAAGCGGAGCGGCTGGCTGAAGAAGAGGCCGAGCGGCAGCGCCTTGAAGCAGAAGCCGAAGCAGAGGCAGAGGCAGAGGCGGCGCAGGAGCCTGTTGAGGAGGAGCCACCGGCTTTGCCGCAAGGGCCGCTCAATCTCGAGTTTACGCCGCTGCAGGTGCTGCCGGGCGCGAGTTTCGGACGCTAGTCGGTAGCCGGAATGCGCTCCTGCAGCCACGCCAGGGCGGCGAGACGCAAGGCCGAAGACAAATTGGTGGTGTGGCGGGTTTCGTCGACCGATTTGACGAGCCCGGCAAGGCTTTGCCCGGATTGTGCGGCCATCTGCTCGAGCACCGCCCAGAACTCGGGTTCAAGCGCGATGCTGGTGCGGTGGCCGGCAATGGACAGGGAGCGCTTCTGCACCGCCCCAATCAGGGCTTCTTGCGGAAGGCGTCGAGGCTGATGACCTTTTCGCCCGTGGCTTCGCCGTCGGCGGCGGGCTGATCAGTGGCAGCCGTTTCCCGCGCCTCGGCAATCTCGTCGGCCGTGGCACCGGCGGGTGCCGTCGTGGGATCGAAGTTGAGGCCAAACTGCACGGAGGGGTCGAAGAACCCCTTTATCGCGGCAAAGGGAATGACGAGCAGTTCGGGCTGGCCATCAAAACTCAGGCCGACCTCGAAGCCGGTTTCGGTGACCTTGAGGTCCCAATACTGGTTCTGGATGACGATGGTCATTTCCTTGTCGTACTGCGCCAGGAGCTTTTCGCTCAGGCGCACGCCGGGGGCGCGAGTGACAAAGGAGATAAAGAAGTGATGATCGCCTGGCAGGCCGGTCTTGGCCACTTCTGCCAGGACTTTGCGCACGACGCCGCGCAGTGCCTCCTGGGCGAGAATGTCGTAGCGCAGGTGATCTTCGGCCATATCGATAGTTTCCGGCTGGTGTCGATTCAGAACGGCCCATATCAGCCTCACGTTCCCTGAGAATTCAAGGACAAAGGCAAAAGCTGCGGCGATAAGCGGGGAGGGAAGTGCAGGCTTCTGTTGCCAGGTGCCTGCGGACCCCGCCTGTCAGCCGGCTAGGGCTGGAGGACTTAGATTCCCAGTACTAGCGCTGCTTACGCAGCGAGAGCGACTGGAGCCTTATGGTTGTCATTTGCAACTATAAGTTTTGGACCGATAACGGTGGTACCTCACCGAGCGAAAACACACCCTTTACGCCCTCGTCGATCCTGTTTCGCCCCCATTGGCTACTCTCGCGGGGAGGGTAGATGGTGGAGGCGCCGGGTACTGCCCCCGGGTCCGAAAGGTTTATTACGATGGCAGTTTATCGCCATAGCTCTTGCGAGCACGACATATATAGGACGCGCCCCCGCCCGATGCAAATGGCTTGATGCAAAAAGGCGGCAGCATCCGCAGGCCTTGGTGTTTGCGCGCGCCTGTGTCACACTGGCGCGGCAAAAGCCCGGAGTGCAGACGATGCAGATCAAGGCCGGCTTCACCCTCAGCTACCAGTGTCCCCAACCTACGCCCATGCTGCTGTGCCTGCATGTGCATCCATCACGCCGGGCCGATTTGCTGAGCGAGCAGATCCTCGTGTTTTCACGGCCGGTGGACGCATGGGACTACCTTGATGGCTTCGGCAATTCCTGCACCAGGATCGTTGCCCCGGCGGGGCAGCTGACCATTTCAACCGAGTTCTGGGTGTTCGATACCGGCTTGCCCGATGTGGTGCCTGCCACTGCACATCAGCACGCAATCGAGGAATTGCCGGACGAAGCGCTCGTCTACCTCTTGGGTTCGCGCTATTGCGAAACCGATTTGCTGACGCCGGTGGCTTGGGAGTTGTTCGGCGCTACCGAGCCAGGCTGGCCGCGGGTGCAGGCAATCCTTGATTGGGTGCATAATCATATCCGGTTTGATTACGGGCAGGCCGACCGCACGCGCAGCGCTTTCGGCGCGTATCAGGGGCATGTGGGCGTGTGCCGCGACTTTGCGCATCTGGCGCTCACTCTTTGCCGATGCATGAATATACCGGCGCGCTATTGCACGGGCTATCTGGGCGATATCGGGGTGCCGCCCAATCCGGCGCCGATGGATTTTTCCGCGTGGTTCGAGGTGTATCTGGGCGGGCATTGGTATACCGCCGATGCGCGGCATAACACCCCGCGGATTGGGCGCGTGCTGATGGGGATCGGCCGCGATGCCACCGATGTGGCGCTGTCGACCCAGTTCGGGCCGGGCACCCTGTCGGGCTTCGAGGTGGTGACCGAACAGGTGCAGCCGGCGGTCTAGCCGTTCCAGCGCATCCCCATGTAAACGCCGCCGCGTTCGAGTTCGTCGAGCATCTGCTCGAGGTGCTTTTGCTTGGTTTCGGGACGCTTCACCTTGTTGATCCACAACAGGTAATCGTTGCGTTGATAGGGCGGGCGGGCGTCGTATTTGTCCCGCAAGCCCCGTTGCTCCAGAGCATCGCGGACAAACTCGGGCATCTCCTCGCGCGCGCGTAAAGGACGCAGCCTTGGGCTCACCGTGCCATTTCCTTCTGCTCGCCCGCTGGCCTTTGAAAAGGCGCGGGGAGGCGCAGGCTTGAAGCGATAACAGGGATGGTCATGGCGCTGCTCCTTTCAGCCAAGGCTAGACCGAGACTGCTGACACGCAAAGACAGCAGCAGCGGCGGTACTAGGCTACTCCCGCGGCTCCGCAAAAGGGCAGAAGCTCTCGGGGAAAAGCGGAGCGACGGGCAGGCGCGCCGCACCGGAATCGGTTAGGCTGGGGGCATGCAGCCTTATCTCAAGCTTTTATCCGACATCCTCGAGCACGGCGTCGACAAGGGCGACCGGACCGGCACCGGCACGCGCTCGCTGTTCGGCTACCAGATGCGGTTCAACCTGGCGGAGGGCTTTCCGCTCGTCACCACCAAGAAGCTGCATCTCAAATCCATCATCTATGAGCTGCTGTGGTTCATCCGCGGCGACACCAATGTACGCTGGCTGCAGGAGCATGGGGTCAAGATCTGGGACGAGTGGGCCGACGAGAACGGCGATCTTGGCCCGGTCTACGGCTCGCAGTGGCGCAGCTGGCCGGCGCCCGACGGGCGCAAGATCGACCAGCTCGGCGCCGTCATCGAATCCATCCGCACCAAGCCCGATTCCCGGCGCCATATCGTTTCGGCCTGGAACCCGGCTGAAGTGGATGAGATGGCCCTGCCACCCTGCCACTGCTTGTTCCAGTTCTACGTGGCCAATGGCAAATTGAGCTGCCAGCTGTATCAGCGCTCGGCAGACACGTTTTTGGGCGTGCCGTTCAACATCGCCTCCTATGCCTTGCTGACCCATATGGTGGCGCAGGTGACGGGGCTCGAAGTGGGCGATTTCGTGCACACCTTTGGCGATGTGCATCTTTATTCCAACCATTTGGAGCAGGCGCAGCTGCAGCTGACGCGCGAGCCGCGGCCATTGCCGCAGCTGACGCTGAACCCGGCGGTGACCCGGATCGAGGACTTCCGCTTCGAGGATGTGACGATCAGTGGCTACGATCCGCATCCGCATATCAAGGCGGCCGTTGCCGTATAGGGGCTCCTTCCCCCGCTGCGCGCGACGGGCTAGGGTGCGTTTATCGGGGTTGCGGGGGCGTGGCCGTCCCCGGCAAAGAGGGGTCTGCGATGCGCTGGATTGGCATTGTTTGTTGGGTGGCGGCGACGGCCCCGGCGCTGGCCAATGACACCTCGGCGGTGATCGGCGCGGGTGGGCTGGAGTTCGTGTCCAACAATTCCATCGCCATGGCGAGCGAAGAGCTGTTTATTTCGGCTGAAGAAATCCGGGTCGTTTACCAGTTCCGCAATGATGGGGATGCCGACCAGAAGGTGCTGGTGGCTTTTCCCATGCCCGATATTGCGGCTGACCCGTGGTCGCCGGTAGCCTTTCCCGATGGTCCCGAAGACAACCCGTTCCGCTTCGAAACGACGTTCGATGGGGTGCCGGTCGAGGCGGAGCTGCATGAATATGCCTTTGCGGCGGGGGTGGATCGTACCGACTATTTGCGCAAGCGGGGAATTCCCTTGCTGCCCTTCGGGGAGACGGCTACCGAAGCGGTAGACGAGCTCGACGAGGCGACGACTGCCGAAATGTTGCATCTCGGGCTCCTCGTCCCGGACGAGTTCGATGCGGGCAAAGGGTGGGAGCTGCATCATCGGCCATACTGGACCTGGCGGGCGGCTTATACCTGGGAAGCCACTTTCCCCGCGCGGGCGACCGTTGAGGTCGTGCATCGCTACAAGCCTAGCGTCGGCGGGACGGCAGGGATCAGCTTTCTCAACGAGGCGGGTGGCAACTACAACCCTGCCGCGGAATATGAGCGCAAATATTGTGTAGACGAGGCCTTCCGCAATGCGGTGCTCAAGACCGCCAGGCCCGGCGAGCCCTGGACGGCACCCTTCACCGAAAGGTGGATTTCCTACATTGTTTCGACCGGTTCCAACTGGGCCGGCGGAGCGATCGAGCGGTTCCGGCTTGTGGTCGACAAGGGCGCGCCCGAAAACCTGGTGTCGTTCTGCGGCACCGATGTGCGCAAGATCGGGCCAACCACCTTCGAGATGGAAGCAAGCAATTACTGGCCGCAGCGCGAGCTCGATGTCCTGATCCTGCAGGGCCATGAGGCGCAGCCGTGAGCCTGCGCATCCGGCCGGCCGCCCCGGCTGATGCAGCATTGGTGCTCGGGTTCATCAAGGATCTGGCGCGCTACGAAAAGCTCGAGCACGAGGTGGTTGCCACGGAAGCGGACATTGCGCGCGACCTTTTTGGTGCCAATCCGCGGGTGTTCTGCGAGATTGCCGAATGGGACGGCAAGCCGGCGGGGTTCGCGCTCTGGTTTTACACTTATTCGACCTTCCAGGGCCGACACGGCATCTGGCTCGAAGACCTGTTCGTGGATCCGGCGTTGCGGGGGAAGGGTCTTGGCAAGGCGCTGTTGCGCCACCTGGCGCAGCGCTGTGTCGCCGAGAAGCTAGGGCGGCTGGAATGGTGGGTGCTGGACTGGAACCAGCCTTCGATTGATTTTTACCTGGGGCAGGGTGGCGTGATGCAGGATGAATGGACCAAGGTGCGGGTGGATGGCGAGGCTTTGGCCAGGTTGGGCCAGCCATGAGCGCCCAGATCGCAATGATTGCCGCCGTGGCGCGCAATGGGGTGATCGGCAGCGCCCAGACCATTCCCTGGCGCATTCCATCGGACTTTGCCTATTTCCGCGACAGCACGATGGGCAAGCCGATCGTGATGGGCCGCAAGCAATATGACACAGTGGGCCGGCCGCTGCCGGGGCGGACCAATATTGTCATCACGCGCCGGCAGGACTTTGGGCCACCCGGCGTGATTGTGGTGCCAACTCTTGAAGCCGCGTTGACCAAGGCAGCCGAGATTGCTGGCGCCGACGACGTCGATGAGATCATGGTGATCGGAGGCGGGGAAATCTATCGCCAGCTGATGGACCGCGCCGATCGGCTTTACATCAGCCATGTCGAGCTGGAGCCGGAGGGGGATGTATTGTTTCCCCCGATCGATCCCGAGGTTTGGGTGGTGGTGGATGAACCCGATATCGCCCCATCGGCCGATGACGAGGCCGCCTACCGCGTCAAAGTGTACGCCCGTCGTTAAGGGCGCGCTCATTGATCGGTTCCCTGTGCCTGCCTATATAGGTCGGCAAGTAAACGACGATGGCTGAAAGGATTATGATGCCCTGGGAGAGTAATGGAGGCGGGGGTGGCCGCAATAATGGCGGCCCGTGGGGACAAGCCCCCGGTGGCGGTGGTGGTGGCGGCGGTCCACGTCGGCCAGGCAACACGCCAAACCTTGAAGATATACTCAACCGCGGACGTGACCGGTTCCAGGGTGGTTTGCCCGGCGGACGCTGGGCAATTATCGGCGGTGTTGTGCTGGTGATCGGCTTTTGGGCGCTGAACTCCATCTATACTGTTGATCCGCAGGAAGTGGGCGTTGAACTACGGTTCGGTGCCCCCAAGCCAGAATTGTCCAATCCAGGGCTGCATTTCCATCTGTGGCCGATCGAAACGGTTGAACGCGTCACGGTTACCGAGAACCAGACCGATATTGGCAGCGCCAGCGGCTCGGGTGCTAGCGGTTCGGGCTCACGCACGGGCGGCGATGATGGGCTGATGCTTTCGGGCGACCAGAACATCGTCGATGTGCGCTTTTCAGTGCTGTGGTCGGTTTCGAGCCCGATCGACTATCTGTTCAATGTGCGTGACCCCGAAGACATGGTCCGCAATGCCGGCGAAAGCGCGATGCGCGAAGTGGTGGGCCGTCGTCCGGCCCAGGACATTTTCCGCGACGACCGTGCCGGTATTGCCATTGAAGTGCAGGAGATCACCCAAGCCATTCTCGACAGCTACGGCATTGGCGTTCGCGTCGGCCGGATCTCGATCGAGAATGCCGCGCCGCCGGCCGAAGTGGCCGATGCCTTCAACGAAGTGCAGCGTGCCGAGCAGGACGAAGACCGCCTGCAGGAAGAAGCCCGTTCCTATGCCAACACCCTTCTCGGCGATGCCCGAGGCCGGGCCGCGGCGCTGCGGGAAGATGCGGCCGCGTACACCAACCGCGTGGTGCAGGAAGCAACCGGTGAGGCCCAACGCTTCAACGCGATCTACGCCGAATATGTCAATGCGCCCGAAGTGACCCGCAAGCGCCTGTTCCTTGAAACCATGGAAGAAGTGCTGGGCGGATCGGACAAGGTGCTGATGGAGAGCGGGGCCGGCGGCCAGGGCGTGGTGCCATATCTGCCATTGCCTGAGCTGCGTACGCGCAGCACTGCACCGACCACTCCTCCCACCACGACGAGCGGGAACTAAGCCATGCAAAACCGTTTGATTGTCATCGGCGTTGCCGTCGTTCTCGCGCTCTATGTGTTGTTCTCGTCGATCTATGTGGTCAACGAGCGCGACCAGGCTATCGTGATGCGCTTTGGCCAGATCACCGATATCCGCACCGAACCGGGCATCTATTTCAAGATCCCGACCGATATCGTGGATAGCGTGCAGATCATCGAAGATCGGCTGCTGCGCCAGGATATTGCTGACATGACCGTGCAGGTTTCGGGCGGCGCCTTTTACGAGGTGGATGCGTTCCTGACCTACCGGATCACCGATCCGCGGCTGTTCCGCGAACGTGCGCTGGGCCAGTTGCAGGTTGCCGAAAGCCGTATCGCCACCCGCTTCGATGCAGCGCTGCGCCAGGTTTATGGCTTGCGTGAATTCAATGCGGCGCTGTCGGAACAGCGCCCGCAGATGATGCGGGAAGCCCGTGACCTGATCCGTCCCGATATGGCGGAGCTGGGCATCGAAGTGGTCGATGTGCGTATCCTGCGCACCGACCTTGCCGCCGAAGTGTCCGAGCGGACCTATGAGCGGATGCGCGCCGAGCGTTTGGCGGAGGCCGCATTGCTGCGGGCTCGCGGCCAGGAGCAGGCCCAGTCGCTGCGCGCCATTGCCGATCGCCAGGCCGTGGAAATTGTGGCAGCGGCAACGCGTGACGCCGAGATCATCCGTGGTACGGGTGACGCCGACCGGAACCGGATCTTTGCTGCCGCCTATGGGCAGGATCCCGAGTTCTTCGAGTTCTATCGCTCGATGGAATCGTACCGGACGGCACTGTCCAATACGGGCACGACCATGGTGCTGTCGCCTGAAAGCGAGTTCTTCCGGTATTTCGGCTCGAATGGCGAATTGCCGGCGGCCAATCCGAACCTTGCGCCCCCGATTGCACCGGTACCGGCCCCAGCCGTGCCGACCAGCGAGGGTCCGGCCCTTGATGGCCTCGGGATCGAGGATGCCACTACGCCT
Source organism: Devosia sp. Z11_6 (assembly GCF_058133665.1). Taxonomy (NCBI): domain Bacteria; kingdom Pseudomonadati; phylum Pseudomonadota; class Alphaproteobacteria; order Hyphomicrobiales; family Devosiaceae; genus Devosia; species Devosia sp. Z11_6. Next base: position 865,756 of record NZ_JBYUNQ010000001.1, read on the forward strand.
AGCCTGACGCTGGACGACGGCTCCGAGCTGGCACCGACCGTGGGCACGGATGTGCCGCCGCCAGTGGAAGGCGAGACCGCTCCTGCGGCAGCGCCCGCCGCCGAAGCACCGGCGGCACCGGCTCCGGCTCCCGCTGCGGCTCCGACGCCCTAAGCGGCACCGGATAGCGAAACGAAAACCCCCGCCAGTGGCGGGGGTTTTTTGTTGGGCAGGTGGTGGGCGGGTTAGCGGACGATGTCCTCGTCGGTATAGCCCTGCAGGTAAAGCAGGGCGGTGAGATCGCCATGGTCTATCCGCACGCCCGCTTCGGCCGCAACGGCGGGCTTGGCGTGGATGGCGACGCCCATGCCGGCGGCGCGGATCATGTCGAGATCATTGGCACCATCGCCGACCGCCATGGTCTGGCTGAGCGACAAGCCACGCTCGGCGGCGAGGGCTTCGAGCTTGGTGCGCTTGGTGTCCTTGTCCACGATGGGCTTTTGCACCGTGCCGGCGAGGCGGTCGCCATCGAACTCCAGCACATTGGCGAGCACTTCATTAAAGCCGATGCGCTTGCCGAAATGATCGGCAAAGATGGTGAAGCCGCCTGAGACAAGGGCCGTATAGGCGCCATAGGCCTTCATGGTCTGCACAAGGGCGCGGCCGCCGGGCGCGAGGGTGATGGCTTCGCGCCGGACCTCCTCGATGACCTTGCGCTCAAGGCCCTTCAGCAAGGCGACGCGGGTATCGAGCGCCTGGGCGAAATCGAGCTCGCCGCGCATAGCGCGATCGGTGATCTCGGCGACTTGCGGCTTGATCCCGAGGGCGGCGGCGAGCTCGTCGATGCATTCCTCGTTGATCATGGTGGAGTCCATGTCGGCGAGAAGGATCTGCTTGCGGCGGCCTTGGGTGGGGACAAGGGCGGCATCGACGGCACGGGTGCCAATCACGGCACGAGCCTCGGCCAGCGCTTCGGTTGACTTTGGCTCGATGATCTCGCAGGCAATGCCGTGATTGAGCCAGTTGAGCTCGCCTCCGGTTTGACGCAGGACGGCTTCTGCCAAGCTTGGATCGAGTTCGGAGTCGGCGGGATTGGCGATAAGGCAAAGAACCGGCATGGCTGGTATCGAACTCGGGGAGGGATGGGAGTGAAGGGCCGTAGGCGCGCCGTTTTGATAGCGGGTCCAACCGCGAGCGGCAAGTCGGCCTTGGCGCTCGAGCTTGCCCGGGCGCAGGGGGGCGTGATCATCAATACCGATGCCATGCAGGTCTATGACACCTTGCGGGTGGTGACGGCCCGTCCGAGCGCCGATGAGGAGGCATTGGCGGAGCATCGGCTCTATGGCGTGGTGCCGGCGCGGGTCCGGTTTTCCACCGGCCAGTGGCTGGGAGCGGTGCGGCAAGTGATAGAGGAAATCGATCCGGAGCGGGCGCTGTTTTTTGTGGGCGGCACAGGGCTTTACTTCGATGCGCTGCTGAATGGATTTGCCGATATTCCCCCGATTGCGGCCGAACTGGTGCTTCAAGTTCAACAAGAGATTCAAGCGCTCGACGCCCCCGGAAGGCTCGCTTTGTTGGAGGCAGAGGATCCGGTGAGTGCGGCCCGGCTCGGGGTGGCGGATCCGCAGCGGCTGACGCGGGCGCTGGCCGTCAAGCGCGCGACGGGGCGCACCTTGTCGAGCTTTCAGGATGCGCCGCAGGCGGCGCTGCTCGGTGGGTTTGAAGTGGAGCGCATGGTGCTCGACCCTGACCGGCAGGTGTTGCGCGAGCGCATTGCGCGCAGGTTTGCGGCGATGTTCGAGAGCGGGGCAGTGGAAGAAGTGCAGGCCCTGCGTGCCCAGGAGCTCGACCCTTCCTTGCCGGTGATGAAGGCTATCGGGGTGCCCGAGATCGGCGACTGGCTCGAGGGCCGCAGCAGCAAGGAAGAGGCGGTGCGGCTGGCGACGATCGCCACCCAGCAATATGCCAAGCGGCAACGGACCTGGTTTCGCAACCGCTTCGCCGATTGGCCGCGTCGCGCCAGTTAAGGTCGCCAGCACGCCGGAGCGTGGGGCGGGGCGCCAGCACGCTGTGCGTGCAGCGGATCTAGCGGGGACGCAAGAGCCCTAGTCGTTCGCGCATGGCAAAGCGGGCGACCAGAACCACGGCCACAAAGCCAAGCCCCACGGCCAAGCCGATCCAGATGCCGACGCCGCGCATGTCAAAGGTGAAACCAAGAAGATAGGCCACTGGCATGCCGACCAGCCAATAGCCGATGATGGCGACCACCATGGGGATCTTGGTGTCGCTGAGGCCGCGCAGCGCATGGGCTGCGACGACCTGGGCGCCATCGACGATCTGGAACAAGCCGGCGACCGCGACGAAGCTGGCGGCAAGGGCAAGCGCATTATGGTTAGCCGGCTGGTCAGGGTCGAGGAAGATGGTGACAATGGCGGGGCCAAACGCCAGGAAAACGAGGGCCGAGCAGGCCATAAAGCCGGTGCCAAGACCAAAGGCAGTCCAGCCCGAGCGAGCGATGCCAATGGGGTCGCCGCGCCCGAAGGCATGACCGACCCGCACCGTGGCAGCGGTACCGAGGCCCAACGGCACCATGAAAGCCGTGGAAGCGCATTGCAGGGCAATGGCGTGGGCGGCGACTTCATCAGTGCCGAGCCGGCCCATCAGCAAGGCGCTGGCCGTGAAGAGGCCCACTTCGGCCAGGACGGTGATGCCGATCGGCGTGCCGACGCGGAAAATCTGCCCGAGGCGCTTCCAGTCCGCGGCCCAAAGGCGATGCAGCAGATGCAGGCGGCGGAAGCGGCGGTGGCGCAGCACAAAGATCGCCATGGCGGTGAACATGACGATGTTGGTCAAAAGGGTTGCAAGGGCGGCGCCGCGCAGCTCCAGCCGCGGCAAGCCCCAATTGCCAAAGATCAGGCCATAGTTGGCGAGGGCGTTGACGACGACCCCGCCGACGGTGATCAACAGCACGACCCGCGTGGCATCAAACGCGGCGAGCAGCGAGCGGAACGCGACAATGCCAAGGGCGGGAAACAGCAGCCAGATGGCCACATGGATGTATTCTTCGGCAAGAAGCGTTGCCGCGGGATCTTGCCCCAACAAGGCGAAGACCCGCCGGATCTGCCAGATGATGGGCGTGAGCACGAGCGCCAGAATGGCCGCAGCCCACAGGCCCTGGCGCACGATATGGCGGATGGAGCGGGTGTCACGGGCGCCGCGCGCCTGGGCAACGAGGGGCGCTACGGCGCCAACCAGCCCGATACCGCCAACAAGAAAAGGCATCAGGAAAGTCGTCGCAAGGGTACCAGCCGCCAGCTGGCTCGGACCCAGCCAGCCCAGCATGATGACATCGGTGGTTGCAAGCGCGTTTTGCGCCAGCTGTGCGATCACCAGCGGCCAGGCGAGGGCAAAGGTGGCGCGCAGTTCGGCAATCCAGCTGACGCGCACGGGCTCAGGTGCAGCGGTGGCGTCGGCCACAACCGTGATTTGCTCGCTCATGTGATTTCGTCCTACTCGCGGGCGCATGCTCTAGCCCATCACAGGATGAGGTGAAAGAGCGGAGAGGGAAATGACGATGGTGCAAGGTGGGGTTCTGGCGCGGTTATTGTTGGCGGGGGCTGGAGTTGTAGGGGCGATTGGCGTTGCTGCGGCTGCGGGTGCCTCGCATGCTGGCGGGTCCCGCAACATCGAGGCGATCGCTGCGGTATGCCTCGCCCATGGCCCCGCGCTGCTGGCGCTTGGGCTGGCGGGGCGCGGGCGGATCCTGGGTGCGGCGGGAGCATTGCTGGCCATGGGCACGGGCCTGTTTGTGCTGGACCTGGGCGTGCGGGAATGGCTGGGGCAGGGCGCTTTTCCCGGCGCGGCACCGATGGGGGGGATGGGGATGATCGGCGGCTGGCTTGCGATCAGCCTTGCCGCACTGGCGCGAAGGGCGCCGGAAGAAAAAATCTAGGAATGCAGATTTGTGCGGAACCAATCACTCAATCGTGCATTTGCTCCTCCGATAGTACCTGGAGGGTTTTCCATGCATAAGTTTCTGATCATCGCCGCTACCACCCTGTCGCTGGCTGCGTGCACTGCCACACAAGAGGGTGCTGCTGTCGGCGCAGGCGTAGGCGCCGTTACCGGCGCTGTTGCGACCGGTAGCGTTGCCGGTGCGGCTGTCGGCGCAGGCATTGGCGGCGTGGTCGGCGCAGCCGCCGGCAATGTCCTCGGTCGTGTCGACGGCGACAACAATATGTGCTGGTACGAAAACCGCAATGGCGGCCGGTACAAGGACGTTTGCCCACGCGGCTAAACAGGTCGCCGCATCGCCCCATGCGGCGCGCGCCCCTCGGGGCGCCAACACTCGGTCCGGAGTCCCTCCCGGGCCGAGTGTCTTTGTTTATGAAGGACTTGAAATTTGTTTGCGGGCGCGGCATATTTCACAACATACGTTACACTCGTCTTGCGCTAATCCAATCACCGGCGTGCCGGAAACTTGGCTACCTCCTGACTGTGAATCGTTAGACCGGGCTTTCCCGCCCGTATTCAACCCTTAGCCGCCGCGGCGGCGACCACTTGTTACGAGGATCAAATTCCATGGCCGCAATCACCGGTACCGTGAAATTCTTCAACACCACCAAAGGCTTCGGCTTCATCTCGCCAGAAAATGGTGAGAAGGACGCGTTTGTCCACATCTCCGCCGTCCAGCGTTCGGGCCTGCAGGGCCTGTATGAAGGCGACAAGGTGACCTATGAACTCGAGACCGGCCGTGACGGCAAGGTTTCCGCCACCAACCTGACCCTGCTGAGCTAAACTCAACAGGTTCGAGTTTCGGAAGGCCCCGGTAGCGGGGCCTTTTTTGTCCCGCCGCAGAGCGCCGTTCGGCATGCCGATACCGCTAGCGCCCCGGGGGGCTTTACTTTTTCTTCAGTTCCGTGCATAAGGCAGGCATACGTTTTACAGCCTACGTCGGCTGCCTGATCTGCCGAATTTCGGCCTGGCTACCTGCTCAACTTGCGAACGTGTATGCGCCCACCGACATGTTGTCATGGGCAACGGCTCGTTCGCCTCGGCGAGAGCACACAGAAAAGGGTCAGCCATGATCACCGGTACCGTTAAGTTTTTCAACACCACCAAGGGCTTCGGCTTCATTTCGCCTGAGAATGGCGGCCAGGACGCATTCGTGCACATCTCCGCCGTTCAGCGTTCGGGCCTGCAGGGCCTGTATGAAGGCGACAAGGTCACCTACGAGCTCGAGACCGGCCGCGATGGCAAGGTTTCGGCAACGAACCTGACCCTGCTCGACAACTAAGCGATCCCTTACCGGATCTGGAAAGGCTCCCTCCGGGGAGCCTTTTTTGTTTTTGTGCCCGGCTCGGGCGATGCCATTTGCCCGCTTGACCGATTTCGGGCGAGGGGCTAGAAACAAACCAACTTTTTTATGGAGAGGTCCCGTGCGGGCACTCATTCTCGTAGTAGGCTGGCGCATCGGCGACGTGGGATAACATCCCGCGCGAATGCTGATGCGCCGAAAACAGGTCCCAAACGGGGCCTTTTTTATTGCCCATTTTCCGCCGGGGCGGAGGGGCGGAACCGAACGGCCCGGTGGGGCAACCAAGGAGCAAGCAAGATGGCGGAACACGAGAAGATGACGGGCGCCGAGATGGTGATCCAGGCGCTAACCGATCAGGGTGTCGAGCATATCTTTGGCTATCCCGGTGGCGCGGCGCTGCCGATCTATGACGCGATGTTCCAGCAGGATGTGATCCAGCATATCCTCGTGCGCCACGAACAGGGCGCGACCCATATGGCCGAGGGCTATGCCCGCTCGACCGGCAAGCCGGGCGTGGTGCTCGTGACCTCGGGCCCGGGGGTGACCAATGCGATCACCGGGCTGACCGACGCGCTGCTCGATTCCATTCCGCTGGTGTGCATCACCGCCCAGGTGCCGACCTCGCTGATCGGCACCGACGCGTTCCAGGAATGTGACACGGTGGGGATCACCCGCTCCTGCACCAAGCACAATTATCTAGTGAAGCGCATCGAGGACCTGCCGCGGGTGCTGCATGAAGCGTTCCTGATCGCGACCACCGGCCGGCCCGGCCCGGTGGTGATCGATATTCCCAAGGATGTGCAGTTTGCACTAGGCACCTACTACAAGCCGGACGCGCAGAGCCTGCGCCAGCGCAGCTATCGCCCGCAGGTGGATGGGGACATCGCCGCGATCGAGGCTGCTGTCGACATGATGCTCAAGGCCGAGCGCCCGGTGTTTTATACCGGTGGCGGCGTGATCAATGCCGGGCCGCAGGCCTCCGAGCATTTGCGTGAACTGGCTGAGCTGACCGGCTTTCCGGTGACCTCGACGCTGATGGGCCTCGGCGCGTTTCCGGCGGCCAATCCGCAGTGGTTGGGAATGCTGGGCATGCACGGCACTTATGAAGCAAACCTCGCCATGCATGGCTGCGATCTGATGATCAATATCGGGGCGCGGTTCGATGACCGCATCACCGGCCGGATCGACGCCTTTTCGCCCGGCAGCCGCAAGATCCATGTGGATATCGACCCAAGCTCGATCAACAAGATCATCCCTGTTGACCTGCCCATCATCGGCGATTGCGGGCGGGTTTTGGCCGAAATGGTGCGAATCTGGCGCTCCAAGACCAACCAGCCGCGTACCGAAGCGCTCGCGCCATGGTGGGGGCAGATCGGCAAGTGGCGCTCGGTCAATTCGCTGGGCTTCCAGAACTCGGACACGACGATCAAGCCGCAATACGCGATCCAGCGCCTTTATGAGGCGACCAAGGACCGAGATGTCTACATCACCACCGAGGTTGGGCAGCACCAGATGTGGGCGGCGCAGCACTTCCATTTCCAAAAGCCCAACCGCTGGATGACCTCGGGCGGTTTGGGGACGATGGGCTATGGCCTGCCAGCGGCGGTCGGCGTGCAGGTGGCGCATCCAGAGGCGCTGGTGATCGACATTGCCGGCGAGGCCAGCGTGCAGATGACGATGCAGGAAATGTCCACGGCGGTGCAGTACCGCTTGCCGGTCAAGATCTTCATCCTCAACAATGAGCGCATGGGCATGGTGCGCCAGTGGCAGGACCTGCTGCATGGCTCGCGCTACGCGCATTCCTATTCGGAGTCGCTGCCCGATTTCGTCAAGCTGGCAGAGGCTTATGGCGGCAAGGGCATCCGGTGCGAGAACCCGGCCGAACTCGACGCGGCAATTGCCGAGATGCTCGATTATGATGGTCCGGTGCTGTTCGATTGCGTGGTCGAAAAGGATGAGAACGCGCTGCCGATGATCCCCTCGGGCAAGCCGCATAACGAGATCATCCTGCCCGATACCGCCAATATCGGCTCGATCATCGATGAAAAGGGAAGGGCGCTGGTTTAGGAGGCGCGATTTCTCCCGCGCTCCGTGTCTACCCCGGCCTTGAGCCGGGGCGCCATCTTGAGATCTCGAGATGGATCCCGGCTCAAGGCCGGGATGACACCGGGGGCGGGAGGCACCGTTGCCAATTGCAGCAGTTGAGGACAAAATACATGAACGCACATCTGCAGCCGACCGGTTCGGCTTATTTCATGACCAAGGAAAACCAGGAGATCGAGCGGCATACGCTGTCGGTGCTGGTGGACAATGAGCCGGGTATTCTTGCACGCGTGGTGGGGCTGTTTTCGGCCCGGGGCTACAATATCGAGAGCCTGACCGTCAGCGAGACCGAACACGACAAGCGACTTAGCCGCATCACTGTGGTGGTGGTGGCGACGCCCAAGGTGCTGGTGCAGATCAAGCTGCAGCTTGAGCGCCTGGTGCCGGTGCACAAGGTGCATGACCTGACCAGCGAAGGGGGCTCGGTGGAGCGCGAGCTGGCGCTGATCAAGGTGGCGGGTTCGGGCGACCACCGCGCCGAGACCTTGCGGTTGGCCGATGCGTTTCGGGCGCAGATCGTTGATGCCACGGTCGAAAGCTTCGTGTTCGAAGTGACGGGCAAGTCGAGCAAGATCGACAGCTTCATCGCCTTGATGGCGCCTCTCGGCCTGGTGGAAGTGGTGCGCACTGGGTTGGCGGCGATCTCCCGGGGTCCCGAGGGGATGTGATCGCGGTGTTGTGCCGGGCGCGCAGGATCAGTACTGCTGATGGCAGTCAGTTCCTAAACCGCACCGCAACGCCGAGTTTTTCGCGATGACCCTGCTTTCCGTCAATCTCAATGCCGTGGCGCAGCTGCGCAACCGGCGCGATCTGCCCTGGCCCAGCGTTACCGGTATCGCCCGGGTGGTGCTGGATGCCGGGGCAAGCGGGATCACCATCCATCCCCGTCCGGATCAGCGCCACATCCGGCGCACGGATGTGTTCGAGCTCGCGGCCTTGCTGCGGGAGGATTATCCCGGAGCCGAGTTCAACATCGAAGGCTATCCGAGCGACGATTTCCTGGCGCTGATCGATACGGTGCGGCCCCAGCAGGTGACGCTGGTGCCCGACGATCCAGCGCAGGCGACCTCCGATCATGGCTGGGATTTTGCTGCTTCGGCGGCGATGCTGTGGCCGGTGATCAAGCAGCTCAAGGAGATGGGCAGCCGCGTGTCGCTGTTTTGCGATCCCGATGCGGGGCTTTATGGCACGGAAGCGGCGCGCGATCTGGGCGCGGACCGGATCGAGCTTTATACCGGCCCCTATGGCGCCTGCTTTGCTGATCCCGAGCGGGGGGCGGTTGAGTTGTCCAAGCTTGCCAGCACCACGGCCGACGCCATGGCGCTTGGCCTCGGCGTCAATGCCGGGCACGATTTGACCCTGGCCAATTTGCCCGCATTTCAGGATGCCGTGCCTGGCGTAGCCGAAGTTTCCATCGGCCATGGAATCACGGCCGATGCGCTGCTGATGGGGTTTGCCGAGGCGGTGCGCCGCTATTGCGCGGTGCTGGGCGGCTGAGCCAACAGCCCGTCGGTCAGGTTTGACGAACGCTGCGTTGAACACACCGAGTGCAGCTGTTGGTGCGCAGCCCTCAAAAGCCCCGAAATACGGCAACTTAAGGCAGTTCAGATACTTACACCCATGTGCCTTAGGGCCCTTCGGGGAACCCACGGACATGAGCGTGCCCACTTGCGTGGAAATCGCACAGGCACATATATCGCCTCAGTTACGTTTTGTTACCAAGGAGGGCACGCAATGTCCAAACTCAAGATTGGCGTCATTATCTCGTCCACCCGCGAAAGCCGCTTCGGCGACAAGCCGGCGCAGTGGATCCTCGACAAGGCCAATGCCCGCGACGAGATCGAGGCTGAACTGGTCGACCTGCGCGATTTCGACCTGCCCTTCTTCAACGAAGTGGCGTCCAATATGTGGATGCCTTCAAGCGACCCCCGGGCTGTCGCCTGGCAAAAGAAGGTAGCCGAATTTGACGGCTTCATCTTCGTCGTCGCCGAATACAACCGCTCCATCACCGGCGCGCTCAAGAACGCGATCGACCAGTCCTATGTCGAGTGGAATCGCAAGCCGTTCGGCATCGTTGCTTATGGCAGCGTTGGCGGCACCCGTGCGGCCGAACATCTGCGCGGCATCGGCGTCGAGATGCAGATGGTGTCGACCCGCTCGGCCGTCCATATCGGGGGCAGCGACTTCTTTGCCGTGCATCCGCTCGGCGGCCAGAACAAGAGCTTCAGCGATATCGAAGGCTCGATCGGCCCCAGCGCCAAGGACATGCTGGACCAGCTGATCTGGTGGGGCACTGCCACCAAGGCCGCTCGCGCCCAGGATAATGCCCAGGCTGCCGTCGCGGCCGAATAGGTATTTCGAAAGCAAGACCTCCAGCTTTCGTTGACGTCAGGGGCCGCTCGGTGTGAGCGGCCCCTGTGCGTTTGGGCGCTTGAATAGAAGTTGTGTTGTATGTGAGATATCCGAGGTGTATAGCGGCGCCCGCCGTTACCCATGAGAGCACAGGTTTATGACGCAGACGAATACGGCCGGTGCCAGCACCGGTGCCGATGCGAGCGATCTTCACGACCACTCTCATAACAAAGACCTGCCCATGCTGCTGCTCGGCGCGCTTGGGGTGGTCTATGGCGATATTGGCACGAGCCCGATCTATGCCTTCCGGCAGGCGATGAGCATTCGCCCCGGTGCCGCTTCGAGCAGCAGCGAAATCCTGGGACTGCTGTCGCTGATTGTTTGGGCGCTGACACTGACCGTCGCGGTCAAATATGTGTTCTTCGTTACGCGGGCGGACAACAAGGGCGAGGGCGGTACGCTTTCGCTGATGGCGCTGGCGCGCAAGACCTTCACCAATCCTCCGATGTGGATCACTGTGCTCGGCGTGCTGGGAGCGTCGCTGTTTTTTGGCGACGCGATCATCACTCCCGCCATCTCGGTGTTGTCGGCGGTTGAGGGTATTGAACTCGTAGCCCCCAATATGCGCCGCTGGGTGGTGCCGATCACGCTGGTGATCATTGTCGGCATCTTCATGGTGCAGCGCTTTGGCACTGCCAAGGTCTCGATCGTGTTTGGTCCCGTAACCGGGATCTGGTTCCTGACCCTGGGCATTTCCGGCCTGGTGCATATTGTGCAGTACCCAGCAGTGCTGCTGGCGATCAATCCTTTCCTGGGCGTCGAGTTTCTGGCCACGCATTTCGGGATTGCCTTTGTGGTGATCGGCGCTGTGTTCCTGGCGGTGACCGGGGCCGAGGCGCTTTATGTGGATTTGGGGCATTTCGGGCGCCGGCCCATTGTGATTGCCTGGTTCGCCCTGGTGTTTCCGTGCCTCTTGCTCAACTATTTCGGGCAGGGCGCCTTTGTGTTGCAGATGGGCGTCGAGAATGTCGAAAGCCCGTTTTTTGAAATGCAGCCGGAATGGGCCTTGGGGCCGTTTGTGGCACTTGCGACCATGGCGACAATCATCGCCAGCCAGGCGGTGATCTCGGGCACCTACAGCCTGGCGCAGCAGGCTATCGCGCTTAACATGCTGCCGCGCATGGTCGTGCAGCACACTTCCGCCACCCAAAGCGGCCAGATCTACATGCCCCAGATCAATACGATGCTGATGCTCGGCGTGCTGATGCTGGTGATTGCGTTCGGCAGTTCCGAGGCGCTGTCGAACGCCTATGGTATCGCGGTTTCGGGCGTGATGATCGTTACCCTGGCGCTGCTGCTGGTGGTGATGTGGCGCAACTGGAAGTGGAACCCGGCCGTCGTGGTGCTGTTCGGCGTGGTGTTCGTTGTGATCGATGGCGGGTTCTTTGCCGCCAATGTCTCCAAACTGTTCCAGGGTGGCTGGGTGCCGGCGGCGGTGGCGCTGACGGTCGCCGTCATCATGGCGAGCTGGATCGGGGGCCGGCGGCGGCTGGCGGAAAAGACCCGGCGCGATGAAGTGCCGTTGCAGTTCCTCGTGGATAATCTCTCCAAGAAGCGCCCGACACTGGTGCCCGGCACCGCCGTGTTCCTGACCAGCGATATCGAAGGCGCGCCCACGGCGCTCCTCCACAGCCTCAAGCACTACAAGGTGCTGCACGAGCAAAACGTGATTCTGACGGTGCGCACCTCGGCCTCGCCTAGGGTGCCCGACGATGAGAAGGTGACGATCGACGCCTATAACGAGCTGTTCAGCCGCGTCGTGGTGACCTTTGGCTATATGGAAAGCCCCAATATTCCAAAGGCCTTGATCCTGGGGCGCAAGCTGGGGTGGAAGTTCGACATCATGTCGACCTCGTTCTTCCTGTCGCGCCGCTCGCTCAAGCCCGGGCCGCGCCAGGGGCTGGTGCGCTATTGGCAAGACCGGTTGTTCACGCGGTTGGCGCGCAATGCCAGCGACGCCACGGAGTATTTCCACATACCAACGGGCCGCGTCGTCGAGATCGGCACGCAGGTGGTGCTGTAGCCCTTAGCCCTTGATCATGTCCGGGCAGACATAAGGGACGGTTGCCGTGACGAAGCGCTGTTCCTGGGTTTCGGCGCCCAGGTGCAGGCGCAGCACCAGTTCGGTTTCGGTGAGGGTGGCGATATCGGCGTCGATGGTCATGCCATCTTCGTCCCAGCTGATGGCCGTGGACGAGACCTGCTGCCATTTGGAGAGCCGGTAGGTTTCCCAGCAGCTATCGCTGACCAGCGTGCCGTCCTCCAGAAAGATCTGCATGGGGCCGGGCAGGTTCTCGTCAGCATCGGAGCGCACCCAGACCTTGTTAAGCAGCGGATTGCCGGTCTCGCGCTCATCCTCCTCCATGCTGCCTTCGGCTTCCTGAGCCGTAGCGGGCAGGGTGGGGCAGGCGCCCACACCCCAGACACTGAGCAGTGCAATAACAGCGGCTTTGGTATCCACCGAGCTTCTCCCTGGTTGACCAGCTGGCCAAGAGCGATCTGCCGCCGGCAAAGCGGCAGAAATAGGATGGGTGCGCTTACGAATCCTGTTCGGCAAACTCGCGCTGCTTGAGCCAGCGGTCGCGTTCGCGCACCCGGGCAGCCTGGTTGGGCCACAGCTCGTAGCCCGGTTCTCCCAGCGCGTGGCGGGCATGGACGGCCCAGTTGGGGTCATCCAGTGCCGCCCGGGCCAGCGCAATGAAATCAGCATCGCCATTGGCGAGCACGGCTTCATCGGCCGCCGGATCACCCCCGAGCAGGCCAACCGCCATGGTGGGGATATCAGCGCCTTTGCGCACGGCGGCGCTGAAGGGCACCTGGTAGCCGGGCGTGGAACGGATGGCGCCCGAATCAAAGCCGCCGCTGCTGCAGTCGATCGCATCGACGCCCAGCGCCTTGAGCTCGCGGGCGAGCACGACGCTGTCTTCCACCTGCCAGCCGGCGGGATCATTGTCGCTGACCGACAGGCGCACGATGACGGGTTTGTCGGCCGGCCAAACGGCGCGCACGGCCTGCGTCACTTCCAGCACCAGGCGCATGCGATTTTCGCGGCTGCCGCCATAGTTGTCGGTGCGCTTGTTGGCGAGCGGCGACAGGAACTGGTTGAGCAGATAACCGTGGGCGGCGTGGATCTCGACGAGGTCAAAGCCCGCCTCATTGGCGCGCAGCGCGCCGGCGACGAAGGCTTCGATGACATTGCGAATGCCAGCGGCATCAAGGGCCGTCGGCTTGGTGAAGTTCTTGCCCTCGGCATGGATCTCGTCGGTGGGACCGACGGGCGTCCAGCTTTGGAAGCCGACGCCAGGCTTTTCCTCCTCCGTTTCGTCAAAGCCCTTGCGCCAGGGAATGGGCGTCGAGGCCTTGCGCCCGGCATGGGCCAGCTGGATGCCGGCGGCAGCACCCTGGGCGTGAAGGAAATCGACGATGCGGGTCAGCCCGGGAATGTGCTCGTCCTTCCAGATGCCAAGATCGGCATAGGAAATCCGGCCCTCGGGGGTAACGCCCGTTGCCTCGGTGATGACCAGCCCGAACCCACCCATGGCAAAGCGGCCGAGATGCACCAGGTGCCAGTCATTGGCAAAGCCATCACGAGCCGAATACTGGCACATTGGGGCAATCACGGTGCGATTGCGCAGCTTGAGGCGGCGCAAGGCAGTGGGGGTAAACAGCAAGGACATGAGGGCAAAACCGGTGGGGAAAACAGAACCTGCAGATTGCACACAAGCGCATCCATCGGCAAGTGCCGATGAAGAGAGTTCGAGCGCGCAGAAACCAGGGCCGGGTTGCGCCGGCCTGATGTAACGATCCCCGCCTGCCCAGTCGGCTACGCTCTGTGCGCCTTCGACGTTGACAGCAATGATTCTGGATCGATCTAATACGGGCAGTTCGGGGGGATGATGAACAAGAGAATGTCGCCGCGCGTGCGGCCAACATTGGTGGATGTTGCCCAGAAGGCCGGCGTGTCCCGGGCGACAGCTTCGCTGGTCGTGCGCAAGAGCCCGTTGGTGAGTGAGGATACCCGGGCGCTCGTTGAAGCGGCAATGGCCGAGATCGGCTATGTCTACAATGTCGGCGCTGCCGGGATGCGGGCCGCGCGGAGCCGCACGATCGGGGTGATTATCCCCAATCTGTCCAACACCTTCTTTGGCGAACTTCTCGCCGGGATTGATGAGGTCATCGACGGGGCCGGATTGGCCACCTTTATCGCCCATTCCGGGGAATCGCCGGCCAAGCAGGACGTCTTCGTCAACCGGATGCGCGAGCATGGGGTGGACGGGCTGATCGTTTGCCCAGCAGCGGGCACCGAGCCCGGCTTCGTCGCTCGCCTCAGGGCCTGGGGGATGCCTGTCGGCGAAGTGCTGCGCACATCGGCTGCCGGTGAGGTCGATTATACCGGAATGGACCAGGCCGGGGGAATGGAGAGCGCCGTCAGCCTCCTTGCAGAGCTGGGGCACAGCCTTGTCGGCTTTGTTGCCAGCAATCTCAACCATTCGGCGCGTGACGAAAGGCTCGGGGCGTTCCGCTCCGCCATGCGCCGGCACCCAAGGCTCCAGCCCATCGAAACCGTCATCGAATCCACTCATGGCGCCGCCATTGCACTTGCCCAGAGCATGGCAGCACAAACTGCCGCACCAACTGCCTGGATCTGTCACAACGACGTGATCGCCCTGGGTATGCACAAGGGCTTCAGCGAGGCGGGGCTGGTGCCAGGGCGGGACGTGTCCTTGATCGGTTATGACAATGTGGCGGAAGCCGATCTGGTGCGACCAGGGCTGGCCTCGGTTGCCACCGAGCCCTTCGCCATTGGCCTGCACGCCGCCCGGCAACTGCTGCACCGGATCGACAATCCCGATGCCCCCCCGGAGCGGCGCACCGTGCCCAGCCACCTGGTTGAGCGCGGCTCGATTGGACCTGTTCGAGCGCTCGCCTAAGGGTTGACCTTCGCGGCGCGGTGCTATTTAGATCGATCTAATCGCGAGCAAGGTCTGGGGCAGAACCCGTGGGTTACCAGTTCAATTTTGCGCCGGTGTTCAACAATTTCGATCAGTTGATCTACGGCGCCTTGATCACCATCCAGCTCAGCCTGGGCGCCATCCTGATTGGCACGCTGATCGCGATCCCCTGCGCGCTGGCCAAAACGGCCGGGCCCAAGCCCCTGCGCTGGCTGGTGAACCTTTATATCGAGGTGATCCGTAACACCCCGTTCCTGATCCAGATCTTCTTTATCTATTTCTCGCTTCCGGCACTCGGCATCCGGTTTGATCCGAACACCGCTGCACTCGTCGCGCTGTCGGTCAATGTAGGCGCCTATGCCACCGAGATCGTGCGCGCCGGGATCGAGTCGATCAACCGCGGGCAGGTCGAGGCAGGTAAGGCGCTTGGCCTCAAAGGGCATCAGATCTTTCGCTACATCATCCTCAAGCCGGCGCTGCGCACCATCTACCCTGCGCTCACCAGCCAGTTCATCTACCTGATGCTGACTTCGTCGGTGGTGTCGGCCATTTCCGCGACCGATCTGGCGGCGGCCGGAAACAACATCCAGTCCTCGACCTTTGCGGCTTTCGAGGTCTATCTGGTGATCACCATCATGTATTTCATTCTGTCGCTGGGCTTTTCCGGCCTGTTTTCCGCGATCGGACGCGCCGCGTTCCGTTATCCGCTGGCGCGATAGGATCAAGCCATGTTTCGCCCCTTTGGCCCCAATGAAATCCTTTATATCGTCAGCGCAGTGCAGTGGACGCTGCTGCTGTCCGCCATTGCCTTTGCCGGCGGCGCCCTTGGGGGCATAGCCGTTGCACTGGGGCGCGTCTCCAAAAAGCCATGGCTGCGCTATCTGGCACTGGCCTTTATCCGGGTGTTCCAGGGCACGCCGCTGCTGATGCAGCTGTTCCTCGTTTATTTCGGCCTGTCGATCATGGGCGTGGGCATCAATCCCTGGATCGCGGCCGCGGTGGCGCTGACGCTGCATGCCAGCGCGTATCTGGGCGAGATCTGGCGCGGCTGCATCGAGGCGGTGCCCTCGGGTCAGGGTGAAGCCAGCTATGTGCTTGGCCTCAAATACTGGGACAGCATGCGCTATGTCATCCTGCCCCAGGCCGCCAAGATTTCGGTCGCGCCAACGGTTGGCTTCCTCGTGCAGTTGATCAAGGGGACCTCACTGGCCTCGATCATCGGCTTTGTGGAACTGACCCGCGCTGGCCAGATCATCAACAATGCCACCTTCCAGCCTTTGCTCGTGTTCTCGCTGGTAGGGGCGCTGTATTTCATCCTGTGCTGGCCGCTGTCGATGTGGGCCCGGCATCTGGAGGGTCGGTTCGCCGTGGCCACCACGCGCTGACCGGACATCATCACACTGGGAGTGAGCTTTAAATGAAACTGAGCAGAAAACTGATCGGGCTGGCCGGTGCGGCATTGTTGGCCGCGGGCCTTGTGAGCGCCCCCGCCGTCGCGCAGACGGTCGAGGAAATTCAGCAGCGCGGCACCATCAATGTGGGGATGCTGGTTGATTTCCCCCCATTCGGCATTCTTGATCAGTCGGGCAACCCCGACGGCTATGATGCCGACGTGGCTCGCCTGTTGGCCGAGCATATGGGCGTTGAAGTTAACCTCGTGCCGGTCACCGGTCCAAATCGCATCCCGTATCTCTTGTCCAACCAGGTCGATATTCTGGTCGCTTCTCTCGGCATCACGCCCGAGCGCGCTCAGCAGGTCAATTTCTCCGACCCCTATGCTGGTATCGAAATCTTTGTGTTTGGCGACACCAATCTCGAGGTGACCGGGCCCGAGGGGCTGTCGGGCAAGAACATCGCGGTGGCCCGCGCTTCCACCCAGGACACGGCCATCACCGAGATTGCGCCCGCTGACGCCAATATCCAGCGCTTCGACGACGATGCCTCGGCCGTACAGGCCCTGCTTTCGGGCCAGACCCCGCTCATGGGCGCGTCCAACGTCGTGATCGCCCAGATCAACACCATGGCGCCCGATCGCTTCGACACCAAGTTCTCGCTGCGCCAGCAGAGCCAGGGCATTGCCGTGCGCCCCGGCAGCGATGAGCTGCTTGCCTATATCAACGACTTCATCGCCAGCGCGAAGGCCGACGGCAAGTTGAATGCACTGCACCAGGAATGGGTTGGCGGACCGCTGCCCGAATTCGTGGTGGCAGGCGAATAAACCGACAGATCAGGACTTGAGGGCAGAAACTGCAATGACCAAGGCTGCACCCGAAACTGCCGATATCGCCGTCGCCATGCGCGACGTCGATAAATGGTATGACAGCTACCACGCCCTCAATGCCATCAACCTGTCCGTCGCACGCGGCGAGAAGATCGTCGTGTGCGGCCCTTCGGGATCCGGCAAATCCACCCTTATTCGCTGCATCAACCAGCTCGAAACCATCCAGTCCGGCACCATTACGGTTGACGGCATCGAGCTGACCTCGGGCAGCAATGTGGAAAAGATCCGCCGCGATGTCGGCATGGTGTTCCAGCAGTTCAACCTCTTCCCGCACATGACTGTGCTGGAAAACTGCATGCTCGCCCCCACCCTGGTGCGCGGGGTGAGCAAGGCCGAAGCCGAGGCGACGGCGCGGCGCTATCTCGAGCGCGTGCGCATCCCTGAACAGGCCGACAAATACCCCGCCCAGCTTTCAGGCGGTCAGCAGCAGCGCGTCGCCATTGCCCGGGCGCTCTGCATGAACCCCAAGATCATGCTGTTCGATGAGCCCACCTCGGCGCTCGATCCCGAGATGGTCAACGAAGTGCTCGACACCATGATCGACCTCGCCCGCGAAGGCATGACCATGCTGGTGGTGACCCACGAAATGGGCTTTGCCCGCAAGGTGGCCGATCGGGTGATCTTCATGGACAAGGGCGAAATCGTCGAGATCGGCGAACCCGAAAGCTTCTTCTCCAACCCGCAGAACGAGCGGACCAAGACGTTCCTGGGCCAGATCTCCCACTGATGCGTGCTTCCTGCGTCGCAATGAGATGATCAAGCCCGCTGAGGGAAGTTCAACACTGACGTGTGAGACTGATCGTCCCGCCTTCGATGCTGAGCCCGCTATTGGTCTGCGTGTGCACGCCTCGGTCTGGTAGGTAAGCCCATTTTACGGATGCGGGCGGATTCTCAGAGATACTCCCGCTCGCCGCAGGTCATGACGGAGACCTACAGGTGGTGATCTTCGTCCCCATACATACTGGCAAAGAAACAGTTGCGCAGAACCGTACCGTACGGTACGGCATGCCGATGAAATTGTGGCAGATGAGCCTGCCAAGGGAGTTCGTGCGTGCCGGTGACCATCAAGGTCAATGAAGAGAGTTTTACCCCGCGTCAGCAGGCCGTGCTGACCGCGGCGCTCGATCTGCTGGTTGAGAATGGAGAAGGGCTGACCATGACCGCGGTGGCGCGGCGGGCCAGCTGTTCCAAGGAAACGCTCTATAAGTGGTTCGGCGACCGCGACGGCCTGCTGACCGCAACCGTGCAGTGGCAGGCGGCCAAGGTGCGCATGCCCCAGGTGGATCGCACGGGCCTCAATGCACAAACGCTGCGCTCGTCGATCGAGCAGTTTGCGCGCGACCTCCTCACCACCATCGTGGGCGAGGTTTCAATTACGCTCAACCGCACCGCCGTGACCCATGCCGCCCAGGAAAAGGACCGGCTCGGGATCATCGTGCTCGAAAACGGACCGCTGGCGATCCGCCGGCGCTTGAAACCGATTCTCGAAGCGGGGCGCGATGCGCGCCTACTGCGGTTTGACAACAGCGAAGACGCGTATCGCACCTTTTTCGGGCTCGTCGTGCGCGATGTGCAGATCCGGCTGCTGCTGGGCGACAAGAAGCTCACCCAGTCCAATGTCGAAGCCAATATCGAGGCCGATGCCACGGCCGCGACCAACCAATTCTTCGCCCTCTACGGGGCGGATACAGCGCCATAACCAGGGAGTGCTCCATGCGCGTTTATTATGATCGTGACGCCGATCTCAACATCATCAAGTCCAAGAAGGTCGCCATTGTCGGCTATGGCTCGCAGGGCCATGCGCATGTGCTGAACCTGCGCGACTCCGGCGTTACCGATGTGGTGGTGGCTCTGCGTCCCGGCTCCCCGTCGGCCAAGAAGGCCGAGGGCGAAGGCCTGAAGGTCATGTCGGTTGCCGAGGCCTCCGCCTGGGCCGATGTGATCATGATGCTGACCCCCGACGAATTGCAGGCCGATATCTATAAAGAGCATATCGAACCCAATATCCGTGATGGCGCCGCGCTCGCCTTCGCCCATGGCCTCAATGTGCACTTCAACCTGATCGAGCCCAAGTCGACCGTCGACGTGATCATGATCGCCCCCAAGGGCCCGGGCCACACCGTGCGTGGCGAATACCAGAAGGGCGGCGGCGTGCCTTGCCTGATCGCGGTGCACCAGGACGCTTCGGGCAATGCCCATGACATCGCGCTCGCCTATGCTTCGGGTGTTGGCGGCGGCCGTTCGGGCGTGATCGAAACCAATTTCCGCGAGGAATGCGAGACTGATCTGTTCGGCGAGCAGGCTGTGCTCTGCGGTGGCCTCGTGGAGCTGATCCGCGCCGGCTTCGAGACGCTGGTGGAAGCCGGCTATGCGCCTGAAATGGCCTATTTCGAGTGTCTGCACGAAGTGAAGCTGATCGTCGACCTGATCTACCAGGGCGGCATCGCCAACATGAACTACTCGATCTCGAACACCGCCGAGTGGGGCGAGTATGTCACGGGTCCGCGCATCATCACCTCGGAAACCAAGGCCGAGATGAAGCGCGTGCTGCACGACATCCAGTCGGGCAAGTTCACCTCCGAGTGGATGCAGGAAATCAAGGCCGGCGGTTCGCGCTTCAAGGCGACCCGGCGTCTGCATGACGAGCACCAGATCGAGGAAGTCGGCACCAAGCTGCGGGACATGATGCCCTGGATCAAGGCCGGCGCGCTGGTCGACAAGGCCAAGAACTAAATCGCTAAGGACGGGGGCTTCGGCCCCCGTTTTCTTTTGCGGTGCTCCATCTTCCGCGCCGCCGCCAAACCCGGTAACTAGATCGGGAGGAGTGACCCATGCGCTTACCAGAGTTTCCCCAGGAGGGCGGATGCCAGTGTGGCGCCGTGCGCTACCGGCTCAAGGCTGCCCCGCTTTCGGTCTATAATTGCCACTGCAAGGACTGCCAGCGTTTTTCGGGGGCAGGCTGGTCGATGTCGATGATCGCCCGCGAAGAAGATATCGAGCAGCTTTCGGGTGAGACGGTGCGCTACGACCGCCGCGCCGATAGCGGCAACGTCATTGCCATGCATTTTTGTGCCCATTGCCATGGCTGGGTCTGGAACTTGCCACCGATGCCGGGCATCCGCGTGATGCGGGCCGGCACGCTCGACGATATCGACTGGGCGGTGCCCGTGGGCAATATCTGGACGGAGAGCAAGGCCGCCTGGGCCAGCATCGATCCTGATCTGGTCAATTTTCCCCAGGGCGCCGTGGATCGCACGCCGCTGTTCGACGCCTGGACCCGCCATCATCAGGATTGAAACATGACAACTCACGACGATATCGCGCTGATCAAACGCCAGGAACTCGAACTCGCGCTGCCGCAGCTGGATGAGGATGTGGCATTCAGCATCGGCTCATCGGTGCGGGCACGCGCGCTGGCCGAGGGTTTGTCTCTCGTGGTGGATATCTGCACCTGGGACCGGCGGCTGTTCTTCGCGGCCACGGCAGGAACAGGCCCGGACAACGCCGAATGGGTGCGGCGCAAGATCAATTCGGTCAGGCGCTTTCAGCGCGCCAGCTACCGGTTGGTGCTGGAGCGGGGCGAAGCTCCACCACCACCACAAGCCGGGGTGGACCCGGTCGACTATGTCTTTGCCGGTGGCGGTTTTCCCCTGCGGGTGCCGGGCGCGGGGATTATCGGCTGTCTCACCATTTCGGGCCTGCCCGGGCGGGAAGATCATAATGTTGCCGCGGCGGCCCTTTGCGAGCATCTGGGGCTGGATCGTGCCGCTTACGCGTTGGCGCTTCAGTAATGGCGGTTGGCTTGACAGGCCCCCAAAGCAACTCCATTGCTGAGGGCAGGGGGCCTGTCATGAAACTGAATTATCTGCTGCTGGACGTCTTCACGCAGGAGCGCTTTGCCGGCAATCCACTGGCGGTGGTTTGCAAGGCCGATGGCTTGCTCGACGACGAGATGCAAACCATTGCCCGCGAGTTCAACCTCAGCGAAACAGTGTTTCTGCTCAAGCCACAGACCGAGCGCAATTCGGCTGGCGTGCGCATCTTTACGCCGATGACCGAGTTGCCCTTTGCCGGCCATCCGACTGTCGGGGCGGCGGTGGTGCTGGGGCTTAACAACAAGGTCAGCGCCGTCCGGCTAGAGGAAAAGATCGGGCTGATCACGGCGCTGTTCGAAAAAACCGACAAGAGCTCGGGCGAGGCGCGTTTTGCGCTGCCGCAACTGCCCGAGCAGGTGGGCAAGCTCGACAACATGCTGGCAATCGCCCAGGCTCTGGGCATTGATCCCGAGGAGATCGGGTGCGGTCCTTATCGCCCCACGGTGTATTCGGCCGGGGTGGTGTTCCACCTCGTGCCGGTGCGGGACGCTGCGGTGCTGAAGCGGGCACGGCCGAACATGGCGGCATGGAACGAGGTTTTCCCCCATGGGCGGCACTCGGTCTATCTGTTTACGCTCACCCCCGATGAGCCCGGCAATGATATTGCCGCCCGCATGTTTGCGCCCGGGCTTGGCCTTGCCGAGGATCCGGGCACCGGTTCGGCCGCGGCGGCGCTGATTGGGCTCCTCTCCGAGCATGTCAATATCGGCACCGGCCAGATCGACCTCGTGATCCGGCAGGGGGTGGAGATGGGGCGGCCCTGCCGCATCACCATCCAGTTGCGCAAGGAGCGCGACCGGCTGGTGCATGGGGGCATTGGCGGGCATGCCGTCATCGTTGGGGAAGGGGCCCTGGATCTGGGGGACTGAGCTTATCAGCACAGTTCCTTGCGCCCAGCCTGTCCTCCAGGGTTGCAACCCAGGCTGATGTGGGCCATTATCGCCACGCAACCGGATGAATGTTATGCAGCGCAAGCGCGCCATTGCCATTGCCGTCGAACAGCGCCAGGCCCTTCAGGCCCGCCTTTTCGTTGCCGCCGCTTTGTTGCTGCTTCCAGCGCTAGTGCTTCTTCTTATCAGCCCCTGATCACCGGCAGCTCGATCAAGCGAGCGGGTCGTCAGGGGATTACGCCACCAGCCGAACAGTAAATGTCCGGCCTGCAGAGCCTTGGCTTTGGGCCGTTTGATAGGATCATCCGCATGACTACCCCCGCTACCGACACCAACAAAGACCGCGTCTTCATCTTCGACACCACGCTGCGCGACGGCGAGCAATCGCCCGGCGCGACCATGACGCTGGAAGAAAAGCTGCAGGTTGCCGAAACGCTCGACGAAATGGGCGTCGATATCATTGAGGCCGGCTTCCCCATCGCCTCCAATGGCGATTTCGAAGCCGTGGTTGCCGTCGCCAAGCAGGTCAAGAACGCCACGGTCGCAGGGTTGGCCCGTGCCATCACCGCCGATATCGACAGGGCGGGCGAAGCGGTGCGTCATGCCCGCAAGGGGCGCATCCACACTTTCGTTTCGACCTCGCCGATCCATCTGGCGCACCAGATGAAAAAGACCGAGGACGAGGTGATCGAGATCATCGCGCGCACGGTGGCCCAAGCGCGCAACCTGGTGGACGATGTGGAATGGTCGGCGATGGATGCGACCCGCACGCCGCTCGAGTTCCTCAAGCGCTGCGTTGAAACTGCGATTCGGGCCGGCGCCACCACGATCAACCTGCCCGATACGGTGGGTTATGCGGTGCCCGAAGAGCATTTCCGCATGTTCAAGACCATCCTCGAGACCGTGCCCGATGCCGACAAGGCAATCTTTTCGGTGCATTGCCACAACGACCTGGGCCTGGCTGTCGCCAATTCGCTGGCCGGTGTTGCCGCCGGCGCCCGCCAGATCGAATGCACGATCAATGGACTGGGCGAGCGTGCCGGCAACGCGGCGCTCGAGGAAGTGGTGATGGCGCTGCGCACCCGCGCCGACGCCATGCCCTACCACACCGAAATCGAGACCACGCATCTGGCGCGTGCCAGCCGGATCGTTGCGGCGGCGGCCAATTTCCCGGTGCAGTACAACAAGGCCATCGTGGGCAAGAATGCCTTCGCCCATGAAAGCGGCATCCACCAGGATGGCATGCTCAAGAATGCCGAGACCTATGAGATCATGACGCCAGCCAGCGTCGGCATCAAGGAAACGACCCTGGTGATGGGCAAGCATTCCGGCCGCGCCGCCTTCAAGGACAAGCTCAAGGAACTTGGCTATGAGCTGGGCGAGAATGCCTTCCAGGAAGCCTTCCAGCGCTTCAAGGATCTGGCTGACCGCAAAAAGCACGTCTATGACGCCGATATCGTGGCGCTGGTGGACGATGAAGTCGGCTCGGTCGGCGATCGCATCCGCCTTGTTGATATGGAAGTCATTTCCAAGACCGGCGGCACGCACCGCGCCAATATTACCCTGTCGATCGATGGCGATGAAAGCTCGGTGAGCTTTGATGGCACCGGTTCGGTCGATGCGATCTTCAATGCCATCAAGGAGGCCGTGGGCCAGCAGCCGCACCTGGTGCTTTATGCGGTGGACGGCGTGACCGGCGGCACCGATGCGCAGGCCAGTGCTCATGTGCGCCTCGAAATGAACGGCCGCATTGCCTCGGGCAATGCCGCCGAGCCCGATACGCTGGTGGCTTCCGCCCGCGCTTACCTCAATGCCTTTAACCGCTTGATGATCGAGCGCGGCGCCGCCGCCCAGGGCGCCATGGCCGGCTAAGACACGCTGACAACACCCGCAAGCCTGTCGCGCCAAGTTGTGCGGCAGGCTTAGCCGCGCGTTGCGTAAACGCCTGCCATCGGGCATCAAGGCGGGCGAGGTGCTTGCCATGATCAGCCGGAGCGAAATCAGGGGCGTTCTAACCGGGCTGGCCGTCACGGCCCTCGTCCTGCTGGTCGGGGGCACAGTCTGGCCATTGCTGCCTGGTCAGCCACTGCTGCAGACGTTGCGCTTCCACTCGGCACTGCTTTGCCTTGCCCTGGCGATAGCCCTGGCCATTGCCGGCTCACGCTGGCGCGCCGGGCTGCTGGCGCTGCTCGCGCTGCTGAGCGTGGGGCAGGGTGGCTGGATTATCTACGGGCAACAACAAGCGCGCCTGGCGGCTGCTGCCCGCCCGGTGACGCGGACGGTTGAGCTGGTCAGCTTCAACATCCTCAACAACAATACCGAGAATGGGCCGGCTATTGCCGGGATGCTCGCCGCCTCGTCGGCGGATGTGGTGTTTACCCTCGAATCGGCCCCCTTGTTTCCCGAGCTGGGCGCGCTTGCTGCCGTTTACCCCTATCGCATCGGCTGCGAGCAGGAGCTGACCTGCGACCTCACCATGTTCTCGCGCACCCCGCTCGAAGATGTGCAAACCCTCAGCCTGTCGAACTTCTCCCAGCAGCGGGTGATCACCGCGCGCACGCGGATCGGTGGGGAAGCGGTAACCCTCGTCGCCGTTCACCTGACCAAGCCATACTTCGACATGCAGTCGGAAGCGGAACTGAGCCGGCTGCGCGACATCCTGGAAGCGGTCGAGGGGCCCGCGATCATTGCGGGAGATTTCAATGCCGCGCCCTGGTCCTATGCGATAAATCGGCTGGTGCGGGGCAGCCAATTGCAGGTGGCGCCATTTTATCCCTCGACTTGGCCGCCCGAGTTCGGACCGATTGGCGTGCCGATCGACAATGTCTTCACCCGCGGCAATGCGGTGGTGGAAAGCCTTGCAGTGCTGCCCGGAACCTTTGGCTCCAACCACCGGGGCCTGCGCGCCCGCATCGGCATCACCGCGCCTTAACGCCTCGCCGACCCCGAACCCGCTTTACCGCTGTTGTGCACAGCCAAAAAGGGGCTGGACGGCGCAGTTTCCCATTGTGTGCAGGCCTTTGCGCCTCGTTGTCCTTTAGATTGCATTTGATGCAAATGCGCCCGGCTCCCGCAAGGACCGCGAAGGCATGCGGTCCCATCTTCTGCGGGCGTGCCGAGTGCACCGACTCACCAGAATCTTCCGACAGGAGCCATTGCCATGAAGCCAACCTACGATCTTGCGCGCGAGCATCTCCGACGCGCCGCGGCCATGCTGCAGGGTGGCGACAACCAGTCGCGGCAGTTGCGGAACATCGTCGAGCGAACCATCACCCTGATCGATGATCTGACCGAAGATGCGCCCGCTTGGCAAGGAAACGTGCTGGATTTGCAGTCCTTTAGGGAGCGGCGCGGACTTTAGGACTTAACGGCAGGCCTATGCAGCGGGCTGGGCAAAACCATTGGCAGTATCCAAGACGGATTTCAGCCGCTCCTGCATATCAGCCCGCGCCTGCATCCAGTTGCGGCTGGACACCGCAACGCGAACCGCGAGGGTCACAGTCGAATCACCCAGGGCATCAACCAGGATTTCCGGCTGGCCGGCAGCTTCGGGTTGCCCGTTTGTAAGGCCCGCCAGCACCGCTTGGCGCACCGCGCCGATATCGGCCGTGCGGGGCACGTTGAACTTGAGCTCGAGAACGCGCGACGCTTCGCGGGTATAGTTGATGATCTTGGCGTTGGAGAGCTTGGAATTGGGGGCGAACATGAAGACCCCTTCAGCCGTGCGCATCTGCGTTGCAAACAAGCCCACTTCCACCACGGTGCCGGCAATGCCGTCGGCATCGATCTGATCGCCCACATTGAAGGGGCGCAGCAGCACCAGCAGGATGCCCGCAGCAATATTGGAAAGGGTGCCCTGCAAGGCCAGGGCGACCGCCAGGCCGGCAGCACCAAGCACGGCAAGGATGGAAGCGGTCTGCACCCCGAACTGGCCCAGCACGATAATAATGGTCACCAGCAGCACGCCATAACGCACCACTTGCGACAGGAGCGGTACGATGGTGGGGTCGCGGTGTAAGCGCCCGGGTAGGAGCTGCACGACGTAGCGCGACAGGAGCCCCGCCAACATCCAGCCGCCGACCAACACGACCAGGGCGACCAGCCCCGACCAGACATTGGCGATGATCCAGGTGGAGGAAAGGGCTAGGAAATCGGAATCGAGCATAGAGGTCTCCAAGGCTTGCGCCAGCCAAAGACGATGGGTGGCCGATGGTTGCGCCGGTTGTTCTTCGGGGGATGGACTTGTTAATCTAGCTAATCAAGCCCTTGTGGAAAGTGACAGCGGGCGCTGGACAGTCCCCGATCCCTTTGCTAGAGAGGCGCCAACCTTGGTACCGGGTTTTCAACCGGGTGCGTAGCTCAGATGGTAGAGCAGCTGACTCTTAATCAGCGGGTCCACGGTTCGAGTCCGTGCGCACCCACCAAGGTTCTTCTTCCCCGTATTTGTGGTGATCGGCGAGGCTGTCGCCTTGACCCGTCACGGCGTTGGTGCCCCAAAAGGCGTGCCCGGTGTGCGAATCGCTGGGTCGCGGCACGGTGTGCCGTGCGCTGAACCAGCCGAGGAGGAAACGGGCGATGGCAACCAAGGTGCTGTTTGTGGGCGGGACGGGGCAGATTTCGCTCCCCTGCGTGGCAGAAGCGGTGGAGGCGGGGCACGAGGTCACGGTGTTCAACCGCGGCAAGTCCGAGGTGGCGCTGCCACCCGGCGTCAGCGTGATCGCCGGCGACATGAAGGATCCAGCCAGCTATCGCCAACTCGGCGAGCAGCAATGGGACGTGGTGTGCCAATTCATGGTGTTCACGCCCGAGCAGATGGCGCAGGACATCGCGGTGTTTACGGGGCGGGTGGGGCAGTACGTCTTCATCTCCTCGGCGTCCGTTTATGAAAAGCCAGCCCGCCACTACGTGATCACCGAGCAAACCCCGGCGATCAATCCTTTCTGGAAATACAGCCAGGACAAGATCGCCTGCGAAACCATGCTCCAGGCCAGCACCGGCCTGCCCTGGACCATTGTGCGGCCCAGCCACACAGTGCGGACGGGCTTGCCGACCATGATGGGGCCGGCCGATACCACCGTGCAGCGCCTGCTCGATGGTAAGCCGATCATTGTTGCGGGCGATGGCGCGACCCCTTGGACACTGACCCGCTCGGCCGATTTTGCCGTGCCCTTTGTGCGGCTGTTCGCCCATCCGGATGCGCTGGGCGAGATTTTCCATATCACTTCGGATCGCGGCTATAGCTGGGACGCAATCCACACCGCCATTGCTGCCGGCTTGGGCGTTCAGGCGCAGATCGTGCATGTTCCAACCGACACGCTGGTGCGGTTCAACCCGGAATGGGAGGGGCCATTGCGGGGCGACAAGAGCTGGTCAGCGCTGTTCGACAATTCCAAAATCAAGAGCGTCGTTGGGGAGTTCGAGTGCGCCGAAGTGCTCGAAACAGTGCTCGAGGAGCCGCTGGCGCATTTGCGGCGGCGCATGGCCGCCGGATTGAAGGTGGACGCCGGGTTCGACCAACTGATCGGCCAGATTGCGGCCGCTCAGTCGGCGCTCGGCCAGTAGCAGTCGAATCACGAAAAAGGGCCCCGCTGATCAGCGAGGCCCCTTGCGTTGGAGAGAAGATCAGACAGCTAGTTTGAGCCGTCGTTCGGGCGCTGCTTGTCGCCGCCTTCCTTGGTGTCCTTGGTCTTGGCTTCGCCGCCTTGCTGACCGAAATTGGTTCCGCCGAGATGGCCGCCTGCATCCACGTGCTTGAGCTGTTCTTTTTGACGATCGTCCTTGCTCATCGTGTTCTCCATGGTGTTAGGCAAGGTCAACTGCAGAGGGGCGCACTTGTTCCCGGCCGTGCACGGAGGTGAGTCGCTCCAGCCTGGAACAACGCCCGGTAATCCCCCCTATTCACAGGGGCTGCGGCGTTAAGCGCTCCCGTTCACCTTCTTGCGAGGCAAAGCTTGGCGCGGACCTGGAAGCCTGCAATGAAGACCTCTCCCTTGAGGCTTCATTAATGTTCCGCCCCTCCCGCCGGGTTTTGCCATGAGACTGACTTATCGTGCCCGGCAGCGACGCAGGCGGGCGGCAAAAATCATGCTGTATCTGGTGCTTGGCATCGTGATCTTCACGCCCAAGTTCGACATCCAGCAGCCAGTGGGCGGGACCACCCAGGTCGCGAGCATACGCTAGCAGCGCGCTCGATCAGGCCGTTTCGCACCGTGACCTCGGCCGCGGCAATGCTGCTGCGCGGCAGGCACATGGATCGGCTGGACTGGGGCTGCGTTGGCCGGCACAGAGATCAACACGGAGCACTATCATGGTGCCCAAACATCCCCACGCCCGATGCCTGCCGAACCTTGCCGCAGCCATGAACTGCGAAGGCCCCAATCCACCACCGCGCGCCGCCGTGCAGCGCCGGCCGCAGCCGTTCCGGCGCAGTTTGTTGCAGCCGCTGCAGCGCGGGTGATTATTGCGATCGTGGGTTGAACGCCTTGCGGCCTGAGCCGTTGCTGGTGGGTAGCGCAAAGGAGAATGCGGTGGGCAAGCGTATTGTTTTTACCGGCGGCAGCGGCAAGGCCGGCCGGCATGTGATCGCATACCTCCTGGGGCGCGGCCATCAAGTGCTCAATGTTGATCTGGCGCCTTTGGCCATGGCAGGGGTCAACACCCTGACAACCGACCTCACGCAGAGCGGGGAGGCATTCAATGCCCTCTCCATGCATTTCGATTTTGCCGGCCTTGAAACCGGCACCGGCCCGGCGCCAGTAGATGCAGTGGTGCATTTTGCCGCCATACCGCGCATCCTGCTGCGACCGGATAACGCTACATTCCAAGCCAATGTTGTCTCGACCTATAATGTGATCGAAGCGGCGGTGAAGCTCGGGATCCGCAAGATCATCATCGCGTCGAGTGAAACCACCTATGGCGTTTGTTTTGCCGAAGGGGACAAAGACTATCACAGCTTCCCCCTCGACGAGGCTTATGACGTCGATCCGATGGACAGCTATGGCCTGTCCAAGGTGGTCAACGAGAAAACCGCGCGCGCCTTTGCGATGCGCTCGGGCGCCGATATTTATGCGCTGCGCATCGGCAATGTGATCGAGCCGCACGAATACGACAAGTTCCCGGCCTTTCTCGCCGACCCCCTGTCACGCAAGCGCAATGCCTGGAGCTATATCGATGCGCGCGATCTCGGGCAGATCGTCGATCTTTGCGTGCAAAAGGATGGCCTGGGCTTTTCGGTGTTCAACGCCGTCAATGACGAGATCACTGCCGACGAGCCCACCGAGGAGTTCCTGGCCAAATGGGCGCCTAACACGCCGATCCGGCGCCCGCTCGAGGGCTTTGAGGCGCCGCTGTCGAATCGCAAGGCGCGCGAGGTGCTGGGCTTTCGCGAGGAGCACAACTGGCGCCAATATGTCCGCTAGATCGGGCGAGATTATCAGGCAGAGTTAGCTTTTCCATAACCACGAAAGCTGCAGCGGGGAGCAGATCGCGTAACCGTGATCTAGGCTCCGGCGGAGCGCTTCCCAATCGGGCCCAGACCTGCAATGAAGCGAGTTGCGGCTGGGCTCGCCCCGAATTTTCAATTGGGAGAGGGCACTGCGGCGGTCTGCCTTGTTCATTTCATTCCGGTCCCGATGCCCTTATCCACCAACGACACAATCCTTAAGGATGGCGGCGAATGCGGAGCGCTGCTGCGCGCCATAGACTGGACAGTTCATCCACTAGGCCTGCCCAGCGCGTGGCCACCCGAGTTGCGCACCCTTGTCGGGGTGATGTTGGGCTCGGTGCAGCCTATGCTGATCCTCTGGGGGCCCCAACACACCGTCCTTTATAATGATAGCTATGCCGCAATGTGCGGCGATCGCCACCCGGAGGCCCTGGGCCGGCCGTTCCAGCAATTATGGTTCGATATCTGGGACGAGGTGCTGCCCATCATCGACGCTGCATATGCAGGGCGCGGGACCTCGATGGATGACATCGAGTTCACCATGCACCGAAAGGGCTATCCCGAGGAAACCCACTTCGCTTTTTCCTATACCCCGGTGCGCAACAGCGAGGGGCGGATTGTCGGCATCTTCTGCGCCTGCCAGGAAACCACATCCGAAGTGCTGATGCGCCGGCGAGAACTGCAGGAACGCGAGCGCTTCCTGCAGGTCTTCGAGCTTACGCTCGGGGCCATTGCCGTGCTGAGCGGTCCTGATCATGTGATCACCGTCGCCAATGCCGATTACCAGATGCTGGTGGGCCGCCGCGACATTGTCGGCAAGCCGGTGAGTGAAGCGCTGCCCGAGGTTGTCAACCAGGGTTTTGTGGAACTGCTCGACGAGGTGTACCGGAGCGGCGTTGCCCATTTGGGCAGGGGAACGCCAGTAAAGCTGCAGCGTAAGCCCGGCGGCGCCATCGAGCAGCGCATCATCGATTTCCTTTATCAGCCGCTGCGCGACCTGCACGGGAAGGTGGACGCGATCTTTGTCCACGCGATCGATGTCACCGAACGCATCGAAGCCGACCAGCAGCAGTCGCTGCTGCGCAGCGAACTTGGCCATCGCATGAAGAACCAGCTGGCCCTGGTGCAGGCAATCGTCAACCAGACACTTCGCACCGCTCCCGATATCCCGACGGCGGCCAAGTCACTGGGCGATCGCGTCCAGGTGCTGGCCGGCGCCCATGACCTGCTGATCGCTGGGGAAACCGGATCCGCCACGGTCGGGGAAATCGTGCGCAAGCTGGTGCGGCTGCATGACGATGGCCCCCAAACACGGTTCCGCTTATCGGGCGAAACCATCGAGGTGGCGTCGCGACCGGCGCTTTCCCTTTCACTGATCTTGCATGAACTCTCCACCAACGCAGTCAAATATGGCGCCCTTTCAGGCGGCGAGGGCTATGTGAAGGTGAACTGGGGCCGGCAGGACAGTCCCGAAGGCGAGCGCTTTGTGCTCGACTGGGAGGAAGTTGGCGGTCCCCCGGTGAGTGTACCGCGAACGCTTGGTTCGGGCTCGCGGTTGATCCGCGCCGGGCTGGCCGGGACCATCGACGGCAAGGTCGCCCTCGAGTTTGCGCCGCTAGGTGTGCGCTGCACGATTTCGGCCGATCTGGAGAGCTTTCAGCTGGAGCGGTAAAGTATTGCCCGCCAGGTTTTGCTGAAATTTCTCAGCCAAATGCTTTCCAGCGGCCATCATCGCGGCTATAGCCCAGCGACCGCCTTTTCTCCCCCACAGGACCACGCTCATGTTCGGCATTGATCCGAGTTTCTTTTCTTCGCTGCTACAGGTCATCATGATCGACCTGGTGCTGGCCGGCGACAATGCCGTGGTGATCGGCCTGGCAGCAGCCGGCCTGCCATCGGATCTGCGCAAGCGCGCCATTCTGATCGGCATAATCGCGGCCACCATCATGCGCATCTGCTTTGCGCTGATCACGACCCAGTTGCTCTCGCTGGGCGGTGGCTTGCTGATCGCCGGCGGCATCTTGCTGCTTTATGTGTGCTGGAAGATGTATCGCGAGCTCAGCCAGCCGGCCCATGAGGAACATGAAGCGCTCGAAGCCTTGGGCGACGCCGATCTCAACGCCGATGGTTCGGTTGCGGGGCGCGCGCCCAAGAAGACGCTGCGCCAGGCTGTGCTGCAGATCATCATTGCCGACGTTTCCATGTCGCTCGACAACGTGCTGGCCGTGGCCGGTGCGGCCCAGCACCATACCGAAGCTCTGATCTTCGGCCTGGGTCTTTCCGTCGTGATGATGGGCGTTGCCGCCACCTTCATCGCCGGCCTGTTGACCAAGCATCGCTGGATTGCCTGGGTCGGCCTGGTGATCATCCTCTATGTCGCCGCCAAGATGGTCTATGAAGGCGCCGACGCCCTGCTGGACCACACCCTGCCGCACATTCCGCTGTTCTATGGTGGTCCCGGCTCGCATTAGCCTTTGGTAACCAGTGGCCGAGTTTTGTGGCATTTGCCACTCTCGGCTAGGGTTTTGCTCATCGCAACGCAGTAGCTTTCGGCTTGATCTCCTGAGCCGAAAGCTGCCCATGCCCGCAATCCTGGATCAAACCGTTCCACGCCTGGACCACCGGGCACCGGCGAAAGCCCAGGCTCCGGCGTCGTCCCTCGCTCCCGAACTGGTTTCCGGGGCGCAATGGGATTGGATCATCGCCGAATTCGATGAAGTCTGCCAGGAACAGCTCCACCTTTTCAGCACCACCCGGTGGCCCTCGGTGCGGCAGGAACCCATGGTGTTCCGGCTGGATGGGGAAATCGTCGGCGGTGCCCTGGTGATGATCCAACCCCTGCCGCTGCGGCTGGGCGCCCTTGCGGTTTCAAAATGGGCGCCGATGCTCAAACATGCCGATCACCCCCAGGCGTCAGCCATTCATGCCGGCATGATCGAGGCGCTGGTGGCTGAATATGCCGATAATCGCGGCATGATGCTCTCCGTGTTGCCGCGCGCGTCGATCGAGCCCGACAACGCCAGCTATGCTCAACTGCGCGCCCGCGGTTTTCAGCAGGGCTCGCAGCTGCTTTATCCCAACCGCTACATCATCGATCTCAGGCTTTCCGATGCCGAGCAGCGCAAGAGCTTTGCGCAGAAATGGCGCTACCACCTCAACAAGTCCGAAAAAGCAGGCTTGAGTTTCGAGCATGCCGAGCCCGAGCGGCTGGGTGAGTTCACCACGCTTTATGAGGCGATGCTCGACCGCAAGAATTTCCCCGATCATTCCGCCTATGAAACCGTGCCCGCGCTGATGAACACCGAAATCGCTGCGCTGCGGCCCGAGCTGTTCTTCGTGCGCCACGAGGGCGAAGTGATCGCCGGGGCCCTGATCTTCAAGGCGGGCGATCGGGCCGTTTATCTCTATGGCGCCACTGCAGACAAGGCGCTGCCACTGCGCGCAGGCTACTTCATCCACTGGCACATCATTCGCTGGCTGCGCGACAATACGGAGGCGCGTTGGTATGATCTGGGGGGCACTGATGGCAATCACGGTCTGCACCAGTTCAAGAAGGGCATGGCTGGCGACCGGGGCGTGATCCGCCCCGTGCCGCCCGTTGCCAACTACGCTTCGCGCCCCTGGCCGTTTCTTGTTGGCAATGGTGCCTTCATGGCCCGCGACACCGCTAACGCGCTGCGCCGCCATGTCGCCGGGCTGTTCAACCCCGCTGCACGGCCCGACCAGGCCCGCGACAGCGGGCAGGGCCGCGCCCCATGAGTTTGGCGCGTCGGCTGGCTTCCCAGTCCACCATCATCTTTGGCGCCCGCCTGTTCGGTGCGGGGCTGATCTTTGTCGTCCAGGCGCTGATCGCCCGCTGGTGGGGGCCGGGCCTGCTTGGCGAATATCTGCTGATCGTGGCCGCGGTGAACCTGATCAGCGTCGCCATGCCTTTCGGCTTCCAGACCGTGGGCGCTTATTTCGCGGCCGAATACCGGGCGCGGGCGCAGCAGCGGCAGCTGCTGATTTTCATGCTCTGGGCCTATGGTCATGTCCTGGGCACGCTGGCGCTGCTGCTAGTGGCTGGTTATCCACTGCTGCAGGCGATCGGGCAGGGCGGCAGTGTGCTGGCGCAGCATCTGGTGCCCGCCGCGCTGCTCGCCTTTGCCACCGCGATGTTTTACGTCAATGGCGCGCTGCTGGTTGGGCTCAAGCACCCGCTGGCCGGCTATGTGGTTGATTCCGTGTTCCGCCCGCTGATCGTCGTAGGCGCCTTCTTGGTGACTGCGAGCGTGGCTCCGCCAGCCGAGGCATTCTCCAACATGCTGTGGGTAATCGGCGTCGGTTGTGCCCTGGTGTCGCTGGTGCACTTCGCCTATGTCGTGCGGGTGTTCCGCTCCGTTCAAAACGAAGCGCCGGCTCAGCCGCGTGAGCTCGCCCGCTGGTGGCGCTTCGCCGTGCCGTGGGTGCTGATCGGGCTCGCCACCGACTTCTTTTTCGATATGGACCTGCTGCTGCTCAGCCATCTGCTCGATCGCGAGCAATTGGCCATCTTTGGCGTGTGCACGCGCATCTTTGCGCTGGCGGCCTTCGGGGTCGGCGCGGTGTATGCCGTGACCCTCCCCGAGATCTTTGAAAGCCAGGCCAATTCTGACCGCAGCGCCTTTTTGCGCAAGGTGGGCGAGGCCAATGTGGTCGCCAGTGGCTTATCGGTCCTGCTCTTCGTGGTGATGGCCGTAGGCGCGCCGTTCGGCCTGCTGCTGTTCGGGCCGGCCTTTACCGCCGGAGCATTGCCGCTTGCCGTGTTGTGCCTGTCCCTCGTGGTGCGCTCGGTTGCCGGACCGGCATCGCTGGTACTCTCGATCCATGATCGCCCCTATGCCAGCCTGCCTGCGGTAGGGCTGGGCATTGTCATGCTGGTGGCTGGCAATGCCCTGCTGGTGCCCCCATTCGGGCTGATGGGCGCGTCGCTGTCGGCGCTGATCGCCATTACCGTTTGGTCAGCGGGTTTGTGGCTGACGGCTTATAAGCTGGCCGGGCTCGATGTTTCCATTCTGCAATGGTTTCGCGCCCGGCGGGCCGCTATCCTGGCGGCTGGCTAGCCGCAGTCGCCTCACCGGGTCAGCGCCAGTCGGGCGGAACGGCGCAGCCGATTGACCATGCCGCCGCTGACCCCACGGTCATAGCCGGGGATCACCTTGGTCAGCGGGCGCTCATAAAGCAGGTAGTCTTCGCCAAAGATATGGTTCTCGAGCACCGCGATCTGCTTGAAGCCCATGCGGGTCATGATCGCCGCCGCGGGATCATTGCCGGTCTTGGTATAGGTGGCGATCTTGTGGAAGCGTCCATTGTCCCAGTGGTTGATAAAGGCGCGCATGCCCTGGACCCCAAGCGTGCTGCGCCGCTTGTCGGGGAACACATAGGACCAATAGAGCCAGAGCGTGCCCAGTTCAGGACCGGAGATCATGAAACCAGCGGGTTCGCCCTTGAGGATGAACATCATAACGTGGTGCGGATCGGCATCGATCAGCGAGGCGAGATAGGGCTTGGTCAGCCGGGCCGATTCGTAGGCCTTGAACTCGCTCGAGTAAAAGGGCGAGGTCACGATAGCTTCCTGCAGTCGGGCATGGACCAGCCCGATATCGGCGTAACTGGCGGCGCGGAACAGCGGTGCCTTGGGGGCGGCTGTGCTCACGGCACTCGCTGGCGTCGGTGCAATGTCGCTCATATGGTTCACCCGGCTTGACCCCTGCACAGTACCACCAGTTCATCCTGGGCCTAAGTGCGCTCGTTTGCTGGGGTTAATGGAGCACAGCCTTGCCCATGCGCAGCCCCGGCGGTACAACAGCGCAAGGCAATAAAGGGGAGAACCAGTGTGAGCCAAGAGCTCGTATTCCAGCCAGATGCAGCCGCAACCGCTCATACCCATGCGACCAAGGAGCAGTATGAGCAGATGTATGCCCGCTCGGTCAGCGACCCCGATGGGTTCTGGGCTGACGAGGCCGGGCGCATCTCCTGGATCAAGGCCCCCACCAAGATCAAGAACACGAGCTTTGCTTACCCCGATGTCTCGATCAAATGGTTCGAAGACGGGGTGCTGAACCTTGCCGCCAACTGCATCGACCGGCATCTGGAAGAACGTGGCGACCAGGTCGCGATCATCTGGGAGCCCGATGATCCCAACACCGAAGCCGAGCACATCACCTATCGCAAGCTGCACGAAAAGGTTTGCCGCTGCGCCAATGTGCTGCTTTCGCTCGGGGTCAAGAGGGGCGACCGCGTCACCATCTACCTGCCCATGATTCCCCAGGCCGCCTATGCCATGCTGGCTTGCGCGCGCATCGGGGCGGTCCATTCGGTCGTGTTCGGCGGCTTTTCGCCCGACGCCCTGGCCGGCCGCATTAACGATTGCGACAGCCGCATCGTCATCACCGCCGACGAAGGCCGCCGCGGGGGCAAGACCGTGCCGCTCAAGGCCAATGTCGACAAGGCCTTGGCTGACGCACCGGGCGTCGACAAGGTGCTGGTGGTGCACAATACCGGCGCACCGGTGAGCATGAAGGGCAGCCGCGATATCTGGTGGCACGAGGCTGCTGCCGGCGTTGAGCCCTTCCACGATCCCGTGCCGATGGGCGCCGAGGATCCGCTGTTCATCCTTTACACATCCGGCTCGACCGGCAAGCCCAAGGGCGTGCTGCACACCACGGGTGGCTATGCCGTCTGGGCTTCGATCACCCACCAATATGCCTTCGACTACCAGCCGGGCGAGGTGTACTGGTGCACCGCCGATATCGGTTGGGTCACCGGCCACAGCTATCTCGTCTATGGCCCGCTCGCCAATGGCGCGACCACGGTGATGTTCGAGGGTATTCCGAGCTATCCCAATCCCGCCCGCTTCTGGGAGGTGATCGACAAGCACAAGGTCAACATCTTCTATACCGCTCCCACCGCCATCCGCGCGCTGATGGGCGCGGGCGCGGAATGGGTTGATAAGGCCGATCTCTCCTCGCTGCGCCTCATCGGTTCGGTGGGCGAGCCCATCAATCCCGAAGCCTGGCTCTGGTACCACAAGCATGTGGGCCGCGAGCGTTGCGCCGTGATCGACACCTGGTGGCAGACCGAAACCGGGGGCATCATGATTACCCCGCTACCCGGCGCCGTTGCGGCCAAGCCCGGCTCGGCCACCTTGCCGTTCTTTGGGGTCCAGCCGGTGGTGCTCTCGCCCGAAGGGCGCGTGCAGGAAGAGACCAAGGCACAGGGCGTGCTCGCCATCAAGGACAGCTGGCCGGGGCAGGCGCGCACCATCCACGGCGATCACAGCCGGTTCGTTTCGACCTATTTCGAGACCTATAAGGGCTACTACTTCACCGGCGACGGCTGTCGGCGCGACGAGGACGGCTATTACTGGATCACTGGCCGGGTCGACGATGTGCTCAACATATCCGGCCATCGCCTCGGGACGGCCGAGATCGAAAGCGCGCTGGTTGCCCATCCCAAGGTTTCCGAAGCCGCTGTCGTGGGGTATCCGCATGATCTCAAGGGGCAGGGCATTTATTGCTATGTCACCCTTATGGAGGGCGAAACCAGCGACGACGCGCTGCGCACCGAACTTCGCAGCTGGGTGCGCAAGGAAATCGGCCCCATTGCCACGCCTGACCTCATCCAGTGGGCCCCCGGCCTGCCCAAGACACGTTCGGGCAAGATCATGCGGCGCATCCTGCGCAAGGTCGCCGAAAACGACTTCGCCTCGCTGGGCGACACCTCGACCCTGGCCGATCCCGCCGTGGTCGATGACCTCATCGCCAACCGGCAAAACCGGCCCGCGAGCTAGTCCGTAGGGGCGGAGGGCCAGCTCTCCGCCCGCTCCCACCTTAATCTGCACCGGACCCTTTGACGCAGTTTCCGCCGGCGGCGCCGCTATTTGGGCGCCGCGGCCTGTCGTTGTGCCCTTGGCCATCGTTTGGGCGGCTTTGGGCCGTCTAGGTCCGCTCGCTTCCTCAACTTCCGGACTATTCCTTGATCAAAGCTCTTCCTCGTTTCGCCGCCAGTGCGGTGTTTGCTCTAGCACTGAGCCTTCCTGCGGCCGCGGCAACGCTGGAAACCATGGCCGGACAGATGATCGTCGTCGGCTTTCAGGGCAATGATGCCGACGATGCTTCCGTCGTTGCCTTGCGCGAGGAGGTGGCCGCGGGCCACCTCGGTGGCGTCATGTTCCTCAAAAGCAATGTGAAGAGCCTTGCCGCCGTTACCGAAATGAACCGGCAGTTCCGGGCCGCTGCTCCCGATCTGCCCCCGCTGATCACGCTGGACCAGGAAGGCGGCTCCGTCGAGCGCCTCACCAAACAGGTCGGCTTTCGTGAGGTGCCTTCGGCGCGCTCGGTCGCGGCCCGCAACAGCCCGGCCGAAGCCAAGTCAATCTACGCCCGCATGGCCGCCTCCATTGCCGAGCTGGGTTTTACGCTCAATTTCGGCCCCGTGGCCGATATGGAGGTCAATCCCAAGAACCCGATCATCGCCAAGTTCGGCCGCGCCTATGGCGCTGATGCCGAGGACGTGGCCGCCTATGACGAGGCTTTCATCGCCGCCCATCGCGCCGCGGGCGTGTTGACCGCGATCAAGCACTTCCCGGGCCACGGCTCGTCCACCCGCGACAGCCATGCGGGCTTTGTCGATATCACCAAGACCTGGGACGCGAGCGAACTGGAGCCCTATCGCACCCTGATCGAGGCTGACGATGCCGACATGATCATGGTGGGCCATCTCTATCATGCCGCTTATTCTGGCGGCGACACGCGCTTGCCAGCTTCCCTTTCGCCCGACTGGATCGAAGGCGTGTTGCGGGGCGATTTGGGTTTTGATGGCGTCGTGATCAGCGACGATCTGGAGATGGGAGCGATTCGCGCTCATTTCGGGCTCGCCGACACCGTCACCCGCGCGGTGCGGGCCGGAATGGACGTGCTGTTGCTTTCCAACACGGCCAAATATCGGCCGGGCCTAGGGCGCGAAGTTCTCGAAATTCTCGTGTCAGAAGCCGAGAAAGACCCCGCTTTTGCTCGGCGCATCGAGCAAAGCTACAATCGTATTGCTCGCCTCAAGGCTCGCATTGCTCCGTGACGGCGCTTGCGCTTTCCTCCGGGCACGCTGGAGGTTAAAGTGCGCCTCCCCCATGGGGCAGAGGAGTCGTTAGCGCATGGCGGAAAGCCGCGAAACCAGACAGGTCCGGGCGATCTTTATCTCGGATGTCCACCTGGGCATGAAGCCCATCCGGGTGGGACAGCTGATCGAGTTCCTGCGCGCCCATGACGCCGAGACGATCTACCTCGTCGGCGACATCATCGATGGCTGGCGGCTCGCCAAGGGCTGGCACTGGCCCAGCGAATATAATGTCTTGGTGCAGGTGCTGCTGGACAAGGCTACGGCCGGTACACGCGTGGTTTATCTGCCCGGCAACCACGACGAATTCCTGCGCGAATATCTTGGCACCTATTTCGGCGAAATCGAATTTGTCGATCGTACGGTTCACACCAGTGCGCTGGGGAAAACCTATCTCGTCATCCATGGCGATCAGTTCGACGTCGTGGTGATGAATGCCAAGTGGCTCGCCCATGTGGGCGACTGGGCCTATAATGCTGCCCTGCGCGTCAACATCGCCATCAATTGGGTGCGCCGGCGCCTCGGGCTGCAATATTGGTCGCTGTCGGCCTGGGCCAAGCAAAAGGTCAAGAACGCCGTTTCCGTAATCGGGCGCTTCGAGGAGGCCCTCGTCTACGAAGCCAAGCAGTCGGGCGTCGATGGGGTGATCTGCGGTCACATCCACTTCGCCGATATGCATGACCGCCTCGGCATTCATTACATCAATACCGGCGACTGGGTGGAAAGCTGCACCGCCATCGTCGAAACGCCAGAGGGCGGCTTCGAGCTGATCAAGTGGACTGATATGTCAGCCACAGAGCCGCGCAAGTTCCGCTTGCGGCGCGCATCCTGAGGAACGTGCTGCATTCAGCACAATTTAGCCCGGCTCCAGCGAATCTGCTCTTGAACTCCACGGCATAGCCAGCAAAACTTGCTTCCGGGCGATTTGCCCGGAGTTTTTCTTTCATGCCGTCGGTATCTGCGCGCTGGGACAGTCCCAGCCTGCGCGCTTCCTTGTTTCACTTGACCGTCTTCGCCCCCATGGCGGTCAGTTCCGTGTATCTGGCCATTTGGCTCAGTGAAAAAGGCATTCAAGCCGACCAGATTGGCATTGTGGGTGCCGTGCCCGTGGCGGGCCTGCTGATCCTCAATCTCTTTATCGGGCGATTGGCCGATAAGGCCAAGGACTGGCGCACGGTGATCGTGATCCTGGCGCTGCTGGGCGGTGCCTTTCCGCTGGGGCTGTTTTTCGTCAGTGAGTTCTGGAGCATCGTCCTTGTCTGGGCCTTCTGCGCCATGTCCTCGGGTTCCATCGCCCCGGTAATCGACGCGGCCACGATGCGGCTGGTGCAACGCACGGGGGGCGATTTCGGCACCATCCGGGCCTGGGGCACGGTGGGCTATGTCGTTGCCGCTTCCGGAGTCGGTTTTGCCGTCACCGCCTTTGGCACGGCGGCCTTTGTGCCGCTGTTTTTCGCCGTCTCCCTGTTGCGCGCACTGGTGTCGCTGCAACTGCCGCGCTTCCGTGCCCCCGAGCCGGTGCCGACCCTGGCTGCGCTCAGCCCGGAACCCGCCAAGCTGAGCGCTGCCCTCAAGCCCTGGTTCGTGCTACCACTCGTCGCCTTTGCCCTCGTCAATGCCGGGCATGGCGTGCTGGGCAGCTTTGCGGCCCTGCTTTGGCATCAGCACGGCGTCCCCGATTATTACATCGGGCCGCTGATCGCCACTTCGGCGTTGGCCGAGGCGGTGATGATGTTCTTGTGGCAGCGCTTTGGCGGCCGGGTCACGGCGCGCAGCATGATCCTTGCTGCCTGTATTGCGGCGCTGATCCGGTTCACTGCCATGGCCTTCGATCCGCCGGTCGCGGTGTTGTTCGGCCTGCAGACGCTTCATGCCGTAACCTATGGCGTCGGCTATTTCGGCGTCGTGCATTTCATCGCCAATTGGACTGGCGAGGACATTGCCGCCGAAGCCCAAGGCTTTGCGACCATGCTGCAGCAGGCCACCTTGGTGATTACCCTAGCGGGGTTCGGCTGGCTTGTCGCCCATGTGGGCGTCGCCTCATATTTCGCCATTTCAGTGCTGTCGCTGCTCGGCATCGGCTGCGTGCTGCTGTCGTTGCGCCTGCGGCCACCCAAGGATGCGGTGCTGCCCTGAGCCTCGGCGCGCGTCGGCGGAGGGGCTGGTTTTCTCGAGATAGGTTGCCGTCAGCTTGCCTGGTCGCCTCAGCCGCATCCTCGTGAGCAGAGGGGAATGCCAGCGAGCACCGACCCGGGGCTGCTTGAGCCCCGCGTCTGGGCTCAGCCGTTGACGGGAATTCACAGTGGTCACGCCCAACAAAAAGGCCCCGGTTTTCACCGGGGCCTTTGTTCGTTTGTTGCAGTTCCGACTAGTTCAGGCGCCCGCTGGCATGGGCCAGCATGGTGTAGACCTTGCCGCGATCGGACAGCAGATATTCGCGCGTTTCGGCAGCGGCACGGGGACCGGCAGCCGCACGCTTCAGCAGCTGCTCGAACTCACCCATGTAAGCTTGGGCCGTACGGGCGAAATCGGCGTCGCGCTGCACGCGCTTGCGGACATCGTCATAGGTGCCCTGGCCGGTCAGCGTATAGATCCGGCGCGAGAACACGTTGGATTCCCCGGCTTGGTAGCGAGCCCAGGCTTCGCCCAGAGCGGCATCGTCGATGGCGCGGGCGATATCCTCGGTCAGCCCCGAAAGACCCTGCTGCGGCGCTTGCTGCTGGGTGCTGGCCTGCTTGGCCGATGCATTGCGCAGCACATCACGCAGCCAGCCACCGGTATCCTGCGCGGCCGGGCTTGCTTCAGCTTCCGCAGGTGCTGCGGGCTGAACCGGTGCAGCTGGCTGGACTGGCGCAGCTGGCTGGACTGGTGCGGCCGGCTGGACTGCCGCCGGACGAGCCGGCTCAGGGGCGCGGATCGGATCGACCAGCGGCTGACGAGCGGGCTCGGGCGCACGGATCGGATCCACCAGGGTTTGGCGGACCGGCTCGGGTGCCGGCTGGCGCTGTGGCTCTGGCTGGGTCGGACGGGGGGGCTCCACCCGGGCCTGACGCACAGGCTCGGGCGCAGCTTCGCGCGGCTGCGGATAGCTGGCTTCGGGGCGCGGTGCATCATAGCGGTTGGCGCGCTGGGCCGGACGGCGGTCGTGCAGGTCATGGGTGGCCGGCTGCGCGCGCACAATGGCGTTGAGCTCGCTCAGGGCCTCGATCTGCTCGGCAACCACGCGTCGCATGGCGGCTGCACTGGCCCGGGTTTCCTCGGGCAGTTCGGCTACGCCGCGGGCCAGCTCGGAACGGGTCGCTTCGAGCTCGGAGCCCACTTCGCGGGCAGTGTCGCGCATGGAGCGGGCGGTGTCGTTGAACCGGCGCGTTGCTTCTTCCAGAGCCCGCTGCATTTCGCCGATCATCTGCTGCTGGGCTTCCTGGAGCGCGGCGCTGGCGCGCCCGCTTTCGGTTTCTGCGGTGCTGCGGAAATCACCCAGGCGCGATGCCACATCGCCGCTGGTTTGCTCCAGAGCCTCACGGAACGTGCCCGTGCTCTGGTCGATTGCCTGGCGCAGCACTCCGGTATTGCTCGCAACCGCATTGCGCACCGAAACGGCGCTATCACTGATGGTTTCTGCCAGCGTGCTGGTGGTGGCGCTGAGCACATCGGTGACGCTGCCGGCGGCCGACGTCAGGATGTCGGCCACGCGG
Organism: Devosia sp. Z11_6; assembly: GCF_058133665.1. NCBI lineage: Bacteria > Pseudomonadati > Pseudomonadota > Alphaproteobacteria > Hyphomicrobiales > Devosiaceae > Devosia > Devosia sp. Z11_6. The sequence continues at coordinate 907,836 of NZ_JBYUNQ010000001.1, forward strand.
TTGGCATTTTCTTCCAGTGCCGAATTGACCTGCGCGGTTTGTTCGGAAAGGGCCGAGCGGATGGTGCTTGTGGTTTCGTTGAGCGCACCGGTGGCCGCGTCGCTGGCGCGGGAAAGGGCGCCATCGACCTGGGCGGCACTTGAATTCAGCGTCGCCGCGAAGCGTTCGGTGCTGGCATTGAGCGTCGAGTTCAGGCGCTCATTGGTCGCGTAGATCGCATCATTGACGCTGCTGGTATTGGCCTGGATCACCTCGGCAACCTGGGCCGAAGTCTGGCTGAGTGCTTCGGTCACCGCCGAAGTGGTGCTGGCCAGCGTATCGGCGACGGTATGGGTGGTTTCACCCAGGGCCTCATCCATGGCACGACGCGCACCGATCAGGCGGCGTTCGGTGTCGTTGACCGTTTCGGCAATCGACTGCGCGAACATGCGCATGCGGTTGTCGATGTCGTCGGCACGCGAGGTGAAGCTGGCCGCCAGAGCGTCCATGGCGTTGCGGCGTTCTTCCAGCGTTTCCACCGCGAAGTCGCCCGTAGTTGCGAGGGCTGAGGAGGCACGGTCCATATTGGCCGCTTCCGCGTCCAGCTTGCCGAGCATGGATGAGAACTCGTCCACCATGGTGCGGATGGTGTTCTGCAGCGCACCGACATGCTGGCTGACCATCTGGCCGGCTTCTTCGGTCTGGCCGATCGCTTCGCGAACGGTGGCCGAATAGGTCGCAGTCTGCTGGGCAACGCTGCTCTCGAGGCTGGCCAGATTGGCGGTCGAGGCATCGAGCACCCGCTGCAGCAGCAGGTTGGAGTCGTTGAGCTTGCCCAGTGCCGCGGTGACATCGGACAGGATGCGCGAGGTCGAGGCCGACATGATGGTTTCGGCTTCGCGGGCATTCTCGGCCAAGGCGTCGCGCAGCACATTGCCATGGCTGAGCAGGGCGCCCTGCAACTGGTCGGAGCGCTCGGTCACCAGCGCCGCAAAGGCATTGGTCTGCTCCTCCACCGAGCGGTTGAGATCGGCAATCTGGTTGCCGATCGCATCGACCGCACCAACGGCCTTGACCGAAACGACCTCGTCGATGCCAGCCGCAGCCGAGCGGATCTGGTTCATCGCCGCGCGAACCGCTGCGTCCATGCTATTGGCGGTGGCGCTGATATCCTCGGCAATATTGTGGGTTGCCGCGATGATGCGCGTCGAAATGGTTTCCTCGATGCGATCAGCGCCCGCTTCCAGATCCGCCATGGACTGGGTGATCGAGGTGTTGATCGAGGCGTTGAGCGCAGCCAGGCGCTCGGCCGTGATATCGGCGCGGGCGGTGATGGCTTCGGGCAGGGTGCCCAGGCGCTGGTCCACCATGTCGGTGATGGCGCGACGCGCCATGTTGACGCCGGTCTCGATGAGATCGGCGGCCTTGCGCGCGCTTTCGCCCACAGTGGCGCTGACCGCGTCGAGACGGGCGGCAACGCCATTTTCGGCATCCGAGATCTTGGCCACGGCGCTGTCGAGCCCAACGCCCAGATGGGTGTTCACCTCGGCAACCTTGCTGGCGATCACGTCCGACATGCCATTGACGCGTTCGGCCATGGTGTCGGTGACTTCGCGCAGCGAGGCATCGATGCGGGTGCGGGCGTCTTCGCTCTGCTGGGCGATGGTGTCGGCCAGCTCGGCCGTGCGCAGGCCCATGGTTTCGCCGATGGAGGTGGTGTGCGTCGCCAGCGTGTCGGACAGCGCCTGGGTGCGGGCACCCAGTGCGTCGTTGAGCTGGTGGGTGCGCATGCCGATCGTGCCGGCCAGCTCATTGGTGCGCGCATCAAGCGCACCGGTGAGTGCCGCAGCCTGCGTGGTGAGCTCGGTGCTGAGCTTTTCCGTGCCGGCAGCGATCTGGCCCGAAAGGTTCGCCGTGCGCTCGTCGAGCGCGGAAGCGAGCTCGTCAGTGCGCGCGCCAAGTGCTGCGTTGAGGCTATAGGCGCGGCCGTCGAGGGCCTCGGTAAAGTCGCTGACGCGGCCGTCAAGGGCCCCGGTCAGCTCCGTCAGGCGGGCATCGAGCGCGCCGGTAAGGCCCGAGCTGCGGCTGTCGAGCGCCTGGGTCAGTTCTGCGGTGCGGGTGTCGAGTGCTTCGGTGAGCTCGGCCGTGCGGCTATCCAGGGCTTCGGTGAACCCAGCGCGGCGGCTGTCAAGCGCACCGGTCAGGCGCGACACGCCCTGATCGAGGGTGACGGCAATGCCGCCGACGCGGCTGTCGAGGGCGCCAGCCAGCTGCGACACGCCCTGATCCAGCGTGCCAGCAATACCGCCAAGGCGGCTGTCGAGGGCCTCGCTGATCTGCGACACGCCCTGGTCGAGTGTGCCGGCAATGCCGCCGAGGCGGCTATCGAGGGTCTCGCCGAGCTGGGAAACGCCGTGATCAAGCGCACCGCTGATGCCTTCCAGACGACCTTCCAGCGCTTGCGTGATCTGCGATACGCCCTGGTCCAGGGCGCCAGTGATCCCGCCAACGCGGCTGTCGAACGCACCAGACAGTTCGGCAACGCTGCGATCCAGAGCCCCGGTGATGCCGCTCAAACGGGTGTCGAGCGCCCCGGTCAAATCGGTAACGCGGGTATCGAGGGCGCCGGTGATATCGGCGACGCGGCTGTCCATCGACCCGGTGATATCCGTCAGGCGGCTGTCCAGCGCGCCGGTGAGGTCGGCAGCACGCGTATCGAGCGCGTTGATGAGGGCACCGGTGCGGCTGTCGAGCGCTTCGGTCAGATCGGCGGTCTGGCTTTCGATTGTGCCGGTAAAGCCGGCCGCCCGTTCGTCGAGCATGGCGGCGAGGCCAGCTGCCCGCTGATCAACTTCGTTGGCGAAGCGGTTGGTGTGCTGATGGAAGCGGGCCGAAAGCGCGCCGGTATGCTGGTCGATGGATGCGGCGAGGCCCGTAGCGCTTTCCTCGATCTGCGTCGAAAGGGCCGCGGTGCGGTCCTGCAGTGTATCGGCAAGGCGCTGGGTGCGGCCGGCAATGGCCTGGTCGAAAGCCTCGGTGCCGGTGAGTAGGGTTTCGCCCAGTTCCTGCGAGCGCAGGCGGATGGCCTCGCTGAACTCGTTGCCACGGCCATCAAGCGTCGCGGTGAGCTCATCGGTGTGGATGGTTATGGCCGCGGTGATTTCGCTGGCGCGTGTACCGAGTACCTGATCGATCTGATCGGCGCGGGCGGTGAGTACCTGCTCAAGTTCCCCCGTGCGGGCGCTCAGCGTCTGGTCGATTTCGCCGGCGCGGCTGCCCAGGACCTGCTCGACGCGGGCGGCATGGGCACCCATGACGCGGTTGATCTCACCGGCGCGGGTGCTCAGCACCTGGTCGAGTTCGCCGGTGCGGGCGCCCAGCGCTTCATCGATTTCGGTGAAGCGATTTTCAAAGGCGCCGCGGATTTCGCCGCTGCGGGCGGTGAGGATTTCATCGAGACGTTGGGTGCGACCATCGATGGCTTCGGCGATGATGCCGGCATGGCCATCCAGCTTTTCACCGAGCTCACGCGAGGTGGTGGTGAGGCTATCGGTGATGGCCTGGGTGCGCGAACCCAGCACTTCGCCCAATTCCCGGGTGCGCTCGGCAACCACGGCGTTGAAGCGACCCGATTCTTCGTTCAGCGCCATTTCCAGAACATTGGCGCGCGCGGCAAAGCTGCTGCTTTGCGCTTCTAGGCGACGCAGCAGCTGCTCGCCCTTGTCGCCAATCACATCGTCAAGGCTGTGCAGGCGGCTATCGAGCGCACCGGTGACCTCGGCGAGTCGGGCATCGAACTGGCCCAGCGAATCCTGTCCGGCCGTGGAAAGGGTCAAACGGGCGCGTTCGGAGGAATCTTCCAAAGCGCCATTGAGCTCGATCAGCGCCGTTTGCAGGCGGCTCTCGATGCCATTGAGCTGGATGGAAACGGTTTCGTCGATCTGGCGGCTGGCCGAGTTCAGAATGCCCTCGGCTTCGCGCGAGCGGTTAGCGATCTCCTCGGCAATGCGGCTGCCGATGGTGTCGAGCGCTGTAGTGACGGAGTCGCCGCGTTCGCGCAGCTGTTCCAGAAGATTGTTGCCGCCGTCCGACAGCAGGGTCGCGATTTCGCTGGTGCGGTCTCCCAGGGCGCCCGACAGGTCACCGGCGCGCTGCTCCAGGACGGCCGAGAGCACGCTGGTGCGGTCTTCCAGGATGCCGGCCAGGGCGTTGCTACGCTGCTCAAGCGTGTCGGCCAGGGTAGCACTGCGGTCGGCAATCAGGCCGGCCAGATTGCCGGTGCGTTCTTCAAACGAGCCAGCCAGTTCGCGGCTGCGCTCATCGAGCCGGGCGGTGCGGTCGTCGATGGCACTGGCAATGTCGCCGACGCGGCTATCGAGCGCCTCCGTCAGCGCACGCATGCGGGTTTCGATGGTGGAGTCGAGCTCACCAGTGCGAGCCTCGAGCGTGCGCGCCATGGCGGCGGTTTGCTCGTCAAAGTTCTGCGACACCCGGCCAGCGCTGTTGTCGAGCGCGGAGATGAAGTCGGTGGTGCGGTTGTCGACCAGGGCAACGAAGTTTTCGGTGCGCTCGCCAAAGCTGCTGTTGAGCGTATTGCCGGCAGTCTCAAGGGCGCGGGTCAGAGTGCCGCCGCTTTCCACCAAGGTGCCGGCGATGCGCTGCGAGATGGCATCGAGATCAAAGACCAGCCCGGTATGGCTTTCGGTAATGGCTTCGCGCACCCGCTCGGTATTTGTCAGAACGCTTTCGCGCTGGCTGGCGAGTTCGGCGATCAGCGCGCGCATGCGCGACTCGTTGTCGGAATAGGTGCGCTCGAGTGCCGTGACCTCGTTGTGGATCATCACTTCGAGTTCGCCGGCGCGCGACAGGGCGCGCTCCAGCCCGTCACCCAGCGCATTGACCTCGCGGCGCACGGCCTGGCCCACCGAGGCAACCTTGTCGGCGGCGGTGACTTCGGGCTCAGCCAGGCGAATGGCGGCCTGGGTGATGGTGGAAGCCGCGTTACGCAGATCCTGCGCGCGACGGAACAAGGTAGCGACGGCAAAAAAGCCCAGCACGGGCAAGAGCATCAGCGCGGCAAGGAAGATGAAATCGATGGTGCCGACAAAGCTGCCGAAATCTGCGAACTGGTCGCGATAGCGCATGGCGCCGGCCGCGCCGGTGGCGCCCAGCCACAGAACCGACAGGATCACCGCCATCCAGACTGGCGTCGCTGACGAGCGGGTCTGCAGGCCGTAAAGGATTTTGGAAGTGCCGAACCGATCGTCATTGGCGACCGGTCCCGCCTGCGCCGCGATCTTGTCGGCCGCCAAAAGGCGCTCTGACTTGGCAGGATCGTTGCGCTTTTCGGCGGGCTTGTCGCCCGAGCTGTCGAGATTGAACACCGAGTCCTTCAGCGCGTCTTCCACCGCTGAAAACGCTAGGGCCGCAGGATCGTTTGCTGGGGGGGTCGGGTTTTTCGCCATACTCTTTACAACTCTCGCATCGGCCTGGCAGCGGGGGCGGTTTTAAGAGGGTGATCTAACGCCAAGCCGTTGCCGGGCTTGTCGCCAAATTGGTTCAATTCGATGCAAATGGCCCTGCATCGGTCCTCTACCATCGCCGCCGCGCGCTGGTTCATCGTTAAGTAGTACATGCAATTTAACTCAAACCGAACGGTTTCTTACCCAAAGGTTAATTTTTGCAGTGGGTAACACGGACCGCTCGATGCGCGCAAACTGCGCCGTCGATTTAATAGGGTATTCACGCCAGCCCCTTAGGCTTGGACGACCGGTCGCGTTCTTGGCCGTAGTTGTTCAAGTGGAAAACCATGGCCAATCCCTCAGCATCGCTCCCCCAGCAGTTCTCGCCTAGCGAGGCCAACAAAGGGGGCCCGATCGATCGCTTGCACCTGGCTCGCCAGTGCCTGGGTGACGAGGGACTGGAGCAAGAAGTGCTGCGGCTGTTCCACGACACGATCAAGAGCTATATGGCTCGGCTGCAGCGGGCCGAAGATGGGGCGGAAACGCGGATTGCCCTGCACACGCTGAAGGGCGCTGCGCGCGGGGTAGGGGCCTGGACGGTTGCCGATCAGGCGCAGGCTGCCGAGGAGGAACTGGCCGATGCTGCGGTGGTAGGGCCGGAGCGCTTTGCCGACCTCGCCATGGCTGTGGAAGAAGTCAGCGTCTTCATCGCCGGCATGCTGACCGACGACTTAAATTAGCAGGTGCGCCGCGCACCGCTGCCGGTGAGGCCTGCGAGGACCTCCCGGCCGCTTTGCGCTGTGCACAACGCAGGAATTTGACGGCTTGCCTTGCCAACGCCTATAGAGCGCCCGATATCTAATGCGCTTTCAGGTGCATCGCCGCCCATGGTTGATGGCCACCAAGACAAGGCCCCACCCCGATGACTATGCCGACCCTGGCGCCCGAGCTTTCGCCGCGCGCCGTCTCCACCGAACCTTACCGTACGCGCCGGACCTTTGCGATCATTTCGCACCCTGACGCCGGCAAGACAACGCTCACCGAGCGCCTGTTGGCGGCTGCCGGTGCCATTCAGCAGGCCGGTGCCGTGCGCGGCAAGGCGGGGCAGCGCTCCACCCGTTCGGACTGGATGGAAATGGAGCAGCAGCGCGGCATCTCCATCACCTCCTCGGTGATGACCTTTGAATATGACGGGCTGACGCTCAACCTGCTCGATACGCCAGGCCACTCCGACTTTTCGGAAGACACCTACCGCACCCTGACGGCGGTGGATGCCGCGATCATGGTGATCGACGCGGCGAAAGGTATCGAATCGCAGACGCTCAAGCTCTTTGAAGTGTGTCGCCTGCGCGATATTCCCATTATTACCTTCATCAACAAGGTGGACCGCGAAGGGCAAAGCCCGCTCGATCTTATCGATGAAATCCAGAGCAAGCTGGCGCTCGACCTTACCCCAGTGCTGTGGCCGATCGGGCAGGGGGTGGATTTCGGCGGCTATATCGACTTGGTCGAAAAGCGGGTGGTCAACCCGCAGGGCAAGACCATTGCCGAGTTTGACGAACTCGAAGACCTGCTCGACAACGATGCCCTGATCGACAATCCTGTGTTCATGGCGGCGCTGGAAACGCTGGAAATGGCGCGCGCCATGTTGCCCGCCTTCGATCTCGACACCTTCCACCAGGGCCACCTAAGCCCGGTCCTCTTTGGCTCGGCACTCAAGGGCGTCAGCGTTGCCGAACTGCTGCGCACGCTCGGTGACTGGGGCCCCGAGCCGCGGCCCCAGCCGGCTCTGCCCGCGCCCATCGCCCCGGCCGATAAAAAGGTCACCGGCTTTGTGTTCAAGGTGCAGGCGAATATGGACGCCAATCACCGCGACCGCATCGCCTTTGTGCGCCTGTGCTCGGGTAAGTTCGAGCGCGGCATGCGCCTCAAGAATGTTCGCTCGGGCAAGGACATGGCCGTTTCCAACCCGATGTTCTTTTTCGGCAACAATCGCGAGCTGGCCGAAGAAGCGGTGGCGGGCGACATCGTCGGCATCCCCAACCATGGCACCCTCTCGGTCGGCGATACGCTGACCGAAGGCGCGACGATCAACGTTACCGGCATACCAAATTTCGCGCCCGAAATCATCCGCCGCGTCCGCCTCACCGATCACATGAAGACCAAGCAGATGAGCAAGGCCCTGTCGGACCTTGCCGAAGAAGGCGTCACCCAGGTGTTCCGTCGCATGGTCGGCGCGGACTGGATCGTGGGTGTTGTCGGCCAGCTGCAGCTCGAAGTGCTGTCCGCGCGCGTGGCCAAGGAATATGGCGTGCCGATCACCTTTGAATCGCTGGGCTATGAAGTGGCGCGCTGGGTTGAAAGCGACGATCCCGAAGAGCTCAAGCGCTTCATCGCCGCCCAGAAGGTCAACATGGCCGAAGACCGCACCGGAGCCCCGGTGTTCCTCGCCCAAAACGCCTGGTGGGCCGACCGCGCCAAGCAGGATTGGTGCAAGATCCGCTTCCTCACTACCAAGGAACGGCATTGACCACTTCCGAGCGCATTGAAGAGTTTCTGGCTGCCGTTAAGAGCGCGTTCATAAGCGGTTCATTGTTGCGGCTGAAATTGGGCGGCTACCAGGGCGGCGAGCCTGAACTCAAATCCGTCGAGGTCAAGAAGATCGTTGCCAAAGGGGTGGAGAAGTTCAGCTTCACCTTCCACTACAAAACGCGTGACATCATCAAGAACCAGACCCAGCCCGAAGCACTCGCAACGCTGCGCGCGGGACTTAAGGCCGAATTCCGCAGCGCCCAGCTCGCCACCACCGAGTTCGACATGAGCTTTGAGCGCACTGGCGATAAGGTGCGTCTCAAGCGCACCGAGGTCGCGGGGCGGGAAGCGGCTCCAACCGAGCACAACCGCGCCAAGAACCGGCCGTTGACCCAGACCGACAAGCCTTATCTCAAGGCACTCGGCATTGCGGGAAAGGACGGGGTCGTGCGCAATGATGCGCAGGACAAGTTCAGGCAGATCAACAAGATGGTGGAGATTTTTGCTCCACTGATTCAGGGGATCAAGGCCGACACACCCCGCATCGTCGATATGGGCGCAGGCAAGGGCTATCTCGATTTTGCGCTCTACGACTTTCTAGCCGGGCAGGGGCGTTCGGCCGAGATCGTCGGCGTTGAAATGCGGCCCCAGCTGGTTGAAGACGGCAACGCGACCGCGGCGGAATCGGGTTTTACCGGCCTCAGCTTCGTGCCCGGAACGATCATGGACTATGACGCCGGCGGCGCCGATGCCGTGATCGCCCTTCATGCCTGCGACACCGCGACCGATGACGCAATCTACAAGGGCATCAAGGCGGGGGCCGCGCTGATCGCAGTGGCCCCTTGCTGCCACAAGCAGATCCGGCGCGAGATGGAGGCCGGGCAGGCGGACGATCGGCTGGGCGTGCTGCTGCGGCATGGCACGTTCCTCGAGCGGCAGGCCGAGATGGTCACCGATACGCTCAGGGCCCTGCTGCTGGAGCTCAGCGGATACCGCACCAAGGTCTTCGAGTTCGTTTCGGATGCCCACACGCCCAAGAACAATTTGATCGTGGCCGAAAAAGATGGGCGCGCCGGACGCGACCGCGACACGATCTTGCGCCAGATTGCCGACACCAAAGCCGTGTTCGGCATTCGCCAGCATTATCTCGAAACCCTGCTTCACTCCGACGCCCAAACACAACAGCCTGGATCGCCATGACCAAGATCACATTCGTTCAGAAGGACGGGGAACGCATCGAAACCGAAGCCCAGAACGGCGCGACGGTGATGGAGGCGGCCATCATGAATGGCGTGCCGGGGATTGTGGCCGAATGCGGGGGCGCCTGCACCTGCGCCACCTGCCATGTCTATGTCGATCCGGCCTGGGAAGAAACCGTTGGCGGGCCCTCGGCCATGGAAGAAGACATGCTGGACTTCGCCTTTGACGTGAAGCCCTCAAGTCGGCTGAGCTGCCAGATCAAGGTACGCGATGCCCTTGATGGCCTGGTCGTGCATGTTCCGAGCCGTCAGGGCTAGGATTTCCCGCCGCGCAATTTTCGCGCGAGAGCGTTTCGACGCATTATTTTGGCCCGGCTCTGGTCGGGCCTCTTTCCCTGTTCCAAGCGTAGGCGCCGCAGGGAAAAACCCGGCTTAACTGCACCCCGGGGCCTGTTGCCGCTGGGCGGGATGGGCTAATTTCCGGGCGTCTACAGTCAGGGTTGAAATGGGTCGCCTCAACACATTTCCGTTGAGCTTGAAAGTGCAGGGTCGTCGCATCGTCATTGTTGGCGGTGGCGAAGAAGCCCTTAACAAAGCCCGGCTCGCTGTTAAGACTACCGCGCAAGTCGTGATTGTCTCTCCTCATCTGAAAGCAGACTTTTCAGCGCTGCCGGTAGAGGTTCTTGAGCGCCGGTTCCAGCCGTCCGATCTCGATAACGCCGCGATGGTGTTTGTGGCCGACGATGGGCCTGACGCTTCGGTCGCACAGGATGCAGCTCGGGCTCGCAATATTCCGCTCAATGTCGTTGACGTTCCGGGCGAATGCGACTTCTTCACGCCGGCCATCATCGATCGTGCGCCGCTGACCATAGCCATCTCCAGCGAAGGGCGAGCGCCCGTGCTTGCACGTCTGGTGCGGGCGCGCATCGAGGCCGTGCTGTCGCCGCGGTTGGGCAATTTGGCGAGTCTTGCCGGTGGTTTACGGCACCGCGTTGAGAGCTTGATTCAGGATGGCGCCGCCCGGCGCCGGTTCTACCAGGCGCTGGTGACCTCTCCCGAGATCGAGCGCGCGGAGGCGTCCGGGCGAGGCCATGAAGCGGCCGAGAGCCTGCTGGCGGCGCATGTCGAGGGTGGCAGCGGGGCGGGCGTGGTTTGGCTGATCGGAGCCGGGCCCGGATCGGAAGATCTACTGACCTTGCGCGCCCAGCGGCTGCTGCAGGATGCCGATGTGATCGTGCATGACCAGCTCGTGCCCGATGTGGTGGTGCAGATGGCACGCCGCGATGCCGAGCAGATCGCCGTTGGCAAGGCCAAGGGGCATCATTCCTTTTCGCAGGCGCAGATCAATACGCTGCTGGTGCGGCTGGCCAGCGAAGGCAAGCGCGTGGCGCGCCTCAAGTCGGGCGACCCCATGGTGTTTGGCCGGGCTGGCGAAGAGATCGCCGCTCTCCGCAAGGCAGGGATCGCCTATCAGGTGGTGCCCGGCGTCAGCGCGGCGCTGGCGGCTGCGGCCGATACGGCAACGCCAGTGACCCTGCGCAAGGTGTCGAGCGGCTTCATCATGGCAACGGCACACGGCGCCGAGGATGACGAATTGCAGCATTGGGCGCTGCTGGCCGGGGCCGGCATGACGCTGGGCCTTTACATGGGCAAGTCGATTGCGGCGGAAGTCGCAGCCCGTCTGGTGGCGCATGGCGCGAGCGAGACGCTGCCGGTGGGTATTGTGGTCAATGCCGGTCGGGCGAACCGCACGCTTTATTCCGGCACGCTCGGCGCCCTGGCAGCCAACCAGCTCGATTTTGCAGATGGGCCGGCGGTTATTCTGGTGGGTGAGGCTGTGGCTGAAGGCGACTGGGCGGAAGCCGCCCAGATGGCCGCTTCAAGCTTCAAGGTGGCATGACAATGGAAATCATTACGGGCAACGAGCTGCTTTCGGGCGGCACGGTTTATCTGGACGCGCGAGGCCACTGGGTTGAGCATCTGCAAGCGGCGCGCCTCTTTGACAATAGCGAGCGCGAAGCGCGCGACGCAGCCATTGCCGCGAGCAAGGCAACGGGCCGGATCGTCAGCGTTGAAGTCGAGGACGTCAGCGTGGAAGCGGGGCAGATCGTGCCCAAGCGCCTGCGCGAGCGTATCCGTGCGGCGGGGCCGACGGCGCCGCTGACCTTGAAGGGCGAGATCTATGATCGCCAGCATCTGAGTGAGGACGGTCATGTATCGATATGACGAATTCGACGCGGCCTTTGTGCAGGGCCGTACCGCTCAGTTTGCCGATCAGGTGAAGCGCCGTATTTCTGGCGAACTCAGTGAAGACCAGTTCCGGCCGCTGCGGCTGATGAACGGGCTCTATCTGCAGCTGCACGCCTATATGCTGCGCGTCGCTGTGCCTTATGGCACGCTGTCATCGCGGCAGCTGCGCAAGCTCGCCCATATCGCGCGCACCTATGACCGCGGCTATGGGCACTTCACCACACGGCAGAACATCCAGTTCAACTGGCCCAAGCTCCGGGACATCCCGGAAATCCTGGCCGAGCTGGCCTCGGTCGAAATGCACGCGATCCAGACTTCGGGCAATTGCATCCGCAATGTCACCACGGACCAGTTCGCCGGCGCCGCCGCCGACGAGATCATCGATCCCCGGCCGGTGGCCGAAATCATCCGGCAATGGTCGAGCCTGCATCCGGAGTTTTCCTATCTCCCGCGCAAGTTCAAGATCGCGATCACCGGGGCGCGGGAAGACCGTGCCGCCATCCGCTTCCATGATATTGGCCTGCAGGCAGCGGCCAATGCTGCCGGCGAAACGGGCTGGGAAGTCTGGATCGGGGGCGGGCTCGGGCGCACGCCGATCACCGGCAAGCTGATCAACAGCTTCGTCCCCAACGAGCACTTGCTGGCCTATCTGGAATCCATCATGCGCGTCTACAACCGCTATGGCCGGCGGGACAACAAGTACAAGGCGCGCTTCAAGATCCTCGTTCATGAAGAGGGCCTTGAATCGATCAAGGGCCAGGTGGAAACCGAGTTCGCCGAAGTGCGCGGTGGCGTTCTGACCCTGCCGCGGGCGGAGCTCGATCGCATCACCGCTTACTTCTCGCCACCGGCCTTTCGCGAGCAGGGCGCCGTGCGCATCGATATCGAACGCGAAAAGATCCTCGATCCCGCTTTTGGCCGCTGGCTCGAAAACAACATTCATTCCCACAAACAGCCCGGCTATGCCTGCGTGACGGTGTCGCTCAAGCCCGTCGGCGGAGCGCCCGGCGACGCCACCGATGCGCAGATGGAAGCCGTTGCCGATCTGGCCGAGCGCTATTCCTTTGACGAATTGCGCGTGACCCATGAGCAGAACCTCGTTCTGCCCCATGTCGCGGTAGCCGATTTGCGCGCAGTCTATGATGGGCTGGTGGAGGCGGAGTTGGCCGACGGCAATATCGGGCTCATCACCGACATGATCTGCTGCCCGGGCCTTGATTTCTGCGCCTTGGCCAATGCGCGCTCCATCCCCATCGCACAGGCGGTCTCGCATCGCTTCGCCGCGCCCGAACGGCAGCGCGATATCGGCGAGCTCAAGATCAAGATTTCAGGCTGCATCAATGCCTGCGGGCACCACCATGTGGGCCATATCGGCATTCTCGGCGTCGAGAAAAAAGGCGGCGAACTCTACCAGATCACGCTAGGCGGCGACGCCACCGAGTCCGCGACCATCGGCAAGATCCTGGGCCCGGGCTTTGAGGCCGACGAGGTGCCAGGCGCCATCGAAACGCTGGTGGACACCTATCTCGCCAACCGCCAGGGCGCCGATGAAAGCTTCATCACTGCCGTGCGGCGGTTGGGGGAAGCCCCATTTAAGGAGGCCCTTTATGGCGCTGCCTAAGATCCTGGTTGAACCCAAGCCCGATAAGCTGCGCGCGCTTGGCATCGTCGCCCTTAACGGCATGTTCGATGACATGGATGCGCTCGGCGTGCTGCGCTATGCGGCGAGCGAAGTGCTGCCGGGGGACCTAGCCATCGTGTCCTCCTTTAGCGCAGATTCGGCCGTGCTGCTGCATGTGGCGGCGCAGGTTGATCCCTCCATCCCGGTGTTCTTTCTCGAAACCGGCAAGCACTTCGCCGAAACCCTCGAATATGTCGAGACGCTCAAGCGCCATCTCGGGCTGATCAATGTGTCGGCGGTGCTGCCTGACCCCAGCGATCTAGCCCGCTTTGATCCGGATGGCAGCTTGTGGGAGAGTGATCCGGACTCCTGCTGTCACATCCGCAAGACCGAGCCGCTCGAGCCCATCACCGCACGCTTCGGCGGCTGGGTTACGGGCCGCAAGCGCTTCCAAACGGTCGAGCGGGGCGTGCTGCCGCATTTCGAGCTCACCAGCGACAACCGCATCAAGGTCAATCCACTCGCCTATTTCAGCGATGCGGATGTGAACCAGTACAAGATCGAGCAGGGCTTGCCCGAGCACCCGCTGTTCGCTAAGGGCTACAAGTCGATCGGCTGCGCACCCTGCACCTCGGCGGTTGCCGAAGGGGAGGATCCGCGCGCAGGACGCTGGCGTGGCCTCAACAAGAAGGAATGCGGCATCCATTTCGACTTCAACGGAGCCATTGCCAATCCCATGACCCCTCCTGCTGCCCCGCTGACGCTGTTCAAGGATGGCGCGTTTATTGCGGATCCATTCAGGGCTTGGGGGGAGGGCGATGAGCCATCCACCGCCCGCTACAAGCATGTTCCGTTTGCCGCTTTTGTAGCGAACCGGGCCGCGTTCCTCGCCAACCCGCACCCCTTGGGGCTGCTGATTGTGCCAGGTGACAAGGTCGAAGATGTCGCCGGGGATTTGGGGCGCTTTGCTTCTGTTGCGGTGCAGTTCCCCGCCTTTACCGATGGGCGGGGCTATTCCACGGTGCGCCTCCTCACCGAGCGCTACCGTTTTGCCGGTGAGATCCGTGCGGTGGGCGATGTGCTGCAGGATCAAGTCCCGCTGATGCGCCGTTGCGGAGTCAATGCCCTCGTTGTAACCCATGAGCCGACCCGGCAGGCTCTGCTGGAGAACCGGCTGCCCGAGATGGATATCTTCTATCAGCCGGTGGGGCAGGCCGAAGTGCCGATTGGCACACGGCCCTATCTTCGCCGCGTCTCCTGAGGTAAGTCGAGCATGCTTATCAGGATTGGCGGCACAAGCGGCCGATCCTGATCCCATGCGTCATGACCTGTGAGCGCCCCTGTGCCCGCAGGCGACCCGAAATTTGAGAGCAGGCGCCAAGCCGAAGCGGACTTGAGAACAGTATGAGCGGAACTGAAATCACCACCGATGTTGTTGTGATCGGCGCGGGCCCTTGCGGGCTCTTTGCCGCCTTTGAGCTCGGTTTGCTGGATCTCAAATGCCACTTCATCGACATTCTGGATCGGCCTGGCGGGCAGTGCGCCGAGCTGTATCCGGAAAAGCCGATCTACGACATCCCGGGCTTCCCGGTGATCACGGGCCAGCAGCTCACTGATAATCTGATGGCGCAGATCGCGCCGTTCTCGCCTGAGTTCCACTTCAACCGCATGGTCACTTCCATCGACAAGCAGGCCGATGGCTCGTTCCGTCTGGTGACCGATGCTGACGAGGTCTTCAACACCAAGGTGGTGGTGATCGCCGCCGGCGGTGGCTCGTTCCAGCCCAAGCGCCCGCCCGTCGAAGGTATCGAAGCGTTCGAGAACAAGTCGGTGTTCTATTCCGTGCGTCGCATGGACGATTTCCGCGGCCAGGATGTGGTGATCGTCGGGGGCGGAGACTCCGCACTCGATTGGACGCTTAATCTGCAGCCCATCGTCAATTCCCTGACCCTGGTGCACCGCCGCCCGGTGTTCAAGGCAGCGCCTGCTTCGGTCAACAAGATGCAGGAGCTGGTCGCGGAGGGTAAGATCAATTTCCTGACCGGCCAGATCGCGAAGCTCGATGGCGAGAACGGGCAGATCAACCATGTGCATCTGACCACCAGTGCCGGCGACCTCTCGGTACCCGCGACCCGCCTGCTGCCGTTCTTCGGGCTGACCATGAAGCTGGGCCCGGTGGCCGACTGGGGGCTCGAGCTCAACGACAACACCATCGTGGTCGATACCGAAAAGTTCGAAACCTCCGTGCCGGGCATCTTCGCCATTGGCGACATCAATTCCTATCCCGGAAAGCTCAAGCTGATCCTGTCGGGCTTCCATGAGGCCGCTTTGATGGCGCAGGCGGCGAAGGCGGTCGTTTCGCCCGGCGAGCGCGTGATCTTCCAATACACCACCAGCTCCACCAAGCTGCAAAAAAAGCTGGGCGTCGCCTGATGGAAATTCACGTCACGGACCAGGCCGGGGAAACCCATACGCTCGAAGGGCTCGAAGGCTGGCGGGTGATGGAAGTCATTCGCGACTGGGGCCTCAACATCAAGGCCGAGTGCGGGGGCGCGCTCAGCTGCGCCACCTGCCATGTCTATGTTGACGCCGATTGGCTCGAAACTGTCGGGCCGCCGAGCGATGAAGAAGAAGATATGCTCGACAGCGTCGGGGATGTTCGTCCCAATTCGCGCCTGTCGTGCCAGATCCTGATGGACGAGGGCCTCGACGGGCTCAAGGTTACGCTGGCCCAGAGCGCCTCCAAGGAATAACTCTGTTGCTGTTGGCGGTTGTTTAACTTCTGGCGCAGAACAGTAGTGGTGCGTCGTTACAGTCCTGCACCACGAGTTTCCCAAATGAGCGCCACATCATGCGAGGGCTGTCGCAATGCCGACGCCAATGCATTTTCGATCCCCTTCACCATGGCGTTCCAGCCCATCGTCGATGTTCCTGCCGGCAAGATCTGGGGCTATGAAGCCCTGGTGCGCGGCGTGGGCGGGGAAGGGGCGTTCCAGGTCCTGAGCCAAGTAAATGAGAAGAACCGCTACGCCTTCGATCAGGCCTGCCGGGTCAAGGCAATCGAATTGGCTGGCCCGAAGCTGCGCGACAGCGACGCCAAGCTGAGCATCAACTTCATGCCAAATGCGGTCTATGAGCCCAAGGCCTGCATCCGCGCTACCCTGGCAGCGGCCGCAAGGACGCAGTTCGATCCTTCCCGGCTGATGTTCGAATTCACCGAAAACGAGCGCATGGATGATGTCGCTCATGTCAGCCACATCGTGGCCGAATACCATCGCATGGGCTTCACCACGGCACTGGACGATTTCGGGGCCGGCTATGCCGGACTGTCGCTACTGGCGCAGTTCCAGACCGATCTGATCAAGCTCGACATGGAATTGCTGCGCGGCATTGGCAGCTCGAAGGTCAAGCAGGCGATCGTGCGCGGTCTTGCCGGCATTGCAGCCGAACTCGATATTACCTTGCTGGCTGAGGGCGTCGAGAGCGCCGAGGAACTTGCCGTGTTGCGCGGCATGGGGATCCGGCTGTTCCAAGGGTATTATTTCGCTCGCCCACAGGTGGAAAGCTTCCAGAGCTTCAACGAGTTGGCCAAGGCCACTTAAGCTATTTGGCGGCGTCGCCGGCAAGCTTGGTGAGTTCGGGGATGAAGTCGCGCACCATGGGCTGAGCCTGGGTCTTGAAGGGCAGGGGGCGGACCACGCGGATGGCTGCAATGCCGACGCGAACCGTCATCAAGCCATTCACCACGCCCTCACCCAGCCGGGCGGAGAGTTTGGCGGCTAGGCCCTGGCCGATCAGTTGCTCAACTAGCCCGTCGGTCAGCACCAGGCCACCCGTCACTGCCAGATGGGTGAGAACGGCGCCTAGCAGGCGCCAGGAGCCAAAGAAGCCCGGGCGAGCGCCGTAGAGCCGGGCGATCGCCCCGGCCAGCCGGAAGCTCTCGTAGACAACGAAGGCGACATCGACCAGCGCCCGGGGCGATACGGCGGTGACCAGCGCAACCCGTCGCGCGGAGGCCGCAGTGAGTGCTTTGGCGCGCGCATCGAGCGGCGCCATCAAGCTGCGCTCGCCAAGCGCGATCATCTCGTGGCCATCAAACAGATGCGGCAGGTTTTCCGCCACGGTTTGACGGGAGCGCGCAAGATCGGCTCGGTCGGCATAAACGGCTTCGAGCCGCTGCAATGTGCGCTTGGCCTCATCGGCATCATTGCTGGTAAAGGCGCTGTCGGCGTCATGCCGGAGGGCATCGAGGACGCGCAGGCGGCGCAGGGCGAAGACTTCGCGGGCCGCAAGGGCGATGACGGCCATAACGAAAATCGCGAGGGCAACCAGGCCCGCATAGCCCAGCCAGAGATTGCTGGCGAAGAGATCACGGATCAACCGATCTGCGGCCAGGCCCAGCCCCGCTGACACCAGGATGCTGCCGGCGCCCCAGGCGAGCTTGCCCCAAAAACCCATCTTCTTGATCGGTGGAGCAACAAGGTCTTCCTCAAGGCTCGGATCGAACTGGGGCTCGGCGACGACAACGTCGGCCGGAGCAAAGGCGCGCGGCGCGCGGCTGAGTTCGGGCGTCTCACTGGGTTGATTGGTGGGATAAGCGACGGGGCGTTTCATGCCAGACGGTCTCCCAGCAGGAAGTCGAGAGCCCGGTCGAACCGGATATGGGGGAGCACCACGTCGCCGCTCGAATTATGCTCGAGGTTGCGCGGCGGGGTGAAGCGCAGGAAGTTCAGTGACACCGGCACGCCATCGGCAAAGAGGGAATCCGGACGGGCGGGCAGATCGCCCGGGAACAGCGCGATCTCGGTCATGCCATCATAGCGGGTGCCATCGAGCTCCTCGCCGGCCATGGGGGTGCCGATGATGGTCGGCAGGGTTTCACCGCCTTCGGTTATCGTGCCTTCGCGGGTGGCGCGGATGGCTGCGAGGGCAATCGAGCGCGATTGCGCCCCGGCAAAGCGCGCCCGCTTGCTGGCATCGGCGACCAGGCGGTTGAGGATGGCTTCGAGCCGATCGTGGCTGGTGTGATGGACGTGATCGGCTTTGGTGGCTGCAAACAGGATGCGATCGATCTTGCGGGTAAAGGGACGCAGCAGCGGGTTGGTTTCGCCCTGCCGGAAGCAGGAAAGCACAGCCGTCAGTGCCGTCTCGAGATCGGCAACGGCAGCGGGTCCCGCATTGAGGGCGCGCAAGGTGTCGACGAGGACGATCTGGCGATCGAGCCGGGCAAAGTGCTCGCGAAAGAACGGGCGTACCACCTGGTCCTTATAGGCCTCATAGCGGCCCGCCAGCATGGCATAAAGGCTCGAGCTGCGCGCCCCAGCAGTCAGCGGTAGCGGCGCAAAGGTCAGGGCGGGCGAGCCTTCGAGGTCGCCGGGCAGCAGGAACCGGCCTGGCGGCAAGGTCGATAGCGCATCGTCCTCGCGGCTGCGGCGCAGATACTCAGTGAAGGCGGCGGCCAGCCGTTCGGCCTCCAGGTCGTTAGCCGCCGACATAGGGTCAGTGGCGGCCAGTAGTTCCAGGAACGGGCCGGCCTGGCGGAGCGAAACAGGCCGCTGTGCGCGCTCGAGCGCTTCCCGGCTCCAGTCCTCAAAGCTGAGCGCCAGCAGCGGCAGGTCCAGCAGCCACTCGCCGGGGTAATCGACAATGTCGAGGTTGAGCGTGCGCGCGCCTCGCATTCCCGACAGCCAGCCGGCCGACTGGTATTTCAGCACTAGCCGCAGTTGCGAGATGCGCCGCGTCCCTTCGGGCCAGAAAGGTTCGCGGCTGGTGAGGGATTCCAGATGCTGCTCATAGGCAAAGCGCGGGATGGTGGCTTCAGGATATTCGGCCAGCCGCGCGCCGATGAAGCGCCCCTCGGCCATAACCGCAAAACCGGGAAGGCGCCCGCCGGTGAGCAGGTTATGTACGAGGGCGGTGATGAAGATGGTCTTGCCGGCGCGGCTGAGGCCTGTCACCCCCAGCCGCAGCGTTGGAGTGAAGGCCCCCGTCGCGGAATCCGCCAGATTGGCGAGAGCGATGCCCAGTTCGTCGACAAGGGTAGTGGGCGATCCTGCCACGCGGCTTTTCTCCGGTTCGGCTGCGAACATAGGGTGTTGTGCGGCCCGTTCAAGCCGCTGGGCAGATCACCTGGCGAGCCGCAGCTGTCACCGAACTGTCGTTCGGCCGTCGCGCAACTTTCAGGATGGCTGCTTACAGCTTGGAATGGTTCAAATCTATCCGCGTTCCAGGCTTGTTGAGGAGCTCATCCATGAACGATCAATCCCCCTTCCGAACTTCGCAGCTTGAGGCCGTCGACACAACGCCACGCAACCCGACAACCAACCCCACTATGGGGGAGTTGATCAGCGCCCGTTTCTCGCGTCGTGGCTTCCTGCAGGGCTCGCTGGCGGTGTCCGCTATTGCCGCAACCATCAGCCCCCTTGCCTTGATGACGGCGGGGAAGGCGAAGGCCGCGGGAGGGTCAGCATTCAACTTCACCGAGGTTGAAGCTGGTATCGACGAGACACACCACGTAGCCGAGGGCTACGACGCCGATATTCTGCTGCGCTGGGGCGACGCCTTGTTCGCGGACGCGCCCGAGTTCAATCCCGCCGCCCAGACGGCGGACGCTCAGAGCCGCCAATTCGGCTACAACAACGACTATGTCGGTTATATCCCATTCGACGACTCATCCGAGCACGGTTTGCTTGTGGTCAATCACGAGTACACCAACCCGCACTTGATGTTTCCCGGCATCGTGGAAATCGTGGAGGGCGAGATCACGACCAAGCCGCTCACCAAGGATCAGGTCGACATCGAGCTGATGGCGCATGGCGGCACAGTGGTGGAAATCCGCAAAACGGATGGCAAGTGGGCCGTGGTTAAGGACGGAGCACTCAATCGTCGCATCACCGTCAACACGGAAATGGAAGTCACTGGTCCCGCCGCTGGCCACTATCGCCTCAAGACCAATGCGGACCCCACAGGCACTAAAGTCTTTGGCACCATCAACAACTGTGCCGGCGGCGTAACCCCCTGGGGCACCTACATCATGGCCGAGGAGAACATCCACGGCTACTTTGCCGGAGAACTCGCTCCCGACCACCCGGAAGCGGCGAACTACAAGCGCCTCGGCATCCCCGAAGGCTCTTATGAGTGGGCCAACTATTATGACCGGTTCGATCTGTCCAAGGAGCCCAACGAGCCCAATCGCTTTGGCTATGTTGTTGAAGTCGACGTCATGGATCCCAGCTCCATTCCCAAGAAGCGTACCGCGCTGGGCCGCTTCAAGCACGAGGGTGCAGAGTCCATCATAGCCAGGGATGGCCGGGTAGTGTTTTACCTCGGCGACGACGAGCGCTTCGACTACGTTTACAAGTTCGTAACCGCTGGAAAATTCAATCCGGATGACCGAACGGCAAATATGGACCTGCTCAACGAGGGCACGCTTTATGTCGCCAAGTTCGCTGAAGATGGCACTCTGGTCTGGATGCCGCTCGTGCAGGGCGAAGGCCCCCTCACGCCCGAGAATGGCTTTGCCAGCCAAGCGGATGTGGTGATCGCAACGCGGCTTGCTGCCGATCTGCTCGGGGCTACCAAGATGGATCGTCCTGAGGACATTCAGCCCAATGGCATCAATGGCAAAGTGTACGTGATGTTGACCAACAACACGAGGCGTGAGGCTGGACAGGAAGACGCCGCCAATCCGCGAGCCAAGAACGCTTTCGGCCACATCATCGAGATTGGCGAGACAGACGGCGACTTTGCGGCGACTACCGGGACCTGGGATGTCATGCTCAAGTGCGGCGACCCCTCAGTCGCCGAAGTTGGCGCTACATTCTCGACTGCGACCACGGCAAATGGCTGGTTTGGCATGCCCGACAACTGTGCGGTCGATGCTGCGGGGCGCCTCTGGGTTTCCACCGACGGCAATAATCCGTCGGACACCGGTCGCACCGACGGCTTGTGGGCCGTAGACACCGAAGGCGATGCACGGGCGACCTCCAAGCTGTTCTTCCGCGTCCCGGTAGGCGCCGAGATGTGCGGGCCATTGTTCACCCCGGATGACGAAACCGCCTTTGTCGCCGTGCAGCACCCCGCAGATGGTGGTGAGGACTGGGAGGGCTTTGGCCGCGTCTCGTACTACGAGGATCTGTCCACGCGCTGGCCGGACTTTGACGGCGCCATGCCCGTGCGCCCATCTGTGGTGGTGATCACCAAGCAGGGTGGCGGCAAGATCGCCGTATAGGCTAAGTGCGGGGAAGGCGCCTTAGCCTTCCCCGCACTTATTTAGTCCTCCGGCGTGTTGATGTTGCTGAGATCATATGGGGTAGTCTGGTAAATCTCGTTGATCCAGTTCTGGAACAACAGATGGGCGTGACTGCGCCAACGGTTTTCGGGTTCGGCAGATGTGTCGCCGTTAGGGAACAAGTTGGCCGGAGGCGGGGTGTCGAGGCCGGCCTTGCGGTCGCGCTCGAACTCGTCGGCCAGCGAGCGGTTGTCGTATTCCAGATGATTGAGGAAATAGACCGCGCGGTGCTGCCGGTCGCCCAGCATGCTGACCCCGATCTCGCGATTGTCGATCAGGATCTCGAGATTGCTGCCAAGGGTGGTGCGATCGATGTCATTGTAGCGCGACACCGGGATCATCGGACTATCGGAGAAGCCGCGCAGGAACGGCGAGCGCGGGTTGACCACCCGGTGCCGGAACACGCCGAATGCCTTGCTGTCCATGCGATAGCGCCGGGCGCCATGGAAATGGTGCAGCGCCGCCTGCGCGCCCCAGCAGATGAACATGGTGTGGTGGACGTTGGTCTGCGTCCAGTTCATGATCTCGACCATCTCACGCCAATAACGCACCTCTTCGAACGGGATATTGGCGATCGGCGCCCCCGTGACGATGAAGCCGTCGAACTTGCGTTCGCGCACCTCTTCCCAGGTCTGGTAGAAGCTATTGAGATATTCTTCGGAGGTGTTCTTGGAGCGGTGATCGGTGATCCGCACCAGCGACAGGTTGACTTGGAGCGGGGTCGAGCCGATCAGCCGGGTGAACTGGGTTTCGGTGCGCTCCTTGTTGGGCATCAGGTTGAGGAGGCCGATTTCGAGCGGTCGGATATCCTGGCGCGCGGCGCGTGAGGAATCCATGACGTTGACGCCCTCGTCTTCGAGCGTCTTGCGGGCGGGTAGATTGTCGGGAATGCGAATAGGCATAGCGAGCCTCGTAGGGGCAGGAGATCATGGCGATGTCGGCAATGCGCGTCTCCCGGGGGAGGCGCGCTAGCGCATTCGCTGCTCGATCGCCGCGGCCATCAGATCCACAAACCCCTGGCCGTCGCGCACCATGGCGAGGTCAGACGCCTCAACGACATAGCCGTGATTGTCGGCCAGCTGCTGGTAACGCGGCAGCCGGTCATGCAACAGGGCCTCAAAGCCCCAGGCGCCAAAGCCGGCGGGGTCCACGTCACGATCCTCGGTGATGCCGTTCAAGGCTTTGTACTCGGCCCATTTCTCAACCAGAAAGTGCGGACGGTAATACATTGGCTTGGGGTTCTGCTTGAAGCGACGCACCAGTTCGGCTGCGTCCTTGTCGGTGCCTCTGATATAGAGCAGCGCGGTGCTCGCTGCCAGGGTGCTGACCACCGGATCGGCCGGGTCGGTGGGATCGATCACCTCGATCAGCGAGCCGCCGGTATCGGCGATGAAGTCGTTGTAGCCATAAAGGGCATGTGCGCGCTCGATGAAATGGGGCACATCGAGGAGCGCGGCAATCTCGGCCACGCGATGCTGCTCCTGCCGACGCTGGTATTCGTGCAGCGGCAGCCCGCCCGCCTCGGGATTGCCGGGCGTGCCCAGATAGGTCGAGAGCGGATCGAGATTGTCGAAGGTGATGTTGGACGAGATATAGATCGAGTCCGAGCGCAGCAGTTCCGCCAGGAACGGCACCTTCATGGCCTCACGCTTGAAGTTGTCGACGATGGCCTCGCCCATATAGCGGGTGCCGATGCGATAATCGGCTGAATAATGAAACCAGTTCGAGGCGCGCAGCATCGAGGCCAGCCGGGTCTTGCCGACCCCTGCCATGCCAAACACGGTGACCGCACGGTGCGGTGCCCGGATAAAATCGTCGGCGGATTTGAACAGCATGGGTACCGGCAGTCCGAAAGAATTGGGGCGATGGTGGTGGTTGCCCGCGTTTACTGCAACGGCGTCCGCTCCACAAGCACGCGGCAATTCTTGCCGGGTCGTGGGTTGATCATGCCGGGCCTGGCGCCCGAAAGCCGCGCATCTTGAGCAAATCTCCTTGCTTTCCAAGCTTCTGTGTTTTGGCACTCTGCTTGCATTACCAAGGGTGAAGCGCGCAGGCGCAAGGTGTGTTGGAGTTTAGAATGGGAATTTACGGGGCTCTTTCCAGCGCGGTCACCGGGCTGCGGGCACAAGCGCACGCGCTGGAGAATATCTCGGGGAATATCGCGAACTCGCAGACCACGGCGTATAAGCGCATCGAGACCGATTTCGTGGATCTGATCCCGGATGCTCCCACCAAACGGCAGGTTCCGGGTGCGGTACTGGCGCAGTCGCGCGGCACCAACGAGGTTCGCGGCGATATCAAGACGGTTTCGAGTGAGACCTTCGTGGCGCTGAACAGCAATGGCTTTTTCGTTGTCGAGCCCAAGGTTGGGCAGTCCGACGGCAATGCCGTGTTCTCGGGGACCAATTTCTATACTCGACGGGGCGACTTCGAACTTGACAAGGATGGGCGTCTCGTCAATGGCGCGGGCTATTATCTCAAGGGTCTGCCGGTTGATCGGGCGACGGGGAACGTCTCGGGCTCCGTGCCGGCTCCAATCCAGATCTCCAATGGCTTCCTTGGTGCGCGGCAGTCCAGTGTGATCAATTACGAGGCCAATCTGCCGCAGATGCCGCGCCCGGCGGCTTATGATGGGACTGATCCCGCCACCTCACTGTTGCAGCCTGCTCCCCGGACTCCGGAGCAGTTCCTCGCCCAGTCAATTGAGGGTGGGTCTGTGACGCTATATGCCAAGAACGGCGCGCCTGCCGATGTTCAGTTGCGTTGGGCGAAAACGGCGCATGCCGATCCCGCCGCCGCGCCTCCTGTAGCTGAGGACAAGTGGACGCTGTTTTACTATGGTAACGACGGCACTGAAAACGTCTGGACGGAAGCCGGCGAGTTTGCCTTCGGTCCCGATGGAACTATGACGGAGCCGACCGGATCGGAAATCACTATCCCCGGCGTCAACGTCAATGGCACCGCCATCGGTGACGTGAAGCTGCAGTTCGGCAAGGGCGGCTTGACCCAGTTCGATGACGTGAACGGTACTGCTGACGTGTCGACGCTTAGCCAGGATGGCTATGCCGCGGGTGAGTTCGTGTCGGTGGCGATCAGCGACAGCGGTCGGGTCGTTGCCACGTACTCGAACGGCAAGCGCATCGACGTGGCGCAGGTGGTGACGGCGGAGTTCAACGCCATCAACAAGCTCAAGCGCCTGGATGGCGGGGTTTATGCCACCACTTCTGAATCGGGCGAGGCCATTCTCGATCTTTCCGGCGGCGGCATCATCGGCGGGGCCCTCGAGGCGTCCAACACCGATATCTCGGACGAGTTCACCAAGCTGATCGTGACCCAGCAGGCCTATGCCGCCGGTACGCGCATCGTCAGCACCGCTGACGAGATGCTGCAAGAAGCCTTGAACATGATCCGATAGCCGAGGATCGGGGCGGCGAGGACGATGGATTCGACCTCGCCTGTTTGAACAGGAGCATGCGCCATGGGTCTGACCACCTCCTTGAACAACGCGGTTTCCGGACTGCGGGTGAACCAGGATTCCCTGGCCATTCTGAGCCGCAATGTGGCCAACCAGGGCACGCCAGGCTATCACCGGCAGTCGCTCTCCGTTGGCGACTACAACAACGAGAACAGCAGTTATGCGCGCACGCTCGGGACTACCCGGGCGTTCAACACCAGTCTGCAGACCTATTACACCCGCCAGGTCTCTGACACCGCGAACGCCGGGGTTCAGGCAAGCTACCTGGAGCGGCTGGGGGGCTTTCTCGACAAGCCGGGTAGCGCGGGTTCGCTCGATACGCTTTACGGCCAGCTGCAGAACGCCATGCAGGGTCTCGCCACCAGCCCCGACGACTATACGGTGCGGGCGCAGGCGCTTAGCCAAGCCCAGGCCGTGGCTGAAGCACTGAACCGGCTTTCTGGCGATGTCCAGGCGATGCGTTCTCAGACAGAAGTCCAGATCGGGGCCAATGTTCAGAACCTCAACGGCATTTTGGCTTCCCTGAAAGAGGTCAATACCCGCTTGCTCGATCGCGGCGGCGATGATGCGGCCCGGGCTTCGTTGCTGGACCAGCGCGATCGCCTGGTTTCCTCGGTGGCCGAACTCATCGACGTGAAGGCGGATTACAAGGCCGACGGGACTGTTGCCCTGATGACCGGCTCCGGGGTGGGGTTGGTTGATGGCCGGGCCGCAAGCTTCAGGTTCGATACACCCGGAAGGCTCACGGCTTCCTCGGAGTTCAACAGCGACTCCGCGTTGTCTGGCGTGGGCAAGTTGACCCTCGTGACCGCGTCGGGATTGGAAATCGACGTGCAACGGTCGGGCGGAATCCGGGGGGGAGAGCTTGGCGGGTTGCTGACTCTCCGCGACAAGACCCTCCCGGAGGCGCAAAGTCAGCTGGACGAGATTGCGGCCGGGCTCGCCCAGGCATTTTCGACGGTGCAGACGCCGGGGACAGCGGTGGCGGGAGGCTTTGTTATCGATGTCAGCGGGTTGCAGCCAGGCAACGACCTGCTGCTGAAACTCGAGACCGGTAGCACTTCGCAGTCGATCAAGATCGTCAACACGACAAAGGCTGATGTCGATTACCGCGACGCCTCCGGTGCACGCGTCATTGGCATCGACTTCGCGGCCGGAAGCACTGCTGCCGCGGCGCAGCTGCAGGCGAAATTTGACAGCTTTGCTCCAGGTCCGCTCGTCGCGGTTGCAGTAAGCGGCGCCGGCAATGAAATGACATTCACTGCCACTGGACCGTCCACCACAGTTGCGAGTGTAACCAAGAGGGCAACCTCCACTGATCTTCAGAATGGTGGGCTCGGGCTGTCCTTGTTCACCGACGGAGCGCGGGCGTCCTTCACCAACAGCATTGACGGCACGCCGCCCCAGAAGGCCGGGTTTGCCGCCCGCATCTCGATCAATGCCGCCGTGCTCGCGGACAATCGCTTGCTGGTGCAAAGCACGCCGGGCCAGTCGCTGGGGAACGCCGATCGTGCCCACCATATCCTGGGGCAACTGGGTAGCATGGATTTTGTGTCCGGCACTAGCAATGGTCGCTTCCCGCTCAACGGCAATGTGGGCGAGCTGATCGCCCAGACCATTGGCTTTCAGGGCAGCAATATCGCCGCGACCATGACGCGCAGCAGCGACAAGCAACTCACCCTCGACACCGTGATGGACCAGATGCAGAGCGAATATGGCGTCAATGTCGACGAAGAGATGTCGCGCTTGCTCGAGCTGCAGAACGCCTACGCCGCCAATGCTAGGGTTGTGTCGGTGGTCAAGGAACTGCTCGACCAACTCTTCGCATCGACCTGAAGGAGACAATAGATGATCGTCAACAAGTCGATGTATCCGGTGCAGACGGGCTTTTCGGTAATCTCCAAGATGCAGAGCAAGATGGGGAACCTGCAGACCCAGCTTGGCACCGGGATGAAGGCGGGCAGCCTGGCTGAAATGGGGCGCGACTTGCCGATGTCCTTGTCCGTGCGCTCCCGCTTGGACAAGATCGAAGGCTATGCCGCCAATATCCAGACCGTGAACCTGCGCCTGAGCTTTCTCGACAAGACCATGTCCCGCTTCGACACTATGGAAGGGGAGGCACGAAATTCCGCAATCCAAGGGCAATACGGCACCAACGATATCAGCATGGCCACGCTTCCGGGCCAGGCAGCGGCGCGGTTCGACGAGATCGTCACCATGCTCAACCAGGACATTGCCGGCCGGTATCTGTTTGGCGGCAATGTGACGGACACTCCTCCACTGCCTGACGCAAAGGTGCTGCTGGAGGGGGAAGGCGGCAGGCTGGGCTTCAAGCAGATGCTTGCCGAGCGCCAGAGTGCAGATCTTGGAGACGGACTTGGCCGCCTCGACTTGCCCGCCGTTGCCGCCGGCAGCGGGGAGGTCGTGGTCGCGCAAGACGGTACGCATCCCTTTGGTTTCAAGCTCTCGACGACATCCACAACGGGTGCTCCCGCTATTGCTGTCACTCAACCCGGAGCGACGGGGCAGGTGAGCGTCAGCTTCACTGCCCAGCCGACCCCGGGGCAGAGCGTAACCATGGGCCTGACGCTGCCTGACGGTACGGAAACGCAGGTTACACTGGTTGCCAGCGCTGAGGATAACCCAGGGCGGGGTGCCTTCAGCATTGATGCCGATCCCGAGGTGATGGCGCAAAACTTTCGATCGGCGCTGCAGGGTGCACTCGCGGAGGCGGCTGGTTCGACGCTCAAGGCAGCATCGACCTTTGCAGCGGCGGCGGATTTTTTCAGCGAAAGCGGCGTGCCCCGGCGTCCAGCTGGCGGACCGCCGGCTACGACGCTGGTGGACGCGGATCCCGCTGAAGTGGTGTTCTGGTACCGGGGTGAAAAGGAGGGAGACGCCAGATCCGGCGTTGCCGCTAAGGTGGATGATTCCACCACAATCCAGTATGGGTTGCGGGCGACGGAAAGCGGGATCCTCAAGCTGGTGCAGTCCCAGGCGGCGCTGACCGTAACGAAGTATTCGTCGGAAGCCGATATCCGCGCCAAGCCCGAAAACGAACAATTGCGGGTTGATGCGCACGCGCTGCCGGCGGGCTCGGCGCGCGATGCAGCGCTGGCTGAATATGAACGGGTCGTGGGCTCGCAGTATCAGCAATCGCGCGGTTTGTTCGACGGCATGGCGGATCGTCAGCAGAGCGCGCTGTCGGAAAGCCACAACTCATCGCCCGGCTCGGTCGAGCGGATCACCATGGATTTAGCGATTGCCCGCAACGCGGCCAACAATGCTTCCAAGCGCCACACGGACTACAAAGCCCAGTTGGAGAACATCCTGAGCGATGTGGAAACCGTTTCCAAGGAAGACGTCGCCATGGAGATCCTCGCGCTGCAGACGCGGTTGCAGGCGAGCTACCAGGTGACCTCCATGGTGAGCCAGCTCAGCCTCGTCAACTTCGTCTAGCTAGGCTTCTCAATATAAAACCCCCGCTGCGAGGCGGGGGTTTATTTTTACGCCCAGTGTCAGGTGGGTCAGGCGCCGCGCAGCCCGGCTGCGATCTGGCGGTTGAGGCGCACCAGCGTATCGAGCTTTTGCGGTTGGGGCTGCATCATCATCTCGCGCGTTTCGTTGAGGATGTAGAGACCAAGATTGGCGATGTTCTGGCGCACGTCCTGGGGCAGCGGATTGTCGGGCCGGGTCACCGAGCTCATGAAGATGGTCCAGAGCTTGCGGTTGAAGGTCAGGGCGGGCGCGAGGTCGTCAAAGCTTGCCGGCCACTCGTCTTTGACGCGCTGCAGATTGCCTGCAGCCTTCATCAGGAGTGCTGATTCACGCTCGCGTGGGTTCTCAACGACTTTCGCCGTCTGCTGGTAGGCCCGGGCGCCTTGCTGATACATGGGAAAGAAGGTCCTGTTCGTAGTCGATCAGCCTTTGAGCGGCCTTCAGAGCTTTATATAAAGCCCCAGTTAATATCTCGTTGTTGATTTCGCCGATCAGTTCGGCCGCCGAGGGAACCGCTTCAAGGAACTCATCGACCAGAGCGAAGTAAGCTTCGCGCGGGGTTTCAATATCCTCGGCGATATACATGAGCTGTACCGCCAGATAGATGCGCTTGGCGGGAGTGTTGGCCGTTTCAGCGGTCAAAATGTCCTTTTCCCGGAGGATCGGGACGTGGCCATCAATAAAGAGGCGGGTGCGCTGGTCGGAATTGGTGATGATGCATTGGCCCACCAGGAGCTTTTCGCCGGGTTTCAGTTCGACTTTGAGCGCCATGGTGCTGGTTCCGATCAGGGCAGAGCAGGGGCTGTTCTAGCCCGCAGTGAGCGCAAAAACAACGAAGGCGGGCCGCGGCCCGCCTTGGCGATCTGAAGTTGCCTGTCGGCCCCTTACTGGAGCAGCTGCAGGACCGACTGGTCGGCCTGCGAAGCGAGGGACAGCGAGGAGGAGGACAGCGACTGGCGGGTCTGGAGCGCGAGGAGGTTGGCGGCTTCTTCGTTCATGTCAGCAAGGGTCAGGTTAGACGCGCCGGTTTCCAGGGTATTTATCATGTTCTTGGTGAAGTCCTGGCGGTTCTGCACGATGGACAGCGAGGAGCCAAAGGAGGACGCCTGAGACCGCACGGTTGCCAGCGCGGCCTTTACTCCCGCCAAGTATTCATCGATGTCACCATCTGCGTCGAGTTCAGACGCTGTCATGCTGGTGTCGAGCTTGAGCGTGGCTGTGTTGATCGTGGCGCCCTTGGTCCCGTTGATGTTGGACTGGAGCTCCATTTCGGAGGTGCCGGTCTCGTTGAAGGTGATCTTCAGCTTATCGCCGCGTAGCAAGTTAATGCCGTTGAATGAGGCGTCATCGGAGAATTTGTCGAGTTGATCGCGCAGTTCATTGTACTGCGTGGCCAAGTCGGCACGGACTGCATTGCCCTTGATCACGGCATTGCTGATCGAGGAGCCAGCGCCGCTCTCCATCGCCAAAGGCTGGGTCGAGATGTTCTCGATTCGCAGCTTGCCGTTATCGTTGGTTGCGCGGACCGCGCCTGCGAGGGCACCGCCGGATTCCGCCGCCTTGTTGATCGCTGCCACGGTTTCGTCCAGGCTCAGGCCGCCCACATTCACGGTGACAGGCGCGGCCAATGCGCCAAGCCCATCAGTTGTGTCGCCGAAGACCAGGGTTGTGGTGGCGTCGCCAGCTCCAGCAGTGGCTGTGCCGGCGAACTTGCCGTCGGTGGTCGAGACCGCAAAGGACTCAGTATGGAACGACTTGTCCTGTCGCGCCTGGCGCAGGGTGGACTGCATCGACTCCAGGGTCTTTGTGATGGAGGTCAGGCCATTATTGGCCGCTTCGATGGTCTGGATTCCATTGGCCATGGAGTCCATCAGCTGGTTCAGATCGCCCGCGCGGCTGTTGAGCGACGAGGCCGTGAAGAAGTTGGTGGGGTTATCGAGAGCAGTGTTGACCTTGTTGCCGGTCGACAGGCGCCCTTGGGTGGTCGCCATGAGGTCCGCGGTGTTCTGGAGCGAAAGCAGGTTTGACCGCACAGCTTTCGAAAGAGAGATATCGGACATGATGCTTCCTTCAGTACGCGCCGAGACTCGGCAGATCCTCTCCTTGAGGTTGAATCACCTATAGCGCGCCGACTCCTAAAAGGGCGTTAACCATGCTTGTTGGCGCGGCGGTAAGCATGTTTGTCAAAGGCGAGCAGCTTCGTGCCGCGGGCTTGTGACCCTCGGCTGATGAAAGTGGAGCGGACCCCGAGGCGGCAGCCGCCCCTGAAGTTTGATTTGATGAGACGGCGCCGCCTCGGGGTTGCCGGGATTTGCCGGACCAGCCCGTGTTGCGATCTCCAAAGCAGGCAGGAGATAACTGTCCAACACCGCTCGGACCCACTTCGGGGGCGATCTCCCCGAAGTCCCGTGGTTCACACCCGCCCTCTGGTCGCTGCAGCGCCGCTCCTGCGGGGGAATGAGAGGGAGTATAGCGGAGCTTTTGAGAGCGGGGATAAGATTCGTGGTGCTAAGGTGGGACGCGATCGCCTTCCGAAGCCGCTGCGCGGCACCTCAGGATGCGGCTGAGGAAGCATTGTGGTGCGGTGAGCCCGGGATGAGGTGGTGGGGCATAATTGCGAGCTGGCGGCGTGGGGAAAGATGTCGAGATGGGCCCCGGCTCAAGGCCGGGGTGACATCGTGCGCCCGGGGGCTCCGGTGCTCAGGTTTGCACCGGAAGGCTGCGGTGCTCAGCTGACAAAAAAGGCGGGCCGGAGCCCGCCTTCTGATTGGTGCAGCTGCTGCCGATTAACGGATCAGCTGGAGAACCGACTGGTCGGCCTGCGAAGCCAGCGAGAGCGAGTTTGAGGAGAGCGACTGGCGGGTCTGCAGGGCCAGAAGGTTGGCGGCTTCCTCGTTCATGTCAGCCAGGGTCAGATTGGCAGCGCCAGTCTGAAGCGTGTTGATCATGCTCTTGGAGAAGTCCTGGCGGTTCTGCACGATGGACAAGGACGAGCCGAAGGCCGAAGCCTGCGAGCGGACCGTGTTCAAAGCCGTTTTGACGTTGGCGATGAAGCCATCGATGTCTGAATCGGTATCAAGGTTCTGCTTCTGAAGCTGCGTCTCGATACCGAGGGTCGCAGCGTTTACCGTCGCGCCGTCTGTGCCGCCAATTCGGGACTGGATGTCCAGTTCGGAAGTGCCGGTTTCGTTAAAGGTGAGCTTCAGCTTGTCGCCACGCAGCAAGTTGATGCCGTTGAACGAAGCATCGTCTGCCAGCTTGTCCAGTTGATCGCGCAGATCGTTGTACTGTTGAGCTAGGTCAGCCCGAACGGCATTGCCGCCAATTTTCTCACTACCTGTGGGGACGGTGACGGAGGCGGTAGTCCCTATCGTCAGCTCAGAGGTCGAAAGGTTCTCAATCCGAAGCTTGCCGTTGTCATTCGAGGCGCGAACGCCGGACACCACGTCGCCCTTGTTGATATTGGCGACGACCTTATCAAGCGTATCACCGGCAGCGATGGTGAGGGTCTTCTTGGCGGCGGACGTTCCACCAGTTGCTCCGCCCTCGAAAGTGATCGAGCCCGCTGCAATGTCGCCTGGTTTCGCGGTGGTGCCGGTGTCCTGCACTACCTCAAAGGAGGCAGTCTGGAATGACTTGTCCTGGCGGGCTTGGCGCAGCGTCGACTGCATCGATTCCAGGGTCTTCGTGATTGAGGTCAGGCCGTTGTTGGCCGCTTCGATGGTCTGGATACCATTGGCCATGGAGTCCATGAGCTGGTTCAGGTCGCCGGCGCGGCTGTTCAGCGAGGAAGCGGTGAAGAAGTTGGTGGGGTTGTCGAGCGCCGAGTTCACCTTGTTGCCGGTCGCCAGGCGGTCCTGGGTCTTGCCCATCATGGCGGAGGTGTTCTGGAGGGAAAGCAGGTTCGAGCGAACGGCTTTCGAGAGGGAGATATCACCCAAAGTAGTAGTCCTTTTCTAGGATACGCATTACTAAAGCGCCTCTTCCTGAGGCACGGTCGATCCTGGCGCAGGAGCGCATAAAGAACAGTTAAGTGAGGGCCTTAAGGCTTCGTTGCTTGGGGTGGCGCAGTGATGCGGCCTTGGCGCGAAAGGCCCGCGCTGCGGGCCTTTGCGGGTGTTTAGCTGTTTTCGCAGCGAAAGCTTTGGTTAACCAAGCGGGGCAATTCTGCCGGGGCAGTGGAACCGTCACAGGGCCCGGTTTACCGCGATGCCGCGGGCGGCGTGGGTTGGGTCGGTGGCGAGGGTGCCGGCACGGCCGTAGGTTTGAGCGCGGTTCTGCTTGCCCACGACCGTGGCGACGTCGGAGAGGAGGTCCTCGGTGACGGTGCGCGCCGTGGCGAGGACGCGCAGGTTTTCGGCCATCTGGGTGGCAAGTTGCTCGTGGCCGAGGCGGAGCCGATCGAGGGCATCAGGTGCTTCGGCTTTGAGGCGCAGGTTTTCGCGCTGGATGGAGCGGGCAAATTCCACATAATCCTGCGCCAGGCGGGCCTTGTCAGCAGTGAGGGTTCCAGCGTCGCGCAAGCGGCCGGCGCGCAGGAGCGTGGTTTCCTGGTTCATCACATCAACCAGCGCCGTCAGGGCCGCTTCGGCATTTCGGCACAGCTCGTGGGCGGAAAGGGCATCACGGGCGGCGAGGCGGGCGGCAGCGGTCATCGGGTGGAAACTCCCATAAGGACGGGTTGGTTGATCTGGTTGTTGGCGGCTTCCTGCATGGCTAGCAGGTCGCCCAACATCTGGTCGGCAATGCCAAGTCCGCCATTGCCGGCCATGCTGGCGGCGAGCTGCTCGGACTGCATGGAGCGCCAGGTTTCCTCGCCAAAGCCGCCGTCGCCTTTGAGGGTGGCAAACATTTCCTTGACGAGGGTATTGAGGAACACGCCTTCGAATTCCTCGGCCTGGCTGCGCACCTTGGCCACCTGGGCAGGGGTGAGACTGGCGCCAGGCTTGGCTTGAAGCTGGTGAGCGAGCATCACAGAACCTCGATTTCGGCCTGGAGGGCGCCGGTGGCCTTGATGGCCTGGAGAATGGCGATGAGATCGCGCGGGGCGATGCCCAGGGCATTGAGGCCATCGACGAGCTCCTGCAGCGTGACGGACTCGTTGACCACGGCGAGGGCGGTATCGGACTGCATCACATCAAGGTCAGTGTTTGGCTCCACCGCGGTGACGCCATTGCTGAAGGGCTCGGGTTGAACCACTTCGGGGGTTTCGGCGATGGTGACAGTGAGATTGGATTGGGCAACGGCGACGCTCGAGACTCGGACATCCTTGCCCATGACAATGATGCCGGAATTCTCGTCGATGACGATCTTGGCGGTCTGATCGGTTTGGACCATCAACTGCTCGATATCGGTCAGGAGATCGACGATGTTGCCGTTAAAGCCCTTGGGCAGGGTGATGCGGACAGTGGCGGGATTTTCCGGCGTGGCGGTGGGCACGCCGATGAAGTCGTTGATGGCCAGCGCAATGCGGCGCGAGGTGGTGAGATCGGGGTTGCGCAAGGCGAGGCGCAGCGAGTGCTGGGCCCCTAGGGCGAACTCGATCTCGCGTTCAATAAGGGCGCCCGAGGAAATGCGGCCGGTGGTGGGCACGCCCGAGATGATTGTGGCGGCGTCGCCCTCGGCCTTGAAGCCATTGATGGAAACCGAGCCCTGGGCGATGGCATAGACTTCGCCATCGGCGCCGAGCAGGGGGGTGACGAGGAGGGTGCCGCCCTGGAGGCTGTCGGCATCGCCCAGCGCCGACACGGTGACATCCATGCGCGAGCCCTGGGTAGCAAACGGGGGCAAATTGGCGGTGACCATGACGGCGGCCACATTGGCGGTGCGCACATTCTCGCCGGCCGTGTTGACGCCGAGGCGCTCCAGCATGGATTGCAGCGATTGCTTGGTGAAGGGCGCGTTGTTGAGGCTGTCGCCGGTGCCATTGAGGCCGACCACGAGGCCGTAACCCACGAGCTGGTTTTCACGCACGCCTTCGATGTCGACGACATCCTTAATGCGGGCAGAGGCGGCGACGGCGGGCAGCGTAGGGGCGAGCAAAAGCATGGGCGTCAGCAGCGATGCGAAGATGGTTCGGACGAAACTGTGCACTGATGGGCTCCCGCGGGATGATCTGCCCAGTGCATTGCCAGAAGCGTGCCAAGCTCGGGTCGAGGGGCTAGTGCGCTGTTCTTGCAGCCTTATTGAGCATGGTGGGCCTCTCTTGTTTTCTCGCCGGAATGGGGGTGAGCAATTCTTGCCGGGCGCGTTAAGCCGCCGTTAACCAAAGCGGGCAGATTTTGCCGAGGTGTTCCTTTCCCAGCTGAGTCCGCCCATGCGCATCGACAGCAATTCTCGCGCCGCCGGCCTCGCCGGGCGCGGTTCGGCCCAGCGCGCGGCGGGCGGACCCGCTTTTGTTCCGGCCGGTACAGAGGCGCCGCGGCAGGCCGGACAAGTTGCCGGCACGGCGCCAACGGCGAGCCTGAGTGCGTTGCTGGCGTTGCAGGCGGTGGAAGATCCGACCCAGGGACGACGCAAGGCGGTGCGGCGCGGTGCTTCCATGCTGGACCAGATGGAGGCGATCAAGGCCGATCTCCTCGTCGGGCAAGTGAGCGCCAACCGGCTGGACCAATTGATGAGCATGATCGCGGAAGAGCGTGGCCAGTCCGAGCCGGGGCTGGAGGGGGTGCTGGACGACATCGAACTTCGAGTGCGGGTGGAATTGGCCAAGTTCGGCCGCTTCCCTTGATCGCAAGCTGAGATCAGTAAAACCCCGTGCGGCATTGATGAAAGCGGCGGTTCAACAATCATTGCCCCAGTCAATCACTGCGCCGTGTCCATCTTGCAGGGTTTAAATAGCTGCACTATAGAGGCGCAAATAAAGGGCGCATTGGAGTTGAGTCTGCTGATGAACTCGGGGGTTGACGTAATCGCATACCGGCCCAGTGACGATGAGCCGTTCATGAACCCACGCCAGCGGGATTACTTTCGGGCCAAGCTCAATGCCTGGAAGGAAGATATCCTCCGCGAAAGCCGCGAAACCCTGGAGAACCTCCAGGAGGAAAGCCAGAACCATCCCGACATGGCCGATCGCGCTTCTTCGGAAAGCGATCGTTCGCTGGAGCTGCGCACGCGGGACCGCCAGCGCAAGCTGATCGCCAAGATCGATGCGGCGCTCAAGCGGATCGATGATGGCACTTACGGCTATTGTGAGGAAACCGGGGATCCGATCGGGCTCGCCCGACTTGACGCGCGCCCGATCGCGACGCTGAGCCTGGAAGCCCAGGAAATGCATGAGCGGCGCGAAAAGGTTTATCGCGACGAGTAAGCAAAGAGCCAAGAGACAACAAGAAGCCCGCAGCGATGCGGGCTTTGTTGTTTCTGTCCTTGGGGAAGACGATCAGTCGCCGTAGCGGCGGCGCAGATGGGCCTTGAAATAAGCCGGGTTCAGGGGCTCCCCGGTGGCGCGGGTAATCAGGTCGGGCGTGGACCAGCGCGAGCCCTGACTCCAGATCTGCTCGGCGCGCCAGGCATTGATGTCGCTGAAGTCGCCCTTGCGGACATTGTCGCGCAGATTGGGCTGGGCCCGCTCAAGGGCGGCCCATTGCTGGGCGGCGATCATGGCCCCCAAGGTATAACTGGGGAAATAGCCAAAGGCGCCGCCTGGCCAATGCACATCCTGCATGGGGCCGTCCTTGGGATCGTTGATGGTGGAGATGCCGAGATATTCGGTCATCTTGGCGTCCCAGGCCTCGGGGACCTGGCTGACCTCGAGTTTGCCCGCCACAAGATCCTGCTCCAACTCGTAGCGGAGGATGACGTGGAGGGGGTAGGTCACCTCGTCGGCATCGACGCGGATATAGCCGCGCTCGACATGGTTGACCTCGCTCAGCACGTCCTCGATGTCCCAGCCGGGCAGCGCATTCCGCCCCAAATGCAATTGCACGAGGGGCAGCATGAAATGCCAGAACTCGGGACTACGGGCCAGTTGCATCTCCACAAAGAGCGACTGGCTTTCGTGGATGCCCATGCCGCGCGCCTTGCCAAGGGGCCAATGCGACCATTCCTTTGGCAGGCCCTGTTCGTAAAGGGCGTGGCCGGTTTCGTGCAGCACGCCCATTAAGGAGGACAGGAAATCGTCGGTGCGGTAGCGGGTGGTCATGCGCACATCGGTGGGTACGCCGCCGCAGAAGGGGTGGTGCGAAACGGCAAGCGAGCCATGGGTGAAATCAAAGCCGACCGCACGCATGGCGGCGAGGCCAAGTTCGCGCTGATGCTCGATGGGGTAGGGGCCGTTCAGGTCCCTGCGTGGGCGGCGCTGGTGGCGCCGCTCCTGCACTTCCAGGGCTTCGGGCACGAATTCCTTGAGGAAGGTCTTGAGGTCGGCAAAGACCGGATCGAGAGTTGCGGTGCGGTTGCCCGGGTCATATTGTTCCATCAGGGCGTCATAGGGGGCCAGCTTCAGGGCATCGGCACGCAGCCGGGCTTCTTCGCGCAACAGTTCCACAACGCCTTCCAGGGCTGGCAGGTAGCTGTCCCAGTCCCCCACCGCGCGCAGTTCGCGCCAGAGCTGTTCGGAGCGCATGGTCGCGGCAGTCTTGCGCTCAACAAACTCGGTGGGCAGGCAGGTGGCGTTGAGATATTGCCGCTTGAATTCGGCCAGGGCGAGTTGCTGGTCCTCGGTTTGGGGCTGCGCGGCCTCGATCCAGTCGGCGATCTCCGGAGCGGTGGATTGGGCGTGGTACATGCCGGCAAGATTTGCCATGGCTTCGGCGCGTTTTTCGCCGCCGCCGACCGCCATGTGCGTCGCTTCATCGGCGCCAAGAATGGACAGGGCATGCTCAAGCGCTTCCAGACGGCGGCCGAGTTGATCGAGTTTTTCAAAGGACATGATGGCTCCCAAAGGTCGCAACCAGATGTTTCACAAGCCAGAAGCGCGGGCAAGCGCCTGTGCTGGAACACAGAATAGGATCGAGCCGAGCCGTGCCATTGCATGGTTGGCGCCCGGGGCTGTGCTAGCCTAGATTCACTTCACCGGCGTCCCAGTTCGACTGCCAGCGGCGCCACGCGATCTGAAAGGAAAAGCCATGCGGATGTGGATCAGCTTGCTTCTGGTTCTCGCGATGAATTCGGCTGCGGCCGCCCAGTCCAGCAAAACCAATTGCCGGGCGATGCAGGAGCCGCTGGCCGCGATGACCACGCAAATGGGCGTGCTGCTGGAGGGGCTGCAGCGGACAGAGAATCTCAACGTGCTGACCCGGTTCAGGGGCGTAGAGCGGCAGGCGATGGTGGAACTGGACGCGGCACGGGCGGAGCTTGAAAAATCGCTGGAGGCTTATGTGACGGCTGCGGGAAATGCCACTCGCGCCATGCGACGATGCGCGAGGTAGGGGCATAGGGTCAGCCTCGGAGCACCAGACTTGCGTATGTCAGGGTCCGGTGACGAGGTGAGGGAGCCCACCCCTTGCCCCTCCCCCGAGGGGGAGGGGAAGCAGAACTGCGCGGCGGGCGCGAGGTGGCGACTATCCGTTGCTTAGCCGCGGATGGCGGCTTCGATCTTGGCGACATCGATCTTGCGCATCGGCATCATCGCCTCGAAGGCGCGCTTGGCTTCGCCACCGCCGCGCGCCATTGCGTCGGTGAGGACGCGCGGGGTGATCTGCCAGGAGAGGCCCCATTTGTCCCTGCACCAGCCGCATTGGCTTTCCTCGCCGCCATTGCCGACGATGGCGTTCCAGTAACGATCGGTTTCCTCCTGATCGTCGGTGGCGATCTGGAAAGAGAAGGCTTCGCTGTGGGTGAAGATGTCCCCGCCATTGAGCCCGATGCAGGGGATGCCACAGACGGTGAATTGCACGGTGAGCACGTCCCCGGCTTTGCCTGAAGGATAGTCGCTGGGGGCGCGGTGGACAGCGGTGACCTCGCTATCGGGGAAGGTCGCTGCATAAAAGCGCGCGGCGTCTTCCGCGTCGTTGTTGTACCAAAGGCAAAGAGTGTTCTTGGCCGTGGCCATGGCAGTTCCTCCTGACGTTCAGCTTTTGTTGGTTGGTCTGCTCAAGAGCATGAGCTTGCAGCCCTAAGGCTCAAGGCGCAACCGGGTGGCTGTCACTTGACGGCCGACCCGCGGCCCTGCCGACATCCGCTGCGCCATTTTGTGCCCCGATCCGGGCAGGCGCAGCTTTACCCAGTCTGCAACTTTCATTGTTGCGAGAATTATGCAACCAGTGTAGTTGCGTGAGCTGCAGCTGCGAACGAGCTTGTGGCTAGCTGCCGAGCACCGCCTGGGTCAACCGAGGACATGAACCATGACAAACCAAACTTCCGAACAGTTCTGGGAACAGCGCTATCAGAACATGACCGGGACACCGAACGGGCGGCCAACAGCCAAGCTCGTGGAATATGCCGCCGATCTGCCGGCCGGGCGAGCACTGGACCTGGGTTGCTCACGCGGGGATGACGTGATCTGGCTTGCCAGTCGAGGCTGGCAGGCCACGGGAGTGGATATTTCGGCCACAGCCTTGGGCGTTGCGGCGGAGCGGGCCAAGGCTGCCGGGGTGAGCGACCGAGTGCGCTGGGAGCGGCATGACTTGGCCGAGAGCTTTCCGGCCGGGGAGTTCGAGCTGGTGACGGCGCTTTACTTCCAGTCGCCGATCGCCTTTCCGCGCGCCCAGGTGCTGCGGCGAGCGGCCGCGGCCGTCGCGTCGGGAGGAGTGTTCCTCCTTGTCGAGCATTCCACCGCCGCGCCGTGGTCGTTCAAAAGCACCACACCCTTCAGCACGGTTGAGGAAACGCTCGCGTCACTCGAACTGGATGAGAGCTGGGAGCCGATTTTTGTTGGTGCGCCGGCGCGTCAGGCGAAGGGCCCGCATGGGGAAACCGCTGAGGTGCTCGACAATGTGGTGGTGATGCGCAAGCGGGCTGCGTAGGGGACGCGCTAGGGCGTTCGGGCGCAGGGTTCCGAGATTGTTCCCCCGCCGAGCGCCCCAAGAAAGCTGGCGCATGCGCCGGGTTGGTGGCTCGCCCCTATCAGGGGTTCGGCGGGCCTGCGCCGGGGAGAACGTTTTCTTCGGAAGCGCGAGCGTCGAGATCGGTTTCACGCAGCATGCGGGTGAGAACCTCGTCGCCGATGCGGTTGTCAACGCGCAGGGCCAGAAGCGCCTGGCGGGCCGGTCGGTGCGGCTCGTCGGGATCGCCAGATTCTGCAGCCCGGCGGATGGTGGCGCGAGCGAGGTCTACCTCGCCTTCTTCCTCGCCCTCATCCACGAGGTCGGCACGCACCACGACCGGCTTGAGGGTGAGGCCCTGAAGGACAAGGGAGCCGATCACAAGGAAGGCGGCGATCACGACGATCAGGTTGCGCTCGGGGAACGGGGCGCCTGCTTCGGTTTGAGCGGGGATGGAGAGTGCAATGATCAGGGCGATCACCGAGCGCGTCGAGGCCCAGGCCATGACGCCGGCGGTCTGCAGCCCCAGTGCGGGCCGGCCTTTGCGGGCCTGCAAGGCCCCAGAGATGGGTTCGATCAGCACGGCGGGGAGCGATGCGGCGAACTGAACGGCGAGGGTAATCGCGAGAAGGACGCTGGTGACCAGAACCAGCATGGAGATGGACCAGCTTTCCAGGCTTGCAAGCGCTTCGGGCAGGGCTCTGCCGGCGAGAAAGAACAGGACGCTCGAAACCATCAGGCTCGCCTGTTCCCAAAAGGCGACCGAACTGATGCGCGACTCCGCCGATGATACCGTCGCGCCGGTGTGGCGGTTGATCCGTTCGGCCGAGATCACGAGGGCCGTAGCGGTGATTGCCGCGACCCCGGAGATGCCGAGGAGTTCGGCCAAGAGAGCGGCGATGTATGGGGCGGCGATGGAAACCGCAATTTCCACCGGGGCAGGGTCGACGCGGCGGCGGAGCCAGACAATGGCGTAGCCAATTACGCAGCCGAGCACAATGCCGGCGGGGATGTCGAAGAGATAGTTGAAGGCGATGCTCGAAGCCGTGATCTCCCCGGCGTTCAACGCTTCTCCGGCCAGCGCGAGGGTGCCGAGGATGAAGACGCGCGAAACGAGTTCGCGCGCCTTGAGGACATCGGCGATGGCGCGCGGCACGCGAGGACGCCCCTTGGCTTCGTGAAACAGCTGGGTATCGAATATCGAGGCAATGACCCCCAAGAACAGCGCGGCGGGCCAGGACAGGCCGGGCAGAAGCAGCTTGGCGGCGCCGACCACCAGCACAACTGTGACCAGGATCTGCGCGCCGCCGAGCAGGACGCCTGGCACGAAGGTGAAGCGCAGCAAATGCCAGGAAACACGCAGGGTAGAGGCGTAAACCAGCAGCGGCAGGAATAAGGTCAGCGCCAGATCGGCATCGAGATTGACCTGGGGTAGGCCGGGCAGAAAGGCGGAAGCAACACCAAGAGCGAAGAGAACCACCGAGGCGGGCGCCTTGAGATAACCGCTCAACGCCAGCACCGGGCCGATTGCGGCGAGGATGAGAGCGGCGAATTGATAGACGTTCAACGGCACCCCCTTGCTGGTTATTGGTGGTCAGGTCAGGCGTAGGCAGGAGCGAGCTTGGCGAGGGGCGAAGTGTCGTAGTTGGCGAGCAGATGTTCGGGGCTCTCGAAGATAGCGAGGCATCCGGCGTCGCGGAGGACGGTTTCGGGAAAACCGCCGCATAACAGACCGATGGTGCGCAACCCGGCCTTGCCAGCGGCCTGCGCATCATAGGGCGTGTCACCGACCACCCAGACGTCATTGCGGGCGTTCGCCCGGAGACGCTTGAGCGCTGCCTCAAAGATGTCGGGCGCGGGCTTGGAGCTTTGGGCATCATCGGCGGTGGTGGCGGAAGAAATGAGGGCGCCGATGCCGAGCATCTCGACATGCTGGTCCACCTCGACCTTGAGGCCGGAGGATGCGAGCACGATCACCGCGCCGTCCCCGTGAATGCGCTCGAACAGCGCCTTGACGCCGGGAAATGGACGGACCTGCGCCAGGTAGTTGCGCTTGAACAGGTCGTTTCGAAACTCGGAGATGGCCTCCTCTTGTTGTTGAAAGGTTTGGGGCGGGAGCAGGGCTGGCAGGAGCTGGTCGCCCCCTTTGCCGATCTGGCCGCGGACCTGGTCGAAGGTGAAATGGAGACCGAAATGCCGGAAGGCTTCAAGCCAGCATTCGGTATGCAGGTCGTTGGAGTCGATCAAAGTGCCATCGACGTCGAAGATCACGGCTTTGGGCATTGGGGTGCTCCAGGGGGAGACATCCAACGGAGGCTGGCCGCTAAGGTTGCCCCTTTATTAACGCCGGCAACCCAGGTGATGTGATGGGGGCGGCTGAGCCGGCGGGCAAGCGAAAGGCGCAGCCTGGGGAGGGCTGCGCCTTGGGGAAGCCCCGGCCGCACAAAAAGGGGGATTGCGGCAGGGGTTTGCTGGTCCGGGCGGTGCTTGGCCGCGGAGTGGCTTTAGAAGGGCAGGATGGCGTCCATCACTTGCTGGCCGTAGCGGGGCTGCTGGACGTCGGTGATCTGGCCGCGGCCGCCGTAGGCGATGCGTGCTTCG
The DNA here is from genome assembly GCF_058133665.1 of Devosia sp. Z11_6. Classification (NCBI taxonomy): domain Bacteria; kingdom Pseudomonadati; phylum Pseudomonadota; class Alphaproteobacteria; order Hyphomicrobiales; family Devosiaceae; genus Devosia; species Devosia sp. Z11_6. The sequence goes on from NZ_JBYUNQ010000001.1 coordinate 949,668, forward strand.
GCGATTTTGGTGGAGGGGATGGTGTTGTTGGCCTGGATATCGGAGGGGCGCACGATGCCGGCGACGACGAGGTCACGCACTTCGAAATTGACGCGCACTTCCTGGCGACCCTCGATCACCAGATTGCCGTTGGGGAGCACCTGCGTGACCACAGCCGCGACCGAGGTTTCGAGCGATTCCGAGCGGTTCACCGAGCCATTGCCGGCATCCTTGAGGCCCGAGGTGAAGTCCACCGCGGCCGATGGGTCGATGGCGCCGCCCGTGGCAGAGGTGACGGCCGTGCCGAAGATGCCGCCCATGCCCGCGGTGTTGGTGGAATTGCGGCTGCGCTGGGTGTTGTTGGCGATCTTGGCGCTGTCATCGATGGTGACGATGACGGTGAGGATGTCGCCGATACGATGGGCGCGCTCATCCTTGAAAAAGCCCTTGGCCGAGGTGCGGTAGAGCGAATTGGCCTGGTAGGTGTCGGCGATGGCCGCGGGCATGGGCATGCGCACGGGTTGGTACCCAGCGACGGTGGTGGGGTCTTCGATGGCGGTCAGCGGCGGGGGATTGCCGATATTGGCGAGGCGGTCGGTGGTGTTGCAGCCGGCAAGGGCGGCAGCCAGCATCAGGACGGCGGTGAGTTTGAAGCGGTTCATGGCAGGGTTCCTGAAGCGGCGGATTAAAGGCCGGCAAGGGTAAGGGGGTCGGCGCTCACTTCCACCGCGCCGGGGGACAGCACGGTGGCGCTCAGCACGCGGTTGGACATAAGGTTGAGCACCTGGAGGGGTGCGCCGGCCGCGGCACCGGTGACGGCCTGGCCCTTGACGGTCAGGGTCATGGCGCCGCGGCGGAAATAGATGGTGACGAGATCGTTGCGCGCGACGGTCAGTGGCCTGGTAACATCGGCAGGCTTGAGGATCATGCCCTGGCGGCTTTGGCGATTGAGCTGCATACCCACCAGTTGATCGGGCTGCGCCACCCCGAGGCTTTCGGCGTACTGGGCGGGGATCGGGCGCATCACGATATCGGCTGGGGTGAGGACCGTGCCGGCGGCAAGATTAGCTGCGAGGTGGGGAGCCTCGACCAGAAGTTCGATCGAGCCGGCCAGATCGAGGGGAGCCGGATGGCCGGCAATGGCGAAGCGGGCGGTAAAGGCGCCGCTTGCGGGCAGGTAGCGCAGGTTTTCGATGCGGGCGGGCTGATCCACCGCTTCAGCAGCGACGGTGGGGACGGGGGTGCTGAAGAGGATTTCGGCTGAGGTGCCCGCAGCGGCGATGCCGCGGGTCTGCAGTTCGCGGGTAAGGAGGTCGGTCAAGACGGCTTCGTCGACCGTGGCGGCGGCGCGGCTGACGCGGACAGAGAGGGCGCCATTGTTCTGGAAGGCGACAAGGCCGGCGCGGGTGGCGGCGGCGGTGACTTCGGCTAGGGAAACCTGGCCGCTGGTGCCGGGCTGGGGGGCGCGGAACAGAGGCTGTTCGGCAACTGAACCGGCATCGGCGAACATGTCGCCCACGGTGACGATGGGGGCCGCGACCACAACCTCGTTGCGCAGCACCGGGGCGGCAATAGCCGTAGTGGCAAGGAGGGCGGTAGCCATGAGGGCGAAGATGGGACGGATCATGGGGCGGCTCCTTAACGCAGCTGGCTCGTGGCCTGCATCATCTCGTCGGCCCCAGAGATGACGCGAGCGTTCATCTCATAGGCGCGCTGAGCGGCGATCAGGTCGGCAATTTCGGTGACGGAATTAACGTTGGCCATTTCCAGATTGCCCTGGAGCAGATTGCCCATGCCTTCGCTGTTGGCGGTACCGATTTGGGCAGGGCCGCTGGCGGCGGTTTCGGTGAACAGGTTGTCACCGGCTGATTCCAGGCCCGACTTGTTGACGAAGCGGGCGAGCTGGAGTTGGCCCAGCTGGGTGGGGGTGGCGGCGGTGCCGATAAAGGCTTCGACCGTACCATCGGCAGAGATGGACACCGAATTGGCGTTGTCGGGAATGGCGATGCCCGGCTCGAGCTGGTAGCCGCTCGAGTTGACCAGGGTGCCATCGGGGCTGCGCTCAAACGAGCCGTCGCGGGTATAGCCCATGCGGCCATCGGGCATCTGAACCATGAAGAAGCCCTCGCCGCGGACGGCCAGATCCAACTCGCGGTCGGTGGGGGTAACGGTGCCCTGGCTCATGACGCGGGGTGTGGCGACAGTCCGCACACCAGAGCCAATCTCGAGGCCGGCCGGGATCATGGTGCCCTGAGCCGAGGTCTGCGAGCCGGCGCGGTTATATTGCTGGTAGAGCAGATCCTGGAACTCGGCACGCGCGCGCTTGTAGCCGGTGGTGCGCATATTAGCGATGTTGTTGGAGATGACTTCGACGTTGCGTTCCTGGGCACTCATGCCGGTGGATGCGATATAAAGCGCTTTCATGGCGGGTTCCTCAGGTTCAAGCGTTGGTATCGCCCAGGCGCTGGATGGCGGAGCGGCGCAGCTCATCCTGCTTCTGGGTCAAGGACACGACGGATTCATAGGCGCGGGTGACGCGGATCATTTCGGCCATTTCGGCTACGCCCGAAACATTGGAGCGTTCGATAAAGCCTTGCATCACCCTGGTGCCGGTGGCGGGAACGGGTGTGCCACCGTTGAACAGATTGGCGCCGTCCCGCGTCAGCTGCTGGGCATTGGCGAACTCGATGAGACGGAGCTGACCCTTGGCGCCAGCGCTGGAGGTGACCGAGCCATCGGTCGCAACCGAGACGCCGGTTTCCTCGGGGCCGAACTGGATGGGACCGCCTTCACCGAGGACGGGGTTGCCGTTCAGATCAACGAGAGTGCCGGTGTTGTCGATGGCAAAGGAGCCCGAGCGGGTCCAGCGTTCGCCGGCCGGGGTTTGCACGGCAAAAAAGCCGTCGCCACTAAGGGCGAGATCGAGTTCGTTGCCGGTCTGCACCGTGGCACCGGCGGACAGATCGTGCATGGTGGCCCAATCCTGCACATAGGAGAGGGTCTGGTCGCCCCGCGGAAAGTCGCGGTTGCTGGCCACCGGCATCTTGTATTGCTCGAACAGGATGTTCTCGGCCTTGAAGCCTGTGGTGTTGATGTTGGCCATGTTGTTGGCCACCACATTCATCTGCCGCTGCAAGGCGATCTGCCGTGACAGGCTGATCAGTTGCGCATTCTCGATCATTCCGATCCCCATCGGTTACGAGACCGCCGCTTCCCCAAGCCTTGGTCTCGTTGTTTACCTTGCGAGAACCATGCCATTCCAGTTTGTCGTTAGAATTCAAAAAGGTAGAAGAACGGATGTCCGGCAATGCTTGCGGGAAGCGCAGGGCGTGCGGCAAAAGCTGCCCGGCAAAATCTGCCGCCCGAGCGCTAATGGTAACGGCTCGTTAACCATCTCGCCCTTAGCTGGAGCGGAGCCGGATTCCTCCGGTTTTTTCCGAGTCCGAGCACAGAACAAGCATGGCCGCAGAAGCAGAAGCCGGTGAGGCCGTGGCCCCCAAGAAATCGCGCAAGCTGATGATTATTGGCGCAGCAGCAGCCGTGGTGCTGCTCGCAGGCGCCGGGCTCTACGTGTTCCTGTCGGCTGGCAGCGCGAGCGCCAGTGCCGAGGGGCACGGCGAGACCGCGCATGCCGAAGCGGCTGCCCCGAGTTTCATCTTCAACTTGCCCCCTATGACGGTGAACCTCAATTCCGAAGGCGAGGCTGCTCCCGCCTTCATGAAGCTGAGCGTGGCGCTGGAAGTGGCGAGCGAGGCGGTGATGGTCGAGATCCAGCCTCGCATGGCCAAGGTGGTCGATGCCTTCCAAGTTTATCTGCGTGAGTTGCGGCGCAGCGATCTTGAAGGATCGGCGGGAATTTACCGGCTGAAGGAAGAATTGCTGCGGCGGGTCAATGTTGCGATCTATCCCGCCCAGGTGGACAGCGTGCTGTTCAAAGAGATCCTGGTGCAGTGATGGCGGAGAGCGACGACGACAAACTCGCCGAAGAATGGCCGCTCGATGAACTCGAAACTGCGGTGATGGCGAACGGGGTTAGGGAAGCATCTCGAAACGGGGGCTCTGCCGCAGCGGGCCGCGGCTTTGAGCCAGCCGCCAAGGGTGACGTGGAAGTCACGGGCGTTCAGGCGCTGATCAATTCGGCGCTGGTGAGCTATGAACGCTTGCCGATGCTGGAAATCGTGTTCGACCGCCTCGTGCGGTTGATGACTACGTCGCTGCGCAATTTCACCTCCGATAATGTGGAGGTGACGCTGGACGCCATTTCCTCGGTGCGGTTCGGGGACTACATCAATTCCATTCCACTGCCCGCGATCCTGTCGGTGATCAAGGCCGAGGAATGGGAGAATTACGGCCTGCTGACGGTGGACTCAGGCCTGATCTATTCCATGATCGATGTGCTGCTGGGTGGCCGCCGCGTGACCAGCCCGGTACGGGTTGACGGGCGACCCTATACGACAATTGAGCTGGCGCTGGCGCGGCGCATGATCGAGGTGATCCTTGATGATACCCACCGCGCGTTTGAGCCGCTGACCCAGGTCAATTTCAAGCTGGAGCGGATGGAAACCAATCCGCGCTTTGCTGCAATCTCGCGCCCCGCCAATGCGGCGATCCTGATCGAGCTCAGCATCGAAATGGAGGAGAGGGGCGGCAAGATCGAGATCCTGTTGCCCTATGCCACGATCGAGCCCATCCGCGAGCAATTGCTGCAGATGTTCATGGGCGAAAAATTCGGCCGCGACCCGATCTGGGAAGGGCATCTGGCGACGGAAATCTATGCCGCCGAAGTCGAGATCGATGCCGTTCTGCATGAGCAGCAGCTGCCGCTGTCGCGCATGCTGGCGCTCAAGGCGGGGGACACGGTGATGTTCGAGCGTGCGCCTACCGATCCCATTTTGCTGCGGTGCGGCGGGGTGGAGCTGACCGAAGCGATCATGGGCCATATCGGCAGCCATGTTTCGGTGCGGGTGACCCGGCCGCTCAACCCGCCCAAGGTGACGATGGCAGAATTCGAAGCGCTGGGCGAAGTGGGGGAAGGGCGATGATGGCTGGATTTTCTTTGGGGCTGGTGATCGAAGGCGCCGTGGCGGTGCTGCTGGCGCTGACCATTGGTTATTGCGTCGTGCTGAACGGCCGCCTGAAGCGGCTCCATGCCGATCGCGATGTATTGCGGCAGATGATTTCGGACCTGGTGGGGGCGACCAATCTGGCCAACCAGGCCATCAAGGAGCTCAAAGCCACCGCGGTCGAGGCCGATGTGACGCTGAACACCCGGCTCGAGGAAGCCGAGCGCTTCGGGATCGAACTCGCCAATCATGTAACTGCCGGCACGGCGCTGATGGAGCGCATCGTCAAGATCACCACGGCGGCCCGTCAGGCTGGCCCTGCAGAGCCGGCGGCTCCCGTGCAGCTGGCCGAGCAGCCAAGCAAGCTGCAATCAGCATTGGCGCAGTTGCAAGCGCGGCAGCGCGAGCGGGAGAACGCGGCGTGAAATCGATCCGCCTGCTGCCGGTTCTCGTGGTGGCGATTTCCTCGCTGCTGGTGCTCAAGACCGCTGGACTGGTGTTCAACGGTTCATATGTGCTTGGGCCAATGCCGGCGCTTGCTGCCGGTGGTGGCAGTTCGGGCGGGCATGGCGCTCCTGCAGAGACCTCCGGAGCGGGCGAGGCCGGCGCAATGCTGAGCGAACCCACAATGAGCGATGCCAGCCCCACCATGGCTGATCCCGCACCCGTGCTTGGATCTTCGGGCGCAGCCGGCGTCCACGGTGCGCCAGCGGCACCTGCGGCCGAGCATGGTGCGCCTGCCGAGCACGCTGCCGAAGCTGAGCATGCAGTTGAAGCCGAGCATGGTGCCACAGTCGCGGCGGAAACCAGTTGCGCAGAAGCGGTGACCGAAGCGACGCATGGAGAAAGTGAGCCGGCGGAAACTGCTGGTGACGGGCATGGCACTGCCAATCCGCTCGCCGAGAGCCTGCTCAGCACCGAATGCGACACGGGCGGGGACGCTGTTCCCATGCAGTTCGACGCGCAGGGCAACAAGGTGCCTCTCACGGGCCCCGATGGCGCATCTGCCGCTCAAGCCGCGCTGCTGGAACGCCTTTCGGGGCGGCGCGGCGAGCTTGATGCCTATGCCGAAGAGCTGGCGATGCGGCAGGCGCTGGTGGATGCCGCCGAAAAGCGACTTGAAGAGCGCCAGGGAACGCTCCAGGCCATGGAAGCGCAGATCACGGCTCTGGTCGACCAGCGCGAGAAGCTGGAAACCGGGCAGTTTGCCGGGATCGTGGCGATGTATGAGGCCATGAAGCCCAAGGACGCCGCCAAGATCTTCAATACGCTCGAGATGGAAGTGCTGCTGCGGGTCGCCAAGATCATGAGCCCCCGCAAGATGGCGCCCATCCTGGCGGCAATGGAGCCGGCGCGCGCGCAGGAGCTCACCGTGCGCATGGCCGATCTGGCGGACCAGCCTGCCGGGCAGATGACAGCCAATGACCTGTCGCAACTGCCGCAGATTGTGGGGCAGTAGCGCCTGCACACTGCGCGGCGGTTGCGTAAGCGGGTGTTAAGCCGAAGGAGCTAGGGTGGCGCTCTGATGTGTCGCCTGCGTGGGTTCGGTGGTTGCAAGCCTTGCCCGGAACCGCGCGGCTGGGTGCGGTAGGCAGTTGGTGAAGAGCGGCAAACAGAAGATTTTGTGCGGGTTGGGCGGCGTGTTGTGGCTGGCCACGCTGGCCATCCCCGCGGCGGCCCAGGAGCAGGGGCAGCTCTTTGCAACCGCCGAAGAGGGCTATGCCCGGCTGGTGCTGAGCTTTCCTGGCCGTGACGATCTGCCAGGGCACAAGCTGCGCGTTGAAAATGGCGTTCTGTCGGTTGAGTTCGATGAAGCGGTGCAACTCGTGCTGCCCGATGTAGGCACGACGCTGCCGCAATATCTGTCCATCGCCCGGCTCGATGCCAATGGGCGCGGCTTGCGCGTCGGGTTGAGATCGAGCTTCAATTTCAATCGCACTGAAGCGGGCGAAAAGCTGTTTATCGATCTGTTGCCGGCCGATTGGCAGGGCATGCCGCCGGCGCTGCCGCAGGAGGTGCTCGATGAACTGGCGGAGCGTGCTCGCCTCGAAGCCATCGAGACCGAGCAGGAGCGCAAGGCGCGGCAGGCGGCCGAGCTTGGAGCCACGCCCAGCGTTCGGGTGGGGCGCAACCCGACCTTTCTGCGCCTGCAGTTCGACTGGAACGTGCCCACCTCTGGCCAATACCTGCCCGAGGGCGAGCACGGGCTCATCGCCTTTGAATGGCCGGTGCCGGTGGATCTGCGCGATCTGCTGGTCGACCTGCCGGCCGAGATCGTGGCGGCAGATAACGTGGTCACGCCTGATGGGTCGTCGGTGCAAATGCAGTTTGCCAAGGGCGTCGTACCGCGCTTTTACCAGAACTCGGACCGGCAATATGTGCTGGATGTGGATCTCGCGGGGCAGGGGCTGCCCAGCCTTGATGCTGAAGATGTTGTTGCTGAGGTAGCACATGCCGAGGCGGAGGCGCATGGGACGGAACATGCCGCAGCCGGTAGCGAGCAAACCCGCTATCCGGCAAATCCCGCAGCGGTTGTGACGCCGTTTGCCAGCGTGCTGGGCTCCACGGTGCGGGTGGTGTTTCCGTTTGAGCAGGAAACGCCGGCAGCAGTGTTTCGGCGCGGCGACACTGTCTGGCTAATGTTTGACACGGTGGCTGGCATTGCTGCGCCAACCCAGTCGCCCGAACTCGACACCATCGCCCAAGAGTTCAGCGTGGTGCCGGCTGCGGATACGCAGGTGGTGCGGATCGATCTGGCGCAGGATCGGCTGGCAACGCTTGGCTCGGAAGGCATGGCCTGGGTGCTCTCGCTGGGCGATGTGGTTCTGACCCCGACCCAGCCGATGCAGCTGACGAGACGGCGTGATAATGCCGGTTCGTTCGAGATGGTGGCCGATGTGTTGCGGCCCGCTCGCGTGCACGAGTTCCGCGACCCGCTCGTGGGCGATACCCTGCAGGTGGTGACGGCTTATCCGCCGGCCCGCGGCATCACCCGGCTGCTCGATTACGTGGAATTTTCGGCGCTGCGCAGCGTGCATGGGCTGGTGATCAAGCCCGAAGCCGGCGATCTGGGCGTCAAGATCGAAGAGCAGCTGGCGGTGATCTCGGCGGCGCGTGGGCTGAGTGTTTCCGCCTATGATGCCCCACGGGGTGCAGGCCAGGGCGCGGGAGATGGCGCGCGGAACCGGTTCATCGACTTGGCGGCGCTGGAACAAAGCGATCCGAACGGCTTCATCGAGCGGCGCCAAGAGCTGATGCGCGCGGCCGCGGCGGCCGAAGGGCAGCAGCGCGACGCAGCGCGGCTGGATCTGGCGCAATATCTTGTCGCCAACCGGTTTGCCCATGAGGCGCTCGGCGTGCTCCGCACCGTGGCGGGTGAAGCCAGTGCGGAAGAACTGACCCGCCGGATCGGCATGACAGAGGTCATCGCCAATACGGTGGCCTCGCGATCGGCGGATGCGCTGAAGGTGCTCAATGTGCCGGCGTTCAACGGGGATGTGGATGCCCTGTTTTGGCGCGCCATTGCTCGGGCTGATCTCGCCGACTATCAGGGCGCTCGGCAGGATGCGCGGGAGGCGCAGGGCGTGCTTGCGAGCTACCCGCAATGGGCGCGCAATCGATTCCTGCTCGCCGCCAGCGGGGCGAGCTTGCAAACCGGGGATCGCACATTCGCAGAACAGTTGCTGGACAAGGTTACCCCGGCCGAGTTGAGCGCGGAGGAGTCGAGCCGCTACCATCTGCTGACCGCGCGCCTCCTGGAAGAAGGCGGGGCGGTGGAAGAAGCGATCGATGCCTATGGCCAGGTGATTGCTGCCGATTTTCGGCCTACGCGGGCAGAGGCGGTCTACCGCACCTTGCTGCTGTTGGATGGAAAGGGGACGCTCAACCTCGAAAAGGCAACGCACACTCTGGCCGCTGAGGCGCTGATGTGGCGCGGCAATGCGCTGGAAGCGGAAATGCAAAAGCTGCTGGCCGACCTTTACTTCCGGTCGGGCGAATATCGCTCGGGGTTTGAAGCGGTAAGGCAGGCGGTGGCCCAGCATGGCGCTGATCCCTCGATCAATGCGCTGGGCGATCGGGCGCAGCAGGTATTCGAGGAATTGTTCCTGGATGGACAGGCCGACAAGCTCGGGCCCGTGGATGCGCTGGGATTGTTTTACGACTTCCCGCAGTTGACGCCGCCGGGCGCGCGCGGTGACGAGATGATCCGCAAGCTGGCGCGCCGGCTGGTCGGGGTGGATCTCCTAGCGCAGGCGGCCGAGCTGTTGCAGTATCAGCTGGAGAACCGCCTCCGTGGGGTGGCGCAGACGCAGGTGGCCGCTGACCTGGCGGTGATCTACCTGGCGGACAGGCGGCCGCAGGACGCCTTGCGCGTGCTCAACGCCTCACGCTTACCGGACCTGCCGGCCGGGCTGGCGCGGCAGCGACGGCTGCTCGAAGCCCGGGCGATGATCGATGGCGGCCGCAACGAGCTGGCCCTGCAATTGCTGAGCGACATGGATGGACGCGATGCCGACCTGTTGCGGGTGGATGCCCAGTGGCGGGCCAAGCGCTACAGCCAGGCCAGCGGGTTGCTGGAAACCATGTATGGGCAGGCAGGCGTTAGCGAGCCGCTGAGCCAGCCGGCGCGCATGGACCTGATCAAGGCGGCCGTGGGCTTTGTGCTGGCCAATGACAATAGCGGCCTGTTGCGCTTGCGCGAGAAGTTTGCCGAGCGGCTGGTCAAGACACCGGAATGGGCGATGTTCGACTTCGTCACCGGGCCGATCACCGCCTCCAGCCTTGAGTTCAAGAGCGTGGCCAATGAGGTGGCCGGTCTCGATGGCCTTAATGCGTTTCTTGCGTCTTATCGTGAATTCTATGGCAAGGACGGCGCCTTGACGCCGCTGGCGGCAAGCAAGGCCGATGGGGATCTTGCATCGGCGAACTAGGCACTAGCCGCTGACAAAGCTGCGCACCAGCGATCCGGCGACCAGATACCAGCCGTCCACCAAAACGAAAAAGATCAGCTTGAAGGGCAGCGAGATCACCACGGGCGGCAGCATCATCATGCCCATGGACATCAGCACCGAAGCCACCACCATGTCGATGATGACAAAGGGCAGGAAAAGCAGAAAGCCGATCTCGAAGGCGCGCCGCAGCTCGGAGATCATGAAGGCGGGGATCAGGAGCTGGAGCGAGATCGCTTCGGGATCGGCAGGAGGTTCGGCTTCGGTCAGGTCGTAGAAGAGCTCGAGATCCTTGTCGCGCACATTGGCGCGCATGAACGCATGGATGGGGGCGCTGCCCAGCTCAAAGGCCTCGGGGGCTTCAATCTCGCCGGCAATGAGGGGAGCAATACCCAGGTCATAGGTCTGCTGCAGCGTCGGCTGCATGACAAAGATGGTGAGGAAAAGGGCTAGCGACACCATCACCGAATTGGGTGGAGCGGTTTGCAGGCCAATGGCTGTCCGCAGCAGCGACAGCACTACGACGATGCGGGTGAAGCTCGTCACCATGACGAGGATAGAGGGCGCCAGCGCGAGAATCGTGACGAGGCCGATCAGCTGAACGGCACGCTCGGTCAGGCTGGCATCGTCGCCGAAATCAATGTTGACGTCCTGGCCAAATGCCAGGCTTGGCGCCAGCAGCAAGATGATGCTGGCGAGGGGAAGAAGATGAGCGGCGCGCAACCGCCGCCGGCCTGGCTGCGGGTTATCGATCGCCTTTGGTGGTGCCGCCGACACTCTCCGCGTTTTCCCTGCTCTTCGCCCCAGTGTTCTCTTTAGCTGAGTCGAGCGGGTGCGCAGCCGAATTGTCGGGGTTATGCGCCGGGTGATTGTCGCCGTTGCTGCCGGGCTTGAGCAGGCCCGTGTGGCGCAAGGAAACTGGCTTGGGCTGAGTGCCCCGGCCGAAATCGCGCAAACGCTCGATGGCGGAAGGGGGCGGTGCTGCAACAGGAGCCACCGGAGCAGGTGCCGCCGGGGGGGAAGCAACTGCCGGTGCGGCCGCCTGCGGCGCCGGCGCGGGCCGGGTGCGGCGGGAGGGGACCACGGGGACCGGACGACGCGTCGGCGTCGGAAGGTCATCAACCGGGATACCCGCTTCAAGCAGCAGGTCCTGGGTGCCGCCGGTCAGCACGAGATGTTCGACATTGTCGCGGCGAACGAGGAGCAATTGGCGCCGGCCATCGAGCTGCAGGGTTTCCACCACACCCAGACGTGGGCCGCGGCCGGCGCGCGCAGGCTTGCCGGTGGCGGTAAACACGAATTTGAGCAGCCATACCGCAAGCACGATCAGGACCAGCACCGCGCCCAGGGCGAACAGGGCGGTAAGGAGCGTTGCTCCCGAGTCGCCCAGTATGCTGGTGATGAAACCCATGATCATTCTCCTCCAAACCGCTTTGCCGGCGGTAATTCTTGCCGAGTAAACGCTGCAATCGCCGCTAATACGAGGCCGCACGAGCTATGACGACAATCAGATTAACGCGACGTTAACCATGGACCCGGCAAGAATTGCCCATCGCTCCCACCTAAAGGGTTTGCTGGCCATGGGCCTGATGGATCTGCCGGTCTTTAATGCCTTGACCGACAAAATGCGCTGGCACCAAGCCCGTCAAGGCTTATTGGCCGAGAACGTTGCCAATGCGGAAACGCCGGGCTATCGCGGCCGCGATTTAGCGCAGTTCGAATTCGGGGCGCAGGGTCCCAGCTCATCCGCCAGCATTGTCACTTCGGCGACGCAGCCCACCCATTTCAGCGTTTCAAGCAGCAATGGGGGCTTTGGCGCCCAGCGCATGGCCAATTTCGAGATCACGCCGGAAGGCAACGGGGTGACGCTGGAAGACGAGATGATGAAGGTGACCACCAATCTGATGGATTACCAGGCAGCCACCTCGCTCTACCAGAAGAGCATCAAGATCATTCGCACCGCGCTCGGCAAATCGGCTTAGGAGTTTCAGGGTTCATGGATTTCAACGCCTCGCTCCGCATTGCCGCCACGGGGCTGCATGCCCAGACCGCGCGGATGCGCGTCATCGCGGAAAACCTTGCCAACACCGATTCGGCCGGCAAGGCGCCGGGGGACGAGCCTTATCGTCGGCGAGTGCCGACCTTTGAGGTGGGGCTCGACAACGAGACGGGAGCACGCATCGTGGAAGTGGGCAAGCTTGCCTATGACATGAGCGATTTCACCAGCCGCTATGAGCCAGGCCATCCGGCCGCCGACGAGAGCGGCTATGTGCAATATCCCAATGTCGACCCGCTGATCGAAAGCATGGATATGCGCGAGGCCCAGCGCACCTATGAAGCCAATCTGAACGTCGTTTCCGTGACCCGCCAGATGCTTGGGCGCACGCTCGACATCCTGCGCGGCTAGTTCTTTTCCCTTCAGCAAGAAGTTCACCCATGGCCATCCCGTTCAATGCCGCCACCGCCGCCTATGGCAATGCTTCGCGCCTGATCAGCCAGGCGGCCAAGCCGGGCACGGACCTGCTCGCCAAGGGGGCCGGCGGGCCGGACTTTGCGCAGATGCTGGCGCAAAGCGTCCAGGGCGTGGTGGAAACCGGCCGAGCCTCGGACCAGATGGCCATCGACATGGTCAATGGCAAAGCCAATCCGGTGGACATGGTGACGGCCATCTCACAGACGGAAATCGCGATCGAAAGCATGGTAGCGGTACGTGACCGGGTGATTTCGGCTTATGAAGAAATCATGCGGATGCCGATCTAGGCCGGCACCAAGGGTAAGCTGAGCAGAAGCGACCGAGCTGGCTTATGATCAGCTTGGGCGAGCCATGATTCGCCGCTGACCCGAGAGAGCGATGACCGGCGCTGAAGTTCTCGACATTGCCACCGATGGGATCTGGACGCTGATCATTGTTTCGGCGCCGATGATGATCGTCGGGCTTCTGGTGGGCGTGGTGATCGCGTTGTTCCAGGCGCTGACGCAGATCCAGGAGCAGACCCTGGTGTTCGTGCCCAAGATCATTGCCATCTTCATCACCATGCTGCTGACCCTGCCATTCGCGGGCGCGCAGATGGGGGCCTATATGTCTCGGGTGATCGACATGATCATCGTGGGCGGTTGAGGTGTCTCTGGCGCTCAACTGGCTGCCCAACATGGCCTTTGTTTACCTGCTGCTGTTTGCCCGGATCGGGGCCATTCTGATGCTGATGCCGGGGCTGGGGGAGCAAACCATTCCGGCGCGAATGCGGCTCAGTTTCGCGCTGGCGTTTACGCTGGTGCTGTACCCGCTCCTGGCCGGGCAGATGCCGCCGCTGCCGACAGGGATCATGGGCATCGTGCCGTTGCTGTTTCATGAACTGGCGGTGGGCCTGATCCTGGGCGCGATCGCCCGGATCACGGTGATGGCGACGCAGGTGGCGGGCGCGATCGTGGCGTTCAATGCCGGCATGAGCATGGCCCAGACCGCCGACCCTACCCAGGGCGGCATCCAGGGCGCGGTGTTTGGCACCTTTTTGTCGTTTGTGGGCGTGGCGCTGATCTTTGCCACCGATTTGCATCATGTGGCGCTCGCCGCGACCTATGACAGCTACACCCTGTTCAGCCCGACCGATCCGCTGATGTGGGAGGATGCGGCGCAACTGGCGATCCGCACGGTGAGCGGGGCGTTCACGGTCGGGGTGCAGATGTCGGCGCCGTTTATCGTGTTCGGTCTCGTGTTCAATCTGGGCGCGGGGATCCTGGCGCGGCTGATGCCGGCGCTGCAGGTGTTTTTCGTATTGATGCCGGCCAATGTGATGGTCGGCTTGATCCTCTTTGCCTTGCTGCTGACGATGATGATGGGCTGGTATATCAGCGCCTTCGAGCAGCATCTGGCGATGTGGCGGGGCTAGGGCCGGGCAGATGTCGGACGAGGCGCCCGAAAAATCCAGCAAAACCGAAGACCCTTCCGCCAAAAAGCTCGAGGACGCGCACAAAAAGGGTGACGTAGCCAAGAGCCAGGAGGTGACCACCTGGTTCATGCTGGCGGGCTCGGCGGCGGTGTTTGCGCTGCTTGGGCCATCCACCAGCGCCAGCTTGATGGGGTCGCTCAAAACGCTGCTCACCAATGCCGATCGGTACGAGCTGGGTGGTCCCGCATTCGGCTCGTTCTTCAACGGGCTGGCGCTGGCGCTTGTCGGCACGATCATGGTGCCGCTGCTGATCCTGTCATTTTGCGCGATCGCGGCCAATCTGGTGCAGCATCGTTTCCTGTTCTCGGCCGAGCCGATCACCCCCAAACTGTCCAAGATATCGCCGCTGGCGGGGTTCAAGCGGCTGTTTTCGGGGGAGGCGCTGGTCAACTTCCTCAAGGGGTTGGTCAAGCTGGGACTGGTGGGGGCGGTGCTGGTGGGGGTGGTCTGGCCCGAGCGTGATCGGCTCGACACGATGATGACGGCCGACCCGCTGCTGATCCTGGGTTTTTTCCAGGATATCGGGCTCAAGGTGTTCGGTGCGACGCTGGCCGTAGTGACGCTGATCGCCATGGCCGATTATGTTTATGTGCGCCGCAAATGGTGGACGCGCCAGATGATGACGCTCCAGGAAACCAAGGACGAATACAAGCAGATGGAGGGCGACCCGCACGTGAAGGGTCGCATCCGCCAACTGCGCCAGGAGCGCTCGCGCAAGCGCATGATGGCCTCGGTGCCCGACGCTACGGTGGTGGTCACGAACCCGACGCACTTTGCCGTGGCTCTGAAATATGACCGCTCCATGCGCGCGCCGCTTTGCGTTGCCAAGGGCGCCGATGCCGTGGCGTTGCGCATCCGCGCCCTGGCGGGCGAGCACAATGTGCCCATTGTCGAGAACCCGCCGCTGGCTCGGGCATTGTTCGCGAGCGTCGAAGTCGATGAGCCCATACCGGCCGAGCACTTCAAGGCCGTCGCGGAGGTGGTCGGCTTTGTGATGCGATTGCGCCCCAGCACAGGGTGGCGGCCATCGAGCTGAGGCTGGCAAGCCTGTTGATAACAAGCAATATCTCCCCGCGCGGCAGACCATTTGCTAAACCTTTCTGGGCACCTGATTCGGGCGGCCAGATGGTGTACGCGCTTGCGTTGCGAACGAAAGCCAAGCATTGCCTTGGTAAGCTGGCCTGGTGCCAGACCATGCGAAACGGTCCGAAAGCCTTGCGACCGAAGACCTAGGAGCTTGAACATGGCCGTCACGCCGATCCGGGATGACAATTATCCCGAGCCGCTGGTGGATTCGGGGCGAGGCGGATACGGGCTCTGGCGCGTTGTGGCACTGGGACTGGCGCTGGTGGCGCTGGCGGTGGGCTACGCGATGTTCGGTGATCACGTGCCGCTTGATCTGGTGATGACCTTTGTGGGCATGCTGGCAGTGGTCGGCGTGTTCTGCCTGTTTGGACTGGCCGCGGGCTTGTTCCGCTTTGCCGGTAATGAGGAGCGGCGCACCACGTCCCACGCGATCGTCGATAGCTTGCCCTTTGGCGCGGTGGTGGCGGATCGGGATGGGCGCATCTCCTATGTGAATGCTCACTATGGCAGCTTTGCCGGGGCGCTCAACAATGGGGTTCCGGTGGGCGTGCCGCGCTTGTTTGCCGGACAATCCGATGCCAGCGAAGCGATTTACCGCCTGTCGCGCGCGGCCAAGGACGGGCGCAGCGCGGTGGAGGATATCCGCCTGATCGGGGGGCTGGGGGGATCCCAAGCCGAAAGCAATCGCGCCTTCTGGTACCGGGTTGGAGTGCGGCCATTGCCGGTCACCGAAGGCGAATCCAAGCCGAAGGTGATCTGGACGGTCGAGGACATCACCCGCGACCGCGACAATAATGAAAGCGCTTTCCGCGATCTGCAGCGCGCGATCGATTATCTCGATCATTCGCCGGCGGGCTTTTTCTCGGCTGATGCGCGTGGGCGCATCCAGTATCTGAACTCAACCCTTGCCGACTGGCTGGGTTACGACCTGGCTGAATTCAATGCCGGCCAGCTCAGTCTGCGCGACGTGGTGCATGGCGATGGCGCGACGTTGTTGATGCGTGGTCGCGGTGACGGGGAAATCCGCACCGAGATCATCGATATCGACCTGGTTCGCCGTAATGGCACAACATTGCCGGTGCGCCTCCTGCATCGCGCGGCTCGCATGGCCGATGGTGAACTGGGCGAAACGCGCACCCTGGTGCTCGACATGACCAGCGCGCCCGACACCGAGGAAGCGTTGCGGGCGGCGGAAATCCGGTTCTCGCGCTTTTTCAACGATACGCCATTTGCGATCGCGACGCTTGACAGCGAAGGGCGGATTATCCGCACCAACGCCCCGTTTGGGCGCATCTTCCATTGGTCGGGTGAGGAAAAGAGCCTTGAAATGCAGCCGCTGATCGACCTGATCGGCCAGGGCAGCCGCGACCGTTTTGCGCGCGCCATCGCCGATGCTTCGGCGCATCGCTCGGCAGTGGAGCCGGTTGATGCGTTGTTGAGCGCGGAAGGCGAGCACGCCGTGCGGCTTTATCTATCGGGCTCTGAAACCCTGTCGGGCTCGCCCGAGCAGGTCAATGTCTATGCCCTAGACATGACCGACCAGCGCAAGCTTGAGGCGCAGTTTGCCCAAAGCCAGAAGATGCAGGCCGTGGGACAGCTCGCCGGCGGCGTTGCGCATGATTTCAACAACTTGCTGACCGCAATCATCGGTTTTTCCGATCTGCTGCTGCTCAAGCATAAGCCGGGCGATCCATCGTTCAGCGAACTGATGCAGATCAAGCAGAACGCCAACCGTGCAGCGGGGCTGACACGGCAGTTGCTGGCGTTCTCGCGACGGCAAACTCTGCGGCCGCAAGTGCTTGAGCTGCCGCTGATTGTTGACGATCTGACCGTGCTGCTCAAGCGGATGATCGGGGACAAGAACACGCTGGGCGTTGATCACGGCCGCAATATCTGGCCGGTGCGCGCCGATGTCGTCCAGCTCGAACAGGTGGTGATCAACCTTGTGGTCAATGCGCGCGACGCCATGCCCGATGGTGGTTCGATCACCATTCGCACCAGCAATGTCAGCCGCGCCGAGGCCGAGGCCATGCAGTTCGATGGCATGGTGGCGGCCGATTATGTGTTGATCGAAGTGCAGGACACCGGCACCGGGATGACCCAGGAAGTGCTCACCAAGATCTTCGAGCCCTTTTTCACCACCAAGGAGCTGGGCAAGGGCACGGGGCTGGGGTTGTCGACGGTCTACGGCATCATCAAACAGACCGAAGGTTACATCTATCCGGTCTCGACCGTTGGGGTTGGCACCACGTTCAAAATCTTCCTGCCCCGCTATGTGCCCTCCGAGATCGAGGCAACGGCAAAGGTGGCCGCGGCGGCGGCGCCGGTGCGGGACCTGACCGGCGAAGAGCGTATCCTGTTGGTTGAGGACGAGGAAAGCGTGCGGGCATTCTCCGCGCGCGCATTGCGAGCGACCGGCTACGAGGTGTTCGAGGCCGATGGCGGCGAAGAAGCCCTTGAAGTGCTCGAAGAGCTCGAGTTCAAGATCGATCTGATGATTTCGGACGTGGTGATGCCCGAGATGGATGGGCCGACGCTGCTCAAGCATGTGCGCAAGACCATGCCGCGGCTCAAGGTGATCTTTGTGTCGGGTTATGCCGAGGAAAGCGTGCGCCGCGATATCGAGGATGACCAGAGCGTCGAGTTCCTGCCCAAGCCTTATTCGCTGGACCAGATCAATTCCAAGGTCAAAGAGGTGCTGCAAAAGCAGGACGAAGGCCAGGCGCAGTGAACGCGCGCAATTTCGGTGAAGGGGCGGGGGAGCGCAATGTGCTCGGCGAACCGCTCGAGCCCTTGCTCCACCAGTCCGCTGACGGGGTTCTTCCGCAGCGGCTATTGTGCGGCGGGCCCAGACGGCGTAGCCCGGCATCTGGTCTGCATCGAGGCGAGCGAAGCCTTTCTCGCCTACTCCAAAAGCGCGGGCAATGATCTGTCCACGCCCCGCCCCGAATGGGGCTTTCCCGGGCTCAAGGCGGGAGACCGCTGGTGCCTTCTGGCCGAGCGGTGGGCACAGGCGCTGGAAGCGGGGCAGGCGCCCCGCGTCTTCATGCACTCAACCAATGAAGCGGTGCTGGACGGGCTAAGCCTTGCTGATCTCAAGGCTCATGCACGCGATTTGAATTGAGCGGCTCCCCCTAGTAGAGATCGCCGATGATCAGCGGATGCTCGTCCTCGATCCGGACGGGATTGCGCAGGGGAGCGCCGAACTGGCTTTCCTCGATCTCGAATACGTCATTGGGCTGAGTGACGATGTTGTCCGCAAAGCTGAGCGTCGCCGTGCCGAACATATGCACATGCACGTCGCCAGGCTGGCGGAACAGGCCATATTTGAAGTGGTGATATTCCAGATTGGCGATGGTGTGGCTCATATTGGCCTCGCCCGAGAGGAACGGCTTTTCCCAGATCACCGCACCATCGCGATAAATGCGCGACATGCCTTCGATATGGTCGGGTAGATCACCCACCCGCAGCTCGGGACCAAAGGCGCAGGCTCGCAGCTTGGAATGGGCGAGATAGAGATAGTTGACCCGTTCCGTCACATGATCGGAAAACTCATTGCCCAGCGCGAAACCAAGGCGGCGGGGCTGGCCATTGGCGTCGATCAGGTAGATGCCGGCGATCTCTGGCTCTTCGCCAGCATCGCGGGCAAAGGACGGGGATGGAATGGGGTGACCGGGATTGACCACGGTCGTGCCATTGCCCTTGTAGAACCATTCCGGCTGGACGCCCCGGGCGCCGCCTTCGGGCTTGCCCCCTTCAAGGCCCATCTGGAACATCTTCATGGAATCGGTCAGCTGTTCGGCTTGCTTGGCGGCGTTGCCCTTGTGCATGGCATCGCGCGTGGCGGCCGAGCCCAGATGGGTCAGCCCTGTGCCGGTGATATAAAGATGGGCCGGATCGGGATGATCGATCGGCGCGAGCATGCGCCCTTCAGCCAGGATGTCGTGCCGATTGATGGCGTCGCCAAGCCCACGCTGGGCAACGAGCGCCGCAAGACCCGCGCCTTGCGCGAGGGCGGTCGTGGCGAGCTCATAAACGCTGGTGGTGGTGTTGACCCGGCGGGCGACGTCACCCTCTACTGCTGCCACGGCGCGGGCGCCCGATTGATCGAAAAACTGGATGAGATTCACGGGGTTTGCTCCTCGATTGCCTGTTGCGGTCGTCCCGTGCATAAAGCGCAACCCGGGCCGGCCCGGCAAGCTCTTTTGCGCGCCGCGTGGCGGTCAGAGTTCCATCTGGGCACGGAGGGGCTGCGGTCCAGGGACTGCGGTTCTTTTGTTGCAAGGGGCGCGAAAAATCGCCTTGACAGGAGCGGAACAAAATGAGAACAAGAGGGCACTTCTCGTGGATTGATCTTCCGGAAAGCAGCGCGTTGCGCCCGGTCCCGGAGCGTGGAATAAGGAGAGACTCGTATGGCAAATACCCCGCTTCGGATCGTTGAAGGTGGATCAATGGACAAGGACAAGGCTCTCGCCGCGGCGCTGAGCCAAATCGAGCGCAATTTCGGCAAGGGCTCGATCATGCGCCTTGGCGAGGCTGCCTCGATCGAGGTTGAGGCAATATCGACGGGCTCGCTCGGGCTTGATATCGCCCTCGGAATTGGTGGCCTGCCCAAGGGCCGCATCGTTGAAATTTTCGGGCCGGAAAGCTCAGGCAAGACCACGTTGGCGCTGCATGTGATTGCCGAGGCGCAGCGCAAGGGTGGCGTTTGCGCTTTTGTGGATGCCGAGCACGCGCTCGATCCGATCTATGCCCGCAAGCTGGGCGTCAATGTGGATGATCTGCTGATCTCCCAGCCTGACGCTGGCGAACAGGCGCTCGAAATCACCGACACGCTGGTGCGCTCGGGCGCGATCGATGTGCTGGTGGTTGATTCGGTAGCGGCATTGACGCCGCGGGCCGAGCTTGAAGGCGAAATGGGCGACTCGCTGCCGGGGCTGCAGGCCCGGTTGATGAGCCAGGCCATGCGCAAGCTGACCTCGTCTATTTCCAAATCCAAGTGCCTGGTGATCTTCATCAACCAGATCCGCATGAAGATTGGCGTGATGTATGGTTCGCCCGAAACCACGACCGGCGGCAATGCGCTCAAATTCTATGCCTCGGTGCGGCTCGACATTCGCCGGATCGGCGCCATCAAGGACCGCGAGGAGATCGTGGGCAACCAGACCCGCGTCAAGGTGGTCAAGAACAAGCTGGCCCCGCCGTTCCGCCAGGTTGAATTCGACATCATGTATGGCGAAGGTATCTCCAAGACTGGCGAGTTGCTCGATCTTGGGGTCAAGAGCGGCGTGGTGGAAAAGTCGGGCGCCTGGTTTTCCTATGACAGCCAGCGCATGGGGCAGGGGCGTGAGAATGCGCGCCAATTCCTCAAGGACAATCCGGCGGCTGCGGCAACCATCGAGCAGGGCGTGCGCGAAAGCTCGGGCCTGCTCGGAGAAGTACTGCTGGTATCGGGCGGTGACGACGCTGCCGACAGCGACGAATAATCAGTTCCCATGCAGGGTGAAGAAAGGCATCGCGAGAGCGGTGCCTTTTCTTTTGGGTCTGCGGCAGACGCCCAGCTGCAAGCAGGCGAGACAGAGCTGCCGCCAACCGCAATCCAGATTCGTTTATGTCGGGCTTGGCGATGCTCATGGAGCGCTCTAGCCGGCGTCCCCATACCTAGCCGTAAGCGGGGCGCACCGATGCTGGACAGCGCTGCGCCGCACGGGCTAGAAAGCCAGCCAAAGTCTTGCGGCGTCCACGGGGCGCCAATCCGCCATGAAAGCCATTCTATGACCAGCGTAAACGATCTCCGCTCGAGTTTTATCGACTTTTTTGCCCGGAATGGTCACGAGGCGGTTCCGTCGAGCCCGTTAGTACCGCGCAATGATCCCACATTGATGTTCACCAATGCGGGTATGGTGCAGTTCAAGAACGTTTTCACCGGTCTCGAGAAGCGCCCCTATACGACCGCTACTTCGGCGCAAAAGTGCGTGCGCGCCGGCGGCAAGCACAACGATCTGGACAATGTCGGCTTTACAGCCCGGCACCACACCTTTTTTGAGATGCTGGGGAATTTCTCCTTTGGCGATTACTTCAAGGACCACGCCATCGAACTGGCCTGGACCTTGCTGACCAAGGACTGGGGTCTTCCCAAGGACCGGCTGATGGTTACCGTCTACGAGGACGACGACCAGGCCATGGAGCTATGGAAGAAGATCGCCGGGATCGGGGAGGACCGGATTGTGCGGCTGGGCGCCAAGTCCAACTTTTGGCAGATGGGCGACACAGGCCCGTGCGGGCCGTGCTCGGAGATATTCTACGACCATGGCGACAAGGTCTGGGGCGGCCCTCCCGGCTCGCCGGATGAAGATGGCGATCGCTGGATCGAGATCTGGAACCTCGTGTTCATGCAGTTCGAGCAGCATGCCGACGGCTCGCGCACACCATTGCCACGCCCGTCAATCGACACTGGCATGGGCCTTGAGCGTATTGCCGCCGTGATGCAGGGTGTGCACGACAATTACGATATCGACCTGTTCAAGGCGCTGATCGGGGCTGCTGCCTCGGCGATCGGCACCGAGGTCGAGGGCGAGGGTAACCGCAGCCTGCGGGTGATCGCCGATCACCTGCGCTCGATGTCGTTCCTGATCGCCGAAGGCGTGCTGCCGTCTAATGAAGGACGTGGCTATGTGCTGCGCCGGATCATGCGGCGCGCAATGCGCCATGCCACGCTGCTCGGCGCTGAAGAGCCGGTGATCCATAAGCTCGTTCCTGCGCTGGTGCGCGAAATGGGCCAAGCTTATCCCGAGCTGTCGCGCGGGGAGGCCATGATCAGCGAAACGGTGCGGCTGGAGGAGGGGCGCTTCCTTAAGACCCTTGGACGGGGCCTGCAGATTCTCTCGGATGAAACGAGCACTCTCGCCGAAGGCGATACGCTGAACGGCGCCACCGCGTTCAAGCTTTATGACACCTATGGGTTCCCGCTCGATCTCACCCAGGATGCGTTGCGGGCGCGCGGCATTGCTGTGGACCAAGCGGGCTTTGATGCCGCCATGGCCCAGCAAAAGGCAGAAGCGCGCCGGAGCTGGTCAGGCTCGGGCGAGGCGGCCACCGGCGCGGTCTGGTACGGGCTGGCTGATCGGCTTGGGCCCACGGAGTTTCTGGGCTACGAAACCGAAACGGCCGAAGGGGAAGTCACCGCATTGCTGCGCGACGGAGCCGAGATCGATCGGCTTGAGGCCGGGCAAGAAGGTTATGTGGTACTCAACCAAACCCCGTTCTACGGCGAGAGCGGCGGGCAGGTTGGCGATGCCGGCTCCATGCGTGGTGACGGCGTCAGCGTTGTGGTCACCGACACGCAAAAGTACCATAGTGTGTTCGCGCACAAGGTGAAGGTCGAGACTGGAGCGCTGCGCGTGGGACAGGCCCTCGAACTCGTGGTTGACCACGCTCGCCGTTCGGCCATTCGTGCCAATCACTCCGCGACCCATTTGCTGCATGAGGCACTGCGGATCGTGCTGGGCGACCATGTTGCTCAAAAGGGCTCGCTGGTTTCGCCGGATCGGCTGCGATTCGACTTTGTGCATACCAAGGCCATGAGCCCGCTGGAACTGGCGGAGGTCGAGGATCTGGCCAATGCCATTATCCTGCAGAACACGCCGGTCGAAACGCGGCTGATGGGAGTCGAGGAAGCCAAGGATTCGGGCGCCCGCGCGCTATTCGGCGAGAAATATGGCGACGAAGTGCGCGTGGTCTCGATGGGCGAGCCGACGGGCAACAGCCTCGGGTGGTCGGTGGAGCTGTGCGGGGGCACCCATGTCAGGCGCACCGGCGATATCGGGCTCGTGTCAGTGGTGGCTGAAAGTGCCGTCGGCGCCGGCGTGCGTCGCATCGAGGCGCTGACCGGCAATGCGGCGCGCCATCGCGGCAACACCCATGTTGCCATTGTTGAAACTGCAGCGGGGATGCTGCGTGCCGGCAGCCAGGATGTGCTTGAGCGTATCGCGGCGCTGCAGGAGCAGCTCAAGCGCTCCGAGCGGGCGCTCAGCGATGCCAAGCAGAAGCTGGCCATGGGCGGCGGCGCTGGCGGGAGCAACGAGGTTGAGGCGATCAACGGCACGCCCTTTATCGGCCGGATCGTCGATGGCTTGCAGCCAAAGGATTTGCGCGGGCTGGTTGACCAGACCAAAAAGCAGGTTGGCTCGGGCGTTGTTGCCATTATCGGGTTGGCGGAAGATGGCAAAGCGGGGCTGGCGGTCGGAATCACCGAGGATCTGATCGGCAAGGCTTCGGCCGTGGATCTGGTACGGGCGGGATCCGCTGCGATGGGCGGGCAGGGCGGCGGCGGTCGTCCCGACATGGCGCAGGCCGGTGGTCCGGATGGCAGCAAGGCCGAAGACGCACTGGCCGCTATCCGCGCGCTGCTCTAGACCAAGGATAGAGAAAAAAGGAAAGGCCCGCCTCCTGAGCTGGAGGCGGGCCTTTTTGTGTGGTTGTAGCGGAGCGCTTAAGCTTCCTGGATCGCCGACAGCTTCCAATCGCCGCCCCGCGGGCGGACAAAGGTCCAGAGCTCGGTGGCCTCGGTGGGTTCGGCAGGGTCGCCCTCGACGACCCGATCGGTGGCGCGTTCCACGGTCCAGTCGCGCAGGCTGTAGCGCAAGGCAGCGGTGGCGTAATCGCTGTTATCCTCGCGCCAGCTTTCGGCGATGTCACCCTGGAGCAGCTTGATGTCGGCAAGCTGGTTGTGCAGGCCGCGGGTGGCGTTGGCGGCCATTTGTTCGGCCAGGTAGCCCATCATTTCGGGCGTGGTCAGGCGACGCAGGGTTTCATAGTCCTCGGCGCCATAGGCAGTCTGAACCTGACCCAGCATCTGCTCGAAGCTATCGAGGTCCCGCTGGCCAACGCCCAGTTCGTCTGGATTGGCCGGGCGAGCGCGCGAGGGGCGGGTGGCATTGCCGGCACCCGAGCCACCCAAGCCGCCAAGATTGCGGCCGAAGTTCTCAAAGCCCGTGCGGTTGGTGTTGTCGGGCCCGCCAGCCATTGCCGGACGGCGCGCGCCGCCGCGGACGAGGCGCATTACCAGCCAGACGACGCCGCCGATCAGGAGAACCTGGAAGAGCAGGCTGAACAAGCCGCCAATGCCGCCAAAGCCAGCGCCAAAGAGCAAACCGAGCAGGCCGCCAAGCATCAAGCCACGGAACAGGGAGCCACCAAGGCCGCCGAGGAAACCGCCACGCTGCTGGGCGGCGGCAGGGTTCTGGGCGTTAGCGTTGGGCCGTGCTTGCTGTGCGGGTGTGGTGGAGCGCTGGATAGGGGCTACGGTGTTGGGTGCCGTGTTGGTTGGAGGCGCCGACTGGAAGGTGCGGGTGCCGCGGCTGCCAAAGCTGCCACGGGCGCGCGCATCCGCGGTATCCACGGCGGCCATCGAGAATGCGACAACAAGTGCGGCAAACGCGCTGGCTAGCCGGAAGCGGCGGGCGATGAACATCAGGAAAATCTCCTCGGACTGAACTTGGGGCCTATATGGGGGCAGGGCCAGGCAATTGCATCCCCTGAAAGCCATGAGAGCGCGGGAAAGTTGCGTTGCCCGGCCAGGTCGCTCAAAGCCCAGCCGATGTAACAACAGGCGCTTTATCCTTGAACCAGCCGGGGCCGATATCCTGTGCCCCGCCGGAGCGCGTGAGCCGGTCGCGCAGTCGCTGCTGATTTGGAGGGTCCCAATTTGGGGGATCGGTGATGGCGAGCCAGGCATCAAGATAATGCTGGGGCGCATAAACATGGCCGAACCCAACGGGTGAGGTTTGGGCCAGGGCCATGTCGAGCGCGAGCTGCAGGAAGGTGACGACTGGGTACCAGGTGAGTTGGCGCGAGACGTCGGGCGGCCGATTGCTGGTCAGCCATTCGGGCGGACGATACAGCACCTGGGGCTCGAAGAAGACAATGGGGTCGCTGGCATATTGCAGGTAAACCAGGCGCATGGGACCCCAGCTGGCACCGGGGATGTCGAGGGCATTGCTCTGGTTGGTGAAGCGGATGATGGAGCTGTCATTGAAGCGCGGCAGCCATTCCGGAGTGCCGGCCTGGCGGTTGGCGGTGGCATTGCGCCAGGAGGGGCTGGCGAAGGGCGGGCCGGCCCAAAGCGCACCCTGGAACGGATCGGCCAGCACATCGTAAAGGGTGGCGGAGGCTTGTGACGCATAGGCGCCCAGGCTCAGACCATGCAGATAAAGCCTGGGCCGTGCGTCGGGGGGCAACTCGGTCCAGTAATCATAAACCGCGTTGAACAGCGCCTGGGCCGAAGCCGTGCCAACATCAGGTTCGGCAAGGAGCGAGAGCCAACTGGTGAGATATGAATATTGCAGGGCCACGCTCGCGACGTCACCGGCATGCAGGATTTCGAGCGTGTCGATGGCGGGGGGGTCAACCCAGCCGGTGCCCACTGGCATGATCAGCACCAGCACAGAGCGATCAAAGGCGCCGATCCGCTCCATTTCCGCAAGGGCAAGCTGGGCCCGCTGGTCCACCGTTTCGGCCGAACGGAGCCCAACATAAACCCGAAGCGGGCTCTTGGCTGGGCGCCCGATCAGGGCTTGGATATCGGCGGCGGTGGGACCGGACTGGACGTAAACCCGGGCGTCGAGCCCAATCGTGTCCCAGTCGATGAGGGAGCCGGCGCTGCCCGAACGCAGGGGATCGGCCGGGGGCTCTTCATATTGGCCCGCGAGGGCATCCAGTTCGCCATAGAACTGATCGGCAGCATAAAGAACGCCGCGTACCACGATGCCGTTGACAAAGAGGCTGGTCACGACGCCGACGATGAGCATGCCGCCAACCAGCGCCACCCGGCGCGGCAGGATGCGGGCCAGCCAATTGGCCACGGCCCGCACGAAGCGCACGATGGCGGTGCCGATGCCGATCAGCAGGGCGGCGGGGAGAGCCGCAATCGCGGCAACGCGTACGGGCTGGGTGGAATGAACGGGGGTCATGCCCATGACCTCGCGGATGGAGTTTTGCCAACCGGTGGATAGCCACAGAAAAACAATGGCCGTGAGCGTGCAGACCAAAAGGGCGATCAGCTTGATCCGGCGCGCGCGGGCGCGACCCGGGATGCTCAGTTCCATGAAGGTCCACAGCCACTCGCCAAACACGCCGATGCCGTAGCCGGCAGCAAAGACGCAGCCGCTCAGAATACCCTGCAGCACGAAGTGACGAGGCAGCAGCGAAGGCGTGAGGGAAAGGGCAAAGAACAACACTCCGACTAGCACGCCCCCCGTGGGCAAGCGATCCAGCGCCAGGAGGAGGCGCGGCAGGAGACGCTGCATGCGCCAGGCGCTAGCGGCAGGTGCGCGCATGGCCATTCCACGGGAGCGCTGGAGCCCGAAATGCCAACAACCAGGCGCCCAATGCACTACCCCCTCAGAAAACCGCCGGCAGAAAAACCGAGCGAAATCACCGTCCAGATCACCCACGCATCGACCAGGAAGCCGACTGCCCCGATGAGGACGCCGATGATGAGGCCCAAACCGTCGCGGTTCAACCGGGACAGGCACATTACCGCGACCCCGACATTGGGGATGGCGTTCATAAAGGGGATAGGGACCACCATGGGCAGGCACAGCACCATGACGATGAGGGCGAAGGGGCGACCCGTTCCTGTTCCAACCAGGGCTCGGAAGCGGGGAAAGGAGATGCGCGCCAATGCGCGCGAATAGCGCAGCAAACGGGCCAGCAGTTTGAGCAGGAGCTTAACAGGGACGCGCCGGTCACCCACAAAACGCGGCAGGCGCACGGGGCGGCCCAGCAGCATGGCCATGGCAAACCCAAACATGGCCAGTGCCACCAACCCGCCATAGCCTGGGGCACCCGGGATCATGTTGAGCAGGCTGAAAACGAAGATGATGAGAGTGTGGCTGTTGACGCCAAGAACCTGGATGAGGCCCGAAAAGGTCAGTTCCGGCGCTTGGCCGCTGGCAGACAGGTGCAGGGCCTGCCGCATGGCATCGAGCTGGAGTTCAACCGGGCTGGCGTGCGGAGAAAAGGGCATTGCTATTCAGGCCAACGCGAAAGGCGCAAAAGCAAAACGGCGCCCAGGGGCGCCGCTCGCATTACTCTCTCGAGGTCGCTCAGGCCATGGCCTTCTGCAGGTTCTGATCGATGGCATCGAGGAAGCCGATGGTCGACAGCCATGGCTGATCCGGGCCGACGAGCAGGGAAAGGTCCTTGGTCATCTTGCCTTCTTCGATGGTGTCGACGGTGACCTTTTCGAGGGTTGCGGCGAACTTGGCGAGGGCTTCGTTGTCATCGAGCTTGGCGCGATGAGCCAGGCCACGCGTCCAGGCAAAGATGGAGGCGGTGGAGTTGGTTGAGGTTTCCTTGCCCTGCTGGTGCTGGCGGTAGTGACGCGTCACCGTCCCGTGGGCAGCTTCGGCTTCGACGATCTTGCCATCGGGGGTGGCCAGAACCGAGGTCATCAGACCGAGCGAGCCAAAGCCCTGGGCCACGATGTCGGACTGCACATCGCCGTCATAGTTCTTGCACGCCCAGACATAGCCGCCGGACCACTTGAGTGCCGAGGCGACCATGTCGTCGATCAGGCGGTGCTCGTACCAGATCTTGGCGGCTTCGAACTTTTCCTTGAACTCGGCTTCGTAGATTTCCTGGAAGATGTCCTTGAAGCGACCGTCATAGGCCTTGAGGATGGTGTTCTTGGTCGAGAGATAGCACGGCACACCGCGGGCAAGCGCGTAGTTGAAGCTGGAATAAGCGAAGTCGCGGATGGAATCGTCCAGGTTGTACATGGCCATGGCAACGCCAGCGCCGGGCGACTGGAACACTTCGTGCTCGATCACCTGGCCGTCTTCGCCGGTGAACTTGATGGTCAGCGTGCCCTTGCCCGGGAAGGTGAAGTCGGTGGCGCGGTACTGATCGCCAAAGGCGTGGCGGCCGACGATGATCGGCTGGGTCCAGCCGGGGACGAGGCGCGGCACGTTCTGGCAGATGATCGGCTCGCGGAAGATCACGCCGCCCAGGATATTGCGGATGGTGCCGTTGGGCGACTTCCACATCTTCTTGAGCTTGAATTCCTCGACGCGCTGCTCATCGGGGGTGATGGTGGCGCATTTGATGCCGACGCCGTACTTCTGGATCGCCTTGGCGGCATCGATCGTGATCTGGTCGTTGGTGGCGTCGCGGCTTTCGACGCTGAGATCGTAATATTCGATCGGCAGATCGAGATAGGGGTGGATGAGCTTGTCCTTGATCGCCTGCCAGATGATGCGCGTCATCTCATCGCCGTCGAGATCGACGACCGGATTGGCGACTTTGATCTTGCTCATGAAGAGTTCTCCCTTGGTGTCCTGCCTGTCGGCCCACAGCCGTGTTGGCGCCCCTATAGCATTGCAGGGGAAAAGCGCAAAGACTGGCTCGGCAAGGCCTCTTGCCCAAGGCGGGCAGGTTCAGGCGGGCGAAGGGCGGTAGGTCTCGTGCTGTGGAAGGTGATCGGCCATCGCGTCCCAGCCCTGGTGGGTGCGGGCGAAGATCAGTTGATTGGGCACAAACCAAGCGTTGTCGCCGGCGAAAAAGCCTGCCGCGACCAGGCGCACAGATGGAGCGCGGGAGGACTGGCCATAAAGCGGCGTGCCGCAATGGGGACAGAAGTGACGGGTGAAGGTTGCGCCCGACGCACTTGGCCGCGAGAAACTGCCGGCTTGCCCGGAGACGATCAGGTGTTGCTCAGACACGAGGGCCACGGTGGAATGACCCGTGCCGCTCGCCTGCTGGCAATGTAGGCAAGCGCACATGAACATGGAGCCGACCGGACCGGTGATGGCCATGGTCAGCGCCCCGCAGGCGCAACTGGCTTTCACGTTCACCGACGCTCGGTCTTGTTTGCTCATGGAGGCAGGCTGCCATGCGGGTTGGCGAGGAACAAGAGCAATGGCCTTGCCTTGATTCTCCCGAACCGCAACAATGAGTGGCTTCCGCCAGGAGGACGCATGGCGCTTTATCCGACCTATCCGATGGAAACCAAGCGGCTGCGTTTGCGCCCGTTTACACGCGGCGATGTTGATGCCGTGTTTGCCTATCGGCAGCGCGATGACGTGGCGCGGTTTCTGTTCGACTCGGCACTCAGCCGGGAGGAATGCGCACTGGCGGTGCAGCAGCGGATCGCGCAAACCACGCTGATCGACGAGGGCGACAAAATCGTTCTCGGGGTGGAACTGCCCGGCACCGGCGAACTGATCGGCGAAGTTTCGCTGATCTGGCGGAGCGTCGACAGCCAACAAGGGGAAGTGGGCTGGATCCTGCACCCGGACTATCACGGGCAGGGCTATGGCACGGAAGCGGCGGGCGCGATGCTGGACCTGGCGTTCAGGCAGGCAAATCTGCATCGGGTGATTGCCCGCTGCGCAGCCGAGAATGCGCCATCGTTCCATCTCATGGAGCGCCTGGGCATGCGGCGGGAAGCGCATTTCCGCGAGCACGCCGTCACCAAAGGTGTGTGGGATGAAGAGTTCATTTACGCTATTTTGCAGGGCGAGTGGCTGAGCCGGAACCCGCCCCGACCTAGTCCCAGCATCTTCAACTAACTTGCGCTAGTGCTGGAACTTCCCGCTGACGTGATCCGTTCTTGGGCATCAGTATCTATTCGGGAGGTTCGCTACTATGTCGTCACCATCTTTGCCCTTGCAAACAGATCGGTTGATGCTGCGGACCTTCGAGCGCGCCGATCTTGCGGATCTCGCGGCCTATCACACCCTTCCATCCATGCAGCGCTATGTGTTCAGCCGAACGCGTGACGAGGTCGATGTTGCCGATGCGCTCAACGTCCTTCGGGGACATGTGAGCCTGCAGCGGCCTGGCGACACGCTGACCATGGCCATGGTGCGCAAGGGCGATAAGAAGGTCATCGGCCATGTGTCGCTGAACTGGCAGGACGCAACCTCGGGGCAGGGCGAAGTTCGCTTCTGCATCAATCCCAGCTATTCGGGACAGGGCTATGCCGCCGAAGCGCTGGGCGCCATGTTCGATCTGGCTTTCGAGCGGTTCCATATCCACCGGGTATTTGTCCGGTGTGACGGGCGCAACCACAATTCCATCAAGCTGATGCAAAAGCTCGGCCTGCGCCTCGAAGCGCATTATCGCGAGCATGCGCTATTCCAGGGCGAGTGGGACGAAGAGCTGCATTTCGCCATTCTCGACCGGGAATGGAACCGCTCCAGCAAGGTCAAGGAACTGCCGATCCGCCATCGCGTGGCCTGAACCGCGCTTGGATATCTCGAATTCAGAACGGCGCTCCAGCGGGGCGCCGTTTGCGTTTGCCGCGGCGCTCCGCTAAGTGCGGCTGATAGCGAGAAGGGGCATCATGGCCGGCACCGATTCATCCATTCCCATCACCCTGGCGCCGTCACCGGCGATTATCCTCTGCGAGCCGCAGCTGGGCGAGAACATTGGCACGGCCGCTCGGGCCATGGCTAATTTCGGGCTGTGGGACTTGCGGCTGGTGCGGCCGCGCGACGGCTGGCCTAATGAGAAGGCGGTGAACGCCGCTTCCCGTGCCGATCATGTGCTCGAACGGGTGCGGGTGTTCGATACGCTTGAAGCGGCGATCAGCGACCTTACCCTGGTTTATGCCACGACGGCCCGCTCGCGCGACTTGCAGAAGGCGGTGATCGGCCCCGACGAGGCAGCGCAACGGATGGCCAGCCATATCGGTGGTGGTCGTGGTGCCGGCCTTCTGTTCGGGCGTGAGCGCTGGGGGTTGCTCAATGACGAGGTGGCCTTGGCCGATGCCATCGTGACCTTGCCGGTGGAGCCTGCCTTTGCTTCGCTCAACATCGCACAGGCCGTGTTGCTGCTGGCCTATGAATGGCGCCGCCACAGCGCCGCCGGAACCACGCTGCCATTCGAGGATAATCTGGCGCAGGTTGCGCCGCGCGAAGAACTGGTTGGCTTGTTCGGGCATTTGGAAGCGACGCTCGACCAATCGGGATTCTTTACCGCACCGGACAAGCGGCCCACAGTGGTCAACAATTTGCGCACAATGCTCGAGCGCGGCAAGTTCACCAGCCAGGAGATCCGCACTTTGCGCGGCGTAATTTCTTCGATTGACCGGCGCCATCAGCGCCCCAATCCAAACCGACAGCCGCGCGAAAGTGACAAAGGCTAGAAAATCGGCGGTCGGTCTGAGTTCGGGTGTGTTTGAGGCTTTGACGAGCGTTTACCGGCATGCCATGGGCAAATGATGAGCACGCCCGCACCGCATGATAAATCCCGCCTAGCTTTCAGTTACACCGGCTTCCGCTTCTTTTGGCTGACCACGCTGCTCGTCAGCTTTGCTGTCCAGATCATGTCTGTATCCATCGCCTGGCAGATCTTTGCGATCACCGGCGATTATTTCCTGCTCGGGCTGGTGGGCCTTTGCTTGTTTATGCCGGCTCTGGTGTTGATGCTGGTGACGGGCCTAGCGGCGGACCGGTTCAACCGCCGGATGATCATGGCAGTGTGCCTGGCAGTGGAGCTGGGTTGCGCGCTCGGTTTTCTCATGCTGGTGAATGCGCAGGAGCATGAGGTTTGGCCGATCTTTGCCATCCTAGTGGTACTGGGCACCGCCCGCGCCTTTTGGAGCCCCGCAGCTCAGTCGCTGGCCCCAAATCTGGTGCCCCCTGAAGCCCTGAGCAATGCGATTACGGTCAATGCTTCGGCCTGGCAGTTTGCGGCGATCATGGGACCCTCGATTGGTGGTGTGCTGTATGCCCTCAGCCCGGTGGTTGCGTTTGGCACCGCGGGCGTGCTGTTGCTGGTAGCCAGCGGTTGTGTGCTGCTGATCCCCAAGCCGCAGCAGCGCCAATCGCAGCAGGCGACCAGCCTTGAGACGATCTTTGGCGGGTTCCGTTATATCCTGAGCAACAAGGTGGTACTGGGCGCCATTTCGCTCGACATGTTCGCCGTGCTGATGGGCGGGGCAGTGGCCTTGCTGCCGGCCTTCACTGAAGAGATACTGCATGGTGGGCCAGTGGAGTTCGGCATTTTGCGGGCGTCGCCCGGCGTTGGCGCGCTGTTGATGGCGTTGACGCTGACGCGCTTCCCCATCCGGCATCATGCCGGCAAGATGCTGTTCGTGTTCGTGGCGCTGTTTGGTTTGTTCACGACGGTGTTCGGGCTGTCGAGCAATGTGTGGCTGTCGATTGGAGCACTGATGCTGGTGGGCGCCTCGGATATGGTGAGCGTGACCATCCGCGAGACCATCATGCAGCTCTGGACGCCCGAAGAGGTGCGCGGGCGCGTCAATGCGGTTAATTCCGTGTTTATCGGCGCGTCCAACGAGCTGGGCGAATTTCGAGCCGGAACGGTGGCCCATTTCATTGGGCCGGTTGGCGCGGTGGTGGTTGGTGGCGTGGGGGCCATGGCGGTCGCGGCGATCTGGAGCCGGGTGTTTCCCGGGCTGCGCGAGCAGGATACGCTTGACCGCAAGATGGTCAGGGATGGCGTGGCCGAGCCGCTGTCTACCCCTTAGAGTCCGGCCGGCTTGACTTTGCCGCTGGCCCCTTTTATCAACCGGCCACCTATTGCGGCCTTCGGGCCCTAGGCGCACCCGGGATCTTCTTTCATCAGAGGTCTGTCAGCCTGTCGGTTCACCGGCAGGCAGAGGAGGGCGCGATCCATTTCGACGTTTCATGAAAGGATACGCGATGTCGAAGCGCATTTCTGCCAAGCACAAGATTGACCGCCGTCTTGGCGAAAATATCTGGGGTCGTCCGTCGAGCCCGCTTAATGCTCGTGCCTATGGCCCCGGCCAGCACGGCCAGCGCCGCAAGGGCAAGCTGAGCGATTATGGTCTGCAGCTGCGCGCCAAGCAGAAGCTGAAGGGCTACTATGCCTCGATCACCGAGAAGTCGTTCAAGAAGCTCTACAACGAAGCTGCCCGCGTCAAGGGCGACACCGGCGAGAACCTTATTGGCCTGCTTGAGTCGCGCCTGGACGCGATCGTCTATCGTGCCAAGTTCGTGGCAACCCCGTTTGCTGCCCGCCAGTTCGTCAACCATGGCCATGTGATGGTCAATGGCAAGCGCGTCAACATTCCATCCTACCAGGTCAAGGTTGGCGACAAGATCGAAGTGCGCGAGCGCTCCAAGCAGCTCACCGTTCTGCTCGAAGCCATCCAGCTGGCTGAGCGTGATGTGCCCGACTATGTGGAAGTCGACCACAACAAGATGACCGCGACCTATGTTCGCGTGCCGGCCCTGTCGGATGTGCCCTATCCGGTGCAGATGGAGCCAAATCTGGTGGTGGAATTCTACTCGCGCTAAGCGAACCAGAGTTTTGAATGTGAAAGGGCTGCTCTTCGGAGCGGCCCTTTTTTGTTTGTGGGCTGCGGGGGCGTGGGGGATGGTCACCGGGCAGAGCGGCGCGTCCTGATGTGGTGGTCGGAACTCATACCAAAGAAGAAGGGCCGCTCCATGAGCGGCCCTTCATGGCGTCTGGCGAGGCGGTTGCTAGGCGGAGGCGCCGCTGAGGCTGACCTTTATCGGTTCCTGATCCTGGGGGATGTAGCTTTCGAACTTGCGCAGGCGCATGACGACCGATTGTAGCTCCACAATTACCGTCCAGGCGCGCGCGAAGAACTGGAAGGAGCTGAAAACCTGTCCGAAGGCGATCTGGATCTGCTGGTAGAGGCCCATGGTGAGTGTGCCGGCAAGGATGGAGGGCGCCATGACGAGGAGCGGCACATAGCCGACCATGTTGGTGTACCCGTACCTGGCAAGGTTGAAGTAGGTGTAGTGAAAATACAGGCGGAAGTAGTTCCTCTGCACATCGGCGAAGAGGTGACGGATCGTCGGGGGTTGGGCACGATCAGCATGGTCTTCGCCGAAGACCAGCTCTTTGCGGTAGGCCGCTTCGACACGCTGGTTGGCGAAGTTGAGGCCCGGCAACTTTATTCCGACGAGCGCCAGCAGGGCCGTGCCCGCTGCAGCACCCAGCAGAGCCACCCAGACTAGGCCACCTGGCGCGGCGCCAAAGATCGGCAGCTCGCTGATATTGGCAGAAAGGCTCCAGAGCAGGGGCAGAAAGACGACCAGCGTAATCAGTGAGTCGAAGAACGCGGTGCCCAGATCCTCCATGATCGAGGCGAAGCGCATTGTATCTTCCTGAACGCGCTGTGCCGCCCCTTCGGTGTGCCGGATCTCGGGCCAATAGGTCATGTAGTAGAAGTTCATGGCCTTGCGCCAGCGGAACACGTAGTGGGACGTGTAGAAGGCCAGCGCGACAGCGACGAGCACATTGGGGATGGTGACGAGGATGATGGTCCAGGTTAGCCCATAAAGCTGGTCGGGTGTTACTGACCCCGGCTGCGTCAATGCCAGCTGGATGGTGTTGAAGAACGAGCCCGACCATTCATTGACGAAGGCCTGCACCTGCACCTGGAAGTAGATGACCAGCAGGATGACAGCGGAAGAAACCACCGACCACCAGTACCACTCATTGCGCTTGTAGAAGTACCAGAAGACGCAGAAAACCAGCGCCACCATAACAACGTATTGGTAGAGCCATACCCGCTCGGCCGTCAGGAAATTGAGGCTGGCACCTTCGGCGGCAGCTGCCGCTGGATTGGGAGTGACCGGAGCTTCGCTCTCGGTGGAAGCGGGAGCATTAGGATTGGTTTGCTCGGCTCCCGCGGCAGGATCAGGCACCGGCTGGTCGGCGGTGGTGGGCTGATCGGAGACGGTGGCCGCCACCACTGGATGGGTGAACCGGTCAATGCTGATCACGGCGCGCAATGGTTCCCCGATGGAGAACCACAACAGCACTGATGCCAGCAGCCATAAGGCCGCTGAACTGAAGAAGATTTTTGGAACGGGGAAAAAGGACCGAAACACCGCGCGACTCCTTGGTGCCGAGAATATCGCCGCATCTAGCCGCCGAGTTTGAGCGAATGCAAGAAAGCGAAATTAAGCTTTGGTAAGGATAGCGAAGTCCGGTTTTCCTTCCCCTCCGCGTCCCATAGGGCTATCAGCAGGACACGTTGTTCAACGAGAGTTACGCCATGAGTGCGGTGATGGACGATCTTGCCAAGCCCGAGACAGATGCGGCGGAAAGCGGCGCGCATCCCATCTATGCCGATGCCCCGCGCAGCGTGGAATTCAACAAGCTGCGCAAGCGGCTGATCCGCAATACGCGCGAGGCGCTCGAGAAGTTTGCGATGGTGCGGCCGGGCGAGCGGTGGTTGGTGGCGCTGTCAGGGGGCAAGGACAGCTATGGCTTGCTGGCATTGCTGCTGGATCTGAAATGGCGCGGGCTGCTGCCCGTGGAGTTGCTGGCGTGCAATCTCGACCAGGGACAGCCCAATTTTCCCAAGCACATCCTGCCTGAGTTTCTCAGTGGGCTCGGGATCGAGCACCGGATCGAATACAAGGACACCTATTCGATCGTCACCGACAAGCTGCCGGCCGGTGCCACCTATTGTTCGCTTTGCTCGCGGCTGCGACGCGGCAATCTTTATCGCATCGCCCGCGAGGAAGGCTGTTCGGCGCTGGTGCTGGGGCATCATCGCGACGACAGCCTCGAAACGTTTTTCATGAACCTGTTCCATGGTGGCAAGCTCGCCGCCATGCCGCCGCGCCTGTTGAACGATGACGGCAATGTGGAAGTGCTGCGGCCGCTGATCTATTGCGCCGAGGATGATCTGGCGCGGTTTGCCGAACAGATGCAGTTCCCCATCATCCCGTGTGATCTGTGTGGTTCGCAGGATGGCCTGGAGCGCAACGCGATGAAGGCAATGCTTGCCGATATCGAAAAACGCATGCCGGGGCGCAAGGACGTGATGATCCGTGCGCTAGGCAACATCAATCCTAGTCATATGCTCGATCCGCGTTTGTTCGACTTTGCCGGTCTGGCCGAACGGAGAAGCTAATCGTGAACATCGATATCGAGTGGCTTGCCGGCGTGCTGCGCGCAGCGGCCAAGGCTGAGATCCTCCCCCGGTTCCGGCGGCTTGAGGATATCGACATTCAGGTCAAGACCGAGGCCATCGACCTGGTGACCGCGGCCGATCTGGCTGCCGAGCAGTTCATCAAGGCCGAGATCAGCCGGAAAATGCCATCGGCGCTGTTTGTCGGCGAAGAATCGGTGGCCGCCGACCCGCAACTGCTCAGGGCGCTCGCCGATGCGGAGCTGGCTGTGGTTGTTGACCCGATTGATGGGACCGCCAACTACGCAGCTGGCTTGCCGCTGTTTGCCGTGATGGCGGCGGTGGTCGTGGGCGGCGAAACGGTTGCCGGGATCATCTACGACCCGATGGGGGATGACTGGATGCTTGCGGAACAGGGCGGCGGCACCTGGCTGCGCCGGCCCGATGGGAGCGGCAGGCGCCTGCGTGTTGCCCCACCTTTGCCGTTGCCCGAGATGGTGGGCACCGCTTCCATTGCCTTTGTGCCGCCGGGCAAGAAGGTCGAGATCTTGCAGAACTTCGCCAAGGTGCGGCTCGTCTCGCATTACCGCGTGGCGGGGCACGAATACCGCACCTTTGTGTCGGGGCATTCGCAGTTCGTGAGCTACAACAAGCTGATGCCCTGGGACCACCTAGGGGGCGCGCTGATGGCGCAGGAGGCCGGCGGCTATGTGGCGCGGATGGATGGCTCGGCCTACCGTCCGCACCATATCGAGGGCGGGCTCTTGGCCGCCATCGACAAGGAAAGCTGGGAGCAGCTGCGGCGCAACGTTTTCACGTTCTGAGCCGCAGCAGCTAGGGCTCAATGGGCGGCGGACAAGTCCGCCGCGATCGGGCCGTTCTCCGTTCGGAAGAGCCGGCCGCGCTCGGCAACCAGAATGCAGGCGATAGCCAGGCACCCCATGATGAAGTAGCCCGCGGCGACTGGCACGACCGTGCCGTCAAAGTGCTGGCCGATATAGCCGCCGATGATCACGCCGCCCACGGTTTGGATGAAGCCAAAGACTGAGGAAGCGGTACCGGCGACAGCGCCGAGTGGCTCCATGGACAGCGAGTTCATGTTGGAGGCGGCCCAGCCAAAGCAGAACATGATGATGGCGAGGCAGGTGAGGAACAGCCAGAGCGGCAGGTTGCCGGTGACCGCGAGGACAACCCAGACGCCGCTCACCAGGGTGTAGACCAGCACCGCGCCGTGAGAGAGCCGGCGCATGCCGAAGCGGCGCACGATCTTGGAATTGGTGAAGGATGACACGGCCATGAGGCCGGCAATGGCGGCAAAGGCGACGGGGAAGTAGACGCCCAGGCCATAGATGTCGACATAGATCTGCTGGGAAGAGCTGATGAAGCCGAACAGCGCCGCAAAGAGGAACATGCCGGCAAGGCCATAGGAGAAGGCCACGCGGTTGGTGAACACGATGCGGAAGCCATCCACGACCGAGCCGAAGGTCAGCGGGCGGCGCTTGTCGAGAGGCAGGGTTTCGGGCAGGCGGAAATAGCCCCAGATGCCGAAGATCGTGGCCAGTACGCCCATGAAGATGAAGATGGTCTGCCAGGGGCCGGTCAGGAGCAGGATCTGCCCGATGCCGGGCGCAATCACCGGGATGGCCATAAAGACCATGAAAGTCAGCGACATGACCTCGGCCATGGCGCGGCCGGAATAAAGGTCGCGCACCAGGGACGTGGTGATGACGCGAGTGCCGGCAGCGCCAATGCCCTGCACGAAGCGCAGAATCAGCAGGGTGGCGAAATTGGGCGAGAAGGCTGCGGCGACCACCGCGACGATATAGAGGATGATGCCGAGCAGGAGCGGCGCGCGACGGCCGAATCGATCGGACAGCGGGCCGAAAGCCAGCTGCGCGGCACCGAAGCCGAACATGTAAACCGAGACGACGAACTGACGCTCGTTTTCGCTGCTGATGCCAAGGGCTTCGCCCATATAGGGCAGGGCGGGGAGCATGACGTCGATGGCGAGGGCGTTCAGCGACATCATCGCTGCCATCAGGGCAATAAATTCCGGACGGGAAAGCACCCGGGTCAAATGTTTGGACATGTTCTGGATCTCGAGGCTGCCGCCGGACGCGACACGATGTGCCGGACCATGAACCCGGAAGCCTAATTTGGCAACCGGCTATATCGTTAAAAGGCGATGGTGGAAGCGCCTTTTAGGTCAAGGTCAGGCGGGTTGCGGGGCGAATTTTACGTCGACTTTTTCGTTGATGGGAAGGTGGATGGCGGCCGAGGCCAGGCCGAGAACTATGCCCAGATACCAGACCAGACTATAGGAGCCGGTCACGTCATAGACATAGCCGCCCAACCAGACGCCCACGAAAGAGCCGACCTGGTGGCTGAAAAAGGCGACGCCGTAGAGCATGCCCATGTAGCGGGCACCAAAGAACAGGGTCACGAGGCCAGCCGTGAGTGGAACGGTGGAGAGCCAGAGCACGCCCATGGTCGCGGCAAAGGCATAGGCGGTCCATTCCGAGACGGGGACTAGCAGGAACACGGCGATAGCCACTGCGCGCAGGAAGTAGATGCTGGCGAGCAGCATCTGTTTGGGCAGGCGGCTACCGAGATAACCGGACAGCAGCGAGCCGACGATGTTGAAGAGCCCAATAACGGCAATGGTCCAGCTGCCGACCTCGGGAGAGAGGCCGCATTGCACCAAATAGGCGGGCATATGAACGTTGATGAACGCCAGATGAAAGCCGCAGACAAAGAAGCCGATGACGAGAAGGCGGTATGAGCCATGTCCCCAGGCGCGCGCCAGCGCCTGCATGAAGCGCAGGTCGGCATGGCCGACCGGGTTCTCGGTGCGACCGCGCAGGGCGTAGCTCAAGGGGATGATGAGCACGAGCATCATGCCGAGATAGATAAGGGCGGTCTGCCAGCCGAAGCTGTTGATGAAGCCCTGGCTGATTGGGGCAAAGATGAACTGGCCGAAGGACGAGGCGGCAGTGGCGACGCCGAAGATCAGGGTGCGCTTTTCCTGCGGGACGGAACGGCCGAAGGCGACCATGACGACGCTGAAGGACGATACGGCAATGCCGACGCCGGTGATGACGCCGCCGGTGATGGTGAGCAGACTGGCCGTGGGGGAGAAGGCCATGAGAATTACGCCCAAGGCGTAGATGGCGGCGCCGCCGGCGAGTGTGCGGCCGGTGCCGTAGCGATCGGCCCAAGCGCCCGCAAAGGGTTGGGCTATGCCCCAGGCCAGGTTCTGGATCGCCATGGCCATGCCATAGCCTTCGCGGGTGAGGCCCAGATCGGTGGAGATGGGCAGCGTAAAAAGCCCAAAGCTGGTGCGAACTCCGTTGCCGATCGCGGCGATGAGGCAGCCGCAGATGATCAGCGCAAGCAGAGGTACGGCGGGGCGAAGGCTGCTGGGCATGGCAGGAATCCAAGAAAGACAATCCTGTCTACGCCGGCGGTCCTATGTCGCAAAGCGATAATGCGGAATGACTTCGATGAATTTGGGTGATGGGGTTGACCGCTGCCGCGCTGGCGGGAACAACACGCGCTTCGCGCAGGAGCCGTTTGCCTTGATCCGCCACATCATATTCTTCACCGCCCCATCACCCGACAAGATCGAGGCGATCTGCCAGGGCCTTGAGCCGCTGGGCACTATCCCGCACTCGTCCCATTTCGAGGTGCGGCGCAACAGCAAGGTCGACCAGATCTCCAATGAGATCGACGTGGTGGTTTATGCCGAGTTCGCCGATGCCGCTGCACTGGCAGCCTACAAGGCGCATCCGACCTATGCGGAAACGACCCGTAAGGTGCAGCCCATGCGCGAGTTGCGCTTTTCGGCCGATATCGAGGTTTGAAATAAAAACGCCGGCCGCAAGGGCCGGCGTCGTTGTCTGGAATGGTCGCGATCAGGCGGTTTGCTTGACGGGGATGCCAGCCTGTTCAAAATGGGACTGCAGTTCACCAGCCTGGAACATCTCGCGCACGATGTCGGCGCCGCCGACAAACTCGCCCTTTACATAGAGCTGGGGAATGGTTGGCCAATTGGTGAAGGCCTTGATGCCGTCGCGCAGTTCGGCGCTTTCCAGCACATTGGCGCTGCCATATTCGACCCCGAGATAGTTGAGAATCTGGACGACTTGGCCGGAAAAACCGCATTGCGGGAAATCAGGCGACCCCTTCATGAAGAGGAACACGTCGTTGTTGGTTACCTTGTCGGTGATGAAGGCGTTGATGTCGGTCATGGCTGCTCTCTCGCTTGCACGCTCCGAAAAGCGGACATTGTTGGTGGATAAATAGGTCATCGACCCGACGCTGTCGAGAACAGCGGCAGCGAAATCACGCGGGGCCCTAGCGGCGAGAGGGCGCTGCGCCCAGTCCGACGAGCACTTCGGGCGTGATCTTGAGTTCTCGGATGACGTCATTGTGACTGCGAAAGCCGATGAGTTCACGCTGAACGAAATAGGCCCAGACCGCCTGGCGGGCAGTTTCGAGACATTGCCCGCGATCCGAGTCGGCTTCGGCGAGGGCTGCCATTGCGGCGATCACCCGGGCTTCGGCGCTGCCGAGCGATGACGCGCGCTCGGCGACAATCTCGTGCTCGATCGCCGATGTGCCCGCCTCCGGGCGGACCATGCGGATGAGATCGAGCGAGTCGCGCAGCGACATGGTACTTACTCGGGCGGGGCGCTGGTTTGCAGCGCCAAGGCATGGAGGGCGCCGCCCATGTCGCCGCCAATCGCCTGATAAACGATCTGGTGCTGCTGCACGCGCG
Source organism: Devosia sp. Z11_6 (assembly GCF_058133665.1). NCBI lineage: Bacteria > Pseudomonadati > Pseudomonadota > Alphaproteobacteria > Hyphomicrobiales > Devosiaceae > Devosia > Devosia sp. Z11_6. Next base: position 990,365 of record NZ_JBYUNQ010000001.1, read on the forward strand.
ATTTGCCCTTGAAGGCGGTGGACACGACAGTGGCGGCGTAGTGATCGCCATCGCCGGCCAGATCGCGAATGTCGATTTCGGCATCCGGCAGCGCGGCCTTGATGCGGCGCTCGATCTCGATTGCGTCCATTGGCATAGCGCTACTCCGTCATAGGTCGCCGGCGGCGTGGCCGGTCACTTTGATATTGCATGGTCGCCGAGGCGCTTCAATGGCCGGCATTGTCGGCCGCCATGCCGGACATGAAGCTGGGGAACCAGCCTTCATGGGCCGACTTCAGCTGCGACACGGGGAGGGGGCGGGCGGCGCCCAGGACGAGCTCCGTGCCGACGGTGGAGCCGATCCAGGGCGCAAAGATGCCGAGCGCCTGAGCCTCGGCCCAGAGATCGGCCAGTTCCTCGCCCTGCGGGTCGAGGTTGACGGTGACAAGGTAGCGGCCCTGATCTTCGGCAAAGTATTGCAGAATGGGGTCCTGGTCCTCGAGGTCGACGACCGTGGCGCCAATGCCGGAGGCCACGGCCATTTCCGCCAGCCCGACCGCAAGGCCGCCGTCGGAGAGGTCATGCACGGCAGTGGCGATGCCCGAGCGGATCAGCTTGCGTACGAAGTCGCCGGTGCGCTTTTCGTGGGCGAGGTCAACCGGCGGCGGGGCGCCAACGGCACGTCCGAACAGATCGCGCAGATAGATGGTTTGGCCAAGATGGGTGCCACGCTGGGGTGGGGCGCCCACGAGGAGGATGACTTCGCCGACTGCCGCAAAGCCGGTACGGGCCATCTTGGACCAATCATCGATCAGGCCGACGCCGCCAATGGTGGGGGTGGGAAGGATGCCCTGACCATTGGTTTCGTTGTAGAGCGAGACATTGCCGGAGACGATCGGGAACTCAAGCACGTGGCAGGCCTCACCGATGCCCTTGATGGCGCCGACCAGCTGGCCCATGATTTCGGGACGTTCGGGATTACCGAAGTTGAGGTTGTCGGTGGCGGCCAGGGGCTCTGCGCCGGTAGCGGTCAGGTTGCGCCAGCACTCGGCCACGGCCTGCTTGCCGCCTTCGAAGGGATCGGCCTCGCAGTAGCGGGGGGTAACGTCGGACGAGAAGGCTAGCGCCTTGGCGGGATGGCCATCGACGCGGATGACACCGGCATCGCCGCCGGGACGCTGGAGCGAGTTGCCGCCAATCAGGGTGTCATATTGCTCATAGACCCAGCGGCGCGAGGCGATCTGGTGGCCGCCCATGAGCTTGAGGAGAGCGTCCGCAACATCCATCTGCGGGACGTCGCTTGCGGCAAGTGACGCCGGGCGAGCCGGCTCGGTCCAGGGGCGATCATATTCCGGTGCTTCGTCGCCGAGATCCTTAATGGGGAGGTTGGCGACTTCTTCGCCGCGCCACATGACGCGGAAGCGCAGATCGTCGGTGGTCTTGCCGACGGTAGCGAAATCGAGTTCCCATTTCTGGAACACGGCGCGCGCTTCGGCTTCCTTGGCCGGGTGCAGCACCATCAGCATGCGCTCCTGGGACTCGGAGAGCATCATCTCGTAGGGCGTCATCTCGGTTTCGCGGACCGGCACCATATCGAGGTTCAGCTCGATGCCGAGGTCGCCTTTGGCGCCCATTTCCACGGCCGAGCAGGTCAGCCCGGCCGCGCCCATGTCCTGGATGGCGATGACGGCGCCGGTGGCCATGAGTTCGAGGCAGGCTTCCAGGAGGCGCTTTTCGGTGAAAGGGTCGCCGACCTGGACGGTGGGGCGCTTCTGCTCAATATCGTCGCCGAATTCGGCCGAGGCCATGGTGGCGCCGCCGACGCCATCGCGGCCCGTCTTGGCGCCGAGATAAACCACGGGAAGGCCGACACCTTCCGCCTTGGAGTAGAAGATCTTGTCGGTATCGGCTAGGCCGGCGGCAAAGGCATTGACTAGGATATTGCCGTTGTAGCGCTGGTCGAACTCGACCTCGCCCCCCACGGTGGGCACGCCAAAGGCATTGCCGTAGCCGCCGATGCCGGCGACGACGCCGGACACCAAATGGCGGGTTTTTTCATGGTCGGGCGCGCCGAAGCGCAGCGCGTTCATGGCGGCAACAGGACGGGCACCCATGGTGAAGACGTCACGCAAGATGCCGCCCATGCCGGTGCCGGCGCCCTGATAGGGCTCGATGAAGCTCGGATGGTTGTGCGACTCCATTTTGAAGACGACCGCCTGGCCGTCGCCGATATCAACCACGCCAGCGTTCTCGCCCGGACCCTGGATGACGCGAGCGCCGGTGGTTGGAAGAGTCTTGAGCCACTTCTTGGAGGATTTGTAGGAGCAGTGCTCGTTCCACATCGCGGAAAAGATGCCCAGCTCGGTATAGGTCGGCTGCCGGCCAATCAGGGCAACAATCTTGTCGAACTCGTCGGGCTTGATGCCATGATCGGCGACGAGTTCAGGCGTGATGGCGATGTGATTGTCGTAGGGCATGGTTGAACTGTCCGGCTGGAGCGGCTGGGTCAAGCGACGAGATCAAGGGCGCTGGCAAAGAGCGCGCGGCCATCATCGCCGCCATGGGCGAGCTCGATTAAATTTTCCGGGTGCGGCATGATCCCCAGGACATTCTTGTTCTCGTTGAGAATGCCGGCGATGTCGTTGATCGAACCATTGGGATTGGTGCCGTCGGCATAGCGGAAGGCCACCCGGCCTTCGCCCTCGAGCCGCTCGATCGTCTCGGCATCGGCGAAGTAGTTGCCATCGTGATGCGCCACGGGGCAACGGACGACCTGACCTTGCTGGTAAAGCCGGGTAAAGGGCGTGTCCGCGTTAGCCACCTGCAGCTTCACCTCACGGCAGACAAATTTGAGTGAGGTGTTCCGCATGAGGGCGCCGGGCAGGAGACCGGCTTCGGTCAGGATCTGAAAGCCGTTGCAGACGCCCAGGATGCGAACGCCATCGGCGGCGCGTTCGCGCACTGCGTCCATGATGGGGGAGCGGGCAGCAATAGCGCCGCAACGCAAATAGTCGCCGTAGGAGAAACCGCCGGGAATGACGATCAGGTCGGCTTCGGGAAGGTCACGTTCTCCGTGCCAGACCGTCGTTGGCGCGCGGCCGGAAATCTTGGTGAGCGCAGCAACCATATCTCGGTCGCGGTTAAGCCCTGGAAAGATGATGACAGCGGCCTTCATCGGCGGGGTCCTCGCGAGCTAGGGATTATGGGGGGACCTTGTCGTGGCTCTTGCAGCAAAAGGCAAGGGGCAAGAGCCGAAGAGCGCCTATTCCGCTGGCGTCCGCACGGCCGTTGTGCCGAGTCGCGCACCCGGTGTGCCGGGCAGACGCGCCCAAGCCGGGCGTTCGAATAGCCAGCGGCCGCGTCCGGTCCGCTGGATCAGCCAGAACAGAACCAAGGGCGTAAGGACGGCGCTGGACATCACCAGGGTGCTGATCAGATCAGCATTGGTGAATCCGACTCTGACAAGCAGGATGCGGGTCGCGGCCATGGGCAGGGCGAAGGCCAGGTAGACCACTATGGACTGAGCTCCGAGCCAGCGCAGCCAATCCATGAACGCAAGCTTGGACACTAGGCCCGCAACAACGCAAAGGGCGACAGAGCCGGCAAGCGCCAGCGCCAGGTGAATGCCCGGGGCGGTCGACAGGCCCATATGGATGGTCATGGGCAGAACCCGATAACCTGGCGAGAACACGAGCAGTGTTTCGAGCAGTGCCCAAAGCGAGAGGCCAGCCAAGGTCTGGACGACATGGTCCTGCGCCCAGGCAACCAGCCGGAACACGACCGGTGCGAAGACGTAGCCGGAATAGAAATAGATGAAGTGCTCAGCGAACTGGTCGAGCAGATACCAGCCGGTCTGAACATGGACGAGTTGGAGCAGAGCGGCGCCGATGAGCACAAGCCAATGGGGCGCCCTGGCGTTGTGGAGTAGCTTGGCCACGGCGCTGAAGGCGGCGAGCATGTAAATGAACCACAGCACGCCATAGGGCTCGACAATGGCCCAGAGCATATGGGTCATGGCCGTAACCGGATGGCCGGCGCCAGCCGCTTCCTTGAACAGGAGGTGGATCACGGCCCAGAGCGCGTAAAAGTAAAGATAATGGACCACACGCCGGTCGGCATAGCGCCGCCAGTCGCGATCAATGACCTGAGAAAGGAATAGGCCGGAGATCAAGAAGAACTCGGGCATACGGAATGGCGAGGCCCAAGCAATGATCCAATGCAGATAGCTGACCTGGTTGGTGACTTCACCGACCCCGATCGCCGAGTGCATCATCACCACCAAAAGGATCGAAATGCCTTTGGCAGTATCGACCCAATCCAGGCGTTGCTTGCTCTCGCTCATGGTTCACTCCGCGCCAGTTCGAGCCCCTTATAGGGTTGAACGGAGGTGAAGTGACGCTTGAGCTTGGAACAAGATTAACGCGCTGTCAGCTGCTCCGGTGAAGGGCAGGTGAACGGGCCGGGACGCTTGGGAGCTTCAGACCGGAACCGAAGCGTAGGCCGCAAACATCAGGCCGAGAGTGGCGAAGAACATGACCGAGAGGGAAACGGTTTTAAGCATGGCAATATGGTCCTGCGCCCCAAGAACGGCGCGAATATAAAAATACAACAAAGGCGTTAATCGAGAATTTCGACGGCGTAGTTTTCGATCACGGTGTTCGCCAGCAGGCGTTCACACATGCTGTTGATCTGAGAACGCGCGTCCGACTCCTCGGTTCCGTGCAACTCGATGTCGAACACCTTGCCCTGTCGCACGGATGCAACACCGGCAAAGCCCAGGCTCGCCAAAGATCCTTCAATTGCCTGACCTTGCGGGTCGAGTACGCCGGGCTTGAGCGTTACGGTGACGCGGGCTTTCATGGTGTTGTCCTAAACGAGCGGTTACTGGACCAGACGCGGGCCGGTGGTCAGGGCATTCTCGGTTTCCACCAGGATGCCGAGGCGCTGGGCCACTTCGCGGTACGACTCGACCAAACCGCCGAGGTCCTCGCGGAAGCGATCCTTATCGAGCTTGTTGCGGGTCTTGATGTCCCAGAGGCGGCAGCTGTCGGGCGAAATCTCGTCGGCCAGAACGATGCGCATCATGTCGCCTTCATAGAGACGACCGCACTCGATCTTGAAATCGACCAGCTGGATGCCGACGCCCATGAAGAGGCCGGTCAGGAAGTCGTTGACGCGGATGGCGAGCGACATGATGTCGTCGAGCTCGGCGGGGGTGGCCCAGCCAAAGGCGGTGATGTGCTCTTCGGAGACCATGGGGTCGCCCAGGGCGTCGTCCTTGTAGCAGAACTCGATGATGGAGCGCGGCAGCTGCGTGCCGGGCTCAAGGCCGAGACGCTTGACCAGCGAGCCAGCGGCGTAGTTGCGCACGATGATCTCGAGCGGGATGATCTCGACTTCCTTGATCAACTGCTCGCGCATGTTGATGCGCTTGAGGAAGTGCGTGGGAATGCCAAGGCCATTGAGCTTGGTGAAGATGAACTCGCTGATGCGGTTGTTCAGCACGCCTTTGCCGTCAATGACGTCGTGCTTGGCGCCGTTGCCAGCGGTGGCATCGTCCTTGAAATACTGAACCAGGGTCCCGGGCTCGGGGCCTTCGAAAAGAATCTTGGCCTTGCCTTCATAGATTCTGCGCCGACGGGTCATGAGGGGTCCAATAGCGATGAAGGGGAAGGGGAGGAATGGGCCGCTTCATGCGCCAGAACGGCGCAAAAATGCAAGCTATTTCGAGTCAGCTTCCAAAGCCTTGCGGTGTGCAGAGTGCCGCAGCTGAAGTGTTGCGCCTACCGCCGAAGCGTTGATTTGGCCGCGCCGACCGCCTATGTCGAGACTGAAGGCGGCCCCAAAGGGAGGGCGGCGAAGCAATCGGAGTGTTGCATGAGCGGATTCGAAGATCGTCGGCGGGGCGAAGAAACCAAATTCGCCTTTGACGCTGAAAAGCAGTTCAAGGCAGAAGCGCGCCGCAACAAGTTGCTGGGGATCTGGGCGGCGGAACTGATGAGTCTGCCTGCGGATGAAGCCAAGAGCTATGCGGCGGAAGTGGTCGCGGCCGATTTCGCCGAAGCGGGCGACGAGGACGTGTTCCGCAAGGTGTCGGGCGACCTCAAGGCCAAGGGGCTGAACATCGGCGAGGACGTGATTCGCCAGAAGATGGCCCAGCTCAAGCAGACGGCCAGCGAGCAGATTGCAGCCGAGGGCTGAGTTGGCTTGGCTGTTGAACGGAGAACCCGCGGATCATGTCCGCGGGTTTTTTATTGGCGGATGCGCTGCATCAAGCGGGTGAACATCAAGAGCCCCTCAGGCCAGGGGCCATGCCCCGAGTCGAGGTTGATGTGACCCGCTTCGCCTGCTTCGTGAAATTCCGAGCCCCAGCAGGTCGAGAACTCCACGGCGCGCTCGACCGTGCAATAGGGGTCGTTGGTGGACGCAACCATCAGCGAGGGGAAGGGCAGCGGGTCGCGCGGGATCGGGCGGAAGGCAATCGCCGCTTCGGGCGCATCGGGATGCAGTTCGACATCGGGCGGCGCTACGAGGAAGGCGCCTCGCACCTTGGTGTCGGTCAAGCGGCCGGCAGCGCCCACGGCGGCAAGCACGCCCAGGGAATGGGCAACCAGCACGACGGGCCGGGTCGCCATCAACACGGCCTGCTCGATCGTCGAAATCCAGTCGTCGGGGTCAGGCTCGTCCCAATCGGCTTGCTCGACAATGGCGGCATTGGCCATGCGCTCGGCCCAGCGTTGCTGCCAGTGACCAGACGGGGAGCCGCCCAGGCCCGGAATGATCAGAATGTCAGCTTCGGACAGCTTCATGCCGTTTCCCCAAATACCCGGGCAAAGATCGTGTCGACATGCTTGAGGTGATAGGCATCGTCAAACATGGCGTCGATCTGCTCGTCAGACAGGGAGACGGCCGGATCGGCCTTTAGGTTGCGTGCAAACTGCCCGGTGCGGTCGCCCCGCATTTCCCAGACCTGCATGGCGTTGCGCTGGACGGCGGCATAGCTGTCCTCGCGCGAGTAGCCGGCCTGGGTGAGGGCCAGCAGCACGCGCTGGGAGTTATGCAGGCCGCCGAGCAGGTCGAGATTGCGGCGCATATTCTCGGGATAGACCACAAGCTTGTCGATGACGCCGGTGAGGCGTGCGAGGGCAAAATCGAGGGTGACGGTAGCGTCAGGGCCAATCATGCGCTCGACCGAGGAGTGCGAAATGTCGCGCTCATGCCAGAGGGCGACGTTTTCGAGCGCGGGGGTGACCATGCCGCGCACCAGTCGGGCAAGACCGGTTAGGTTCTCGGTCAGCACCGGATTGCGCTTGTGCGGCATGGCCGAGGAGCCCTTCTGGCCCGGCGAGAAATATTCCTCAGCCTCGAGCACTTCGGTGCGCTGGAGATGCCGGATCTCGACGGCGACCCGTTCGATCGAGGAGGCGACGACGCCCAGGGTCGCGAAGAACATGGCGTGGCGGTCACGCGGAATCACCTGGGTGGACACCGGCTCGATGGCGAGGCCGAGTTTGTCGGCGACATATTGCTCAACCGAGGGATCGATATTGGCGAAGGTGCCGATCGCGCCCGAAATGGCGGCCGTGGCGATCTCCTCGCGGGCGTGAACGAGACGCTGCCGGTTACGGGTGAATTCGGCATAAGCTTCGGCCAGCTTGACGCCGAAGGTCGTGGGTTCGGCGTGGATGCCGTGCGAGCGGCCGATGGTTATGGTGTGCTTGTGCTCAAGGGCGCGGCGCTTGAGGGCGGCCAAAAGCGCGTCGACATCGGCGATCAGCAGGTCGGCGGCGCGGGCAAGCTGGACCGAGAGCGTTGTGTCGAGGATATCGGACGAGGTCATACCCTGATGCACGAAGCGGGCTTCGGGGCCGACAATTTCGGAGAGGTGAGTGAGGAAAGCGATGACGTCGTGCTTGGTGGTGCGCTCGATTTCATCGATCCGGGCGACGTCGAAGGCGTAGTCGCCATGCTCGGCCTTGCGGGCATTCATCACGTCCCAGATGCGTTGGGCGGCTTCCTTGGGCACGACGCCAATTTCAGCGAGCTTGGTGGTCGCGTGCGCCTCGATCTCAAACCAGATGGAAAAGCGCGTTTCGGCGGACCAGATGGCGACCATTTCGGGACGGGAATAGCGAGGGATCATTGATCTGGACCTTGAGTTTGAGCAGGCGGCGCGGCCCGGTAGCGCGTCAGGCGTTCCGACAGCGTTCCGGTATGAAGTTCGAACAGGTGATTGTCGTGATCTTCGAAATAAAGCGATCGGCCTTCTTCAGCAAGGCGGGGGCGGCTTCGCGCAAGTCGAGCCCTAAAGCTGTGATGCGCTCGCGGTAAAGCTCGAAGTCGGCTTCGGCGATCTTGAAGGCGACATGATTGTAGCTGCGGGCGGGTAGGGGGTCGCCCTGCATGATGGCGATCCAGAGTTCGTCATCGCCCAGCAGGAAGAAGCGCTCGGGCGAGAGCGAAAAGGTCGTGCTGCCGCTGTCGTAGATCTTTTCCGCCCCAAGCACCCGGGTGAGGATGGTTTCCATCCGGTCCAGGTCGGCCACGATGAAGGTCAGGTGGCTCAGGCCCTGCGGCCGCGGATCAGACACTGAGTGTTGTGGCCGCGTCGCGGATGGCGGCAATGCGCGCGGCATAGGTGGAGGGATCGTTGCTGCCATAGATGGAGGAGCCGGCAACAAAGACATTGGCGCCCGCTTCCGCCACTGCGCGAGCATTGTCAGCGGAAATGCCGCCATCCACTTCCAGATCGATCGGGCGGCCGCCAATGAGGGCACGGGCCTGGCGCAAGCGCGAAAGCGTCGAGGGAATAAAGCTTTGCCCGCCAAAGCCGGGATTGACGCTCATCACAAGAACCAGGTCGACATCGTCGAGCACGGGTTCAATGGTTGATACCGGGGTGCCGGGATTGATCGCAACCCCCGCCTTTACGCCAAGGCCACGAATGGCCTGGAGCGTGCGATGAAGATGCGGGCCCGCTTCGGCATGGACGGTGATGATATCGGCTCCGGCCGCAGCAAAGGCCGGCAGATAGACATCCACCGGCGAGATCATCAGATGCACGTCGAAGGGCTTTTTGGTGCGGGCACGCACGGCAGCCATGACGGTGGGTCCAAAGGAGATGTTGGGCACGAAATGGCCGTCCATCACATCCACATGGATATAGTCCGCCCCAGCCGCATCGATAGCGCTGATTTCCTCGCCCAGCCGGGCAAAGTCTGCCGAGAGGATGGAGGGAGCGATGCGGATGGGTTGGGTCATGAGGCTGGCCTTTTGCCGCAGGAGAAGCCTTTGCTCTACATAAGGGGCGCGGTGCCGACAAGGCAGTGCGCAGTGCGGGCGCGGGTTTCACAAGGGGGCGATGCGGCGGTGTGGCGGTTGCTTTGTGCGGGTGACGCGCTACACAGGGTCGCGATCAACGGAGCTGTGTTGTGGAGTTTTCGCTGCCGATGGTGTTTGGCGCCGGGGTGCTGAGTTTTCTCAGCCCATGCGTGCTGCCGCTTGTTCCGCCCTATCTGACCTATATGAGCGGCGCCAGTTTCGACCAGCTGCGGGCCGAAGAGGGTGGCGCGGGGGCGCTGCAGCGGCGGGTGATGGGCACTTCCGTGTTTTTCATCCTTGGGTTTAGCGTCGTGTTCATTGCGCTGGGCGCCACCGCTACGGCGTTTGGTCAGGTGTTTCGGCAGGCGTTGCCGATCCTCACGCCGCTGGCGGGCCTCCTGATCATCGCCATGGGGCTGCATTTCCTGGGCGTGTACCGGATCGCCTTGCTGGATCGGCAGGTGCGCCATCAGGGTCCGGGCGTTGCCAGCGGTCCGCTGGGCGGGTTCCTGTTGGGCCTAGCCTTTGCGATCGGATGGACCCCGTGTATCGGGCCGGTGCTGGCTGCAGTGCTGTCCGTGGCGGCAAGCCGGGACACGGCCTGGGAGGGCGCATCGCTGCTCGGGCTATATTCCCTTGGACTTGGCGTGCCGTTTTTCCTGGCCGGCATTGCCATCGGGCCGTTCCTGACCTTCTTTAACGGCTTCAAGAAGCACCTGCACACGGTGGAGCGGGTCATGGGCGCTTTGCTAGTCGTGACCGGCGTCTTGTTCCTGACGGGCAATTTCACCCGCATCTCGTTCTGGTTTCTCGAGACCTTCCCGTTGCTGGCGACCTTCGGCTAGGCTCAGATCAGCTTGAGCGCGCGCAGCGAGGCGTGGCCGTTCTTGCCGATCACGAGATGGTCGTGCAGCGTGATGCCGAGGGGCTTGGCGATATCCGCGATTTCGCGGGTCATGCGCACATCGGCCGAAGAGGGCGACGGGTCGCCCGACGGGTGGTTGTGGAGCAAGATCAGCGCCGTGGCGCCTAGTTCGAGCGAGCGCTTGATCACTTCGCGCGGGTAGACCGGAGTGTGATCGACGGTGCCGGTTTGCTGCACCTCGTCGGCAATCAGCCGGTTCTTTTTGTCGAGGAAGAGGATGCGGAACTGCTCGATGGTTTCGAACGCCATCTGGGTGGTGCAGTAGTCGATCAACTGGGACCAAGAGGACAGGATCGGCTTTTCCACCGCGATCCGGTCGCGGCCGAAGCGGGCGGCGACGGCCTGGATGACCTTGAGATTGGCCACTGAGGTTTCGCCAAGCCCGTCAATATTGCGCAGGCGCGCTTCGCTGGCAGCGAACACGCCCGAAAAAGACCCGAACTCCTTTAGCAACTGCTTTGCCAGCGGCTTGGTGTCCTTCTGCGGGATGACCAGGTGCAGAGCCAGCTCCAGCAGTTCGTAGTCCTCGAAGGCATCGCCCCCGACCTTGAGAAAACGGTCCCTCAGTCGTTTGCGATGACCAGCGTGATCGGACGTGGGCGCACCACTTTTGGCGGGAGCCACCGAAGCCTGATCGTTGGGGGCAGGAGTGTCGGCGACTAGGAAACTGGCTTCGTCGAACTCCTCGCCCCGCGCCTTGGTCATGCGGCTTGTCGTGCGGCCAGAGGATTGAACAGGCCGGCCGGGGAGGTCGTGAAAATCTCGTGTCCGGTTTCGGTGATGCCGATGGAGTGCTCGCACTGCGAGGACAGGGTGCGGTCGCGGGTGACCGCTGTCCAGCCATCGGAGAGAATCTTGACGTGCGGCCGGCCCAAATTGAGCATCGGCTCGATGGTGAAGATCATGCCGGGCTTAAGGGGCACCCCGGTGCCGGGCTGGCCGAAATGGAGGATATTGGGCTCGTCATGAAAGAGCTTGCCAACGCCATGCCCCACGAAGTCGCGCACGACGCTGGTGCGCTCGCCTTCGGCCAGGGTCTGGATGGCAGCGCCGATATCGCCCGTGGTGTTGCCCGGCTTGGCGGCCGCAAGGCCCGCCTCAAGGCTTTGATAGGTCACTTCGATCAGCCGCTCGGCCTTGCGCGAAATTTCGCCCACCGGATACATGCGGCTGGAATCGCCGTACCAACCGTCCACAATCAAGGTCAGGTCGATATTGACGATGTCGCCTTCCTTGAGCGGGCGCTCATCGGGAATGCCGTGGCACACGACATGATTGATGGAGGTGCACAGCGAATGGCGGAAGCCCTTGTAGAACAGGGTTGCGGGCATCGCGCCATTGTCGCGCGCGAACTCATAGGCAATGCGGTCGAGCGTTGCGGTAGGCACGCCCGGCTCGACATATTCGGTGAGAATGTCGAGGGCGCGCGCGGTCAGCTGGCCGGCCTTGCGCATGCCCTCAAAGCCTTCCGGTCCGTGCAGCGGAATAACGCCTGGCGTGCGGCGGCCTTTGGTTTCGGCATCGACATAGGTAATCATCATGCTCTCCGGCTAAGGGGCAAAGATAATCGTCCAATCGGGTGATTGGAAGAGCCAACGCTCGCTGCGTGTTGGCTTGACGCACTTTATGGGGCGGGGCATTGCTGGGGGGCAATAACAGGTTGATTTCCCATGTCGAGCGCAGCTTCCGTGACCGCCGGGCTTCTGGTGATTGGCGATGAGATTCTTTCGGGCCGCACCAAGGACGTCAATATCGGCGCCACAGCCGATTTCTGCACCGATCTGGGGATCGAGCTCAAGGAAGTGCGGGTGGTCAGCGATGACACCGACGACATCATTGCGGCGGTGAACGCGCTACGCTCGCGCTACACCTACGTGTTCACGACCGGCGGCATCGGGCCGACGCATGACGATATCACCGCCGATGCCATCGCCAAGGCTTTCGGGGTCGCGCTGCCGATCAACCCCGATGCCCGGGCGATGCTCGAAGCGCGCTGGCGCGAAACCGGGACCGAGGTCAACGAAGCGCGGCTGCGTATGGCGCGCATTCCCGAGGGCGCCGACCTCATCGTCAACAGCGTCAGCGCCGCGCCAGGGTTCCGCATCGGCAATGTGCATGTGATGGCCGGGGTGCCGATCATCATGCGCGCCATGCTCGAGGCGCTGGCGCCGACCCTCAAGGGCGGCAAGCGCGTCCTGTCCGAAACGGTGCGCGCGGCGGTTGGCGAGGGCACGGTTGGCGGCCCCTTGGGCGAATTGCAGGCGCAGTATCCCGATGTGAAGATGGGCTCCTATCCGCAGATGGGGCATGGCCGGGTAATGACCGAGCTGGTGCTGCGCTCCTCGGATGCGCAAAGGCTGGCTGAGGCGACCGAGAAAGTGCGCGCCATGGTGCATGCGGCACATCGCGCCGCGGGTGTGGACGCGCCGCAAGACTGATTGGCGTTGCACCCCAGGTTTGCTAAGGAAGCGACGGCTTTCGAGCGCCTCCCTGGCCTTGGATGCGTATGGAGATCGATTTGAGCAACCCTTACCAGAAGAATTTCCCCGTCACCTGGGACCAGTTCCATCGGGATAGTCGCGCCCTGGCATGGCGCCTGATGGGGATGGGGAATTTCGACGCGGTGGTGGCCATCGCTCGTGGCGGGCTGGTGCCAGCGACCATTGCGGCGCGCGAACTCAATATCCGCGTGGTGGAATCGGTTTCGGTGAAATCCTACGATCACCAGAACAAGGGTTCGGTGAAGGTGCTCAAGCCCATTGCGCCGCAGATCATCGAGATGGCGCAGGGCGGCGGCAAGGTTCTGATCGTCGACGATCTGGTGGATACCGGCAATACGGCGCGCGCCGTGCGCGACATGCTGCCGGGCGCCCATTTTGCCACCGTTTATGCCAAGCCGATGGGCCGCGAGCTGGTTGATACCTTCATCACTGAAGTCAGCCAGGACACCTGGATCTTCTTCCCGTGGGACTTGGACGTGGCCTATGTCGCCCCGATCAGCGGCGGCACTGACTAAGCACGAGTTTCGGCACTGCTGGAACCCGATCGCGGGCGTGGTGGAATGGTAGACACACCGGACTTAAAATCCGGAGGGGGTATCCCCGTGCGGGTTCGAGTCCCGCCGCCCGCACCAGAACTGGACAGTCATGTTTGAACGAATTGAAACCGGCATCGCGCCTTCTTCGGCTCCCGTGAACGATGCGGTACGCGCCGGCAAACTGGTTTGGCTCGTGGCTGTGGCGGAAGAGCCGGCAACTGGCGAAATCGTCAGCGGCGATATCGAGGTGCAAACCGAGCGCGCCATCGGCAATCTCGAGATTGCCATGCGTGCGGCAGGCGGCACACTGGCCGATATCGTGCAGGTGCAGGTCTTTCTGATCGACAAGGCCGATGCGGCAGGCATGAACCGCGCCTATGCCCGGCACTTCCAGCCGCCTTATCCCGTGCGTGCAACGGTGGTGGTCAAGGAACTGCTCGCCGAGGGCTTGCGCGTCGAGATGCTTGCTACTGCTGTGCTGAGCTAGCCGTGCTGCTCAAACGCGAACTGCTCGAGGACATCAAGGCCGGCAAGGTCGATCTGGTGTTTAGGCGCTGGAGCCGGCCGACCGTCCGGGCCGGCGGCACGCTCAAGACCAAGATTGGCATCCTTTCCATCGACGCGATGGATGAGATGGACCCGGCCGATGTGACCCTCGCCGATGCGCAGCGGGCGGGCTTTGCCGATCTCGATGCGTTCCGGCGCTGGCTCGACAGCATGAAGCCGGGCCATCTGTTTCACCGCATCCAGCTGCGCTATCTGGCCGAGGATCAGAACGGCACGGGTGCCTGAAACAGCGTGAACTCGCCGGTGGTGGGATGGGTGAAGCCGAGTTCCGCGGCGTGCAGTTGCAGGCGATCGGCGGCGGCGAAATCTTCAGGGCCGGCGTAGAAGGCATCGCCCAGGATGACGTGGCCCATGGCCATCATATGCACCCGTAACTGGTGGGTGCGGCCGGTCAGGGGATGGAGGCGCACCCGGGTGGCAGCAGCTTCGCGGTCCAGCACGGTCCATTCGGTTTGGGCCGGCCGACCGTTTTCCCAATCGACGCGCTGCCGGGGCTTGTTGTCCCAATCCGTGGCGAGCGGCAAGTCCACGAGGCCGGTATCGGCCTCGATCAAGCCGCTCACGCGGGCAACATAGCTCTTCTTGGTCTTCCTGTGCTCGAACTGCGAACCGATGCGCCCATGGGCGCGCTTGTTGAGCGCCATGACGAGAACGCCGGAGGTGTCCTTGTCGAGGCGATGGCACATGCCGGCCGTGGGCCAGGTCTGGCGGGCGCGGTATTCGAGGCAATCCCACAAGGAGGGGTCCTTGCCTGGCACGCTGAGCAGTCCGCTTGGTTTATCGAGCACCAGAATGTCGTCATCCACATGGATGACCGAAAGGTAGGGCTCGAGGGGCGGGTGGTAGTTGAGGAGGGTGGGCATTGGACCGGGCATGGCGCGATCTAGCAGGTCCTGCCGGGCAGGCATAGTCGACAAGACCGCGCATTCGGAACCATGCGTGACGCCAATCGTTTATTATACGACACCAAACAAAGGAGCTTTCGATGCACAAAGACGAAGCAAAGGGCGCCGGTAACCAGGCCAAGGGCGCTATCAAGGACGCTGTCGGCGGGCTGACCGGCGACGAACGTCTCCAGGCCGAAGGCAAGGCTGACAAGGCGCAGGGCAAGGTACAGCAGAAGGTCGGCGAAGTTAAAGACGCCGCCCGAGATATGCTTAAAAAGTAGCACGTCTTGCACTGAAGTTCTTCAAAGGCCGCCCAATGGGCGGCCTTTACTGTTTTGTGGTGTTACGTGAGAAGGCGTTGGATGACCTCTAAGCCGGCTTACCGGGTTTTGGAACTATGACAGTGGCGTCGTGCTTGATCCTGCAAGCAAGCAAAGGAGCGCAGCCTTGGGTTTCAAGTTTCAGCCGCAGGATGAGGGTTCAGGTGTAGGGGTTCGCCGCATCGCGCTTGAACAGGTAGAGGCCGCGCTCGCGGAAGCCACAGACCTGTCCAATCCTGATGAGACGATCCATTCGCTGCGGCGGCGCTGCAAGAAGCTGCGCGGGCTGCTTCGGCTCATCAAGCCCAATTTCAAGCACTTTGCCGAGGAAAACGCCGCAATTCGAGGGGCAGCCACAGGTTTGGCAGGGAACCGCGATGCTGCGGTGATGATCAAGACGCTGGAAGGCCTGCGGGAGGAGGACGTCAACCTGCCCATCACCGCAGTGCGGGCAATGCTCGGAGCCAACATCGAGGCTGCTGCGGAACAAGGCGACCCAGACACGCTCGTCCAGCAGTTCAGCGAGCGCTTCGAGGCGTTGCAGGAACGCATTCCACATTGGAAAGTGCGTGGGCACGGGTTTGATAGTCTGGCGGATGGTCTGCATGACAACTATCGACGGATGCGCCAGGAAATGGACGCAGCTGAAGCAAGTGAAGATCCAAACGAATTTCACGAGTGGCGAAAGGCCGCCAAGTATTTCTGGCATCATCTGAGCTTGCTCAGTGCCTGTGCTCCGGCCATGACCAAGCCCTATCGCGCCGCTGTTGCAGAGCTCGAAACGACCCTGGGCAACCACCACGACCTGACGGTTCTGGATGAGTTTGTCGGCGGTCTGTCCGACCCCAGCGTCCCTTCGATCCAGATCACCATCCGCCAGAAGCGCGATCACCTCGGGCAGCAGGCTATTGGCTTGGGACGGCAGCTGAGTGCGGAAATGCCCGACGCGCTGGTCGGCCGGTTGGGCCAGTATTGGGCACTGGCCAAGAAGGGGCATTGAGGTGGGACAAGAGATCGAACGCAAGTTCCTCGTGCGATCAGACGAGTGGCGTGGCTCTGCTGACGGTGGCCGGCTGATCCGCCAGGGTTATCTCTCGGCCAATGCCAAGGCGACGGTGCGGGTGCGCAGCTTTGATGACCGGGAGGCCGTGATTACGCTCAAAGGCAAGGTCGCCGGTATTGTTCGCCCGGAATACGAGTACCCTATCCCGATCGAGGACGCGCGTGAGCTGTTGCTGATGGCGCAGCCACAAGTGCTGGAGAAACGGCGCTACCATGTGCCCCATGACGGGTTGACCTGGGAAGTGGATGTGTTCGAGGGCCGGCACCAGGGATTGGTGCTGGCCGAGATCGAGCTCGATAGCGACGACCAGCAGGTGGACCTGCCGAGCTGGGTTGGCAAAGAAGTCAGCGATGACGAGCGCTACTATAACGCAACTCTGGCGCGCAGCTAGCGCGCCGCATCCTTTGCTGTTGTTGACCCACGCGGGCTTGATCCTGGACGCGGAGCTCCCGGTGGGTTGATTTTTGCTGTGAGCTTCTGCACAAGCGGAGCATTCATCGGACCCGGTGCAAATCCGGGTGGCTCTTCTGGCCGCCGATCCGCCAGACAATCCAGCACGAACTGCTTCGCTTTGATCGCCTTGCGACAGGGCCAGCGCAGCCTGGACCACCATGACTTTTGCCCAAACTCTCCGCCGTGACTGGCTTTCCAACATCCGTGGCGATGCGCTCGCGGGCATTGTTGTCGCGCTTGCCCTTATTCCCGAGGCGATCGGCTTTTCCATCATCGCGGGCGTAGACCCCAAGGTTGGGCTTTATGCCTCGGTGGTGATCGCCATCGTCATCTCCTTTGCCGGCGGACGACCGGCAATGATCTCCGCCGCTACGGCTGCAACAGCCGTGCTGATGGGAACGCTGGTCCGCGAGCACGGGCTGGACTACCTGTTGGCCGCCACGCTGTTGGCCGGCGTGCTCCAGATCCTCGCGGGCTATGCTCGCGTCGGGTATCTGATGAAGTTCGTGTCGCGCTCGGTGATGACGGGCTTCGTCAACGCGCTGGCAATCCTGATCTTCATGGCCCAACTACCCGAGCTGATCGGGGTGTCGTGGCAGACCTATGCGATGATCGCGGCTGGGCTCGCGATCATTTACCTGTTTCCGCGGGTGACCAAAGCCATTCCATCGCCGCTAGTGTGCATCCTCGTGCTGACGGCGGTGTCGCTGGCGCTGGGGGGTGATGTACGCACCGTCGCCAATCTTGGCGAGTTGCCGTCCACACTGCCCAGCCTGTTGCTGCCCAATGTGCCGCTGACGCTCGAGACCTTGTGGATCATCCTGCCGTACTCGGCCGGGGTAGCTGCTGTGGGGCTGCTGGAAAGCCTGCTGACCGCCTCCATCGTTGATGGAATCACCGACACCACCAGCGACAAGAACCGCGAGTCGGTGGGGCAGGGCCTCGCCAATATTGCTTCGGGCCTATTTGGCGGCATGGCGGGTTGCGCGATGATCGGGCAGTCAGTGATCAATGTCCGCTCGGGTGGACGCGGGCGGCTGTCGACCTTCGTGGCCGGTGCGTTCCTGCTGTTCTTGCTGCTGGTGCTGGGCGATGTGGTGGGGCTCATCCCCATGCCGGCGCTCGTGGCCATCATGATCATGGTTTCGGTCGGCACGTTCAGCTGGGCCTCGCTCAATAATCTGCGCTCCCATCCGCGGCGGTCGAGCATCGTGATGCTGGCGACGGTGATAACGGTGCTCTGGACTCACAACCTAGCCTTCGGGGTGGGGGTGGGCGTGCTGCTGTCGGGGATCTTTTTCGCCTGGAAGGTCGCGCAATTTTTCCGGGTGAGCTCGACCCTGTCGCCTGACGGGCAGGAACGCCGCTACCTCGTTGAGGGGCAGCTCTTCTTTGCGTCAGCTGACGATTTCCTCGCCGCGTTCGACTTCAAGGAGAAGCTCGCGCGGGCGCGAATCGATGTCAGCCGCGCTCATATCTGGGACCTGACCGGAGTTGGGGCGATCGACATGGCGGTGCTGAAGCTGCGCCGGAATGGAGCAGAAGTCGAACTGGTCGGCATGAATGAGGCGAGCGCCACGATCATGGACAAGTTCGCCGAGCATGACCAGCCCGGTGCGATGGAACGCATGCTGGGCCATTGACGGTTCGGTGCCCCGCCTTGCAGCGGGGCATTCCTTTTAGCCGAACGCGGCTTATTGCCAGCGCTTGAAGGTCTTGAGGTGTTCGAGCGTCTTGGTCACCGTGGTGGTGATCTTTTCCACACTGTCGGTAACAGGCACGACGAGAACGTTCTCGGTGGCCGGATCGGGCTCTTCCAGGGTCGCGAACTGGCTGTCGAGCAGGCTGGCCGGCATGTATTCGTGCTGGCGCCGCGCCATGCGCTCGCCGATCACCTGTCGGTCGCCCTGGAGGTAGACGAACAGGATCGGCTCGCCCGCCTGCTCGAGCAGGTAGTCGCGATAGGCCCGCTTGAGCGAGGAGCAGGCGCCGACTGCTGCACCCTTCTTGTCCGCGGCCTCGTGCAGGGCTTGAGCGAGCCGCTGAAGCCAGGGCCAGCGATCCTCATCGACCAGGGGAATGCCCGCGCGCATTTTCTCCACATTGGCGGCCGGGTGGTAGCCATCGCCATCGAGGAAGGGCGTGTGGAGGCGCCGAGCGATGGACTGGCCCGTGGTGGATTTGCCCGAGGAACTAACCCCCATAACGATGATGATGCGGGCGTTAGACCGTGGCTGAGAAGGCGCCGTCGACATAGAGAATGTGTCCATTGATGAAGCTGGCTGCGTCGGAAGCGAGAAATACCGCGGGCGGTCCAAGTTCGGCAACTTCGCCCCAACGGCCCATTGGGGTGCGGGTTTCGACCCAATGGTTGAACTGAGGATCGGCTATCAGCGCCTCGTTGAGCTCGGTCTTGAAGTAGCCCGGGGCAATGGCGTTGATGTTGAGGCCGTGGCGAGCCCAGTCGGCCGCCATGCCGCGCGTCAAATTGGCGATCGCGGCCTTGGCGGCGCCATAAGGGGCGACGTTGGGGCGCGCCACATTGGTCAGAATCGAGCAGATATTGATGATCTTGCCCTGGCGGCGCGCAATCATGTGCTTGGCCACCGTCTTGCTGACCGCGAAGGTGGCCGTGACATGGGTCGCCAGCATGGTTTCGAACTTGTCGAGCGGGAAATCCTCGAGGGGACCCCGAATCTGGATGCCGGCATTGTTGATGAGGATGTCGATGGGCCCGAGCTCGGCCTCGCAATAAGCGACCGCCTCCTCGATGCTATCGATGCTGGTGACGTCGAAGGCCACTGCATTGACGGTGGCGCCGGTTGTAGCGAGTTCGGCCGCTGCCCGGCCCAGCGCGGCGGCATCACGCGCATTGAGGATCACGGCGGCGCCCGCTTGGGCGAGGGCAGTTGCCATGGCGAGCCCAAGGCCGCGACTTGAGCCAGTGACAAGAGCCCGCTTTCCCGCAAGGCTGAACAGAGACGAAGATGGCACGGTGATCCCCCAAACTAGCGCAAACCTACGGGCGCGAACGGCGCGAGGCAATGGCGCCTTCCATACATGAGGCTTTTAGGCGTAAAATATGCCCCGGCAGGGCCTTCCGTCGATGGTCCGTTTGTGGTCAGGTTCGCCGCCGCGCGGGGCAAGCATTCCCGCGCATGAATGGCGACGCATTTTCTCAGAAGGACTGTTTGCATGTCGACAGCGGATATCGGCCTTATCGGGCTGGCAGTGATGGGCTCGAACCTGGCGCTCAACATCGCCGAAAAAGGCTATACCGTTGCCGTTCACAATCGCACTGCGTCTCGTATCGATGACTTTGTTGCCATGGCAACCGAGCAGGGACTGGCCGGCAATGTGATCGCAAAGGCTGACCTGGCTGAGTTCATTCAGTCGATCAAGCGGCCGCGCTCGATCATCATCATGGTCAAGGCCGGCGCGCCGGTTGACGAGATGATCGAGCACCTGCTGCCTTATCTGGAAGAAGGCGATGCGATCATCGAGTGCGGCAATTCGCTGTTTACCGATACCCAGCGCCGATTCGATTACCTCAAGCCCAAGAATATCGGCTATCTCGGCGTCGGCGTTTCGGGCGGCGAAGAAGGCGCGCGCCATGGTCCCTCGATCATGGTGGGTGGTTCCGAGCAGCAGTGGCATAATGCCGAGGCGGTGCTCACGGCGATCGCCGCGCAGTTCAATGGCGAAAGCTGCTGCGCCTATCTGGGTGAAGGCGGCGCGGGCCACTTCGTCAAGACCATCCACAACGGCATCGAATATGGCGACATGCAGATGATCGCCGAAGTCTATGGCGTGATGCGCGACGGGTTGGGCATGAGCCCGGGTGAATGCGCCGATGTGTTCAAGGAGTGGAACAAGGGTCCGCTCAATTCCTACTTGACCGAGATCACCGGCCATGTGCTGGCCGCCATCGACGAGCAGACCGGTCAGCCGCTGGTCGAGCTGATTCTCGACAAGGCGGGGCAGAAGGGCACCGGTGTTTGGTCCGCCATTGCCGCCCAGCAGATGGGCGTGCCCGCGACCGCAATCGAGGGCGCCGTGGCCGCCCGCTCGATTTCGGCGCGCAAGGATGAGCGCGTCGCGGCCGAAGCGATCTATGGCAAGCCGAACCGCACCAAGACCGAGGTGACGCTGGCCGAACTGGAACAGGCACTGCTCGCAGGCAAGATCGTCTCCTATGCGCAGGGCTTTGCGGTGATCGCCAAGGCTTCCGAGGAAAATGGCTGGGCCTTGCCGCTGGCGACTATCGCCAAGATCTGGCGCGCCGGCTGCATCATTCGTTCTCGCTTCCTCGACCAGATGTCGGCGGCCTATGCCAAAGGGGGCAACACCAATCTGCTGGTGGTGCCAGACTTTGTCGAGCTGATGAAGGAAGCCCATCCGTCGCTGCGCAAGGTGGTGGCGGCGGGCGCTGTGGGAGAATTCCCGCTGGTCTGCCTTTCGGCGGCGCTGAGCTATTTCGACAGCTATCGCCAGGCTCAGGGCACGGCCAATCTGATCCAGGGGCAGCGCGATTTCTTTGGTGCGCATGGGTTCGAGATCGAGGGACGTGGCTCGAACCTGCATGCCAAGTGGCCGTCAACCCTCGAGATCGCAGCGCTCAAGCCGGTGATCGGCGGCTGAGACCCAAAGACACAGCAGGCACCGGGCTCCGCTGAGGCGGGGCCCTTTTTCGTTGCCTAGAGCGTCCTGAACATTACGTAGCTGTCCACAAAGCCGTGGACGGGATGGTTGAACGCTTTCGGCAGTGTGCCGACTATAGCGAAGCCGAGTGACTGCCAGAGGGCCACAGCGCGCTGGTTGGTGGAGACCACATGATTGAACTGGATGGCCCGGAAGCCGGGGGCGCCCGCCTGCTCAATCGAGTGCGTGCCCATTGCCCTCGCAACGCCGCGCCCCTGGGCAGCAGCGGCGGTCATGTAACCGCAGTTGGCGACATGGGCGCCGGGGCCGAGCTGGTTGGGTTTAAGGTAATAGGTGCCCAGCAGGGCATTGTTGTCCTCAGCCACGAAGACATGATGGGCGGGGCTGAACCAATATGCCAGCACCTGCTCGTCATCGAGGTCACGAGGCATGGCGTAGGTTTCGCCGGCCCGGAGGACCGGCGCAACGATGGCGAGGACCGCCGAACGGTCACCCTCAACGGCCGGGCGAATCTGCATTGGTTATTTCTCGTCCAGAGGCGGGGTGCGCAGCTGGCCGGGCGGCGCCATTTCGGGAACAACGGGGTGGTTAGCCACGCTCGGGCGATGGCTGAGTTCGAAACGCCACGCGGCAACGCCAAAGAGCACCAAGGCTACGAGCACGGCGATGCCGCTGGCGACGAACGGAGCGCCGGGGAAGTAGTGTCCGGATTCCGGTGCGCTCGTGTAGTAGGAAAATATCTGTGTGGCGGCCAGAGGACCGATAATCGTGGCGAGGGAGCTGGCGGCATTGACCGCACCTTGTAGTTCACCCTGGGAGTTATCTGGCACCTGCCGCGACAGCACGCCGTTAATGGCAGGTGGGGCCAGCCCGCTGATCGTTCCGACGGCGATGAACAGATAGAGCTGATAGACATCGGCTGAAAAGGCGATGCCGGCAAAGGCCGTTGCTGCTGCCAATAGCCCGATAATACCGACCGCAGGTTCACCGATGCGTTTCGACAGAGGCGCTGCCAGGACAGCCTGGCTGATAGCGAAACCGACCCCGAATGCGCCCAGCGTGCGGCCGATAGAGGACGATGTGAAGTTGAACATATCCACAGCGTAATAGGGGAACACATTTGGCAGCGCCTGAGTGGTCAGCTGCAAGAAGAAGAGCACGGCGAGTAGCCAGAGTACGGCCGGGTATTTACGAAGGGCGGCAACCGCGCCGAAGGGGTTGGCGCGGCGGATGTCGAACTTGCGGCGCGAAGCCTTGGGCAGGCTTTCGGGGAGGACCAGCAGGCCGAACAGGAAATTGGCAAAGGCCAAGCCCGCTGCAGCGTAGAAAGGAACGCGGGGCCCGATTTCACCCAATTCGCCGCCAATCACCGGGCCGATAATAAAGCCGAGGCCGAATGCCGCACCGATCAAGCCGAAGCGCTGGGTGCGTTTATGGGGCGGAGTGATGTCGGCCATATAGGCGGTTGCCGTGGCAAGCGCCGCTCCAGCGATGCCGGCAATGATCCGGCCGATAAACAAATACCAGACGAAGGGCGCGATGCTCATCATCAGGTAATCGAAGGTGAGGCCGAGCAGGGAACACAGCAAGACTGGTCGGCGCCCGTAGCGGTCGGACAGATTGCCGAGCACGGGCGAAAACACGAACTGCATAAACGCATAAGCGAACACAAGATAGCCGCCGATGACCGCCGCCTGCGCGACACCGCCGCCTGTCAGTTCCTCAAGCAGCTCGGGCAGCACGGGCACGATGATGCCGACGCCGATCATATCTAGAAGGATAGTTACGAGGATGCAGGTAAGGGTCAGGCGGGAGCGGATCGCGGTTTGCATGAGCGGGCGCTCCCATTGAAATTACTGTCGAAACGGCTTGCAGTTGACACAGGCAGGCTCCCCAACGCAAGGGCATGAGGGCAGATCAGAAGCGAACATCCCGCCTCTTGATCCGCAATAGAGCGTTATCTGGGGCGAGGCTGTGGCGCATCGGTGTCGAAACCATAAAGCCAGGCCAAGCGCCTGAGGTGGCCGCGGCGACCCTGCAGGGTGATGCCGAGGTTGCGGGCGCTGGAGAATGGCCAGGGCAGGTGAAAGATGCGGCCGTTTTTGCGTGACAGCTTGGCTACCCTTTTTACCCGGGGCTGGCGGAGTGCCGCGTAACGCATGAAAGCTTCGGCCGGATCATTGGTCTCCATGAGCAGAGGCGCCAGCGAGGCAGCGTCTTCAATCGCCATGGCTGCGCCCTGCGCCTGGAACGGCACCATGGCGTGCGCGGCATCACCCAACAGCGCGATTGGCCCCCGGTGCCAAGTGTCGGTCGAGACGGTGTAAAGGGGCCACGCAGTCCATTGATCACCCGCCAAATCCAAGATCGCTCGCAGCCGCGGGCTACGAGATGGCTTGAAGGCCAATGTTGGATGCTGCGCAGTTTTGTCGTCCCTGTGTTCGGTGAAGAGCGCCAGGTTGACGAGGTTTCGATGAGGCAGGGGATAGCACACCAGGTGCAGGTGAGGGCCGAACATTACGGACACCCGATCAAGCGCTATCTGCCCGTGCAGCGCATCGAGCGGGAGCAGCGTGCGCCAAGCAATCCGACCCGAATATGTCGCGGCGGGACCGCCCAGCAATTGGGTGCGGGTGCGGGAGTGTACGCCGTCCGCGCCAATCAGCGCGGCGCCGCGCAAGGTGCGGTTTTGGCCGCCCGCTTCCTCGATCGTGAGGGAGACGCCGGCCTCGGTGGTCTGGGCGTTCCAATTGCCCACGCCAAACATCACGTCGATATTGGCGAAGCGCCGCGAGGCCTCATAGAGCGTTTCGGCGAGATCGGCGCGGTGCATCACCGTATAGGCCGCACCAAACCGCTCGAGCATCAAGGGGCCGAGTTCCATCGTAACGAGCGGGTCAGGACGGCCGAACGGATAAACGTCAATACCGGCCGGCTCGAAGCCGCGAGCGTTGATCAGCTCGCCGACACCGAGCCGGTCGAGCACACGTCGGGCATTGGGGCTGATTTGGAGCCCAGCGCCGAACTCAGACAGCCGAGGGCTCCGCTCCAGTATAACGACGTGAGCGCCGAACTTAGCGAGCGCGAGAGCCAGGGTCAGGCCGCCGATGCCGGCGCCGGCAATAAAGAATGTGCGGCCAGAAGCTGGCATGATCCGTAACGTGCCGATGCCTCAGATCACATCGGCCCGGTAAACGGCAGTGGGAGGGATGGCAGTGCCGGCGGGCAGAGTCGGGCTGAACACATAATGGGTAGAGCAATAGGGGCAGACAACGTCATCGTCCTTGCCCATATCCAGGTAGATGTGGGGGTGGTCAAAGGGAGGCAACGCGCCGATGCACTGGAACTCCTTGGCACCTATCTCAATCTGGGCAAGGCCATCAGTGTTGTGGAAATGAGGCGTGGTGCCGTGTGCCATGGTCAGACCCGGAGTGATTGGAGTGGCCGGACCATAGTGCAAGGCAAGCAACAAGAAAAGGGCGGTGGCAGCGCCGGTAAGGGCTTGCTTTGTTCTGCCGTTGCCGCAAAACCGGGCGGTGACCAGCTCAAGGGGACGCGAACTTGCCGCACTTTGAATCGGATGGCCTGAGCCTTGCCTATGCCAGCTATGGGGAGGGGCCGCCCATATTGTGCATCCATGGCTTTGCCTCAAGCGGCAAGGTGAACTGGGTGGATACGGGCTGGGTCGAGACGCTGACGGCGGCTGGGTACCGGGCCATTACGCTCGATAACCGCGGCCATGGCCAGTCTGATCGGCCCCACGATCCAGAGTTCTATTATCCCACCGCGATGGTGCGCGACGCCGTGGCGCTGCTTGACCATCTCGCGATCGGACAAGCGGCCGTTCTGGGCTATTCAATGGGCGCACGCGTGGCGGCGTTCATGGCGTTCGAACATGAGGAGCGGGTTGCCGCTTTGGTGCTCGGGGGCATGGGGATGAACCTGATCAACGGGCTGACCGATAGCAGTGACATCATCGCGGGCCTGACAGCGCCGAGCCTTACCGGGCTGACGCATCCGACTGCGCGCCAGTTCCGCATCTTTGCCGACCACACCAAGTCGGATCGCGAGGCATTGGCCGCCTGCATGGAAACCTCGCGGCAACCGATGGCGCGTGCCGATGTGCGACGCATCACTGTTCCCGTGCTGGTTGCGGTTGGTGAGGCGGACGAAATGGCCGGCTCCCCCGAGGATCTGGCGGGGCTGCTGCCGCAAGGGGAAGCTTTCGTGATTCCCCGACGCGACCATATGCGAGCGACGGGTGACACCAAGTTCAAGGCCGCCGCGCTAGAATTTCTGGGGAGGACTTTCCCGGCTCAGCGAGGTTCGTGAACCAAAAGCGCGGCTGGGGCTTTGTCTTGTAGAATGAAATGGCCTATATCGGCACTTCCCGATGAACGGAGCTGCGGCCGTGACCAGCAACGCCAAGAAGTCTGCTGACCTGCAAATCGTCGATCCCGTTTGGGAAGCGGTGCGCGCCGGTGCCCGGCAGATTGCAGCCAATGAACCCTCGCTGGCAAACCTGGCGCTCTCCGCTGTGCTCAACCACGATAGCTTCGAGCAGGCGCTGGCGCATCGGCTGGCGGCGCGGCTCGACCATGATGATGTTTCGGCCGACCTGATCCGGCAGGCCTTTGGCGAAGTTCTGGCTGACCATCCTGAAATAGGACAAGCGGCGCGCGTGGACCTTGCCGCCACGCTCGAGCGCGATCCAGCCTGCCATCGGGCGGTGGAGCCCCTATTGTTCTTCAAGGGCTACCAAGCGATTCAGACCCATCGCTTTGCCCATGCGATGTTCGAATCCGGGCGGCGCGATTTCGCGCTTTATCTGCAGAGCCGGGCGAGCCAGGTGTTCCAGGTGGACATCAACCCAGCCGTGGTGATTGGGCAGGGGATTATGCTGGACCACGGTACGGGCCTCGTGATCGGGGAGACCGCGGTCATCGGCGACAATGTCTCAATGCTGCAGAACGTGACGCTGGGCGGCACGGGCAAGTCGGACCAAGACCGACACCCCAAGATTGGCAATGGTGTGCTGATTGGCGCCGGCGCCAAGGTGTTGGGCAATATCAAGATCGGCGATTGTTCGCGAATCGGCGCCGGATCTGTGGTGCTCAAGGAAGTGCCGCCGCGCGTCACCGTGGCCGGAGTGCCGGCAAAGATCATTGGAGAAGCGGGGTGCGCTCAGCCGGCGCTGGTGATGGATCAGGTGGTGCTGGTCCACGACCTCAACGCCTGAGTGGCGATTGTTACCGCTAAAATGCCACCAGGCGGGGTTGTGCGCGTTTGTCTCCTGACTAGATTGCGGCCAACACCAATCAGCAGGACACCACGCCCGTGAACCATCCCGAGATCATCAAGCTGCAGAAGTTCCTGCAAACCAAGTTCGGCAACAAGAATATCGACGTGCGCCCGCGTCCCAAGCTCAACGACTCCGTTGAGGTGTTTATCGGCGATGAGTCGATCGGGCTGATCCATGCCGACGACGAAGACGGCGACAAATCCTATATCTTCAACATGTCGATCCTCGATATCGACCTGGATGAAGTGAACTAGGTTTTTTAGCCGTTCTGCCAGGCGCCGATCGGCTCGAGCCAGCGCCGCATTTCCGCATCGAACAGGCGCCACGATCCAAGGATCGTGGCGTCAAATGCATAGACGGCAGCGATGCCGGACCCGAGATAAACCGTGCGCAGGCAGCGGGGCGGTGTACCCGCTTCCACCGGCTCGGCGCATTTGGCGACGAATGGGTTGGGCGAGAGCGCGTCATACCAGACGCTTTCCCCCATATAGCCCTGACCCATCCCCAGGGGCTTGCCGACAAGACCCGGAACCCCCGCTAGTGTGTCATCCCCGAACTGGTGCAGATAGACTGCGTCCAGCAAGGTGCTGCTGGTGCGAGCGCGACTGCGGGGCACCAGAGAAATATCGACGGGCAAGGCTTTGCCCGCGCCTAGGGGCGCAAACATCACCCGCAGATCGATCTGGTCGGTAAAGCTACCGTGAACCGGCTCCCCGTAACGGAACCATGACGCCGGTATGGTGAGTTCACGTCCTGAAATGGTCTGACGAATCGTATTCCCGTCAGCAAGGTTCGGCTGGGCAGGTGCAGAAGCCCTGGTGAAGCCGTCGAGCAGATAGGCCGCCCCTACCGCCAGCAACAAGACCAGAACCGCGATCCCGGCAAGATTATAGGCCACCGAGGGGGCCTGGGACATGGCGGTCGAGGCTGAGCGTGTTTGCATGTGGACAGCATTAACCAGGCGTTAAGGATCGGGGTGACAGCGCATTGGACGCGCAATATGCTTAATGGAAGGTTAATGGCCGGGGCTTGGCCCGGTCCGGGCGGGACACGAAACATGTCGAGTGAATTGCTGCTGGCAGGGTTCATAATTGGGGTGGGGCTGTGCGTGGCCGGCGCCGGTACCCACCTTTATCAATGGCTGGCGCGGGAGCAGGCGCTGCTTCGCGTCGATGGCCCAACATTGCCGGTGTCGCTGGGACATCTGGTGATGAGCTTTGTGTGCGGCCCCTATATCATGTTGCAGATGGGCCTTGAGCGCGACAGCGGCCATATCTCTGTCGGCTCGGCGCTGGTAGGGGCGATGGTTGCCTTTGGTTGGGCGTTCGTGACGGGGTTGTTGTTCATGAGCATCTACGTCGCCGTCCGGTTCTGACGGGACAAGTAGATTGAATCACGATGGCCCGCTTCACGGCTGAAGCGGGCCATTTTTGTTGCCTGTTGTCAGGGCTAGTTGACGGCGGCGATGATCATTTCGCGGCTGTCGATCATGTCCACCCACTGACCCGGATTGTCCTGCGCCTGACGCTTGATGAACTGATAGGGCGTTTCGCTCCACAGCCGCACATCGCCGTCCTGATTGTCCAGCACAAGGTCACCGCGATCGGTGCGGACGGTGAGAACGGCATGGCCGTTGCCATTGGCTTCCCGAACCACAGTGATCAGCAGCGTGCTGGCGGGCCAGCCGGCCTTGATCAGGTCGCGGCGCTTGGCGAGGGCGAAGTCTTCGCAGTCACCATAGCCATTGGGGTAGGTCCAGAATTCGCTGACTTGGTAAAGGATCTCGTCGGTGACCGGAACAATCGTGGTGTTGATGTTGGTGTTCACATCGAGCAGCTGCTGCCAGCGGGCCGGGGTCAACGGCATTGCAGCGACCACTTCGGTGTTGGGCCTGCACTCCGCCGGGCGTGAGGCGCAAAACTCGGCATGGCCGACCGGAATGCTCGTTGGAGCGGTGGCGGTTTGCACATAAGCAACATTGGTGAGATCGAGCGCCTGGGCGGGCACCGCTCCCAGGCCGAAGGCCAGGGTGAGCAAGGCTGAAACTAGAGCCATTTTGGTGCGGTGCATTGCGTGATCTCCTCAATGGAGACCAAACTAGAAGGCGCCGCTTGCACCGGTCCGAAAACTGCCGAGTAGTTTTTATGCGAGTTTTATCGATTGAAGGAGGGGCTGGTTAACCATGAGGGCCTGGTGCTTCGGCCAGGCGGGCCAGCACGGTGGCATAAGCATTGTCGTCCTGCCCGGCCCCGTCGCGGCACTGCTTGGAGCCGATCTGGATGCTGGTGGCCGTCGGCAGACGCGGGCTGCCATAGGTGAAATCGGCTGCACGGCTTTGTCCACCGTGTATCAGCCAGTTCTGGTGATGCACAGCCAGGTTGTGGCCTTCGGCGTCGACCACCACGGCGGTGACGCAGACATAGTCGGTGTCGCGCCGGTCATTGTCGCTCAGCTGCTGGCGCAGATGCAGGGTTTGGCGGTCCCGATCAAGCGTGATGGTGATATCGACCCATTGGTCGCGTTTCCAGTCCCACTTTTCGTGAAAGGGCGGGCAGGCGAGGGTGCCGGTGGGCTGCGGAACGCAGTCGGCCACCTTGATGCTCTGCCAAGCATAGCCGTGCCAATCACCCCGGCCATCGGCAAGGGCGCCGGAGATCAGGATCGTGCTGCCGGTAACAAGCAGGAGGGCAATGGCGGGGGCGAAGCGGGTCATGAGGTCAACATAGCCGCTTTTGGTGGGCAAACCAGCAGCGAGCATTGCTGCGGCAGCGGTGCTTGTTGCTCTGGCGCACGGCAGCGGCTAATCCAAGGCCCGGCGCCAGTGCGCAAAAAGGGGCATGTCCATGAAGTTGGCCTTTGTTATTCCGGCCTATAACGAAGAAGCGCTGATCGGAAAGTGCCTGGAATCGGTCGTGGCGGAGATTGCCCGCTCCGGTGCCGATGCCGAAATCATCGTGGTCAATAATGCCTCGACCGACCGCACGGGCGAGATCGCGCGCAGCTTCCCCACAGTGCGCGTGGTGGACGAGCCCAAGAAGGGTCTTGTCAATGCGCGCGATGCTGGCTTTAACGCCACGAACGCCGAACTGATTGCCAATATCGACAGCGATACGATGGTGCCCGAGGGTTGGATCGATACGGTGCTGCGGGAATTCGGCAAAGACCCCAAGCTCGTCTGTCTCAGCGGGCCCTATATCTATTACGACATGAGCTGGTTCAACCGCGCACTCGTGAATGCCTTTTATGGGCTGACCTACCTCATTTACATCGTTAATCGCTTCATCCTGCGCGTCGGATCGGTGGTGCAGGGCGGCAATTTCGTGTTCAAGCGGGCCGCCTGGGCCCAGGTCGGCGGTTATGACCGCTCGATCCAGTTCTTTGGCGAGGATACCGACGTGGCGGTGCGCTTGTCCAAGGTCGGTGGCGTGAAATGGACTTTCGCCCTCAAGATGAAGACATCGGGCCGGCGGCTGGAAAAGGAAGGCGTGTTCCGCACCGCGGGCACCTATACGCTGAACTTTTTCTGGGTGACCTTCAGGGGCAAGCCGGTGACCAAGGATTACAACGACATTCGCCGCAATTAACTGCCACCGAAGCAGAAATCGGCCTGCGGCTGACAAGGCACTGGCGTTTTGATTTTGGGCGGGACAGTATGGGTTCGGACCCAAGCGAAAGGCGAATGCCATAACCCAGGATCGGACCATCGAAATAGCTGCAGATCCCGCGCCCGACGCGCCGGAACCATTATCTGCAATCCTGCTTGGCATCGCCCAGAATGCGGAACGTGAGCGGATCTCCATCGGGGATCTGCTGCAAGCTCTGCAGCATCGGGCGAGCGGGGCACTGATGTTCCTGTTCGCGGTTCCCAATGCCATCCCGGTGCCTCCCGGTGTCTCCGCGGTGCTCGGGGCTCCGCTGATTTTCCTGGCGTTCCAGCTCATGCTCGGCCAGCGGCCATGGCTGCCGAAGGTGATCACCAACCGCTCCTTGTCCCGCACCGAGTTCGAGAAGGTGGCCAATCTGGCGGCGCCGTGGCTCGGTAAGGCGGAACGCCTGATGCGACCGCGGCTGCAGATGCTGGCCCGGCCGCCGGCGGAATATGTGGTTGGTGCTGTGTGCCTATTGTTGTCCATCATCCTCTTCTTGCCCATCCCACTGGGGAATATGCTGCCGGCTTTCACCATTTGTGTGTTGTCGCTGGGCGTGTTGCAACGGGATGGGGTGTGGATCCTCATCGGCATGCTCTGCGCCGTCGCGGCGGTGGTGATTGTTTGGGGCGTTACGCTGGCACTGCTGTGGAGCGCCTTGTTCGTGCTCGGCCATGTGTTCGGTTTCAGCTTCGGCGCCTGAGGCATCGCTTTGTCGCATGGTTGCAACGCTTGCCCGGCGTGACCATTTCCTCCCTGTTGATCCAGAAAGGGAGAGTCAGCATGAACTCCGAAGACCGCTACGCGATTGACGGCTTGTTCGAGCGCATCGAGCAGGTGGCGCGCAACAGCCCGCCACGGGACCGGGAAGCCGAGATGCTGATCCGGCAGCGGCTGACCGAAGCGCCGGCTTCGCCCTACTACATGGCGCAAACCATCATCGTGCAGGAGCGCGCCCTGGAAGGCGCCCAGGAGCGCATCGAGCAACTGGAAGCTGAATTGGCACAGGCGCAGCGCGGTTCGGGCGGCGGCTTTCTCGGCGGCGTGTTTGGCGACGCAAACCGACCTAGTGGGCAGCAAAACAATCGGCAGGGGCCTTGGGGCCGACGCGACAGTGGCGATTACCAAGAGCGGCGCAGCCCAGGGATGGGCGGGGGCGGCGGCTTTCTGGCCGGCGCCGCGCAAACGGCGCTGGGCATAACCGGTGGCGTTTTGCTGGGCAGTGCGATTGCCGGGATGTTTTCGGGCGATGCTCACGCCGGAGAGCTTAACGCCGATGAGCCGGGCGGGGATAACGGCAGCGAGCAAGATGCTGAGCAGGATTTTGGAGGCGGCGACGACTCCGACTTCGATATTGGCGGCGAATTCTAGGAGTCAGTACTTCTCGTAGAACTCGTTGCCGCCCGCTTCGAGCACATAGTGCATGTTGTTGTAGGGGAAGCGCAGACCGGCGGTGTGGAAGTGCTTGGCGCCCCGCACGCCGGGGTGGCGGGCTCCGCGCATGACCTGGTCGGCCGTTTGGGCGGCCAGGATCGCCCCAGAGTCCGTCATCTTCCGGCTGAGCACCCCGTGGGCGAATTGCTTGGGTTGGCCGACGACGCCACAGACCGATTTGGGATAGCGGGGGTCATTGACCCGGTTCATTACCACGGTACCAACCGCAAGCATGCCTTCAGAGCTCGAGCGGTTGGACTCGAAATACATCGCGCGCATCAGGCATTCTTTTTCGCTGAGCCGGGCAGTGCCGAAGCTCATGCCCAAAAAACTGCAGCCGCCCAGAGTTGAGGCGGCAACGGTTACGGCGACAAGGCGCAGAATGGTTCTGGTGGCAGTGCGCATCGGCGGACTCCGGTGTGGCACAAAAGCATGCCAGACCGAAAATGCCGGAACATATTTAAGGAAAGTCTGCCAGAAACGGTTAATCAGCCGCTAACCAAGCCGAACTCAGCGGCGGCGACGTGCGAAGAGCGATGACAGCAGCACGAAAGTGCCAAGGGCTACGACGAGGGGAATCGGGTCCTTGCTGATGGCCTTGCCGGCATGGCGCGCCTGTCGTCCCAGCAGGTGTGCGGCGGCCGAGCCATGCTCCTGCAAATCCCTGGCCAGCTCGACGGCCTGGTGTTGTGCATCGTGCAGCGCATGGCTGCCGGCCTTGCGGCTGGGGGCGACCCGCTCGGCAAGCTCCTTGCGCAGATGAGCTAGCTGGCGAGCCAGATCTTCGATACGGGAAAGTGCATGCTCGGTAACATTGGCCATGGGGTGACGCTCCGCCCTGGTTTTAACTGATTGCACAACACCGGGGAAAGAATGGGGTTCCGCCAGCGCTTTTTGCAGACCCTG
Source organism: Devosia sp. Z11_6 (assembly GCF_058133665.1). Lineage (NCBI taxonomy): Bacteria > Pseudomonadati > Pseudomonadota > Alphaproteobacteria > Hyphomicrobiales > Devosiaceae > Devosia > Devosia sp. Z11_6. Next base: position 1,022,868 of record NZ_JBYUNQ010000001.1, read on the forward strand.
AGGAGGGAACCGCAAGGGCTGCCCTTGGATTGCGTGAGCGGCGTCACGATATGGCGTTTACATCAGAGGAACGCCCCAATGTCCGGCAAGAGCAAGGCTCGCCTGTTTCGCCAGTTCGACAAGTTGGAGCGGCGCGTGCCCAATTTTGCCGCAAGGGCTCTGGAATGGCTTCGACGGCCCGGAGCGCGACTGGTGCGGATCCCCCTTGGGGTGTTGTTGATCCTTGGCGGCGTCTTCAGCTTTCTGCCGGTGCTGGGGGCCTGGATGCTGCCGCTGGGCTTGCTGCTGCTGGCAATCGATTTGCCGTTTTTGCGCGGGCCGGTGAACGCCGTGATTGTGACTGGCACGCGTAAATGGACGACTTGGCGGCGCAAGCGGCGCGACCGCAAGGCGGCGCAGAACCACGAGACCCCGCCCCAATAGTTACCGCCCAGCGTTTGCAGATTTGTAACCTTCGCATCGCAATCTGCGGGACGGGCAGCACTGGAACGCTGCCAGACTGAAGGTCGTGATGCGCAATTCGGAAGCAGTGTTCGAAGCAGCCTGGACAAGACCTGCCAAGGCCCGGCGGCCGGTGGCAAGCGATGCGGTGTTTGCCGAGGATGTCGAGGCGGAAGCCGAGCGCCGCTTGCGCCTGTTGCGGATAGATGAATGGCGCCGGCGGGCATTTGTGACCGGACGGCAGATGCCACCCGAGATCCGGCAGATGGAAGACCAGATCAACCTGGCCACGGCAGCGATCTGCCGGCTGGCGCCGATCCCGGCCGACTATCGGGATGACGTGTATTGGCCCCAGCACTGGCGCTGAAGCCTTCGAGTCCCTTGTTAGGCTGGATCGAGTTCGAGCAGGCTTGACTGCTCGCTGTCGAGTTGTGCCTGGAGGGCTTGGACGAGACCGAAGCGCTCGGCCACATCGGGCGCGTAGCGGATCAAGTCCGGGCGGAGGCGGATCAGCGCCAGGTCCTTGACCTTGGCTTCCAGCATTACGTCAAAGTCGAGTCCGGCCGCCGTGCGCATAAAGGTGGCGAACTCAAAGGGGTTGACGAAATCGGCGTGACCCGTCCAGACCGGCGCGGCATTGACCATGGTGGTTTTCCCCGTTTTCTTGTCCTTGCGCGGCAATTGTCGCATCTCTGTGCGGGTGGAGGAGAAGTGCACCTTTGGGCGCACGCCATCTGGCCAAGTGCGCAGAATGGCAGTAAGCGTTTCGCGCAGGCCGGCATGTTCGGGATTGAGGCACCAGAAATGCTGGTGGTCAAAGATCAGCCGCACGCCGGTATGCTGGTGGATCCATAAGACGTCGGCCGCCGAGAAACGCAGGTCGTCGTGTTCGAGCACGAGGCGGCGCTGCACCGGCTCGGGCAGGCTCTTCCAGGTTTCCACCCAACGGGTGCGGGCGGCCTCCTTGTCGTCGTAAACGCCGCCGACATGGATCACCAGCACGGCCTCGGGGCCAAGCTCCATCGCGTCGAGCATTTCGGCCTGGGAGGTCAGGTCCCAGACGCTTTTGCGCACGAGCTCCGGATCGGGGCTGTTGAGGACCACGAACTGACTGGGATGGAAGGACAGGCGCAGCCCCAGCTGGCGGGCCTTGGCGCCGGTGGCGGCAAGCTCGGCGCGGCTGTCCGCCACCATGGAATGAAAGAGCGGCATGTCGGGGTGGGTGGCATAGGGGGCCAGGTCCGAACTCATGCGGTACATGTGGATGCCGTGACCCACCAGATAATCGAAGATGGCGTCGAGGTACCCCAGCGAGACTTTGAGATGCGGGGCGTTCTGGGCGCGCCGGGCATCGTTGCTCTTAAGATCGGGCTTGCCCATGATCTTGACGGGTACGCCCAAGCGCATCGGGAAATTGTCCATCCGGTACCTCCGCAGAAGGGAATGCCGCGCCCGGCGGCGCGTTCCCTTGACGCATGACAACCATTCACCGGCTGCCTCGTTAAGCTGGCAGGCGAGGGACCAGGCACGATGCCGCAGCAATGGGCGCAGTGGGGAAACGCAGGCGAGCGCTGGGTGCGCGATTTCCTTGGGCTCTACTGGAACGAGTGGACGCTGCTGCAGGCGGTGCTCATCGCCCTGGCTTGGGTGATCGCGAGGTTTGCCGGCGAGGCGCTGGAGCGGCGGCTGGAGCGCTGGGGCCGGAGCATAAAGGGGAACCCCGACTTGCTGCGCCTGGTGATTGCCACGATCCGGCGCTCGCGGTGGGTGGTGTTTGTGGTCGCCCTGTTCGTGATGCGGCTCACCATGATCGCGGCTGATGTTCCAGATGCGCTGCTGGCGAGCGTGCTGCTGCTGTCGGCGGCCTGGCTGGTGCTTTCGGTGCTCACGCGGCTGATCCGCAATCGGAGTTTGGCCCAGGTGGTGGCGGCGATCGGCTGGATCTATGTGGCCGTGCTGGTGCTAGGGATCGGCACGCCCGTGGCTCAAGCGCTCGACCATCTGGCGTTCAGCATCGGCGAGGTGCGCATTTCGGCGCTGCTGGTGATCCGCGCGGCACTGGTGGTCACGGGGGTCGTGTGGCTGGCGCTGTTTATCAGCCATGTGATCGAGGGCCGAATTGCGCGCGCCGATGATATGTCGGCTTCGGGCAAGGTGCTGTTGTCCAAGCTGATCCGCATTGTGCTGGTGATCGGGGCGGGCGCCTTTGCGCTCACAGCGACCGGGGTGGACCTGACGGCCCTGACGGTGATTTCGGGCGCTGTCGGTGTTGGCATCGGCTTTGGCCTGCAGAAGGTCGTGTCCAACTTCATCTCGGGCATCCTGATCCTCCTTGATCGCTCGGTGAAGCCGGGCGACACGATCGAGGTGGGCGAGACCTTTGGCTGGATCACCGAATTGCGGGCGCGCTTTGTGTCGGTGGTGACGCGGGATGGGCGCAAATACCTGATCCCGAACGAGGATTTCATTACCCAGCAGGTGATCAACTGGAGCTATTCGGACCAGAATGTGCGCATCGATGTGGAGTTCGGCGTCAGTTACCAATCCGATCCCCATCATGTCACGGCCGTGGCCATTGCCGCTGCCCGGGGGGTCGAGCGGGTGAGCGCCTTCAAGGAGCCGGTGTGCTGGATGACCGCGTTCGGAGCATCGTCGCTGGACTTCAAATTGCGGTTCTGGATCAACGACCCACAAAACGGGCTGACCAATGTGCGCGGGCAAGTGCTGCTGGCGCTGTGGGACGCGTTCAAGGTTGAAGGGATCGAGATCCCGTTCCCGCAGCATGATGTGCGGTTCAAGACCCCGTTGCGCCTCGAAAAGGAAGTGTAACTCGTGCTCGTATTTCTCGACTTCGAGGCATCATCGCTGGAAAAACAGAGCTATCCAATCGAAGTGGGCTGGGTGCGGGAAGACGGCAGCGGCGAAAGCCTCCTGATCAAACCGGCACCGGGATGGACCGATTGGGATCCGGGTGCCGAGGCTATCCATCATATCACGCGGGAAGAGCTGGTGGATAAGGGTGTTGAGGCGACGGAAGCCTGCGAGCGGGTGCTGCAACTTTGGGATGGCAACCGCGTGTTTGCCAGCGCCCCATCCTGGGATGGGCATTGGCTGAGCATGTTGCTGCGAGCGGCAGGGCATCCACGGCATCTGGTGCGGCTGGAAGCAACGGACCTGGCCTTTGCTGAGGCCGCGGCAAGTCGAGGACTGGGGCCCGATGAGGCACAGGCGGTGATCGAAGCGGCGCGGGCGGAAGCGGACAGTCAGCCAGTGGCCCACCGGGCGCAGGAGGATGCCCGGCGCGAATGGCAGATATGGCGCAAGGTGCTGGGCATGGCCTGAGCGGTTGCGCGAGGGAGTTGGCTGATCAACACTGGCAGCAGACGGCCCGGCAGGATCGGGCAATGCCAAAAATCGGAGGGCCGCCATGCGCATCTATCTTGTTCTCGGACACCCCGACGTGGAGAGTTTCAATGGTGCGCTGGCAGATGCCTACCAGGCGGCGGCAGAGGCCAAGGGGCATGAGGTACGCCGGCACAATCTGGGGGAGCTCAAGTTCGATCCCATTTTGTGGCACGGCTATGAGGTGATCCAGGAGCTCGAGCCTGACCTAAAGGCCGCGCAGGAGAATATCGAATGGTGCGAACGGATCGTGCTGTTTTATCCGGTGTGGTGGGGATCGGTGCCAGCGCTGCTCAAGGGGTTTTTCGACCGAGCGATCCTGCCGGGGCAGGCCTTCAGCTACCACGAGAATGACCCTTTCTGGGACAAGCTGCTGAAGGGGCGCGACGCGCAGCTCTTCACCACTTCGGATGGTCCGACGATCTATCTGCTGCTGGCCTATCGCAACAGCGATGTGGCGACGGTCAAGAACGCGGTGCTGCAGTTTTGTGGGATTCGGCCGGTCAAGGTCACCCGGTTCGGGGGGATCAAGACTTCGAGCGCGGCGCAGCGGGAGAAATATCTCGAGCAGGTGCGCCGCGCCGTTTAGCTCCCTCAGGCCGGCATCGGCTCGAGGTTCCCGGAGGGTTGGCTCGGTCGCGGGAAGGCGAGGGCGACGGCTGCCGCTGCAAGCCCGATCAGGGCGGAGGCGATATAGAGCCAGTGGTAATCGCCGAAGGTATCGAAGATCCAGCCGCCGCCAATGGGCCCGAAGGCCATGCCGATGCTGGAGGTCATGGTGATGCCGCCCAGAACCGTGCCCATGACATGGGCGGGGAAGTAGTCGCGGGCCAGCACGGCATAGAGAGGCATGACGCCGCCATAGGCGAGGCCGAGCACGGCGGCGAGCATGTAGAAATCGGTGATCTGCGTCACATAAATATAGGTGTAGATGCCGGCCGCCTGAAGCAGGAGCCCGCCGATGATGATGCGCTTGACCCCGAGCCGATCGGCGAGGAGGCCAAAGATCAGGCGCCCGAAGAGGCCGGCGAGGCCCTCGACGCTATAGATGCTGGCGGCGGCGAGCGAGGAGGCGCCGCAGAGCATGGCGTAGGAGACGGTGTGGAAGATGGGGCCGGAATGGGCGGCGCAGCAGAGGAAGAAGGTGCCGGCGAGGACGACGAATTGCGGGGTGCGCAGGACGGTGCCGATCGAGCCCTTGGGCGCTGTGCTGGTAGCGTTTTGAGTTGGCTCGGAAGCGGGGGCTTCGGCCGGAGCGCGGCGGATCAGTAGGGCTGTGGGCAGGAGAATGGCCCAGGCAACAATGGCGGTGAGCAGCATGGCCGAGCGCCAGCCATAGGCGGTGATGAGAACGCTGGCGAGCGGGGTGACCACCATGGGCGCCACGCCGCCGCCGATCGACACCAGCGCCACGGCAAGGCCGCGGTTCTGATTGAACCAGCCGATCGTCGTGGCCATGATGGGCGCGAAGAAGGCGCCGATCGAGGCGCCCATGACCCCGCCATAGGCCAGCTGGAAGACCAGAAGATTGGGGGCGCGGCTGGCGACGAGGAGCCCGAAGCCCAAGATGAGCGAAGCCAGGAGTACGACGGGGCGGGCGCCAATGCGATCGGTGATCGTGCCCCAGGCAAAGCCCGCCACGCCCATGACGAGAAAGCCCATGGTCATGGCCAGCGATATGCCGGCGCGGCTCCAGCCGGTGTCGTCGGCCATGGGCTGCAGGTAAACGGGCAGGGCAAACATCGAGCCCGCCGCCACACAGGTGATCACGGCGCCGGCGGCGACGATCACCCAACCATAACCACGCTCCATCGCCTGCTCCTCCAAGCTTGTGCCTGATCATAGACGATTGGGGCCGCGGGGGCGCGACAATGGCGATCAATTTATTTGCGGGGCGGGAATGCGGACGTGCCAAATCTCCGCTCGGCCAAGGGCCAGCGGCTGCGACATGGGGCAAGGATCGCCTCGGTGCCGGTCGTCCGGCAAAAGGGTATAGGTGAAGCAAGCCTTGCCCCATGCTATCCCGGAGACTCTATGGAAAGGACCGTCCTCGGCTTAAGCCCGTGCCGAAAGCAAACCCGGGGGCTCAAATCGGGTCACAGATCATCCTTTAAACCACAGGACATGGAGCGACCCCCATGCCATCCGGCCTCCCCATGCCGACCGTTCGTCGCGACCGCGCAGTTGCGCATGAAGATGGGGCAACAATAACCGAGCTTTTGGCACCGGGGATAAGTTGGTCGGCCGCCTCGCTTGCCGGGAGCCGCCGGGCCTGGCCCCGATCGAGCGAAATGGTCAGCTTGCTTGGAGCAGGCGCTGGGGATCGGCGTGATCGCGGCGGGCCGGGCGCAGGCGCAGTTCACCCTGGAGGGCGTGGCCGAGCTGGCGGGCATGGTAACGCACCACGGCTGGATTGACCTCGAGCAGTTCGGCCAGATCGGCGGTGGTCATGCCCTGCTTGAGGCCCTCGGCGACAATGGCGCGGCCGGCATTGGTGAGGTGACCACCTTCCGTCTTGAACAGGCGCCGGACCTGCTTGAGCCTGGCTGACAGGGCCAGGGTTTCCTCGGCATGGCGCCGAAACGTGGCTTCGTTGAACATCCTTTTAGCTCCGGTTTTCAGCCATTTATATGGTGATGGAGGGCCCGGTTTTGAAGGGTTACAGCCCTTGAGGGGCAGCACGGCCGCGCAGAAAAGTTGAACCCGTTAAGGCGGCGTGGTTTGCTCATGGCTATGTGCAACGACTATGAACAACATGTCAGCCAGGCGGACTATGCGCGGGCGATTGCGGCGCTGGAGGTGGGCGTAGCGGGGGAGCCCGAAGCGGCGCTGATCCGGGCCGATGATATCCGCATCGGCGATGAGGGGCCGGTGCTGCGCGCCGCAGGCAACGGGGTGGAACTGGTGCTGATGCGCTTCGGCTTTCCGCCGCCGCGGCCCAAGGCGGGGCCCGTGTTCAACTTCAAATCCGATGGCCGGCATTTTGCCGATTCCCGGCGCTGCGTCGTGGTGCTGTCCGGGTTCTTTGAATTCACCGGCAGCAAATATCCCAAGACCAAGTACCGCTTTACGCTGCACGACTCGCCTGTGATGGGAATTGCCGGGTTGTGGAGCGAGGCGGAAGACGGGGCGCTGAGCTTTACCATGCTCACCACAGAGCCTGGCCCCGACATAGCACCGATCCATGACCGGCAAATTTGCGTGTTGCGGCCCAAGGACTGGGCAGCCTGGCTGTTCCTGACACGGCCGGAATCGGAACTGCTGGCGCCGTTGCCCGCAGGCTCGCTCCAGGTAGAGGTGGTGCGAAAAGGGGCGGAGTAGCGCCCCGTTCAGACGGGATCGCGGACTATGGCGATATTGAAATAAACATGGCCAAGGGTCTCGTAGAGCCGGATCCACATGGGCGCGAGGCTTTCCATGGCCCGGCAGGCGGTCAAGTCGCCCAGAGCCAGGATGTCGCGCCAGCCGAAATCCTGCAGCAGTTCGGTGACTGCGGCGCGGGCTCCTGCGTCATTGGCCGCAATAAACATAGTGTGGGGCGCCGACAGGCGTTCGGGGGCCCCCATCAGTTGGGCGCTGACGAAGTTGAGCGTCTTGACCACACGGGTGTCGGGCAGCGCCTCCTGCAAGCTTTCGCCCAGCGTATGGGTGAGGGGGCCCGTGATGACGGATTGGAAGTTGCCGATATCGATCAGGAGCTTGCCGGCAAGGGGCAGGGGCGGCAGGATCGCCATGGCGTCTTCGCCGTGAAGGGCATTGACCACCCATTCGCCGTGTGCGGCCGCCTCCGAATGGCTGAGGACGGGGATGCCATCCTGAGCGGCGCGAGGATGGCGCGAACCGAACACGACGTCATGGCCGAGGGATTTGAGCTTGCCAGCAACGGCCGAACCGACCTCACCAGTTCCAAATACGGCGATACGCATGGGCAACCTCCAGGGGGCATGAGCCGGATAGCACCGACAATGGGATCGGCGTGAGCGGTCGGCAAGGGCGATAAACGCGGAGCCGGCGCGATGGGTTCATCGCGGCGCCGGCTCGGGATTAACCGGGCAATCACTATGATTGGCTTGGCGGGCGAGCGAGGATGAGCGTAGTGGTGAGCATCCCTCCTCGAGCGATCGCGCGCCAAAGCGGACCGAGCAGCATGCATTACGATTTCTGTGTGATCGGGGGCGGCATTGTCGGCCTAGCGACGGCCAAGGCGCTGCTGGCTAAGCGGCCAGGCGCTACGCTGGTGTTGCTGGAAAAGGAAGCCAGCCTTGGGCAGCACCAGACAGGTCGCAATTCGGGGGTGATTCATTCGGGCATTTATTATGCGCCGGGGAGCCTCAAGGCCCGGCTGTGCAAGGAGGGTATGGCGCGGACCAAGCAATATTGCCGCGAGCAGGGCATTGCCTTTGAGGAACGCGGAAAGCTGATCGTGGCGACCAATGCGCTTGAGGAGGAGCGGCTGACCAAGCTGCACCAGCGGGCGCAAGAAAACGGGATTGTGGTGGAGCTGCTCGACCGCGCTGGTATTGAGGCGATGGAGCCCAATATCACCGGCTTGGGCGCCTTGCTGGTCAGGAGTTCGGCAATCGTCGACTACAAGCAGATCCTTGCGGCGCTGGCGGCCGAGTTGGCTGAAGGGGGGGCCGAGATCCGGTTATCCACCACGGCGGACTATATTCAGGCGCGTGGCCGCTGGGTGGAGTTGTCAGCGGAAGGCGTGCCGTTCACGGCCGGGCAGTTGGTCGCCTGCGCCGGGCTGCAATCGGACCGAGTGGCGCGGCTCGCCGGCCTGGAGGTAGACTTTGCTATCGTGCCGTTTCGCGGGGAATACTACCGGCTCGCCAGCCAGCGCGACCAGGTGGTCAGGGCCATGATCTATCCAGTGCCCGACCCCGATTTGCCGTTTCTGGGCATTCACCTGACGCCGATGATCGGCGGAGGGGTGAGCGTAGGGCCCAATGCGGTGCTGGGCCTGGCGCGCGAGGGCTACAACAAGGGCGCGGTCTCCCTGCCCGACATCGCGGCAGCGGTGGGGTTTCCGGGGTTCTGGCGCACGATGGGCCGCCATTTTCGGGCGGGCGCCGAGGAAATGGCCAATAGCCTGTTCCGGCGGCGCTATCTGGAGGCGTGCCGCAAGTACTGCCCGTCGCTGACCCTTCAAGACCTGACCCCGATGCCGGCGGGCATCAGGGCGCAGGCGGTGCGGCGCGACGGGACCATGGTGCAGGATTTCCTGCTGCTGCGGGGGGAGCGCATGCTGCATGTGTGCAATGCACCGTCTCCCGCGGCAACATCGGCCTTGCCGATCGGCGAGCACATCGCGCGCGAAGTGCTCGAAGCGGCGAACTAGGCGGTAGGGCTTCTGCTGATCAGTTCGCGGTAAAGCCGTACAGTTTCGTCATCGGGCCCTACACCAAGCTCCTCCCGCAGCCGCTTGCTGCAGTCATTGAAGAGTTGCTTGACGAACGAGAACTGGCCCTTGGCAGCCGCGTCATACATCAAGGCGCGGTGGGCGCCCTCATGATATGGGTCGATCTGCAGCAAGCGGGTGGCACAGGCATGGCGCTCCTGAGCCGTTAGATCGGTGTCGAGCTCGATGGCCTGGGAGACCGCACTGATGAATTCGTAACGCAGGGCAGTTCGCTGAAAGGCCAGCCACTCCTCGAACCCTTCGCCCGCCGAGCGCAGGGATTCCAGCAGTTCCCCCCGATAGATCTCGCACATCCGCACGCAGCCCTTGGAGGTGGGATTGGCGGCGATATCCAAGAATTCGGCCAAGTCGATATAGATGTTCTGGTCCAGATTAAGCCAGGCCATCTGTTGATCGGCAGAAAACAACTCGAAGTTGTTGTCGTCCTGGAACTTGCGGATACGCGCCACCGTTTGGCGGATATCGGCATTGGCCTGTTCGGAGCCATTGTCCGACCAGATCAGATCGCCGATACGCCGTCGCACAACCGGTTTTCCGTGTCCTTCAAGCAGGATGTAGACCAAAATTCGCAGCAAGTTGAACGGTGGATTGATCAACCTGCCCGAAGATTGCACATGGCAATTTCCGAAGGTAAAAATCGACACCTGTGCCGTTCGGCCGTCTATCACATACATGATATCCCCCCCGGGTTCCGGCTTACGATCTGTAGTTTAGCAATTATGACACGCCTAACTCGTCGGCCCTCCTTACGACGGTGATCGTAGCGGATGGGTCGCGGCAACAGTCAGTCTATTATTGTAGTGGTTTGCGCGGATTGACTGGTGTTGCTGTCCGTGGCCGCCTGGACTTCAATTTACTCACGCTAGGGGTTTTTAACGCCCCTTCATAGCGTCCGTACGATAGCGGGCATGGTGCCGGCTGGTGGGGTGTCATAGCCCGGTCGTCGATCAAACGAGCGAAACACAGCCGCTGCCTGGGTGCGGTTATGCACCTTTAGCTTACGGATGATGTTGTGCACGTGCACTTTCACCGTGTGCTCGGACAGCTCCATCTTGGCCGCGATGATCTTGTTCTGATAGCCGTCGGACATCAGCTCAAGCACTTCGGCTTCCCGGTTGGACAGTACCCCAACGGTGTCGCTGCCCGTGGCTCCTTCCGGGCCACTCGAGGGACTGCGGCGGGTCAGAAAGCCCCGCGCGGCTGAGCGAGGGGAGGCGACGCTCGGAAAATACTCGCCACCATTAAGCAGGAGCCAGATTGCAGCTAGCCAGACATTGATCTGGAGGTTGAAGGGCACAAGGCCCTGGATCGCGCGTTCGGCCACAACAGCACGCAGCGCCGGATCCTCGCTCCAGCCATTCTCGACCAAAAGCGCGATGGGCGAGTCCGGGTAGCGCTCGCGGCATTGCGAGATCATGCCCGGTATATTGCGAAAGGCGAGAGCGTCCAGCAGGATCAGCCGCGGCTTGTATGGAACCGTGGCGTCCTCAGGCAGCTGACTCGATAGGGTTACCCCGACGCGCAAGAAGCACTGCTGAGCGGCCTTGAGCAGACTCTGGAATGTCACGCCAGTGTTCGCCAGGATGAGAATTCCGTCTCGGCCCTCTGCATCGCGCGACGGGGTCGTGTGCCAGAAGGCATAGATGCCTTCTTCCTTGTGGTTGATGACTTCCAACATGATTGCCCCAACTGATGATTTTTTAGTCCTATTTAACTTAGGACGCTCCCAAGGAACATACCCGTCGTGACACAGCCGTGACAAAGCTCGCAGCTCAAGCCAGACGAGCGAAAGTATCTCGGCAGTTGATTATTTTGGGTGCGGTAAGGCTAGTAGGCCCAAATAGTAGCCGAAAAACGCTCCGGGGAGTTGCTCTGGGTTCCGGCGGGAGTTCTTCGAAGCGAGTCAAACTGGGTGAGATTTTCTTGTGCACGGGGCGGGGCCGAACTGGCGTTCTTGAACAATCCCTTGCATTTTCAGATAATTAGGCTGGTTCCGTGAAGCGGAGTAGTTTGCTCGGGCAGCCGAGTTCCGGCAACTCCCCAGTGGGCCGTTATCTTGGTAGGCGAGGAGCCATAGGGTTAAAGGCTTGTTACAACCTCCTACTGGGCGGCCGCTTTTCGGCCCGTCTCCCCGTCGCGGTCGGCGAGATTGCGCGCAAGATGCGGCTGAATTGCCACAGGAAAAATATTGGCGACAAGAATCATCATATCTCTGCTTTTCTTGTAAATTGCTTGCTTCCGCTGGATTTGGGCGATCAATGAGCAAGTAAATGATGGATTGAACTCTCTAGAAAGGTCAGGATGACTGACGGACCGCTGCTTCGCATGTGGCGGGGAGTGTCTCAGTTTGGGACGGCATGTGGCGGCCGGCTGCGCGGCTACTGACAGTTGATGCGACGCAGTGTTCGCTCGCGGGTGGTATGGAAGCAGGCCCACTAGTCCACATGTTTTAGCAGACCGGCGCACGGCCGATCCTCTGGGCTAGCGATTGCCGCGACACCACAAGTTCGGGCGATTGCCCATTGGCCTTGGCGGCGGCAATCCTGATGGGACAAGGCAGCATATTTCAGGAACCGTGGTGAGCGATACAAGTGAGGATGATCGGGCGCAAACCCGATATGGAGCGATTCTGAAATCAACCTCCCTCATTGGAGGGTCATCGGTCATCAATATCCTCATGTCCGTAGTGCGTCTCAAAGTGCTTGCTGTGCTTCTGGGCCCTGCAGGCGTGGGGCTGTTCGGGCTGTTCAACGTGATCATTGACCTCGGCTCGAGCATTGCCGGGTTGGGCATCCAGGCCAGCGGGGTGCGGCAGGTGGCACTCGCCAGCGGGACCGGGGACGCACTCAAGGTTGCACGCGTGGCCAAAGTGCTGGCCCGCGCTTCGTTGCTGCTGGGTATACTCGGGATGGTTTTGCTGATCGGTTTTGCGGTTCCGATCGCCACCTTGTCCTTTGGAACGGCGGCGCATGCGGGCGCGGTGATGCTGGTGAGTGTAGCGGTGCTGCTGCGGATCCTCGCGGGCGCACCGATGGCGATCATCCAAGGCAGTCGCCGCATCGGGGATCTAGCGAGGATGACGGTGGTGGGTGCGGTGCTCAACACGGTGGTGGCGGTTCCGCTGGTATATTGGCTCGGGGAGGCCGGCATTGTGCCGTCGCTGATTGCGGTGGCGGCGACCACCTGGATTGCGGCGCTTTGGTATTGCCGCAAAATCACTCTGCCTGAGGTCAGCCTTTCGCTGCCTGAGTTTAGTGCCGAGGCCCAGGGGCTGTTGATGCTGGGCTTTGCCTTCATGGCTAGCGGGTTGCTGATGGCCGGATCGGCCTTTCTTATCCGGATCCTTGTGGTGCAGGAACTGGGCGTGGATGCCGCCGGCAACTACCAGGCGGCCTGGGTGCTGGGTGGCATTTATGTCGGCTTCATCCTTCAGGCGATGGGCACCGACTTTTACCCGCGCCTGTCGGCGGTTGCCGATGACCAGCTCGCCAGCACACGCATGGTCAACGAGCAGGCGCGGGTTAGTCTCCTCCTCGCGGGACCTGGACTGCTGGCAACGCTGGCGCTGGCTCCGCTGGTGATGGCGGTGTTTTACTCGGCAGAATTTGCAGGCGCGGTGCCGTTGCTACGCTGGTTTTGTCTCGGGATGCTGTTGCGCGTGGTAGCCTGGCCGATGGGGTTCATTATCCTCGCCAAGGGCAAGCAGCAGATCTTCTTCTGGACGGAGCTCGCGGCGGCAACGGTGCAGGTCGGGTTGACCTGGCTGTTGCTGGATCTGGTTGGCTTGGCGGGTGCCGGCATCGCCTTTGTTGGGCTTTATCTCTGGCACGGCCTGCTGATCTATGGGTTGGTGCAGGGACTCTACGGCTTTCGCTGGTCGCGCGAGAACCTGGTGCTGGGGGCGGTTTTTGTCGGGCTCACAGGGCTGGTGCTGGCGGCCGTAGAGCTGCTGCCGTTCTGGGCCGGCTTTGCCGTGGCGGTGGTCGCAACGGCTGGGGCCAGTTGGTATGCGCTCAGCCAGTTAATCGCGCTGGTGCCGCAACGCTGGGTTCCCGACTGGCTGCCCCAAGTGGTGCGGCTGGCTCTGGGGATGAAGCCGACGCGGGTCGCGTCGGCTGTTGATGGAGTTTAGGACGCGAGTTCGGGAACCTGCTCGAGAACCTGGGCGAGTTCCGCAACAACGAAGCGAACATCGTCTTCACTCATCTGCGCAAAGAGCGGCAGCATGATCCCGGTGCGCTGGGCCTGCTCGGAGTGCTCGAGCGAGCCGGCCTGCCGATGGAGGTTCTTGCCGGCATAGGCGGGCTCGAGATGGGAGTTCATCACGGCGCGCCGGGCAGAGATGCCGCGATCGAGCAGGGCCTGCATAACAGCCAACTGATCGGCATGGGTGGGCAGGGTGACGCAATAGCTCTGCCAGTTACTGCGCGTCCAGGCTGGTTCAACCGGTGGTTGCAGACCGGGGATGGGCGAGAGCAAGCTTGTGTAGAGAGCCGCAAGACGCCGGCGATCAGCGATGATGCCTGGGAGACGCTCGAGCTGGACGCGGCCAATTGCGGCCTGCAGGTCCGTCATGCGGTAGTTGTATCCGACCTCGGTATAGCTCTCGAAGATCACCTGGCGGGCGCCGTGGCGGACGGTGTCGGGCACCGACATGGCATGTTGGCGCAAATGGCGGAAGGCCCGGTCATAGTCGGGGTTGGCTGTGGTCAACATACCGCCGTCGCCGGTGGTCACCACCTTGCGGGGATGGAAGGAAAAGCAGGCGACGTCGCCATGCGGGCGGCCGATCCGCTCCCAAGATCCGTTCCAGAGGATTTCGCTACCGGTGGCGCAGGCGGCGTCTTCGACCACCTTGAGATTATGCTCACGGGCAATGGCGAGGATCGCAGCGAGATCGCAAGGCATGCCGAGCTGGTGCACGACGAGGATGGCGCGGGTGCGCGGCGTGATGGCGGCGGCGATGCGATCGGGATCGATGTTGAAGGTGCCGGGCGCGATGTCGACAAAGACCGGGGTCGCGCCGCAATAGCGGACGGCGTTGGCGGTGGCGATGAATGAATGGCTGACGGTGATCACCTCGTCGCCGGCGGCGACGCCAACGGCCATGAGCGCCAGGTGCAGCGCCGTGGTGCAGTTGGAGAGGGCACAGGCATGGGGGGCGCCAACATAGGCGGCGAACTCCTGTTCGAACTGGGCGACTTCGGGGCCCTGGGTCACCCAGCCGGACAGGATCACGCGGCGGGCGGCTTCGACCTCGCGTTCATCGAGCACGGGCTTGGCGACGGGAAGCTGGGGGCGAATGGCGGTCATGCTACATCGCTCCTGACAAGGCCGCGGCTCGCCTGCCACCAGGCGACGAGATCGCGCAGGCCTTCCTTCATCGAGATTTCGGCGGTGAAGCCCAGCTCGCGGGCCGCTTTCTCGGTTGAAGCGAGGCGGCGGGCCACGGGATTGACCTTGCGGGCGGGTTCATGGATTGGCGCCAAGGACGAGCCCATGACATCGAGGAGGGTGCGGGCCAGCTCGGCGAGGCTCGTTTCAGTGCCGCTCGCTACGTTGTAGACGGTATCGCTGGCGGGCGCTGCGGCGGCCAGAACATTGGCGCGGGCGATGTCGCGCACATGTACGAAATCCATGGTCTGGGTGCCATCGCCCATGATGATGGGCGGCAGGCCATTGGCGATGCGCTCCATCCAGCGGATCAGCACCTCGGTATAGGCGCCATAGACATCCATGCGCGGGCCGTAGACGTTGAAATAGCGCAGCGCGACATAGGGCAGGCCATACATCTCGTTGAAGCTGCGCAGCAGCGCTTCGTTGTAGGTTTTGGCGGCGCCATAGATGGTGCGGTTGTTGTAGGGGTGGTGCAGCTCGGTGGTGGGGAACTGATCGGCTGCGCCGAGCACCGAGGCGGAGGAGGCGGCGACGACCTTGCTCACCTTGGCGGCGACGGCGGCTTCGAGGACGTTGAAGGTACCGGTCGCCAGCACATCATGGGCGAGCCGCGGGTCTTCGGCGCATTGGGTGATGCGGATGGCGGACTGGTGAAAGAGCGTGTCGATCCCCGCCATGCTGGCATGGACCAGGGCGATGTCGCGGATGTCGCCCTCGATGATCCGGATGGGCGCCTTGGCTTGCGCTGCAGCAAGGTTTTCCATACGGCCGCGCACGAAATTGTCGAGGATGACGATTTCGGCGGGAGATTGGTCGGCGACCAGATCGGCAATATGGGAGCCGATAAGGCCGGCTCCGCCCGTGATCAGTACCCGTTTGCCTTGCATTAGGACGCTCCTTGATTGGGGTTTTGGACGATGTCGTCGTCCTTACGCCAGCGCAGCACGCGGGCGGGGACACCCGCGGCGACCGCATAAGCGGGAATATCGGTGGTCACCACGGCGCCGGCGCCGATGATGGCGCCTTCCCCGATGGTGACGCCGGGCAGGATGGTGGCATTGGTGCCGATATCGGCGCCGGCGCCGATACGCACGGGGCGGATGTCGAGATCGGTGGCGATGATGGGCTCGGAAACGGGCAGGCCGGTGTGCTGGGAGCCCAGCAGCTTGGCGCCGGGGCCCCAGCCGACATAATCGCCGATGACGAGATTGCGAGCGTCGAAATAGGCCTGGGGGCCGATCCAGACCTTGTCGCCAATGATGCAGGTGCCATCGAACCGGCCCTGGATGTAGGCGCCAGCGCCGATGAAGACATTGGCGCCAATCTCGAAGGTCTCGATATGCTTGAAGCCGGCCTGACTGCCGACCTGCAGCCCCGGCCCGCAGCGCCTGGCAGCGCTGCGCCAGACAAATTGGCGCATCAAGGCGTCGAGGTCGCCATCGCCAACGGCGAAGCGGCCATAAAGGTCGCGTACGGCTGAGGCCGGGTAGTGCTGGCGCAGCCAGCCGACCATGCCGTCTTCAAAGGTGGGACCGGGCTCAATCTCGCGGCGGCCATGCACCGAGCGGGCGATGCGCGGGGTATCCACCATTTCAATGGACATAGGCATCCTGACGCACCAGATCGGAGATGATCTCGACTTCCTGGGTGCTGAGTTCGGGGTAGATGGGCAAGGACAGGACGGTGGCGGCGGCCGCCTCGGCCTGGGGGAAGTCGCCGGGCGCGTGGCCCAGATCGACATAGCTGGGCTGCAGATGCACCGGGACGGGGTAGTGGAGCCCGGTCTCGACGCCATCGCGGGCGAGCATTTCGCGCAGGCCATCGCGGTCGCGGGTGCGGATGGCGAAGATGTGCCAGACATGGCGGCGGCCCGGCGCTTCGTAGGGGAGCTCCACTGGGCCGCCGGCCAGCAGCTGCTTGTATTCGCCGGCGCAGGCCCGGCGCGCTTCGGTCCAGTTCTCGAGCTCGCGCAGTTTTACGCGCAGCACCGCGCCCTGAATGGCATCCATGCGGAAGTTGTAGCCTTCGAGCACGTGGTGATAGCGCCGGTCCTGGCCCCAGTCGCGCAGCATCCGGATGAGACGGGCCTGCTGGTCATTGCTGGTGACAACGATGCCGCCTTCGCCGCAGGCGCCCAGGTTCTTGCCGGGATAAAAGCTGAAGCAGCCGGAAAGGCCAAAGCTGCCGGCGCGTTGTCCCTCGGTGGTGGCGCCGTGGGCCTGACAAGCGTCCTCGATGACCGCAAGGCCATGCTTGGCGGCGACCATGCCAATGGCGTCCATATCGGCCATCTGGCCGTAGAGATGGACCGGCATGATCGCGCGGGTGCGGGGCGTAATTGCCCGCTCGATGAGATTGGGATCGATGCAGAAGGTGCGTGGATCGATATCCACAAAGACAGGGCGGGCGCCGATATAGCGGATGGCGGCGGCGGTGGCCACGAAGGTGAACGGCGTGGTGATCACTTCGTCGCCGGCCTTGATGCCGGCGGCCAGCAGCGCCAACTGCAGAGCGCTGGTGCCGGTATTGACCGCGATGGCGTGGCGGGTGCCGCAATAGGCGGCGAACTCTTCCTCGAACGCCTCCACCTCGGCGCCCAGCACATATTGGGTGGAGCGCAGGACGCCAAGAGCGGCGGCTTCGATCTGGGGCTGAATGGCGGCGTATTGCGCGCGCAGGTTGAGAAAGGGGATCATGCCAGCACTCGTTGGGGGGCAAGTTCGATCACAGACCCGCCTTGCGCCATGGAGCGGGTTGCAGCTTCAAGAATGCGGACGACGCGCAGGCCCGCGACGCCATCAGCAGTAGGGCTGGTGCCGCGCTGTACGCAGGCGATGAATTCGGCGAGTTCGGAGCCCAGCGCCTCGGTGATGTCGAGCTTGGGGGCGAACATGTCGCCCGCGCGGTAGCCGATGCGCATCTGCTGCTTTTGCTCGCCGGCGCGAGGGGCCATGGGGTCGAGCGTGATGCCGCTGTCATAGACCTTGATCTTCTCGCTGGGCTCGAGATCGTCGTAGACCACCATCTTGTTGCTGCCGCCCACCAGGGTTCGGCGCACCTTGACCGGGGCCAGCCAGTTGACGTGGATATGGGCCATCAGCGTCGTGTCGAAATGCAGGTTGAGATAGGCCATGTTTTCGGGTGAGCCGGCGATATGGGCGATGCCGGTGGCCGAAACGGCACGGGGATGTACGCCCAGTACGTAATCCATGATCGAGAGATCGTGGACCGCGAGGTCCCAGACCACACTGACGTCGTGCTGAAAGAGGCCCAGGTTCACGCGGACGGAGTCGTAGTAGTAGACCTGGCCCAGATCCTTCTGGATGACTTCGCGGAGCTTCTTGACGGCGCCGGTGTGGATGAAGGTGTGATCGACCGCGACGACGAGGCCGCGCCGGTCGGCTTCCTCGATAAGGCGCTCCGCCTGTTCGGCGGTGGCGGTGATCGGCTTTTCGACAAAGACGCTCTTGCCGGCGCGCAGGGCACGCATGGCCAGATCGAAATGGGTGGAAACGGGGGTGGCGATAGCTACGGCATCCACCTTGGGATCGGAGAGCACATCGTTGAGATCTTCCGTGATGCTGACCGCCGGATAGCGCAGGCGCAGGCGGGCCAGCCTCTCGGTCTGCAGGTCGCATACCCAGCGCAGATCGACACTGGGGATATCCGAGAAGTTGCGAACGAGGTTGGGACCCCAATAGCCATAGCCAATAACGCCGACGCCGATCATTGTTGCAGCCTTCCGGTATCCAGTTGGGCGGGTTGCGCGGAGGCGGCGAGGGGGCGCGCAGGCACGCCCGCCACCACCGCTCCGGCGGGAACATCGCGGGTCACCACGGCGCCGGCGCCGACCATGGCGCCTTCCCCAATGGTGATGCCGGCGAGAATGGTGGCATTGCTGCCGATGGAGGCGTTGCGCCGCACGAAAGTGGGTACGACCGTCCAGTCATCGCCTTCCTGCGGCTCGCCGGTGGCGGTGGTGGCCCGGGGGAAGAGATCATTGGTGAACATCACGCCGTGGCCGATGAACACGCCGTCATCGATGGTGACGCCTTCGCAGAGGAAGCTGTGGCTCGAGATCTTGCAGTTGCGGCCCACGACCGCGTTTTTCTGAATCTCGACAAAAGCGCCGATGCGGGTGCCGGCACCGATGCAGCAGTCGTAAAGATTGACCAGATCGGGTTGTCGGATAATCACCCCGTCTTCGAGCTGGACGCGCGTCAGCATGTGGTTACCCCTGAGATGGCGAGCGGGTGAAGGCAGTGATTGCTGCGCGCAGTGCTCGACTTCCGGCAAAGCTAGCGATCCCTGGGCGAGGGGCAATTTGCTAATCGAGCTAGCGAGTTAGCTGCCTTTCCGGGCAGCGAGCTAAAATCGCTGCCGGGGCTATTGGTCGGCGCGTGCCCCGTAAGCTTAAGGATTTATTGCCGAGGTCCGCACCCGTCCTTTGAGCGGGGCACTCCCGTCGGGATAGTTATGGGTCGCCGTGGAACTCTGCGGTGGACGTGGCAAGCCGCACCTTGTTCGAGATGTGGATGGGAAACGATGGGGAGGTCGCGTCAAACGAGCCGTGGCGGGGCGCGGGGCCGCGGTCCGGCAGGGCCGGGACTGCGCTAAAGCTGGAAGTTCACGTTCTGGTCGAAGGCGTAGCGGCACTTGTTGAGCACGACGCCGAGCATGCGGGTTTGGGCGCGCAGCTCCCGCTCGCATACATCAATGTCATCGACGGTACTGTGGTCGGCGCCAACCACCAGCAGTGCGGCTTCCACTTGGGGCAAGAGCCCCAGGCAGTCATCGCTTTCCAGCATGGAAGGCAGGTTAAAGATGAGCATGTCGGCGCCCAGTCCCTGGCGCAAGCGTTCGAGCATTTGGGCTGCACCGGGGCCGTGCAGCAGTTCGGCTGGGTAACCGGTTGAGTCGGAACTGGCGCCAATTGCCAGATTGTCGCCGACGCGGACCAGGAAGTCTTCGGGCAGGCATTCGCCGCGCAGGAATTCCTCGGTGCTGTAGCGGCTCTTATGGGCAAAGATCTGGGCGATGCCTGGCCGGCGCAGGTCGATATCCACAAGGGCGACGCGGACCTGCTCGTGCTTGGTCAGGCTGATCGCCAGGTTGGCCGCAATGGTCGCCTTGCCGCAGCCAGCATCGGGCGAGGTGATGCCCAGCGTTTTCCAGCCCTGCTCGCGGGCGGCCTTGAGCAGTTTGGTGCGCAAGATGTCAAAGGCGAGAGCAGCCTTGTGCCGGCGCTGGAAGGAAACGATCTTCTGCTTGGTGAGCCAGCGCGGGTCCACTGGCAGGTCGGTCAGTTGCGACCAGGCAAGGGAACCGGCGCCCGTGGGCTTTAGCGGGAAAGTCGTCGCGGCGGCGTGGCGTTCGGCTTCGATGGTCATGGCTGAACTCCCGGCAAGGGTGAGGCAGTCGCGGCCTGGGTCTGGCCAATGATGTTCTTGTGCGGAGAAAGATAGATGCCGGCGACCAGCAGCACCACGGGAATGGTGAGAGTCGCCGCGACGCTCATTGCGAGGCGCCGATGATCAAAAATGCGGCGTTCGATATAGGGAACAGTGATATAGGGGACGATCTGCAAGCGAGATGTGAGCTCGGCTGGACGGCGAATGCGACGGTTGAAGAACTCCGGCACGACCACGGCGACAAGACCGGCCAGCACGCCGACAATGAGGCTGGCGAACAGCAGCATGCGGGTGCCAAATCCTTGGAAGTTACGCGGCGGGACCGCGCTTTCGATCAGGGAAAGCCGTTCGCCCTTTAGCAGCAGCTCGATCTGCTTGCCCGTGGATGCTTCGGCGAGGCGCGCTACAGCCAGGTCGTATTGCGCCTGCAGGTTATGATGATCGCGCAGGAGCGAATTGAGCCGGGTTTCATTGCTCGGGGTGCGGGCGATGGACGCGCTGAGATCGGCGATCTTGCGCTGGACCTGCTCGCGCTCCTGAGCGATGGCGGCGAGCCGGTCGGTGATGTCAGCGATCTGGAACTGGCGCGCGTTGGTGGGGCGGTCGGAGCCGGGTTGAGAGCTGGCTCCGGCAAGATCGCCCTCGATGGCGGCGATACGGCCACGCAGTCCCTTGATGGTCGGGCTGTCTTCGGCAAACAGCGCCTGCTGCTGAACCAGTGATTGGCGCAGCGCCTGGAGGTTCTGCTCTACCGGGGAAGTCGGTAGTACGCCAAGTTCCAGCGGGCGGGATTCGAGGTCTGTGCGCTGCTTGCGCAGCATTGATTCTTCCTGCGCCAAAACCAAAAGGCGTCGCTGCTCAACGGTTTGCTGCTCGCGGCGGAAGTCGAGGCTGTCGGGCAGTGCGTCGATGTGCTCGTTCTTGAAGGCAAGAATCCTGCTGTCCGCTTCGCGCAGGGCTTGATCGAGCCGCGCCGCTTCGCCATCGAAAAAGGTGACGGTGTCGGTGGCGCGACCGGTGCGCAGCTGGATGTCCTTGTCGAGGATCTGGGTCACGAGTGTATTGACGAAGTTCGCGGCGCTATCAGGGTCGCCCGCCTTGAAGGCTATCCGGAATACGGTGGCAACAGCTCCGGTGCCGCTTTCAATATGGGTGGGCGCGATTTCGAGGCGCCGGATCAGATCGTCATAGGTTTCGGCGCGCGACATTGGTGGGCGGCCCTGATAGAGCGCCAGTCGGTCGGCGAGGGCGAGCAGATTGTCGCGCGAAAGCACGTGCTGCTGAATGATCTGGAACTGCTCGGCCGCGCCGGTAGGCACGGTGGACTTGGCGAGTTCTGCCGGGATCTGCGGGGATTCAACAAGAATGCGAGCGGTGGCCTGAAAGACGATGGGGCGCAACACGGTGGCGATCACGCCGGCGCTTGTCGCGATCACCAGGACGATCAGGAAAAGCGGCAAGCGCCGCATAAAGAGGGATAGATAAAATCTGAAGTCGATATTGCTCAGTGCATTCACGTCACTCACCCGACCGGTCTGCAGCGGCGCCTCAGCCAAAATTGTCTGGCGACGAACCTAGAGCGCGACTCATCAGCGGCTCCATCGCCAACACGGGTGAGACCGGGAATAAGATAGGCCGCTGGAGCTAAGCCGCTGTAGCTGGTTCTTTTGCCCCCGCCTCGCGATACGATCAGGCAATGCTGCTGGAGCGGGGCCCACCATGTTGAACTTGCACGATTTCTCGCTGGCGATACGGCGCCGTATGCGCCTGGCGGTGTTGCTGGCGGGCGTTTCGTTCGCCTCCATGGCGATGGCGGCGCCGGCGCCACTTGCCCCGCTGACCAAGCTCAGGATCAGTGTAGTGCAGTTTGTTCCGGCAACGGGCGACTACAAGCGCTGGGACGCAGTGAGCGGAGAGTTCGTGATCGGGCCCGATGGCTCGCTGGCGGTCCCTACGCTGGGGCCCATGGATGTCTCGGGCCTGAGCGCCGAGGATCTTGGCACCCGCATCGGCGAGTTGCTGCAGACCGAGCTGGGGCTGCTCGATGCGCCCAATGCGTCGGTGCAGGTGCTGGAATATCCGCCGGTTTATGTGGTGGGCAATGTCGAAGCGCCGGGCGCATACAGCTATCGCCCCGGCATGACGGTGATCCAGGCCATGGCGTTGGCCGGGGGCGAGCAGCGGATCGAAGGGGCCTCGGGCCTGTCCGAAACCATCAAGCTGCAATGGGACCTTGAGGGTTATAGCCGCGATATCCTGCGCACCACGACGCGGTTGGCGCGGCTCAAGGCCGAATTTGCCCGCGAGCCTGAGATCACGTTTGACCCCACGCTCAACTCTGCCGATCCGGTGGTGGCCGAAATCATGGAACAGGAGCGGCGCATCTTTGATGCGCACACCAACGAGTTATTGCGCCAGCAGATCGGGCTGGAGCAGTTGGCCGTACTCTACAAGGCCGAGATCGATGCGCTGGAACAGAAATCGACGGCCCTCGACGAGCAGATCGTGCGGGCACAAAAACAGGTGGACTCACTAACGGCATTGCTGGCGTCGGGGTCGTCGACCGTGGCGCGCCTGACCGATGCGGAACGGATCCTCGACGATTTGCGCTCGGACAAGCTGGACAATCTGATAGCCACCATGTCGGCGCGGGAAAATCTCAACCGATCCGAGCGGGACTTGGCCAAGCTGCAGGACGAGCAGCAATCCTATGCTGCGGCGCAATTGCAAGAACAGCAGGCGACGCTGGAAAAGCTGATGCTCAACCAAACAGCAACGATGCGCATGCTGCGCCAATCGATGGATTTCGACGCCAACGCCACGCTGGCCCAGACGGCGAAAACGGGGATCAGCTATTCCATATTGCGCCAGGAAGGGGAGCAAACAGTGTCGCTGGACGCCAGTGAAGCCAGCGTGTTGGTGCCGGGAGACCTGGTGCGGGTAGCGCTGGAGGTGCAACTACCGGGACGATCACCAGCGCAGACGCCCGGCGGCACGGCGGCCCCGGTGGACCTCGCCATCATTCCCTAGGAAAGGCGGCAGCCTAGCAACCGGTGCCGCGGAACACGACTTCAACCGTGCGCCAAAGGATGCGGAAATCAGTGCCGACTGAGGCTATTTGCCCGTAGCGCGTGTCGTAATCGGCCCGGGCGGCAAAGGAGCAGTCATTGCGCTCGCTGATCTGCCAAAGGCCGGTCAGTCCCGGCAGCATGTCGAAATAAGCGGTGCCGTGATAAAGTGGGCGTTGGGAGGGCAGCATGGGACGCGGGCCGACAAGGCTCATTTCCCCGATCAGCACATTCCAGAGCTGGGGCAGTTCATCGAGCGAATAGCGGCGGAGGAAGCCGCCAATGGGTGTCAGCCGCGGATCGCGGCGCAGTTTTTGCGTTGCGGCCCATTCGGCGCGTGCTGCTGGATCGCTCTCGAGATGCCGGGCCAGCGCGGCATCGGCATCCACCACCATGGTGCGAAGCTTAACCAGCCGAAACACGCGCCCGTAACGCCCCAGGCGCGGCTGGCGATAAAATGAAGGCCCTCCATCAAGGCGCACCAGCAGGGCAAGCATCGCGATGAGCGGCAGGAACAGTGGCCCGAACACCAGTACCAACACCAGATCGCTTAGGCGCTTGGTCGGTTGATAGAAGCGGCGGGCGAGGGCGAGCCGGCGCTTGCTGGGGGCGACACCGGCACCGGGCTTGGCCGGCTTGCCGACGAAACTGTCAAACATCATAGGCCTCGCTTGTTGCATGGCAGGCGCCAGATGCCGATGTTGGCGAGTGGCGGCAGCCGGGGCAGTTGTTGCCGCCAAAGCTCATGCGGATGCAGTTCCTGCGTGCTGGGACGTTAGGACCTCCCACACGGGGGCAAAACTCGCCGAGGGGATTAAGCTGTCGCAGAGAGGAACCCCAACAAGCTCCGAGCGCCTTAGGTGAAGTCGGCTTCGTATCAATAATTGCGAGGGTTTCCGTAGGTTTAAGTACCCTCAACGAGTTACGGGTGCGGCTCGGCCTAGGCCGTTTCCGCCTGCCGCTGGCGCCCGACCTATCTAATTGATTGCCGCGACATACGGTGGAGGGAGCAAGCGTGATTGCCGATCCGCCCACTAGGTTGATGTGATTATGCCGATCGTGGCAGCCGCGCCCTAGCGTCTTTCCGCGCCCGACCGGGGCGTGGACAAGGACAAGATCATGCCCAAGATACTGGTGGCCTATGGAACCCGACCCGAAGCGATAAAGATGGCGCCGCTGGTGGCGGCGCTGGCGGAGTCGGGGCTGGTCGAGCCGGTGGTTGCGGTAACGGGGCAGCATCGACAGATGCTCGACCAGGTCAATGCCTTGTTCGGCATCGTCCCCAAGCATGATCTCAACATCATCACGGAGCGCCAGTTGCTGACGGGAATCACCTGCCGAGCCCTGGAAGGGGTTTCTGCCATTATTGCCGAGGAGCAACCGGACGCAGTGCTGGTGCAGGGAGATACCACCACCTGCTTTGCCGCTGCGCTTGCGGCATTCTACCAGCGGGTGCCGGTGATCCATCTGGAGGCGGGCCTGCGGACGCACAACAACTATAATCCGTTCCCCGAGGAGGTGAACCGGACCATGGTGTCCCGGATCGCCGAGCTGCATCTGGCACCCACGGCGACATCGCGGCAGAACCTCGTGGCAGAGGCGATTTCGCCAAGCGCGGTCGCCGTGACGGGCAATACGGTGATCGATGCGCTGCTGGAAGTGGCGGCGCTCCAGCTGCCGCCGGCAAATCCAGACCTGCTCAAGCTACAAGGGCGCCGCACCGTGCTCATCACCGCCCATCGGCGCGAGTCCTGGGGGGAACCGATGGCGCAGGCAGCGCGCGCCATGGCCCGCCTCGCGAAGGCGTTCCCCGACATCCAGCTGTTGCTCCCGGTGCATCTGAACCCGGCTGTGCGCGAGATCCTGCTGCCGCATCTGCAGCATCTGGAGAACGTGCTCATCACCGAGCCGCTAGGCTATAGCGACTTCGTGGGCGCGATGCAGGCCTCGGACATTGTGTTGACCGATAGCGGGGGCGTGCAGGAGGAGGCGCCCAGCCTTGGCAAGCCGGTGCTGGTGATGCGGGCAACCACCGAGCGACCTGAAGCTGTGCTGGCAGGAACGGTCAAGCTGGTTGGCACCAATGAGAACCGCATCTTTGACGAGGTGAGCCGGTTGCTCACCGACCGGGCCGCCTATGATGCGATGGCAAAGGCCGTCAACCCTTACGGCGACGGCCATGCCTCAGATCGTTGCGTGAAGGCAATTGCGCATTATTTCGGCCTCGTGGCTGAACGCCCGGTGGATTTCGCGCCCGGCCTCGATGCCGCTCAGGCCCAGGCACCGCGGGTGTCGTAAACCACCTTGCCGTTGTGCCGGTTGTGACGTAGCGCCTTGAAGGCATCGTGCTCGACGAGCAGCACGATGATATCGGCCTCGTCCACCGCCTGCCCGGCGGGCACCAGCCGCAGATTGGCATTGCTGTGCAGTTTGGGTGGGAGATCGCTGACATAGGGATCGGCCACCATGATCTCGACCTCCGGCAGGGCATTGGCGATCAAGCCCACCACATCGATGGCCGGGCTTTCCCTGACGTCATCCACGTTGGCCTTGAAGGTGAGCCCAAGGCAGGCAATGGAGGGCGTGCGGAAGCGCTGCGCCTTGGCGATGACCTGATTGGCGACATGGTGGGGCTTGTGGTCGTTCACTTCGCGCGCCGTGCGGATAAGTCTGGCGGTATCCGGTGCAGCCGCGACGATGAACCAGGGATCAACCGGGATGCAGTGGCCGCCAACACCGGGTCCAGGTGACAGGACATTGACCCGGGGATGCTGGTTGGCGAGGCGAATGACCTCCCACACATCGAGCCGCAGGTGCTCGGTGATCAGGGAGAGCTCATTGGCAAAGGCGATGTTGACGTCGCGGTAGGCGTTTTCCACCAGCTTGGCCATTTCAGCACTGGCGGCGTCGGTGAGGAGGATCTCACCTTGGGAAAAGACCCGGTAGATGCTGGCCGCCTTGATGGCACAAGTGGTGGTTAGTCCGCCAACAACGCGATTATTGGTGATCATCTCGATCATGATGCGGCCCGGCAGCACCCGCTCGGGGCAGTGGGCGACGTAAACATCGGCGCTGCCCCCAACAATATGGGGCATCTTGAGATCGGGCCGGACCGCACCGATCCAACGGCTGACCTGTTCGGTGGTGCCGGGCGGGCTGGTGGATTCGAGCACCACAATATTGCCGGGGCGCAGCTTGAGCGCGACCTGCTCGGCCGCCGCCTGGACATAGGAAAGATCGGCGGTGTGATCGGGGTTGAATGGGGTGGGCACGGCGATGATGAAGGCATCCGCCTCAGGGATCTCGCGCGACATGGACAGGCGACCCATCGCGACCGCGCCGCTTACCGCGACGGCCAGGTCAGGCTCGATAAAGGGGGTTTCACCGCGCGAAATCGCTTCAACGATGCGCGGATTGACGTCCACGCCGACGACCTGGATGCCCCGGGTGGCGAGAACGGTAGCGGTGGGCAGGCCGATATAGCCCATCCCGATTACGGCCAGCGTGCCGCTGAAGACTTCGTTCAACATGAGTTCGATCCTGTGAGCCGCAGACATCAAGCCGGGGTGCGCGGCGGCGGCGCAGCTGGCGGGGTGGGGGAAAGGGCGCCGGCCGGGCGCAAAGCTTCGCGCAGGGTCAGGGCGACAAAGGCGGTGTTGGTGACGAGATAGCGCTTCCACATGCGGCCGGGCTCCTGGAGCAGGCGGTAGGCCCATTCGAGGCCGAGCCGCTGCCAGCTGCGCGGAGCGCGCTTGGTGAGGCCGGCCATTACGTCGAAAGAACCGCCGACCCCGTGCAGGATCGGCACGCCCAGCTCGTGCCGGAAGCGCTTGAGGAAGATTTCCTTGCGCGGCGAGGCCATGCCCAAAAACAGCATATCGGCTCCCGAGGCGCTGATCTGGGCTGCTACATCCTCGACCTGCGCCTCGGCGTAATAGCCATGCTGGCTTCCAGCGATCCGCAACCCTGGCCACCGCGTGGCGATCTGGCGAACGAGGGGGGCGAGTACCTCCGGCTTGGCGCCTAGCAGGTAAACGCTGCGGCTTTCACGGTGGGCCATATCGAGCAACTGTTCGAAGAGATCGATGCCGGCGACGCGCTCGGGCAGGGGCCGGCGCAGCAGCTTGCTGGCCCAGACGACGGACTGGCCATCGGCCAGCACCATGTCGCAATCGAGCACGGCTTCCTGGAGCTGCGGGTCGCGCCGCATGTTGACGATCTTGGCGGCATTGACGACGCCGATCAGCAGGGGCTTGCGGGTGAGCATCGCTTCGCGGCAACGATCCACCGCCTGCTCCATGCACACGGCATCAAGCTGCACGCCAAACAGCAGGCGGCGATCCGGGATGGCTCGCCCCTGTGAGGGGTCATCTGGCCGCCCCTGGGGTGAATGAACTCCCTGTTGCATGGAGGCTCCTCCGGCAGATTTCTTCTGCTGCAGGGAGCCTAGGTGCGTCGCTGACGGGGTCGCAATAAACCCAATTTGCGGGAGTTTAAGCTAGTGGGCTTAGGCGGGGAGCGACCGGACTGAGGGCGGAGGTAGCCGAGCTTGTCGATAGTTCGTTCTCGCTAGCTTTTGGGGGCTCGGGCAGACCGCGCAGTGCAGCGATAACCATAGTTGCTAAGCCTGAGGGCCGACGCGGTTGACGCCGGCCCTCACGGGTTGATGCGGGACTAGAACAGGAAGTCGTTTGCGGTCAGCTGGACGGTGCCGCTGAGTTCGATTTCGAAATCATGCCGTCCATCTCCGTTTACATCGCCCTGGACAACGGTGCGGTTCTGCCCGGGCTCGGTGTGCCAGGCGATTTCCCCGCGTGTGCCGGTGAAGCTGGCGCCATTCCGGGCCAGAAAGGAGAAGCTCTGGATGCCATCGACATTGGGGTCAGCGTCCAGGCTGGACAGGTCGATCGTGTCCCGACCGGCCTCGAAGTCGGTGATGACGTCACGCGAGCCGACATAGGAGCCCGTCTCCGCCGCGGTGCGGAAGACGAAGGTGTCATCTCCTCCGCCCCCAGTCATGGTATCCCAGCCCCAGCCGCCGATAATGGTGTCGGCACCACCCCGAGCATCTATCGTGTCATTGCCGCCGCGCCCGTCGATAGAATTGGCGCCGTCGTCGCCAACCAGATTATCGCTGCGGGAGGTGCCGGAAATAACAGTGGCGGGTGGCACTTCAGGAGCGGGGGAAGGGGTAGTCCCGCTGGCCAGCCCGGCAATATCGCTGGCGCTAAGCTTGACGATGCCGCTGAGCTGGATTTCGAAGTCATGAATACGGTCGCCATTGGTGTCGCCCTGGATCACCGTTCGGTTCGCGCCCGCCTCTGTGTGCCAGGCCAATTCACCGGCACGACCGGTGAAGCTGGCATTGTCCTGGGCGAGCCAGGTGAAGCCCTGCTTGCCCGCCAATTGATTATTGGCGTCAAGGGCTGACAGATCGATCTTGTCCTGCCCCGGAGTGAAGTCGGTGATGACGTCGCGGCTAAAGGCACTGCGGCCCATCTCGGCGACGTTCTTGAAGACGAAGAGATCATTGCCAGCGCCGCCGGTCAGGGTGTCACGGCCCAGACCACCGATGATGGTGTCGTTGCCACCGGCGCCATTGATGACGTCATTGCCGGCCCTGCCATCCAGCACATTGGCAGCGCCATCCCCCGTGAGGGTGTCGGCGGCATCAGTGCCGGTCCCACCGGGCTGCTGGGGCTGAGGATCAGGATCAGGCTGCGGTTGTGGCTGTGGCTGAGGAGCCGGCTCGTTGGGAGCGCCGCCAGAGTCGGGTAGGGGCCAAAGGTCCCCGATCTCGGTATTGCCGGACACTTGGGGGCGGTTCTCAAAGAAGGCGTAGTAGCCCCATTGACCTTCGCCGAGAACGTTGTTGGTGATCTGCACGCCGCTGATCTGTTCGTCGGTGAACCGGCCATCGGAGTAGATGGTGTAGCCACCGCCGGTCAGGTAGTTGTTGTCGATAAGGATATTGCCGACACCGCCAAAGTAGTTGTCGATCATGATCGCGGAGGTTTGGCCGTGATCATTGATGATCGTGTTGTGGCGGATGATGGTCTGCTCGGCTGAACCGCCGCCACCATTGATCTCGATCCCATCGTAGTGAGCGTCGGGACCGCCCTCCAGATCGTGGATGTAGTTGTGCTCGATCACGCTGGGCGAATAAACGTTGATGCCGTTGTCAACTTGGGAAATGTCGTTGTAGCGGAAGGTCCCCGACCCGGAGATCCCGTTGGTGCCGCCCACAATGTCACAGTGCTCGACGGTTACGTCGTTTCGCTGCGAGATGATGCCGTTGTAGCTGTTGCCGACAATGCGGCAGTCTACGATGGTGACGTTCTTTGCTTCGATGGTCAGAGTGCCGCGAATATCGAGCCCACTGATCACCGCGTTGTCCTCGGTGACGGTGAACCCGCCGACCTGTTTAAGATTCACGCCTGACCGAACGCCGGTGCTGTCCGCGTCAGGGAAGCCTTGCAGCGTCCTTGTGAGATCCAAGGGCATGTACGTCTCCTGAATTACCGCACCCCCGTTTGGATGCGCGGTATTAGGTGACGGCGGAATGGGACCAGTTGGTGTTCCCATCGGGATGATCCGCCATAGTGCTGCCACATGCCAAACGCGCCGGCGTCACGTTTTTCCAGGCAATCCGTTGATCGACATTCCGTTTTCTTGAACTGGCGGTGGTCGAAGAGCTGCCCCATTTGGAGCAATACTCCGCCAGGTTCTTGGCGGGAAAGTATATGGATTCAACCCAGATGATGCAGGTATGCAACATCTTCCGTGAGATTTGATGGTGGAAGGGGCTTGTTGATCCTGATTCGTTCTGTTTCTTGCCGAGTACTATCTAAGTACAGGCAAGGATTATGAAAGCTCCAACTCACGTGGTTCGGGAGCTGCCGGGGCAGCATGGGGCTTTCTGACGGCCAAGTCGCCGATCAGGCCACGTGCCAGAGCCGCATTATGGATGGCGATGATGTGGCGAGCTGGCCAGGGACGATGATCGAGAACGGCAGCAGCATCGAACTGGGTGACCTCATAGAGGGCCGCTTCGCGCGGATGGAAGTAGAAGAAGCGGTAACCCCAGCCCGCAAGTTTGGCATATTCTGGCAGCGATGCGAGACCGAGGAGCAGCACCAGAATGTCGGCGCCGCCGCGCCTGAGCAGCGGTTCGGCGCCGGCTAGAACAGCGGTTTCAAAGCCAGCCACGTTGATCTTAAGTAGGGAGAGATGGTCAACGCCGAGGTGCTCGAGCTCTCCCGCGAGGGTGCGCACCTGCACCGTCTCGGTTTGCTCTACGGCCCCCGAATGGCCGGAGCTTTGGGCCAGACGGCTGACCCAGGTGTGGTCAGTGGTTTCGAATACCGCCTCATATTCGGCTTCACCGAGCGCCAGCTGATGGATATGGACGCGGTCAGCGAGCCGATTGCGCTCGATGTTGCGCTGCAGGGTGCGGATATTGGCCCCGCTCGGCTCAAAGGCATGGACGCAAGCAACTGGCAGACAGCCGGCAAATAACGCGAACTGCCCGATAGCGGCGCCGATATCGGCGACGATCCAGTCTGGCCGGGCAATGCGGCGCAGGAATGCGAATTCGGGATCGATCAGGTCACCGAACATGACGAGCGCCGTGGGAACCTGGCTGGGATAATCGAACTCAATGACAGGGCCGGAGGCGAGCTTGATCTGGGCGTGTTGCGGGCGCTGCAGATGGAGAAGGGCGGAACGCACAGCACCCCGAAGCGTGGCCGTGATCCCTACCGAGCGCATGCCCCAGCCAAGCTTGTGGGCGTGCGACCGGGAGCTAGCCAGCATGGATGCAAGGCGGTTGTTTACGTTCACTTTGTTCCTCCGCTTGCTCGAGTTTGTTCAGCGCCGGCAGATGCTAGGCGTCCCAGGTGCGAGCATTCAGGAGGACAAGGCGGCCCGCATTAGCCAATCAAGGCTGTCACGGGAGGAGGGACTGATCCGAAGGATGTAGTTGAGAGCCTCACGCGGTTCTCTAGTCTGCAGCAAGACGGGGGCTGACCGGGACTTGCTGGTAGGGTTGATGGAACAAGTCGCAATTGCCGGGGCCGGGCGAACCGCAAGTGGGCTTCGGTCCACTGCAACCCGAAATCAGGGCGCGCGCATGAGCGCGAGGGAAGCACCCCCGTTGGCAGATCGCGTCAAGGGTCTGAACCCACTGGTTCCGGTGCTGCTATTCTCCTTGTTCGTGCCCTGGCTGTTCCATGTGGGGGCGCTGGTTATCAGCCCTTACCGGCTCCTGCTGCTGCTGACGGCCATTCCTTGTTTGTGGCTGTGGGCGAGCGGCAGGGCGGGGCCGGTACGTCTCCCCGATTTTGCCGTGCTTGGATATGCGCTTTGGGGCGCGATCAGCCTTGGGGTCAATCATGGTGGCGATGTGGGATTCCAGTCCGGAGGCGTGCAAGGCATGGAAACGGTGGGCAGCTATTTCCTTGCCCGAACCCTGATCCGGACTGCCGAGGATTTTCGCCGACTGTGCGCGGTGCTGGTTACGGCCATTCTCCTCCTGCTGCCATTTGCTTTGATTGAAACGGTGACAGGCCAGAACATCCTGTTGCGGACCTTTTCTTCCGTGATGTCGTCGATCAACGAGTTCAGGATGCCGGGGCGGCTGGGGCTGGAGCGGGTGCAGTCGGTTCTGGATCACCCGATCCTTTTTGGTGTCTGCACCGGAAGCGCGCTGGCCCTCAGCTTTACAGTCTTGGGTTACGAGCGGCCGGTTTGGCGCCGCTGGAGCACCGCCTTCCTTGTGGCGCTCACCTCCTTCACCTCGCTCTCAGCCGGGCCGATGAGTGGGCTCGTTGCGCAAATCTTGTTGCTGTTGTGGGGGTGGGTGTTGCGGCCCTTCAAGGCACGCTGGACGATTTTGCTTGTAATGATCGGCCTTGCGCTCCTCGCCATCGAACTTTTCGCCAAGCGGCCGCTGCCCAATGTGCTGCTATCCACCATCGCGCTCGATGGGGAGTCCGCCTATTATCGCGTCCTTATCTGGAATTTCGGCTCGGAATCGGCCCTGAACCATCCCTGGTTCGGCGTCGGCTATGGGATGTGGGACCACCCGTCCTGGATGACGCAGAGCATCGACATGTTCTGGCTCTATCCCGCCATCGTGTTCGGAATCCCCGCCAGCTTGATGATGTTCACGGCTTTCCTGGGCAGCACGATCGGCGTTGGGCGCAAGCGCAATTTGCCGCCAAGGGAGTATTCCTATCGGATGGGCTACCTCATCTGCATGGCCGGGTTCTTTGTGGTCGGGTGGACCGTTCACTACTGGAACGCGACCTATGTCCTGTTCATGTTTTTGATGGGCAGCGGGCTGTGGCTGATGGATGTGCTTGAGGGAAGACGCGTCGAGGCGGTGGCGCCGGCTCGCGAGGGCGGGGCACCGCGTGATCCTCGGCCGGCTCGCCCGTCGATGGTACGAGGCAGCCAACGGGAGCCGCCTCCCCAGCGAGGGGTTGGGAGAGCGTGATGGGTCGTCGCAAATTGTTGCTGGTTGCGCCAACTTGCGATGGCGCGGATGTCGGTGAAGCCTGGGTAGCGTTCCAGTGGGCGTCACGGCTAGCGGAGCGGGCGGAGGTGACGCTTCTGACCTATCACAAGCGCAATGCTCGCCCGGCGGCCGAGCAGTTGCGGGGGCTGCGGGTGATCGAGTGGCCCGAAATGGCCTTGTTCACCCGTGCCGAGCGGCTCAACAGCATGCTCAAGCCGAGTTATGTACCGTTCTATTTTCGCGCGCGCCGCTGGATCAAAACGGCACTAGCACGGGGGGAGCAGTTCGATGTCGCCCATCAGCCAACGCCGGTGGCCATGCGCTATCCGTCGCCGGCGGCGGGGCTGGGCATTCCGCTGGTGATCGGCCCCGTTGGGGGTGCGCTGGCGTCGCCGCCCGGCTTTGCGGAGGAAGAAGGCAGCAATCCCTGGTTCATGCGACTGCGGGGAATGGACCGGTATCGCCTTCAGTTCGATCCGCTGCTGCGCGCCTCTTATGAAAGTGCCGATTGCGTGCTGGGCATTGCACCCTATGTGGGCGAGACGCTGGCGGAGTTGTCGCTGAAGCGGCTCGAGTTCATGAGCGAAACGGCCCTTGAGCAGGTGCCCGAACCAATTGTCCGGACGGACAGGGGGCCCGTCAAACTGCTGTTTGTGGGGCGGCTGGTGCGCACCAAAGGCGTGCGCGACATTGTCCGCGCCATGCAGTTGCTGAGTGACGTTGCGGTGACGCTAGACGTGGTGGGCACCGGCCCCGAGCAGTCGATTTGCGAGGCACTGGCGGGGGAGATGGGTGTGTCCAGCCGCATTACCTTTCATGGCTGGAAGGCCAGGGCCGAGCTCGACGCCTTCTACCGCAATGCTGATCTGTTCGTATTTCCAAGCTATCGCGAACCTGGTGGCAATGTGGCGTGGGAAGCCATGTCCTATTCGCTGCCCTTGATCGTGGTGGACAGAGGAGGACCGGGGAACGCGGTCTCGCCCCAATGTGCGATCCGGCTGCAGGCGAGCACGCCCGAGAGCCTGGCCCGGGAAGTTGCCGCGGCTATTCGGCAGCTGACCGGCGATCCCGAGCAGCGCGCGCGGATGGGGCAGGCGGCCTACCACCAAGTCAAAGCGACCGGCCTGTGGTCCGCCCGTATCGCGCGGATCGAGGCGATCTATGACGAGATCGAGGCCGGGCAGTTAAGCGTGCGGCTGGCCGGTTCCAGCTAGCCGGCCAGGGCGGCACGCAGGGCGGCACGGTGGCCGCGGCCAAGGGGCGTGCGCATGGTGGAGCCCACAATCAGCGCCATCCGGAAGGCCCAAGTGGCCAGCGGACCATGATGGCGGCGGAAGTAGCGGATGCGGTTCGTGGTCATCAGCGCCGAGAGATAGGTGCTCTCATGATAGGCGCCGCCCTTATGGGTGACATGGGCTTGCGCGACATAGGCCGGGGTAAAACCTGCGACCCGGACGCGGCGGAGATAATCGACCTCTTCGCTGTAAAGAAAGAAGGACTCGTCCCATTCACCGACGGCGCGGCGCGCCTCCGCTGAGACCAGCAAGGCGGCGCCGCTGGCCCATTCGATCTCCCCACCGTTTTCGTAAAGGTCCTTGCTGGCGACGATTTCACCCAAGCCCATGCGGGCGGCGACGGCGGTGCCGACCAAAGCGTCGGACCAGGCGGTGATCACCGACGGCTCGCGCCGCAGCGAAGCGGCGAGGGTGCCGTCGTCGTGGAGCAGCTTGGGCACGGCAACCCCAATCCGCGGATCGGCGATACGCTCGAGCAAGAGGCTCAGGGTGCCCGTTTGGAGCCTCGTGTCCGGGTTGAGGATCAGCAGGTGCGCCTCAGGTCCGGCCAGGGCCGCACCGATATTGATGCCGGCCGCATAGCCGCCATTGCGGCGGCTTGGCACGACAATGGCGCCCACAGAATGGGCTTGGGAAATAGCGACGGAGTCATCGTGGGAGTCGTTGTCGATCACAAAGACGTCCAGCCGTGCGACTTCGGTGCGGTGCTGCTGGATCGAGTGGAGCAAGCCGGGCAGGGCATCGGCACTGTTGTAGGCCACTATGATGATGGCCAGCCGCTCGGCCGGTTCAGCGATCGCGTTCAATTCAGTGTCTCCGTAAAGGCATGCCCGGTTTCCCGCGCCATGGACAGCAAGGGTCGGAACTGGTTGTTATCCTTGTTGATCTCCAGCGGTTTTTCACCTCAGCAATCAGGGTGAAGCGGCAACATCGATCCGTGCTTCGATGTAGGCGACGCCGTGGGCTACGCCCAATGGTTTGGGTCAGCTGTCCTTTGGGTAGCCTCCCTTGCGGGGGTGAACTTCTTACTGTCGCCAGCACAGAGCCGTGCGGCCGAGTTGGGTCGTGCCGAAAATCAAGCAGAGCGCATTCATGCCAATCATCTCGGTTATCCTGCCAACCTTCAACCGAGCCCATAGTTTGCCCAGCGCGATGGGTTCAGTTCTGACCCAGTCGTTCCAGGATCTCGAACTCATCGTCGTAGACGACGCCTCTACCCAGGATATCGCGGCGTTGGTGCAGCAGATCGATGACCCACGGGTGCGGCTGGTTCGCCGGCCGGTCAATGGCGGCGCGGCAGCGGCGCGCAATAGCGGGATTGACGAGGCGCGTGGCGCATTCATCGCCTTTCAGGATAGCGATGATCTGTGGCTGCCCGGCAAACTCGAAGCGCAGCTTGTGCTGTTAGCAGGGCTGGGAGGCGAGTTCGGTGCGGTGACCGGGCCCAAGATCTATTATGGACGGGACGACCGGCTCCGATACGGGCCGGGCTATGTTTCGGTGACGCCCTCGCCCAAGGGGCGATTGCCCGCAGTTGGTGACCAGGTGGGCCGCTTGCTCGATGAGAACCGGCTAAGCGTTCAGTGCGCGCTGTTCCGAGCCGACTGCATGCCGCCAGGCCCTTGGTTCGATGAGCGGGCCCGGGCCAATGAGGATTGGGAATTTGCGGTTCGGCTGGCGCAGCACACCAAGATTTTCGAGCATACCGACGCGGCAGTGCTAGGGTTTGTGTCGGGTGACAGCATCTCGATGAACTCGCGCCGCCAGATGCTGGGCGAGTTGCTGATTGCCAAGAACAATAAGCAACTGCTGCAGCGTTATCCGCGGCAAAAGGCTGCCATCATGCGTAACGCTGCCCGCGTCCTGTTCAAGACCGGCAAACCCAGAATGGCGCGGCGCCTGTTGCTGGCCAGCATTGCTCATTATCCGCCCAGCACGATGACGGTTCTTGAAAGCTTGAGCCGGAAACTCCGCGGCGGGGTTACGCTGGCGGGCCAGCGCCTTGGCTTGGTGCAGTCGGGTTAGTCGGCAAGTCGAGGGTCGCCGAAGCCTGCCCCCGGAACTGGACGGAGGTTAGCAGTTGCTGGCGGTGCCTGGACTTGGCCCAGCTGAGCCGGGCGCGCCATTGATAGGGAAGAAGCCGATGCGCGACGAACAGCGCGGTTGTGCGCGTCATGTCGGCCGCAAATTGCCCAAAGCTCGGCTGTGCGACGACGCAATCGGCCATGAGTTGGTGCAGATCGCGCGCGACCTGGGCCAGGCTGAAATTGCGGGTGACAAAGGCTCGGCCGAACGCGCCCAGTTCGGCAAGACGTTCGGGGGCGGCCGCAAGCTCGGCGATATGCCGGGTTAGTTGCGCGCGGCCGGACTGGCCGTCGCCAAGGCCATAGATGCCCATCTGGAGGAAACTCGGTGCCGTTTCGGGCGTGAAAGCGCCGGAGAACCCCTGTTCGCCCACTACGATAACCGGCTTGGCGAAAGCCATGCCACGCAAAGCGGATCCGCCCATGCCGATGACGATGTCAGCCGCAGCATAGGCGGGACGGGGATCGAGCATCGGGCCGATCACATGCGCGGCGGTGCGGCCGAGTTCGCGGTTGACCTCTTCGGATAGCGCTTCGATCTCGGGGCGGGCGGTGCCGTCACCAACGATCACGAAGTGCAGGGGCAGATCGTGACCTAGGCTGCGGACGGCCTCGATCGTATCCCGCAGACTTTCGGCTTTCATCCAGTGCACAAGACGGCTGACGGTGACGAGAACAATGTCGCTCTCCGAGAAGGAGTGGCGTTCGCGAAAGTCCTGGCCTTGCGCGGGGTCGGGCTGGTTGAAGTCGGTATCCACCGGCGGCAAGAGCGGGCTTGCCCGGCGGCCGGACCGCACCGCCTGGGCCACGAGGTCGGGCGTCCCGAAAGTAGTCCGGATGTGCCGGGGGAACTCGTTGTTCACCACCATGGCCATGGAGGTGACCACCATGGGCACCCGCGTCCAAAGGTGGACGGCAAACATCGCTTCCAGGTATTGCGGTGCATCCCAGACATGGATGAGGTCGGGGCGCTCGGCTTGGGCTAGCCGATATAACGCTCGCATCCGCCTAGGGGAATAGCCGGCGCCGGTCGGGGCGGGGATATAGCGAAGCCCCTTGTCCTCGGCGAGCGCGACCATAGGACCGGGCACGGCGAAAAGCACGACATCGTGGCCATGCGCATCGCGCAACTGGGCGGCTAACTCGGTGGCGTTAACCTGGGTGCCGCCGACCTCGAGCTTGTGCGCAAAGACCAGAATCTTCAAGGCGGTGCTCCTGCTAACGGCCCCTCAAGCGGAGCTCGGTCGAACAGCCGATGCTAGGAATAGTGCGGCCGGCGATGCAATCACCGGAACGGGCTAGGAGTAGTGGCGCCGCTCCGAGCGGACCTGCGGGGTGCAACCTGCGTATCTTTCCGGATCAGGCTGCAATGTGAGCTAGGCGCGAGCAATCCTTTGGTTGATTTCGGCTTACGGCTACGCATGCAATTTTCATGGTCTTCAAGCATTTGGCGGGCTGACATGAAATCCTATCGCAGCAACGGCGGCAGCCAGTCGACGGGCCGCTACCAGGGTGCGTCGGGCGGCACCGCGATGTTCAGCAGCCCCGCTCCCCAGTTCAAGGCAGGCGAACGCGCAAGCACCAGCTACCGGGCGGGCAATGCCGCGAGCTCCGTCGGAACTGCCGGGTCCGGCGCGATGCAGTATCGACCGAACAGACTTCAAAACCCCGGCGCAAATACCGACAAGGGAACGTATTTTTCCCAAGCGGGAAAGCCCATTCTGCTGCCAAGTGCCGAGGTGTCCCCGTCCAACTTAGCTCTGTCCGCCCGGGACAGTTCCGCGAGTAAGCCAACACCTATGTTGCCGCCGGCAGCAGTGGCTATGGCTGTAGCCGGCTCGGTGGAACTGCCGACGAGCAGCGCGCCCGATCTTGCCCAGGCAACTGCAGCCAGTGCTAGCTTGGGCCGGGAAGACAAGTCGAGCGCAGCGACACCTGCAGCCCTCAAGGTCAGCGCCGAAACGGCGACTGTTGCAGCGACTCCCACATTGACGCCGGCAGGAGCGGCCAGCCCCGACTGGCGCGGCAGCTGGCTGAACGCTGCTGCGACGACCCCCTGCGGATCCTGTACCGGACGGGCCTGCACCATGTGTTCGGTGCGCACCGGTGGGCCGACGGCCAGCAGTGGGCTGCCGACCGGTTATTCGCCCAATACGCTGATCCTGCTTGAGCCATCCGATGAGATTGCCGCCCCTACGTCGCCGCGGGGATCGCCCGGAACTGGGCTGGATCCGTCGGCGGCTCCTTCCGATCTCCCTGGCGCGCCCCCGCCCAACGCCATTGTGCTGGAAAACCTGGAAGAGGGTACGCCCGAGAGCGAGTGGATGATTGGCAAGGCCGATGCCTCAATCGAGGGTTTTGCGGCGCAGTTCACCAGCAATCATGGTGAAACCGTCGACTTCAAGATCAACACCGATTCGACTGACTATCGCATCGATATCTACCGGCTGGGCTATTATGGCGGGGCGGGTGCCCGGCTGATGGACAGCATCGACCGGGACTTGGCCGCCCCGGTGATGCAGCCGATCCCCTACAAGGATGAGGAAACCAAGCTGGTTGATGCGGGCAACTGGTCAGTATCAGCCTCGTGGGAAATCCCGGACGACGCCGTTTCAGGCGTGTATTTCGCGAAGCTGACGCGGTTTGACGGCTCAGGCGGGGAAAACATGATCCCCTTCATCGTGCGCGATGATGATGCTCCGAGCGACATAACCTTCCAGACTTCAGACACGACCTGGCAGGCCTACAACTGGTGGGGCGGTTACAACCTTTATGGCGGCATTGAAGCGGGCGGCCGGGCGGGTCGGGCGAGTGCGGTCAGCTATAACCGGCCGATTATTTCACGCGATGGTGGTTTCTCGTCCGGCCCGCAGAACTATGTGTTTGGCGCGGAATATGCCGCGATCCGCTTTCTCGAGCAGAACGGCTATGACGTCGATTACATTTCTGGGATCGACACCGCCTCGGACGCAGCCCAACTGCTTAATGGCGAGATCTTCCTCACCGTCGGCCACGACGAATATTGGTCGAGCGAGCAGCGGGCCAATGTCGAGGCGGCACGCGATGCGGGGGTCAATCTGTCGTTCTGGAGCGGCAATGACGTTTATTGGGAGACCCGCTGGGAAAACAGCATCGATGGCACCAATACGCCATACAAGACGCTGGTCTCCTATAAAGAGCGCTGGGACAACGCTAATACGGACGCAGAGGGAACCACGTCCACCTGGCGCGACCCGGTGCTTGGCTCCGGCAAGCCCGAGAACGCGCTAACGGGCACGATCTTCACCGTCGATTCCTATCGGCTGGACGCCATCGACATACCCTATGACATGTCCAACCTGCGCTTTTGGAGCAATACGGAGGTTGCCGATCTGGAGCCGGGCGAGGTTTATACGCTCACCAAGAACCTGCTCGGTTATGAGTGGAATTCCGATCTCGACAACGGTTTCCGGCCGGCGGGCTTGGTGCCGCTGTCATCTACTACTGTGGACGTCGAAAGCCTGCTGCTGGACTATGGCAGTGCTGTTGGCTCGGGAACGGCGTCCCACAGCCTGACCATGTATCGGGCGCCCAGCGGCGCCTTGGTGTTTAGTGCCGGCACGGTTTACTGGTCCTGGGGCCTGGACAGCCACCACGACAACGAAGCGACCCCGACCGATCCCAATGTGCAACAGGCCATGGTCAACCTGTTCGCCGAGATGGGGGTGCAACCGGCCACCCTGATGGAAAGCCTGGTTGCGGCTTCCGAGAGCGAAGATGAACTGGCGCCCACGACAACGTTCACGTCGCCAACGGCAACCGGCCAGCTGACTGCTGCCCAAACAGTGACGATCACCGGCACGGCAACTGATGCCGGCGGGGGGAGTGTGGCCGTGGTCGAGGTTTCGACCAATGGCGGCACCTCGTGGCACCGGGCCAGCGGCACCACAAACTGGACCTATAGCTGGACGCCCATTTCGGGCGGCAACTATACCATCCGCACGCGCGCGGTGGATGACAGCATCAATCTGGAAACGCCGACCGCCGGGGTAACCGTCAATGTCGACCAGGGTGGCACGGGTCACCTGTTCGGGCCCAATGATCTTCCGGCCAACCCGCTCAACCGCGATCCTAACCCGGTCAATGTCGGCGTGCGGTTCAGCGCTGCCACTTCGGGCAGCATAGTGGGGATCCGCTATTACAAGGGCATGGGCAATGCCGGCGAACATATCGGCACTTTGTGGGGTCCCGGCGACGTTCGGTTGGCTAAGGCTACTTTCACGGCGGAGACAGCGAGCGGCTGGCAAACGGTGATCTTCGACTCGCCCGTTTCCATCACGGCGGGGACCACCTATGTGGCGAGCTTGTCCACCCGCGGGGGCTATGCGGCAACCACCAACTATTTTGCCACGCCCAAAACGCGTGGAGGGCTGACATCAACCAGCGGGGTCTTCAGCTACGGCAACTCAGACGTAGCTCCAGTTACGCAGTCCAACACCAATTACTGGGTAGATGTCGTTTATAGCGGTGTTCCCACGCCCAATGATCCGCCCGCGCCACAGAACGACGACGGCTTCCCGGTGCTCCGGGATCGGCCGATTACGTTTCTCGCCTCGACACTGCTGGCGAACGATGCCGACCCCAACAATGATCCACTCACCATTATCGGGGCTGGGGCGGCCTCAGGCGGTTCGGTGGTCTTCGACGCTAACGCGCAGACCCTGACTTTCACCCCCACGCCAGGCTTTGTCGGTGAAGCCTCGTTTGGCTATTCGGTGTCGGATGGGCGCGGTGGCACCGGTTCGGCGCAGGTCAACATGGTGGTGGTGCCGACACTTTCCACCACCTCGCTGTTTGCGCCAGGGGCGGCCCCGGCCGTTGTGAGCGGAACGGACCAGTCAGAGGTCAATCTGGGCATCAAGTTCGTGGCTTCCGCGGCCGGGGCAATCACCGGGATCAAGTACTACAAGAGCGCTACCGATACCGGCACGCATACCGGCACGCTCTGGAGCAGCACCGGCAAGCAACTGGCCACGGCAACCTTTGTGAACGAAACGGCCAGTGGCTGGCAGACGGTGCTCTTCAGCAATCCGGTTCAGATCACCGCCGGCACGACCTATGTCGCCAGCTTTCAAAGCAATGGCGGCTACGCCACGACGTCAAATTACTTCACCGCGCCCCAGAGCAACGGGCCGCTTACGGCGCCAGCAGCAGGCAACGGCGTTTTCACTTACGGGGCCGACAACCTCATGCCGACCAGTAGCTTCAAGGGAACGAACTACTGGGTGGACGTGCTGTTCGAGTCAGCCGTTCAGCTCAACAGGGACCCTGTCCCGGGCGACGATAGCGGCTTCAACACGGTCATCAATACGGCGCTAACGATCAATGCCTCGACCCTCCTCGGCAATGACACCGATCCCGACGGTGACCCGCTGACCGTTACGGGCATCAGCGGGTCCAACAATGGCACGGCCGTGTTCAACGTCCAGACCAACACGATTGTCTTCACCCCCACCAGCGGCTTTTCCGGCGCGGCCTCCTTTAGCTACACGGTAGCGGATGGGGAGGGCGGGACGGCCAGCGCAAGTGTGGCCGTGACCGTCACGCCACCCGTCAATCGTGCTCCCGTGGCCGCCAATGACACGGGGATGGTCACGGGGCAGGGGCAGGTGCTCCAGATCGCCGCCCCGACCCTCCTTGCCAATGACAATGACCCGGACGGAGACCCGCTGACCATCACGGGCGTCAGTGGCGCGGTGAACGGTGCCGTGGGCTTTAATGCCCAGACCAATGTCGTGACCTTCACACCCAATGCTGGGTATGCCGGGCAGGCGAGTTTCAATTATGCAGTCTCGGACGGCCGGGGCGGAACCGCGTCAGCTTCCGTGGGCGTGGCCGTCACCGAGCCAGTGGTGGGCAGCAACGTCTTTGCCGATAACGTCACGCCGGCAACGGTCAGCGTAAATGAGGCGCGATCAGTGGAATTGGGGATGCGGTTCACCGCTGCATCCAGCGGCTTTATTTCGGGGATGCGCTTCTACAAGGGCCCACAGAATACGGGGACCCATACCGGCACTTTATGGTCCAGCACTGGTGCCGTGATGGGCACTGTCGTCTTTGAAAACGAGACGGCATCTGGGTGGCAATCGGCCAGTTTCAGCACGCCCATCGCGATCTCCGCCGGCACCAGCTACATCGTTTCCTATCGCGCACCGAACGGCCATTACTCGGCCAGCCCCGGTTACTTCAACACTGCTACAACAAATGGGCTGCTCACTGCGCCGCAGAGCAGTCCGGGGAGTCTCAACGGGCTGTTCTCCTATGAGAACACAAATACCCCGCCCGACCGTAGCCTGAACGCGACCAATTACTGGGTGGACGTGTTTTATCAGCAGGGCGCCAACACTGCGCCGGTTGCAGTCAACGATGCCGGCCTCACCACGCAGCTCAATGCTGCGATGCAGGTCACGGCCGCGTCCTTGTTGGCCAATGACAGCGATAGCGATGGCGATACGCTCACGATCACCGGCGTGAGCGGCGCCAGCAATGGCACGGTGGTATTTGATCCACAGACCAAGCTGGTCACCTTTACACCAGCAGCGGATTACGCCGGTCCGGCAGGCTTCTCCTATACGGTGGCTGACGGGCGTGGCGGGACGGCTTTGGCCCAGGTGGCGGTGACGGTAGCTCCGGCCGCGACGGGGATCTCGCTGTTCCCCGAAACGGCGACGCCCGTAACGGTGACCGTCAATGATCCTAGTCCGGTTCAACTGGGAATGAAGTTCACCAGTTCGGCGGCTGGCGTGGTGAGCGGGATCAAGTTCTACAAGGGGCCCCAAAATACCGGGCTGCACACGGGCGCGCTTTGGACTGCCGACGGCCAGTCGAAGGGCAGCGTGACCTTCCAGAACGAGACCGCCAGCGGCTGGCAGACAGCCTCCTTTGCCACCCCGATCGCCATTGAGGCGAACACGACCTATGTCGTTTCCTACCACACCAATGGCAACTACTCGGCCACGCCATTTGGCCTCGCCTCCCCGGTAACCTCCGGGCCGCTGACTGCACCGTCAAGCGCCTCCAGCGGCGGCAATGGTCTGTTCGCCTACGGCGGGACCAGCGCCTTCCCCAACGGCAGCTATAACGCCACAAACTACCATGTCGATGTGATCTTCAACGCACTGGCCTCATGAGCCAGAACCAAAGTCAGGGAAGCAGTCATGCAAGGCGAACTCTATGCAGATGCCATCGGGGAGATCACCGTCACGGGGACGGTGGTGCGGATCGATTTGGT
The DNA here is from genome assembly GCF_058133665.1 of Devosia sp. Z11_6. Taxonomy (NCBI): domain Bacteria; kingdom Pseudomonadati; phylum Pseudomonadota; class Alphaproteobacteria; order Hyphomicrobiales; family Devosiaceae; genus Devosia; species Devosia sp. Z11_6. The sequence goes on from NZ_JBYUNQ010000001.1 coordinate 1,066,181, forward strand.
CAGCCTTTCCGCAACCATGCGCGATACGGGCGGCCAGCCGATACCAGAACACCGGCAGCGCATCGTCATGTCGCTAGAGGGGTTTGCCAACAGTTTCGAGGTGCTGCAAAACGCCATGAACGGACTGATCGAGGCCGGCGCCATTCGACGCAATGAACCGAGCAATGTCATTCCGGTGAATCCGCCCAGGGCAAACGGCAACAGCCAGCAAAGCGCCTCACCCAATTTCGACTCCTAGCCGGTTCCCGTTGCCATGCAGGCGTTTGTTCAAACTGGCCCGGAATGCCTTGCCGCGGCTTTGCGCCACCATGGCCTCGATGGCAACGGTGGGCGGCTGGTGGCCGAGCATGCGATCGGCGCCGAAGGCATAGGCTTTGACCTGATGCTGCGCATGGCGCGGGAGGCAGGGCTGCGGGCGCGGCGCATCAAGGCCAAGCCCGCCACCATCCTGCGCTTGGGGCAGGCTTATCCGGCGCTGGCTCGGCTCGGGAACGGCAATTGGGTGTCGATCCTGGGGGCCCAGCAGGATGAAACCGGCGCCGTGGTGCTGCGCATATTCGATCCCCTAGCGAATACTCCGGGCGGGATGATCGAGGTTAAGCTCGAGCAGTTCGCCACGCGGTGGAATGGCGAGTTGCTGCTGGTCAAGCGCAGCTATGCCATTGCCGATCCTGAGCAACCCTTTGGCTTTGCGTGGTTCGTGCCTGAAATTTTGCATCAGAAACGGTTGTTCATCGATGTCGCGATCGCCGCCTTGTTTCTTTATGCGCTGGGACTGGCCACGCCGGTCTTTTTCCAGCTCGTGATCGACAAGGTGCTGGTGCACCAGAGCTATTCAACGCTGATCGTGCTCGCCATCGGGATTGGTGTGGCGCTGGTGTTTGAGGCGGTGTTCGTGTTCCTGCGCCGCTACCTGCTGATCTACGCCACCAACCGGATCGATATTCGGGTGGCAACCCGCACCTTCCGGCACCTGCTCGATCTGCCAATCAACTTCTTCGAACGCTCCTCGGCAGGCGTTCTGGTCAAGCACATGCAGCAATCCAGCCGCATTCGGGAATTTCTCACCGGTAGGCTGTTTCTGACCATGCTCGACACGCTGTCGCTGTTCGTCTTCATCCCCGTTCTGCTGATGTATAGCATGCAACTTTCCCTGATCGTGCTCGGATTCAGTGCCCTGATCGCGCTGGTGGTGGCGCTGCTGGTGGCGCCCTTTCGCAAGCGGCTGGCAGCGCTTTACGCCGCGGAGGGTGAACGCCAGGGCCTCTTGGTGGAGACCATGCACGGCATGCGAACTCTCAAGTCCCTCGCCATGGAGCCGCTGCAGCGGCGGGTTTGGGATGACCGGTCAGCCCAGACCATCAACACCCGCTTTAAGGTCGAGACCATCTCGATCTCGGCGCAGGCCGTCACCGGGCTGCTGGAAAAGCTGATGGCGGTCGCGATCATCAGTGTTGGCGCGCTTCTGGTGTTTGATGGCGCGATGAGCGTGGGCGCGCTGATCGCCTTCAACATGCTGGCTGGCCGCGTTTCAGGACCATTGGTGCAGATCGTCACCATGGTGCACGAGTACCAGGAAGTGGCGCTCTCGGTGCGCATGCTGGGCGAGGTGATGAACGAGAAGGTGGAGCGCAGCGGCAGCACGGAAGGACTGCGCCCGCAAATCGAGGGCGCGGTGGAATTCCAGGACGTGTCGTTCCGCTACCGTGACGACGGGCCCTTTGCGCTTAACGAGATCAGCTTTGCCGTGCCGGGCAATACGATCATGGGGGTGGTAGGGCGCAGCGGGGGTGGCAAGAGCACCGTCACCCGACTGATCCAAGGTCTGTATCCGGCTCAGCAAGGGGTGATCCGCATCGGCGGCCATGACTTGCGCGAACTGGACCTCAACCATCTCCGCCGCAGCGTCGGTGTGGTGCTGCAGGACAATTTCCTGTTCCGTGGCACGGTGCGCGACAACATCGCGGCAGCCAAGCCGGATGCGACCTTCGAGGAGGTGGTGGATGCAGCCAGACTCGCAGGCGCCGTCGAGTTCATCGAGCAGCTCTCGCGCGGTTACGACACCTTGATCGAGGAGGGGGCCGAGAATCTATCGGGCGGCCAGCGCCAGCGGCTGTCGATCGCACGAGCCCTCGTCACCAATCCGCGGATCCTGATCCTCGACGAGGCGACCAGCGCGCTGGATCCCGAAAGCGAGGCGATCGTCAAGCAGAGCATCAAGGGCATTGCCGCGGGGCGCACCGTGATCATCGTTTCGCACCGGCTCTCCATGCTCACCGATGCCGACGCCATCCTCGTGATCGACCGCGGGCGGCTGGTGGATGTGGGACCCCATAGCCAATTGGTTTCGCGCTGCACCACCTATCGCCATTTGTGGAACCAGCAGATGAAGCTTGTCGGATGAGTGCCGTTGAAAAGGAACCAGCGCGGCTCAGGCCCACCGGCAGGCCCGAACTCAAACTCGTGGAGCCAGGAACCGCGCCGGCAATCCGCGACTTCCAAACCGACGCGATTGCGCTCGAAGAACGCCGTCCGCCGATCACGGCCCGGCTGACGCTTTACCTCGTCGCCACCGCGATCGGTGCTGGTGTTTTCTGGGCCAGCGTGTCGCGGATCGACCAGATTGTTGTCGCGCCGGGCAAGCTGACCACCAGCCAACCGACCCTGGTAGTGCAGCCCTTTGAAACCTCCATTGTCCAGTCGATTGCGGTCAAGCCCGGCGATGTGGTGCGCAAAGGTCAACTGCTCGCTACCCTTGATCCGACCTTTGCCGATGCCGATGCCAGTCAATTGCAAGCCAAGCTGGCGGGCTTCGTGGCCCAAATCGCCCGCATGGAGGCTGAGCTGTCAGGAGCGGTTTATGCGCCACCGCTCCACGCTTCTCCCGAGGCGCAGATGCAGGCGGAATTGGCCCGGCAGCGGCGGGCCGCCTTCGAAGCCAGGTTGGCCGATTTTGACGCGCAGATTGCCCATGGCGAGGCGCTGATGCAGGCGGCAAAGGCGCAGGAAGCAACGCTGCGCAGGCGCCTGGGCGGTTTGCGCGAAATCCAAGATATGCATTCTACGCTGGCGGATAGCGGGAATGGCTCGCGGCTGGCATTTCTGCAGAGCCGTGATCTCGGGCTGGAGCTCGAAGTAACGCTCACTCAGGTGCAAGGGCAATATGCCGAAGCTCTGCACGGGCTTCAGCAGGTGCAGGCCGAGCGGCAGAACTTCGTCGAGGATTACCGGCGCCAGACCTTGGAAGCGCTGGTTGAGCTCGAGGAGAAGCAGGCGGGAATCAACGAGGAAGTGCGCAAAGTGACCTTACGCGCTGCCATGTCCCATCTGCTGGCGCCAGCGGATGCCGCGGTGCTGGAGGTGGCGCAACGCTCCCAGGCTTCAGTGGTGCAAGCCGCCGAGCCGCTGGTTACCCTGGTGCCGCTCAATGTTGCGCTTGAGGTTGAAGTGGCTGTGCCCAGCAATGACATCGGGCATCTGGCCCTTGGCGATGCGGCACGGATCAAGTTCGATGCCTTCCCCTTCCAGGAACATGGGACAGTTGCGGGCACAGTGACCTCGATCAGCGAAAACTCTTTTGCCAAGCAGCCCGGCGAGGATCCGGCGGGAGGCACGGCGTTTTATCGGGTGCGCATCGGTCTGAGCCAAGAAAAGCTGCGGCAGACGCCGGCCGATTTCCGCTTGCTCCCGGGCATGACGGTTTCAGCCGAGATCCACGCGGGGGAGCGGAGCGTGATCTCCTATTTCCTTTATCCCCTGATGCGCGGCATCGATGAAAGCCTGCATGAACCCTAAGGGTTGGGCGCGTCAGTTCAGGGGTGCAAGTCCTGCACCACCGCCCGCGACCTCCAGGCGTAAAGCAACCAGCCAAATTCATATGGCCGGCATTCGTAATCGATCTTGCCAGGCCGCAGCACTGCGTCGAGGCCAGGTAGGTGCCAACCCTTTTTGAGCGCCGTGGTGCCGGCGGCGATCCGACGGGCCAGTTTAGGGGGCTCGGTCCTGGCGACCTTGCGCCAGATCACGCTGTGCTGTTCCGAGATCATCGGCTGGTCCGTTTCGGGATGATCATCCAGCCAGCCCATGCCCTTGACGATGGCGGCGCGGTGATCCTGTCCGCCGGCATCCAGCAGATCGAGCAGGGCCATTGGGGCCATGGCATGCTGGTGCACACTATACACCGGATAGCCTTCAACCACGCTGCCATCGCGCGTATCGTAGTGCCACCACCATTGGCCAGCGCTCCCTTGCAGCTCGACAATCCTGGCGGCGCAGGCATCAGCGGCCTGTAGAGCGGCTATGTTGTCGTCGGCATAGCCGAGGCGGGCCATGGCCTGGATGGGATAAACCTGATCGGCGAAAGAGCCCACATGGCCACGCACCCAGCCACCGGCCGAGACTGGGGTAACATGGGGAAAAACTCCGCTGGCCGACTGGGCGTCACGCAACATGATCCAGGCCAGATCCTTGACGCGCCTCGTATCTCCCAAGTGCTGGCCAGCAATTGCGGCGGTGAGCGCCCAGGCACATGGCACCAACTCGACGCTCTCGCTTTCAGCAAGGATCTCGACAAGGATATCGTAGAGGTTCCGGGCAAAGATCCCCGCAGTTTCCGCTGCAGCCCACGCAGCCAGTGCGACGGCTCCGGGCTCGCGCGATTGGGCGGCACGGTCAATGCAGGACTGCGCGAGTTCCCTCGCGCTATGCCCATGCAGCACGCCCCGCTGCACCGTTTCGGGCATCCAGGCCAGACCTTGGGCAACATTGATCGTGTAGCGCAGATTGTCGCCCTCGGGGCGGGGTGCGGCAGCTTTCCTGGCGTCGATGCTGCGCATCGTGTGGGGAAACCGCATGTTTGGCAGCGCCATGTGCCGCAGGCCGTCAACCGCCAGGCTGCACAGCCTCGGCAAGCGTTCGCGCGCCTGGGGATATTCTTCTTCGAGCTGTAGAATGCGATCGAACTCAGGTCCTCGCACTCGCTTGGGACTAGGGTTGGAGCCGAAATCCTGCAACATGTTCATACCCTTGATTTCCATGCGCGCGCTTTGCATGGGGTCCGCCAGAATCTGAATCTTGCATGGGGGGTGGTGGTGCGCACTTCGCTCTTATGGTGCAGTTTGAAGAGGGCAGGATCACCCGGGCGGACTAGCGCCCCGCGGTGCTGAGGGAGCTTCGCCCTAGCGATTCCACATGTTCACCATGCTTGCGGCGTTGTCGTTCCAGATCAGGCGCAGCATCCGGCCGGCGCGATAAAGCCGGACCTGGGTCACGCATCTGAGCGCCAGGACACGTTCGCGCAAACTGCCGGCACGATCGGAGCGCCAGATTCGTACCACCTCCAAGGCAGGCGAGGCGGCAATCATGGCACTCTTGGCCAGCCATTTGATCCGACCCTGGGTTCCGCTGGCCGCTTTGAATTCATGGGCCACATGGCGGTCCCAGCGGCGAGCCAGCTCGCTGAAGCACTTGCAGGAGGGGGTATAGACGCGAGCATCCCCGACAAAGGCGATGCCGTGGCCCATGGCGGTGGCGCGCTGACCCCACTCAGTGTCTTCCATGGTGCCGATGCCCCCAAAGAGCCCCACCTTGGGGAATATCTTGGCGCGCACGGCCATATTGCCGGTGGCCGCGAAGCCATGCCGTTCGACATATTCGCGAGCGCGGTAGCTGAAGATATTCTCGTAGGCTTCGATCGCCGTGAGCTGGTCGGGATCGGTCGGCCTGATCCGGATGTCACCCCCCACAATGTCAGTTTCGGGGTGGTGCTGAAACCAGGCTACGATTGCCGCCAGCCAGTTTGGCGCGGCGACGCAGTCCGCATCGATGAAGGCCAGGATCTCACCGGCGGCTTCCGCCACACCCAGATTGCGGGCCGGGCCTGGTCCCGGGATAGGTTGGACCACAAGACGGGCTTGCGGAACGGCAGAGACCGCAGCGCGCGGCAGGTCGCGCGAGCCATTATCGACCACGATGATCTCGAACGAAATGCCCCGGCCTGCCTGCCGGGCCAAGGAATGCAGGCATGCCGGCAGATCGGGTTCGTTGAGATGTGGAATGATGATGCTGACGAGCGGTGGATTAGCCATCTTGATGCCCCCTCACCAAGCGGGGGAAGCGTTGTTGCTTCGCCTCGATTGCCCCTAGGCACTCACTGTGGTCCGACCAGATTTGTGCAGCAATAATCCCATCGCGGGCCTGGCTAACTAAGAAGGCTGGCCTGACGCCCCGATGTGTTCAGATCACAGAAGCGCGAGCCACCGATAGGATTTGGGTCAAATGCGATACTGGGCGGGAGGATCAAGGTCATGCCAATTCGGGACCTCGCAAGGGAGCTCAGTGGCCAAAGCCATAGCGCACCGTTTTGCGTGGTCGGAGCCGGCATTGCGGGATTGCTGCTGGCCACACGACTTGCCCGGCACAACAGGAAAGTTATTGTCGTTGAAAGCGGCACCGTCGCGTTTGATCCCGCTATCCACGAGCTCAACGACATTGATGACGCGGGTGGGGGGTATGGCCGTGCCATGACGGGCCGCTACCGCGGCCTTGGAGGCTCGTCGTCACGCTGGGGCGGGCGGATGATCCCCATTGCGGGGTTCGATCAGGGCGCTCGGGAACATGTCGACCAGCCCGAGTGGCCGGTGGCCCCGCACATCCTGAGACGCTACCAGCAAGAGCTGGAAGCGTTGTTTGGTGTCCGCCACGATTCTTTTGATGAGCTCGATACGAGAGCGCCGGGTTCGGCGGGCCTGCTTATCGATACTGGTGAGGATTTCATGACCCGTTGGGCGAAATGCCCCACGTTCAAGCGCTGCAACATCATCTCGATCCTGGGACGGGAGATCCGATCCAATCCCAACATTACGGTCTGGCTTAACGCGACGGTGTGTGGTTTCGATCTGGATACCGAGGCTGGGAAGCTGCGCGCCATCACCGCCAAGAGCCTTTACGGGCACGAGCTTACCGTGCGCGCCGAGGAATTCGCCATCGCAGCCGGCACTATCGAGTCCACACGACTGCTGCTGCTGCTTGACGCGGCCAGCGGCAATCGCGCCTTCGCGCGGACTGACGCCTTGGGGCGCTACTTCCAGGATCATTTGAAAGCGGAAGTTGCGTTGGTGGATCGCACGCGGGCTGACCTTACCAATCATCTGCTGAGTTGCCGCTTCGTTCGAGGTATCCGCCGCGACTTGCATCTTGAGCTATCCGGCAGCGCCCAGCGCGAAGACCAGGTTTCAAGCGGGTTCATCTATGTCGCCATGGATATGGGCAATAGTGGTATGGCGGCGATCAAGAGCATCGCCAAGGGCGTGCAACGACAGGAAGTGGAACCACGCCAGATCGGCACGGCAGTTCGGGATGTCGGCCTGATCGCCAAAAGCGGGTTCTGGCGCTTCTGGCACAAGCAGCTTTATGTGCCGCCCGCGGTGGATTTGCGCCTCATGGCGCTGGTCGAGCAACTGCCCGACCCCCGGAACCGCATCTCCCTATCGGAGAAAACCGACCAGTTGGGGGTGCGCAAAGCTTTGCTGCACTGGAAGGTGCTACCTAGAGACGAGCGGACCTTCCGCTCGGCCGCGCGCAGGCTCAGGACCTATTGGTCCCGAGCGGGTCTGGATAATCTCTGCCCATTGATCTGGGCTCCTGGCGTCAACAGCCCGGATGGCCAGATCATCGAAACGGTCGAAGCCTGCGCCCACCCGTCTGGCTCGACGCGCATGGGAACCAACCCAGCGACCTCGGTGGTTGGCCCCGATCTTCGCTGCCACCACGTGCCCAATGTTGCGGTCGCCAGCGCCTCGGTGTTTCCAACCGCAGGCAGCGCCAATCCGACCTTCACGATCATGCAGTTGGCGCTATGGCTTGCCGATTCCTACCTGTTGATCGGCGCTTAGATGTGGACGAGAGACGAGGCAGGCCCGGGTGGTTCGGCTTGTCTAACGGATCAGCAGTACCGCGTGAGAGCTTGCTGCGGAGGCTACCCGATCCTCACACAACTGGATCCTTTGTTGGCACGGCGCTGAGGTGCTGGAGCAGGTGGGCGTGGGTTGCAGCGTTCGCAACGATAAGCGCGCCGGTGCGCTCGAATATGTCGGGGCCGCGACCCCACCAGTCGGTGACGACACCACCGGCTTCCTCCACAAGGAGAATACCCGCCGCTGTATCGACAAAGCCGGTTTCCTCGAAATAACCGGTGAGGCGCCCGCACGCCACATAGGCGCAGGAATTGGCCGCGCTGCCGACAACGCGTACGGCGCCGATCTCGGCGCGGATGGCATCGAGCCGCTCGTAGGCCCCAGGGTAAAGCTGCAGCCCTGGGGTGGGCAGGCCGGTGCCGACGCACATAAGGCCTATGTCAGTGGAGCGGCTGACATGGAGGCGTTCGCCATTGAGCCAGGCGCCGCCCCCCGTCGTGGCCGTGAACATCTCGTCCGAAACCGGATTATAGACGAGGCCACAGACGGTCTCGTTGCCCCGCCGCAAGGCGATGGTGATGGTGTAGTGCTGGCCGAAAATGAAGTTGGTGGTGCCATCGATGGGGTCAACCAGCCAGCGGTGCTCGCGGTCCGCGCCTTCGACCGGGGCAAACTCTTCTCCCGTCAGGCTCCAATCAGGATTGATGGCAAAAAGGCGCTTGCGGATCAGTTGCTCGGACTCTCGATCCGCGTCGGAAACGAAGTCACCCGGACCCTTGATGCCGACCTCAAGGTCGCGAAAATTCTTGAAGTGCTCCAGGGTCAAGGCTCCCGCTTCGCGGGCTGTGGCAACCATTTCGTCGAGTATCTTGCTGTAATCCGTGATCATCGTGCGAGAGCCGCGAGCAGCCCCTCCGGGTCGTCGGTTGTGATCTGGTCAGCCTTGAGCTCAAGGAGCTTGTCAACCTGGGCGAGGGTTTCGGGGGTGATCTGGCGAATGGTCCAGGCATCAATCCGGCGCCCCGCGGCGTGGATGGGCGCGATGATGTCAAAGCCCGCGGCTCGCGCGGACAAGACGATTTCATAGGCCAGGTAGATCATCTCGGCTTTCGGAGCGGCCGCGAACGCGTCGGCAATGAAGCTGCAGTAGTCGCCGGTAGCGCGCAGTCGTGCCAGCGACTCCCCGTAGCAGGGGTCGTAGCCGGTGCGGAGACCCGGCGTCGCTTGGGCGAGGACTTCGATCGCCGCCGCGTCGCCCCCCGAAAGGATCAATGAACCAGCTACCGGCGCAACGCCTGCAGCAAAGTTTGCGACTGTCCGCGGATCCAGTGCCCCAAGATCTTCCTTGAAGTCCAGCTGCAGCAAAGCGTCGGGATGGGGAGGATTGCGCTGCAACAGCTGGCAGAGGTCCTCCAGCAGCATCACCCGGTCAGGTAATGGTGTGCCCTGATTGTCCCGCAAGTGCAGACTGCGCAGCATCGCGGTACCGCTTTCGCGCACCCGTCCGGCGCCAGTTGTTTCCGCTTCGAGAGTTGGGTTGTGGAGGATGGCAAAGCCGTGGTCGGCGTGAACGACCAAGTCAACCTCCACGCTGGCGCCCAGCCGCATGGCTTCGAGAATGCGGCGGCGGGTAAACACCGGGTCGGAAACCCGGCGGCGTGCCCTATGCCATTTCAGCCAAGTGCGGTGGCCGTCCCGCTCGATATAGAGTGGATCAGTCATTTCAGCTCCGAAAGACCTGCCGATCGTCGCGATAGGCCATTATGGCCCGCGGCCGGAGATGAGCGCCTTGCCCGGTCTTGAACAGGTCGGGGTGGGACACCATCGCTTTGAGGCGAGTGCCGTCGGGCAGCGCCAGGTCCACCAGGCCGTGGGTGCCAAAATCGGTGACGCGGTGCACCTTGGCTGGAGCATCCTCCGAAGCTTCCAAGTCGAGTGCTTCAGGCCGTACGGCGAGGATTGCCGCACCGTCAGAGATAGGCAGCGGCACTGTCAGACCGGCATGGCTGAAACTGCCGTTGCGCACCTCGCCTTCCACCAGATTCATGGTGCCGATGAAACCAGCGACGAAGGGCGTCTGCGGATCACGATAAACCACATCCGGCCGGTCGATCTGTTCGGTGCGACCATCGCGCATTACGACGATGCGGTCGGCCATGGAGAGCGCCTCGTCCTGGCCGTGGGTGACGAACAGCGTCGTAATTTTGAGGCGCTGCTGGATGTCGCGCACCTCCTCGCGAAGGCGTTCGCGCAAGTGCTGGTCGAGGCTGGCAAAAGGCTCGTCCAGCAGCAGGATCTTGGGTTCAAGTACCAGCGAGCGGGCGAGCGCAACGCGTTGCTGCTGCCCGCCCGAAAGCTTGGCGACATGGCGGCTGCCGTAGCCGGAGAGGCCCACGAGATCGAGCACGGCCTCGACGCGCTGCTTGATCTCATCCGGAGCCACTTTGCGCAGTTTTAGCCCGAAGGCGAGGTTCTTGAACACGTTCATATGGGTCCAAAGCGCGTGGCTCTGGAACACCATGCCGGTAGGGCGCTTTTCGGCGGGCACATGGGTGATGTCTTCGCCATCAATGGTCATGTGGCCGCTGGTGGGGCGCTCGAACCCGCCCACCATGCGCAGCAGGGTGGATTTGCCAGAGCCGGAGGGGCCGAGCAGGCACACAAGTTCGCCATCGGCCACATCAAGCGAGAAGCTGTCCACGGCGCTGACGGCGCCGCCAAAAATTTTGGATACGTCTTTGATCTCGAGAACGGACATCAGTTTTTCCTAGCCGCCGAAGCCGCGGGCGAACGAACCGGAATTGACAACCCGGCGGGCAAACAGCAGGGCAATGAAACTTGGCACCCAAAGCAGCACGGACAGCACCGCGCCGAACTGAATCACGGGCTGGTTGTTGATGAAGGAAATCATCAGCACCGGCAGCGTGCGCACCTGCGGGGCGCCGATCAGCCAGGCGCCTTCGGTTTCATAGAAAGTGCCGACAAAGCTGAGGAGGATTGCCGCTGCGATGGTGGGGCCAGCCTGGGGCAGGGTGATGGACCAGAACACCCGGAATGGCCCGGCACCGACATCGCGCGCCGCTTCTTCCATGCGCCGGTCCACGGATTGGAATGCCGCCACCGGAATCCAGATCATGAACAACAAGGTGCCCACGAGCTGGATCAGCACCACACCCCAAAAGGTGCCGATAAGATTGAGCTGCAGGAAAATGCCGGCAATGGCGACGAGGAGGCCAAATTTGGGGAAGGCGTGGCCCGCGAGGAACGAGAAGAACAGGAGGTCCCGGCCGGGAAACTCCAACCGGGCGAAGGCAAAGGCGGCCGGCAGGCAGATGGCAGCCGAGATCAGCGTGACCGTGGTCGCCAGGGTCAGGCTCATCGTGATGGAGGTCCAGACATCGGCGCGGCCCAAGGTCTGCCCCCAGAAGCGGAGACCGAACTCCTGCGGGATCACCGAAGGATAGCGCCACACATTGGTGAAGGCCCAGGTGCCCACCACGAGCAGCGGGAACACGATAGCTAGCGTTAAAACAACGGCCAGGATGATGCCGGTCCAGTCGACGCGGCGATGCACAAGAGTGGCCATGCTAGGGCGTCCTGTTCTTGGCGACCGAGCGCACATAGAAAAGACCGAACACGATGCAGAACCCGAAGGTCACGACGGCCTGGGTGATGGCACTGGTTGGATCATAAAGGTCGCGGAAGGTGCGCTGCATGAAGGGGCCCATCATTTCGGGCGCCGCTGGGCCCAGGATGTAGGGCAGGGTGAAGGCCGAGAAGATGCCCAGCACGGCAAAGGAGATGGCGACCAGGATGGAATTGGTGATACGCGGCAGAATGATATGCCAGAGAAGCGTGAAGCGGCCGGCGCCGACGTCTCTTGCGGCCTCGATCGATTGGTTGGACACATTACCGAGACCTGAAAGCAGGATCAGAACGGTCAGCGGGATATTGTCCCAGACGAGGCCGATCACGGGTCCCCATGGCGTTAGATAGGGGGAGCGGATCTTGGGCAGGCTAATTGCATTGAGCAGCAAGTCTACGGTGCCATTGGGGCCAAGAACGCGGATCAGGGCGAAGCTCAGGATGATCGAGGGCACGAACATGGGAAAGATGGCGAGGCCCTGCACATAGGCCGCTACCTTGCTGTCGGAAAAACGCAGGTAGAGCGCGATCGGCAGGCAGATGACGAGCAGCAAAATGGCGCAGACGCCAGTGGTCCACAGTGTGACCGAGAGGTTTGATAGGCTGTAGCCGTCTGAAAAAAAGAAGCGGTAGGTCTCAAGCGAGAACTGGGTCCCCTCGGGTGTCCTCAACCATATGGTGGTGATCACGGCCGAGATGATGGGCCAGATCACGAGCCAGAGAACCAGCAGCACCGGCACGGCGACGAGCAGGAGGCCGACCGGCCTCCTGCGTTCTGGCGCAGCGGGCATAACCGGTCGGCCCGCGTCGATTGCGGTCACGAGGCGGGGTCCACGTTTGGCGCCACCGTGCGATACCAGCCATCATTGATAGCAACTTCCCAGGGGCCGCTAGGGAAAACCGGGATGGAGCTGGGAATGATGTCGGCGAAGCGCTCGCGCAGATCAGACGCCACATAGTCCCAAGATACGCCGGGAAAGCCGCCGAGTTCGGTCAGAACTGCCGACTGGATTTCTTCGCTAAGAACGAAATCAGCCAGCTTGATCGCCGCATCCTTGTTGACGCCATTGGAGAGAATGGTGATGCGCGAGAAGCCGCCGGGCAGTCCAAGATCCTGCAACTGCACCAGGCCCGTGGTTTCTGGGAGGACCCCTTGTTCGATGGCCTTGAGCACCTGATCGGACCACGCCGGGATCATGGTTACGGCAGCCTGCCCGAGCAACTGCAGCGATTGGGTATTGCCGGATGTATACGCACCCTGGTCGAACAGCGAGGGGGAAATATCCTTGAGGATTTCCCATGCCCCGGGCAGCATGGCCGCGGTGTTTTCGGGCGTGGCATTATCGACCGTAAACTTGCTGAGATCCTGGCCATTGGCCTCGAGCACAGCCCGTCGCACGAAATTGAGACCCGAACCGCCCTTGTTGGGGCGATTATAGATGAACTGGCCTGGATTGGCTTTGATCCAAGCCATCAGGTCCGGCCAGGTCTTGGGCGCATTGGCGGGATCAAGCTTGGTGGTGTCGTATGCCAGCAGCACCTGCGAGCCGCGGTAGGGCAAATTGGTGGGGATGTCGATGCCGAGCGGATTAAGCTTGGAGTAGTTGGACAGCCCCGCCTGCTCGAAGTCGACCCACAGACCTTGTTCCAGGGCGCCGACCGGTTGCCGCGAGTCGAAGCCTTCGAAGAAATCTGCCTGGGGATCGGCGTTCGAGCTCATGGCAGCGAGGCCGCGCTCGGCGATGGACTGGAGGCCCGCATTGTCCCCGCCGTCCACCAGGTTGAGCGTGGTGCCCGGATTGGCCGCTTCGAAAGCGGGCTTCACTACATTGGTCCAGAAGTCGAGAATGTTCTGATCCGAGCTCGTGTACCAGTCGATGGTGCCTTCGGCGGCGAAGGACATGCGGGGCAGGACGGCCATTCCGGCTGCGGCGCCGGCAGCTGAGATCATGAAGGTGCGGCGTTTCATTGTGCTTCTCCCATGAGGCGATCCGGGGCGGATCGCCGCGCTTTCCGTACCGATCGCGGAGGCGGATGGCGGCTCTTGGCCAAACAACGAACCGGATCGGCGCCGACTCGTTCGCCCCATGGGCTCCTCCCGCGCATGCGCATCGACGAGGCCGACCCAATCTGGTGCTGGGTTTTGCCGGCCGGCGAGACATATGCTGGGCCAAGACAACACCGAAATACGACTGCACACAAGTGCAGCAGCGAACATTTTTCGTCGGTGTGTCTAGCGCGGTTGCATAACGCTTTAATGACAAACATGCGCGTTGCGCACGTGTGCAAGGATGCGGCTATGGCGCGCCCGGACGAACTGAGCGGCGCCAGATCGGCATCGGCTCGATCACCCTTCGCGTCGAGTCCGCATTGTCGGGCTGCTGCAGCAGTGCCACGACTTCATCGGCGATCACCTCGAGCGGCTGGGAGAAGGTGGTCAGGTTGTAGGATGCCCAACCGGCCTGCTCGATATCGTCGAAACCGATGACACACAGGTCTTGCGGAATGCGCAAGGCAAATTCCTGGCGCGCGGCGTCCATGAACCCCAGCGCAAAGAGGTCGGTTACGCAAAAAACGCCGTCCGGAGCCTGGGAGCGGCCAAACAGCCGCCGGGCTGCCAGCTGTCCTTCGGCGTAGCTGGAAGGGCCGACCTCGGTGGCGGTTACGGCCATGCCGGCAGCTGTCGCGGCCGCAACAAATGCACGCTGCCGTTCCACCAGACTCGCCGTGCGGGTGTTGGAGGTGACAACCGCAAGGCGCAGGCAGCCCGCGCGCTGCAGCAGGTACTGCGCCTCGGCGCCCGCCATGGCGTTGTCGACGCCCAGATTGGAGCTACCAACCAGCCGCTCGTCGCGGTTGATCAGAATCACCTGCTGGCCGTTGGCAAGGCAAGTCTCGATCAGGCTCGCGGGGGGCGTGCCGGATAGCACCACCGTAGCATCGGCGCGGTAGTTGAGCGTTTGGCGCAAGGCTTGCGCCGCGCTTTCCTGATCGGTTTCGGTGTTGATGATCATGATGATCTTGCCCACCGCCTGCAGCCTGCGGGTCAGCACATCGACGAGGCGGGCGCGGATAGGGGTGGTGAGATTGGCGACGACCAAGCAGACGATATTGCTGTTTTCGCGCAGGCCGCGGGCAAGGTGGTTGACGTGGTAGCCAAGGGCGCTCGCTGCATCGAGCACTTTGCGGCGGGTGGCTTCCGATACGCTGGCGCCGTCGGTGAAGGTGCGCGACACCGCCGAACGGGAGACGCCGGCGCGCTCCGCCACCATCTGGGCTGTGACGAAGGTTCTGGGTCTGTCGCTCATGGTGTGCGCCATCCTGCTCGGGCGGCGCGATTAGCCGGGAGAACACAATCGACGTCAAGATGGCAGGGTGTTCCGCAGTGCTGGGATCGGCGGGCAAGCCGCTCAGAGAGTCAGCACGAAGCGGAAGAGCGCATCGCCTTCCCACCACATGGGGAAATTGGTGCCCCATTTGTTGTTATAGAGATTGACCCGCAGTCCGGTAGAAAAATCTGGCACATCAGGCTGGAACGGCAGGAAGGGCGAGCCGGCCGGGGCGACGAGGGCGGCGTCGAGCAGGTCAAGCGTAAGCTCGCCAATTGCACCCTTGGCCCGAACCGCCTCCACCGCTTGAAGCTGACCGCCGCCCTTGCGGACGACGGCCTTCGAGTCGTGCCAGAGTCCCAGCTTGCGCAGGTACCAGTTGCTGAGGCCTGCAGGGCTGAACTGGAGGAAGCCAGCTTCGGGCATGCGGTTGGCCGGCTTGTTGCGCAAGATGAGGCGGATCTCAACCTGCCGCTCGCCGAGACCATGTAGCCCAATTTCGCACTGACCCGGCGCGCCGAGTTCGGCATGAGCTTGGGGGGGCAGGGTGGCCATGGCCGTGCTGACGCCCGCTACCCCAACCAGGCTTGGGACGAAGCTGGCGGTGCGCGCAGTCCTGGCGGTTTGCAGGCCGGGCTTGTCGTGGTCCAGAATGGCCCAGATTTCGCGATGCTGAAGATAGCTGTCGAGGTGCTCCTGCAACGCCGCCCAGTCATAGCTTTCGTGGCTATAGCCGAGCAGGAGCCCGTTTTGCCCCTCAATGCGTGAGCCAGCGGGCGATAGCAGCGCTCGAATCCCGCCGGTGACTGGATCTAGATCCGCGACCCAGCCGGCATCGCTGATGCGGTCGCCTGTTGCATCTGGCACCGGCGCAGTGACCGGCAATGTTTCTGCTAGTGCCGCTTCGGCGATCTCCCGATCGATGGGCTGGAGCTCTGCCAGTGCGGCATCGAGATAAGCGCGCTGCTCGGCCCAGGATTGCTCGGTATAGCTAAAGCGATAGTCAGTTGAGCGTGCGCGCTCGAAGTCGACCCGATCCCAGGCCGTTTCGTCGCGCAGATAGGTCTTGATGTCGACGCCCCAGGTATGTTCCGCTACCATGGCGATGCCGCGGCCAAAGGCGCGGCGCTCGGTCGTCGGTTCGCCAATCCAGCTGTCATGGAGCCGCTGCAGAGCGCGAAAACGCGCCAGCTTGCGCGGGTCGCTCGCCGTGCCATGGATCCAGCTATCGCCGATCTCCTCGGTGACTACGGGAAAGCTGTCTCGCCGGTCCCACATCAACTCGCCAAAGGCATCCAGGGTCGAGGCGGCAATGGTTGCGCCTGGATTGGCGTGCTGGATGTGGCGGAGCGCTTCTACCGTCTGCGGCACGCTTTGGGGCCCGATATTGTCGGCGGTGTGGGCAAAGCTGAGCCCGACCTCTTCTCCGGCGGGAAAGTCGGTGGCCCCATAGGAGCCTTGATACATCACGACGATTTCCGCGCCGCCAGGGGCGCGCCAGCGGAAAATCGGCGGCACGTCCGGAACCGGGCTCGCGGTATTAACCCCCAGATGCAGGAAGTGCACCCCGGCGGCGGCGAGTAGCGGGACCATACCCAGCGTATGTCCCGGTACATCGGTCATCTTGGCCGCCGTGGTGGTGCGGCCGAAGCGGCGGTCGAGTTCCTCGGAATAGGATAGCCCGGCTTGGAACAAGGCTGGCGACATGAGTTCGGTATGGGTGGTGAAGGGCAGGGCGTGCCAGGTGATCAACCCGCGCCCGATGGCTCGCTCCAAGCGCCTGACACGCTCGGCGTCCTGAGAATGGAGGTGATCCCAGATAAGCCAGGCGCCCGTGGTCCAAATAAATGTGGGATGGACGGGATTTTCGGCAAAAAAGTGCTCGCCCGTCCGGATCGCCTGCGGAATGAACTGCTCATGATATTGCTCGCGAACCCGCGCGGCGTGGTCGGTAAAGCCGATATCGAGATGGGTCTTGAAGATCAGGTGGATATGTTTGGCCATGGAGTTCAACCAACCGTGCCGCGCACGATGAGCCTGGTGTTGAGGGTTTCGTGAAACCCCGCAGCTTCGGGCTCGTTGAGGCGGCGCAGAATCAGACGCACCAGGGCACTGACCCGCTCGTCTAGGTCGAACTTGACCGTGGTCAGGTTGTAGCTTTTCCAATGGGACTGGGCGATGTCGTCAAAGCCTACGACCTTGACGTCCTGAGGCACGCGCAGGCCGAGTTCATGGCGCAGGGCATCGATAACCCCGAAGGCGCCGACATCGTTGGCGGCAAAAATCGCATCCACGCCGTCGCGAACGCGAAAGAAGTTCACCGTGGCCCGGTAGGCGGTGTCATAGCTGTAGTCGCCCTTGATCACGGCTGGTGGAGGCAGGCCGCGTCTCGCCATCACCTGTTCGAGGGTGTGCTGCCGCGACGCGTTGGCACGAGATCCGCGCGCTCCCGACAGATAAGCGATCCGCCGCGCACCATAACCCTGCAGCAGGGCAACCGCCTGATCGATCCCATCCCAGTGCAACACGTTGAGCCGGTCATGCATAGGGCCGCTGCTGGGCTGGTCGGCAGCACCGGGCGCGGGATAGTGCACATAGATGGGCACCGCGCGGCCCATGAACCGGGCCAAGGTGCTCGGCTTGACGTTCTCGACGAAGGCAATCACGGAATCTGGGTTGTGGCCCCGCATCGTGGCCAGTAGCTGCTCGTCCATGGAGTAGTCGGTGCGCGTCTTGAACAGGAGGGTGGCAAAACCCTCGTGCTGCAGCGCGGTGGTCAGCGCGTCAATCTCCTGGCTTTCCCAATAGGCGTAGACGTCGGGCACGATGATGCCGACTAGGTGGGAGCGCCCGCTGACCAGCGCACGGGCAGCTCGGTCGGGAGTGTAGTCCAACTCCTTGGCGATGCGCAGGATCAGTTCGCGCTTGGCGGGCTTGAGCGACGCATGGGGATTAAAGGCGCGGGACACGGCAACCCGCGAAACATTGGCGCGCGCTGCGACCATTTCCGCAGTCGCCCGGCCGCGAAGGGCCCCACCTAATTCGTTCAAACGCGCCTCCCGTCATCTGCCAAAAAGATGAAAGCGTGTACAAACCTCTGGGCGCAGCGGGTCGATCTGTCAAGAATAGCCCATTGAGCACGAGCTGGCTTTTCGTCGATAATCGTCACTGGAACGTCACCAATACATGCCATCTGGGCTGCCGGGCCTCAATGGGGCCGCGAACGGGCTGCGAATCTCCGCATTGACGTTCTGTGATAACGTGTTCATTCTCGCTGGGCTGGTAGAGCACAGGCACTGTCCGACGCCCCGGCCAATATAGGGCTACCGGAGAATTCGGAGCCACCACATGGGAGGTTTTGCAATGAGCAATCGTTGGCGTGCAGTTGCGCTTGGTGTGGCCGGGGCAGCAGCCACGGCTATTCCGGCTTTTGCCGTTGATCTCGATGTCACCTGCCGTTGCGTGATTGGTGGCGTTAACAGCGGCACGGCCGAGTGGATCGAAAACAGCGTCATCCCGGCTTTTGAAGCGGCGCATCCCGACGTCGATGTCCGGCTCAATCAGTTCGGCGGCGAGGACGCGCAGCTCACCCAGCAGCTGGCGCTGGATTTCTCGACCGGCGCAGGTCCCGATGTCTCTGCCTTCGATGGCTTCCTGATCCCCTCCTTTGTGGAAGGCGGCTTGCTCAAGCCATTGAACGCGGTCGCCGGTGAAGCGGTCGATAGTTGGACGGGCTGGGCGGCGCTTTCGGAGGGATCGCGTGCGCTGATGGCATATCAGGGCGATTATTACGGCATCCCGCTGGGGACCGATGTGCGTATGCTTTATACGCGAAAGGATATCCTGAGCGAAGCGGGGATCGATGCAGAGAACTGGCAGCCCGCCTCCTGGGACGACATTCTGGCGGCAGCACGAGCTATCAAGCAGGTCAAGCCGGATAGCTTCCCCATTCAACTCAACGCCGGCGTTGCCATGGGCGAGGCCACCACGATGCAGGGCTATTGGCTGGCGCTGCTCGGCACCGGCGAGGGTGTTACCGACGAGAGCGGCAAGTTCATTGTTGCCAGCCAGGGCATTCTCGATACGCTCAACCTTTACAAGACCATCTATGTCGATGAGCAATTGGGTGATCAGCGCGCCCAACTCCTGGCCGATGGGCGGAACCGCTCCTTTGCCAATTTCCGCGACGGCGTAACGGCGCTGTTGTTTGAGGGCGACTATTTCTATCGCTCCGTGACCCCCGAGGGCTCCGAGTTCGCAGTGCCTGATCGTGATGCCGTCCTCGGGTGGGCCAAGATCCCGGCCAAGGCGCCCGGCGCTGGCATTCGCGGGCAGGATTTTGTCACCATCTCAGGCGGTACCGGGTTTGTCATCAACCCGGCAACTGATGCACCCGCCGAGGCATGGGCGTTCCTGTCGTTCATGAACGAGCCCGAGCAGCTAGCCGCCTTCCAGGCGATACAGCCGCGGATCACCGCGCGTACCGATGTTGAGATTCCCAATAATCCATTCCTGACGGAAACCAGCCAGGCGCTCCTGCCGCTGACCACCGCACGCCCAAACGATCCCAACTACAATGCGGTGTCGGCTGAGATCCAGCGCATGACCGAAGCGGTGGTTTCGGGCGAACTCTCGCCCGAGGATGCAATGGCTCAATACGGGTCGGCGGTCATTGCGATCGTCGGCGAGGAAAACACCGTCAGTCTGCTCTAGCCCTCCCAGGCGCTGGGCGCGCGGGAGCAATCCGGCGCGCCTGCTCTCACACCGTGAGGTGCTTTGCCCGGGCAAAGCCTCGAACCAGCCGGTCAGCGCAACAGGGTTTGTGCCAGCCTCTCATCCTCAGGCCAGAGCGGCCGAGCTCTAGTTTGACTTCTGACTACGCGGGGCCAGCATGACCACCGAGACCACCGCAGCTCCCCGCAAGCGCAAGCCCCGCAATTTCGCCCTTTTGTCGAACTGGGCGGGAGCGGCGTTCCTTACGCCGGCAGGGATCCTGGTGTCGGTGTTCGTGATCGTGCCCTTCTTCTGGGTGATCTTTGTTTCATTCACCAACCGAACGCTCCTGGGGCGCACGGCGCTCAACCCGGAGTTTGTTGGTCTCGGCAACTATCTCACCCTGTTTGATCCGGCGACCTTCTTTCAGCGCGGGCAGTTCGGTTTCTCGCTGATCCTGACGACGCAGTTCGTGCTCGCCTCGGCGCTGCTCGGCCAGGCTTTGCTTGGCCTGCTGCTGGCCTGGCTGATCCAGACCGTGCCGCCCTGGGTCAAGCGCATCACCGAAACCTTCGTCATTGCCGCCTGGATATTGCCCGAGGTTGTCATCGGCTTTGCCTGGTTCGCGTTTCTCGATCGCGACCAGGGCACGCTGAACATGATCCTTGAAGGCGTTGGCCTGCCGCCGGGCGACTTCCTCCTTCAGCAGCCGTTCTGGGTGATCGTTGCCTTCAATACCTGGCGCGGCGCGGCCTTCTCGATGATGCTGTTCAGCTCGGCCTTTTCATCGATCCCGCCCAGCTACTTCCAGGCGGCCGATGTGGCGGGTGCTTCGAGCTGGCAAAAGTTCCGCGATATCGGGCTGCCGCTGATCCGCGGTCATATTGTCACCGATCTCATCCTCATCACCATGTGGACGTTCAATACCTTCACGCCATTTCTGCTCACCAATGGCGGGCCGAGTTATCGGACGGAGCTGGTGTCCATCTACAATTACCGGGTCGCCTTCCAGGACTTCCAGTTCGGCAAGGGTGCGGCCGTCGGCGTGATCATGATGCTGATCAACCTGGCTTTTGCGCTGATCTATCTCAGCATCGGCCGCAAGAAAAAGGTGCGCTGAGCATGGGCCTCACCATTCCCGCCTTTGTCGGTCGCATCGCGTTTTCGGCGTTGGCCGCGCTGATCGGCGTCATCTTCGCGCTGCCGCTACTCTGGTTCCTGTTTGCGCCCTTCAATGCCCGGGCCGAGCTGGGGCTGGCCGTGCCGGCCCCCTGGACACTGTCGAACTTCTTCACGGTGTTCGGCAATTCCTATGCGGTGCAGGCGCTCTGGAACAGTTTCATCCAGGCAGTCGGTGGCGTGATCCTGGTGGGTGCCGCGGCAACGCTTGCCGCTTATGCCCTGAGCCGCTCATCCATCCCGGGCAAGGGCGCTGTCACCTATATTTTGCTCCTGTTCTCCTCGGTGGTGTCGGGATCGGCAGCGATGGTGCCCATCTTCCTCATCATCTCGGCCGCCGGGCTCATGGACACGCATCTGGCTGTCATCCTGACTTTTGCCGGTGGCTTGCTGCCGACCGCGATGTTCATCCTGCGCGACTTCATCGACTCCATCCCCAAGTCCTATGAGGAAAGCGCGATGGTGGCGGGCGCATCCCCCGTGCAGGCCTTTTTCGATGTGGCGCTGCCGGTGATCCGGCCGGGGATTGTGGTCATTGTGGTGTGGAGCTTCGTCAATATCTGGGGCTCGTTTCTGATCCCCTTCATCCTCTTGCGCAGTGACAGCAACATGCCCGCATCGGTCGCGATCTATTCGTTCTATTCGGAGGCCGGCACGCCCATCGTGACGCTGTTGGCGGCCTATTCGCTGATCTACTCGCTGCCGGTGATCGCGCTTTATCTCTTTGTCAGCTGGAGGTTCGGCTTCCGGTTCTTTGGCGGCATCAAGGCTTAGGTTACATGGCATCAGTCCAGTTCAAGAACATCACCAAGCGCTTCGGCGAGTTCAATGCCGTGAGCGATGTCAGCTTCGATATCGGGGATGGCGAGTTCGTCTGCCTGCTCGGGCCGTCCGGCTGCGGTAAAACAACTTCGCTGCGCATGATTGCGGGACTTGAAACCCCGAGCTCCGGCCAGATCCTGATCGGTGGCGAGGAGGTAACGGGCCTCCACCCCAAGGACCGCAACATCGCCATGGTGTTCCAGGACTACGCGCTTTATCCGCATATGAACTTGGCCGACAACATCGCCTATCCACTCAAGGTGCGCGGCGAGTCCGTTGCCAACCGGCACGGGCGCGCCAAGGAAGTGGCCGATGTGCTCAAGATCGGCCAGCTGCTCGACCGGCTGCCGAGCCAGATTTCCGGCGGACAGCAGCAGCGCACTTCGCTCGCGCGGGCGCTGGTGTATCCGGCCAAGGTTTATCTGTTCGACGAGCCGCTTTCCAACCTCGACGCCAAGCTGCGCCTCGAAGCCCGTGGCTTTCTCAATCACCTGCAGCGCGACATGGGCATCACCGCCGTTTACGTGACCCACGACCAGGCCGAGGCCATGGCGCTGGCGACCCGTATCGCGGTGATGGACGCCGGGCGCGTCGTGCAATATGCCCCGCCGATCGAGATCTACCGGCGGCCTGCCACCACTTTCGTGGCCAACTTCGTCGGCAATCCGCCGATGAACCTGATCGAGGTCGAGAGCATGCACGGCGACGGCATGCTGCGCCTCTCGGCCGATGGTCTGACCATCGCGGCCTTGCCGATGAGCGGCGCCATTGGCAAGGCGCTAGCACAGGGGCCCAGGCTCACCCTGGGCATACGCCCCGAACATCTCGGCATTGCAGCTCCCGGCAGCGCCAACACCATCACGGCGCCCTTGTTCGCCAACGAGAATATGGGTCCGGAAAGCCTCGTCACCGTTGATCGCGGGCAAGGGGTGCGTGCCACGGCCCGCATCTTCACCGATGAGCACCTGGACCTCGGTGAGATGGTCACCCTCGGCTTCTCGCTCGAGCATGTGCATTTGTTTGACGGCGCGCAGAACCGTATTCCCGGCTCCGGGGAGGAGCGGGCGTGAGCCAGACCATCACCGCCCGCGTCACCCCGGCCGAGCAGGCTCGGAACCCTTATTTCTACCTGCCCTTCGAAGTCCCAGAGGGAATAACCCGCATCGACGTGACCCTCGCTTACCCCAAGGCCGAGGATTGCGTGATCGATCTCGGCGCCTTTGATCCGCGTGACACCGGCTACCCCACCCAAGAGGGCTTTCGCGGCTGGAGCGGCGGGGCGCGTGAGAGCTTCTTCATCGCCACCGATGATGCGACGCCCGGTTATATCCACGGCGAGATCCAGCCCGGCACCTGGAACATCGTCCTTGGGCTCTACAAGGTTCCGCCCGAAGGTGCGCAGGTCAGCGTCACAATCAGTCTCGATGCTACGCCCCGTAAGCTCGCGCCGCAGCCCGCCCGAACCTTGCCCGTGCGGGAAGGGGCCGGATGGTACAAGGGGGATCTGCATTGCCACACCTTCCATTCCGACGCTCGCGGCGGGCCGGAATTACTCCATGCAGCCGCGCGGCAGGCAGGACTCGATTTCCTGGCGGTCGCCGACCACAACACGATCAGCCAGCGCCGCTATTTTCACCCGCAATCCTCGTCGGACCTCATCTTTGTGCACGCCATGGAGGTGACCACCGCTGTGGGGCACGCCAATGTTTTTGGCGTGGATGAATGGATCGATTTCCGCATGACCGCGCCAGCTGACGCGCATGTGCTGGCTGACCTCGTGCACCGGCGTGGCGGGCTGTTGTCGATCAACCACGACAAGCCCACCATTCCCTGGGACTACGAATTTCCCGCCGCCGATTGCCAGGAAGTGTGGCAATCGACCTGGCTGGCCTGGAACTGGATCGCACTGGAGCGCTACCAGCAGCGGCTCGCCTCCGGCCTCAAGCTGTCGGCTATAGGCGGGTCCGACTTCCACCAGCCGGACCGCCTGCTGCCGGAGGGGCCCCTAGTGCTTGCGCGTCCGACCACGGTGCTTTGGCTGCCCCAACTCAGCGAAGACGCAGTTCTGGCCGCGATGAGGTCGGGCCACGGCTATGTCACTGAAAGCCCGAGCGGCCCGCATCTTGAGATCAGCGCCGGACCGGCCGTGATGGGCGCCACCGCGGCCAGCCTTGCTGCCATCGACGTCCGCGTCAGTGGCGCCGCAGGCGATGAACTGGTGCTGATCGACGCCGCCGGCCCTGTCGCCCGCACCGAGATCACCAGCGACGATTGGCGCACCACTGTCGCACTGTCTGCGCCAAAAAAATTCGTTCGGGCGGAAATCATCGCCGGGGCGAGCCGTGCGGCCCTTGTTGACCAGTTCACCGCCGCGCTCGAGGGCCGCGAACTGCCCTGGCAGCTCAAGGGGGCGGATCTGCTCGATCAACCCATTCGTCGCGCCCTCAGCAATCCAATCTATCTCAGGTCTTGAACACCATGCTTATCGGCAACGCCCCTTGTTCCTGGGGCATCAACTATCCCACGGGCAACCGCTACACGTGGCAGCAATATCTCGATGAAGTGGCAGAGGCTGGCTATGCCGGGACCGAGCTGGGGCCGTTTGGCTTTTTGCCCAAGGACGCCGCCCTGCTCAACGATGAGTTGGCCAAACGCCAGCTGACGCTGATCGGCGCCACCCATGTGCACACTTTTGGCGATGCCACGACTGCTGCGCAGTTCATGTCGACCCTGCGCGAATTGTCGGGCCTGCTTGCCAAGCTTGGCGCGCGGCACCTCGTGATCATGGATGAAAGCAATTGGTATCCTGAAGGGCAGGAGGGTGTGCTTGATGCGCCGGCTTGGCACGGGCTGATTGGCATGGTCCGGGATGCCCAACAGCTGGTCGAGGGTGAGTTCGGCCTCAAGCTCAGCTTTCATCCACATGTCGGCACCGCAGTGGAGCGGGAGGATCAAATCGACCGGCTGCTGCACGACACCGAGATTGACCTTTGCTTCGACACCGGCCATCACGCCTTTTGGGCGCAGGACCCGCTCGCCTATATGGAAAAGGTCTTCCCCCGCATCGCCTATATGCATCTCAAGAACGTCGACCCCGTCGTGCGGGGCTGGATGCTTGCTGGAGAGCTTTCGATCGCGGATTCCTACGGCGCCGGCATCATGTGTCCGCTGCCCGATGGCGTTGTCGATATCGCCGGCGTGATGGCTTTCCTCCAAGCGGGCAATTTCGCCGGACCCGTTGTGGTGGAACAGGATGTTGCCGCTAACGCCGCCGAAACGCCAGTGCAGCTAGCCGCGCGCAATCTTGCGTTTGTGAAAGGAATTGGGGAATGACCACTCCACTCAAGGTCGGGCTGATCGGGTTGGGGGAAGTCGCCCAGCTTATGCACCTGCCGCTCCTCGCCGATGACCAGCGCTTCGCCATCACTGCAATCAGCGATGTTTCGCTGAGCCTGCTCGACTATATTGCCACCCGCTACGGTGTCCCCTCGCGACACAGCACGGCTGACGCGCTGATTGCCGATCCGTCTGTCGATGCCGTATTTATCCTCACGCCCGATCATCTCCATGCCGAGCTGCTGGAAAAATCCATCCGGTCGGGCAAGCATGTCTTTGTGGAAAAGCCGGCCTGCCTGACGCTGGAACAGTTGGAGCCGATCCTGTCGGTGCCGCGCCGCGACGGGCAGATCGTCTTTGTCGGTTACATGCGCCGGTTCTCGCGTCCGTTTCTCGAGCTCAAACGGCGCCGTCCGCCCCTGGCGGCCATCCGGCATGTGCGGGTGCGCGATATCATCCGCGAGGCACCGTTCTTTGTGGGCCAGACCCGCAATGTGTTCCGGCCCAGTGACGTTCCGGCCGAGGTGATCGCGCAAGGTCGGGCCAGCACGCAAGCCATGCTCCGATCGGTTATGGGCGAAGAGTGCCCGCCCGAAACTCTGCGCGCCTATCAGGTGCTGACTGGCCTTTCTTCACACAGCTTTTCCGCCATGCGAGATCTGTTGGGCCCGCCCAAGGGCGTGCGTTATGCCACCCAGCACAACGGCGAGACGGTGATCGCCCTGTTTGACTACGGCCACTTCACCGCGCTTTATGAGGCCGTGATCGATGATGTCTCGCGCTTTGATGCCGGCATTGAAGTGCTGACACGGACCCAGCACTTCAAGCTCAACTACGATACCCCCTATATCCGCAATCTGCCCACCCGGCTGGAGATCACGACCTCCTCGGACACCGAAACAGGCACCGAAATCATCGGCCCCGTTTATGAGGATCCGTTCCGGATCGAGCTCAATGCGTTTCTTGATAGCGTCCGCACCGGCCAGCCGCCGCGGACGGGACTGGAGGATTCGCTCGAAGACCTCAGGCTGTTCCGGGAGGTCGGGCAGCACTTCCGGCGCTAGACGGCGCGGCGGCTTGCCGCCAGCGGCAGCCGCGAGTCGCTGGGTATTTTGGAATGTATGTTCCGCGTTGACAAAGCAGCAGAACCGGGATTTCCTCAACTCAGCCGGATGAATGGGCCACGAAGAGCCCCGGTTGAGGGGGAGTTCCGTTGTGGCGTCCCAGTTCGCAATCAACCACATATTTGTGCCGCAGCCGCGGCTTGGAGACCTTTGGGCCAGTGCCCTGGAGGCGCGGCTCGATGCCTGCCGTTCCCCAGGCGCCTCGCAGTTTCCCATGATGGAGGGGCGGGGCAGTCGAGGGCGTGAACGTCGGAGATTTCAGTTCCCGCCAAGGGACATCCGGAACAAAGGGGCGAGACCGGACGCCTGCTCTGTGGAGGAGACGAGGACATGAACAAGATCGCGCTGGCCGCACTGGCCACGACCATGCTGTCGACCGGCTTTGCCGGTGCTGCCCATGCTGAAACCGTGGGTGTCAGCATGGCGGCCTTTGACGACAATTTCCTGACCGTGCTGCGCAATGGCATGGCTGATTATGCAACGACGCTGGAGGGGGTCGAACTGCAGGTGGAGGACGCCCAGAGCGACGTTTCCAAGCAGATGAGCCAGATCCAGAATTTCATCGCTTCAGGCGTGGACGCCATCATCGTCAATGCGGTGGATACTGATGCGACGGCTCCCATGTCCCAGCTCGCAGTCGATGCCGGCATTCCGCTGGTTTATGTGAACCGGCAGCCGGTAAACCTCGATGCACTGCCCGAGAACCAGGCTTTCGTTGCCTCCAACGAGGTGGATTCGGGGACCCTCGAGACCAAGGAAGTTTGCCGGTTGCTCAAGGAGGCCGGCAAGACGGAGGCCAATGTGGTGGTGATGATGGGCGAGTTGTCCAACCAGGCGGCCCGCCAGCGCACGCAGGATGTGCATGATGTGATTGCCACAGACGAATGCTCGTTCATGACGGTTGTGGAAGAGCAGACTGCCAACTGGTCACGCCAGCAGGGGGCCGATCTCATGACCAACTGGCTTTCGGCCGGCATCCAGTTTGACGCGGTCATCGCAAATAATGACGAGATGGCAATTGGCGCAATCCAGGCCCTCAAGGCCGCGGGTACCGACATGGACGCCATGATCGTGGGCGGGGTGGACGCGACCCAGGATGGTCTGGCCGCCATGGAGGCCGGGGATCTCGATGTCACCGTGTTCCAAAACGCCGCCGGACAGGGCCAGGGGGCGCTCGATGCGGCCCTCGCCTTGGCCCGGGGCGAAGAGGTGGAGCGGGAAGTCTGGATTCCGTTTGAACTCGTGACGCCTGACAATCTGGCCGAGTACCAGAACAAGAACTGATCCTCCTTGGCGCACCGCTTCGGTGCGCCATTAACATCCTTGGTTCGGGATATCATGATGAAACTGAATTCTGTACTTCTGGCGCTGAGCGCGCTGCCTTTGTCTTTGGTGCTACCCGCCCATGCCGAAAATATTGGCGTGTCCATGGCGAGGTTTGATAGCACCTTCTTGACCCTCCTTCGCAACGGCATGGAAGCGCGGGCCGCCGAACTGGGTGACGTCACGCTCCAGGTGGAAGATGCCGTCAATGATCCCAGCACCCAGCTTAACCAGGTTAGCAATTTCATTGCATCGGGGGTTGATGCCATCATCATCGCGGCGGTGGACGCTGAGAGTACGCCGGGCATGAGTGCCCTGGCGGACGCCGCCGGCATCCCCATTGTCTATGCCAACCACCCACCAGCCGACATCGATGCCCTGCCGGAGAAGGGCGCCTTCGTAGGCTCAAATGAGGTGGACTCGGGCACCCTGCAGACCCGCGAAGTGTGCCGGCTCTTGGGGGGCAGCGGCAATGTGCTGATCCTTGTGGGGCCGCTTAATAACCACTCCGCCCTCCAGCGCACTAAGGACCTGCACGACGTCATCGCAACGGACGACTGCAAGGGGATGAGCGTGCTCGAGGAGCAAACCGCCAATTGGGATCGCCTGGAAGCGGCCAATCTGATGACCAACTGGCTATCCTCCTCCATGGAGTTCGATGCGGTTATTGCCAACAATGACGAGATGGCGATCGGCGCGATTCAGGCGCTGAAGTCAGTAGGTCGTGACATGGATGGTGTTGTAGTTGCGGGCGTGGACGCGACGCCAGATGGATTGGCCGCGATGGCGGCGGGTGATCTTGATGTGACCGTGTTCCAGAACGCCCAGGCGCAAGGGGCCGCCTCCGTGGACGCGGCCATTGCCTTGGCACGCGGTGAGGCGACTGAACAGAAAATTTGGGTGCCGTTTGAACTCGTCACGCCCGAAAACATGGCCGAGTACCAGAATAAAAACTAGGCTTAGCTTCCCGTTGGAGGGGAAGCGACCCTGAGCAAGTGAGGCGGGGCGATGGTTAGTCCGCAGACGATGCGCGCCGTTCGCGAGAGCGGGGCGGTGCCCAATTCGCCGTTCCTTCTGGAGATTGCCCATGCCCGCAAGGAGTTCCCGGGCGTGGTGGCGCTGGACGATGTGTCGATGCAACTGCGGCGCGGCACGGTGCATGCGCTGATGGGGGAGAATGGGGCAGGCAAATCAACGCTGATGAAAATCATTGCCGGGATCTACACGCCCGATAGTGGCTCGGTGCGGCTGCGGGGGCAAGAGATCCGGCTCAAGTCCCCGCTCGATGCGCTAGAAAACGGCATTGCCATGATCCATCAGGAACTCAACCTGATGCCCTATATGACGGTGGCCGAAAATATCTGGATCCGGCGCGAGCCGCTCAACCGCTTCGGGCTGGTTGACCATCGCGTACTCAACCGGCGGACGCAGGAGCTGTTTGATCGGCTCCATATCGACATCGACCCAGAAGTGCAGGTTTCGAGTCTCACGGTGGCCAGCCGCCAGATGGTCGAGATCGCCAAGGCAGTCTCCTATGAGAGCGATGTGCTGATCATGGACGAGCCCACTTCGGCCCTGACCGAAACGGAAGTGGCGCATCTGTTTGCGATCATCCG
Source organism: Devosia sp. Z11_6 (assembly GCF_058133665.1). Classification (NCBI taxonomy): domain Bacteria; kingdom Pseudomonadati; phylum Pseudomonadota; class Alphaproteobacteria; order Hyphomicrobiales; family Devosiaceae; genus Devosia; species Devosia sp. Z11_6. Next base: position 1,095,181 of record NZ_JBYUNQ010000001.1, read on the forward strand.
CGACCTGCGCAGCGACGGGAAGGGCATTGTCTACATCACCCACAAGATGAGCGAGCTTTTCGAGATCGCCGATGAGGTCTCGGTGTTCCGGGACGGACGCTATATCGGCACCCATCCTGCGGCAGAGGTCACGCGCGACGAGATCATCCGCATGATGGTGGGCCGCGAGATCACCCAGCTCTTCCCCAAGGAGGAGGTGCCGATCGGGGAGGTGGTGATTTCGGTCAAGGACCTCGCGCTCGAGGGGGTGTTCGCCGACATTTCGTTCGACGTGCATGCCGGGGAAATCCTGGGCATTGCGGGCCTTGTGGGTTCGGGGCGCTCCAATGTCGCCGAAACGATCTTTGGCATCACGCCGGCCACTGCGGGCACGATCGAGGTGCGGGGAGAGCAACTGGACGTCACCTCGCCCACGGTCGCGATCCATCATGGCATGGCGCTGATCACCGAGGATCGCAAGGAGACGGGCTGCCTGCTGATGCTCGACATTCAGGAGAACATGCAGCTGGCAGTGATCCAAGACAGGTTCACCCGCGCAGGCTTTGTGCAGCAGGGGCCGCTCAGCCGCGCCTGCGAGGAGATGAGTGCCAAGTTGCGGATCAAGGCGCCGAGCCTTGAGGAGCGGGTGGAGAATCTGTCGGGCGGCAACCAGCAGAAAGTGCTGATCGGGCGGTGGCTGCTGACCGGACCCAAGATCCTGATCCTCGATGAGCCGACCCGCGGCATCGATGTGGGGGCCAAAGCCGAGATCCATCGGCTCGTGACGCAACTGGCGCGGCAGGGCGTGGCGGTGATCATGATTTCCTCCGAGCTGCCCGAAGTTCTCGGCATGAGCGACCGCATCATGGTGATGCATCAGGGGCGCGTTACGGGGATCCTCGATCGCGCCGAGGCCGATCAGGTCAAGATCATGGACCTCGCTGCACGATGAGTGATTACTGCAACACGGCCGCAGGGAGGGCCTGAGCCATGACCATCACATCCGATACCATGGCCCCGCCGCGCGTCCGCCGGCGCCGCTTGCCAACGGAACTCTCGATCCTGCTGGTTCTTCTGGGCATTGCCCTCACCTTTGAAGCGCTGGGCTGGATATTTATCGGCCAATCCTTCCTGCTCAACCAGCAGCGCCTCACCATCATGATCCTGCAGGTTTCGGTGGTGGGGATCATCGCGGTGGGCGTCACCCAGGTGATTATCACCGGCGGCATCGATCTCAGTTCCGGCTCGGTGGTGGGCATGACGGCGATGATTGCCGCGAGCTTTGCCCAAAGCGCGGATTGGGCGCGGCCGGTTTATCCGGGGCTGGTCAGCCTTCCCGTCGTGGTGCCGATCCTGATCGGGCTGGCGATCGGCACGCTGGCCGGGGTGATCAATGGCTCGCTGATCGCCTTTACCAAGATCCCGCCCTTTATTGCCACGCTTGGTATGATGGTTTCGGCGCGGGGCGTCGCCAAATGGTACACCAAGGGGCAGCCGGTTTCGGGGCTTACGCCAGAGTTCACCTCGATCGGCTTCGGGATCTGGCCGGTGCTGATTTTTTTGGGCGTGGCGCTGATCTTCCACATCGCGCTGCGCTATACGCGCTACGGCAAGTTCACCTATGCCATTGGCGCCAACCCGCAGGCGGCGCGCGTATCCGGCATCAATATCGAGCGCCACCTCATCAAGGTCTATGCCATTGCCGGCATGCTGGCGGGGCTCGCTGGCCTTGTCACCGCGGCCCGGGCGCAAACGGCGCAGTCTGGCATGGGGGTGATGTATGAACTCGATGCCATCGCTGCCGCCGTGATCGGCGGCACGTCGCTGGCGGGCGGGCAGGGGCGGATCACCGGCACGGTGATCGGTACGATTATCCTTGGGACGATGACGTCCGGATTCACCTTTTTGCGCATCGACGCCTACTACCAGGAGATCATCAAGGGCATGATCATCGTTGCGGCCGTGGTGGCCGACCAGTATCGCCAGCGCAAGCGCAAGAAAGTCTAGGATTGGCGCAGCGCGCCAGCTCCACGTCCATCACGATGCCGGCTGGTTTCATCCGGTAGCATCCTGAAATCTCGGCATCGACCGCGGCGCATGGCCGGGTTATGCGCCGAGTAGAGTTGAACCAGCCGCGTCAGGAGCCTGGCGCATATTTTGGAGACTACACATGACGGTTCGTTTCGGCCTTCTGGGTGCTGGCCGCATTGGCAAGGTGCATGCCAAGGCGATCACTGCCAATTCCCAGGCGCAACTGGTGGCGGTGGCCGACGCCTTCCCGCAGGCTGCCGGCGATCTGGCGGGGATTTATGGCGCCGAGATCCGCAGCACTGAGCAGATCCGCGACGCCGCCGATATCGATGCGGTGGTGATCTGCACGCCCACCGACACCCATGCCGATCTGATCGAGCAGTTTGCGCGTGCGGGCAAGGCGATCTTTTGCGAGAAGCCCATCGATCTCGATGTGGCTCGGGTGCGGGCATGCCTTTCCGTGGTGGATGCGGAAGGCGCGACCCTGATGGTGGGCTTCAACCGCAGGTTCGACCCGCACTTCACCGCGGTCAAGGAGGTGATCGACCGGCACGAGATCGGGCAGGTGGAGATGGTCACTATCGTGTCGCGCGATCCCGGGGCGCCGCCGGTCGATTACATCAAGCGCTCTGGCGGCATTTTCCGCGACATGACGATCCATGATTTCGACATGGCGCGGTTCCTGCTGGGCGAAGAGATCGAGAGTGTGACGGCGCAGGCCTCCGTGCTGGTCGATCCGGCTATCGGAGAGGCCGGTGATTTCGACAGCGTTTCGGTGATGCTGCAGACCGCTACGGGCAAGCACGCCACGATCTCCAACTCCCGGCGCGCCACCTATGGCTATGACCAGCGCATCGAGGTGCATGGCTCCAAGGGGTCGGTGGCCGCCGAGAACCAGCGTCCGGTGTCGATCGAGGTCGCCAATGCCTCTGGCTATACCCGCCCGCCGCTGCACGACTTCTTCATGACGCGCTATACTGAAGCCTATGCGCGCGAAATCGAGGCCTTTGTCGATGCGGTGCAAGCCAAGGCGCCCGCATCGCCAAGCGGACTCGATGGGCTGATCGCGCTGGCGCTGGCCGATGCGGCGCTCCGATCCGTGCGGGAGGGCCGCACGGTCAAGCTCACTGAAATTCTGCCCAACAGCTAAGCGCTATTTCAGCAGCCACTCATGGTCGGGCGCATTGTGGAATTTCCAGATGCGCTTGGGCCCGGCCATGACGTTGAGATAATAAAGGTCGTAGCCGGCGGTGGTCGCCACAGGATGGTAGCCGCGCGGCACGAGCGTGACGTCGCCATCCTCGATCACCAGCGCTTCATCAAGGCTGCGATCATCGGTGTAAACCCGCTGCATGGCAAAGCCCTGGGGCGGGTTGAGCCGGTGGAAATAGGTCTCCTCCAGCTGGCTTTCATGAGGGAGATTGTCCGTGTCATGCTTGTGGGGCGGGTAGGACGAGGTGTTGCCCTGAGGGGTGATCACTTCGACCACCAGCAGCGCGTTAGCCGCGCCGTCATCCTCGGGCATGATGTTGTAGACATGCCGGACATTGGCGCCCTTGCCGCGGGTGATGCGGGGATGCCGGCCCGGCTCGATCACCTGGGCGGTGTAGGCGCCGCCGCCGGGGGCCGAGCAGACCGCCAGTTCGAGCGGGGTGGTGGCATCCACCACCCATTCGCTGCCCATCGGCAGGTAAACGGCCCAAGGCGGGCCATCAAAGGGCGACATGCGCTCGCCCAACTCGCCCAGATCGACCCCATCCACCGAAACGCGGGCCTTGCCGCTGACGAAGACGAGGCAGAGTTCGTTGATGCCCGCCTCGCCGCCCGCCACCTGGCCGGACTTGAGCTTGTGGAGGGCGAAACCGACATGGCTCCAGCCCGCCGAAGCGGGGGTTACATCATGCACCAGGCCCGTCTTGGCCATCGGGCGGACGCGTAGACTGCTCTGGCTCATTGCCGGGCTCCTGCTTTGGGAAGGCGTAGAAGTAATTGTAGAGGAAGTAGGCCAAGGCAGCACCGACCAGCACACCCCAGAACGGCTCCTGGTTCCAAAACCATTCCCAGGCGCACCAGATCACCAGAAAGACCGCGACGGCCACGCGGCGCCAGAGGGGCTGGAACCAGGAAATGTCGTTGGATTTAAGCGCCACGCGCGAGCCTCCTGCGGGGGAACTCCCCCCTTTTTCTTACGGGAAAGCCTGCCCGTTGGGAAAGCCTTGTGTTTCCACAGTGTAACCCGCGGCGGTCATGACGCGCATAAGTTCGGCATGACCAATTTGCGCCATCCGCAGTGGCGGGTTTTGGCGCGGGTCCTGCTCGGCTTCGACCACGAACCAGCCTTCATAACCGTAATCAGCCAAGCGCTGCACGATGGCGCCGAAATCGAGCGAGCCATCGCCCGGCACGGTGAAGGCGCCAAGGGCTACGGCATCGAGGAAGGACTGGCGCGAGCGATCAAGCGCCTTGATGACCTCGAGCCGGACATCCTTGACGTGGACATGATTGATGCGGGCGTGGTGGTTGTCGATGGCGCGCAGCACATCGCCGCCGGCAAAGGCCAGATGGCCGGCGTCGAGCAGCAGCGGAATGCCGGGGCCGGAATGGCGCATGAAGGCGTCGAGTTCGGCCTCGGTTTCCACCACCGCGGCCATGTGGTGATGGTAGCTCAGGGGCATGCCCTGATCGGCGCACCACTCGCCAAAGCGGGTGACCCGGGCGGCATAGGCCTTCATCTCATCGTCGGACAGGCGCGGTTTGGTGGCGAGCGGCTTGGAGCGGTCGCCCTGGATGGAGCGCCCGACTTCGCCATAAACAATGCAGGGTGCGCCCACCGCCTTGAAGAGCTCGATCATGGGGGCGATGCGGTCCTGGTTGGCGGCCAGTTCCTCATCCACGAGGGTGCCGGAAAACCATCCGCCGCAGAGCGTGACATCGGCGGCCCGCAGGATGGGCAGCATGGTGGCGGGGTCCTCGGGGAAGCGGCGGCCCTTTTCCATGCCGGTAAAGCCCGCCGAACGCGACTGGCGCAGGCATTCCTCCAGCGACACGTCATCGCTGAGTTCGGCGAGGTCGTCGTTCCACCAGGCGATGGGGGACATGCCAAGCTTGGCTTTCATTTTTCTGCCTTCTTTGCTGCCACGCCTCGTGGTTCGAGGGTCGCTGCGCTCCCGCCTCACCATGAGGGCTACTGGGGCGCTGAGTTGGTACGAGCTTCCGATGGTCCTCGTTGTGGGGGGCGAACTCTTCGCGAGCCTCAAACCACGAGGACGTGGCACCTAGCCGACCTGCTGGGCCTTGAGCGCTGCCACATAGGCTTCGCGAGCGGCGTTGACCTGGGGCCGGCCGCTGACCTCGGGCACGGCGACGTCCCACCAGTGCCCGCCCGCTTCGGTGGCGATCAGCGGATCGGTGTCGATGACGATTACCGTGGTCTGGGTGGAGGTTTCGGTTTCCTGCAGCGCCGCTTCCAACTCGCTGATGGAAGCCACCTTGCGCGAAACGGCCCCCATGGCGGCGGCATGGGCGGCAAAGTCGATACTGGGCAGGGTGGTGTGCTGGGTGTCCTTGAGAAGGTTGTTGAAGTTGGCTCCGCCGGTGGCCATCTGCAGCCGGTTGATACAGCCAAAGCCGGCATTGTCGAGCAGCACGATCGTAAGCTTGGCGCCCAGCATGATGGCACTGACGATCTCGGAATTGAGCATCATATAGCTGCCATCGCCCAGCATGACGACGACGTCATCCTCCGGGCGGGCGAGCTTGACGCCGAGGCCGCCGGCGATTTCGTAGCCCATGGTCGAAAAGCCGTATTCCATGTGGTAGCTGCCGGGGCCTTCGGCTTTCCAAAGCTTGTGCAATTCGCCGGGCAGGCCGCCCGAGGCACAGACCAGGGTGGCGTCGGGGCGGGCCCGCTGGACGGCGCCGATCACCTGGGCGTCGGAGGGCAGTTCGGCATTGGTGGCGGCGGTGACGACGTCGGCTGCGATGAGCCATTCGTCTTTTTCGGCATGGGCCTTGTCGGTCCATTCCGGGTCTGCCTGCCAGCCGGTCAGGGCGGCGTTGAGGGCTTCGAGGCCCGCGCGGGCATCGGCGACGAGGGGCATGGCGGCGTGCTTTTGCGCATCAAAGGGCTGCACATTGAGCCCGATGATCTTGAGATCGGGGTTCTTGAACAGGGCCCAGGAGCCGGTGGTGAAATCCTGCAGCCGCGTGCCGACCGCCAGCACCACATCGGCCTCCTCGGCGAGCTTGTTGGAAGCGGAACTGCCCGTGACGCCGACCGAGCCCATGTTGAGGGGGTGATCGTGGGGGAGGCTCGATTTGCCGGACTGGGTTTCCATTACCGGCACGCCATAGCGTTCGGCAAAGTTGCGCAGAGTGTCGGTGGCCAAGGAATAAAGCGTGCCGCCGCCCGAGATGATCACCGGCTTTTTTGCGTGGAGCAGCGCCGTGGCGGCTTGGGCGAACTCGTCGCCATCGGGCATGATGCGGCGGATGGTCCAGATCTTTTCGGCAAAAAAGCTCTCTGGGTAATCGTAGGCCTCGGCCTGCACATCCTGGCAGAGGCTGAGAGTCACCGGGCCGCATTCGGCCGGATCGGTCAGCACCTGCATGGCGCGGCGCAGGGCGGGAATGATCTGCTCGGGCCGGGTGATGCGGTCGAAATACCGGCTCACCGGGCGGAAGCAATCATTGGCCGAAGTCGTGCCGTCGCCCCAGTTTTCGACCTGCTGCAGCACGGGATCGGGGAGGCGATTGGCAAAGACGTCGCCCGGCAGGAGCAGCAGCGGCAGGCGATTGACATGGGCAAGGGCGGCGGCTGTGACCATGTTGAGCGCGCCTGGTCCGATGGAGCTGGTGACAGCCATGAAGCGGCGGCGAAAGCTCGCCTTGGCAAAGCCAATGGCGGCATGGGCCATGCCCTGCTCGTTCTGGCCGCGATGGGTGGGCAGGTTGTCGCGGACGCCATAGAGCGCCTCGCCGATCCCCGCGACATTGCCGTGCCCGAAAATGGCGAACACACCGCCGAAAATGGGCACGGTTTCCCCGTCGACCACCGTCATCTGCTTGGTCAGGAACCGGGCCACGGCCTGGGCCATGGTTAGTCGAACAGTTTGCTGGCTCATGATCTTTGTCTCGGTTCCTGCGTCTGCAATGTGGTGCCCTTCCGGGTCAACTCGGCAGCCTGATGCTTTCAGCCGGCCACCTCAAGCCGCCGGCTTTCGCCCAGCCGCTCCCATACTTCCACCAGCGCGCCGAAGCGCTGGGCCATGTCGGCGACTGCCTCCTCGTCGCTCATGGTGCCGGCGAGCCATTGTCTGGCGGCGTCGGCGAAGATGGTGCGGCCCACCGCAAAGCCTTTCACCCAGCGCGAATTGCGAGCCGTCGAGAAGCCAGCTTCCAGCACATCGTGCGGCGCTTCAAGGCCCAGCAGCACCACGCCTCGGCAATAAGGGTCGTTGCTTTCGATCACGGTGTCGATGGCAGACCAGGCCGCGGTGCTCTTCTGGGTTTCGAGCTTCCACCAATCAGGCTTGATGCCGGCGGCATAGATCTCGGTCATGGCGCGGCTGATCGTGTCGTCGGCGATGGGGCCTTGCTTGCCGGCAATGATCTCAACCAGAATGTCGCGTCCGACCTTGCGGGCGGCCTCGTAGGCGGTGCGCAGCTTGTCGATCTGGTCACGCTTGAGATCGGCGGCGTCGTCGGGGTGGAAAAAGCAGAGCACCTTGAGGCAGTGGTCGACTGGCCAATCCACGAGGCGCGAGCCAAGGTCCTGGCTGAACTCGAAGCGCAGGGGCCGGGAGCCGGGCAGCTCGACGGGGCGGCCAATCCAGAAGTCGGGCAGGGCGGTTGCGGCGAACAGGGCATCGCGGCCATATTTGTCGTCGAGCAGCATGCCAAAGCCCGGGCGGCCCCCAGCGATTGCGGCAGCGGCCTTGACGGCCAGCGCCTTGAAGGCGGGGATGCGGGCCAGCTTTTGCGGGTCGCCGCCGGCAAGATCCTCGAGCTGGCTGCGGTGATCGATGGCCAGCGCCATGAGGCTGGGGATCTGGCGGCGCCGGGTGGTGGCCCAGTGGATGTGGTTGAGCTCGGCATCCTTGCGCAGGGCGCGTTCGCTACTGCCCTTGGCGAGGAAGTGGTTGAGCTCGGTCCAGCTCGGATATTCGGGCGAGCAGAGGAGGCGCGATACGGCGAAGGCGCCACAGGCATTGGCCCAGGTGGCGCTGGTGGTATGATCCTCGCCGCGCAGCCAGCCGCGGAGCCAGCCGCTCATGAAGGCATCGCCGGCGCCGAGCACATTATAGACTTCGATGGGAAAGCCCTTGCCGACAATGCCGTCTTCGAGGTTATCGGGAATGGGGCCGTCATAAACGATGCAGCCCATGGGGCCGCGCTTGAGCACGATGGTGGCGGAGGAGAGAGCCCGGATGGTGCGCAGGGCTGAGGGTAGATCAGCTTCGCCCGAGGCGATCAGCACTTCTTCCTCGGTGCCCACGATCAGGTCGCAATCGGGCAAGACGCTCTTGTATTTTTCGCTGACAACATCCGAGGCGACATAGCGCGAGAAGCCCGCTTCATGCCCGGCGAGGCCCCAGAGATTGGGGCGATAGTCGATGTCGAAGCCGACCCGGGCGCCATGGGCCTTGGCGAGGCGGATGGCCTTTTTCTGCGCCGCCTCGCTGTGAGGACGGGAGAAATGGGTGCCCGTGACGATCACGGCGCCAGCCGAAGCGATGAAGCTTTCGTCAATATCGTCCTCGGACAGCGCCATGTCGGCGCAATCGGTACGATAAAAGATCATGGGGGAGACGCCCTCGGCTTCCACCGACAGCAGCACCAGGGCGGTAAGGCGCTCGGGATCGGTATGAACGCTGGCGGTCTGCACGCCTTCGCGTTCGAGCTGTTCGCGGATGAAGCGCCCCATCTGCTCGTTGCCGACGCGGGTGATCAGCGCCGATTTAAGCCCCAGCCGCGCGGTGCCGACGGCGATATTGGCGGGGCAGCCGCCGACGGATTTAGCGAAGCTGCCAATGTCTTCGAGGCGGGTGCCGATCTGCTGGCCATAGAGGTCAACCGAGGCGCGTCCGATGGTGATGACGTCGAGGGGTTTATCCCCGGTGCTGGGGTTTGAACTCCTCACAGCGATCCTCCCATTCGGCTTTGCCGATTTGCAGTCATGCAGCGTGCTGCCTGACCTTTTGAAACATGGGTTCTGCGCTGCGTCAACATGGAACTGCCGTTCCAATTGAGAGGGCTGGAGCCTCCATGCGGATGCCCAAAATCGCGGTCGTCAGGCGCGGCGGCGCTGTTCGGCGATGCTGACGGTCAGGGCCATGGCGAAGGCCATGCTCGCGGAAAGGGAGCGGAACCCCGCATGGTCGGCTTCCACCACCTCAAACCATTCGCGCGAGCATTCTGCGAGGGGCGAAAAGGCAGAGTCGGTGAGGGAAACGACGGGGATATCTCGCGCCGCGAGGGTGCGGGCCTGGGCGGCGCTTTCGGGCGCGTAGGGCGAAAAACTCACCGCAAAAGCGGCGTCGCGGGGGGTGGCCATGGCGAGCAGGTCATCATCCATGCCATTGGCGGTGCCCACGAGTTGGCAGCGCACGCGCAGTTTGCCGAAGGCATAGGCCATGTAGCTGCTGATTGGGTAGGAGCGGCGCTTGGCGATGAGGTAGATGGTGTCGGCCCTGGCCAGCAGCGTTACGGCGCGCTCAAAGCTGTCCGGATCGACAGCGGCGCCGATGGCATCAATGGAGCGGTGTGCCGCCGCCAAAAAGCCGTTGAAGATATTGGTGCTCTCCGCCCGCGCCGTCCCGTCCTGCTCGAGGGTGCGCAGGCGCTCCTCATAGGATGAGGTGCGTTCGCGCAGGCGGGCGCGAAAGAGCTGTTGCAGGCCGGAAAAGCCGTCAAAGCCGAAATGCTGGGCGAAGCGCACCAAGGTCGAGGGTTGGACATCGGCCGAGAGGGCGATGCTGGCGGCGGTACCGAAGGCGATCTCGTCGGGATTGTCGAGGGCATAGGCGGCCACCTGGGTCAGCCGCTTGGGCAGCTCGTTCTTGCGCTCGAGAATGGTGGCGCGCAGGGCATCGTAGTCGGCAGGGGTGAGGGGCTTGGCAGCGGCGTCAGTCATCGGCGAAATCCCGGTTCCCCTCCCATAATCCTCAAAGCCCCGGACGGCGCAAGGCGCGAGCCCTATTCCCGATCACCCCAAGCTCGATTATTCATTTTAGCACGAGGGAGGACGTGATGGATAATTCGATGGGTGTGGGCCTGATCGGCACCGGCTATATGGGCAAATGCCATGCGCTGGCATGGACCGGCGTCAAGGCGGTGTTCGGCGACGGGCCGCGGCCGCGCCTGGTGCATCTGGCAGAGGTGGATGCGGGATTGGCGGCGCGCCGGGCCGAGGAGTTCGGGTTCGAGCGCTCAACCGGGGATTGGCGCGTACTCGTGACCGACCCCGATGTCGAGGTGGTGTCGATCACCACGCCCAATGCGTTTCACGCGGAGATGGCGGTGGCGGCGCTCGAAGCGGGCAAGCATGTGTGGTGCGAGAAGCCGATGGCGGTGACGCTGGCGGATGCCGAGCGGATGACCTCGGCGGCGCGAGCCTCGGGCAAAACAGCGGTGCTGGGCTACAACTATATCCAAAATCCGATGATCCGGCAGATCGGCGCCATCCTCGCCGAGGGCACGATTGGCACGGTCAATCATGTCAGGCTGGAGATGGACGAGGATTTCATGGCTGATCCCGAGGCACCGTTCTACTGGAAGAACGAGCTGGCGGCGGGCTATGGCGCGATCGACGACTTCGGGGTGCATCCGCTCAGCCTCTTGCAGGTGCTGTTCGGCCTGCCCAGCCGGGTGTTTGCCAATCTCAGCAAGCCCTATCCTGATCGGCCCAGCCGCGAGGGCGGGCGGCGCAGTGTCGAGAACTGGGATGTCAGCAGTATCCTGTTTGAACTCGGGCCCGAGATCAGCGGCCTCATGGCGCTGAGCCGCACGGCGTGGGGGCGCAAGGGGCGGATCGCGCTGCAGATCTTTGGCAGCAAGGGCAGCATTGCCTATGACCAGGAGCGGCTCAACGAGTTGCAGCTTTATGTGACGAGCGACAAGCCAAGCGAGCAGGGGTTCCGCACCATCCTGTCAGGTCCGCGGCATCCGCCTTATGACCGCTTCGTGCCGGCGGCGGGGCATACATTGGGGTTCAACGATCTCAAGATCATCGAATGCCACGAATTGCTGCGGGCGATTGCCGGCGAGCCGGCGCGGGTGATCGATTTCGAGAGTGGGCTGCAGATCGAACGGGCGGTGCATGCGATGGGTCAGTCGCATCGCGAGCAGCGCTGGGTGGAGGTCGATTAGAGACGGGGCCGGTCAGAGGGCGGAGCACTCGCGTTCCACGATTTCGGCGAGGACGCTGCGGTGGCCGCCAACGCGGCGGAGGAGCCGCAAGGATGGCGCTGGATTCCAGCGGCCGACGATGGGCTGAGGGGGAAGAGGGTCAGCGCTCTGGCCGAAAATCGGTCGGAGCGCAAGGTCGGGATAGTTGAACGCAGTTAGGGCCCAGGGCTTGGTCGCCCCGGGTCGAAGCGTTAGTCAGTCGCCACTTAGTCGTCGGTGTTGAGCGACAGCGATGCGGGAGCGAAAGTCGAAGAGGTGCGGGCCGCTGGTGCGCTGGCGCCTACATCGAGATTGGTGCCAACAGCGTTGGTGCTGCCGAGTGGGCTAAGCGTATAGCGATCAACGAGCACGACATAGTGGCTGCCATCAGGGTTGACGGCCTGCACGCGGATGGCGTCGCCCCACTGCTCGACGCTGGTGGCGTCGATGTCGCGGTGCGCCAGAACCGAGGTGATCTCGTTGATGGTGCGGCCGTTGATTTCGCGGGTCTCAACCAGGCTTTCAGCGGCCATTGTGACGGGTGCTGTAGCGAGGAGAGCGAGGGCGACGAGGCTGATTTTCAGTGACATGGAAGAATCCTTTCGTTTGAATTTCCGTGTGACTGATAGCTAGGTCGACCATGGTCCCCGAATAAGACGTGGAATGTAGAAGCTTTGTTTCTCTACAGAGACAATCAGCTGGTGGGAGCCAGGAGCTCCAGTCACGCTGCCGCGTTCGCCTGATCGGCCAATCGCTCGCAGGTGGCGAGCCGCTCGGGTACTGCGCCGGCGAGGTAATCCAGCAAGACCCTTACAGCCGGAACAAGACCTTTGCGTGACGAAAAAACGGCATGAACGATGCCATCCGGCGTGTACCAGCCGGGAAGCAAATGCACCAATTCGCCGCGGGCAAAGGCGGGGGCCGCGGCATATTCAGGCAAGACAGTGACGCCTAGGCCGGCAATGGCGCTGGTGCGCAGAACAACAAAGCTGCTGCACATCAAGCGCGGTCGACTGCGGATCTGGCGGGTTTCGCCATCGGGCCCGGTTAAAAGCCAGTCTACCTCCTCGTGGACGTTGAGAGAGGATAAGGTGGGCAGCTGCGACAGGGTATCGATAGTGATGGGGTGACGCACCGCTTCTACCAAGGCGGGGCTGGCGACAAGGACGCCCCGGGCCTGCCCAAGACGGCGCACGATCAAGTTCGGGTCAGAATCCAGGCTCGAACGGGCCCGAATGGCGACATCGACGCCGTCCTCGACCAGATCGGCAGCCCGGTCGATGACCTTGACCTGCACGCGAACCCGCGAATAGCGGGCGAGGAATTCGGGGAGGAGATCGTTGATCAGTTCATCGAGCAGGGCCTGGGGACAGCTGAGACGGACGATGCCGTTGGGCTCGGTCTGAGCTTGCGCGGCGACGGCCTGGGCGCCTTCGGCACCGGCCAACATGGTTTCCGCCTGCTCAAAGACGGCGCGGCCGACTTCGGTGAGCCGTAAGTGGCGCGTGGTGCGCTCCAGCAGGCGTACGCCGAGCTGGGCTTCGAGCTGGGCTACGCGCTTGCTCAACGTTGCCTTGGGCGTGCCCGTAGCTCGGCCGGCAGCGGTGAAGCCGCCATGGGTGGCAACGGAGTGGAAGAAGTAGAGATCGTTCAGATCGAGCATTGTATGCATGTGTCCATCTCGCCGAGACGCTCCGAACCGCCTTGCCGAGGGCCCGGCAACCGGGCAGCTCGCGCAGCCAGGTGGAGGCAGGTTTGGCCGCGAGGGCGCAGTGTGTCACGGTTTGGGTGCCACGTGGATTTCTTCTGCGCAACAATTGTTGCCAATATGCTGTTAGCCGCGGTGACAGCGGCCGGACCCCGGCGGGTTGATTGCCAAGCGCCGGCGATTGGCGTTATGGCCTTAGGGATGCAGCGAGCCAACGCCGCAGGGAGGAATGCGAGTGAGCGTAGCCTTTACCAAGGAAGACAGTGCGCAAACGGCGGCGGAAACCATGCTGCCGGATCGCCCGATCCCGGCGGCACCCAATCTGGTGACCGAAGCGGGATTGACGGCGCTGCAGGCGCAACTGGAGGCGGCGCGCGCCGCCTATGAAGCTGCCATGGCGATCGAGGACACCGATGAAAAGCGGCGCGAAGGGGCGGGCCCCTTGCGCGACCTGCGCTATTTCACCGAACGGGTGCGCACTGCGCAGGTGATGCCCGAGCCGGCGGGCACCGACAGGGTGCTATTTGGCAGCACAGTGACCTTTCGGCGCGATGACGGGCGGGTGCAGACTTATCGCATCGTGGGGGAAGACGAGGCCGACCCGAGGGCCGGCTCCATCTCCTACGCTTCGCCGATCGCCGCGGCGCTGATGGGCAAGGCCGTAGGCGATGCGGCTAACCTGGGCGCGCAAGAACTCGAGATCGTGGACATCGCATAAGCCGGCAAGCTGCAGCTGAAGCCGCACCGGCCTTGGGCCGTGCGGGTATGGAGCAGGCGGCGCCGCAGCGGTGCTGCGACATGGGGCGAAGTTCGCCTCGGTGCCGGTCGTCCGGCAAAAGGGTAGAAGGTGAAGCAAGCTTCGCCCCATGCTCTATCGGAGACTCTTCGGTGAGGACCGTCCGTGGCTAGACCCGTG